>JBBIOA010000012.1:135711-157509 GCA_037443605.1 Terriglobales bacterium
ACGCCTTCGGCGGTTTTGCGCATCGGGCTCAGCACTTCGGCCATGCCGTGCACCGGGCCGGCCTGGGTCTGGAACGCGACTTCCACAAAGTCGCCCTGACCCAGCGAATGCGTCAGCCGCAACAGCCCGCCGGTCACCGAAATGGATTGGAGTTTTGCTTTGGTGCGGCGGCCATCTTCCAGCCGGATCGCAGCCAGGACGGTATCTCCCAGCTGGACTCGAGCCGCGCGCCGCGTGGGGTGCGGTTGGGGGAATTGAGTCATAAGCCAACCCAACTATGCCATCGGGCACTGTTGCGTAATAGATTACGGAAGCGCCTCGTCCCAATTCCGCTCTGCGACCCTGCACTCCGGTCATGCTGCCCTTGCGGAATGAAGCACTTAGTGGTCTATTAACCAGTTCGCCAATGTCCTGCGGGACAGCCGTTCCCCTTCCCGCTGCCACGCCGGGTGGTACGACTTCCGCCGCGTGTACCATGTCTGCTGGATATGTCTGCGGATATGTCTGCTTGGACAGGAGAACCTATGTCGCGCCTCTTTCGCGTTGCCCTGCTGATGTCTCTGCTTCCCGCGCTCGCTCACGCGCAATCTCATGCTCCGCTCCGTGTCGGCATCGTCGGACTGGTTCACGGCCACGTTCACGGATTCCTCGCGCAAGCGCAACACAGTCCGGAAATCGAAATCGTCGGCATCGCCGAGCCTGACCCGCAGTTGCTCTCAGCGGCGGGCAAACGCTATGGCTTCCAGCCGGATCAGCTTTTCTCCAGTCTCGAAGACCTGCTGGCCAAGGTGCATCCGCAGGCTGTGCTGGCTTACACGAACACGTTCGATCACCGCCGCGTCGTCGAAATGTGCGCCCGGCACGGCGTGCACGTCATTATGGAAAAACCGCTGGCCGTCAGCCTTGAAGATGCGAAAGCTATGCAGAAGGCGGCGAGCGCAGGCAAGATTCACGTGCTGGTGAATTATGAAACCTCGTGGTATCGCTCGAATCACGCCGCGTACGATCTGGTGCACGACGGCTCGCTCGGCGAAGTCCGCAAAGTCGTGGTCCACGACGGCCATTTCGGCCCCAAGGAAATTGGCGTCGAACCGGAATTCCTGAAATGGCTGACCGACCCCAAGCTCAACGGCGGCGGCGCGTTGTTCGATTTCGGCTGCTACGGCGCCGACCTGATGACCTGGCTCATGGACGGCCAGCGACCGCTCTCCGTCACCGCCGTCACGCAGCAGTTCAAGCCGCA
Organism: Terriglobales bacterium; assembly: GCA_037443605.1. Classification (GTDB taxonomy): domain Bacteria; phylum Acidobacteriota; class Terriglobia; order Terriglobales; family Acidobacteriaceae; genus Sulfotelmatobacter. The sequence continues at coordinate 136,955 of JBBIOA010000012.1, forward strand.
AATCTACGCGCGCGTCGACGACGAGGCCACCATCGTGCTCGCCTACCCGCACGCCCAGGCGATTATCCAGGCGTCGTGGAACTGGCCCTTCGACCGCAAAGACATGGAAGTCTACGGCCAGACGGGATCCGTGATCACGGTGAAGCGCGACGATCTCCGCCTGCGCCGCCAGAATGAAGAGAAGGAAAGCGCGGTCACCGCCAAGCCCGTGCCGGCTCCCTACGATTCCGAACTCACCTACATCCGCGCCGTGATTCTCGACGGCGCCAAGGAAGACGGCCTGTCCTCGCTCGAAACCAACGTGACGGTCACCGAAATCCTCGACGCCGCGCGCCGCTCGGCGAAGACAGGACAGACTGTTCGCCTGCCCTGACCGCCCGACACACGGAGCATGAAAAATGCGGTTGTCCATCCGAGCAAAGCGAGGAATCTGCTGCTTGGCTCGCACGCGCCGAACAGCAGGTTCCTCCCTGCGGTCGGAATGACAAAACGTTTAAAGAGCTACGCGTTGTGCTCCACCACCGCAGGCATGCCGTCCACCGTCCCCTTCGCTTTCTTCCGCAGCAGCGCCGCCGACAACAGCGTCATTGCAAGGCCGACCGGAAACGGCTCAATAAACGTCATGGCTGCATTGATCAGGGGATTCTTGTACAACTCCTTGTATTTCTTCAGCTGCTCAAGTTGCGCCTGCAATGCCGCTTGGCTCGCCCCGGAGGCTTTGGCTTTCTCGACCAAGTGCGCCCCATACTTGTCCATGAAATCGGGCATGAAGAAGTAATAGACGATCTCCCAGGTAACCACGTAGCAGACGCACGAGATCAACGTGATGCCCATGCCAACCGTGAACGCCTTGCCAAACGTGATGCAGCCGTCTGCGGCGCGATCCCGGTAGGAGCGGACTCCGAAATACACCAGCAGAAACGACAACACCAGGATCGTGTAGCCCAGGTATTCGGCGTGATCGTATCCGATCTTGTCCGCGAACGGCAGCGAGGCGATCATCATCCCCGAAGACACCGCGCCCGAAATCAGCCCAAACGTCAGGATGTGCTTTCTCATACGTTTCTCCTCGCTCGGAACGCTCGATCGACGATTAGTCTTTCGGCTCCCACAACTCAATCGGGTTTCCTTCCGGGTCGTATAACCGGGCGAAACGCCCGTAGGGGTAGTCCTGCGGGTCGTCGACTTTGACGCCAGCAGCCTTCAGCTGCGCCATCATGGCGTCGAGACTGCGCACGCGGAAATTGATCATCCAGACCTTGGCGGCGTCGAAGTACTTGGTTGTCTCCGGAAACGGCGCAAACACGGTGTCTCCAGCTTCCTGCCTCCACGATGGGTCGCCTTCCTTCTTAGGGACCATGGATACCCCCAGATGATCCTGATACCAGCGAGCCAACGCCTCCGGGTCGCGCGATCGAAAAAACAGCCCGCCGATCCCCGTCACTTTTTCCATTTCTTTCTCCTATCGCACCGGCACTCTGGCCGAAATTCCTGAACCAAAATGCTGATCGCAAACGCACTTTACCCTGCGCGACGGGTTGTTTGTCGTCACCCTTTCGTATGATTTTGCCTTCCGGGAAGAAAAATCATGCGTTCGAGTGAGGAAGATTAAGGGCCTTCAGGGCAGCAGGCCGAATTCCTTGCCCAGTTGCACCGCTTGGGTGCGACGTTTGGCGCCCAACTTGTCGAAAACCCGGCTGGAGTGGGTCTTCACCGTGTTCTCGCTGACGAACAACTTCTCGGCGATCTCGCGATTGCTCATCCCCTGGGCGATGAGTGCGAGGATTTCCTGTTCGCGGCGAGTGATGCCGAGATCTTCGCGCTTGCTCTCGTTCAGGACGAACGGCCCGGCCGGCACCGGGACGGGAACTGCAACTTCTTTCACTACCACGGTCTCTTTCGGCCGGGTCAGCCGCAGGCCCAGCCAGATCCCCAGAATGGCAAACATCGCTGCAATCAGCGCGCCGTAGATTTCAAAGGAGTGCTCGATCACCAGGAAGCGGTACTCGATCCACTTCAGCACGGTGATCAACACCCCGCCGACCAGCCCGTAGATCAGTACCTGCCGTTTCATGCGTCCCAGGAAGTGCTCCGGGAAAGGATACCGCAACTCTGGAACGATCTAGAGCGGTCTCGGTCTTACTCGGCCTTGGGTGGTTGGTGGCACTTGGTTTGGGGTGACGCCTGGGCTTGGGCGGCACTTGGTTTTGGGCGGCACACTTGTGGTTTGGGTAGCGCAGCGCTTCAGCGCTGCGATTCAGGCGCCGGAAAATAACCGGCTTTAGCCGCTGAGGGGAGCTAGCCATCCCAGCGCACGAATCGGTCCTGCGCGGTTTTTCGGGCGCGAGCAAACGCCTCGGGCAAGCCGCGCAGCAAATCGGTCGCGACCAGCGAATGCTCGCCCACACTCTCGCGCATCACGTCACCAGACAGGCCATGCAGATAAACTGCGGCGCAAACCGCCAGCATCGCATCTTTCGGATGCTGCGCGATCATGGCCGCCACCATGCCCGTCAAAATGTCGCCCGTCCCGCCCGTCGACAACCCGGGATTGCCCGTCGTGTTCACCCAAGCGTCGCCGTCGGGACGCACCACCAGCGTGCGATGCCCCTTCAACACCACGATGACTTCATGCTCGCGCGCGAACTTGCGCACCACGCCGAGCCGGTCTTTCTGTACGTCGCCGATGGAACAGCCCGCCAGCCGCGACATCTCGCCTGGGTGCGGCGTGATCACCAGCAACCGCCCTTTGCCGTTCAACTCGCCGCTATGCCCTTCAAACGCGTTGAGCCCATCGGCGTCGAGAACCATTGGGACATCGCTCTGGCCCACCAGCCGGCGCACCATCGCCGAGGTCTCCGCCGCGCGCGAGATTCCCGGCCCAATCGCCAGCACGCTCTTCCCTTTCGCCAGCGCGTGGATGTGCTCGACGGCATCCACCGAGATCGTCCCCGCGTCCGTTTCTGCCAGCGGCTCGGTCATCAACTCGGCATAGAATCCGGCGACCGTCGGCAAAGCAGATTTCGCTGTCGCCACAGTCGAGAGCCCCGCTCCCGCACGCAGCGCCGCCATGCCCGCCATGGCCACCGAACCCGCCTTCCCCACCGACCCGCCGATCGACAGCACGTGGCCATAGTTTCCTTTGTTCGATTCCACCGGGCGCCGCCCGATCAACGCAGCGAAATCGCGCGGCGTGGTCACGTTTAGATGCAGGGAAGAAACAATGGCTTCATCCGGCGAACCGATCGCGGCCACGACAGTTGGCCCCTGCGAAAGCATGCTGAACACGTGTGCCGGACGCGCCGCGGTGAAGGTGACAATCGCATCCGCCTTGGCGATCGGCCCCTTTTGCGGCTGCATGGCATCGGCATCCGCGCCAGACGGAATGTCCACGGCGATAACCGGCGCATCCACGGTATTCAGGAATTCGATGGCCTCGGCGTACACACCGCTCACCGGTGGCTTGAATCCCGTGCCCAGCAAGGCGTCGACCCAAAGGTCCGCCTCGACAGAAGACGCGACCCGTTTCCAGTCATCACTCGATCGCGCGATCGTGGCCGCGATCGGCAACTTGCCATACATTGCAGCGGCGTCCCCTTTCAATTCGCCGGGATCCGCCAGCAGGATCACCCGCACCGTCTTCCCGGCCTCATGCAACCGCCGCGCCACCACGAATCCGTCACCGCCATTGTTGCCCTTGCCACAGAAGACAACGACTCGCTTCGCCTCGGGATCATGCGAGAGCACGAACTCCGCGACAGCGGCCCCGGCGTTCTCCATCAGCGTGAGCGAAGGAACGTCGAACTTTTCACTGGTCACGCGATCAATCTCGCGCATCTCGGCTGCAGTCACGATTTTCATGATGGTCGTTAGTCGTTGGCTTGATTTCCCCTGTGATCCTCTGTGTCCCCTGTGGTTAGATGTCTGACTCAGCGGACCTGAGAATCACGAACTCGCCGTCTGCTCCAGCTGCCGAAGTTGCCCCGGCTCGCCCATGGCGATCAGGCAGTCATCGGGCTCGATTCGCTCGTCGGGCGCGGGATTGAAGCGCATGTCTTCGCGCCGCTTGATGGCCAACACAATCACGCCGCGCTCCTGCCGGATGCGCGAGGTCTCCAGCGTCTTGCCGGCGAACTGCGAGGCCGCGGTAATGTGAATTTCCCCAATCTCCAAATCCATGCCGAGATGCGTGGTCGCCGTGTCCAGGAACGTGACCACGTTCGGACGCAGCAGCGACTGCGCAATGCGATGCCCGGCAAACAAATACGGGCACACGACCGCATCGGCCCCCGCCGTCCGCAGATGCTTTTCCGCCGCGTCTTCGCTGGCGCGCGCAATAATCTTGAGTTGCGGATTCAACCCGCGCGCCGTCAGCACAATGTAGAGATTGGTAGCGTCGGTCGTGGTCGCTGCGATCAGGCCGCGCGCCCGCTCGATCTGCGCCTGGCGCAGCGTCGCCTCCACGGTCGCGTCTCCGGCAATGACCAGCCAGTTTTCCGCCGTGAATTTCTGCCGCTTGGTTTCGGAATTTTCCAGAATCACGAACGGCACCGGCTTGCGCGCCAACTCGCGGGCCACACTGCGTCCCACGCGTCCCATGCCGCAGATAATGTAGTGGCCGTCGAGCTTGCCGATCTCGCGCTCCATGCGCCGCCTTCCGAAGAAGCTTTGCAGCTCGAATTCTAGCAAAGCCTGGCTCAGCAGCCCGATTCCCAGCAACGCCAGCGATACGCCCGACACAATAATGAAGACATTGAACACGCGCCCGGCGTGCGACAGCGGATGCACTTCCTGGTAGCCGATGGTGGTCAGCGTGGTGAGCACCATGTAGAAGCCGTCAAACCACGTCCAGCCTTCGATGTAGTGAAAGCCGGCGGTGCCGATCGCCATGACCAGCACGAGCAGGATGCCGATTTTTCGCAGGTGGCGGAGGGCGGTCATGACGGCAGTCGCGAGTCGTTGGTCGTTAGTCGTTGGTCGTTAGCAAAATCGCCCGCTTGTCATCCTGAGGAGGGCGCTCTTTGCCCGACGAAGGACCTATGCATCTTCTCGAGCGCCGGCAAAATGCATGGGTTCCTGCACTTCGTTCACGATGACAGACGCACGGTTTTGCCAACGAAAAACGACTATCGACCAACGAGAGACTATAAAACAAAAACGGCCCTCCGCGCAGTGCGGAGGGCCGATCCTGCAAACGCCGTGTCAGTTCTCCGGAGTGCGCCCCGCGACGATCGCCTGCACGCGGCTGTGTTTTTGCCCGTAGGTGAAGTACACGATGAGCCCGATGAACAGCCAGATGATCAACCGCGCCCAGTTCACCCAGCCCAGCTTGTACATCATGTAGCCGTTCGAAATCACGCCGAGAATCGGCACCAGTGGCACCCAGGGCGTGCGGAACGGGCGTGGTTGACTGGGATTGGTACGTCGCAACACCATCACCGAAACCGACACGATCACGAACGCCAGCAGCGTCCCGATGTTCACCATCTTGCCGATATCGTCGATCGGAGTCACGCTGCCCACGATCGCCGCCAGCAAGCCGACCAGGATCGTATTCTTCCACGGCGTGCGGAACTTGGGATGAACGTCGGCGAAGAACTTCTTCGGCAGCAATCCATCGTTGGCCATCGAGTAAAGCACGCGGGTCTGGCCGAGCAACATTACCAGCATCACGCTGGTCAGTCCGGCCAGCGCGCCCAAAGTAATGATGTGCGAGGCCGTGGTCAGCCCGCGGTCCAGAAACGCCCGCGCCACCGGCGCTTCAATGTTGATCTGCTGCCAGTGCACCATGCCGGTCAGCACACCAGCTACCGCAATGTACAGGACCGTACAAATTGCCAGCGAGGCGATCATGCCGATCGGCAAGTCGCGCTGCGGATTCTTGGCTTCTTGCGCGGTGGTCGAAACCGCGTCGAACCCGATGTAGGCGAAGAATATGTAGGCGGCTCCGGCCCCGATTCCCGCAAAGCCATTGGGCGCATACGAGTGCCAGTCGGTGCCCCAGTTACTGGCATTGATGTAGCGGGCGCCCAGGGCGATCACAAACAGCACCACCGCAACCTTAATGGTGACAATCGCCGCGTTGAAGCGCGCGCTCTCTTTGATTCCGATGACCAGAATGGTCGTGATCACCAGCGCGATGATGAATGCCGGCAGGTTGAAGCCTATCTCCATCCCAAACAGGTGAGGCGCGCCCAGGAACTCGTGCGCCCGCTGCACTAATTCGGGAGATTGCGCAGTCGTGAGAGCAGTCACCTTGTCCAGAAACGCTTGCGAACCAGCCACCAGCGTGGAGTCTGACGCCGCCGCCATCTGCCGGGCAACAATATTCTCTGCCGTCTTCAAAGCCGTCCAGTGATCGTAGGCCAGCCACAGCGGCATCTTGATGTGGAAGATGTTCAACAGTTCAATGAAGTGATTCGACCAGCCCGAAGACACCGTGCTGGCGCCCATTGCATATTCCAGCGTCAGGTCCCAGCCGATAATCCACGCCAGCAACTCGCCCAGCGTGGCATAGGCGTAGGTGTAAGCGCTGCCCGCCAGCGGAATCATGGCCGCAAACTCCGCGTAGCACAGACCGGCAAACGCGCACCCCAGCCCGGACAACACAAACGACAGCGTCAGCCCCGGCCCCGCGTACTGCGCGCCCAGCCCTACCATCACAAAGATGCCGGCGCCGATAATTGCGCCTACACCCAGCGCGGTGAGTTGGAAGACTCCCAGCGTCCGTTTAAGGCTGTGCTCGCCCGTCTCGCGGGCCTCTTCCATGAGCAGGTTCAGCGGCTTGGTTGCCAGCAGATTTGCCATCCGTTTGCTTTCTCCTTACGAGCTACGCCGAAGCGCGTTCCTTATTCAGCCGCGCGCTCCGCGACCACGCATAATAAACCGGAATCCCCAGCAGCACCACGATCAACCCCGGCCACGTGTATTGCGGCTTGTAGCGCAATAGTACGATATCGATGAATAAAGCCATCCCAATATAAATGATAGGCAGAATCGGATAGCCGAACGCCTTATAGGGCCGCTCCGCCTCCGGATGCGTCCGCCGCAGCACGAACAGGCCCACAATCGTCAGCACGTAGAACAGCAAAACGGCAAAAATAATGTAGTCGAGCAGTTGCCCATAGCTGCCGGAAACGCACAGCAGGCAGGTCCACACCATCTGCACCATCAGCGAAACGGCCGGCGTTTTGTAGCTTGGATGCAACTTGGCCACGTTGCGGAAGAAGAGGCCGTCCTTGGCCATGGCGTAGTACACGCGCGATCCCGAGAGAATCAGCCCATTCATGCAGCCGAAGCCGGAAATCATGATGGCCGCCGCCATGAGATATCCGCCGGCGGAGCCGAACATCTGCGTCATGACCGCCGTGCCTACGCGGTCTTCGGCGGCGTGCTGAATGCCGCGCGCCAGAATCGTGGAGCCCTCCGCCGCGCCCGTGAGCGGCAGCGCCATCAGATAAACGAAGTTGCAGGCAATGTAGAGCGCAATGACCACGCCCGTGCCCAGCGCCAGCGATAGCGGCAGGTTGCGGCTGGGATTCTTCACTTCCCCGGCGGTGAACGTGACGTTGTTCCACGCGTCCGCCGAAAACAGCGACCCCACCTGCGACACGGCCAGAATCGTCAGCGTACCGACCATGACGATCGGTCCGCCCACGCCGACTTGAACGGCGTGTTGCGCGCTCAGTCCGGCATTGTGCCAGAAGTTCGCGCCAAAGTTCGCCGCGATCGCCTCCGCATCCCGCCCCAAGGCAAATCCAAACAGAGCCAGCCCGAACAGCGCCGAAACTTTCGCCGCGGTGAAGACGTTCTGTATCAGGGCGCCGGTCTTTACCCCAAAGATGTTGACCACCGACAGCAGAATCGTCAGCAGGATCGCCATCAGGTTCTGCGTGTTGATGCCAACATCCATGTTCCCCAGAACCATTGGGCCGACATGAATCGGAGGCACCTTCCACAGATGCAGAATCCAGTGCGAGGAAGAAATCGAGGGGACGAACACACCCAGAAACTTGCCAAAGGCCACGCCCACCGCGGCAATCGTGCCGGTCTGAATGACGAGAAATAAAGTCCAGCCGTAAAGAAATCCCCACAGCGGCCCCAGCGCCTCGCGCAGATAAACGTATTGCCCGCCGGCCCGGGGCATCATCGCGGCCAATTCGCCATAGCTGAGCGCGGCCACGATGGTCATGAATCCGGCCACCGCCCAGGCGCCAATCAGCAGCGCGGGCGACTCCGCCTCGCGCGCGATCTCGGCCGACACAATAAAGATGCCCGAGCCGATCATCGATCCGATGACCAGCATGGTGGCGCTGGTCAGACCCAGGCCTTTGACCAACTCGCTGTCCTGATGGCTATGAATGTCCCAGTCGCTGGCGGCTTTCGTGGATGGTGGCGTGCTCAGGGATGGCTCCTTGGTTGGTCGTCGGTCGATCGTCGTTGGTCGTTGGCCTTCACACCCACGGTTGTCATCCTGAGGAGGGCGTTCTTTACCCGACGAAGGACCTCTGCATAGTGCCGCCGCATACAAAGCAACAGCAGGTTCTTCGCTTCGCTCAGAATGACAAAGAATTGGCGAACGACCAACAACTAGCGACCAACGACGCATTTCGATCTCTGAGACTTTACTCTAAGATGCGCAAAAATTCCTCTGCTGATTTCCCCGGATCGCGCACCAGGTCGCTGATCACAGCTACCGAGTCGGCCCCGGCCTCGATCACCGAAGCCGCGTTCGCCCGGGTGATCCCGCCAATCGCCACCAGCGGCTTGCTGGTCAATGCCCTCGCCCGGCGCACGCCTTCGAGGCCCACCACCGGATCGGGATTCGCCTTACTCGACGTGGCAAACACCGGCCCAATTGCCAGATAGTCGGCCGAAGTAAGATCGGCCTCGCGCAGTTGCTCCGGATTATGCGTGGAAACGCCCAGCCAGCGGTCGTTTCCAATGATGAGCCGCACCGACTCGGGCGACAGATCGTCCTGGCCCACATGCACACCATCGAACCCCACGGCCAGACAGAGATCTGCACGGTCGTTCATGATGAGCCGTGTGGCGTTCCCAGGTCTCACAACTTCAGCGAGACCTGGGGCATCCCCGGAACCGGGGCGATACACATTGGGATGCCCCACGTCTCGCCGGTTTTGCGAGACGTGGGAACCGGAAACGAGTCGTCGCCTCAACTCCCGCGCATGCTCCAGCATTACCCGCGCATTCCCCGACTTATTCCGATACTGAATCAGCGAACAGCCAGCCGCGACAAGTTCTTCTGCCGCCAGAAACATCGCTTCGGCGCTCGAAAAAGAACCGGCGTCAAGAATTGGATACAACTTGGGAAGCTGAACCATGCAGCTTGACTCTACTATCGCGACAGCTCGCAAATCCAATTCACTTCCCAGGTCTTGCCGCCGTCGGGCGAGTAGGACTGCTCCATGCGCGCCGACTTCGGGGAAAGGTCAAGCCAGACGTAGCGCACCAGGATCGTGCGGCCCTTGAGGAACTCCTGATGAAAAAACTCCCCGCGTTTTCCGTTGAACGCGCCCACTACGGGAGGAGTGTCGAGTTCTCCGTTGTCGAGATCCAGCAGATAAATGCTCCACTGATGCGTCGCCGGGTTATACGTGCGCAGCGTCTGCGCCTTGATGTGAAGCTTCCCATCGGTGCTGGTCACCTCGAACTGCTCAAAGTTCGTGCTCGTATCGAGCAGCTTGTGATGGTTCGAAATGCCGTCGTACACGTCCCATTTGTCGGAGTTATTGAGCCGGTCCGGCAGCCGCCGCACGTGCGCCTTCCAGTCTCCGATGAGGAAATCGAAGTCGTGGGAACCGTCATGTTGCGGCAGCAGCGCGGGATTATCGGAGGTTTGGGCGGAGAGCGGAACGCACAACATGACACAGATGACGAGCGGGGCGAGTTTGGCAAATCTCATCAGGATTCATCCTCTCCAGGTGATGGATGCGCAGCGAAAGATTTCGTTCGCAAGAATGGAACGGCTCTGCGTTCTTATAAGGGAAGTTGGCGCGTAGGATCAAGCTATGGCAATTCGCCCGACAAAAAGCATAGTTGCGGCAGTCATGGCCGTTGGCACCTTTTTGCTGATCGATGTAGGCCGGGCTCAAGAGGCCGCGTCCTTGTCCCAGGTTAAGGTCACGGTCGATCCGTCTGGCGCCGTCATTGCCGGCGCTGAAGTGGTCTTCAAGAGTGAAGCAAAGACAATCGTTTCGCATACAGGCCCCGACGGATCGGTCGTAGTGCCACTGCCGAGAGGCCGGTACTCGGTAAGCGCTATTCTGCGGGGATTCCAGAAGGAAGAGATTGCCGATTTTCAGGTTTCCCCACCGGATCCAAATATGCTCGATATTGGTCTAAAGATCGATCCTGACCTCTGCAAGAATAACTCCTGCGTATGCAGCCCCTGCGCCTACGACATCGTAGTTCCCACCGTCATTTCGGAATTGCCGGGGACCCTCGAACCTAGACTCATCCTTTCCCCCTATACTCCACCCTCTGTCAGGAGAGCCCGCTGACTGCGCTGCCTGTATCTATGGAAGTGTTCGATATCGTAGCTACAGGTCTTAGTCAATCAAAACAATCTCCTGTCATCCTGAGCGAAGCGAAGGATCTATGCAGTCTGCCGGGAGTACCGACGCTGCCTGCAAATTGCAGAGGTCCTTCGTCGGGCAAAGATCGCCCTCCTCAGGATGACAGGACGCTACGCTCGGGATGACGCCAGAAGTCGTGCCGGCTTGCTGACGCTTCTACCTCGGAATGGACACGTCGCTCGAAACAGCCAGGACTCGCCACTCGGGACTCACAACTCGCGCCTAGCTTTTCCCGTTCTTCGCCATAAATCTCTCGATGAACCCGGTATCAAACTTCCCTGCCCGGAAGTCCGGGTCGGCGAGGATTTTGCGGTGCAGCGGGATGGTCGTGTACACGCCTTCGACAATGAACATATCCAGCGCGCGCGACATGCGGGAGATGGCTTCTGGGCGATCCTTGGCGCGCACGATCAGTTTGGCAATCAGCGAATCGTAATAGGGCGGAATCACGCCTTCGGCGTAGGCAGCGGTGTCGACGCGCACGCCTGTTCCACCCGCGGGATGAAACGCCGTAATCTTCCCTGCCGACGGCGTGAACTTCTCCGGATGCTCGGCGTTGATGCGGCATTCGATGGAGTGTCCGTGCGACTCGACTGGCCCGGTGATGACTTCGCTCATGCGCGCTCCCAGCGCGATCAGAATCTGGCTCTTCACCAGGTCGACGTTCGTCACCATCTCGGTGACCGGATGCTCCACCTGGATGCGCGTGTTCATCTCGATGAAGTGGAGCTGCTTGTTCTGGTCCATCAGGAATTCGATGGTGCCGGCGTTCCAGTAGCCGATCTCGCTGAGCGATTTGCTGAGCACGTTGCCGATCTGTTTGCGCAGTTCCGGCGTGACCTGCGTAGAGGGCGATTCTTCCAGCAACTTCTGATGCCGGCGCTGAATGGAACACTCGCGTTCGCCCAGGCTCAGCACACTGCCGTGCTCGTCGGCCAGCACCTGGAATTCGATGTGCCGCGGGTGCTCCACATACTTTTCCATGTAGAGATCGCCGTTGCCGAACGCGCCCGCCGCTTCCGACTGCGCCGCCTTGTACAGCCCGGGCAGTTCTTCTTCGCTGCGGACAATGCGCATGCCGCGTCCACCGCCGCCCGCCGAGGCTTTCAGGATGACCGGATATCCAACCTGCCGCGCCCACTCGAGAGCCTCGCCTTCGGAGGCGACGATCCCGTCCGAGCCCGGCAGAATCGGCACACCGGCTTTTTTCATGGCGGCGCGCGCTTTTTCTTTTTCTCCCATCATCCGCGTCACTTCCGGCCGCGGTCCGATGAACTTGATGCCGCTGGTCTCGCACACTTCGGCGAAGTTGGCGTTTTCCGCCAGCAGGCCGTAGCCCGGGTGAATGGCTTCCACGTTGGCGATTTCCGCCGCGCTGATCACCGCCGGAATATTCAGATAACTTTGCGCCAGTTGCGGCGGCCCGATGCAGATGGCTTCGTCGGCAAAGCGCACATGCAGCGAGTTGCGGTCGGCCTCGCTGTAAATGGCGACCGAACGGATGCCCAGTTCCTTGCACGCGCAAATCACGCGCAGTGCGATTTCTCCACGATTGGCGATGAGGATCTTCTTGAACATGAAAACGCAGCTTCTAGCTTCTAGCTCCTAGCCTGGAACCTTGTGGGGACAGCCGCCGTCGGCTGTCCGCCGGGCGCAGCCCGGGTTTCGTTGCTGGAGTACCGGCAAAACACAGAACGGCGCGCTCTCGGCGCGCCGCTGGATTCTCCCGCTTCACTTCTTCGGCCTGATGCTGAACAATTCCTGCCCGTATTCGATGGGCTGGCCGTTGGTGGCGAGCTTCTTCACCACCTCGCCGGCTACGTCGGACTCAATTTCGTTCAGCAGCTTCATGGCTTCCACGATGCACAGGACCTGGCCGACATCCACCGTGTCTCCGACTTTGACGAAGGGCGGCGCGCCCGGCGACGGTGCTTCGTAGAACGTGCCCACGATTGGCGACTTCACCGCCTGCAGGCCTTCCTCGGGTGCTGGCGGGGGCGGGGCGGCCGGCGGAGCCACAGCCGGGGCCGTGCCCACTTCCGGCGCCGGCGGCGGCGCGGCTGGCATGGCGAAAAAGCGCGGGTCGCCGTGGGAATGCACCACGTGCTGCTCGCCCGCCCGCTTGATCTTGACCTTGACATCGCCGCGCTCCAGTTCGAACTCGGCAATATCCTTCTCGATCAGGAACTCAATGAGCTCTTTCAGTTCTTTTTGATTCATTCTGATTCTTCGACCTGATTGTCCGGATCGGCCACCCCGGCACAAATGCAGACTCGGGACGCTCCATCCTTGTGCGCGAAGAAGCCGGGCACAGATCCTGCCCGGCTGCAGTTGTGAACTACTTATGATGACGAAACTGTCAAAAACTCTTTGCTGGTTGGCGTCAGCACGTCACAGCCCGCGGCCGTGACCGCCACCATGTCCTCGATTCTCACACCCCATTTTCCGGGGAAGTATACTCCCGGCTCAATGGTGATGACCATCCCCGGCTGCAGCACCGTCGTCTGTCCAGCGGCCACGCGGGGCGATTCGTGAATCTCCAGCCCTACGCCGTGTCCGGTCGAGTGCGTGAAGTAGCGTCCGAAACCGCTCTTGCGCAATGATTTGCGGGCAGCCTCGTCCACTTCGCCGGTGGTCGCTCCAGGCCGGACGGCCGCCGTCGCCGCCAACTGCGCTTCCAGCACCGCGTCGTAGGCCTTACGAGCCTCGTTGAGGGCAGAACCGGCGCCCGGTCCGGAAACGTCGCCCACCCACACAGTGCGGGTCTGATCGGAACAATAACCTGAAAGTATAACACCGAAATCGCAGACCACGAGCGCGCCGCGGGGGATCGCCTGCTCCGAAGCGCGGCCATGCGGCAGCGCCGAGCGGGCGCCGGAAGCAATGATCGTGTCGAACGACATGGCATCAGCACCACCCTTGCGCGCCGCAAATTCCATTTCGGCGGCCACGTCCGTTTCTTTGACGCCGGGACGCAGTACTTCGAGGGCGCGGTCAAAAATCTTCGCGCCCAGGTGGACGGCGGCACGAATCTGCGCGATCTCGTCCGCGTCTTTGACCATGCGGTCGCGCTCCACCACCGACGGCGCATCCTTCAGACGCACTCCGGCCGGCAAGGACGCAAGCAACCGCTCCCTTTCCGCTACGGTGAGGTGCTCGGCCTCGATGCCGACGGTCCATCCGCGAGCGCGCTTGCGCCGCCCGGCCAGCAGATCGCCAAGGGCAAGAAGCGGCGATTTCTTGGCGATCACGACTTTCGCGCCCTTTACCTGCTCGTGCGCCTGCGTGTCATAGCGCACGTCGGTGAAGAATACGCAGCCCGATTCTTCGACAAGCAGCAATCCGGCGCTGCCGGTAAAGCCGCAGAGGTAGCGAATATTCGGGAGGTGGCTGACAAGAAGAGCGTCGAAGCGGGTGGTGGAGAGGTGCTGGCGAAGTTTTCGCTGGCGCGCGTGGAAGTCCATCAGGTGCCAGTGTATCAGTGGGACCCTGTATCGGACCGCGGAGTAAGATGCGGGTCCAACGGTATGACTTCGCCGCCATCAATATACTTTTGCATGTCTTTACTGGCCGTCTTCCCCGTGTACGCATCAAAATGCGCGGCCAGGTACGCATCGGTGAGTTCCACTTCCTGCTTCCGCGCTTTGCGTAGCAACTCGAACATCGCATCGTCGAGCGACTGTTGTCCCCTGCTTTGGCTGTCGATCAAATCAGCCCAGCGGAGTGCCAGAAAGTCACCGCGCAAATACAGCAGCCGTTGCACGTCTGCGTCAGCCAGAAATCCATCCTGAGCCGCCTTCCCGCTCGTATGAAGGACCGGCAAAGCCAGGTACTCGCGATAGGCATTCTGAACATCAGCAGAGTATTCCGATTCCGTGATCAAGCCCGCTCTTAGCAGGAGCACCCTCGCGTAATAATCGGTAAACCCTTCGCTGAACCAGTATGGAGGATCGCTCTTCACTTCTCCCAATCGGCCCACGTTCCAGGCATGGAACATCTCATGGGCGAGCAGGAATTTGATCGAGAAGTCGAGCGAAGCCACCGGGCTCATGAAAACAGCAAAAGAGTCCTCCATGGCTACGCCTCCGTAGTTTCCCGGAGCTTCGTCGCTGGGCAGCACGGTGATTAGGTAATTCGGTGCCTCGAAGTCATGCCAAAATCTCCTCTCACTGCTAAGTATCCCGGCGACCATGTCGCTAAACGTCTTGTCTTCGAACTTCCACTTCCCACGGGTGACAACGAAGACCGGCTTCCCGGCTAAATCAATCCGGCTAACGCGCAGGTCACCACTGATGAACAAACCATTCCAGACCTTCACTGACCTGGAAACTGACGCGTAACAAGGCGAATCGCCCCCAAAGCTGCTCAAAGCTCGCCAGCCCGCCGGCAAGTTGGTCCATGCCAGAGAGATGAGGAGTTCCTCGTCAGGCGGCAGTTCTGGATACACGAGAAAGTTCTGCCCGGTAACTTGGAAGTACTGCGGTTGGAGCATAACCCGAAAGTAGGATGATGCGTCGATCCTGCCTGTCCAGTCTCTCGTAACTCGATAACGAAAACGGACGATCTGCCCGATTGGGAAAACCAGTTCTTTCATAGAAGGCCGGTCAGTCGCGCGAAGAGAAGCTCCCGCGGACAATATCTCCAGCCCACTTATAACGTGGTCCAGATCCTTCTGGCCTTCCCATTCTGACGGCAGCACGAGGCGGGCCGACCTCTTCCCCGTAAGCCGGAAGCTCCCGCTAACGTTGATCGAAAGCAAGTCGCCATTCAGCTCCGGTTCGATCGCGTACGAGAGAAAGTCTCCCGACTTCGGCTCGGACCCGCAATCCCTGCCAAAGGCGGCACAGCACGAGAACAGGATCGCGATCATGAACGCGGCATAGACGCTAGTCTTGTTGCTTCGGCGAGTTCTGCTCGTGCCTACATGCTCGCGGAACTTTCGCGGGCGCGCGGAGTAGTCCATCGAGTGCGAGTGTACAAGAAGCTACGACCTCTGAGCTATGAGCTGATTAGGAACCTCAAGTCGAAATTTCCTAAGCGCGCTTTGCTTGTAGCTCCAAACACACCGCCGGCCTGACAGGTTCGTCAGGCCGGCGGCTTAGCTCGGTACTCGGTACTGAGTACTCGCTATGTCTGAATGATGCGCGGAGTGATGAAGAAAATCAGCTCCTGGTTCGAAGTGTTCACCTGCGTGTGCTTGAACATATTACCCAGGATCGGGATGTTGCCGAGCAAGGGCACTTGCGAGATGTTGATCGAGTTCTGGGTCTGGATGACGCCGCCGATCACCACCGTGCCGCCGTCGGTGACGAGGACCTGGGTGGTGGCCTGCTGCGTGATCAGTTCGGGGTTGCCCTGCACTTCCTGGCCGAAGTTCGGCGTGGTGTTTTCCACGTCGACGTTCAGGAAGATGGTGTTTTCCGACGTGATCTGCGGAGTGACCGTCAACCGCAGAAACGCGTCGACGTAGGTCACGGTCGGAGGACCGCCCAACTGCGCCAGGGTCACGATCGGCACGCGTACGCCCTGTTTCACCATGGCGACGATATTGTTCTGGGTGACGACCCGCGGACGGGAAAGAACTTTCAGCAGGCCGCGCGACTCGGCCATCGAGAGGATGGCGTCGATGCGCACGTTATTGCTGGCGTTGATGAAGCTGAAGCCGCTGGTAGGCTGGGTCACACCCAGATTCGAGAACAGCGGAATGGTCGATCCGGTGCTGGATCCCGTTCCGGCCAGCGTGATGTAGCCCGGATTCAGGCCGTTAACCGTAGTCGGCGAAGTGCCGGCGCCCTGGTTGCCGCCGAAGGCGGTGTGCCCGTTGCCCCAGCCGAAGCCGAGCTGGGTGCCGATGTCGCGCGCGAACTGGCGCGTGGCGGCCACAACGCGGGCTTCGATTTCGACTTCCTGCGTCTTGCGGTCCAGCTGCGTCAGCAGGCGGTCGATGGTGGGAATCACCTTGGGAATGTCGTTGATGATGACGGCGTTGGTGCGGTCGTCGGCCACTACGTCGCCGCGCTGCGAGAGGAACTTCTTGACCGTGATGATGACGTCCTTGGCCTTGGCATAGCTCAGGAAACGAGTCACGGAGACTTTCTCGATCGCCATGGCTTCGGATTCGATCTGGGCGCGCCGCGCGTCGGCTTCATGCTTCAGCGTGTCAACGGTGGCGATGCGCAGAACGTTGCCTTCCAGCTCGCGGGCCAGGTCGTTGTTCTTCAGCACGATGTCGAGCGCCTGATCCCACGGCACGTCGTCGAGCACCACGGTGAGGGTGCCATGCACGTTGGGATCGAGCACCACGTTCAAGCCGCTGATTTCGTGGATAAGGCGGAAGAAGTCTTTCAGGTCAACGTCCTTCAGGTTGACCGAGATCGGCTCACCCGTATACTTCGGGCCCGCCGAAGCCGGCTGCTGGCCGGCCTGGGCGCGCTGCTCAGCGGCCAGGTTCACCGCCGGTTGAATGGCGGGAGCCTGCTGCTGCTGCGCCGCGTTGGAACTTGCGGGCAGCAGTTCGGCGGCGGTCTTGTCGGAGAACAGAGCGGCCGCTTCGTGAGCGCGAGCCGTGGGCTCGTCGGTCTTTATTTCGGACTTGACTTCGGACTTCACGTCAGCCTTGGCGGCGTCGCTTTTCGCCTGATACGAAGGCTCGACGAAAACATAATCGTTGGGCGCCGAAGCGTCAGCCGAGGGCTTGGCCGCCGGCTTGGCTATCGGCAGCGAGCGGCTGTCGACGACGCGCGGAGAGAACGGCGACATCGGCCGATTCGCCGGCGCGGGCGTAGTCGCCGCCACCGTCTTCTCTTCCTTCTGTGCGGCCGGAGCAGCCTTGGCAGCCGCGCCGGTGTGCAGCGTCAGCACCAGCTTGCCCGCCGGACCCGGCGTCAGATCATAGGTGCAGGCCTGGTCCAGATCGACCACGACACGCGTGGTTGGAGGCGTCTGCCCATCGGTGCCGATGCGCACGCCCTTGACCCCGGCCGTGCCCACCGCGATGTGACGCTGCCCGCTGGCCATCACCGTGGCCGGCAGGTCCACCACCACGCGGGTGGGCGAGTCGATCATCGAGACCTTGGGCGCGACCGCGCCCTTGGAGCTCATCTCGACCCGGATGTCGTCCGTGCCCCGGACTACGTTGACTCGCTCGAGCTGGCTCGTTGTCTGGGCGGCCGCAGCCACCACCGCCAACAGCAGCAACGATACGAACAGTGCCAGTTGTTGCTTTCGCATTTGCCTCTCCCCAACTCGCAGGCCCCGATTCTGGAACGGTTCGCCCGCGCGTCCTTCTGTGAACTTGAGTTCGGCGCTCCGTCACCGGCGCGCCGTCCAGCCAAAACCGCCGCGCTAGACCGCCGGGGTAAAGATCCGCTTCACCACTTCGCGGGTGAACGGCTTGCCCAGCTTGTCTTCGACCGTCTCCTGGAACACGATCGAATCGCCCGTAATCTTCACCACGTATCCGTTGAAGACCGGGTCGTTTTCGCGCAGGAAATACGCCTTGTTCAGGTTGTTGGTGACCACGGCGATGAAGCCGCTGTCGGACTTCACCACGCCGCGCAGGTTGATGTTGCCAATCTCCAGGCACTTCTTGCCGGTCGCGCAGCCCGATCCCTTTTCCTGCACCACCGGGCTGAAGAACGGATCGCGCTTGCCGTTCATGGCCCACTTCTTGTCTTCCGGCTTCTTTTCCTCGGGCTTCTTCTCTTCCGGCTTGGCCGCAGGAGCCGCGGCCGCCACCGCAGCCCGCGCAGGCTTCGCCGGTTTCGCCGGTTCCTTGGCCGCAGCTTTCGCCGGTTCCTTGGCCGCCGGGTTGGCCGGAGCCTTGGCCGCCACTTGCTTGGGTACAGGCTTCGATCCCTTTTGGGGCGCCGCAGTCTTCGCCGCAGCGACTGCCGCCACAGCCTTGGCTGCCGGAGCCGCTTTGGCCGGAGCAGGAGTACTCTTGGCAGCCGCGGGAGCTGCCGCCGCGGGCTTCGCCGAGGCTTGCTCCGCGCCGCCCTGGGTGTGCAGGGTAATCACGAGCTGGCCATCGCCGCCGCTCACTTCATAGGCGAGAGCCTTTTCCAGATCGACCACCACGCTGGTGGTCGGAGGATTCTTGCCGTCCATGCCGATGCGCACGCCTTTCACGCCGCCGGCCTCGACCGCGATCTTGTTCTGCGCGCTGGCCACCGCCGTCTGCGGCAGTTCCACCAGCACGCGCGCGGGATTGCCCAGCTTGCTGACCCGGGGCGTGATCTCCTCGCTCAGGGTGAGCTGCACCTGAATGGTGTCGGCGCTCTTGGCCACGTCCACCTTCTGCAGCTTGGCGCTGCTGCTGGGCGCGGGCTTGGCAGTCTTGGCTTCCGCTTTGGCGGGTGCGGGCTTGGGGGACGAAGCGGCCGAGGGCGCCGACGACGATCCCGGAATCACGGCCGGCTTGATGGCCGGGGCTGGGGCTGCCGGGGAAGGCTTCTCCGAGGTCCCCGCGTCCAGCGCCAGCGCCGCGTTGATATCGTGGTCCTGCTTCATCTGCAGAGCCTTGGCGGTGCTGCGCGCATTGTCGATGGCGTCGGTATTCTGGGCCGCCGCCTGGCTGCCCAGGAATCCGCCCGCCACCGTCGCTATTGCCGTTGCCAGAATTGCGGTTGTCAGCTTCTTCATGGTTGTCCCTTACTTCGCTGCCGGCGTTCCGGGCTTAGCCCCGGGTACCGTTGCGGAAGGCATCAAATCGTGACTGAAATACGTGGTCGCCGTGAAGGACGCCACAATGCTCTCGTTGGGCGCGTACTGATACGACTTCTTCACCTTGGCCGCGCTCGGGTTCTTGGTGGTCGACACCAGCAGGTTGCCGATGTTGACGATGCGCTCCAGCTTGCTGACACGGTCAAAGTAGTTCAGCACCGAGTAGTACGGGCCATCCAGTTCCATCTCGAACGGGACTTCCGAGTAGTACTGCTGCGGCCTCACGTCCTTGGCCTTGTAGCGGCGCACTTCCACGCCGGCTTTCTGCGCCTCGGCGCCCAGCATGGTGATGAACTGATCCACCAGCTTCTCGTCGGGCACGATGCGCTGCTCGATGTCGAGCTGCTGCTTGATCTCGGCCAGCTGCTGCTCCATCTGCTTCAGCTTGGGCCGGTAGGACTCCAGCTCGTTGTTCTCCCGAACCTTTTCTTCGAGGGCGTGCTGCGCGGCGGTGTTCTTTTCCGCCTGGCTCTTGAACACGGTGAAGAACAGGGCCGCCGTGACCACCGCCCCCCCCACCACCACCGCCGCCCACTGCTTGATGCCTGACAGTTCGCTGAAATTCGCCATAAGAGTCCGCCTGTTTACGACTTGCCTTTCGCACTCGAGGTTTCCGGCGCCTTGTCGCAGTTCAAGGTGAACTGGAACGCCTGCATCTCCTTGACCGCGTCGTCCTGATAGGTCTCGTCGATTTCTACCGTCTTGAAGTAGCCGGTCTTCTGCAGGTTGGCGATCAGGTTGGCGACCGCGTCGGTCGACAGCGCCGTGCCTTCCAGCCGCACCGCCGGGCCGGTGTCGTCCATCTTGCTCAGCCACACCGCCTCGGTGTTGTTGATGGTCTCACCCAGCATGGCCAGCAAGTTCACCGGGCCCGTCTGGTTGGCGCGCAGCCCGTCGATGACATCGACGCGCCGCTTGTAGGCGTTGGCCTGGTTCTGGCGGTCCAGGAATTTCGCCTTCACGTCGGCCAGTTCCCGGTTCTTCTTCTCCGCGTCCGCCATCTTGACCGCGATGGCCTTGCCCTGGTGATCGAGCCGGTACCAGTAGCCCAGATTGAGCAGTCCGACAATCACCACGACCGCCAGCACCTTGAGCTGGGGCGACCCCATATCGCCCATATCCATCGAGGGCATCGAGGGAGCGCTGCTGCCGGCGCGCTTGTTCTTCCCTTTGGAAGATTCGAGCAGGTTGATTTTGATCATAGGGATTCAAAGCTCCTCAGGGCCAAGCCCA
>JBBIOA010000013.1:0-155238 GCA_037443605.1 Terriglobales bacterium
TTCATTACCATCCCCAGCGCCAGGAACATGAACAACACGGAAGACCCACCATAACTCATCAACGGCAAGGGTATTCCGGTGAC
Organism: Terriglobales bacterium; assembly: GCA_037443605.1. Classification (GTDB taxonomy): domain Bacteria; phylum Acidobacteriota; class Terriglobia; order Terriglobales; family Acidobacteriaceae; genus Sulfotelmatobacter. Next base: position 84 of record JBBIOA010000013.1, read on the forward strand.
CGGCATAAAACCGACCACCATGCCGACATTGACCAGAATGTGGAAGCTAAGCACAGCCACCACACCCATCACCACAAACGTGCCAGCGCGGTCGGGCGCTGTTTGCGCGTTCTGGGTCAAACGCATCAGCACGATGAAGTATAACAGCAGAACCCCGAGAGCTCCTACGAAACCGTGTTCCTCCGAGAACGCGGCGAAAATGAAGTCGGTTTGCGGCACTGGGAGGAAAGCGCCGTGTGTTTGTGAGCCTTTGCCGCCCCATAGGCCTCCCGACCCGACGGCAATCATGGATTGCTTAACTTGGTACCCCGCTCCTTGTGGATCGGAATCGGGATCCTGATAACTAGTAAGCCGCTGTTTCTGGTAACCCTTCAAAATGTGTACTTTAGGGACGTAGAGAACAACTCCGACCCCGATGGCGGCAACCAGGAACACGGAAATTCCCTGTTTGAGCTGCAATCCGCCGAGAAACATCCCCATCACCGCGATGGGAATATAGGTAAGAGCGGTACCGAGATCGGGCTGCTTCAGCACGAGCAGCATGGGGATGCCGACGATGGCGCCGGCTTTGAAAAAGTCGGGCCAGGACAGTTCCCGCTGTCGCATGTCGGCAAAATACTTGGCCACCGCGAGAATGAGAATGAGCTTGACCCACTCCGACGGCTGGAAGTGATTGCCCCCGGGCATCTTGATCCAGCGGCGAGCGCCCAGGGCCTTGGTTCCGAAGATCAGCACGGCCATCAGCGAGGTGACGCCCGCGATATAGAACCAGTGAATCTGGTCGAGCAGTGCCTGATAGTTCACCAGGCTGAACAGGAACATGGCTCCTACGCCGCCGAGAACCCAGTAAATCTGCTTGATATGGGCGCCGGCGAACTTGGTGTGCACCGTAGCGCTGTGAATCTCCATGACCCCCAGCCCGCAAATAAGCAGCACGAAGCCCAGCAGGACCCAGTCAAAATCGCGGAATGAGACGTAGCGTGCCATTTAGTACCTGGTACCCAGTATCGAGTACCGAGTAAAACCTTTCGCGGAATTGAGTTGTGACTTCACTCCAATGCTTTCCTCGTTTCCGATACTGGATGCTTTTAGTTGATCCCCGGCGCGGCCGTTGCTATTGGCAACGGCTTCCTATCCAGATCAAGTACAAACTTTCCGCCTTCGAGCTTCTGCTTGTCGTTGTCCGCATCAGGAGTGGACCAGAGGCCCCCGATTTCAACCTTCTTTTCATTGCCAGGCTTCTCCACCATCTTCTGCGGAGTTTTCCTCTGTTTTTCGACGTAGGCCTTGATCACCTGGGTTGCGAGCCGAGCCGCCAGCTTGCCGTGCTCGCCGCCCTGGAACAGGACGCAGACCACGACGTCGGGATTGCGGCGTGGGCTGAATCCCACAAACCATCCGTTCTGCGCCAGGTCCGCGTTGTCCTTGTGCTTGGCCCGGTTCTCCAATGACACCACCTGAGCGGAACCCGTCTTGCCCGCGATTTCAATTCCTGGAATCGCGGCCAGCGGCGATGTGCCTCCAGGTTCGAGCACCTTTTCCATCGCATCCGTGATGTAGTTCCAACCCTCCGGATCGATTGGAACGGTCTTAACCTCAGTCACGTGCGCCGCCTCCATGTAATTCGTGGGCAAGTCCGTCGGATTGATCACATGCGGCACCACCAACTTTCCGCCCATGGAGATCGCGCTGATCGCCCGCAATAACTGCACCGGAGTGACGGTCACTGCACCCTGCCCAATGCCGACGAAGATGGTCTCACCCGCATACCACTTCTGATGGAAGGCGTGCGCTTTCCACGCTTCTGAGGGCACCAGCCCGGTCGCTTCCTGCGGAAGGTCGATGCCGGTCTTCTGTCCCAAGCCCAGTTGGGTTGCATACTTGGCGATGCGATCAATTCCCAGCTTATCGGCCAGGGTGTAGAAGAACACGTCGCACGACTGATAAATCGCTTTCGCTAGGTCTACGTCACCGTGGGTCTGATGCAGGAAGTAGACCCAGCATTTGGAATTGCGTCCGTAAAAATCGGCGCTGCCATTGCAATGCACGTGCATAGTCCGCGCAATGCCCTCCTGCCAGCCCGCCACCGACATGATGATCTTGAAGGTCGAACCGGGCGCGAGTTGCGCCTGAATGGCTTTGTTGAACAGCGGCTTGTCTGGATCGGTGACCAGTTTGTTCCATTCATCGCGCGAGACGCGCACCGCGAAATCATTGGGATCGAACGTTGGCCGGCTCACCATGGCCAGGATTTCCCCAGTGTGCGGGTCCATGGCGACGATGGCCCCATTCTTGTCTCCCAACGCCTCTTCGGCAGCAATCTGCAAATCGATGTCGACGGTGAGCTTGAGCGGCTTGCCCGGTACGGCCGCGGTCTCGCCCAGCCGTCCAACTTCGCGTCCGTGGCTGTCGACCAGCGCCTGGCGCGATCCATTCTGGCCCATCAGCAGCTCGTTGTACTGGAGTTCGACTCCGGACTTTCCGACCACATCGCCCGGGTTATACAACTCAAACTGGGGTTGGTTCAGCATGTCTTCGCTCACCTCGCCCACATAGCCGATCAGGTGCGCCAGAAATCCGTTGCGTGGATAGAGGCGGCGGTGCGCCATGATGGTGTCGAGTTCCGGCAGTTCGTTCTTGTGCGCATCGATGAACTGCAATTCGTCGGGCGTGATGTCTTCCTTCAGGAAGATGGGCTGGTACTGTGGCATCGACGCAAAGCGCTTGATGCGCGCGCGGACATCGTTGGGATCGAGGTGGAGGCCCTGCGCAATGAGATCGGCATCGGCTGCCAGGTCGCGCGACGAATCACGCAGCAGCAGCGCGGAAAAGGACGGATAGTTGTCGACAATCGTACGGCCTTCGCGATCCAGAATTCTCCCGCGCGGCGCAAGCACCGGCACGTTGCGGATGCGGTTCTTCTCGGCGGCCAGCGAGTAGTAATCGGCCTGCATCACCTGCAAGCGCCACAAGCCGTAGGCGAGGATCAAGAAAATCGCGAGGATGATGTACTGCGCCGCGGTGAGGCGCATCGGAGAGACTTTTTCGTCGCGGCCAAACATCAGTTCTCAGTTCTCAGTTCTCCGTTCTCAGATTGCGGGTCGCTCACCTCTTGGCCGGCGATGAAAGAGAAGGAAACTGGCAATATCTTTAGATCAATTCTAATCCCTGCGGGCCTCTCGCTATTACTCAAGAAGTGACGTAAGTCACAGGTTCGTTTTTCTTCTGAGAACTGAGAACCGAGAACTGAGAACTGCAGGTTATGTTCTCTGCTTGAAGCGATCCAGCAGGAAGTACAGCAGGACGCCCAGTATGGCGTTCGAAACGCCAGCCAGCAGGCCTTGCAGCCAACTCCAGTTCAGGGCCATGTTGACCATGCCGCGGGCGATGGCAAAGTAGACGGCGGAATGGACAAGGTAGAAACCGAGGGTGACCAGCAAACGCGCACCCACACTCTCCACGTCGAGCTTCACGCCGAGCGAGGATGCCCCGTACCCGACCACCGTCTTGGCGATTCCGTAGATGCCGATCAGATGGTGCCCCAGCATGTCCTGGGCGAGGCCAATAAAAGCTCCCGTAAACAGGCCGGTGATGGGGTTGCGGCGGGCCATGGCGAAGAAGATCGTGACCAGCAGAGGCAGATCAAAGTAGCGTGCGAATCCCGGGAAGCGGAGAGGGATCAGCGCTTGCAGGAACAAGGCTAGTAATGGAACACCGACGGTGACCGGCACACTGAACCGGTAGACCTCAATCTGCTCCCCGGATGTGTAAGTGATGGGCACGTTATTGTGGGCTTCCGGCGGCGGCGGGCGGCGGAGGGATCGGTGCCGCTTGAGCGGCTGCTGGCGCGGACGTTTTCGTCGACGCGGGCGCAGTCGCCTTGGATGTGGTTGGCTTCGGTGGATTCGATGAAGCTGGTTTTTGCGAAGCCGTGGCTGGTTTCGTTGGCGTCGATGCAGGTTTCGTGGATGAGGCCGTGGCGGTGGAAACCGGCTTCTGAGCCGAAGTGGTCATCCCCGGGGTCGCGGCCGTTTGACCGGCAACTGGAGTCCCATGATTGGCCGATGCCGCTGGTTTGTTGGAAGCGGGTGGAACTGACGCGGCTCCGTTGCTTGAAACGCCTGGTTGCGCCGCCCCGGATGCAGCCGCTGAAGTGGAAGTCGCGTCCGCGGGCTTGTCTGGGACGGAAGGCAGGCGCGCGGCAAGAATATCAGCCGCACGGACGCGGGAATCGTCTGCTACCGCTTCGCGCTCCTGCTTCTCCGTGACCACCAGAACTTCTTCCAGTTTGCTCAGGTTTGCCGCCGGCTTGACTCGAATACTGAGGAACAGGTCTTTTCCTTCTCCCACTCGGCTGACCGTCCCGACCGGCAGCCCCTTGGGGAAAATCTGATCTCCTCCGCTGGTCAGCACGGTTTCACCGGGCTGCACCTGTTCGTCGCTCATCACGCGTTCCAGCATCACTTCCCCGCTCGCAGTCCCCCGCAGGACGCCCTGCAGACGAGACTTCTCCAGAATCGCGCCGACTCCGCTCGACTGGTCGTTGATCAGCAAGATCTGCGAGACGTTGGGATACACGATCAGAACCTTGCCCACAATTCCGTCGGCCGTGATCACCGACATGTCCCGCTTGATCCCGGCGCTCTCGCCTTTGTCGATGTAAACGCTGCGGGAAAGATCGCTGCCGCTGGTGCCGATGACCTGCGCGGCGACGGTATGCGCAATGAACTGTTCTTTGAAGGCCAGCAGGGATTGCAGACGGCGCGCCTGGGCGGCGTCTTCGCTCAGGCGAACCTGTTCAAGGTGCATCTGCTCGATCTGCTGCTTGAGCTCGCGATTCTCGGCGCGTACGCCACGCAGATAAAAATAGTTGTGCCAGAGATTGCCCACGCCGTTTTCAACGGCCAGCACACCGCGCTGAAAAGGAGAAATCGCGCCCACCACCCAGATGCGGATGAGACGAGTGCCCTCGGCATCATTGCCCCCGCCGCGCTTGACCTGGGTGGCCAGGCCGAGGACCTGCAGAAACAGCACGCCCACCAGGATGACTAAGTTGCGGTAGCGGCCGAGGACGGATTCCATAAACCAAGTTTCAAAGTGTCAAGGTTTCAAAGTTTCAATGTCCCAAGGATAGCGTCGGCAGACAACTTCATTTCTCCTCCGCAACCTTGAAACTTTGAAACTCTGAAACCTTGAAACCTACTCAATCGAGATCTTTCTCAGCAGCTTGAAGTCGGAGAGCATTTTGCCTGTGCCCAGCACCACGCTGCAGAGTGGGTCGTCGGCGATGGAGACCGGGAGGCCGGTTTCTTCGCGGATGCGCTTATCCAGATTCTTGAGCAGCGCGCCGCCGCCGGTCAGGACGATGCCGCGGTCGCTGATGTCGGCGGAAAGCTCGGGAGGCGTACGTTCCAGGGCCACGCGAATCGCATTCATGATGGTCGAAACGCACTCGGACAGTGCTTCCCGGATTTCGCCGTCATCGACCGTGATGGTCTTGGGCACGCCTTCGATCAGGTTGCGGCCCTTGATTTCCATCGTCATCGGCTTGTCGAGCTGATGCGCGGAGCCGATTTCCATCTTGATCTGCTCTGCAGTGCGCTCGCCGATCAGCAGGTTGTATTTGCGCTTCAGGTAGTTCATGACGGCTTCGTCCATCTGGTTGCCGGCCATGCGCACGGAACGCGAATAGACGATGCCGCTTAAAGAAATCACGGCGATGTCCGTGGTGCCGCCGCCAATGTCGACCACCATGTTGCCGGAAGGCTCGGTGATGGGCAGGCCTGCGCCGATCGCCGCGACCATGGCCTGTTCCACCAGATGCACTTCGCTGGCTTTCGCGCGATACGCCGAGTCCATGACCGCGCGCTTTTCCACTTGCGTGATCTCCGACGGCACGCCGATGACAATCCGCGGATGCACCAGCATCTTGCGGTTGTGAGCCTTCTGGATAAAGTAGTTCAACATCTTTTCGGTGACTTTGAAGTCGGCGATCACGCCGTCCTTCATGGGCTTGATGGCGACGATATTGCCCGGCGTGCGGCCCAGCATCTCTTTCGCCTCTTTGCCCACCGCTTCGACTTCGCCGGTGTTCTTGTTGATGGCGACGATCGATGGCTCGTTCACCACGATGCCTTTGCCGCGCGCATAGACCAGAGTGTTGGCAGTTCCGAGATCGATGGCCAGATCGCTGGAGAAAATGCTGAACAGCGACCGGAGGTTGTGAGCGCGCGTTCCGTTTGAGTATCCGTTGGTTGACATGACGAAAAATTTCCTGCGTTCCCGAGGGAAAGCGATCCTTCCGGGGTCTCCCGGGCTTCTCGATCGATTGTCAGGATTGCTGGCTATTCCAATTCTACGCAATATCCAACAAAACTGCTTAAAACCAGGTTTCAAAGTGGCAAGGTGGCAAAGTGACAATGCAAAACGGATGTTCTAAGAAGACTCGACCCCCGAAAAGTTCGCAACCTTGTCACTTTGCCACTTTGCCACTTTGTCACCTTGCCACTTTGAAACCTGCTTCTACTGAATAATGATCTTCTTCTGCTGCGTGTTCACTCCGCCCGCCGCGGTCTGCGCCGTCACCGTGATGACCGCTTCTCCCGTCGGTAGCGGCGGGGTAAAGTAATGGAACTTCCCATCGCCGGTCACCAACGGCACCTCACTGCCATTGACCATCACCCGCGCGCCCTGTTCCGTCTTGCCTGTCACTTCAATCACGTGTCCGTGTTGAATGAACGGATCCAATTCCAGGTCGATGGCGTCGGTCGCCTTGCCTTTGGAAATAATCGTGAAGCGGTTCTTCTCGCTCTCCACCGATTCTTTTCCGGCGGCATCGAGAGACTGCACCATCCAGTAATACGCGCCCTCACCGAGCCCCGTCACCGTAACTGCCGCTGTATTCACCCTTTTGTCGACCAGTGTAGAAGAAAAATACGGGTTGCGGGAGATCCGCAACCGGTAACCAACTGCATTCGTCACCTTGGTCCAGGAAAACTCGACGTCCTTGGTCGCCTCGCCCGCGGAGAACAGCGGAGCCATATTCGCAGGACCGATCAGAACGGGCTGTCCGATCTCTTTACTTTTCTCCAGACGCGATTCCGGTCCATGGAAACTGACCTTTTCCCAGTTCGCCAGTTGGACGGTTTCACCATTTCGGGTCACTTCGCCGGAACCTTTTTTCACCAAGATCTCATGTTGATCGGCGGTGGGGTCGTTGTGCACCTGGGCTGCTGATTCCGGCGCCAGGGTTGCGGTGGCCCCGGCGACTCGCACCTGCGAGGTAGACCCAGAGGTGTAGGTGGCCGTGGAGAGATCGACCGTACCGGTGCTGACCGCGACGGCCACGTTGGTCTGCTGCTGGTCGTTCGCCGAGTTCTCCTCGATGACGATCAACGAATCCTGTTTAACGGTATAGCTGGTGCCGTCGTTGAAAACGACCTTGGCCATGCCCTCGGAGCCGGTTTGGACGACGTCGCCTTTTTCCAGCGGAATGTTGTAGTCGGCGGTGACCCAGGTGTTTCCGTTACCCTTCTTGATGCGAACCGTCCCGTCGAGCGCGGTGAAGTGCGCTTGCTGGGCGGTAACCGCTCCCGTTCCCGGCGGCGGAGCCATGCCAGCCACTTTTTCCAGCAACTTGCTGGCGACGTTATCGGCCTTGGCAATGCTGGCCTGCGTGAATTGCGGAAAGGCTACCCGCATGGCGATGAACAATACCGCGGCGACGGCGAGAATCATCAAGGCCACACTGCGGTAGGTGACCGTGGTCCACGCGATATGGATTCCCGGCTTGCGCTGATCGGAAGACACTTTTTCTTAAGAAACCTTTTACTTCCTGATGTTTCTGTCGGTAAAAATCAACGTTAGCATAAGAAAAAAGTAGGAAAGAACAGGGAATGGGCCGAGAAGGTTACCGAAGTGCCGTTCATTCCCTCGCCTGACCGGCGCATGCCATAGGTTCTTCTGCGTCTTTGACGAAGCCGGGCTTGAGGAGCGACAATCCTTTTTGCACCGGTCGCCGCATCCTTCCCTCGCGGCGTCCAATAGACCGGGCACGGAAGTTCAAACTGTGAAGTACGCCTATGCCCGGATCCGTAGATTTCTGACCAAGGAGAATCCCTATTCACGCTGTGTCCAGAGTTCTTGCCTTCTTATCGCTCCTCGCCATGTCTTTTGGTGTCAGCGTCGATTCCACGGCGCAGCAGGCGGGCCAAATCAAATCCATGAAGCTTCTGACCGCCGACGTAGGTTGGGCGGCTACCGATAACACGCTGTTCTGGACTACAGATAATGGCGGGCATTGGAAAGACATTACCCCGAAGCTTAGCCACAAAGAGCAGATGATCTCCTCAGTCTTTTTTCTGGATGCATCTACCGGGTGGGTCCTGCTCAAATGCGGCGACGACAAGGATGTTCTTATTGACGACGTCTGTTACGAGTTTGCTCTAACCTCGAACGCTGGTGGGGATTGGGAGCTTGTCCATCCGAAGATCGTCGATCGCGTGCCATCACGCGTCATAACCGAGGATGGGCAGGGGTTTTCCGGCACGACATATCTGGACTTCGCCGATGCAAAGCACGGCTGGGCGATCTTGAAGAGGAATCTCCACGTCGAAGCGAGTTCAGGCGAAATGATCCGAACCGTGGACGGCGGAAAAACATGGATGCAACTGCCGACGAACTCTCTGCCAATTGCCGAGCAGTTCCACTTCGTAACGCGAGAGGAGGGATGGCTATCCGGCGGACCCGACCAGGAACTTTATGTTACACGAGATGCAGGAGGCCGCTGGCAGCGAGTTGAAGTGGCAAAGCCGCCGCAGATTTCGGGGGATCTAAGCCCTGTGTATGACCTGCCGGCATTCACCGGCGAGAAGCACGGGATTCTTGCGGTCACCTACGAAGGCATCATGAGCAACGGAGTGCCGGTGGTTCTATTTCGGACGGAGGACGGCGGCAGAACCTGGCAAGCCCAGATGACTTTGTCGGAAGTGCGAAACACACACCCCTGGGCGCCGTTTCCCTCGGCGGCGGTGGGCGACGAACTACTGACAGCAGTCGTTTCGGGCAATCGTATTACCCTGCTGCGTGCAGGCCGCGCCGGGGAGCCAGTGAGCCAGTCGGCCGAGATGCTCGGGCTCGCGGCAGGCGCCGACAGATTGAGCTTCGTTGGTCTTCAAAGCGGGTGGATTCTTGCCGGCTCGTCGCTCCTGTCAACAGCCGACGGCGGGGCGAGTTGGAAGCAAATCGCGCCTGGTGGAACAATGGCAAACCCGATGCCGACTCCGACGCCGCATAAGCAAGGACCAAGGCTCGCTGCGTGGGCCTCAGTTTCCTAACAGGGACGGCACAGCGTTGCCTGCTGCATCGATCCAGGTCAGCAGGCATTTGGGTTTCGATGTATTTCCCGCGGAACCCACCTCGGCAATGCAGGTGTGGTGGAGCTCAAGCCCGTACTACGACGTTTTTGTCTATCTTTACGGTTCTCCGAATAAGAACACCGTCAAGAGCAAATATCCCACAAAGCAGTGGCTCTCGACAGTAGAGGGGTATGGCTGGGGTGTGATCCCGATATGGTTTGGTCTCCAGTCCTCATGCATTGTTAATCAGCCTATAGTCACGCAGTATTTCGGGCCCACTGTTGCCGATGCCAGCACCCAGGGTGCCCAGCAGGCCGACCTGGCCGTTTCTGCTGCGCAAGCTTTGGGTCTCCCCGCCGGGATTATCTATACCGATATCGAAAACTACACGGTAAATAGCACATGTAGTCCCTTGGTTCAGGCCTATGTGGACGGGTTCGTAAGCGAGATCCACGTTTACAATGGTTATCTTGCCGGCGTATATGCCAATGTCAGCCCAATCAACAGCGATATTTCTAACGCGAGTGTGGCGCAGCCTGACGCGATATGGATTACTAAGACCCCGCTCTCCGGTAAGCCGCCGCAGGTAACCATTTGGAACCAAGGAGTCAGTAATACGCTTTGGCCCAACAACCAACGAACCCACCAATACCTCATCGACCAGACCAACGTCACTTGGGGCAATGTCCCGCTCAATATCGACGAGGACATCGAGGACGCCCCCGTCGTTCCCGGAACATGGGTCAAGAACTACACCTACTCCTTTACCGGCTTCGACTGCAGCGCATTCGGCACGTATCCACAGGCTATTGGGCCAATCACCAACGGCGGCCAGATTGGAGAAGTGGTCGGGTATATCGTGGATGCAGGCGGTTCTCCTGCCCACGCCTTCACCTATTCGGGCGGCTCGGTCTGCACCACCTACGATTATCCGAACGCGACCAGCACGTGGTTCACTGGGATAAACAGTTCCGGACAGATCGTTGGCCAATATTTCGATGGCCTCCACCAGCATGGTTTTGTCTACGGCGGAGTGCCAATTAACTACCCTAGTGCGCTGAATACATATGTCAAAGCCATAAACGATGCGGGCCAGATCGTAGGCTACTGGAGCGATGCTGTCGGAAATCTCCACGGGTTCTTGTCGAATACGACCGGCAGCGCGTACACATCCTTCGATTACCAGAACACACCAGGAACCTACGTCACCGGATTTAATGGAATCGGGCAAGTGTCGGTTGAGTTTCCAAGCGGCACGATCGATCAGGGCGGCACCCTAGCCCTAACTCCGACAGGCTCGAACGGACAATGGGTCGCCGCAGCGTTCAGCCAGGTCGTCTGCGCCGGGGCGACGGGCACGACCGCCTACGGCGTCAACAACAACGGGCAGGTCACCGGCAATTACACGGTCGGTAACACGTCTCCCGGCCTGCTCTACGACACCAACTCAGGCAATTGCAATCCTGTAACGAATTCTGGTTGGACCCTGTTTCCGTCTGGTCTTAATGACGCGGCGCAGATCATCGGCAGCTATACCGACACGCAGTCGGTTGTGACTCACGGTTTTGTTGCAACCCATCAGTAGCACCGAACTCCCCCGCCTGCGGGCCGTGAGTTATTCTTACGAAACCATGGCCGACGCATCTACGACTCTCCCGGTTTCGAATCCAGCTCAGAAATCCGTTCTCGCAAACGGCATGGCGATCGTGTGGGCGATGGCGCTCGCGAAACTCATCTTTCATATCTACTTCAACAATCAATGCGGGTATTTCCGCGATGAGTTCGACTACATGTCGTGCGGCGATCATCTGCAATGGGGATATGTCGACCAGCCGCCGCTGATTCCGTTTCTGATTCACATTTGCCGCGCCGTACTGGGGGATTCCCTGCGCAGCGTGCGCTTCATCCCGGCGCTGGCGTCGTCTCTGCTGCTGGTGCAGACCGCAGCGATTGCGCGGGAACTGGGTGGACGGTTCTACGCGATTCTGCTGAGCGCGATCTGCGTGCTGATCGCGCCGCAGTATCTGTCGAATGGAAGCCTGCTGGGAACGAATTGCCTTGAACCCACTCTGTGGATGGGGTGCGCGTATTTCGCCATTCTTGCCATCAAGAAGAGTCCGCAGTATTGGATATGGTTTGGCCTGATCGCCGGACTGGGGATGGAGGAGAAATATTCCATTTCAGTGTTCGGACTGGGAATTGTAGTTGGGCTGCTGCTGACGGAACATCGCCGCGTGTTCTTCGAGAAATGGATCTGGCTGGGCGGTCTCGCCGCGCTGCTGGTTTTTCTGCCGAACTTGCTTTGGAACATTCACTACCACTGGCCCTTTGTCGAGTTGATGCACAACATCAAAGCCGAGGGGCGCGATGTGGTGCTCGGACCGGTGGACTTCTTTTTCCAGCAGACGTTGCTAGTGAATCCGTTCACCGCGCCCATCTGGGTGGCAGGGTTGGTGGCTCTGCTGATTTCGGCGCGGCTCAAGCCGTTTCGCCTGCTGGGCTGGTGCTACCTGGTTTGCTACACCGTGTTCTTCGTTCTGCATGGGAAGAATTACTACCTGTCGCCGGTGTATCCCATGCTGCTGGCGGCGGGAGCGGTGATGATCGAGGTATGGCTGGATCGGCCCGAGACAGGACGCCCTCGTCTGCAGTGGCTGAAGCCTGCCATTGCCGTTGTGCTCTTGGTGAACGGCGCATATCTGTTGCCGGTGGCTGTACCGGTGCTTTCGCCGGACGGGTTCCTCGCCTACGCCAAGCATCTTCCGATGAAGTTGCCGGTGATGGAGCACGACCACGCACGCGCCGCCTTGCCGCAGTGGTATTCCGATCAGTTTGGCTGGCAAGAGATTGTGGACGAGACGGCTGTCGCCTGGAATCGCCTGACACCAGACGAGCGAAAAGACTGCGGCGTCTTTGCGCAGGACTACGGGCAGGCCGGAGCAATTGACTTTCTAGGTCGCAGCGAGGGTTTGCCGCGCTCGCTCAGCGGGCACCAGACCTGGTATCTGTGGGGGCCAGGCGGCTATTCCGGAAACTGCATGATTGTGCTCGACGACAGCCGACAGAATCTGGAGCGGCTTTGGGAGCACGTGGATTACGTTGGGACTTCGGCCGCGAGTCCCTATGCTCTCGAACAGCAGATTGACGTCTATATCTGCCGGGGAAAGAAGTTCGATACGTGGGCTGGGCTCTGGCCACACATAAAGCGCTGGCGTTGAGTCCGGATGGCTTTACCGAAGATGCCGGAGATTGGGCAACCGCAGGATTTCGGGCGCCGACGGAAACACAGGACTTAGCACCGGCGGTAGGCCTATACCACTAGCCAACCTCCGATCGTCGCTCTGGCGGCAAAGTAACATGGTTCCCGGTATGGTCTGGGAACGGGGCAGATGCGATTTCGGAGCAAAACCGAAGCTCTGCACCTTTCAAAGACTCCTGCGCGCCGCCTTGCCGCGACTTCCGTGCCAGTTGTAGCATCGATGGGTTTGGCAATTATCAAGGAGAGACTATGGCAACCGATACGATGACTGTCCCGCCCATGCCCCAGGAACATACCAAGGTCTTTAAGAACTTCATTGACGGCGAGTGGGTGGAGTCCTCATCCGGCGAAACGTTCGAGAATCGCAATCCCGCCGACACCCGGGACCTGGTCGGCATTTTTCAGAAGTCGAACAAGAAAGATGTGGATGCGGCAGTCGACGCCGCGAAACGCGCCTTTGCCAAGTGGCGCCTGGTTCCGGCGCCGCGGCGGGCGGAGATTGTGTTCCGCGCCGCCGAGATTCTGATTGAGCGCAAGGAGGAATGTGCGCGGGAGATGACGCGCGAGATGGGCAAGGTGTTGGCCGAGACCCGCGGCGACGTGCAGGAAGCCATTGACGCCGCCTATTACAACGCCGGCGAAGGCCGCCGACTGTTCGGACCGACAGTGCCCTCGGAAATGCCCAACAAGTTCGCCATGGCCGTGCGGCAACCGATCGGCGTTTGCGGCATGATCACGCCGTGGAATTTCCCGATGGCGATTTCGTCGTGGAAGCTGCTGCCGGCAGTGGTCTGCGGCAATACCTGCGTGATCAAGCCGGCACAGGACACTCCTCTGTCGACATTCAATCTAGTGCGGGCGCTCAATGACGCCGGCCTGCCCAGGGGCGTGATCAACGTTGTCGCCGGATTCGGATCCTCGGTCGGAACCCCCATCGCGGAGCATCCGGACGTGCGCGCGGTTTCGCTGACGGGATCGTCGGAAGTGGGACGCATCATCGGCGGCATTGCGGCCAAGAGCTTCAAGCATTGCTCGCTCGAACTGGGCGGCAAGAATCCGATGATCGTGCTGGACGACGCGAATCTTGATCTTGCCATTGAAGGCGGCCTGTGGGGCGCGTTCGGGACGACTGGACAGCGCTGCACCGCCACCAGCCGCATGATTGTGCAGAAGGGCGTGTATCGCGAGTTTGTGGAGCGCCTGGTCGAACGCGCGAAGAAACTGAAGGTTGGTAACGGTCTCGACGAGACGGTGCAGATGGGCCCGGCGGTGAACGAGAAGCAACTGCAGACCGATCTCAGTTACGTAGAGGTGGGCAAGAACGAAGGCGCAAAAATGGTCTGCGGCGGCAATCGCCTGGACAAGGGCGAACATCAACACGGCTGGTTCATGGAACCAACCGTGTTCATCGATGTTGATCCGAAAATGCGCATCGCGCAGGAAGAAATCTTCGGCCCGGTCGTCTCCATCATTCCGTGTGACGATCTCGAGAATGCTATCGAAATTGCCAATGGCATCGAGTATGGGCTATCGTCCGCGCTCTACACGAAAGACGTAAACAAGGCATTCAGCGCGATTCGCGATCTGTATGCCGGCATCACGTACATCAACGCGCCCACGATCGGCGCAGAAGTTCACCTGCCCTTCGGCGGCACCAAAGCGACCGGTAACGGCCACCGCGAAGGCGGGATTGGGGCGATTGACTTCTACACCGAGTGGAAGTCGGTGTACGTGGATTTCTCCGACAAGCTGCAGAAGGCGCAGATCGATCGCGAAGACTAAGACAGGGCCAGGAACGAACCACAGGCCGCCAAACGCAAAGTCTGGCGGCCTTTCTCATTGCTCGGACCGCGCTCGATTGCGTTTTGTGTCCAGTACGTCGGTAACGTTGTTGACTCACAGCAAAGCATTTATCTTCTGAGTTTTCCAGGAGATATTCTTCGCAATGTCCTCGGATCGATCCGTTCTGCCGATGGGGAACAGCCTTGCCCGGCGGATAAAAAGCTCGACTGCGGTGGCTATCCTGATGCTGTTGGTCGCAGTTCGTCCGTGCCCTCTGGTCGCCCAGAATCCGGCCAAGGCTCACCGCAAGGTGCTGGTGATGGTCGAGCCCCGGTATCCAGAAGTGCTGAAGGACGGTCACTTTGAGGGGAACATTCGGCTTGAGGCCACGGTTCTTGCGAACGGAAACGTGTCGAAGGTCGTGAGCCTAGGAGGCAATCCAATGCTGTCGCAGTTCGCAGCCGACGCGGTGATGCGCTGGAAATACGCTCCGGCCGCGACCGAGACCGTCGAAGAAGTCTCGTTCCACTTCAATGCGAAGAGCCAGTAGTCGCCCTGTGCAGGATTGCGCTGTAGATTGAGGTCGACGACGTTCTCCCTCTCGATTTTCACTGCGTGATCCGGCCCCCTGCGGTTAGAATTTGGGGGATGCCTACGATTCAATCCCGCGAAATTGCTGCCGCCAACCGGCTGGAGCACGTCCGCTATGCCATCCGCGACTTGGCCTGCGTGGCCGACGAAGTCATTGCCCAGGGCCACAAGGTTCTGCCGCTGAACATCGGCGATCCCAACGTATTCGACTTTGTGACGCCGCCGCACATGATCGAGGCGGTGGCCAAGGCTATGCGCGATGGCAAGAATGGGTACTCGCCGTCGTCGGGCGTGAAGCCCGCGCTGGAGGCGATCCGACGCGAAGGCGCGCGCAAAGGCATCACGACGATTCAGGATGTGTTCATTACGTCGGGTGTCAGCGAGACGGTGGACATCTGCCTGGCCGCCCTGCTCAATCCGGGCGACAACCTGCTGACTCCGTGTCCGGACTATCCGCTCTACTCGGCGGTGTTGGCGAAGCTCGACATCGGCCTGAACGCGTATTACCTGAATGAGGAAGATGGCTGGCAGCCCGACCTCAACGACATTGAGAAGAGAATTACGCCACGTACGCGCGGGATTGTGCTGATCAATCCTAACAATCCCACGGGAGCGCTCTGCACGCGAAAGATGCTGCAGGACATCGCGGAACTGGCCCGCCGGCACAACCTGGTCATTTTTGCCGACGAGATTTACGACAAGATGATCATCGACGACGAACCGCACGTCGCCATGGCAGAGGTCGCGCCCGATGTGCCCGTGATTACGTTTGGGGGCCTGTCAAAGAATTATCTCGCACCGGGATGGCGCATCGGATGGGGCATTGCCAGCGGCGACGCCAACGCGATCCGGCCTTACGTGGAGGGCATCAACAAATTGCTGCGGGCTCGTATCTGCGCCAATCATCCTGAGCAGTACGCGATTCCGGCGGCGCTGGAAGGGCCGCAGGATCATCTTGCGGAAGTGAAGCGCAAGCTGCGCTCTCGCCGCGATCTAACGCAGAAATGGTGCTCGTCCACGCCGCGCGTGAGTTGCGTCGCACCCCGCGGAGCATTCTATGCCTACCCCAGCATCGACATTCCGGAGAGCGACGAGGTTTTCGTGCGCGAACTCATCCGCCAGAAGCATGTCATGGTCGTGCATGGCTCGGGATTCGGGCAGAAGCCGGGAACGCAGCACTTCCGCATCGTGTTCCTACCAGAGGAAGCGACGCTGACGAAAGCGTACGCGGGGATTGCGGAGTTGATTCATGAAAAGTATGGACAACTAATGAAGACGGAAAGGTGAGATATCGAGGGAATTCCTGATTTTCTTCGGGTTCGGCGTTGCTGTCTCCGGGGAAGATATCGTCGTGTTATTCTCTGCACATCGGGCGGCAGGAGCGACCTATGAGGCATTTCGACCGCATCACTCAAGACCCCGGCATCATGGGCGGAAAGGCCTGCGTTCGTGGCATGCGCGTCACCGTAGGCATGATTGTCGGCCAAATTGGGGCAGGCCACACGATTGAGGAGCTCCTGGCCGATTACCCCTACCTTGAACGCGAGGACGTTCTACAAGCTCTGCGTTATGCCGCTTGGCTCGCTGAGGACCGAGAAGTCGTTGTTCCCGGCGCATAAGGCTGCTCGTTGATATGAACCTCTCGCCGCGGTGGGCAGCCTTGCTCAGCGCCGCGGGATGGGAAGCCGCACACTGGTCTGCTCTAGGCCGAGCCAATGCTTCTGATGCTGAGATCATGGCCTACGCCGCCGAACACCATTACGTCGTGCTTACGCATGATCTTGATTTCGGCGCGATTCTCGCGGCCACGCATGGCGAGAAACCAAGCGCTGTGCAAATTCGAATGGAAGACGTCAGCCCAGAGGCAGCAGGAAGCCGCGTCGTCGCTGCACTGCGTCACATGCTCACCGAACTTGAGGCCGGCGCTTTGTTAACGATCGGTCAGGGTCAGATTCGGTTACGCATGCTGCCCATCGCACGCAAGGAATAAACCCTTCGCTTATGACCATGGTATAATGACCATGATCACAAGGGGCGTTCGAGCGTGAAAACCATCCCTGCCGGGCAGTTCAAGGCGCGGTGCCTCGCCATCATGGACGAAGTGCAGGCCAAGCACCAGGCGGTTGTCATCACCAAGCGTGGCAAGCCGGTGGCGAAGCTCGTCCCCGTCGAGAAAGAAAAAGACGACATCTTCGGATTCATGAAGGGGAAAGGCACGGTCGAAATCAAGGGCGACATTATCTCGCCGGTGCTTACACCTGAAGAGTGGGGAGAGCTCTAATTGATCCTGCTCGATACGCACGTGGTCATCTGGTTGGCCCAGGATTATCAGCGTATATCGAGAAGGGCACTCGCGACGATTGAGCAAGCGCGCCAGCAAGAAGGTGGCGTCGCTGTTTCCGACATCACGTTGTTCGAAATCGCTCTGCTCGCGAGCCACGGAAGAGTGGCATTTAAACCTGACGTGGAAACCACTCTTTCTGAGGTTGAACGCAAATTCACGATCCTGCCGATAACAGCGAACACTGCGCTCCAGGCCTTCGAACTTCCTTCCACTTATCCCAACGATCCTGTCGACCGTATCATCGGGGCCACCGCGCTGATCGAAGATATTCCGCTGCTGACTGCCGACCGTCAAATCCGTAAATCGGGCGCAGTGCCGACGATCTGGTGATCGAGTCGTCTGCCGTGCAAGCCTGACGAGAGTCTTCCAGCGCTTTCTCTTTCCCCCTAAATCTGTTTAAATCGAAGTTACGCAACACTGGTGGCGTGCCGGTGTTTTGATCATCGTGGTCGATATTCATTCGCACATCCTTCCCGAAGTCGATGATGGCCCAAAATCCTGGGACGTGGCGGTATCCATGTGCAAAACGGCGGCGGCCGACGGCATCACGCATATGGTGGCGACGCCTCACAAGAACGACCGCTACCACTACGACCGCGAATATCTCGCGGGACTGCTTGCTCAGTTACAGCAACGAGTGGGAAGCGCGCCGCAGCTGATGCTTGGCTGCGACTTTCATCTCTCCTACGACAACATGCAGGACGTGTTGTCGGACCCGGCGCGTTACGCGATCGGAACCACGCGCTACATGCTGGTGGAGCTCAGCAACTACAGCGTGCCGACCCAGACCACCGACTGCTTCCTCAAACTGGGCGACCGCGGGATCACGGCGGTGATTACGCATCCGGAGCGCAATCCAATTCTTCGGGAGACACCGCAGCGCGTCGTCGAGTGGGCCGAGCAGGGATGCGTGATTCAAATGACCGGCTCGGCGCTGAGCGGATTCTGGGGCGAGCGCACGCGACGTTGCGCGCGCTGGCTGCTGGAGCATCAGGCCGTGCACATCCTGGCTACCGACGCGCACGATCTGCAGAAGCGCGTCCCGATTCTTTCCAGCGCTCGCGAGAACGCCGCCGAGATTTGCGGAGAAGAAATTGCCGATGCGCTGGTCGACGCGAACCCTCGCGCGATCGTTTCCAACGAACCGATTCCCTACTTTCCTCGGCCAGTGAGCGCAGGGTATCGCAAAGGCGGGAATTAGATCCGGTTCTAACCTGTCAGCATCAGCCAAGCCAGGCCGCTACTGCGGGCTGGACGAACTGTCCGGGGGTGGAGCCGGATCGGTGGTGTCATGCGCCTGTGGCCGGACCGCGGAGGCCCGCGGGGTATCGGGCGCGGTGGTCATGGCGCTCTCGGGATTGAGCAGGTGATCCTTGCTGGGGCCGAGGCCGAGTTTAATCAAGGCGCGCGAATCGGGAACTTCCTTCGTTTGCCAGCCATGATCGGCCTGATAACGGCGCATGGCCTCTTCGCTGGACTGATTCCAGGAACCGGCCGGTTCGCCGCTGAGATAGTGCTCTCGAATCAGAGCCTGCTGAATTGCGGTGGCGCGCTGCGAGTCGATTTTCTGCTGGCCGCGCACCCGCGAAGACTTCTTTCTCCGCGACGAACGTTTTCCACTCGTTGAGGTATGAGCCGCGGCGGAATGCGTGCCGGTCTTGGACTTGCCGCTCGTGGCAGACTTCGCCGCTGTCGTGTGATGCGCGGCGGCCTTGCTCGGAGCAGCGGGCTTTTTCGCAGATGTGTCTGTGGCCTGAGCCGGACTCGCGACGCAAACGCAAGTCAGCGAAAGCGCACCGAGCGCGCTCCAGCCAAATCCGCGGATTCGACGCCAGACTCGAACCATCGGTTCCATCTCACGGCTGCGGACGCCCCATCCGCCACAAAAGGAAAAGTCCAACGGATGCGGCATTGTACCGCATCCGCGATCATCTCGCGGACTGCCGCACAATGCCAGATTCCGTTGGACCCGAACTACGTTACGGAAGTGTACCGGCCAGGAAGATGGTGCCATCCTGCCGCGACGAACCGCGCTGGCGAACTAGGAACACGACATCCTGTCCGCTCTTCAGGCTCGATTCGATGCGAGAGAAATCCTCCTCGCTGTTCACCGGCTGCCGGTTGATTTCCAGAATGACATCGCCGCGGCTCAGATTGACATCCTCGCCGAACGATCCCGCCTTTACATCCTGCACGATCACGCCCTTGCCGGACGGCATATCGAGGCGGTCGGCCATTTCCGGAGTCACCTTGCGGACGGTCACGCCGAACTTGCTCTGACGCGGTGCGCTGTCGTCCTCGGAGTCCTGATCCTCGCCAAGACGCGCGGCAAAGAGCTTGGCGCGGTCGGCGATCGTGACGCTTGTCTCCTGACTCTTGCCATTGCGCAGGAACGCCAGATTCACTTTCGATCCGGGCTTGCGGGCCGCGATGTCCGAGACCAGTTCCGAACCCTTGCTGACCTTCTGGCCGTCAACGCTGGTGATGGTGTCGCCGACTTTCAGTCCGGCCTGATCGGCGGGGCTGCCGGCCACTACGCTCGAAATCGTCACACCCGAACCGGAACCGTAGACGCGCGCGATGGCGGGATTCTCCACCGCGTCGAACATGATGCCGATCGAACCGCGTGAAACTTTGTGTTCGGGGCCGGTCAGCTGGTTGTACACATCGACGACAGTTTTCGACGGCAAAGCAAAGCCCACACCTGCGTAGGCGTTGGTCTCGCTGAGAATGGCAGTGTTGATGCCGATGACTTCACCATTCATGTTGACCAGCGGTCCGCCCGAGTTGCCGGGGTTGATGGCGGCGTCGGTTTGAATGAAGGTCTGGAACTGGCGGTTGGGAACGATGTCGCGGCCCTTGGCAGAAACGATGCCGGCGGTCACGGTCTCCGAAAGTCCGAACGGGCTGCCCACAGCGAGGACCCAGTCGCCGACTTGCATGCTGTCGGAGTTGCCCATCTTGGCGGCGGGGAGCGAACGCTCGACATCAATCTTGATGACCGCGAGATCGGTTTCCTGATCGGTACCGATGACCTTCGCATCATGCTGCACGCCCGGCGGGTCATCTTCCAAGCGAACCCGAATGCGGTCGGCTTTTTCGACGACGTGGCGGTTCGTAACAATGAATCCCTTGGAGTCGACAATCACGCCGGATCCGAGCGAACGCTCACGAATCGCTCCATCTCCAGGGCCGGCACCTTGGCCGCCGGGGCCACCGAAGAAGCGGTTAAAGAAGTCGTCCATGCCGCCACCGCTGTCGTCGCCGCCGTCGTCCTGCTGACCGCCGCGCCGGCGGTGGACGTTCTTGATGGTCGACTCGGTATTGATATTGACCACGCTGGGCTCGAGCTGTTTGGCGATCTGGGAGAACGCGTTGGACATTTGCTGCGGCGAAGGCAGCGTCAGCGGTGTGGCTTCGCCCTTTTGCTGGCCTTCCTTGCCCTTGACTCCGTAAGAAACCACGGTCCCAATCAGAATGCCCAGCGCCAGAGTTGCCGTGATGCTCAGCGTGTAAGCCCATCCGTGAGCCTTCAAGCGCATGCGGATTGCGCGCGAATCCATAGGTCTACTTCCCTCCGAAAACTCGTTATTCCTTTCCTAGTATACCCATTCGAGGGGACCCAAGCGGAAGACCCTGTGATCTAGCGTTGAGATGCCTCTCCGGGGAGAGGGAGGGCTTGACCACTGGCACTCGGGGTTCGCCGACAATCCACCTGCGAGACGTGCCAGTGCGAGCGACTTCACCACACGCAACCCTTGTGGAATGTGCAACTTCTTTCATCTTGACGGGATGGCCGATTCAGGGCACGATGTCGTTCAAGCTGGGTCTGTGGTTTTCGGGGTTTGTAGCGGACCCGCGCTCCCTACTCAAGACGTCAACCGTTGAATCTAACCTCAGGAGTTAAGTTCCAAAATGACAAAGAAGTTCTGCTTGTTTGCCCTCGTTCTGTTCGTGGCGAGCTGCGCGTTGGCGCAGAGCGCTGAGCCGGTGATCCACGGCACCAAGATATACAAACCCGGGACGGCAGCGCCGCCGGCGACGCTGATCTACTACGGAGGCGGACCGGTGATGAGCGGCTCCACCAACGTCTACGTGATCTATTACGGAAAATGGACTACGAAATCGAAGGGCATCGTCAACGGATACCTTTCGAGCCTTGGCGGCAGCCACCCCTACAAGGTCAACACGACGTACTGGGATACGACCGGGGCGCACGTTCAAAATGTGGTCAACTACAATGCGGCCACCAATTCCATCACCGACAATTACTCCCTGGGCAAGAGCCTGACGGATGCAAACGTCCAGACTCTGATCTCGAACGCGATCGCGGGCGGCAAGTTGCCGAACGACCAGACCAATGGCGTGTACTTCGTATTGACCTCGGCCGACGTGACCGAAACCGCACCCGGCCTGGGCCAGTTCTGTGTACAGTACTGCGGCTATCACAGCCCCTCGACTTCCATCGCGACCGGCGAGACGATCAAGTACTCGTTCGTGGGAAGCCCGGCACAGTGCCCCACCGGTTGTGACGGCAACATTGCGATCTACGGAGACACGACCACGCCGAACGGCGACGTTGCCGGCGACGGGACGATCAGCATCATGTTCCACGAGTTGTCGGAAACCGTGTCCGATCCGAACGTCACACTCAGCAACGGCGCATGGGGCGACCTGGTGACGGGCGAGAGCGGCGACATGTGCAACTTCGTCTTCGGAACTACGAAAGTGGCTCCGAACGGCTCTCACTTCAACGAGTTCATCAACAACAAGCGGTACCTGGTGCAGCAAATGTTCAAGGTGCCCAGCACGGTCGGCAAAGTCGGCTATTACAGCGGCGTGTGCGTGACCGGATTGAAGTAGACTCGGAACTGAAAACCGAAAGACCGTCCGTCGCGGGAACGCGACGGACGGTTTTTTATTGCGGCTTTACTTCGCTTCGAACATCGTCTTGCCGCCGACCACAGTGCGGAGGACTTTCGTGCCAAGCAACTTCTCGGGCGAGGTGGCGGTCGGATCGCGATCGAGCACGACGAAGTCCGCGAGCATGCCCGGAACGAGCTTACCTTTTTCGTTCTCTTCAAACTCGGCGTAGGCCGGACCCATGGTGTAGGCGGCGATGGCCTGATCCATGGTGAGGCGCTGCTCGGGGAAGTAGTCGAGCTTGCCATCTTCGCTCTTGCGGGTGACGGCAGCGTAAAGTCCGCGGAAGGGCGTCACCGGCTCGACGGGATAGTCCGTGCCGAAAGCCAGGGTTACTCCCTTGTTCAGAAAAGCGAGCCACGCATACGAAGTGGCGGCGCGCTGCGGACCTAAACGATCCTTGGCCCAACGCATGTCGGTTAACAAGTGCGAGGGCTGCATCGAGGCGATAACTTTTAAGTCCTTGAAACGGGCGATCTCGGCTGGACTCGTGACCTGGGCGTGCTCGATGCGCAGGCGGAAGTTGTCGCCGCCGTCGGGCGCATGGACGTGAGCCTCGCGCGCAGCCTGCTCGGCCCCGGCAAAGGCCTCAAGCGCCATCTGCACACCTTTGTCGCCGATGGCGTGAAAGCCGACCTGGAAACCGGCCAGCACTCGCTCTTTAGTGAGGTCGTTCAGTGTGGCAGCCTCATACCGCGGCAAGCCGGAATTCTTGGCATCGTCGGCGTAGGGTTCGAGCAGAGCCGCGGTGTGTGATCCGAGCGATCCATCCATGAAGCCCTTGAGCATCCCCGTGTGCAACATCAGATCGGATTGGGGATGCGACTCGCGCTTGCGGTCGAGTTCCTCGACCGGATCGTCGAACGGCAGCCACTCGCTGACGCGGGCGGTGAGTTTGCCTTCGTGCTCCATCTCTTCGAGCACTTGAAACGCTTCCCAGTTGGACGAATAGTCCTGTGCCGAGGTGACCCCATGCTCGGCGAGATCGGCCAGAGCCAATTCGAGGCCCTGCCGCCGCTGCGCGTGCGTCGGCTTGGGAATCACAGCCGCCACGGCTTCCTGCGCGGTCTCGCGCAGAATTCCCGTTGGCTCACCGTTTTCGTTGCGATCGATCTGCCCGCCCTGGGGATTGCGGCTGGCCAAGGTGATGCTGCCCAATTGCAGAGCACGAGTGTTGGCAACCGCGATGTGGCCATCAATCCGTCCAAGAAAAACCGGATGCCCGGAGGAAACTTCGTCCAAGTCCCAGCGCGTGGGCGTGACTTTTACCGGCCAGAGGGTTTCGTCCCAGCCCGCGCCCAGAATCCAGTCGCCGGCTTTCGCTTCCTGCACCCTCTTCAGTACGCGGGCACGCAACTCGTCGAGCGACTTCACTCCCGTCAAATCAACACTCAGTTTCGTGGAACCGGCGTCATCGAGGTGGAGGTGGGCGTCATTGAATCCCGCCATGACGAAATGGCCGCCGAGGTCGATGACCTGGGTCTCCGGCCCTTTCAGTTTTTGAATGTCGATGGTCTTCCCGACCTCCTGAATGCGATCCCCGCGAACCGCAATGGCTTCCTCGCGAAGAATGGAACTGAACGGTGTGTTGGCCGGCACGCCGGTGTAGACGTTGGCATGCATGAAAATGACGTCGGCCTTTGGCTTTGGCGGCACGGGAGAGGCCGGCGCCGCGCCCTGCGCCAGGATGGAAGCTGGCACCAGACCCAGAATGCAACCGAGTAGCAATGTTCGTCCCTGATTCATTGTCCCACCCCCGCCAGCGCGAGCATGGTGAGCAAAATTCGCTTCAGCCCCAACTCGCGCCCGTTGGAATCGAACCACTCCTGCAGCGTGTGTGCACCACCACCGGAACCGCCGCCGCCGATGGCAATTGCTTCCTGCCCCAGAGAGAGCGGAATATTGGCGTCGGTGGAAGCGCGCTGCACCTGTGCGGCGTTATTCAGTTGCGTATCGACGGCTCGAATCACTTGCAGAATCCGCGCGCCTGGCGACAGTTCGCCCGCCGGCCGATTGCCGATGACCACAACTTCGCAGCTCACATCCGGCCGCTTCTGCGTCGAGGAGCGCATCTCGGCGGCCATGATCTCTTCTTCGACCGCCCGGTTCAGTGCCTGCCGCAGAGCCATCTCCAGCCGTTCCATTTCCTTCATGGAAGTGGAGCGGATATCCACTTTCATGCTGGCGGATTCTGGAATGGAATTCACCGATGTGCCGCCGCGAATCACGCCTACGTTGAACGTGGTTTTGGGTGAGGACGGCACCGGAGTAGCGACGAAGGTTTCAATGGCGCGAGCGAGAATCACAATTGGATTCGGTGCGCCAAAATCGCTCCAGGAGTGTCCCCCCGGCCCGCGCACAATGACTTCAAAGCGGCGGCTTCCAAGGGCCTCGGCGACGATGGTGTCGGTACCGGCGCCGTCGAGCACGAGGCTATAGGCAATCGAGTCCTTCCAGCGGGGCGTGGAGAAGATGTGGCGCATGCCGCGAAGGTCGCCTTCGCCCTCCTCGCCCACGTTCCCGATGAACACAAATGGCAGGGCATGGCGAATTCGGACCGTACGCAACAGGGCGACAATCCCCAGCATGGCAGCGACGCCGGCGCCGTTATCGGAAACTCCGGGCCCATAGATGCGGCTTCCCTGCTGACGGATATTCAGCGGTGTGTTCGCAGGGAAGACAGTGTCGATGTGCGCACTCAAGGCGACGTGGCGACGACCGAAACCGGGATGTGTGCCAAAGACATTTCCGACGTCGTCGATGCGCACGTCGTCCAGGCCGAGTTCGCGAAACCGCTCTGCCAGCCAGGCTCCGCGCGCCGCTTCGCCGAAGGGCGGCGACGCGATGCGGGCCATTTCCATTTGCCAATGGGTCAACTGCGGTTCCTGCATGCGGAACCAGTTGAACGCCGAACGCACCTCGGGTGACGCGGCCAGGCGGGCCACTTCCTGATGAATTTCAACCGCTGCCCCCGACTGGGCGGTGACGGGCGGCGTGCCGGACGAATCCGGGTGCTTGGAACCAGAGCTCATGGGAATGATGCCTTAGTTTACAACGGGTTGCAGGAGATTACGATTGTCTAACGGGAGACCGGAGCGTTACGGAAGACTGGCTCTGCGGGTAAATTCCAGCGGAGCAGTACGTCCTGATTCTAGGCGACGGAGTGAGTCAGCCCAGCGCGGCGCTCGACGGCGGTCACTAGCTTTTGGGTGGCAGGCACTGGGATTCCATGCTTCCTCGCCCCGCGCAGGATGGGTCCGGCGATGGCATCCAGTTCTGGAGCACTGCCGCGATTCACATCCTTCTGCATGGAGCTGCGCATGTTGCCGGGCAGTTTCATGACGCCTGTGATGACGGTGTCGGCGTTAACCTGCGCCCCTTCGGCCGAGGCGACGGCACAGGCTTCGCGAAGGCAACCCAAGGCTAGGGCGCTCCATTCGGGATCGCTCAAGATCTCGCCTGAGGTTTTGTCTGCTGCCGTGGTCGCCAACGCGAACGGCGCTAGAAAGACTAGCTTGCCCCACATCAGAGTCGGCTCGTCCTCGATGAAGCGGCAGACGAAGCCGATCTTCTGGAACTCATCGAGCATGGACCCGAGCAGGCTGTGTCCTGACGACGCGACATGCAGCCGGGCAAACGGGGAACGGTGGATGATGTGCCCCGGCGCGACGCGTTCGGTTTCGCCCGCGATGGTCGCGGGTATGATTCGATCCTTGCCGTACTTCGCGCGGAGCAGCGCGATGTGGTCGATGCCATTCAGCAGCGGAACAATCGCCTTCACCGACTCCGGATGCTTCACTAAAGTCAGCGCAGATTCGAGTTGTGTGGCCTTCACCGTGATCCAAAGAACATCGCACGGTGGGACGTCTTCGGCACGCTGTACAGGAATATTCACGTTTCCGAAGGGACTTTCGAGTTGAAGCCGTTGGGGATAGTCCGCGAGCATTCCCGGTCTAACGACCAATGTGACCGACGCGCCGGACCGCGCCAAGCAAGCTCCGATGAGACCGCCAACTCCACCGACGCCCAGGATGGCATGGTGCAAAGAAGACATTTCAGTTCTTTCTTACAGCGGTAGGAATGCACTCCAGAATCTCCGCCTCGCTCAGGGTGTGGTCACTTTGTTTGGCGCGGGCATAGATGCGATCGACAACATCGTCGGTTGCCGGAATGCTGTGCCGCTCCAGCCAGAACAGCACATTCGACTTGCCACTCATGGGGCCAACGTCGATGATCTGGTCGAGGCCAAACACATGCGAAGGCACGCCCGAGTAAACGGTGTTGGCGAGTACGACATCGTTCTTGTGATACGCCTTGATGATTGCAGCAGCATGGACGCCGGTTGCGGTGCGGAAGGCGTCGTCGCCGACGACGGGATAGTTCGCGGGAATCGGCACGCCGGTTGCGCGCGACACGGCCTGGCAATAGTGCTTCAACTTCGTCAAGTCCTGCTGGTCCCAGGGCGCGATGCCCATCAGCTTCAGGTTGACCAGCATCTGGTCGATCTGCGTATTGCCCACGCGCTCACCCAGGCCGATGGCGCATCCGTGAACACAGTTTGCGCCGGCGATGATCGCAGCCATGGAATTGGCGATCGCCAGGCCGCGATCGCTGTGGCCGTGCCAGTCCACGCGGATCTTTTCGCCCGAGGGCCCAACGACTTCGGACATGACGAACCGCACCAAGGCCAGCGCGCCCATCGGTGTGGCGTGTCCGGCGGTGTCGCAGATGCAGATGGCGCGTGCGCCGCAGTTGATCGCCGTCGCATATAAGCGCTTCACGGTTTCCGGATCGCAGCGGCTGGTGTCTTCGGTGACGTACATGACGTCGAGGCCGAGCGAAACCGCGTATTTGATGGCTTTCTCGGTGGTGTGCAGCAGGAAATCGTCGGTCCAGCCTTCGGTGAAGCGCCGGATCGGGCTCGATCCGATGAAGGTCGCGGCCTCGATGGGCAGGCCGGTTTTCTGGACGATCTCAGCGATCGGTCGAATGTCGTTTTCGTGCGTGCGCGCCGCGCAATTGGCGCGGATTTTCATTTTGTGGGTTGCGATCTCGCGCGCCAGAGCGGTCACGGCGTCCACTGCACGCGGGCCAGCTCCAGGCAGGCCGAGCGCAAGCGAGTTGATCCCCAGCGACTCCATCAGGTGAAGAATTTCGATCTTCTCGGCAATCGAGGGATCGCGCACCGACGGCGACTGCAAGCCGTCGCGCAGGCTTTCGTCGTTGAGAAGCACCCGACCCGGCTGCTTAAAGCCCGGTGGATGATTCTTGTTCCAGTCGTAGATGAGGTCGGAAGTATTCAAGGCAGCCTCTAGCTCCTAGCGGCTAGCTCCCAGCAAAGCGCAGTTGTGGAAAACCCCAGGTTACGAAAATGCGCTCCTCGGTTAGAGGAGATATCCCCAGTATCAGTCGGCAACTAGCGGCTAGAAGCTGGCAGCTAGGAGCTTTTCTCCTTCGGCGGCAGTGTCAACCCGAACACCGACTTCATTCCCTGCCCGGCGACGTTGATCTTCGTTTCCCCCGGGGTCGGCAGATAGAGCGCTTTGCAATTTTCGCAGCGATAGACTTCCGCCTTCTTGCCCCATGCCTTCTCGATGTCGCCGCACTCCCGCTCCACGGCGTCGGAGGCATACGCCCACAGCTTCAAATGCCCGCCGCAGAATTTCCCCTTTGCGTCTTTCTCGTTGCAGGCGCGTTGCCCTTCGACCTTGACCTTCACTTTGTGATTGGGGAGTTGGGCAACCGATTGACCGGATGCCGTAACTGCTTCGCTCGTCGCCAAAGGAAACCCTCTTTTGGGCAGCCTACCGGCCGCCAGATTCGCCCTGATGCGGTCATTGTAACCCGAGCCGTGAGCTGTGGGGAGGGGCGACTGCGGAGTTCGTGCTCTCGCCGAGGATGAGGGTAATGGGGATGTTACGTCAACTACGCGACCGGGCTGCTCTTAAAGATACGCCACTGCCGAAAACGGGCGATGACGGTTAGTCCGGCCAGAACTCCCCAGAGCATTCCACCGTACATCAAAGCCATGAAGTCCTTGTCACGCCGGTCATCTGGAGTGCTCGTCACAATGCCGATAAAAGTCCCAATACCCACCACAAGGAATAGAACGGCCCAAGTGACTTCTATCCAACGAAGCCGTGGATGGATTACGGACTGAAAAGTTGCTGATAAAGCCTCAACTCCTCTTCCTGCTAGCCACCAAAAGAGTAATCCGGCGAAGGGCCATGACAGGGCACGCCAAGTCGCTTTGAACATTCTTTGAGGAATCCATTCTTGGTGTGTTACTAGAACGTATGGCACCTGAGCGATTAAAACCGGGAAATCCAATACGAGTGGCACTCGCATCCGCCGTGCCACCTTTTCGTATGCGGCATCAATTGCTCGTTGCCTCTCTGGCGTTAATTCCGGCAACACAATGACAGGCTGCTGCTCCAAGCCTTGACCTGTCTCTTGGTGTGCTGGCGCGAAGAACTGGTCCGCCGGTATCAGGCCAAACAGCAAATGAAATCTGGCTGGCCACAAAGCCACAAGGCACACCAGCAATTGGGCGGCTGGAAGCACCCATCGGAGTTGGGGGCGCATCATCGGCCATCATTCTACGCTCGGAGGTGGTTGACTGACGAAAACGGCCGATCACACTCAGAGTCCTGCTTTTACCTGTCATAAGACTCGTTTGCGAAGTCCGCGAATGCACGTTTTCCCCAAGCCTCACGCTCCTCGTTGGTTTTAGCTCTCTGGGACGCTGTTCCCAAATTGAGCGGAATTGTACGTACAGGCTCTGGACCTCGCCTGAGTTCGGGTCACCTGCGAAGCAATTGGAATGAAACGCGCCGTCCGAATACTTCCACAACCGATGGGTTTTTCGGGAGAAATTCAGGGAACCCGATATAGTCCTCCCCTTCGCAGAGCGGCGCTCCGCAAATGCCACACGGGGTTGTTCCCATGAAAACGAGTGCCATATATGAATCCTGATCTCATTCTAAATTGACGAAGTCAGGCGCTAGCAATCAAATCCCTTCTGCTTCCTCACGCACGTGCTGATTGCTGGAGTCCTTCGTGCTTCCCCTTTGATCTGCTAGTCTTGGAATTTCATGATTACGATCGTTTCCGGGCTTCCTCGTTCTGGCACTTCCCTGATGATGCAGATGCTGGTCGCCGGCGGGATGACACCACTGGCGGACGGCGAGCGCAAGGCAGACGTCGACAATCCGCGCGGCTACCTGGAATGGGAGCGGATCAAGACCCTGCCGAACGATCCCAGTTGCATTGCCGAAGGAGAAGGCAAGGTCGTGAAGGTCATTTCGCGCCTGTTGTTGTCGCTGCCTGCCGGGCATGAATATCGCGTGATTTTCATGCAGCGCCCCCTGCCGGAAGTGCTGGCCTCACAGGATCAGATGCTGCGCCACCGCGGAGCTTTTAAGGAAGGCACCGATCGCGCCGTCATTTCCGCTGCATTCGAAAAACATTTGCGCGAAGTGTATGCCTGGCTCGACGGAACCGCTTATGTAAAAGCGCTACGCATGCCGTATCACGACGTGCTGAGTCGTCCGAAAGAAACGTCGGAACAGCTCGCGCAGTTCCTGGGAATGGAACTGAAAATGGAACCGATGATCCAGCAGGTGGACGCGTCGTTATATCGGAACCGCTCGAAGTAGCGGCGGCAACTCAGAATTCTCGCCGCGGTGGCGCCTGATCGACTCCGACTCTGCCGGTTGTGATGTCGGCGACGTAGTAGTTTTCGCCCTTCACGGGCGAACCCGCCAGCCGGCAGAGAATCGCGATCTGGCCGACGTGGGTAAGGGCGTCCGCGATCGGTCCCTGAAACAGCTTTTCTAACGGCACCTGCACGGGGGCATCGGAAGCAAGGAACTCGTCGAACTTCTGAAGGGCGTCAAAGAATCTGGCGACCTCCTGATCCCACGGCAACGGCTGGGAATCGCGCCACTTCTGCTGTCCGCTGGCGGTCGAGAACGCCCAATCCATCAGATCGCCCATGTGCGCCAGAATCTGGCCGGGGGTGCGCAGACCCTCTCCGCCCTGGAAATTGGAGAATCCCTCGGGCGGGTTTCGCAGCGTTTTGCCGCCACGATAAGCGAGCGTTGCCAGGGTATGGCGAACCAGCTGGCGGTTAGACTTCTGGGTCACGTCCGAAAGGTTAGGCGCACTCATAGGCGAGCAGATTACACTGGTGCCGAGGAGAGGAAAAGATGGCAAAGAGACCCCATCCTGCGTCTGGCCGGCGCCAGCCCGCCCGGGGAGAAGGCGCGGCAAAATCCGGCACGATCAGCCGCGAGAATGCGGACCACTATCGCTGGGGAGCGGACTGCGACGCATGGTATCTGGTCAACGACGAGCAACTCAGCGTAATCGAAGAATTCATTCCGCCGGGCGCGACCGAGACTCGTCATCATCACGAGAAAGCGCAGCAGTTCTTCTATATCCTTGCCGGAGAGGCGATGATGGAAGTCGAGGGCGAGACCACGTTGTTGCACGCCGGGACGGGCATTCGGATCCTGCCGGGGCAACGCCATCAGATTCGAAATCCATCATCGGGACCGGTGCGTTTGCTGGTGATCTCGCATCCGCACAGCCACGCCGACCGATACGACGAGTAGTGTGCCGAGGGGCTCGCCTCGCCGAAGCTAGAGACGCTTTCGGGTAAACGCGCCGACGGATCGCAGAACTCCGCTCAACCGGGTCATCAGCCCGCGGCCGAACTGCATATCCAGAAAACCTTCCATCTGGCGGCGGAAACTTTCGCCGTAGCGGTGCCACCAGAGTTTCTTCATTCCGGGCGCCAGGTCCACATCGAGATACTTTAGGCGAACCATCTCCTCGAGGCCGAAGCGTCCGTGGGTACGGCCAAGGCCGCTGGCCTTCACCCCGCCGTGGGGAGCCTCGCTGATGCCGAAGCAGGAAATCACGTCATTCACCATCACCGTGCCGGCGTGGATGCGGCGGGCCAGGCGCTCTCCGCGTTTGGCGTCGCGCGTCCAGATGCTGGCGGCGAGGCCATACTCGGAAGAGTTGATGCGCCGAACAACCTCTTCTTCGTCGGTAAAAGCGACGATGGGTAAAACCGGACCGAAGGTTTCCTCGCGCATGATGCGCATGTCTTGGGTCACATCCGCGATCACGGTGGGAGCATAAAAATTCGGCCCAAGTTCGGTCAGGCGTGCGCCACCGGTAACGACACGCGCACCGTGGGCTTTGGCATCCTCCACGTGAGACTCCACGATGCGAACCTGGCGTTCGTGGATCATCGGCCCGAGGTCAGTTTGCGGGTCCATACCATTGCCGATTCGCAACTGCTTGGCTTTCGCGGCGCAGGCTTCGATGAACCGCTCATACAAGCTGTGGTGCACGTAACACTGCTCCACTGACAAGCACGCCTGCCCTGCATTCACGAATGCACCCCACACGGCAGCGCTGGATGCCACGTCGAGGTTGGCGTCGTCGAGCACGAGCATGGGATCTTTCCCGCCGAGTTCCAGGACAACCGGAAGCAATCTCTCCGCGGCGGCGGCGGCGATGCGTTTCCCGGTTCCGACGCTGCCGGTGAACACCAGTTTGTCGATCGGGGATCGCAAAAGCGCAGCGCCGGCTGGACCTTCCCCAATCACCACCTGAAATACATCTTTCGGCACACCTGCTTCGTGCAGTAGGGCGGCAAGTTCCAGCGCGACGAGAGGCGTAAGCTCCGAGGGCTTCAGCACCACGGCGTTTCCCGCCACCAGCGCCGCAAGAACCTCGGTACCAGGAATCGAGAACGGATAGTTCCAGGGAGAGATAATTCCTATCACGCCGTGCGGTTCGCGGAGCAAGCGCCCCTTTTTAAGTTTGGTGGCGAGGTTCCCGTGGGGCACGGGCTCATCGCGCAGCAGGCTCCAGGCGTTGTCGATGAGGAATCGGGCGGCATCGAGAACGACGAGGATCTCGGTGACCAGGGCTTCCACGAGAGGCTTCCCCGCCTCGTGCGTGATCGTTGTGGCGATCTGTAATTTCTTGGCGTGGAGTCTTCGCTGAAATTCGCGGACGATCTCGATTCGTTTTCTAAGGCCGAGTTCGGCCCACGCCGGCTGCGCGCTGCGTGCGCGCGTCACGGCGGCCAGGACTTCGCTCTCGCCCGCGCATTCCAGTTCGCTCAGAACCTGGCCCGTCGCCGGGTTCAGGGGTGCAATCTTTCGCGTCGCGATTTGTAGATCGGTAGCCATGGCGCGTGCCACTTCAAACGAATCTTAGTCCCGCCGGGACGGAGATTGCAGACCTCAGTGCATCTCGGGACGTTCCCCGATGTTGATTAAAGGTTCGGATATCCCACCTCGCCACCTCAGTATTCAACACTCACCAGGTACAATCCACTCGCGGGCGCGGTCGCTCCTGCCGCGGAGCGATGGCGCGCCTCGAGGATGCGGGGGATGTCCTCCACGGCCAAAGTGCCCCTCCCCACCAGAATGAATGTGCCCACCAGATTCCTGACCATGTGGTGCAGAAAACCCGATCCTCGCACCATATACGCCAACTCGGCGGCTCTTCGATCCCACATCGAGGAAAAGATGGTCCGGATATTGGACGCAGGCTGATCTTCCCGTCCCCGCTCGGGATCCACTGCCGCGAATGAGGTGAAATCGTGCTCGCCCACGACCAGTGCTGCCGCCCGCGCCATCGCATCTTCATCGAGCGGATAAGGGTAGTGCCAAACGTAGCGGGCCAGAAAGGGCGGGCAGATCGATTCGCGGTAAATGCGATAGCGATAGCTCTTGGCTTGCGCGGAATGCCGCGCATGCAACTCCACCGGGGCCTGTTCGACCTGCAGAATCCGAATCGAGGCGGGCAAAATGTCATTGAGAGCCTTCAGGAAATTTTCCGTGGGGACCGATGACTCCGTGACAAATGTCACGACCTGACCCAAGGCGTGCACTCCCGCGTCGGTGCGTCCCGAGCCTTGCGGCAAGACCTTTTCTCCGGTGATTCGTCCAATAGCAGAGGCCAGTGTGCCCTGCACGGTAGGCGTGTCGGGCTGCACCTGCCAGCCGGAGAAATCAGTGCCGTCATAGGACAGAGTCACTTTGAGATTGCGGGTCATGTGAACTTTCGAACCCATCCCCTTGATTCAGTCATCCAAAGGTTTTCGGGCCGCCAGCACTGTACCAGATTATTTTGCCTGCGGAGTCTGGCGAGGGTCGGCGCTTGGCTATACTTGTGAGTTTGAAGAAATCGAGTCTCAACATGGGGTTCGGAGCCGCCCGGCGAAAACGCTGGACCGGGCCCAAACCTTTTTCTTCCAGCTTTTTGGAACCTTCCGCCTCTGCCTTTCGTACTAAGGCATGAGCGGAGCTACATCATCAGGGCTACGTTTTATCAGACAAGGAACCCGGCATATTGGTGGATCATGCCGGCACGCAATCTTAAAGGTCGGCCGAGTGGTCGCCGGCAGAGTAGTAGTGGAGATCACAGACCGAATCCGATCGAGGTCCCAAGAACAGGTAATACTAACGGAGAAGAGTAGATGCCTCTAGCACGATTCGCTTTGCTCACCCGCATGACCGCTGTTGCTGGCTTGTTCGTTGGGCTCGCAATGACTGGCTGGTCCCAGACCGCACCCGCAGCACCCGCCCCGCAGAATACCCCGGAAGCGCGACCGTTGCCGGTCCTGGACTATTCGAAGGCGGTGTCGCACTTTCCCAACCCGGTCGGGCCGTACACCGCGCGCTATCTGGCACCGCCTAATCTGGCGAATACCTCACGGATCGACGGATTGTTGCACGATGGCAAGATGTACCTCTCGCTGAATGACGCCATCGCTCTGGCATTGGAGAACAATCTGGATATCGCGATTGCGCGTTACAACCTGAACATCGCCGATACGGATGTGCTGCGGGCCAAGGCTGGTTCATCGATCCTCGGCGTTCCGCTGGGCGTCGTGCAGAACACGCCCGGAGGCGGCGTCGGTGGACTCGGCGGTCAAGTGGGTTCCGGTGCCGGAGGCACGAGCGTGGGTGCGGGTGGAGCAGGCGCTGGAGTCGCCGGCCTGACGAGTTCGACTCTGGGACTAGGGCCGCTCATCACCAGTTTCGATCCGGTTCTGACCGCAACTCTTCAAGAAGACCACAGCAATCAGTTGCCCACCAACCTGTTCAGCGGGGTGCCGATTGTTCAATCGAACACGGGTACGGTCAATTTCACCTATCAGCAGGGATTCCAGTGGGGCACCAACATGTCACTGGGCTTCAACAACAGCCGCAGCGTGACGAACAATGCATTCGCCTCGATCAATCCCGCAGTCCTGTCGAACTTTCAGTTTAAGTTGACGCAACACCTTCTGCAGGGTTTCGGCCTGGCAGCCAACACCCGCTTCATTCGGATCGCCAAGAACAACCGGGAACTCTCCGACGTCGCCTTCCGGCTGCAGATCATTACCACGGTGAACCAAATCGAAAGCATGTACTGGGACCTGGTCTACGCTTATGAAAACCTGCGGGTGAAACAGGAATCGCTTACGTTCTCGGATAAGACATTGTCCGATACCAAGAAACAGGTGGAGATCGGCAGTCTGGCGCCGATCGAAGCAGTGAAGGCGCAAAGCCAGGTAGCCGCCGATCAGCAAGCCTTGACCGTTGCCAAAACTAACCTTCAACTCCAGCAGTTGCTCATGAAGAACGCGCTGAGCCGAACCTTGCACGACTCCAACGTGGCCGGAGCCGAAGTGATTCCGACGTCCACGATGGAAGTGCCGGAGAATGAGCCGATCCAGCCTACGGAGGATCTAGTGAATGAGGCGCTCCGCCACCGCGCGGAACTGGTGGAGTCCCGAATTCAATTGAACAGCCAGGAACTGAGCAATAAGGCGGTACGCAGCGCTCTTTTGCCCTCGGTGGATGTGTTCGCGTATTACGGCGGATCGGGCCTGGGCGGAGATGCGAATGTGTCCGGCATTCCAGTGTGTAACGGCACGAATGGTCCGTTTTGCTACAACCCAGCCGCCGCTCCCCCGCCGTTCCAGCATTCCAATCGCGTGAGCATTGGGAATGACATTGGGCAAATGTTCAACTCCACGGCTCCCGACAAGGGCGTAGGCCTGCAGGTCAACATTCCTCTGCGTAACCGGGCTGCCGAGGCGGCACAGATCCGTTCGGAACTGGAGTACCGGCAGTCACAAATGGCGCTGCAACAGACGGAGAATCGGATCAGCATTGAAGTGCGCAACGCACAGTTCGGCGTGGAACAGAACCGGGCCAGCGTGGCGTCGGCACAAGCCGCGGTAGACTACGCCGAGCAGTCGCTGGATGCCGAAGAAAAGAAGTATCAGTTCGGCACCTCGACAACCACGGCAGTGCTGCAAACCCGCAGCGCGCTGGCCGCGGCGGAATCCACACTGCTTTCCGCCAAGGCCGCGTACGAAAAGTCGCGCCTCGAACTGGATCGCGCCACGGGGCAGTTACTGGATCACGCCAATGTCAGCATTGACGATGCTGCCAAGGGACAGGTAACGCACTTGCCTAATGTTCCTCACGTAGTACCGCGCACAGATCAACCGGCAGCGACGGCACCGTCACAAGCGGCGCAGCCCCAATAGGAATGGACGCGGGCACGGCTGCCCGCGTCTCGGTAGGCAGCGACCTAAAGGTGGCGCGGGCGGACTCCCCGCGCCACGTTTCCTCACAATTCTTTACAATCCCCTCCATTCCTCGCTCATTTTCTCCCGCTAAGATGAAGGAACGCGCTTCGTGTTTCGCGGTCCATGGCAACGCGGATCTCGGTTCGTGGGATCGATGGACACGCGCCCCGTTCTGAAGCAAGGAGAAAATATGCTCGTTCGTCGCCCGCTTACCCTTACTAGAATCTGGCAGTTCGGCCTGATCTTCGCCGCCGCCGGAAGCCTGCTGCGCACGCCATCGACGGCGCAGGCCGCACCCCCGGCACCGCAGCCCCAACTGATTCACCAGCAGGATTACTCCGTGCCGCGCTCGTCGTTTCCCAAATTGCTGCAGCCCTATGCGGGGCGCGAGCTGGCGCAGCCAAGCTTGGGGAATTCGCCGCGGATCGACACGCTGATGCGTGACGGCAGGATCTATCTCTCCATCGACGACGCCGTCGCCCTGGCTCTCGAAAACAATCTCGACCTGGAGATCGCTCGCTACAACCTGAACATCGCGGAAGCGGACTTGCTGCGCGCCAAGTCGGGCGGCAGCATTCTCGGCGTGAATACGGGCGTGGTGCAGAACACACCCGGCGGAGGCGTGGGCGGACTCGGGGGCTCGGTTGGGTCCGGCACCGGCGGCACCACCGTGGCCGCGGGAGGCGCAGGAACGGGGACGAACGGCCTGGTCAGTTCGACGCTGGGCGTCGGTTCGCCGATTACGAGTTTCGACCCGCAGATCACCAGCACGCTGCAACTGGATAAGAATCAGACGGAGTCTACCAGCCCATTCAGCCCGGTGCCGATACTGGCGCAAAACACGTACACCGCGGACTTCGCCTACACGCAAGGCTTTCACTGGGGAACGGTCCTGTCGGTGGGCTTCAACAACACACATCTGACAACCAACAGCACGACCAGCCTGCTGACGCCGCAACTGGGCTCAAACTTTCAGTTCAAGCTCAGCCAAAATCTGCTGCAGGGCTTCGGCTCGGCGCCGAACACGCGCTTCATCCGCATCGCCCGAAACAATCGGGAGATTTCCGACGTGGCGTTCCGGCTACAAGTCATCACCACGGTCGACCAAATCGAGAACATGTACTGGGATCTGGTCTACGCTTTCGAGAACGCGAGGGTGCAGCAGGAATCGCTGACCTACGCCCAGAAGGCGCTGGATGATACTAAGCGTCAGGCACAGGTCGGCACGGTGCCGCCGATTCAGGTAGTGAGCGCGCAGAGCACCTTTGCCACCAATCAGCAGAACCTGATCGTCGCCCAGAACAATCTGGAGCTGCAGCAATTACTAATGAAGAACGCACTGAGCCGCAGCATCGAAGATCCGGTGCTTGCCGAAGCCGACGTGATTCCGACCTCCGCCATGCAGCTACCGCAGCAGGAGCCGGTCATTCCAATCCAGGATCTGATCAACGACGCGCTCCGGCACCGGGCGGAATTGGTGGAATCGCGCATCGACCTGAACTCGCGGGAACTGAACAGCAAAGCGGTTCGCAACGCGCTGCTACCCACCTTGCAGGCTTTCGCATATTACGGAGGCTCGGGCGTGGGCGGAGATGTCAACGCAGCCTGCGCGTTCGGCGGCACGCCTTGTTTCGATGCCGCTAAAGCTCCGCCGCCGTTTCGCAATGGCGGGCCGGTGAGCTACGCTGGAACGCTGCAGCAGATGGTAAACTCCACCGCTCCGGATAAGGGCATCGGGCTCACCTTCAATATTCCACTGCGCAACCGGCTGGCGCAGTCGAACCAGGTACGCGCCGAGCTCGAGTATCGCCAGGCCGAGGTTCGCGAGAAGCAGTTGGAGAACCAGGTGCGGATTGAGGTCCGCAACGCGCAGTTTGACGTGAAGCAGAACCGGGTAGCGGTGGCCGCCGCGCAGTCCGCGGTGGATTTGGCCCGGCAGACGCTGAACGCCGATCAGGAAAAACTGAAAGTCGGCCTGACCACGCAAACTGCAATCCTGCAGGATGCGGCCACGCTCACTACGGCGGAATCGAATCTGGTGTCGGCGAAGGCGGCGTACGAAAAGTCACGGATTGAACTCGACCGGGCGACCGGGCTGCTGCTGGATCACGCGGGCATCGATGTGGCCGACGCCACCCGCGGACAGGTCACGAAGATGCCGGCGGTGCCGTACATTACTGCGCAGCAGCCGTAAGCGTGATCGCGGGCCGGAGTGCCCTCGCCATATGGCCTGATACACTACGCTGCGATGGAGAGAACCTCTCGGCGACTGCCGGCATTTTTTCTTTGGCTACTGCCACTCTCCTTCCTGTTGCAGGTGGCCGCGATTGGCTTGTTGCATCAGTACCGCACCCGTCCCGGCGACGACCATTTCGAATTTGGCTGGGAAATGGGACGCATCGGGCGCTCCATCGCGCTGGGCCAGGGTTTTGCCAGTCCGTATGAAGGCAATACCGGCCCGACTGCCTGGGAACCTCCGCTGTATCCGTACCTGATCGGCGGCGTGTTCCGCGTCTTTGGCGTGTATACGACAGCCTCGGCGTGGGTGCTGTTGATCATCAACAGCGGGCTGGCTAGCCTGACGTGCATTCCGATCTTTCTGATCGCGCGGAAGACGTTCGGCGAGGGCGTCGCCAAGTGGTCCGCCTACGCATGGGGTCTGAATCCGTATGTTTGGTATTGGTCGATTCACTGGATCTGGGACACCACCTTCACGCCTCTCGTTCTTGCGTGCCTGATTCTGCTCGCTTTGAAACTAACGGAATGGCCGGGGGTGCGTGGATGGATTCTGTTCGGCGCCTTGTTCGGCGTTGCAGCGTTAGCGAATCCCACCATGCTGGCGTTTCTTCCGTTCTGCGGTCTGTGGATCTGGCGGCAGCGCTATCGGCGCGGAATGGCATCGCTCGGCGGAGTCGTCGCGGCATCTCTCATGTTCTGGGCCGTCTTGTCTCCCTGGTTGATTCGCAATTTCGAGGTCTTCGGGCGCTTCGTATTCATCCGCGACGATTTCGGATTGCAGTTGCGGCTGGGCAACTGGAAGGGCGCGGATGGCATGTTGATGGCCTATCTGCAACCGAATCTGAACAAGCTCGAATTGGAGAAATTCCAGAGGCTGGGCGAGATCGCTTACGCCGAGTCATGTAAGCAGGCTGCATTTGATTGGATCAAAAGCAACCCAGGGCGCTTTGCCATCGTGAGCCTGAAGCGGTTCTTCTACTACTGGAATGGCGTGCCGAAACCGACCGACAGCGTGTCTCCGGTGGATTTCCGCTCGTCGGGATTTCTGGCAACATCGGTGCTCGCGCTCTGGGGACTCGGGCGGGCAGTGCGGCAGAAGCGGTCCGGGGCATGGCTTTTTGCCGGGCTTGTGCTGACGTATCCCACGGTCTATTACTTCGTGTTTCCCCATGCACGCTACCGGCATCCGATCGAGCCCGAACTCACGATTCTGATTGTGTTTTTGATTTTCGAGGCGACGAGAGGCGGAAAGTTGCCCGTAAGAACGCCAGAGTAACGGCTCTCGGTTTTACTTCTGCGTTTCCACTTCTGTCATCTGCGTTCCTCTGTGAGACAATTCCGAGTCTGCCATGCAACTCTCGGTCGTCATCATCACCCATAACGAAGAAGCCAACATTGGGCGCACGCTTGCGAGCGTGCAGTCGCTGGTGACCGACGGCAAGGGGGAGATTATCGTCGTCGATTCCGGTTCGACGGACAGGACGGTGGAGATCGCGGAGTCGTTGGGCGCGAGAGTGTTTGTCGAGGAGTGGAAGGGGTACGCGGCCCAGAAGAATTCGGCGATTGATAAGGCGACCGGCGATTGGATTCTAAGCCTCGATGCCGACGAAGAAATAAGCACAGCAATACGTGAGTTCCTTCTCCTCGTTCTTTTCGGACAGCACAAGGAGGAGTTCGCCGATTTTCGCGGTGGGATGATCTTTTGGCGGAGTAACTATTTCTTAGGTCGTCCGGTTCGCCATGGCGGGTTTTATCCAGATCCAAAGCTACGACTATTCCGCCGCGGTTGTGCCAGATTCGAAACACGCCTGGTGCACGAAGACTTGCACCTAAGCTCAGGAAGCGAGTATCGACCATCGCTCTATTACGAAATGGGCGCTCCCCTTGAGATAATCCACCACTCCTACCCGACTCTCTCCGACTACATTGACCACATGAACCGGTACTCGTCGCTCGGGGCGGAGATGGTGGCCGCCAAGGGCAAAGTCGGATTTAGCTTCATCAATATCGTCCTGCGCCCGATCTTCACGTTCATCTACAACTACTTTGTCCGCCTCGGATTCCTCGACGGGCGCGAAGGCTTGCTTCTCCACCTGTACCACGCGGTATACGTGTCGTGGAAATATGCCAAAGCTTGGGAGATGTCGCGTAGACAGCAGTGACCGTATGCTCACTCCGCGCGTGCTTCAGCGTCCAATCCGACGGAGGGAAGACAAGATCGGCGAGAAGGCATCTGACTTTTTCGGCGACGCCCAGAGCGCCTGGTACACGGTGGGCTACAAGATGGCGGTCATCGTCGAGAAACGGTTCGGGCGAACAATCCTGATCGATTGCGTGCTCGATCCTCGAGAATTTGCTGGCCCGCTACAATCAGGCCGCAAAAGAACGCAACGATCGTGGCGAAGAAAAGTTGGCGCTCTGGTCTCCTGAACTCATGCAGAAGATCGGCCTGCGATTGGCGGATGCCAAGTAAGTCCGCGTCGCAATGCAAGCTGATCCAACCGACCGGTCGTTTAAGTCGCCGCATTCCGCCTTGCTTCGCACGCGCTTCTCTCCATATGATCGATGGAGTCGCCATCGAAATTTGGGGTTCGCATGGATCAAAAGCAGCCGAAGCCGCAAGTCGCCGAGTCTCCCGTTGCCGACGTGTTTGAAAACCGTCATCCCTCGGATGCGGAAAAGCAATGGGCCGAGAAGACGCTCGAACCCACGCTAGGGAAAGCTCCCGAGCGGCCGATTGGCGCGCCGACCGGGGTCAATCGCGACGAGCACGGCAACGCGCGCTTCACCACCATCTCCGGCGTACCGATTCGACGGCTCTACACGCAGGCCGATCTCCCAGCGGACTGGAACGAAGAACACTATCTCGGCTATCCGGGACAACCGCCCTTCACGCGCGGCATTCACGCGACCGGGTATCGCGGCAAGCTTTATACCATGCGGCAGTTCTCCGGCTTTGCATCGCCCGAGGAAACGAACCAGCGCTACAAGTATTTGCTGGAGCATGGCGGCAGCGGGCTTTCGGTCGCCTTCGACTTACCGACGCTGATGGGCTACGACTCCGATCATGCGGCCAGCGAAGGCGAAGTCGGCAAGTGCGGCGTGGCCATCGATTCGCTGGAGGACATGGAAATTCTCTTCGGTGGTATCGATCTGGAGAAGACTACCGTATCGATGACCATCAATTCGCCCGCATCGGTGCTGTGGGCCATGTATCTGGTGGTGGCCGAAAAGCAGGGTGCGGACTGGAAGAAGATTTCCGGAACGATTCAGAACGACATTCTGAAGGAATACATCGCGCAGAAGGAATACATCTATCCGCCCGCGCCCTCGATGCGACTGGTTATCGACACCTTCGAGTTTGGCTCGAAGTTCACGCCAAAGTTCAACACGATTTCGATCAGCGGGTATCACATTCGCGAGGCTGGTTCGACCGCGCTGCAGGAACTGGCGTTCACCTTGTATGACGGTGTCGAGTATGTGGAATGGGCGCGACGGCGCGGACTTGACGTGGATGAGTTCGGCCCGCGGCTCAGCTTCTTCTTCAACGCGCACAACGATTTCTTCGAAGAGATCGCCAAGTACCGCGCGGCGCGCAAGATCTGGTATCGCGTCATGAAGGACCGTTTTGGCGCGAAGAACCAGCGCACCTGGCTGATGCGCTTCCACACCCAGACGGCCGGCGTTTCCCTTCCCGCGCAGCAACCGATGAACAACATTGCGCGTGTCGCGGTGCAGGCGCTGGCGGCGGTGTTGGGCGGAACGCAGTCTCTGCACACCGATTCTTACGACGAAGCCCTGGCCCTGCCCACCGAGGAAGCTGCGCGCATCGCGCTGCGCACGCAGCAGATTATCGCTTATGAATCCGGCGTGACGCAGACGGTCGATCCGCTCGGTGGGTCCTACTTTCTCGAAAACCTGACGCTGCAGATGGAAAAGGGAGCGTTCGACTATTTCAGCAAGATGGACGCGATGGGCGGAATGGTGAAGGCGATCGAGCGCGGCTATCCCCAGAAGGAAATTGCCGAATCGTCGTATCAATATCAGCGGGCGGTGGAAGCGAAGGAAAAAGTCATCGTAGGCGTGAACGAGTTCGCGATCGAAGAAGAACCGCCACAGATTCTCTATATCGGTGAAACCGTGGCAAAGCAGCAGTCGGCGAAGCTGAAGGCCCTGCGCGCGCGGCGCTCGAACGATGAAGTGCGCCGTACCCTGGATGCTCTGAAGAAGGCCGCCGCCCTGGAACCGAAAGCCGAGGCGAACGGTATTTCGCCGGCCAACACCATGCCCTACATTATCGATGCGGTCCGGGCCTACGCGACGGTGGGTGAAATCTGCGAAGCCTTACGGCAGGTGTACGGCACGTACACAGAAGTCAGCATCACGTAGTCCCCCGTGTCGTAAATCAAGCCACCGGCAGATCGCTCGACCAGGCATCGGCGGCGATCACCCAAGTCTTCCCTACCCTTCTCCACACCGTCAGGTACTTCCCGTAATCTTCCTTCACGGTACCGTCGCGCTGCGGGATGGACATGCGATAGGTCCCGACGTCCCAGGCGATGGGCCCTTGCTGCTTCACGTAAGTGACGCCGAAAGACAGGTCCTTCACGCCGTGGCTGAGCGGCCCTTTCAAATACTGGCGGATTAATTCGCGGCCATGAACCGCGCCATGATGAGGCGGCAGATAGACGGCGTCTTCGGCATACGCGGCGACGACGCCTTCCAGGTCACCCTCGTTCCAGCGATGCGCCCAATCATCGCCGATCCGGCGGATCATGCTTGCGGCAAGCAACACTTGCCGCTTCTTCAGCTGGCGAGCAGTCTTCTTCAACTTCGGTAACGTTCTCTTGATCGTCGATCGCATCGCGGATCCTCCTTCAGTTCTAATCCTTTGTCGTTACCGTCTATTCTTCCTCTTCTTTCCCGTGTCCACCCGATCCAAGCCCCAGAGCGCATAGTGGCACTTGCGGCACATATCCAGGGTCTCGGTGTTGCGGTTGAGCGCGTCTGCCGGAATTCCCGCTCCCATCCGGAGGTGATGCGGCAGGGTACTGCCATGCGGAAGGTGGCAACTGACACACGACATCTCCTCGCCACGAAGCGGATCGGTCGCCCCGCTGACAGGATGGTGCTCATACGGATGCCCGGAGGCATCGTCTGAGGTCAGCACGATGGTCGGCAGTAACCCCGAAGGCTTTCGACCGGGGTCGTTGCGATGACATTGCAGGCACAACTCATTCACCTTCGCCCTCAGCAAGCGCGGATTCTCCGATCCATGCGGGTTGTGGCAGCGCAGGCACATGGTCGCCGCATAAGGGAAGTGCACGCGCTCGTAGGATTCCGGTTGATGGCACTCAAAACAAATCGAGCTCTTGGCTGGTTTCAGCAAAATGTAGGTGACGTCGGCATTGCGTTCGACGACGTGGCACGGCGTACAGCCGTTTTGAAGCGCACGGTGGGTGTAGGTGGCGCTGGCATGATCGGCATGGCAATCCACACATTGCGCATCGACAGCTATTTGGGGATGCACTCCTGCCCACGCCAGGCAATATGTCGCGAAAGCACCGAATAGGCAAAGAAACAAACGCGGGAAGAGTTTCATAGCCGCCTCTCTTAGCGTGCCTGGCTTGTATCCAGCGCAATCGGCTTCGTCCTGGCCGGTGCGCTCGCGCGAACCAGGTAGGGAGAGAAAGGCGTTACCTCCAGTGCCAACTTGTCGCGCGCCGAATAGATGCGCGGCGGGCTGGCTTTGACAAACTTCAATTCTCCTGCCCAGGGATCGAGTTTCACCCGGCTACCCAGCGGGAGAGCGACCACCTGCTGCGGGTTTTCCAGTTCCAGCGGTGGAGCGCTGTCGGCCAGCGGGCTCATGTAGGACACACGGCCGTCGCTGACCAGACTCTCGCCCAGGTTGGCGCGAATCAGGTTCGGCACCTTGTGCTCGAACTTCACCAGAGCTTTCAGGAACAATCCGGCTTGTGCGAGATTGTCTTTGTAGGGCGACTTTGCCAGGACAATCATGGCGTACGCGTCGGCCTCCCTTTCCTGCTCGGGAGTGTGCTTGAAGTCAAACAGGGGCAATTCCTTGAGGCTGGGTGCGACCATCCGGTCGTTGAAGGCAAAGCTGCTGTCGAGATCGTGACCCAGAGCCGCGTGGGCCAGCGCATGCGCGAGAACTCCCGCCAAAGCGGCTTCGTTCGGCAAAGCATCGAGCAGGCCGCGGCTGATGAAGATGGTGTGACCGATGGTCGCAATTTCAATGGGAGTGGTGGGGATCGTGCGGCAGCGAATCTCGGGCTCCATCACAATCCTGTTGGTCACTTCCAGGTTCGTGAGAACGGTTTGCACCACCTTGTCCACGTCGCCTTCGGGGGCGATCATTCCCATTTGCTCCAGCTTCAGGACCACGTTGTTTTCCGCACGGCGCTGCCAGGCGCGCTGAATTTCGAGTGGACTCTGATCGGGACTCTCTGACAAATCCCTCGCTGACTCCGGATCGACGATAATTTCCGCAAAGTCGGAGTCTTTCCCGATCGGCCCGAGCTTGT
The DNA here is from genome assembly GCA_037443605.1 of Terriglobales bacterium. Taxonomy (GTDB): domain Bacteria; phylum Acidobacteriota; class Terriglobia; order Terriglobales; family Acidobacteriaceae; genus Sulfotelmatobacter. The sequence goes on from JBBIOA010000013.1 coordinate 44,746, forward strand.
AACCCCAGATGCGGGTCTGTGCTTTCAGCCGCGGTCCGCGGACTTGCGGACGGTTCGAGTCAAATTCTTCGGAATACACCACCGCCGGCAGCCACGAGCCGTCGTTCATGTTCATGCGCCAGCTATCGAGATGGAATGTGCCGTAACTGCCGTTGAAGCGGACGATGTTGTAGCCCTCATCCTCGACCCAGATGGCGCCCTTGAATCGCGGCGTTTTGCTCTTCTCCCGGCTTGGACTGACTTCAAACACCAGGCACCGGACCTCACCCAAGAACTCGCTGTACATGTAGCGCACCTGATAATTCTTACGGTCGAAGCCGTTGCGGTCGACAAAGATCATGCTGGCGAACCCCACCGGAGTCATCGAGTAGAACTTCGAAAATGAGCCGGCCATGCGCTCGACCAGCCGCCCATCCAGAAAGAACTCCTCTTTTGTTGGCTGGAACTGCACTCGGCCCAGGAAGTAGCGATCCTCACTCGGAGTCACGCCCAGAGTCGCGTCGGGCTGGACTCGTTGCAGGTAAGTCTCCACCATCGGGCTGTAGTTTCGGATGGTCTCTCCCAAAGCCCGTTCGTTCGCGATGATCCGGTCGACCATTGCGTTCGGGTTGGGCTTGCGACTACTGCCCGCGAACAGAGGAATGCAGAAAAAGACGACGACCAGGAACAATACGCCGCGCCGCATCATGGTGAAGCCTCCTGCGCAATCGCATCAACAGAAAGACGAGCGAGACCGGATCTCTTAAGTCTCAAGGTGGAGCAGGGGTCGCGGCGCGGGCCACGGCACGCGGGAGAGGTTGTGCACCGCGCCGAATCAAGCCATACAAAGTTACTGGGAGGCTTGCCATGAAGCCCCCTTCTAAGGAGAGATAAACAGCCTCAACAAGTGTTGAGCGAACCGGGGGAGGATGCTTCGTTGTGAAAGGTTACGTGTACGGCTCTCAATGCGCAGTGAGCGGACGCACCCGCGGAAGTGACCCCACGCATAGGGATTTCTAACCTTAAGTCGTGCGAGGCCACCACGGTCGTAGGGAGCACTGAATGCGGTTGGACGTTCCTTAGAATCTGTCGCAACCGCAGCACAACGCAAGCGCAGCGCCACATCCAACAATAGACTTCATCGCAGCATGACCGGAGTAATCGGCTACGCCCTAAAGTTCGCTGTCAGGGGCCGATATTTGGGGTATGGCCATCCGTCTACCTTGCCCCCAGCAAGCTCGGAACAGACACTGGCGTCTTCGCGCCGCGTTCAGCCTTGCAATTCTTTGCACAGCCGCCCGGAGCGGCCGGGCGGCCGACCATCCCGACTACACGGTTCGCGCCCACGCGGAGGAAGTGCGCGTCACGTTTTCCGTCCTCGACCAGCACCAGCACGCTGTCCCCAATCTGCGGGCCAGCGATTTCGTGGTCGTGGACAAGGACTATATCGTCCGTAACTTCCAGAGCTTTAAGCCCGCTGACTGGAAGAACGTGGACTTGGCTGTCCTGGTCGATACCAGCGGCTCGATGACACCGCGCTTTCGGCAGGAGATCGCGCAGGCCATCGAACTTCTTCGTGGCAGTGACACCATTCCGAAAGAGAATATCTCCGTGTTTTCCTTCCGCAATCTCGCGCCCACTGCGGTGTGCGCCGGAAACTGCCTCACCGAAGCCGCGCTACGGCTGCCGCAGCTTTCCGCCGACGGACAAACGCCGCTGTATGACTCGATCAGTTTCGCCGCCGACGCTCTCGCCAGGCAGGGCGATGCGCAAACTCAGAAGATTCTCATCTTGTTTTCCGATGGCGAAGACACCATCAGCCGCAACTCCCTGCAGCAGGCAGTCACGGATGTCATGCGGAGCGGCATTCAAGCCTATGCCATCGACCTGTCCCCCTCGCCGGGGTTTAGCCACGGATCGACCGTACTGAAAAAGCTGGCGCAAACCACTGGTGGACGTTACTTGCAGGCGAAGGAGGGAGTTTCCCCGGCACTGCGCGCCATCCTGGACGCCTTCCATACCAGTTATACGGTCACCTATCGTTTGCCGAGCCAGGATCACGGGTTTCACACCATCCAGATCTTTCCTACCCACAACGTGAATCTGCAGTTTCGCAGTCGGAGTGGGTACTTCTATCCCGACTCCAATCAAGAGGAACAATGAAACGCATCCTTTGCCTGGTAGTTTTGCTAGCCCTCCCGGAATTCGTCTCCGCTCAATCCCATCCGCGCGAAAAAGGAACCATCGTACGCATGCGGATGGCCGAATGCCTGGGTCCGCAACACGCCTTCATGATGGCGATGTCGGGGGCAAAACCCGACACTCCGGATCCTTGCCCAGAATATGTTCTGGTCGCTGACAAGGTGGTCTACGTGATCGTTGGGAAAACATCGGACCAACTCATTCCCCTGGCCGAGGAAACGCGCTTCCGGCTGCAGAAGAACGAAATGCTGATTCGCATCGACGACGCCATGAAGGAGTCGCACTTCCACATCAAGGCGATGCTGCTGCGTGCCGAATGGGATCGGCACGAGCTTCTCCAGCAAGCTGAAGCCAGCGTGTTGATCCGCGATCACGCGGGATCAGAAAACCGAGAGGAAGGGCGGTAGAGTCCGCCTGCTCTAGACGTGGTCACCGAACTCGTGGCTCGACCTCAACGCACGCGCGTTCCATCCGGCAAGAATACCGGATATCCGTCCCAGGGCTGAGCCAGCGCCATCTGCTGGCCCGCCGCGACCCGGTTGTACGGAAACAGGAACGAACCGAAGCGCAGGCGGAGCATCTTGTCCTCGGGCGCTCGTTCGATGGCAAAGCGATATTGCGCTACCACGTCGTCGGCGGTCTCATCCTGCGGAAGCTGCGCCTTCATCGACATCTGCAGCAACTGTTCGGAATGATTCATCTGCATGGTGAACGGCGGCTTTTGCATGCGGTTGAACATTTCGGCCGCCATGCGCGCCCGGTCAAAGTGAGTAAGGGCCAGCAGTCGCTCGCATTCCGTTTGGGAGAGCGGCTCGACGTTGGCCGCCGCATTGCCCGTACTGAGGCCTTTCGCGATCTGCTGGAACATGGCCCGCGCCAGCAGATAGTTCCCTTCCGGCGTCAGGTGCACGTGCTCATAGATCAAGTCGTTTCCGACGACGCCGTCGGCGGACGCATCGGACAGGAAATTTTCCGCGTCGATCAGCTCAACCCCTGGCATCGAGCGGGCCACGGAGCGATTGACGTCGTTGATTCGGCGATCGGCGCGAAAGTGCAGTGCATCCAGATCGCGCGCCTGCGAAAAATGCTCCTTCGCGCTCTTGCAGTCGCCCGACGCGCAGAACGCCCGCCCCAGGCGGAATTCCAGTTCGGCATACTGATCGTCGATCTTCGCAGCCGCCTGATACTGCTTCAGCGCGTCGCCAGGCGAATTCGCTGCGTAGAGTTGATCTCCCTGTTGCACCAGTGCTGTCCACGACCGCAAGTCCGCGTCGGTCAGTCCTTCCCGATGCAGCGAGGCGAATGGAGCACAGTCTCTCAGATTGACCGCCGCTGTCGACAACATCACCCGCGCACCCGATTTTCGCGCCACCGCAATCGTGTCGCGCAGGTTCTCTTCGTAATTCGCGTAGACACTCTTCATCAGACGAGAACTGGCGGGAAGCTGCTTCCCCAGGAACATCTGCATTCCGCTCCACTCCTGCTTGTGCTTCCCCACTTTGGTCGCGAGTTGGCCGATGCGCGTGGAACGGAAGAAGATGCTGCCGCGAATCAGCGGCATACTCATGCCCGTCGATGTAAGCACAGTTCCGGGTCCGTAAGGCCCGACGACTTCGTTGCTGCCGGAGTAAATGATCCACAGGTCCGGCTTCTGGGTCGCCAGCCCTTTCGCGACGGGCAGCATCACGTGCGAATCAATGGCTACGCTACCGGTATTGACCACCTCGAAATGCATGGCGGGATAGCGCTCCCGCAGCATGACTTCCAGGTACCGGCTGAAGGCGTAAGCCGAATCCGGATCGCCCATTGCCGCCGACTCCCCCAGTACGAAAATCCGGTAGGTTCCGGGAGCCTTTGTAGCAGGGATAGAAAACAGTCGCGGAGTCTGTACCATTCCTGCCGGGAAAAATGTGGCGCCGAAGAAAAGGTTGTAGCAGGAGGCTGGAGTTCCATTCACCGTGCACGGAGTCAGCAAGTCGGGACTGTATCCCACGTCCGCAATCCGCAGGGCGGCTTCCAGCACGACAAGAACGACAAGGGGAATCAGCACCGCCGCCGCCGCGAGCCGCGGCCAACGAGGCCGCTGGACCTGCGCGCGATCTATGGTTTCGCTATTCTCGCCTTCAAGCGCCTGGTTCATTGCAGAAATCCCACAGCCTGAGCACCGGTTTCACGCCGCGCCACAATCGTTTACTTGGCGGTTGGATTTCCCGGCCCGCCAGCCTTCATGCTCAGGTGCTGCTCGGCTTGATCGATCAGTTGCTGCACCCGGTCCTTCTGCGGATAATCCGGATGAGCCTGCAGCAACCGTTTCCACGCGGCGATGGCGCCGGGCAGATCCATCTTGTCCTGCCACTTGACCATGCCTTCGTTCAACAGAGCATTGGCGTGCTTGCCGTCGATTTTGAGCACTTCGTCGTATTCTTTGATCGCCTGGTCGGGCTGCCCCATCAAATGATAGGCGGTCCCAAGATCGGTGCGGACGTCGGTCGCCTTAGGATCGATGCTGAGAGAATTCTGGTAGTACTTCACCGCGTCCGGATACTGCTGCGAATCGTAATAGATGTTGCCGATCTGGTAGAGCAACGGCGCGTTGTTGGGATTCGTCTTCAGTTGCGCCAGCAGCGGCTGCACTTGCACTTCGGCCATCTGCTTCAACTGCTCGGGCGTGGGAGTCTGTGCTCCGCCTCCAGCGGCCATGCCACTCCCGTCTGCTCCACCGGCACTCTGTACTTGCGCTGGATTGCCCGCAGCAACGGCAGGCGATGCCGAACCCCGCGCCAGATAGCCGATCGCCACTCCCAGCACCAGGCAGATCACCGACAGTACATAGGCCTGAGTCGGAGTCCAATTGCCGGTTTTCGTTTCATTCGTATCAGTCATTGCTTGCCCCTGTTTCGGTCGTGATTTCGTATCCGCATTCTCCCGTGAGTGCCGGCAGCGTGTTGTGATTGAAATCACACTGATCCGTGCGCGCGGCAATCGGGGGGCTTTTCCAGAAGTCGCTTCCCGCCAGAATCTTCTTCCCGCTGGGTGATATGCCCCGGAACGAGGGGGATTTCTCGAAACCTGTTTTGGGCACCCGCTCCTGCATGGCCGCTAAGCCTCTGTGAATATGGAACATAGACGATACACCTCGCGCGACCTCTGGCACTCCACGTGCACGTTAGCCTCCGTGCACATTCGCTGTCAAAACCTGGAGATATATGGCAACTTCGCCAAACAAGACTTGGAATAACGTCCAGACCTACGGCATGGCCGTGACCTGCATGGTGCTGGGAATCGCTGCGGGCTATTTCCTGCACGCCCCGGTGGAAGCGAAATCGAGCCCCATGGGGATTGCAGCCGCTTCCAATCCGCCATCTTCCCCGGCGAATATGCAAATGCCAAGCGCGGCCGACATGAAGCGCATGGCCGACAAGCAGGCGGCTCCCATGCTTGAACAACTGCAGAGGAATCCTAACGATGCGGAGTTGCTGGCCAAGGTCGGCCGCGCTTATCTGGCGGCCCAGCAGTTTGAGACGGCACGCCAGTATTATGAAAAAGCTGTGGCGGTTAAGCCGCAGGCTGAGACCTTGAACGAACTAGCCTTCGACTACGTCAAGCTCGGGGATTTGGACAAAGCAATTGCCTCTTTGAATCAGGCGCTCAAGATCGATCCCAAGAATCCAGGAGTCCTTTACAACCTTGGCTTCTATGAGTGGAAGGGAAAAGCCGACCCGGCGGCTGCGATCGCGGCCTGGCAGACCCTGCTCAAAGTCGATCCCAAGACTCCCAAGCGCACCGAAATCGAACAGATGATGGCGCAGGCGAAGAAACACCTCGGCCTCGCGCCGGGCACCAGGACGGATAGGCCCTCAAGCTAGAACTTTCTGCCTTCCAGCAGGCTGTTGAAGAACTATTTTTTGCCCAGGAGTCTGCCCCTCAGCGGCTAAAGCCGACATTGAAAATAGGCCGCTGATCGCAGCGCTGAAGCGCTGCGCCACCCAAAATCAAGTGCACGGCCGAGTTTATCCGCAGCCTGCCAGACGGTCTAGGCAAGCCGCACGCGCCGAAGTGTGTCTGCCTTTCAAGTATCTCCACTTGGGTGATATGGCTCAGCAAGCGCGGGGATTTTTCTCAGGCTCATGGATCGCGCTTGGAGATGAAACGCAGATCGGTGCGCAAAACCCTTTTGGCGAGCCGAAATAGAATCAAATTTGCGAATTGAAATTTGGCAGGTTGCTTGCTGGTTCCAGTAGTGAAGGCCCTCCCCCATGTGGCATCGATTTGTTCTGGTTTTGACCTGCATCTCCCTCGCAGGAAGCGCGTTCGCTCAGGCCCCGGCGCTGGACACTTTCACCAGTCCGGATGGTACCTTCCACTTCGCGTATCCGCAGAACTACGAATTGCTGGTTGGCGATCGCATCCTGCATGCGACCCAAAGCCGACACGCAGGAGTCTCCATCTGCGATTTCGGGCGGTCGCTGGCCTGCGTCATGTATCCGATTGACGGCCCGGAAAAGACCTGGTTCGAATGGGCCGGCTTCGCCGTGAATGCCGTTCCGGGCACGTCCAGCGAATCCGAATGCCTGCAATTCGCCGAGACGGAAGCATCGAGCGAGCAAACCCATCCGGCGAGGGTAACGATCAATAGCCAGTCGTTCCTCTATGTCTCAAACCGTATCCGCAAGCCCGGACAATTGCAGGTGACCGACTCTTACCGCGCCTTCAGCCAGGGAAGATGCTACGAATTGAAGATTGCGGTGGCCGTCACCGAAGGACTATCGGCGCACTCGTCGAACGGCTCCCCTGATTTGGCGGACGCGTCTGCGGAGCGCGCGCGGGAGTCACTTCGCCTGATTCTCTCTTCGTTCATTCTGGAATAGCGACCGGTGGAGACATATCGCCCAGCAGGGCCTAGTATTCAAATACGTGCGCGGCAGTTTGAGCCCGCGCTCAGGCAATAATCGAATGTGATTTGAATCACACTTGCTTGTGACAATGCTGGCTGCGCTTTGCCCGTCGTCGCCTTAGTTTGGACCCAGCGTCCGCTGCGATGTTGCGCGGACAATGGGTTCTGCAACAATCTGTGCGCACGCCAGCGCTTCGTCTTACCTTGTTTGGGGTCGGAGGTCATCTTTCCATGAACCGGAAAATCCATCGCTTTCAGACATGCCTGCCCGTATTTTTACTGCTGTTTCTGCCTTCGATACTGAGTGCGCAGACTCCCACGGCCGTTTCCGGGTCCTACACGATTGCCAAAGAGGCCGCGGTCGACGGGCAGGTGCAGGTTTCCATGCAGATTCACCTCGTCAGCCGCGCATCCGGCGATCTGCTGATCCGACGGATCACTCTTTGGGACCTGGTACATCCTCATCCCGGCGCTACCCAACCCTGTTCAATCCGCCTGCTGCCCGGGGCGTCGACTGATACTCATTTGAATTTCGTCATCCCACCCGCCGAACGCGCGATGTGGAAGCGTGGCACTCGTCCGCGGTTGGTACTTGAGGTCGCACTACCCAATGGGCAGGTAACCACTTCAGCGATTCAACTCAATCCCAGGCCCAATGGGAGGGGGAACTGACATGCGCTCACGACGCCTGCTTGCCTCCATCTCAGCCCTGTTACTTACCGCGCCATTCGCCGCAGCCCAGTACACGATCACCACCGTTGCGGGTGGCGGACCCAACAATCTTCCCGCCGCGCAAGCAAGCATCGGTTTCACGGGGAGCATCGCCTTCGACGCCACCGGCACCATCCTCTATATCGCCGACCCCTATTCAAGTCAGGTGTTCAAAGTCGCGTCTGGCACTCTTACAGTAGCGGCGGGCAACGGCACCCTGGGCTATTCCGGCGACGGCGGTCCTGCTGCCAGCGCCACATTGAGCAATCCGCAGGGCGTGTTCGTCGATGGCAACGGGAACCTTTTCATCGCCGACACTGGAAACTCTGTGATTCGCGAAGTCACCGCCAGCAATGGCAACATTCAGACCGTGGCCGGCGGAGGTACGGGCTGCACCGGACAGACTGATTCCCTCGGCGACGGATGCCCGGCCGCCAACGCGATCTTGAGCAACGCCACGGGCGTTTATGTCGATGCGAACGGAAACTTGTTCATCGCAGATTGGGGAAACAGTCTTATTCGTGAAGTGCTCGCAGGCACGGGCAACATTCAGATCGTCGCCGGTGGTGGAACCGGCTGCACCGGCGAAGCGGACACGATCGGCGACGGGTGCGCAGCCACCAGTGCAAAACTGAACCAGCCCAACGGAGTTTTCGTCGACGCCGTCGGCAATGTCTTCATCGCTGACACAGGGAATTCGGTAATCCGCGAAGTCGTCGCCGCGACCGGAGTGATCCAATCCGTCGCCGGGGCCCCTTACTCATGGACTGGAATCTGCAAGTTCTCTGGCGACGGCGGCCCGGCGGCCAGCGCTCAGCTCTGCCTGCCCACCGGCGTTTTCGTGGATAGCCTTGGAAACGTTTTCATCGCTGACTCGCTCAACTCTGTGATTCGTGTCGTCAACACGAGTGCGCAGGCGGAGACAATCGCCTCCGTCGCAGTCCCCGCCGGTGATATTCAGACCATCGCCGGCACTCCGGACACGATCGGATACGCGGGTAACAACGGCGCAGCCACGGCCGCACTGCTGCGCTACCCCAGCGGCGTTGCGCTAGGGGCGGCGGGTAACATCTTCATCGCCGATACCAACAACTACGTGGTCCGCGAAGTCGCCGCGTCGACTGGCACGATCACGGCCTACGCCGGCAACCACACCCTTGCATTCTCCGGCGACGGCGGCCCCGCGACCGGTGCCGAACTGAATCATCCCGGCAGTATTTTTGTGGACGCCTCTGGCACTGTCTTCATCGCTGACACGGACAACGCCGTAATTCGCGTCTACAACCCCGGCAGCCAGCCTGTGACGGTCGCGGGAATCACGATTCCGGCGGGAGATATTCAAACGGTCGTCGGCACTGGTGTCGAATGTGCTGTGCCTGCACCCGGCGGCTGCGGCGACGGCCTCCCACCGCTGAGCGCGCAGTTGAATTTCCCCTCGGCGGTTTTTGTCGATGGCAATGGCAACATCTACATCGCCGACACTGGTTTGCCACTCAGCGAGAGTTCTGCCGTACGCGTGGTGAATACCACCGCATCGTCCATCACCGTGGCCGGCGTTTCCGTTGCCGCCAACACGATTCAAACCGTCGCAGGGACACTGGGAACCGCTGGCTTTGCGGGAGACGGGGGCGCGCCGAATAGCGCTCAGCTCAACAATCCGCAGGGCTTGTTCGTGGATGGTCTCGGCGACATTTTCATCGCCGACACCGACAACTCCGCCTTGCGCGTGGCGACTGGCGCGACACCGTTGACGGTGGGAGGCGTTACCATCCCGGCAAATACGATTCAAACCCTCGCCGGCACGCCACCGAATGCCTGTCCCGATCCGAGCACCGGCTGCGGCGACCATGCTGCTGCCTCGGCTGCGGCTTTGGACTTCCCAATCGGCGTCGCGCTCGATTCGGCCGGAAACGTCTATCTTGCCGACTCGCAGAACCATGCAATCCGGGTCGTGAATCCCTCTGCCCAGCCGGTCACGATCGCCGGCACGTCCATTCCGTCCGGGGACATTCTTACGGTTGCCGGAACCTTGGGCAGGCCCGGATATTCCGGCGATAACGGCTCGCCCGCCAGCGCCAACCTGAACGCGCCGTCCGGGGTTTCTCTGGACGCGCTGGGCAACATCTTCATCGCGGACTCGGAAAACGCCGCCATCCGCCAGGTCGTCGCCGTTGATTCGACGATTCAAACGATCGCGGGTACCGGAACCAGCGGTTTCACGGGCGATGGCGGCTCCTCCACCAGCGCCGAACTGAACGCGCCGAGCAGCGTCGCCATGGGCAGCTCTGGCACGTTCGTCGCTGACACGACCAACTCCCGTATTCGCAAGCTGACTTCCAACGTGACGGTTGCGGTTCAACCTTCGTCGACTATCCTCGCCACCGGCGGCACACAGCAGTTCGTGGCCCTGGTGAGCGGGACGAACAACGTGAACGTCGCCTGGCGGGTGAACGGAGCGACTGGCGGCAACTCGACCTTTGGAACCATCGACACCAACGGACTCTACACCGCGCCGGCGACCGCGCCAGCATCTGCCATCACCGTCATGGCGATATCGGACGCGGACGGTACGACTACTGGATCGGCGCAAGTCACGATTGCCGCAGCCGGGGCGCCTGCGATCAGCATCACTACAAATCCTCCCGATGTAACCGTGGTCTATACAGCCACCGCACAAGCCTTTGCCGCGGCGGTCACTGGCGAGACCAACACTGCGGTCACCTGGGAAGTGAACACCGTCGCCGGCGGCAATTCCACGGTCGGCACCATCGACAGCAACGGAAATTACACTGCCCCCGCGGCCGTTCCCTCCCCCGCCCTTGTCACGATCACGGCTGTGTCTCAAGCCGACGCCACGGTGTCGGGCAGTTATCCCATTACCATTGCCACTCTGCCTGCTGCTTCCCAGCCATCGCCGCAAACCGTATCGCCGGGCAGTACGGCGAGCTTCTCCATGTCCCTGAACGCCAGCAGCGGGGACCCGCATCATGCGCTCACGCTGTCGTGCCTGCAGAGCACGCTGCCTCCCGGAGCCTCCTGCACGTTCACTCCGGCGACGATCACTCCGGGCAGCGCGGCGGTCTCGTTCAGCCTGGCAGTACAGGTCCCGGCCGCAGCCGCAAGTCTGCGGAACCACACGTCCGATTCGCTGAACGCCCGCATATTCTTCAACCTGAGTCCGTTGGCCGCAATCGTTCTGCTGGCCTGTAGCAGGCGCAGGCAGCGTCGTTCCTCTCTCGTACTCCTGTTGCTGGGCGTGATGCTCCTCATGACCCTCGTTGCCTGTGGCGGCAGCGGCGGTTCCGGTACAAAGCAGAATCCGGTAACCTACAACATCCAAGTAATGGGAAAGACTGCGGTCCAACCAAATCCCGTGCCGCTCACAGTCGTCAAGCTGACCGTGCAGTAGGGACTGAAAATCTGGAGCGTTCTCCGCATGGGATGCCTACTCGCTGGGTTTGCGAGCCCTGGGACGACGGTTCCTGGGCAAACGCGAAGGACAACCGCAGTCTTCGAAGGCGGCTAAATCCTGCGCCGTTAGCTGTTGACTGTGGGAAATGTTGGAGCGACGCCTCGCTCGCCGCTGGGCAAAGCTTATCGAGTCAACCCGTTCTGCGGACCGCGCGCCACGAGCGGCACCACGGTGCCGTTGGCGAAGTGCTGAGTTTCGTGGCAAACCAGCGCGCAGGTCCCGGTTCCCCGGTTATAGCTGATCGGCATCCCGCCATTGGGAGCCACGATCTTCAGGTCGAAGCTCATCATGCGCTCACCCGTCGCGTTCTGGCTGTTGGCGCCGGTGCCGTGGGCCGTATGGCACGACGAGCAGGAAAATCCCGCATTGATGTGCATGGCGTGCTGCGCCCAACTCGTGTTGCTCATGATCTGGTTCGTCAGATCGTGGCACTTGCCGCACATCGCGTAGGGACCGTTGACGCTGAGGTCCGGAAACTCATAGAGATTCGTCACCCGCTGTCCGGGGCCGGGCGCCTGGCTGAATTCGTAGCGGCGTTCGAGAATGTGCAGCCACTTGGATCCGTGAGGCCCGTTCGGTCCCGCCCCGCCGAACTCTCGATTGTCGTCGCTATTGTGACAGTCGCTGCAGTAGATGCGGATTCCCATGGCGCGTCCCTGCGTTTTTCCGTCGAGGTTCACCATGTAGGGCAACAGGCTGGGCTGCGGAAGCGCGCTGCTGCGGTCGTGCATCACCGGATGGCTCGACGCAGCGGTGGAGCCCATTTGCGGCAGCAGATTCAGCGAATCGCCAGTCGTGGTGGCGCGTGCGGGCAGATATCCGAAGATGACCTGCGTCTGCTTGCCAATGCTGGTGCCATGGCAGCGCAGGCACGTTTCATACTGATTCACGGCAGGATTCATCACGGTCACGCCATCGGTCGCGCTGACACCGACCGCTCCCTGTTGCGAACCACGAATCGCCGGCGGCTGTACGGATCCGAAGGAAGTTACCGGCTGCGACGAATGCGCATTATGGCAATCGACACAGGTCGCATGCCGGTTATTGTTGGGCACCGCCGCTTCGCCCGCATCATGCTGATTCACGCCGGTCGGATACGGGTGAGAGATCTTGTTGAACTCCGAATAAACGCTGGTAATGACCGGAGATATATTCGAACTGCCGTTGTGGCAGGTAATGCAGTTCTGCGTGGAAGCATCAAGGCCCGATATCGGCGGCACCGGGCCGCGGAGCAAGCGCGCACCCGCCACGGAGTTGTGCGGCATATGGCAGGAGAGGCATGCATTCTGCGCTACCGTGGAATAGCTTCCCAGCACTGGCCCATTGGTGATCAGATTCCCGGAAGTCGCGTGGGCGCTGCCGGTCCAATTCGCCAGCGGATTCTTCTGGTTGTTGACCGTCCGCGGATTCGGCTCGTGGCAAGCCAGGCACAGCTGCCCGTTCGAACTGTCGCGCGCCAGGAAATTCTTCGACACGGTGTCGATACCCTGGGCGTGCGGCGTATGGCAACTGGTGCACTCGACGTCGTTATTAATCAGCCGCACGGCATGCAGCGGGTCCGCCGTGGTATGCGTAGCCACCAGCGATTGCACCAGATCCGGCGCGTCGATCAATGGCGTCTTCAGGCTGAACGGATGCGATCCCTGCAGCTTGGTCCCAAACAGGTCGGCCGGCAGCATGTTGCCGGTCATCTTGATCTGACCGTAAGGCTGCGTCTGTCCCACTGCGACGGTGCCGTCATGGCAGCTTAGGCACAGACTGCTATCGGCCCCCAGCGTCGGCTGCTGGGTGGAGTTGTGCAGAGTGGAACTTGTGTATGTCGAGTACGTCTGGTTGGAAAGCGTCTGGCTCCACAGCGCGGCGCTTCCGCCTCCCACGCCGGAGTGCGGCGCATGGCAGTACAGGCAGGGATCGAGTCCCCCCTTGACCGGCCCGGTCCCGCTTGCCGAGAGATTATGCGCACCCAGCACATCTCCGCCGTTCTGCGCCCAACTGGTCAGGCTCAGGGCCAACGCCGCGCACACCAGCAGCAGACGTTTCATCGTCCGGCCCCCTGCCCCTGTTTCGGCAGGCCGTGGTATTGGAAAACCTGCACCCGCCGGTTAAATGAATCCACCACAAAGATCTGGTCGTCGCGACTGATAAACAATCCGGCCGGCATCTGAAACTCACCGAGCCCTGTCCCGCGCCCGCCGAAGTAATACAGCAGTCTTCCCTCCCGGTCGAACACCTGCACTACGCCCCACAGGCCGTCGACGACGTATAAGTGCCCCTCGGAGTCGATCGCAATTCCCTTGGGACGGAACAGCGCTCCGGTCGAATCTCCCAGGCTGCCGAAAGCGCTCTGATACTGGCCTGAACGGTCCAGGAACTGCACCCGGAAATTCATCGCGTCGACCACAAACAGAGTCTGATCGCGGACCAACACTTCGGTCGGCAGATTGAACTCGACCTGCCCGTTCCCTTTCTTCCCGATGACCTGCAGCACCGATCCGTTCATGTCCATCACGAAGACTTTGTCCCGCAACGTGTCAGTGATGTAGATCCTCTGCGCCGCCGAATCCACCGAAATGCCCGTCGGACGCTTGAAAAAGCCTTCTCCGCCCTTCAGGCTGCCGATCACCCGCTTGAACTTTCCTCCCGGCTCAAACACAAACACTTTTCCGGCCTGCGAGTCGGTCACATAGAAATTGTCTTGCGCATCGACGGCCACGCACTGCGGCTGCAGCATCGCGTCCTTATCCTTGTCGAAGCGCTCAATGAACTTGTACTTGTGATTTTCAAAGTCGAAGAGGTGAACCCCGTTTGCGCCCGGGTCGGTGACGATGGCTCGTCCCTTGGAATCCACCGCGATGCTATACGGCCGCACCAGATGCGGATGGTCCGGCTCTCCGATGGCGATGTCGACCATCTTCTTGAAAAAGCCGCGCTTGCCTTCTACCTCTTTTTCCGAGCTGAAGCTGCGCTCCCACTCCAGCTTGCGCCCGCCTTCCAACTGCAACTCCGCCGGCCGGGGCTCGTCAACCGTTTTCTCCTTCTCTTTCGCCTTCGATGCCCAGCCCGGACACACCGCCAGCAGCAGCAACGCCACGCACGCCGAACTCGCCCGCGAGCATCTCCTCCTGCGCGTCAGAAGAAGTTGAACCATCTCGTAAACCCCATGTAGTACGACGTCACCGTGACTGGCAACGTGCCCGGTGCGCCCACCCCCTGGCGGAGTCTGGCGTACCCGGCGTTCCAGTAAATCTTCCGCATCCGGTATTGCATAAACGCACTGTAGAGTTGCGTGTTCGTCCGGATGCTCGTCACCGGATCCACCGTCGAGCCACTTCCGTCAGCATATCCCAGGTTGAAGGTCAGCCGGTGCATAAAGACTCCGCCCAAATTGGCCCCGATTGCCTTGGAGTTATACGTCAACACCGCATCTGGGCCGAATGCCGCCGGCGGCAGATTGGTAGGGACCGCCGTCAGCCCGGTGGCCGTCAACACTGCGGTTCCGTCTGCCTTCGAATAGAATCCTGTTAGATTGTAGCTCCGCCACGTCAGAGCGCCGGAAGCTCGTTCCGAAGTGTTCGACGACCCAGCCTGCTGGGTGAACCCGCTGTGCGCCCCGCCGTACCCGCCCGCGATATAGGTCCGATCCGCCAGCCTGCGCCGCACGTTCGCCACCCAATTGTAGGACGACGTCGTATACACCACGATCAGGGTTTGCAGGTTCTGCGCATAACCAAAATTCGAATCGATCTCCCAATCGTTGATCTTGCGGTGAAAGTTGACGTTGCCCGTGAATCCCAGACCTTGATTGCCGAACTGGTTGGCGTAATCATAGGCCGCGGCCGCGAGTGTGAACGATCCCAGGAACCGGTGGTTTAGGTTGTAGTTGGCACCCCCGCCATACTGGGTAGAACTGTAGGTCTTCCCCAGAAACATCTGCCGCGCATGACTGACCTGGCCGTTCACCGCCAGGCTCGGTAATAGCTGATAGTACGCAGTCGTGCTTAGCAGGACGCTGCGGAATGTCCCTAGGCTCACGGTATTGACCACCCCGTTCTGGACCGGCTCAGGGATGCTCCCCAGGAGGCTATCCGTGTAGGTGGCAGTCGTGCTGATGTTGAGCTTGGTAGTAGGCCGGAACCCAATACTGCCGCTCAAGTCGTTCGCTGCACCGGAACTGGTCGTACGATACGAATCGAAGTAGTCGTATCCGTAGTTGTTATGACTGTATGCGATGCCGAACGAACCCGAGAGCGGCAGTGGATGTGAAGCGTTGACGTCGAACTCATTGTTTTTGCCGCGGGATTCGACCGGCAGCGTGGTGCCATCCAGAAACTCCGCGGTCTTGGTGTCCACATCCCGGTGAATAAAGCCACCCGCTAGGCGGAAGCCGTCGATCGTATAGGTCGAGAGCAAGCTCAGATTCTTCGTCCGCTGCGAATCCTGCCCCGGGGCGCCGTAGACGCTATTGGTCCCATCGCCGACCGTGTAACTCGCATTCAGTGTGGGAAGGCCGGGGACGATGGCATTCCAGTTGATCCCGAAGTTCTGACTATTCCCACTCGAAGCCAGGCCAACCGTTGTGGCCGGCAGACCGAATTGGCTGGAGGTGTCGTAACCCTTACCGAAGTAGATGGATCCAGGGAAATGACTGCCACTGAAGAGGTTGAGATTGGCGTTCACCCCCCTGCTGTTGGTCAGACCGCCGTAGAGGGAATTGGTTTGATCGCGGCTGGCAAAGGGAGCAATCGTGAAATTCAGGAAGTTGGGATTGTAGAAGCTCCCCCTCAAGGAGGCATTGCCATAAAAACCCTGGCCATGCGAGGACGCGCCATTGTTGATGGCGCCATCGTAGTTATAGCCGAGGTTTCCGTCGAGATTGAACTTCCAGGTATCCCCGATCTCCAACTGTGCCGCAGCCGGCACAACCAGAGCTAGAACGGTGGCCAGCCACCACGCTTTGTACATCTGCCGCAACCACATTCCCCACCTGGTCTCCGCCTGCGCCTTGCCGCAGGCCTAAAAACTAGAGTTCCTCAATCTTGGCCGTTTTCCGCAGCCTGCGATTCAGGTCCGCTCGCAGGCGCTCATTCTTCTGTTTCCGCAAAGCGGTCAGCAATTGCGCTTTCACCTCTTCGAAAGGCTTGGTACCCGCAGCAGTGTGTGCATTCAAGCGGAATAGCGTGTAAGCATTGCCCAACTGGATCAGATCGCTCACCTGTCCCGGCTTCATGGCATGCGCTGCGTCCAGCAGCGGCGGAGGAAGTTTTTCCGCCTCCACCACTTTGCGATCCCCCATGTTCACGTGCCAGTCGTCGTCCGACATCTTTTCCGCCAGCAGGCCAAATTCCTTGTAGCTCCTGGTCGCCTTTGCCTGTTTCAGCGCATCCTGGGCGTGCTGCTGCGCTTCCTTCAACACCTCCGGGCTGGCATCGGCCGGAGGAATAATTGAAATCGTCTGGATGCTGAACAGTTCGCCGTGCTGGAATTTTTTGGCATTCTGCGCGTAATACGCTCGCGCGTCCGCCACGGAGACTCCCGACTTGGCGGTCACATCGCTCTTCAGCAGGTCCTCAATCAGCATGGAGCGCCGGATCTTCTCTCGCATCTGCTGTTGCGATCCGTTCACTTCCACTTTCATGACCTGCTGGAATTCCTGCTCGCTGTGGAACTGCTTGCGGAACTGCGTTTCTGCTTGCTTCATGCGCTCGGGCGCAACTGTCATCTTTCGCCGCAACGCTTCCTGGTACACCAATTCCTCGAAGACCATCATGTCCATTGCGCCCTTGCGCATCTCCGGCTCCATTCCTTTCGGAATGCCGTCATGGGTCTTCTCATACGGGAAAATCATCTGGATTTCCCGCGCCAGATCGCGATCGGTCAGCACCGCGCCGTTCACCTTCACTACCGGTTTTGCGGGAGCCAACACCGCAAGATTTGCTGGACCGGGATGTACTGCGGACGAAGTACTCGCTGAGACCGGCACTGGAGCCGGCGCGGCCGCCAGCGTCGAGGAGTGCGATGCCACCACCTGCGCGCTGCAGGCCAGCGTCAGCGCCGTCCACGCGATTCCGGCGATCACTGCGTTCTTGCCCTGCTTGAACATTGCTGAATCCTTCTTTTCTGGCGATCTTTAAAATGGGGGAGAGAACTTCTCTCTCCCCCGGTTTGCAGCCGATTAGAACTGCGTTGCAACGTTGTTAACTCCCAGAGCCTCGTTCTGTTCGCCGGTGTGGCATTGACGGCAGAACTGGGTCGTGGAAGCGGCTTTCGTCGGATCGTTGTTGCCCGCGCCCGGATTGTAGGGACCATTGATGAAGAAATAGGTCGGATACTTTCCGCCAGCGATGGCAGAGCCGGCCTGTTTTCCGCGAGGTGCGCTATAGACATACATCACGTGCTGGTTGTGGCAGGTGGTGCAGGTCATGAAGGCCGTCGACGGATCGGTCTGGCCGTTCGGCATTGCGAAGCCCCAAGACCACGGGGAGCCTGCGATGGCCGGATAGCCGTAGTTCGCTGCAAATGTGGCGTAGGTGGAGCCAGCGGTCGGCGTGATGCTGGTGATCGCGCCACCCGTGACGACCACCTGCAGAGGATCGGTAGCTACGCTGCCGCCCGTGCTGACCAGACGGAGGGCGCCCAACGTAGCGGCGGTTCCCACCGGGTGATCGTTGCCGTATCCCGAGCTGTTGCCATTACCGCTGTCATTGCCCAGCAGCGTCGGGATGCCGTTCGGGCCATACACGCCCACAGGCAGCAGGTTGTGCGACTGCTCCCAAGAAAAGCCGGTAACCATTTGGCCCTTCGCCACGACGCC
Source organism: Terriglobales bacterium (assembly GCA_037443605.1). Classification (GTDB taxonomy): domain Bacteria; phylum Acidobacteriota; class Terriglobia; order Terriglobales; family Acidobacteriaceae; genus Sulfotelmatobacter. Next base: position 62,815 of record JBBIOA010000013.1, read on the forward strand.
GTCATGGCAAGCCAGGCACATCAGGATTCCGCGCAGTTCGTCCTGGTTGGTGGAATAGGCAGCGGCCTGGGAAACTGGACCTTCCACTGTGCCATTGCCGAACGTGAACGTTACGCCGAACAACGGGCCCACATCCTGGCCGAACAGAGCGTTGCTGCCAGAGAGCGTGTCGGTTCCTGCACCGGCCGCGCCCTTGATGGCGTCGCCGCCGCCGCCCGCCGCGCCGCTGTGCGGAGCATGGCAGCCCGCGCATCCACGGCCGCCGTTATTGTGGGCGCCGAGTACGTCGATCCCGGTCAGCCCGGTCCCTGATGTATAGGTCTGCGCTGCTGCGAGGCCCACACCCAGCATCACTACGAAAACTACCAACATCATCTTTCTCATATGAATTAAAACCTCCAGTTTTGTAACAGCTGTTACCGCCACCTCTACTGCTAGTACTGCGGTACTGCCCGGAGCCGGAAAACCGGCCCCGGTTTGGCCATCCGCGGAACGGCCAAACTCTATTGCGGCTTCGCCGCAGAATTCGTTGCCGGAAGCGCCGCAGGCGCTCCCGTTGGCTTGGCGTCGGACTTCTTCTTGTCCTCTTCCGCCTTGCGCTTTGCCAGTTCCGCCCTCGCCTCGTCATCGGTGAAGTAGCGGAACATCTGCACCCGCCCCGGATACTGCTCGGTAGTAAACATGCGGTTATTTCTGTCGATATACAGACCGGCCAGCGCCTGGAAACTTCCCGGAAACTGTCCGTGACTGCCCAGCCACATCAAAAGCTGACCTTCCTGCGTAAAGCACTGCACCCGGTCCTGCATGGCGTCGGCGATCCAGACATGGCCGTCCACGTCAATCGCGATTCCCTTCGGCCGCATGAACGTTCCCGGCTTATCTCCTGCCTTGCCCCAGGTCCGGATAAAATTCCCGTCGGCATCGAACACCTCGATGCGATTGTTGTAAGTGTCGGCTACGTATAGATTGTTGTCGGCGTCGAGCGCCACGTTGGTCGGCACCGCGAACGCACCCGGCTCGGTCAGGGTGTGCGCCTTGCCTGGCGTGCCCATCTGCCGGATGAACGTCAGCTTGTCGGCGTCGTACACCAGCACCAGGTCCTGCCCTGCGTCGGCTACATACAGAAACCGATTCTCGTTGTCGATGGCCATGCCGCCCGGATCCTGCACGTGATCGCTGATCTGCCCCTCCAGCTTGTGGTTCTTGTTGAACACCAGGATGCGGCGCATCTTGGTATCGGAGACGAAAAGCCGGTCGGAGTCGTCGATCGCCAGCCCTTGAATGTCACCGAAACGAGCGTCGACGCCGTGCTTGATCATCGAGATATCTTTGGTCTCGGTGTTGAACATGAAGATGGCACCGACTTTGCCATCGGCCACGTAAAGCGTCCCCTTGGAATCGACCGCGATACCGTTGGGCGTCCACAGCGCGAACAGCGGCTTCTCCGCCTGTTTCTGCGCGTTCGATTCCGCGCCGGCCATGCGGTCCATCCAGGAACTCTTCTTGCCCGTCTGCGCCACGTACTTCTCGCAGCAGAAGTAATTCAGATACTTGATCCGCATGGGCGCCGGAGCATTCGGCCATACCAGCTTTGAGTAGTCGATGTCGTCCAGGATCGTCTTCTGCTTCGGCGCCGCGTCTGCCGCTTTCTTCTTCTTGTCGGCGTACAACGCCGAAGGAGTGAGCACGCTCAGGCTGACTAGGACGATGGCCGCGAATGCCGTAAACCGAACCGTGGCGCGTTTGAAGATGGTCGTCATTTCGTCTTCCCGTTCGCTGCTGGGGCCTTCGACTGCGTCGCATCGGGCTTCGATTCCTGCGGCTGCGCCGCCTGTGGGACACCGGCAGACCGCGGGTCCGTCAGGCTCGAGTGGCAGGTGATGCAGAACGCCATGTTGTTCGGCTGATCCTTCACCAGCAGGCCCGGCTGCGCCGAAGAGTGCGGCTGGTGGCACGACAAGCAGTTCACCGGCTTCAAGACCTTGTTCAAGTCCGACGGATCCATCACATCGCTGACCGGATGGTTCTCGGTCGGATGTCCGCGGCCGTACTTCAGTGGCAGAACCGTCACCCGGCGGAAGTAGTTTTCCGGCAACTTCACCGTGCCATTGAAAATCGTGACCAGGTGCTCGGCCTCGATCTTCTGCGGCTTCGCGTCGGGCCCATGGCACTCCAGGCACAGCTTGTTCGTATTCGCGGCCCGCAGCAGATGTTCGTTCTCGCCACCATGGGGCTCATGGCAGGTCGCACAACCCTGCACCGCCGCCGGCTGGTGCGGATGCGCCTTCTTCATCTGGTCGGCCTGATCGCTGTGGCAGGCCAGGCAAGCGCTGACCGGATCCGGCTGCAGGAATCCCGGCGACTTTCCGCCGTGCGGGTTGTGGCAGGTGACGCAATCGCCCTGCGCGCCCGGATGCTGCACTTTCGCGGACTCGATCTTCTTGCCCTGATCGTCGTGGCAGCCCAGGCAGATCGCTTTGCTGTCGGTGTTCGTCAGCACCACTTTGCCGTCTTTGGCCGGCGCATGGCAGCTGTCGCACATCTTGTTCTCGAACGGATTGTGCAGGAACGTCTGCATCAGCTTCGGCTTTGCCGAAGAGTGCGGATTGTGGCATTGCAGACAGTTCGCGGTCGCGAACGGCTGGTCCAGATGCGCCTTCTGCAGAGCCGCGTCTTTTACGTCATGACATTCAACGCAGAGTGCAGGAACATCTTTCTTCAAGTGCGCTGCGAATTCGACCTTCGTACGATCGCCGTTCTTGTGAGTGACGTGGCAGGTGTCGCAGCCCATGTCGAGCGCCGCGTGCCGGCTGCCGTCCTTCGGAACATCCACCCCGATGTTGTGGCAAGCCAGGCAGAGATTCTCGGCGCCCGTGGCTCCTGCCGTTGCCCGCCGCAACTGGTTCGGATTGTCGGACTGGTGAGGATCGTGGCACTTGATGCAGTCGCGAATTGCCGGAGGATGAATCGTCTGCCCCGCTTGCACCTTCTTTTCGTCGTGGCAGCTCAGGCAGAGCGCCTGCGTTGTGGTCGTGGTGAGTTTCACCCGAGTGACGTCGCGCGTGACCCGCACTTCATGACAGCTCAGGCAGCCGGTCGCAATTGCCGAGTGAACCGCCTTGCCCTTGGTCTTGTCTTCGTGGCACTCAATGCACTTGGCAGCGTCGACGTTCTTATCGAGCGGAACGGGGTGAGTCTTGGCCAGCGCTGGAACCACTGCCAGCAAAAGAATGGAAGCAGCCAGGCCGACGAATTTGGGGAGGGCTTGCCGGATCTTTGCCTTGAAGGCTGGGAGCGTGCGACTTGGCAGTGCTGGGAACATCACCGCTCATTCAATTGCACGACCGTGCCCTTCTTTGAGGCCACCTGCGGAAAACTCGCGGAGCTTTGTAACCAATTGCAACAAAATGAGATCGCCGTCGCTAAATAACGCTGAAAAAATCAACAGACCATGAGCCGCGATCCAAAATGGGCTTTCTCCCGCACTGGCACTGGTGGAAATAACGCATTCGTCAGAACGGTTTTGTGATTGAAATCACACACTTACAGGTGCGTGAAATCACAAGCAGAACAGCTCGAATCCTGAGTGTTATAGCCCAGCCGAACCCGGCCAGAACGGCTCTCAAGGGCGCCTACTCTGTTGAATGAAAAGGCTTTAGAGGACAATCGCGGAGTGGCGCGGAACTTGCAATGCAGCCAGGTGAGGAAGTCAAGAACTATGGCCGTGTCACTTCAAGCCGCATTCCGCAAGACTTGGCAAACCCTGAGTTCCGTCAAGACCGGAGTCATTCTCATCATTCTGGTGGTGATCTTCTCGGCGGCAGGAACCGTCATCCTGCAGCGTCCGATGACGGACTCCGACGATATGGCGAGGGCCTACTCGCCAGCCATGCTGCGCTTTCTCGATGCCACCAGCCTGACCGACGTCTACCACGCCCGCTGGTTTGTGGCGCTGATGATCCTGGTCAGCCTGAGCATCATCGCTGCCTCCGTGGAGCGCTTCCCCAACGCGTGGCGTTACTTCGCTCGTCCTTATAAAAGCCCCGACGAAGGCTTCCGCCGCGTGCTCCCAACCCAGGCGCGAATCGCGATCGCCGACGAAGAACAGGGACTCACGGCTGCCGAACGCGCTTTCCATCGCCTCGGCCTGAGAACCGAACGGATCGTCCGCACGGAGAGCTTCTCCCTGTTCGTGGAACGCAGTCGAATTTCGGAAATGGCGGTTTATATCGTCCATGCCAGTCTCCTGCTGATTTTCCTGGGCGGCATCGTGGACGCGCTCTACGGCTGGCGCGGTTTTCTGCAACTGACGCCGGGCACCGCCAGCAACCAGATCGAAGTAAAAGACGGGTCCATACGCACGATTCCCTTCTCCATCCGCTGCGACGGTACCGGTGAAGAAACCTACACCGACGGCACTCCGAAGCGCTGGTGGTCAAAACTCGCGGTGGTTGACGGCGGACGGGAAGTCTCGAAGAAAGAAATCGTGGTGAACGATCCCCTTGTCTACCAGGGAGTCCGCTTCTACCAGTCCAGCTACGGCAGCACCGGGAAGCTCGATCATTTGGATCTGGTCGGCAATCCAGCCAACAACGCCGCCGGAGCTTCTCAGCCACTGAGCCTGAAGATGAACCAGCCGGTGGCGCTCGACGCCGACACGACCGTCGAGTTGATAGAGTTCATCCCCGACTTCGTCGTTCAGGACGGCCACGTTTACGCTCGCAGCCGCGACCTGGTGAATCCCGCGGTTCACATGATCGTGACTTCCAGGAAAGCCAACACAGCGGTCAATTACTGGCTGCCTGAGATTCCCGGCATCGCGCAGAACGCCGCTTCCCCTTATGTCTTCCAGCCGAAAGAACTGAAGACCGAACAGTTTACTGGTCTGCAGGTTTCGCATGAGCCCGGTCAGTGGTCGGTGTGGGCCGGGGTGGTGCTGATGGCGATTGGCCTGTCGTTCGTTTTCTACGTGGTTCATATGCGGTTCTGGGTTGTCCCGATCGTGGACGGGCAGGGGCAGATGGCTCTCTGGATCGGCGGAACGGCCAACCGCAATCGCGAAGCCTTTGAGCAGAAGTTCAAGAAGATCGTGGAAGAGATTGGCAAGGAGCTGAAACCGGCCTCGTCGGCGCCGGTTGAAACGCCTGGAACCCGGGCCGCCGCAAACAGTTCCAGTTCCAAATCGTCTGCGTCCAGGGCCTCCCTTTCGAAGGCTCCGGCCCAACATTCCGCCGCAAGATAACACTTGCCGGACTTTTAAGTCCGGCATGGAGGAAAAGGTCGCTATGTCTCGAGCACAAGCAGAACAGCAACCCACAACCGGCATGGCACTGATTGTCGGCGTGGGGTTGAGCATCGCTTTCCTGCTGTTCATCGCTTTTCTGAATGTGGTGAAGAGCGGAAACATTCTAAGCGAATCGAACCTGCTGTACGCCGCGCTGGTGTTCTACGCCGGCGCCGGCGCGCTGTATCTGGGCTTTGGTGTCACCGGAACCGAGTCCTACGTCCGATACGCCTCCCTGATCACCTGGGCCGGACTGCTGGCCAACACCGGGGCAGTCGCGCATCGCTGGTATGAAGCCGGGCATCCGCCGTTTGCCAGCATCTATGAAATGCTGCTGAGCTTTGTGTGGACGCTGGCGGCGCTCACCCTGATCGCCGAGAAGCGCTACGGCGTGAAAGTCATCGGCACGGTGACCATGCCGGTGGCGATCGTCGGCGTCATCCTGATGCAGTTGCTGCCCAGCGAAGTGCGTCCGCTGGTGCCGGCGCTGCAGTCCACCTGGCTGCATGTGCACGTCACCCTTGCCATGCTGGCCTATGCCGCATGCGCGCTGAGTTTCGCGCTGGCCATGATGTTCCTCATCCAGGACAAGATGAAGACGGAAACCTTCCTGGCGGCCACCAGTATTTTCACGATCGGAATTTACGCTACGGTTCTGTCACGCTTCGAACGCTGGGGCGGATTCAACGTGATCGCCTGGGATCCGGAGAACAAGAGTGAAGTCTTTCTCTCGCGCGGTGTGAGACTGTTCGTCACCATCCCCGACCTGGGCTGGCTGATGCTGTTGGTCTTCGCGGCGGTGACCGCTCCGCTCGTGCTGTACGCTCTGGCGCGAGTCAAAAAGAATGAGAGTTATCTGGCGACCGCGGATCGCGCCGTGTTCATCAGCATCCTGCTGCAGTCGCTGGCTCTGGTGTTCTTTCTGCTGCGCGTGCGCAGCGGCTCTTATCCTTCGCTCGACGCCGAGGGGCTTTATCCGACGAACCTGGCCGCAAGCCCGTTTATTCTCGCGGCACTGGTCGGAGGAATCTTCGCGAACCTGCTCTACTTGCTGATGCTGTGGCGGCGTCCAGACCTGGAACGCCTTCTGCCCACCGCGGAAGCGCTCGACCGCATCACCTACAAGACGATTTGTATCGCCTTCCCCCTGCTCACCCTGATGATCGCCGCCGGCGCCTACTGGGCCAACCGGGCATGGGGTTCGTACTGGAACTGGGACCCCAAGGAAACGTGGGCGGCGATTACCTGGCTGGTGTACGCCCTGTATCTGCACATGCGCATCACCCGCGGCATGCGTGGCCGCGTCGCCGCTTACTTTGCCGTCGGCGGATTCGCCGTCGTCATGTTCACCTTCTTCGGAGTAACGTACCTGCTCCCCGGATTACATGCGTATGCGTGATCTCACCCCTATGGAAACTACGGAACCGATCGACCCGGCACGATCGCAGGACGAGGCAGGCGGCGAACCGGAGGAGCGCTCGCGCCGTGGTTTCTACAGCACGCAGTACTCCGCGAACGGCACGACGGACGCGGTGCTGCCGGAAATCTCCGGCGAAGTCCCGGCGCCGGTTCGCGAAAAGGATCCAGAGTTGCCATGGTTCCGCCTGAATTGGGAAATCAAGGCGCTGCTGCCCATCGCATCCGTGCTGCTGGGCGGAATGTTGCTGTTTCTGCTGGCCACCCTCTCCTGGCGCGATCCAGAGCGGCATGTGGTTTTGCTGGTCGCCGGGGCGGGTGCGGTCGCAATTTGCGGTGCGCTGCTGGTGGTGCTGACCTACACCGTGCAGCGTCCCATGGTCGAGCTGCAACAGAAGATCGCTGAACTCGGTGGCGGAGATCTCAACGTCTCCGTCAGCTTCGCGAATCGCAACGACGAGATTGGCGATTTGGGCCGCAACTTCAATCAGATGGTTGGTCAGTTGCGCGACAGCCGGCAGGAAATCGAGCGGCTGCACCGAACGCAAATGTCGCGGGCCGAACACTTTGCCACCCTGGGCGAGATGGCAACCGGTCTGGCTCATGAAATCCGCAATCCGCTAGCGGGGATCGCTGGCGTGATCGAGATCGTCAGCCGCGATCTGCCGACCACCAGCCCGGCGCGCGAAGTCGTCCAAGATGTGCGCCAGGAAATTGCGCGCATCAACCACATCGTGACCGACCTGCTGCAGACGGCGCGCCCGCATCCGCCGAATGTACGCAAGAGCGACTTGAACACCACCGTCGAGCATGCGGTCATGCTGGCTCGCCAGCAGGCACTGTCCAAATCGGTGGACATCGCGCTGCACAAAGATCCTTCCCTACCCGAAGTCGAGCACGACAGCGATCAGATTCACCAGGTGTTGCTAAACCTTCTGCTGAATGCTCTGCAGGCCCTCGACAAGAGCGGGAAGATCAATGTTTCTTTGGAGTTGCGTGGCGCGCAGGCAGTGATCGAGGTCACTGACAACGGACGCGGCATCGCCCCTGCAACGCTGCCCAACATCTTCCGCCCGTTCTACACCACCAAGGGCGATGGCACTGGCCTGGGACTGTCTCTAGCCCGCCGCATCGTGGAAGATCACCACGGCCGGATCGATGTAACCAGCACACTGGGCAAAGGGACGACGTTCGCGGTGGTGCTGCCGCTGCAGAGGGCATCGTAGGCGTGTTGACAAAACGAGCTCTTTAGCATATGCTACGGCATAGGCTATATCAATGAGTGCAGAGCGCCAAGTCAAGATATTCAAGAACGGTCGCAACCAGGCGGTACGCATCCCCCGCGAGTTCGAACTTCCGGGCAAAGATGCCATCATGCGGCAGGAGGGCGGGAAATTGATTATCGAGCCCGCTCCGCCAAAATCGCTTCTGGCTGTGTTGAAGACACTTCGGCCGCTGCATGATGATTTTCCTTCTGTCCCCGACGCCCCGCCGGATTCCGTTGATCTGTGATGCGTTACTTGCTGGACACCAATATCGTCTCTGATCTGGTTCGTCATCCGCATGGCAGAATCGCCGAGCACATTCGCAGAGTCGGGGAAGAGTGGGTCTGCACGAGCATCATCGTGGCGGCCGAGCTGCGCTATGGCGCTGCCAGGAAAGGCTCTCCCCAACTCTCGGCTCAACTGGAAGCCGTGCTTCGTGTCTTAGAGGTCTTGCCCCTAGAGACGCCCGCCGACGAAGCTTATGGCGAGATTCGGGCCCGGCTTGAGAAGGCGGGCCAACCAATTGGGGGCAACGATCTGCTAATCGCGGCTCAGGCACTTGCCTTAGGTTATACCGTCATCACCGGTAACGAAGATGAGTTCGCCCGCGTGGAAGGCCTTCATTATCAGAATTGGTTGCGATGAAGTTCCATTCCGTCGAAACTCCCCAGAGTCGCTTCCCTCGGCGTTCGGCATACTTCGCCCTTCCTTCCGTAGTAAGCTAGATCGACATGCCTGCCGAAAAAATCCTCATCGTGGATGACGAGCGCCTGGTGCGCTGGTCGCTGCGGCAGAAGTGTGAAGAATGGGGTTACCAGGTGCTGGAAGCCGCCGGTGGCGACCCTGGATTGCGCCTGGCCCAGCAGGAGTCCCCGGATGTCGTCCTGCTCGACGTCCGCATGCCGGATATCAACGGCATCCAGGTTCTCGAACAGATCAAGAAGGCCCCCGACGCGCCGGCCGTCATCATGATCACGGCCGACCCGCAACTGGATGACGTGAAGAACGCGCTCAAACTGGGCGCCTATGACTTCGTCGGGAAACCGCTGGATTTCGAAGAGCTCCGCGTCACCATTCAGAACGCATTGGAAAACAGCCGCCTTCGGACCGAAGTACAGTCGTTGCGAGGCGAAGTCCGCCGCCAGGGGGGATATCACGAGGTCGTCGCCGTCTCGCCGAAGTCGATCGAACTGATGAACTTCGTGCAGAAAGTCGCGGCCAGCGAGGCCACGACTATTCTGATCCAGGGCGAGAGCGGCACCGGCAAGGACCTGGTCGCCAAGACGATTCACTACGAAAGCTCGCGCCAGCACGGACCGTTCGTGGCTATCAACTGCTCGGCCATTCCCGAGACGCTGATGGAAGCGGAACTTTTTGGCCACGAAAAAGGCGCGTTCACCGACGCCAAGGCCATGAAGAAAGGCCTGTTCGAAACGGCCCATGCGGGCACGCTCTTTCTGGATGAGATCGGCGAACTGTCTCCGTTACTGCAGGCCAAACTGCTGCGCGTGCTGGAAGATCAGGTCATCCGCCGCGTGGGCGGGGTCCGCGACCAGCAGGTCGACGTGCGGGTGGTGGCGGCGTCGAATCGCGATCTGGAAAAAGCGGTGCGCGAAGGCCAGTTCCGGCAGGATCTCTACTATCGCCTGGCGATCATCGCCATCTTTATTCCGCCACTGCGGGAACGCACCGAGGATATTCTGCCGCTGGTCGATTTTTTCATTGATTGGTACAACCGAAAATTCAAGAAGTCCATTCGCGGGATCACGGCGGAAACGCGCCGCCTGCTGCTGGCGCACACCTGGCCGGGAAACGTCCGCGAGCTCAAGAATTCCATTGAGCGCGCCATGATTCTGGAAGAGGAGGCGATTCTGCGCCCGCTTTACCTGCCGTTTGCCGTGGGCGAGGCGGCGCGCAGCGGCCAGACCGCCTTCGAACACAGCAGCACGCCCGGGGACTCCGGAGGCAAGCTGCTGCCCAACGGCCGCGTCCTGCCGCGCCTGTACATTCCGGAGGAAGGCACATCCCTCGAAGAAGTCGAACGGGCCATGGTCGAGCTTGCCATGCGGCAGGCCGAGGGCAATCAGACCCATGCTGCCCGATTGCTGGACATCAGCCGCGACGCTTTGCGCTACAAGCTGAAGAAATTCGATCTTGTTGCCACCGACGAAGAAGCTCCCGCCAGCGTACCCAGCGAAGGCACCGCACACACTACCTAGTCCGCTTGCCTTAGCCGGCCGTGGTCCGATCTCCGCCCGAGTGCTTGCTCTGGTACATCAGTTCGTCGACGCGGACGATCGCCAGATCAGCGGTATCCGCGTGACTGAGTACCGTAGCACCGATGGAGGCAGTGACCGAGACGGGGCTGGATTCGGTCGCAACGGACGACTGACCGACCAACACGCGGCAACGCTCCGCGATGTCGCCCAGTTCGACGGCGTTCAGGTCCGGCATGAGCACCAGAAACTCCTCCCCGCCCCAGCGTCCTACAATGTCGGAAGCGCGCCGGCCTTGCGTCAACGAGGTCCCGACGGCAGTGAGCAAGGCATCGCCGACGCGGTGGCCGTGTACGTCGTTCACCATTTTGAACCGGTCCAAATCGAACATGAGCAATCCGTACGAACGTCCGGAGCGCCGATGTTCTGCGATCGCCTGTCCCACTCTCAGTTCCAGAAAGCGGCGGTTGTGCAAGCCTGTCAGCGTGTCCCGGAAGACCAGATGCTCGAGTTCCGTTAACCGCTTTTCCGGACTGCTCCGGTTCGCTTCGCGGAAGACTTCTACGGCGCCGATTACGTTGCCCGCGGCATCGCGCATGGGGAACACGCGCACGCTCAGCGCTACGCGCTTTCCCTGCTGATGCCGCAAGAAGAACTCGGCACTGCGCGCCTGCCCATCCCGCAGAACGCTGGTCAGGGGACATCCGGTCTTGCACAGGGGCCGTCCGTCGGCATCAACATGTCCCAGAAAATTCTCTCCGCAACACCGCCCGACGACATCGCGGGCGCGATACCCGCTCAGCTGTTCCGCACCGTCATTCCAGTAGGCGATGCGGCGATCGCGGTTCACGAAGTACACCCCTTCTTGCATGCCGCCGGCAGTCTTCTCGTAAAACAGCGTGTTGAAGCGGATCCCCCAGAGGCCTTCGCAGGATTCCCCGGTACCCACTCCATAGACGTTGCCGTCCGGGTAGGTTCCAAGCGAGCACACCACCCGGCCGACGGCGGTTTCGCTGGTTCCGGTGCGACGCAGATGAAGCCGCTGATCGGTCTGCAACAAATGCGGCACCGGCAGCGCGCAACCGTAGCGACTGACAACCATGGTCGTCGTCTTGTCGCAAAAACGGTGCCCTGCAGTATCAATGCCAGCAACCTCTACTTGGAAAGCAATCGACAGCCGATCGCTTCTCCGGCAGGCAGAAATGTCTGGTAGCTGGGATTCCATTCCAGACTTTTCGGCAGAGGTGCAGAAAACTTGAGCGCGGAAGGGCTCTACTTGCATCGTAAGTCCAGGAACTTCGGGGGACGTCCCTTGCACGTTGCCCGAATCGGGAATGACATCGAGCCAGGCACACCTCAAAAGCTAGGGGCTTCCTTTGACGGAAGCCCCGTGGCGCCAGTATGAGGTCTTTATAAAGGGCGCCGAATGGTGATTTTTTTGAAACCTGTTTCGCGAGGGGCGGACACTCGCCTACGGTCCCATCGTCGCCCTCGCCAGACCCTAACGGTTGAGTCCCACCGCCCGCTGCAAGGTTGGTCCGGCCTTGCCACTTTCCGAAATGGCGCCGGCAAGCGCCGTGTTAGGCGAATCCAGGTGGAATAGTCGCGTGACGGCAGCCGCCATGCGTTCCTGTTCCCCTTTCTCTGGAACATCCTTGAGTTCACGCGCCAGGGAGCCGGCGATTTTCCGTATCACCTGCTCAGTCAAAGAATGCAGCAATTGGACCTGCTCCCGATGCAATGGCCCGTGGCCCTGAATGAAGGACTCCAGTTCTTGCCGGCAAATCTGCTCCAGACGGCGGTGCAGCGCGACCACCGTGGGAACCGTCGTCTCTTTCTTCAATGCGCCGCTAAAACCTTGCGCTTCAGCAGCCACCAACTGCTCCGCTTCGGCGGCCGCAGCGCTCTTCTCCGGTGTCTTACTGGCGATGATTCGTTCCAGCCCATCCATGTCGCACAACAGAATTCCATCCACCCGCCGCACTTCCGGATCGACATTCCGCGGCATGCCAATGTCGATGACTACCAGAGCCACGCGATTGCGCTCGCCGGCAATCCTCTCGGCTTCTTCGCGGGTCAGCAGAGCGTGCGGACACCCGGACGCACAGATTGCAATATCGGCCTGCAGCATTTGTTTCCAGCGATCCGAGAGCGGCGCAGCCGTACCCTGGAAGATCTTTGCCAGTTCTTCTGAGCGCGCCAGGGACTGGTCCATGACGACGACCGAACCGGCTCCCGATTCCACCATTTGCCGCGCCGACAACTCGCTGACCTTGCCCGCGCCCAGCAGCAGAATCTTTCTGCCTTCCAGCGATCCAAAAATCCGCCGCGCTAATTCCAGCGCCGCGGCCGGAGTCGAGACCGCCAGCTTGCCCACCGCCGTCTCTTCCCGAACTCGTTTGGCGACAGCGAGGGCCTTTTCGAGCACCGCATCGAGGAAGCGTCCGCTGGCTCCGACAGTCCTGGCCCGCTCCCATGCTTCTTCGACGTGGGACACGATCTCCGGTTCTCCCAGTATTAGAGAATCGAGGCCCGAGGTCACTCGGAAAACATGGATTAAGGCGGATTCGTCCAGCAGACGGTAAAAGTGCTCCCACTCGCTGAGCTTCAATCCGTGCTCGGCTCGCAGGTATTGCAGGACGGAGTTGGCGGCCAGCGTGGGTTCGCTCGCCCAGACGAGGAATTCGATCCGGCAGCAGGTGGAGAGCACCATGGCTTCTTCCACCCCTTCCGCGTGGTTGAGTTGTCGCAGAACCTCGTAGCGCCGGTTTTCTGTGATCCAGAAACGTTCTCTCATGGCCAGCGGCGCGGCACGCTGGTTCAGGCCGATCACCATGAGTGTAGGTTCCAAGATCTTCCCTCGTACACCGACTACTTTCATGGAGGCAAACTCGGTGCCAAAGGCGATGCCCGTACCATGAATTCAACAAGCCTTACTTTTCAGCAGGTTGCACGCCGCCGAGGCGCGCTTGGAAGGAACGCGGCTTCTGGACTGCGGGATATCACGCGGAATACGAGTTTTTTCACGCCATGTGCTTGCAAGCAATCCACTTAAGCACCCCGCGCGATCACGCCCCCGCGTGATTGCAATCACTGCAGAGTTTTGCCACAGCGCCGAAACTGCTAGCGATTCTTACTGAACATCAGGCGTTCCGTGACGCAGTCTCCCAGCCGCCGAAACGGAATGCCGAGCACACCAAGTTGTGTGAAGAGGAAAAAAGCAATCATGAAGATAATGAAACTCATAGTTTTGATCGTGATGATCGCGCTCGCCCTTTTCCTCATCTTGCCCAATCTTTCCTGGGCAGCCGACGACGGCGCGAGCATTTACAAGACGAAGTGCGCAATGTGTCACGGAGCCGACCTCACTGGAAAACCGGCTGCGAAGATTCCTAGTCTGGTCAGTGACGATGCGAAGAAACTATCCGATGCCGACCTGACCGACATGATCGCCAATGGCGGCAAGGACAAGAAACCCATGCACGCGTTTTCCGCGAAGGGCATGACCCCGGATCAGATCAAGATGGTCATCGCCTATGTGCGCGAAGCGCAGAAGAAATAGTTCTCAGTTGTTGTAGCGATTTTCAGCAGGATCGCTGTTCCGCAAGGCGAAGCTGCGCGGCCCCCAGAAAAACGGGCTGGCTGGCCGCAACGCAAGTGATGAGGGTGTGTTCATCCGCTCATCGGCACACTCTGGCCTCCAGCCGGAGAGCCGGTCCCCTCTCCCTCGCCGGTCTTGGAACAGCACGCCCGGGTCTAGGTGCTCACCCCCAGACCCGGGCATTATTTTTGGGAAGGTGACAAAGTGGCAAAGTAACAGGGTTGGAATGGAGTGAACGAGGGCCGGCTTAACTTTGGCACTTTGCCACATTGTCACCTTGCCACCCGCAAACCCGCGATTTGCGAGGCTTGTCACGAGTCGGTGTGATTCTAATCACAGCCTTTTTTCAAACCCGAAACTAACCTGAATCTTGCTTGTGGGCGTTCTTTCATAAGGTTAGGGGGAAATTATGGTGGGTGCAGGGACGACCTCGAAAATGGGCCAAATGGCCCACGATGTTCCAAAGTACGACTTCTCCAAGAATCCCATGCTGTGCTACTGGGAGATGACCCAGGCGTGCGGGCTGGCGTGCAAACATTGCCGCGCCGAGGCCATGCCGACGCCGCATCCTCTCGAACTGAATACGGAAGAAGGTAAGCGATTCATTCAGCAGTTGGTCGGCTTCGGCGATCCTCTGCCGCACCTGATTCTGACCGGCGGCGATCCGCTGAATCGCAAAGATATTTTCCCGCTCATCGATTTCGCGAACAGCCTGGGGCTGGAAGTTTCGATTACCCCGGCCGCCACCTCAGAACTGACTAACGAAGCGATCTGCAAACTAAAAGAGCACGGCATTCAGAGCATGGGCCTGAGCCTGGACGGCTCCTGCGCCGAGAAGCACGACAACATTCGCGCCGTCCCCGGGACTTTCGAGCGCACCATGGAGGCCGCGCGCCAGTGCGGACGCCTCGGCCTGCCGATCCAGGTCAACACGCTGGTCGCCGAGGAAACCGCCGACGACCTGCCTGCGATTTACGAACTGCTGCGCACCAGCTTCCCGGTCATGCGGTGGAGCTTGTTTATGCTGATTTCCGTGGGCCGCGGCAAGGCGCTCAACGAAGTCTCTCCTGAGCGCGGCGAAGACATCATGCGCTGGGTGTTCAAGCTTTCGCAGCACTCGCCGTTCCAGGTGAAGACGACCGAAGCCCCGTCCTATCGCCGCATCGCCATTGAGACCATGCGCGGCGCGGGGATGGCTACGCCGGACATGAAGGCTTCGTCGGTTTACAAGGGATTCCAGATTCGCGACGGTCACGGCATCGTATTCGTCTCGAACCTCGGAGATATTTATCCCTCTGGATTCCTGCCGCTGCGCTGCGGGAATGTGCGCAAGGATTCGCTGGTCGACATCTATCGCAACTCAGAAACGTTCCGCGGATTGCACAACCCCGATCAGTTCCACGGCAAGTGCGGCGAGTGCGAATACAGCCACATTTGCGGTGGATCACGCGCCCGCGCGTTCGCCCACACCGGGGATCCGCTGGGCACCGATCCGTTCTGCCCCTATGAACTCGGCAGCGCGGTGCACGTGCACGCGTAAGCGAACGCCTGTGGGAAGGGGTCGAGGCAAGCGGGAGTATGGGGACGCTTTCACAACTGGATGAAGCGGTGGAAGAACCGCTGGAAGAACTTGAGCCGCTCAAAAAGGCTCAGCCGCGAAAGACGCTGGTTCGCCGCATCTCAGCAGATCATTCCCAGAAACTGCGCCGCGGCTTTCAAGTTGCATTTCTCCTGTTGAATGTCTGGATCGGTGGCGCGTTCTACTTCTGGGTACGCGGACTGGAAACTGGCGTCCATGATCGTGGCCTGACCCGTCCGGCGGGCGTGGAAGGCTGGCTGCCGATCGCCGGCCTGATGAACCTGAAGTACTGGCTCACTTCAGGCCGCATTCCCACGGTGCATCCTGCGGCAATGTTCCTGCTCATCAGTTTTCTTGCGATGGCGTTCCTGTTCCGCAAAGCGTTCTGCAGTTGGCTGTGTCCCGTCGGAACGCTGTCCGAGTATCTATGGCGTGCAGGACGGCAGATCTTGCGCCGTAATTTTCATCTGCCACGCTGGATCCATATCCCGCTGCGCGGATTGAAATACCTGCTGCTGGGATTCTTTGTGTGGGCGGTCGCCAACATGTCCGCCGCGGACATCGAAGGATTCATGCAGAGCCCGTACGGCGTGGTCGCCGACGTGCGTATGCTGAACTTCTTCCGCTATCTGGGAGAAACCGCGGCCATCGTTCTAGGTATTCTCGTGATCGCATCGGTGCTGGTGCAGAATTTCTGGTGCCGCTATCTGTGCCCCTACGGCGCGTTACTCGGACTCACATCCCTGTTCAGTCCGCTCCGCATTCGCCGATCCGAACCGGCCTGCATTGATTGTGCAAAGTGTGCGAAGGCGTGCCCGTCCGCATTGCCCGTCGATAAGCTCGTTACGATCAAGTCGGCGGAATGCACGGGATGTCTGGAATGCGTTGCCGTATGTCCCGCCGAGGGCGCGCTTGAGATTTCTCTTCCTCATTGGACGAAGGCCCCGAACCACGGACGCCTGTCGCCTGTGGCGATGGCGGCAGGAATTGCGATTCTATTCTTCGGAGTTGTCGGCTACGCGAAATCAGCCGGGTACTGGCACGGCGCGGTACCGGACTATGTCTATCGCCAACTCGTTCCGCGGGCCGACGAAGTCCAGCACCCGGGAGAGTGAGACGCTACGTATACAGCTTGATCGGCTGCACCACGCGGGTAATGGTGCCGCTGGGGCTGGGCTGATCGGGCTTCAGGCCGCACCCCATGGAGTTGAACAGGCCGATCAGTTGGCCCAGCATCACGTCGAGGACCGGTCTGTAGTCGTCCTGGAGCTTCGCCGGACAGTCCAGCGTAAGGCAGTAGTCGGTAAGCGGAGACAGATCCTCACCGGTCCGCGCGTTCACCACTACACGAACGCGCCCCAGACGTTTGCGGTCAATCTCGCGCAGCAGGTCGAG
The DNA here is from genome assembly GCA_037443605.1 of Terriglobales bacterium. Classification (GTDB taxonomy): domain Bacteria; phylum Acidobacteriota; class Terriglobia; order Terriglobales; family Acidobacteriaceae; genus Sulfotelmatobacter. The sequence continues at coordinate 79,571 of JBBIOA010000013.1, forward strand.
TTCGTAACCGCGCCGCCGCGGTTCGCTGGAAAGAAATGCCACGAACAGCGTCTGCCCGTCGACGGCAGACATGGGCCCGTGCCGAAGCCCCAGCGGCGACTCGGCCATCGTCGTGACTTTGCCCGCGCTCAGTTCCACCACCTTCAACGCGCTCTCGTCGGCTACTCCCCGCAGCACCCCCGAGCCGATGAAACACACACGTTTGCAGCCGAGATGGGCAGTGGCGGCGGCGACCTCGGCGGCTGCCGGAAGGAATTCCTTGCCCGTCTCGGCGATCTGCATCACCATTTCGCCGAACCGCGGCAGTTCCTCACCCTGGGCCACGCACTGCCCGGCCAGCAACATGTTGCTGAACGAACTGGTCATGGCCAGACCGCGGTCGTTCACCGCGTCGTCTAGAATCAACGCCCTCGCCGCATCCGGATAACGCGCGCACAACTGTGCCATCGCTCCTTTTGGATTGCAGGTGATGACCAGGTGACGAATCTCGCGCTGGCGCTCCAGCGCGCGCGCCAGCAGAGCCACGCCCTCCGGACTATCGCCGGAGCGGGAGAAGGAGATCCACAAATACTCGCGTCCGGGACGATGGAACTGTTCAAACTCAGTCAGCAGCGTTGTGGAAGGCAGGGCCCACACCTCGCACCCCCAGCGCGCGCGGAGCAGAGGCGCGAGCGTCCGGCCTGTATAGTCGGACGTGCCCGCTCCGACCAGATAGACGGCGGGCGAGCCACTGCCGCGGCCGATACCCGCGCCTTGCAGGAATGAATTCCACTCTGCCCGGCTCGCCAGGCAGTCCTGGAAGGTCTTTCTCCAAGTCGCGGGCTGCTGCCAGATTTCGCGCGGTGTGTGCTCCAGACCGCGGTCGGCCTTTTCCTGCTCCGGCAGGTCCAAAAGCATGCGCAAAGGGTTCGCCAAGGGAATATCCTCAAGTCCTAAAGACTGTACAGTCTATTACAACTCGGCTCGGTTGAAAAGCATTCGAAAGCATATGAAATCCGTTTCGCAAGAAAACGCAGACCTTCTGAGCCGGCACTCTGCCGGGGAAATTCATAAACCGTACAGCCGTTTTCTGCAACGAATCGACCGCATCGGTGTTTGCGTCTCGAAAAGGAGACATATCCAAGTGAGCGACAAACCGCATCGTTTGAGTGCGTTACTTTTAGCGGCCGCCGTGAGTTCATCGCTGGCAGGGCCTGCTTGCGAGCATCATGCGTATCGCGTGTACGATCCCTACTACACCGATTATCACCAGTGGGACAACGATGAGGTCGCCTATTACAACCAATGGTCGTTGGAAACTCATCGCGACCCACACCGCGAGTTCCGGCATCTTTCGGACGACGAAAAGAAGGAGTATTGGACGTGGCGCCACAACCACGATCGCGACGGTCACTAGGCAGGCCGGGGGAAGAGGCCCCGGTCGGACTCGGGCCTGCAGAACGAGAGTCAGCTTCTTGGCGCAATCGCCGACAAAACCTGATCGGTGGTGATGAGCCGTGCCCCCATGCTCTCCAGCTGGGCGATGGTTTTGTCGCCGTCTTCCCTCTTTAAGGTTTCAATCGCGTCACGCACCACGGAGACGCGCCGCCCACGCTCCAGCAGCCCCTTGGCGGCAAAGCTGACGCAGTATTCCGTCACGACGCCGAAGACAATGAACTCCGCATGATTGCCCAACCGCTCGACCAGCGCGTCGGCATGGCGGCTCTCGAAGATGCTCAGCGTCTGCTTTTCGAGCAGAATCTGCTGATATGCGAATAAATCCTCCGGGACACCGGTTGTCGGCTCGTTCGGGACGCGCACTACTTTGTCCGTCAAGCCTTCCGGGACTACGTCCGCACCCGGCGTGCCCTTCACGCAGTGCGGGGGAAATATCTTGAACTCGGGATCGTTTGGCGGATGGAAGTCCCCATGCGAAACCAGGAACACGCGACCATGGCGAGCCGCGTCGGTCAGACGTCGAATGTTGGGCAGCAATTTCTCCGCCCCGGGTACGTAAAGATGTCCGCCTGGGAGCATGAAGTCTTTTTGCGTGTCCACTTCCCAGAGAATGTAATCCCGCGAAAGCATGGTTTCTCCCAGCGATGGCCGAGCGTACCATCGCAAGCGGCGGACTGGCAAACCATCGCGCCGCTTCACCCGCGACAAAACGTCGCGTATGATTTGCGGAACTCAATACGTAACATCACAACTTTAATTATGAGCCACGACACCGCAGCGCCCACGGCGAACAGCAAACTTGTCATCCGCAACATCGGACTACTCCTCAGTGGGGATCTTGATCGCCCGATTCTCGACGCCGACACCGTCATCGCTGTGAACGGAGTCATTCAAGGCGTGGGGAAAGAAAGGGATCTGGATCTCTCCGGGGCGACGACCACCGTCGACGCCAAAGGCACCGCGCTCGCTCCCGGACTCATCGACAGCCACGTGCATCCCGTCTGCGGCGATTGGACGCCGCGCCAGAACCAGTTGGGCTGGATCGACAGCTGCCTGCATGGTGGCGTCACCACGATGATTTCCGCCGGCGAGGTGCACACGCCCGGCCGCCCCAAGGACATTGTCGGCCTGAAGGCCATGGCGATCTTTGCCCAGCGCGCATTCAACGCGTTTCGTCCCGGAGGCGTGAAGGTCTACGGAGGCGCGCCCGTCCTCGAACAAGGCATGGTTGAAGATGACTTCAAGGAATTGGCCGCAGCGGGTGTGAGATTTCTGGGAGAAGTTGGACTGGGGAGTGTGAAAGACGGCGTCACCGGGCGGCGCATGGTCGCATGGGCCCGCAAATACGGCATCCAGAGCACGATCCACACTGGCGGCCCATCGATTCCCGGCTCGAGCCTGATCGACAAGGATATGGTCCTCGAGACGGATGCGGACGTGATCGGCCATGTGAACGGCGGCCACACTGCCTTGCCCGATGATCAGATCGTTGCGCTATGCGAGAACTCTAAGCGCGCTCTGGAAATCGTGCATAACGGCAACGAGCGCGCCGGGTTGCTGGCGCTACGCACAGCTAAAGAACTTGGGCAGGCGCATCGCGTCATTCTCGGCACCGACTCGCCCGCTGGATCAGGCGTTCAGCCGCTCGGTATTCTGCGCATGATCTCTCTGTTGTCTTCGCTGGGCGATATTCCGGCCGAACAGGCGATCTGCATGGCGACAGGAAATACGGCAAGGATGCGCAGCCTGAACTGCGGCCTGATCGCCGAGGGTCGCGAAGCCAGCTTTGCCTTCCTCGACACAGCCCAGCAGTCTTCTGGGAAACACTTGCTCGACAGTATTCAGAAAGGCGATCTGCCCGGGGTCGGCATGGTCGTCACCGATGGCGCAGTCAGCATTCAGCGCAGCCGCAATACGCCGCCCGCGACGCGGCTCCCGGAGATCGTCAAGTGATGAGCCACGACTCTGCGTCATACCCAAGAACGTCGTTGAGTACTCGCATTGATCTGAAGGCGTCATCCCGAACGCGCGCGTTTTCTCCAGCGCGCGGAGGGATCTCGCGTGCTGCTGTCGTCGTGTTTATCTGCGTGTTAGTCTGCGCGGCGCAAGTCTGCGCCCAGGTTTCGAACTCCGACTGGTGCCGTGCGCTTCCCCGCCCTGAGTACAAAGCATTGGAGCGGATCAGCGTCAGTGATCCCTGGTTCGAAGTCTACAAACCGGCCCCAAACGTCTTCGCTATCTATGAGCCACATCAAGCCGAAGAGACGATTGGCTATCTGATCGTCGGCGAAACTCGTGCGCTCTTGTTCGATACGGGGATGGGCATCAGCGACATCAAGAAAGTGGTCACGGAACTTACTAAACTCCCGGTGATCGTGCTGAACTCGCACACACACGACGATCACGTCGGCGGAAACTGGCAATTCGACACGGTCTATGGAATGGACACGGGGTTTACTCGCCAGAACGCAAAGGGATCACGGGAGGACGCGCAGGCCGAAATCACGCCCGACCAGATTTGCGGCGATCTTCCCAAGGGATTCGATGCGAAGGCGTATTCCACCAAGCCATGGACCATCGCCAGGTACATCGAGGACAACGATACGATTTCGCTCGGAGGCAGAACGATCCGCGTGATTGCCACGCCGGGGCACACGCCCGACGCGATTTCGCTGTTCGATCGCGAACACGGCCTGCTCTTCACGGGAGATACCTACTATCCTGCGCCGATCTGGTTGTACCGGCCGGAGACGGACCTCGATGCGTATGCGAAATCGATCCGCCGGCTCGCTGCGATTGCGCCGCAGGTCAAACTCGTGCTCGGAGCGCACAATGTGCCGGTCGCACCACCATCGGTTCTGCCCCGACTGGTCGAGGCCTTTGACAAGGTGCGTGCCGGAAAGGTCGCGCCGACAGCGGACTCACCGGGAAAAGTAATCTACAGTGTGGATGGGTTTTCGTTCTTGATGCGTGCACCCGCAAAGAAGCCGGAATAGGTGTATCTCTCTCGCGCGCCCGCGCGAGCAGCCGGGATTCTTGCTGGTGGAACTACCGCAGCCCGTCTTCGCCCTTGATCTGATCTTTCGTCAATCCGCCCACGCGCGATAGAGGGCGCCCGCTGTCGGTCAAGGCAATTGCGACCATGATCTCATTGGCGCGCGGCGCGTCGTTGATACGAACTTCCATTCCATCGAAATGACTGCGCACATACGCGGCGTCCTTGTGGCCCAGAGGAATGTCGAGCACCACACCCGGCCCGCCTCGCTTCTTTGACGAAGGAATCAGCGCAGCCCCTTTTCCCAGCACCTTCCGCACCGGCGTGCCGAGTTTGGGATGCAGAATTGCCGCCGCATGTTCCAACTCGCCGTTCTCGCCCACAGCCGCCGCTTTGCCGTAGCTCTCCGCCGACGGCCCCGGAATCCCGAGCGCCGCCACGGCACGCTGCGTGAGCAGTTCGCCAAGTTCTTCCCCGATAGCCACCAACTCCGAGAGATCCTCGACATACTTCCCCGCAAACGGATTCTCGATCACCGCCACGGCCGCAGCCTTCCGCGTGGGCGGCGAAATCGCCCGATCCATTTCCCGCTGCGTCTCTTCCACAAACGTGGCGATCTTGCGAATCTTGGCCTTCATGTCTTTCCCCTGTGTTCCTCTGTGTCCCCTGGGGTGAAAGTTCTATCGCAATCCGTCCACACCCGCAATCTCGGAAGCTTTCAACCCGCCAACCCGCGCATGCACGCGAGCCCCGGTCGTCATCACCAGCGCCAGCAGAATTTCATCGGCGCGCGGCGCATCGGGAATGCCAACTTCCATCGCGTCAAAGTGGCTGCGCACATACGAGGCGTTGATATGCGTGATAGGAACATCCAGCCGCGTCCCCGGCGCGCCCACTTTCTTTGACGACGCCACAATCGCCTTCGCCCCACCCAACACTTCGCGCATGGCGTATCCTCCCGGAACATGCCACAAGGCGCCATGCTCCAGCTCTCCAGCCGAGCCGACAATGGCTCCTTTGCCGTAGCCTTCAATCGCTTTCACATCGCTGCCCAGCGCCTTCACCAGCATTTGCGCCATCTTCAAGCCAAGCGGTTTCAGATCGTCCATGAAGTTCTCGATGTTCTCCACGTAGGAACCGGCAAATGGATTGCGGATGACGGCGAGCGCAGCCGCCCGGCGCAACGGCTTCTCGGCTGCCGGCCCTCCCTCATGGAAGATCTCTTCCACGCACATCAGCGTCTTGCGGACCACGACCTCAGGCATGCACCAGATTCCTTTCAGGATTCGAGATGAACAGCGCACCGCCGACAACGCGTGACTCTCCCCGCAGACTGAGCGCGGCCGACCGGATCAGCCCCAGTCTCCTGAGCTTATCCGCAGTCTGCGTCCCGTGGAACAACGCCCGATTGACCTCTTCGGATGACAGTTCACCAACTCCCTGCGTGACTAGCCGCGCTCCAAGATCGCTGTCAGGCGCAAGTTCGTTCGCCGGAACACGAACAATTGTGAGATGCCCGGGCAGATCCACGGCGTTGGCAATGATCGTTGCGGCGGCGTCGGCGGCGGCCGCGTGGTCGGCAAGCACCGTGACCGCGTCGGCGATGCCTAAAGAAAAGCTCCGCCCGCGCCATCCGCTGGTGGCGATTCCACGAATCGGATCGCTACCCTTCAACCGCGCCGTTCCAAACAGCGACGGACGATCCGGCCGCTCCACCATCCCCACCACAAACTCTTCACCCTCGCGCACATGCACGGCAATGTCCCCGCCATTGTTCACATAGGCGCGCGAGAGCTCGGCGGCGTCCGTCATCGCCTGGAGAATTTCTTCTGCAACCGCACCTGCCACTGCCGCCATCGGAGTAATGAAACACTGTTCTGCATACGGCATCACGGCCGCCACCATGCGCCGCGCAATCCGCCCCTCAGGCCAAATAGAATCTGTAGAGCAAGGAGTTCGCAGCTCGGCGAGTTCACCGCAGAGTTCGTCGAGCACAGTGGCGAAACGCTCACAGGCGGCGCCATACGCAGCCTTCACCGATTCCGGCGAGCCGAAGGCCTCCACCACCAGATCGATTGGCCCATCCTGCAGATGGAGCCGCCGCCCATCGGGAAGCATTCGCATTTGTGCGCGGGGATTCATCGCTTCTTCGATTTCTTCGTCTTCGTCGTGCGGCCCTTCTTCTGCGACTCCAACGGCCACGGGTTCTCGGCGTGGGCGGTCAATCGGCGCTTGCCTTGAAGGTCCCGGACAATCGAACTCAGGGGCTGCACACTTTCGACGTAGCCGCCCAACGCCACGTAATCTGCCAGCTTCATCGTAAACTCAATCGGCGCCACCAACGCGGGAGTCGGCACATATCCGAAAGCATTCTGCGGCATACGCGAAACATCCGCCATGAAAGTGATGCCCCCTCCTGGCCACACGTACACCGGCGCCCCTCCGCAGGTCACACGCGTCAAAGCGTCACGCACCGAGTAAGTGAGTTTCACCGGATTCTCCGTCACCCCAGCACGCAACGATCCCCCCGCCCCACCCATGAAGAGCACGGTACACAGGGCCGGCTCGCAATTCTCTTTAATCCGAAGCACTGACTGGCGCAGAGTCGCCGGCAATTCCTTTTCCTTCGGGTGCAATTCTTGATCCAGTTCGAAATATGCATACTGCTCGCCCGTAGTACTCACCATCAGCAACCGCAGACCAGACCACGCTTTCTTCGGATTGAACTTTGCAAGAATCGTCCGAGGATCGTCAATATTCGTTCCGCCCCACGAGGTTCCGGGCTCAGCCACCTGAAAATATCGTCCCGGCGTCGACCGCCGGCCTTTCATCCTGATGCCCGTCTCCGGCACGCCGAGCAATTTCCCTGCCTGATGTTCCGAGAGCACACCTGTAATGTGATCGTCCACTACGACCACTTCGTCGACCTTGCCAAACCACTGTTTGGCGAACATGCCGATCGTCGCCGAGCCGCAGCCGACGCGCATGCGCTCTTCCTGGAGGCCATCGACAATCGGTGGCCGGCCCGCTTGCACCACGACCGTCGCGCCTTCCTCGATCGAGAGTTCAACAGCGTCTCCGTTGCATAGCTTCAGCAGGGCGGCGCAAGTTGCCGTGCCCTCGTGACGACTGCCTCCAGTCAAGTGCCGCACACCCCCAAGCGAAAGCATCTGCGAGCCATACTCGCTGGTGATCACATGGCCGACCGCTTCTCCCTGCGCGCGAACCGTACTGCATTCCGCGCCCAAGTGCCGATCGGTATCGATCTTCACCTTGACGCCGCAGTAGCTGAAAATCCCCTCGGTCACCACCGTGACCATGTCAACGCCCTCTACCCGCGAGGAAATAATGAACGGCGCCGGCTTGTAGTCGGGATATGTCGTACCCGCACCGATTGCAGTGACGAATGTTTCGCGATGGCTGGCCAGTGTTCCGTCCCATTCGCGGCTGCGTTCGAGAAACGGCACCACCGATTTCCCGCTTTCCATGGTGCGATCGAGAATCACGTGCGGATCAAGCCGAACCAGTTTGCCGTCATGATTGCCGTAGCGGTCGCACGAACCGGTTCGCCCCGGCTTGATATAGCAGAGTACCGGGCAGGCATCGCAGCGGATGGCGTCGTCAGCCACGCACGCCCCCATCCCTCTCGCCTTTCGCGAGAATCGCCGCCCGCAGGCGATCCGGCGTGGCAGGTACTTTCCGAATCCTCACGCCCACTGCGTCATGAATCGCATTCAAAATCGCGGGCGCGGTCGGGATCACGGCTTGCTCGCCAATTCCCTTCGCCCCGAACGGCCCGATCGACGACGGGTCCTCAATCAAAATCGACTCGATCGGAGGAACGTCTCCCGCCGACGGGATCAGATAGTCATGAAGGTTCTCACCTTTGCCCGGGAAGAATTCCTCCATCAGCGCCATCCCCAACCCCTGCGCCACACCGCCTTCGATCTGGCCTTCGATCAGCGTCGGATTGATGGCACGCCCCACATCGTGCGCGGCAGTAACTTTCAACACCCTCACCGTTCCGAGTTCCCGATCGACTTCCACCTCCGCCATATGCGCACCGAAGCCGTACACCGCGTAGGGAATTCCCTGCCCGTTCTCGTCGAGCGGACTGGTTGGCGGATCGAACGTGGCTTCGGCAGTGATGACGTACCCATGCGCATCCAGCGGCATCTTTCCGAGGGCGAATTCCTTCCTGGTTCCATCCTCAACCACGGTTACCCGGTTGTCGGCAAACTCAATCTTGGCACCTGAGCAACTGCCGGCAGCCTTAAGAATCTCGTTGCGCAGTTGGCTCGCCGCCATGTGCGCCGCTTTGCCCGTTACCAGCGTCTGCCGCGACGCAGAAGTCTTTCCACAATCCGGGGTGATGGCCGTATCCCCGGACAACAGATCGAATTGCGCAATGGGCGCGCCCAAAGCGTCGGCGCAGATCTGCGTGACGATGGTATTCGATCCCTGACCGATATCGACGGCTCCTTGATGCAACGCGATGCGCCCGTCTCGCTTCAAGCCGATGCGCACGGTCGAAGGATTCGGCAGCGACGTATTGCCGCACCCATACCACATGCCGGCAACGCCCACGCCACGCCGCAACGGGCCGACCTGCGCCGCATTGAACCTGGCCGCGCTCTCGCGAGATGACTCCCAGCCCGGCCGCAGCGCCTCGAAGCAGGCGCGAATGCCAACGCCCTCGCCCAGCACCTGCCCGGTCACCGTCGGCGTGTGGTTGTCCAGCGCATTCAGAATGCGAAATTCCAACCGATCCATTCCCACGTGATCCGCCAGATCGTCGTACACCTGCTCCTGAGCGATGGCCGTCTGGGGCACACCGAATCCGCGAAACGCGCCTGCGGGCACCAGATTCGTATGCACCGCCCGTGTGAGTGCGCGGTAATGCGGCACCAGATACGGCCCCGAAGCGTGTACCGGCACGCGAAACGCCACCGTGGGCCCCCAGGAAGAATACGCACCGGTATTAAAGTCGGCGCTGAAATCGAGCGCGGTGAGCTTGCCATCCCGCGTCGCGCCGGCCTTCAACCGTATGCGCGCGGGATGCCGCTTGGTCGTCGACAGAATCGACTCCCGCCGCGAATACACCATTCGTACGGGGCGATTCAGTTTCCACGCGGCCAGCGCGACGAACGGCTGCACCGACAAGTCGAGTTTGGATCCGAACCCGCCTCCAACCGCCGTCGGCATGATTCGCACCCTCTCCTGCGCGATGCCCAGAATCTTCGCGATGTCATCGCGATCCATGTACGGCGACTGCGTGCATGCCTGAATCTCGATCGTGTCGCCGATGCGGCGGGCAAATCCCGCTTCAGGCTCGATGTAGGCGTGCTCCACGAATCCGGTTTCATATTCGCTTTCGACCACGACGTCGGATTCCTCCAGCGCCCTCTCCACCTCTCCGTGCACCACGCGCCCGCGCACCAGCACATTTCCTTCCCGATGCTCATGCAACCGGAGCGCGCCGGGGAACAGGGCTTCATCGATCGACTTGAGCGCCGGTAGCGGTTCCCAGCGCACGGGAAACTCATTCGGGTCGAGCCCCTCGAGCGCGTCGGCATCACCCACCACCGCCGCCACGGCTTCTCCGCGAAACCGCGATTCTTCCTGCGCGAACACCGGCTGGTCGGCATATTTCGGAATCACGCCGTAGCAGTCCACTCCGGGAACATCGTTTGCCGTCAGTACGAGCGCGACACCCGGATGGGACGCCACATATGCAGCCAGGTCACCCAACTGAAATCGTGCCCGGTCATGCGGGGAGCGGATGACTCGCACTTCCAGCGCCCCGGCTGGAGTTTCGTCCGCGCCGAAGATCTCAGTCCCATCGGCTTTCTTTTGCCCATCGAGCCTCACCAGCCTTCGTCCAACCGCGTGACCCGCGCTCGGTGATTCGCCCGCCGGCGGCTCCGTTCCTGCCTCCATTACCGCCAGGACAATCTTGCGATATCCCGTGCAGCGGCACAGCACGCCGCCAATCGCATCGGTGACTTCGTTCTCTTTCGGCTTGGGGTTCTTTTCCAGCAATGCCGTAGCCGCCATCAACATTCCGGGCGTGCAGGCGCCGCACTGGGCTGCGCCGTGGGAGAGAAACGACTGCTGCAGCCGATCGTGCCATAGCGAACGCGCCGCCAATCCCTCCACGGTTTCGATTTCGCATCCGGCAACTTGCCCCACGGGAACCAGGCAAGCGCAAACCGGGTCGCCATTGAGCAGAACGGTACACGCGCCGCAATCGCCGGCGTCACAGCCGACCTTCGTTCCGGTCAGCCCGAGATCGTCTCGCAGAACTCGCGACAGCCGCCGCGCACCTGAAGCAGCAACTTGAACCGGCCTTCCGTTGACAGAGAAAGCAAAGACATCCTTCCCTGTAGCGAGCACGGTCGTGGTGGGGATTCCATCACGCATGCGCCGCGCAAGCCTCCAAGGCGCGCCGCACAAGCGTCAGGGACGCATCCCGGCGGTAGGCTGCCGTGGCGCGCACATCGTCAATCGGCGTCAACGCCTCAAGATGTTGAGCCCTTACCGTCTCTCCGATTCCTGCCTGCAATGGCTTTCCTACCAGATCCCGTTCCAACTCGCGCAGGCGCAGCGCTCGCGCCGAGCATGATCCCACCGCGACGCGCGCATCGCTCACGCGTCCTGTACCGTCGCCGGCCAACACGGCTGCCACCATCGAGATGGAAATCACCAGATACCTGCGTGCGCCCAATTTTAGAAACGCCGACGCAGCCTGCTCCAGCCGCCGCGGCACAAACACTGCGGACAGAATTTCATCCGCCCGCCGCGTCGTCTTGCGATTGCCCGTGATGAACTCGCCCAGTGCCACGCACCGTGATGCGGAAGCCGAGCGTAACTCGATTTCTGCATCGAGAGCCAGTAAGGGTGGAACCCCATCCGCAGCCGGCGAGGCATTGCACAAGTTCCCGGCGATGGTTCCCCGATTCTGAATCTGCACCGACCCAATCTCTCTCGCCGCCATCTTCAGCGCATCGAAGCATCGCGGCAACGGCGCTCGAACAACGTCGGTCCAGGTCGTCAGGCCGCCAATTCGGATCCAGTCCGGCTCGACCGAAATCCCACGGAGTTCACCCACTGCGGTGATATCGATCATCCGGCCTTGCGGCAGACGCTCGCCCAGCGCCGGATAGAAGTCCGTTCCACCAGCGAGAATCTGGCCGCCCTCGGCCAGCAGGCACACCGCCTCCTCAAGATTTTTCGGTCTCAGGTACAAACGCAGATCTCCGCTCACGCCGGCTGCGCAGGTTTTGTATACGATGCCGGATCGATTGTACAGCCGCGCTCAGGCAGGAAACAGGCGCCGCATGGTCTCGGCGCGGAAGCCGAATATTTTTTCCACATCGCGCTTCACGATCAGCGGATGCGCGATGCGCCCCAGCATTCCAAACGGCAGCGCATACCTAACCCGGTCGCGCATCAGCGTCCGTCCGTCATGCGCGGTGAAAAAGTGCTCGTGATGCCACAGCGCATACGGGCTCTTGAGCGCGCGGTCGACGAACCCGTGCGGCGGATTCCACTCGGCAATCTCCGTCGTCCACCGGATCGGAATCCACCGCCAGCGCAAGCGATAACGAATCCGCGCGCCCGCCTTCAGGGTATCCGGTGTTTCTGCCATCTGAAAATCCAGCCACGGCGGAGTAATCGCCTGCAAATTCTCCGGTCGCGAGAAGAATTCATAGATTTCGTTGATCGGCCGGGGCAGCCACTGCTCCCGCTCTAACACATAAATATGCATCGCGATTATTCCCGGATTCCCCCGCGACTCGGACAACCCCTGTCTTCTATGTTCTAATGCCCGCGTCACGTTTCCGCGCTCCATCGTCACGAGGAATGACATGCTCGGCTCGAAAGTCAAAATCGCCGCCTTTATTTTCTTGACAGGAACTCTCGCCCATTTTGCGATGGCTCAGGCGCCGCCGCCCGATCTTGACGCCTACGTGGCCGCCTCCATGAAGACATTCGACGTCCCCGGCATGGCGGTCGCCATCGTCAAAGACGGCAAGATCGTGGTGACCAGGGGCTACGGCACGCGCAAACTCGGCGAACCCATGCCCGTCGACGAGAACACGCTCTTCGGCATTGGCTCCAACACCAAGGCCTTCACCACCGCCGCCCTCGCCATGCTGGTCGACGAAGGCAAGCTTTCCTGGGACGATCCCGTCTACCAGCGCCTGCCCGGCTTCGTGATGTACGACCCGTACGTTTCGCATGAAATGACCATCCGCGACCTGCTCACGCACCGCAGCGGCATGGGACTAGGCGAAGGCGATCTCCTGTTCTGGCCGCACTCCACCTATACGCGCGACGAAGTCATCTACAAGCTGCGCTTCATGAAACCAGCGTCCAGCTTCCGCAGCGAATATGCCTACGACAACCTGCTCTACATGACGGCGGGCCAGATCATCCCGGCAGTCACCGGGACTTCGTGGGACGACTTTGTTCGCCAGCGCATCTTCACCCCGCTCGGCATGACCCACTCCAGCGTCAGCAATGCCGGAATCAAGGCCGGGGACAACGTCGCCTATCCCCACTCCGCACTCCCGGGAAAGTTGCAGGTCGTCCCTCTCGAAGATCTGGACAACGCCGCTCCCGCCGGCGCGATCAACTCCAGTGCATCGGACATGGCGAAGTGGATGCAGTTGCAGCTGAATCGCGGAAAGTTCACCGATCGAGATGGAAGCCTGTTCAGCAAGCGGCGCTCCAAAGAGATGTGGACGCCCCAAACGATTCTTCCCACCAACGATCCCCCGCCGCCGCTGGCCGGATTGAAAGCCAATTTTGCCGATTACGCTCTGGGATGGGGACTGCGTGACTATCACGGGCGCAAACTGGTGGGCCACACGGGAGGGCTCTCCGGCTTTGTGTCGCGGGTCATGCTCGTGCCGGAGGAGAATCTTGGGGTCGTGATTCTCACCAACGCCGAACAGGGCGGTGCCTTCGATTCGATCCTCTATCACCTGCTCGACTACTACTTCCACTTGCCGCCCACCGACTGGATCGCGTCTTTCAGAGCGGTTCGAGACGAACAAGAAAAAGAAGCCGCCGAGGCCATCAGGAAAGCCGAGTCATCCCGCGCCGCCGACTCGAAGCCCTCTCTACCGCTGGAAAAATACGCCGGAGCCTACCACGATGCCTGGTACGGGCCGATCACAATCAAACGGGAGGCCGGCGGTCTGGTCATCTCGTTCGATCACACGCCCAGCATGATCGGCGACCTGCAGCACTGGCAGTATGACACCTTCAAGGCGCACTGGCGCGACCGCACCATCGAAGATGCATTCGTGACCTTTTCGCTGAACCCCGACGGCACGATCGAGAGCGCCCGCATGGCCGCCGTCTCGCCTTTGGCCGACTTCAGCTTCGATTATCAGGACTTGCTGCTGAAGCCCACCAACAAGTGATGAAGGGACGGCGGCCACTTGAAGAAGGCACGACGGCATGGACTACCGCAGGAAGACCCTCGCTACATCCTCCACCCGCACGCTCGATTTTCTTCTCGCCCCCGTGCCCACGTTGTACACAGCCAACAGATGATCCTCCACGATCAGTAGCTCTTTCTCGTTGATCCAACCCACGAGCAGCGCGTGAGGAACAAAAGCAACCCGTCGCGGAACGTCCTCGAGGCTCTTCACCTCCACCGCCGGAAGATCGGCCAGCGCCTTGCGAATCTGTTTCGACTCCTCGGGGTTCGCCTGCCCTTGATCCGAGATTTGAATGGTCTGATTCGCCTGAGCCGTGGCCACGATCGTCATCGCGACCGAACCCAGATCGGACGACAACTTTGCATTCGAGGTATAGAAGCTCACATCGTAGTCGGGATTCTTGTAGGTCGCCTGCTCATCGAATACCGTGAGCACTTTCCCCTGAGCCAGCACTTGCGTCTGATCGTTGCTCTGGTTCGACCATCCGCAACAGCCCGTGTCGGGAATCGCGTTGACGATGATGTTCCCTCGGGTTGCCGCATCAAGCACCCGCCGCAGCGGTTCGGTCAACGGCTGCGCGGTCCACTTCCCGGCGACGACCTGATAAAGCGTGGACGCTTTGTACTCACTCCCACTCTTACCCGAAACAAACTGCGTCATCAGGAAAAAGTCGCTGATCCCATTCTCCGGCGCCCACACCACTCCGTAGGGACATGTTTCTTCGCACGACCCGGACGGGCAGCGGCACTCCGGGAGTTTCGCGCTACCCAGTTCCTCGCGCGACCCACCACTCGCATTGGTGCGCCATCCCTGCCAGGTGGTAATCGTCGAAAGATCCAGCTCTTCGCGTTGTAACCGCCGGGCCGAGTTCGCGAACCAGTACAGATGGCTCCCGTCCGCCGAAAGGTACGGAGTGGCCGCCAACTCGTTGACGGCCTGATTCGACCCCAGCGTCGCGACTTCCCATTTCACATCCAGAACAATCGTGCTCGCCGCGCTTCCATTCCAATACCAGGCCTTGAGCCCTGCCTTTGCCTCTTCTTCTGTGAGCGGCAGTGCCACCGACGGCACAAACAGAATTTGCCCCTGATGCGTCACCGACAAGTTTGCCGGCGACTGAGCCACGTCCGCCGGCACTTTCACCGTCTGCTTCACGGCAAAATTCGCCGGATCGTACTCCGCCATCTCTCCCGTCGAACGCAGCACCCACAGCCGATTCTGCGCCATCACGGGCAAAGCCAGACTCGCTGCGAACAACCACGCCACCGCACATCCCAATACGCTTCTGGAAATCATCCGCAAAGGCCGCTTCCCTTCAGCACCGGATTTTCAACCGCTGTGCATGAGCGGTGTGACCATAGTAACTCTTGCCAGCTTGCTGCGATTGCGCTCGTCACCGGCCTTCCCTTTCGTAACGCAGAAACCCAGAGACCGCGCGACTAACCTTCGGCGTGGGGGTTCTTACTGGCATGAACAAAATCACCAAGTCGCTCGTGGTCCTTGCAGTGGGTGGTCTGATGACAATCGGCTCCGCCGCTGCGCAACAGTCCAACACGCCCGGCGCCGGAGCGGGGCAAGTCGATCCCGGACATCCGCGCGTCAACCAGGTCAACCGGCGCGAAACCAATCAGCAGAACCGCATCGCCAACGGCGTGAAGAATGGCAAGTTGACGCCGGGGCAAACTGCCCGGCTGGAACGGGGCGAGCAACGGCTCCAGAACAACGAGAAGCGCGACATGGCCAAGGACAACGGCCATCTGACCAAGCAGGACCAGCGTCAGCTTAACCGCGAGGCCAACCACATGAGCAACCGCATCTACAAAGACAAGCACTCCAAGTAGTCCGGGGCACGCCGAAGTGTCTCGGGAAAGAGTGTCCTGCAAAAGGAGAGAGCCGCATCCCTGCGGCTTTTTTCTTTTTCCGGACGCAGGCAAACTCCCTGTTGCGATTTTCCTAAACAGTGGTAGGCTACCCGTTCGCCCTCCGGGGTTGGGGTGCGAAAGGATTCTCACTTCCTTACAATGCCCAAGCCGATCACTTGTTTTGCGATCGAGGTGTGCCCTGCAAGTCCGGGCCGCCTCCCCTGCGAACGTGGCTGCCAGGAATCTTCTTTGGAAGTTCCTCCAGCCAGGTTCGAGGTTGCCACCTGCGCCTATGGCGGTTGAAGTCGTCACCACCAAACCCGGAGTTGAAATCGCCACTCTGACCGACGTCGGGCGGCAACGCAGCAATAACGAGGATTCCTATCTCTACTGGGAGCCGTCCTCCGACGAAGAATTCCGCCGGAAGGGTCGCTTGGCGGTCATTGCCGACGGCATGGGTGGCTACGAGGGTGGCCAGGAAGCCAGCCGGATTGCGGTCGAGACTGTTCGCCATGTCTACGAGAGCGCCACGGACAACGATCCGCAGGTGATGCTGCTGGTTGGCTTGCTGGCCGCACATGAAAGCATTCAACGCTACGCCGAGGATAACCCTAAGTTTCACGGCATGGGCACTACCTGCACCGCCGTGTCCCTGATCGGACCGGAGTTGCGTTTTGCCCATATTGGCGACAGCCGCCTTTATCGCGTGGGCAGCAACCACATCTCCCGGCTGACTCGCGACCACTCCTATGTCAGCAAATTAGTCGAAAGCGGCATTGTCCGCTCCGAAGACGCCGAATCCCACCCGCAGCGCCACATCCTCACTGCCGCCCTCGGATCCGGGCGCGATCTGGTTCCCGACCGGCCCGACCAACCCGTAGCCCTCGACCCCGGCGACACCCTTGTGCTCTGCACCGACGGGCTCTGGAGCCTCGTGCACGAGTACGAGATCGCCAACCTGGCGCGCTCGCAATCACCCGCCGAGGTGTGCCGGGCGCTCGTCAAGTTGGCCCTGGAACGAGGCGGCCCGGATAACGTCACCGTCCTGGTGATGCGCATCGCGGCCTGATTTTTCGCGAGCAAGAGGCACCCCGAATTGTCTGCAACTTCTTGCAACCATACCCGTTCGTTTCCCACTTCTTTGTCGAACCAGTGAAACCGCCTGCACATGCAGTCTGAGGATTTTCCGGCACATAACTGCCAAGTAATTATTGGCTAAGGCCGAAACGAGTCGCGGCCTGATTCAGTAATTGGCACGTCACGTGCTACGTCCATAATGTCCATCATTATGATTTACATTATGGGTATAATCACGACTGATGCGCAGTCACTCCAAATCTGCCTCTCTCATTCTCTGCCTGGGATGGATCCTGTCGGCGAGCTCCCCCGCCCCAGCGCAGACCGTGATCCGCGTGGGCGCTTTTCCCAATATCACCCACGCCCAGGCCATGGTCGGCAAAGCCAATGGCTTTTTTGACAAGGCCATGGGACCACAAGTCAAGGTGCAATGGACCAGCTTCAACGCCGGTCCCGCCGCCATCGAAGCCTTGTTCGCCGGCGCGATCGACATGACCTACGTCGGCCCCAATCCGGCCATCAACGGCTACGTACGCTCCAACGGCGAGGCCCTCCGCGTGATTTCCGGCGCCGCCAGCGGTGGAGCATCCCTCGTTGTCCGCAACGATGCCGGCATCAACAAGCCCGAAGACTTCCACGGCAGGCGAGTCGCCACTCCGCAATTCGGCAACACCCAAGACGTCGCTCTGCGCAACTGGCTTAAGAAAAACGGCATGAAGACCAACGACAAAGGCGGCGACGTGCAAGTCGTTCCTATGGCGAATCCGGACCAGTTAACTCTCTTCTTGAAGAAGGATCTCGATGCCGCCTGGGCTCCGGAACCCTGGGCCACGCGCCTGATTCACGAAGGCAACGGTCGCCTCTTTGTCGACGAGCGCACGCTGTGGCCCAACGGACAGTTCGTCATCGGCCTGCTCATTGTGAACACCAGGTTCCTCAAGGCTCATCCAGACCTCGTCAAGAACTGGGTTCGAGCCCACGTCGACCTGACCGACTGGATCAACACTCACCCAGACGATGCCAAGAAACTTCTCAACGAACAGATCCAGCACGAGACCGGCAAAGCGCTTCCTCCCGCCGTTCTCGAAGAGTCGTTCTCGCGCCTGCAGGTGACTAACGATCCCCTTCACGCCGCTCTGAATAAGGCTGCGCAGCAGGCATTCGAAGACGGATTTCTCGGCCGCCAGATGCCCGACCTGTCCGGGCTTTATGACCTCACACTTCTAAATGAAGTCCTCGCCGAAAAGAAACGGAAGGCCATCCAATGAGCGCGACCCAGCCTGTTCGCCCAACTGTCAGGGTCTCTTCTCCACATTTGCGCGAAGCGATCGTTTCCGGCCGTGAGCATCACGCTGGCCCCGTCCTTCTCGACCCCGTAGAGACACCCAAGGTTTCGCTCGCCGAAATCTGCCTCAGCTATCGCACGCAGACCGGCGAGCGTTTGCTGGCGCTGGACCATATCAATCTCTCGGTGAATCCCGGAGAGTTCCTCACCATCGTCGGTCCCTCCGGCTGCGGTAAGTCCACGCTGCTTCATCTCATCGCCGGCCTCCATCACCAGTCCTCCGGTCAGATTCTGGTCGACGGTATTCCCATCGAAGGTCCGGGCACCGACCGCATCATGATCTTCCAGGAACACGGCCTCTTCCCTTGGCTCACCGTCCGGCAGAACGTCGAGTTCGGCATGAAGATGAAAGGCATCCCGAAATCCGAACGGGAAGAAAGAACTCATGATTATCTGCGGCTGGTGCATCTTGCTAAGTTCGAAAAGAGCTACATTCATCAGCTTTCCGGAGGCATGCGGCAGCGCGTCGCCATTGCTCGCGCGCTGGCCACCGATCCCGACATCCTGTTGATGGACGAACCATTCGCCGCGCTCGACGCCCAGACCCGCGATCTTCTCCACGATGAACTCGAGCGCATCTGGAGCGAAACCGGCTGCACCGTCATTTTCGTCACTCACAACGTCCGCGAAGCCGTCCGCCTCGGCGACCGTGTCGTGCTGCTCACCTTCCGCCCCGGTCGTGTTAAGAGCGAGTTCCCCATCCACTTACCTCGCCCGCGCAGCCTCGAAGACCCCGAGGTCGCCCTCACGGCGCGCCAGGTCCTCGACGAACTGCGCGAAGAGATCAACCGCTCGATCGAGGCGGAGTATCAGGACGGAATCAAGCCCCGCATCGATCCTGACGCGACCGATGACAGCTCCGGGGAGGTTCGGCAATGAAACGCGCTGCGCGCTACGTCATCTTTTACGGAGCACTGTTCGCACTCTGGACACTGCTGGCCAAACTGAAGATCTGGCCGCCATATCTATTTCCCTCTCCGTGGGGAGTCGGGGAGGCCATCTACGCGGGCTTCCAGGATCACACATACTGGATCGCCATTCGCGTCAGCATGCAGCGCGTACTGATCGGCTACGGGATCTCTGTCGTGCTCGGTATGATCCTCGGCCTCGGCGTAGCCAGCAACAAGTTTCTCGAGGAAACCATGGGCGGACTGCTTGTCAGCCTGCAAAGCCTGCCCAGCATTTGCTGGTGGCCCTTGGCCCTCCTCTGGTTCGGATTGAATCAGAACGCAATCCTGTTCGTTGTCGTCATGGGATCGCTGTTGTCCGTCACGCTAGCCATGGAAGACGGCCGCAAGCAGGTGCCGAAAATCTTCGGCCAAGCGGGCCGCAATCTTGGCGCCAAAGGCTTGAAGTTGTTCTGGTACGTTCTATTGCCAGCCAGCCTGCCGTTCATTGTCTCCGGACTGAAACAGGGCTGGGCTTTCGCCTGGCGCTCGTTGATCACCGCGGAAATGCTCTATCTCAGTCTCGGGCTGGGCCAGGTGCTGATGATGGGACGCGACCTGAACGACATGAACGTGGTCATCGCCGTCATGATTCTGATCATCGCCATCGGCTATGTGGTCGACGGAATCGTGTTCAAGAGCATGGAGCGTCACCTGCAAAACAAGTGGGGGTTGGCGCCCGCGGCGTGAGGCGATCGCCCCCGTGATCGCTAGAACGCGAACAATTCACGTGTCTTTAACCACGAGGATTGACGTTTCTCCCTAATCTCCACTATGTTAATTATATTAATGTTATAAATTATGATATCTGCAAACCATTGCAACTTGCCGCGCCCTAGTAGCCAGACCGCAGCGGGTTGCTACTGACGGCTCAAGATTCTCCCCCGGAATGGTCGATCCGCACTAACTCAGGCATCCACAGCCCAAAGGGAGAGGAACTCTCTGTTTATGAAACCCGGCAAGCGCTTCTTCCACATAGTCTTGACCCTGGCCGCCTTAACGGCGGGAGTTGGGGCTCAAACTCAAACGGCCTCAAACATCACGCCCGTCAGTCCCGCTGAAGCGCCCGCCAAGGCACCGTCTGCGCCCCCCATCACGGCCGCCGACGTGCAGGCATTGAAGGATGCTCTGGCCGCACAGCAGGCGGAGATCGAATTGCTCAAGCAGCAACTGCAGCGCCAGCAGCAGTGGCAAGAATCGCAATCAGCCGTTTCGACGGCCATCCCTGCCAGTCCAGCCTCGCGGCCCGCGCCCGCTCGCGTAGAAGTCGCCAGCGCCGAGCCAGTCTCACCATCTCCCCTGCCCCAGGAGCCCTCCGCCGCGCAGAACGTTCAAGCCGGCAGTTCCGACGAACGCATTCGTAACCTGGAGCGCCAGGTCAAGGGTCTCGGACCGATCTCGTTCAGCGGTGACGTCCGTTTGCGCGCGGGACCTTCCTTCGGAGGCCCCGCCGACGAATCGCTCGAGCGTATGCGCGAGCGCGTCCGAGTCCGATTCAATGCGCAGGCCGACCTCGGATCACAATTCCGTACCGGCATCACGCTGGCTAGCGGTGACATCAACGATCCGATCTCCACCAACCAAACTCTGACCGGGTTCTACACCCGCAAGCCGATCGCGCTCGATCAGGCGTTTGTGCAGTTCACTCCAAAACAGTTCAAAAATCTGACGCTGGTCGGCGGCAAGTTCCGCTATCCCTGGTACAACACCGAACTCACTTGGGATAAGGACCTGAACCCCGAAGGCGCAGCCGAAATACTCGCCTTCAACCTGAGCACTCCCGTGCTGAAACGCTTCGCTCTGGTCGGCTTCGAGCTCCCCTTTGCCGAAGTTGCCGGCACCGTATCCGGCGACAAGCGCATCACCCAGCAGATCACCTATGGCGGCCAGTTGCAGACGACCTGGCAAATCGTCCCCCATGTCACTCTCAACGCCTATACCGGGTTCTATGACTTCCGCGGAGCGGATTCCATCGCTCTGGCTCTGGCTCGCGCCGGATCCAAGAATCCACAAACGCCTCTGACTGGCCTTCTGCCCTTGCAATCCGCCAACGGCGTGCAGAACTCGGTCTACACCACAACCGCCTCCACTGTCATCACTGTCAACGGGACGTCGTATCCGACGGGCGTCACGGCGATCACCAACTCGCAGTTCGCCTCGAAGTTCCAGCTGTTCGACACCATCGCCCGGCTCGACATCGACACCGGCCACAAGCGCGCGCCGCTGTCGTTCATTGGCGATTACGTGCAGAACATGGGCGCTTGCGGCAACCTCGCCAACCTCGCGCCGGCTCCCGCGAACACCTCGACCACGACCTACAATCAAACCGTCAACGCGCCCTGCGCCGCCAAGCAGCGTCGCGGGTACTGGATGGAAGGGCGCGTCGGCCGTCTTCAGGACAAGGGGGACCTGCAGTTTGGCTATACGCACATCTACATCGAGCGGGAAGCCGTGCTCAGCAACTTCAACTACAGCGACATCCGCCAGGGCAGCAATGTGACCCAGCACCGTTTCGACCTTTTCTATCAGTTCGATCGCAACGTGCAGCTTGGCGCCGCCGCTCTGGTTGGACGCCCGCTCGGCACCACCGAACCCTGGCTCACGCGGCTGCAGTTCGACACGATTTACATCTTCTGAGGTCGAGGTCGATCGCCTGCAGTTGACTTTCTGGAGAGCCGACTCTTCAGACACACCGCCGGCCCGGTTTTGGCCACTCTCCTTTTCCGGGCCGGCGGTGATAACTTAGTCCGCAATCGGCTTTCAGCCGTGGACCGAGCACTGTGGGGACTGCTTATGAACTCAAGGCGCACCTTTCTGAGGCAATTCGCTGACGTGGCGCTGATACTCGGCGCCACAGCTCCGTTTCACACGTTCGCATTCCGGGCGCAATCCGCCGCATCGCAGCCCGATTCCATTGATATGCCGGGCGCGGACGGGCTGATCGTTCGCTCATCCCGGTTCGTCGATCTCGAGACTCCCGTCGAGTGCTTCAACACCTGGCTAACGCCGGTGCCGCGCTTCTTCGTACGCAATCACATGCACGAACCGAGCATGATCCTCGCCTCCGATCTCAAAGCCGAGGGCTGGAGTCTGAGCGTTGGCGGAAAAGTCGAAAAACCGTTCTCTCTGACGCTGGCGGAACTCTCGAAACTGGAGGCCCATGCCGTCGTCAATACGCTTGAGTGCGCCGGCAACGGACGCAGCCTGCATCGCCCGCAGGTTCCCGGGGTGCAGTGGGGCAGAGGCGCGGTCGGCACTGCACGCTTCTCAGGCCCGCGCCTGCGCGATCTCCTCCAGCGTGCTGGGGTCAAAGCCAGCGGCAAGCACGTAATGTTCCGTGGACTCGACGAAGTTCCGGGCAAGGTCCCGCCCTTCATTCGCAGCATCCCGATCGAGAAGGCGCTGGACTCGGACACGCTGGTGGCCACGCACATGAACGGCACGCCTCTCACCAAGAACCACGGCTTCCCGGCCCGCGCACTGGTTCCGGGCTGGATTGGCGCTGCGTCATGCAAGTGGCTCACGGAAATCAACGTACTCGACAGCGAGTTCGCCGGGAACTTCATGAGCCCCGGCTACCGTTTTCCCAATCAGCCCGGAAGGCCCGGCGAACCGGTCAAGCCAGAAGACACGCATCCGCTCACGGCGATCAACGTGAAGTCGGTCATCTCGGTTCCACTGGACGGATCAAAAGTGAAGTCTGGGAAGCTCACGATTCATGGCGCTGCCTGGGCGGGAGAGGCGGACATCGTGAAAGTCGACGTCTCGACCGATCGTGGCACTACGTGGAATCCGGCAAAGCTTGGCCGCGATCAGGCTCACTACGCCTGGCGTCTGTGGAGTTACGACTGGACGGCCAAGACTGGCGATTACTCCATTCTGTCGCGCGCCACCGACAGCCAGGGGCGCACCCAGCCCGCAACCGCCATCTGGAATCCCAGTGGGTATCTGTACAACGCCTTCGATCAGGTGAAAGTCCATGTCGCCTAAGGAAACGAAGTGGTTGGCACCGCACGCGTCGATCCTTGTGTTGATCGCGATGGCGATCGCTGCGTTCGCACAGAGTTCGTCCCCGAAACTCACCGAGAACTTTCCCGCCGGGCCGATGCAGGCGAAGGCCACCACCGCCTGCACGGAATGTCATGAGGCGCGCATCATCGTGCAGCAGCGTCTCAGCAAAGCCGTGTGGGCGAAGGAAGTCGACAAGATGATCAAGTGGGGAGCCGTAGTGGACGCAGCGGATCACGACGCTCTGGTCGAATACTTCAGCGTGCACTTCGGTCCGGACCAGCCCGCCTACGAGGCACCGCGGACCGCATTGGAGAAAGGGCCCGGCAAGAAGAAGTAAGCTTCAAGGGCAAAGCGCTACCGACCCAGCGTCCGGCAGGCTGTGGACGCTACGGTAGCGCTGCTCATACAGAGCCCAAATCTGCTGTCAGTATAGGAATCGACATGCACCTTCGATAGTGCATGGTTAGGTTCGGCACGCGATCCCGGAAACGACCGAACACAAGGTCCCTCGACTTCGCACGGGATCACAAGTAAGTCCGGCCGCTACTTCCCGGTGCCCTCGGCGTTCTCTGCGGTTGAGGCCTTCTCCGGCCGCATCTGCGGGAACAGGATTACGTCGCGGATCGTGTGGGAGTCGGTGAGCAGCATACAAATGCGGTCGATGCCGATGCCCACGCCTCCCGCCGGCGGCATGCCGTAGGACAACGCACGGATGTAGTCTTCATCCATCTGGTGGGCTTCTTCGTCGCCACGCTCGCGCTCTTTCAGTTGCGCTTCGAAGCGCTGCCGCTGATCCACCGGGTCGTTGAGTTCGCTGAAGCCGTTGGAGATTTCCATCTGTGCAGCGTAGATCTCGAAGCGTTCGGTCCATTCGGGTTCGTCGGGCTTCTGTTTGGAGAGCGGCGAGACGGCGGTCGGGAACTCATAGATGATCGTGGGCTGCATGAGAGACTCTTCCGCGCAGGCTTCGAATAATGCCGCGATCGTCTTCCCTGTTGGAGCATTGGCATCATAGGCCATGTGCGAGTGACCTGCGTTGAAGCGCTCCACCAGCTTCTTCACGGCGTCGTGTGAGGTGAAGTCGCTCATTTCCGGCTTTGCGCCTGCGGCCTCCGGCCAGAACTTGATGATGGCTTCGCGCATGGTGAGGCGCTGCCAGCTGGACCAGTCGAGTTCTTCGACGGCTTCCTTGCCGTCCACCATGCGAGTCCATTTCGACTTCGGACTGCCGTTCACCGTGATCGCCGCTTCGGTGATCGCCTGCTGCGTCAGGTTCATGATGCCTTCGTAATTCGTGTAGGCCTGATAGGCCTCCAGCATCGTGAATTCGGGGTTGTGACGGTAGGAGATGCCTTCGTTGCGGAAGTTACGGTTGATCTCGTAGACGCGATCGAAGCCGCCCACCACCAGCCGTTTTAGATAAAGCTCGGGCGCGATGCGCAGATACAAATCCATGTCGAGCGTGTTGTGATGCGTGACAAATGGACGCGCTACCGCGCCGCCCGCGACGGGATGCATCATGGGTGTTTCGACTTCGAGGAAGCCATGGGAGTCGAAGGTGCGGCGCATCGACTGGATGATCTTGGTGCGCTTCAGAAAAACGTCGCGCACTTCAGGATTCA
The DNA here is from genome assembly GCA_037443605.1 of Terriglobales bacterium. GTDB lineage: Bacteria > Acidobacteriota > Terriglobia > Terriglobales > Acidobacteriaceae > Sulfotelmatobacter. The sequence continues at coordinate 104,325 of JBBIOA010000013.1, forward strand.
TGAACAAGTCGACATAGCGCTGGCGGTAGCGCAGTTCGACGTCGGTCAGGCCGTGCCACTTCTCCGGCAGCGGCAGCAGGTCTTTGCTGAGGAACGTGAGTTCGTCGACATGCACCGAGAGTTCGCCGGTGCGCGTGCGGAAGAGATAACCGGTAACGCCGACGTGGTCGCCGAGATCGAGTAGCTTGTAGAGTTCAAATCCCTGGTCGCCGACGACATCCTTCTTGACGTAAATCTGCAGCCGCTGGCCGCCTTGCTGGACGTGGGCGAAACCGGCCTTGCCCATCAGCCGAATCGCCATGATGCGTCCGGCAACGCGGACGTTCACACGCGTAGCTTCAAGCTCCTCGCCGGTTTTGGGCGTGTAGTCGGCGAGGATCTGAGACACGGTGTGGGTGAATTCGTACTTGCTGCGATAGACCGGCTGGCCGAGGGCCTCAATCTGTTTCAACTTCTGGCGCCGCAGTTCGTAGATGTTGTCGTCGAGTCCCAAAGTACTCCTTCAACTTCAATGAGATGGAAGGGAGATTATAAACAAGGCGGTCATGCGCATGGTTCGCTGAAACGGAGCCGGAGATCCGAACATTTTTTTTGCGTACGATCTGAAACATCTTGATGGCATTGAGGTTATCGGCGGCAGATCTCAACAATTCCCGGCAAAATCCTGATTCGATTTGGGTTGCGGGGAAAATATTGATACGAGAAGAGTTAGAGTCGCGGGCAAGATGCCCGCTCGACAGCCGACGGGACGCCGGCGCTACCAGCGAGGCTTCCTGGGTTGCGAGCATGCATCTATTTTTCTTCTTTCGGATTTCTCAGTAAAGGTTGTTCGTCACATCCATCACAAAAAATCTGTGGAAAACGGCCTCAGCGCCGGGCCTATGGATTTGTGTCTGCGGGGATGGGCTTTAGAGAAGTGAACGGCAAATTTCAGTCTTGTACTTACCAATCTATCTTGGTACATTGGTACACATGAGCGACGATCCGAAACTGGAAATTGAACGGGTACAGACGGGAGTGCGAATGGAGAAGCGCATTCTCAAGGTGTTGAAGGGGTTCGCCGAATACCACGACATGACGCTGGGCGATGTGCTGGAGGGGATTGTGCTGCATGCGTTCGACGGGAAGACACCGTTCAGTTCGGCGTCTCTGGAGCGGATCCGCGAGTTGAAGAAGTTCTATGAACTGGATCTGGATTCGAGCGCCAGCCATCGGCTCAGAGAGATCAAGGCTGGGTCACGGAGACGAAAGTAAGTTCAAACACTCTACCACCGAGGGCACAGAGGAACACAGGGGAAGAACTATGGCTGGGCGAAACAATACCGGGTTGACCATTTTGCAGTACGCGCTGGGGATCGTCATTTTGATTGAGGCGGTGCTGTTCGTGCTGCCGAGCGCAGCGCATGACTTTGCGCGGACGCACATGCCCGGCTTCATTCGTCTGCTGCTGGGTTGGGGCGAAATTGCGGGCTGCATTTTGCTGCTGATTCCAAAAACGGCGGTGCGCGGGGCTTGGTTTCTGTTTGCCGTGCTGGTGTTCGCAATGCTGATCCACCTTATGCATGGGCAGTACAACGTGGGCAACGTGGTGATTTACGCGGCGGCGGCGTTGGCGGTGGCCATAGGACGAAGCTGAGGGCGACGTCATCGACTGTGGGGATCTGTCGAATCCCGCGGACATTGATGGCAAGAGATCCCTCGAGGACACAGGGAGGCTGATGTGCAAACTATCGCGAAGCAAGTCAGTCGCACGGGAAATTTCGTTCTCCCCTGCTCCGCCGACGATGCGCTCCCGTTGTTCACTCCAGAGGGCGAGCGGGCGTGGATCGAAACGTGGAATCCACGGCCCGTGTTTCCGAAGACGATTGCTTTTTGCCGGGACACCGTCTTTCTCGAAGGGTTGGGCGCCGAAGAGGCGGTTTGGACGATCGTCGAAGCGGATCACCAGACGCATCGAGCCGAGTATGTGCGGGTCGCCCCGGCATCGCATGCGGCGCACATCGTGGTGAAGATTGACCCGATTGCGGAGGGGCAGAGTTGTCAGGTAACCGTCAGCTACACGGTCACGGTGTTCGGAGAAGACTCTGACGCATTGTTGGCGGCTTTCTCCGAGGCAGCTTACGCCGACAAGATGCGGCGGTGGCAGCGGCAGATTGGGGAATATCTGAACGGGTGCTCGGGGACTACAACGTCGTCCGGAAAGCAGCAGACAGCAAATCTTAGGTGCTAAAGCCGGTTCTCAAAACGAGCAACCTTGGGCAGTGCTGAAGCACTGCGCCACCCAAAAGCGCTCTCGATATCGAGTTTTCCACAAGCCCTGAAGCCGTGCCCTTCTCGACTTTTCTTGAATTCCGTCTCTTCCTGAATTCGGGGCCATGGTGCTTCCCACCAATTTGACGGGTTCTGCTATCGTTTCTTCACGTTTGCCGTCGAACGATTGATCTGTGGACTGATTCCAACCCGAACATCAACATCGAAGGACATCCCATGAAAACAGCCCGATGGTTGTTCCTCCTGACCTTCCTGACTCCGGCATTTCCGGCGGCACAGAGTATCCACAACGGCGAAGAACTGCTTACCGCGATGCACATGCGCTAGCAGGACTCGTGGTACCAGACGGTGACCTTCACTCAGAAGAGCACCACTTACAAGCTGGACGGAACGAGTTCCGCGGAGAGCTGGTATGAGGCGGCGTTGTTGCCCGGGAAATTGCGCATCGACTTCGGAGATCCGGCGAAGAACAACGGCGCGGTGCTGGTGGACGGTGATGTCACGATCGTCAAAGATGGCAAGGTTGCGGCTTCACGGCACTCGGTGAACATGCTGCTGGTGCTGGGGTTTGATGTGTACAAGCAGGCAGAGGAAGTGACGGCCAAGATCTCGAAGGAAGAAGGCTACGACCTGTCGAAGCTGCATGAGGACACGTGGGAGGGTAAACCGGCCTACGTGGTGGGAGCGGACAAGGGCGATCTGAAGTCGAAACAGTTCTGGATCGACAAGGACACGTTGCTCTTTGTGCGGGTGATTGAACCCTCGCCGCAGGATGCTAGCCAGATCGACGACATCCGGTTCACCGACTATCAGAAGCTAGCGCGCGCGTGGATTGCGGCGCGCGTGGAGGTTCATGCCAACGGGAAACTAGTGTTCTCCGAGGACTACACGGACATCCAGGCGAATGTGAAGCTGAGCCCAGCAGTGTTCGATCCGCAGCAGTATGGGGCAACTCACTGGGAAAAGCCTTAGCAACTGTTCCCTTTGGCGCAGGATTTGGGCTCTCGGATTCGCTCCAGGGGGATATCTTGGCCTGCTGATGAAAGCTCGGGCCGTCGGGTGTCGCCGCCCGCAAAGTAAATAGTTCATCCGATTTTTTGTTTCCTCTCTGAGCGGTTTCCCGCAACTTTTCTGCGCGAGTGCGCGGGGCGTAGAATACCCGCATACATCTGACCCACTCTCACTCCAGGGGAAATCCAATGATTCACCTCAAAGTAAACGGGGTCGCACAGACTTTTGATGGCGATCCGGAAATGCCGCTGCTGTGGTATTTGCGCGACATTCTGGGAATGACCGGCACCAAGTTCGGCTGCGGGATGGGGCTGTGCGGCGCGTGCACAGTTCTGGAGAACGGCAAGGCGATCCGTTCGTGCTCGACGCAAATGGGCAAAGTTGAGGGTGTGGAGATCACCACGATTGAGGGCATCTCGGCGCACGGTCCGCACGCGGTGCAGAAAGCGTGGGCCGAAGTGAATGTTCCGCAATGCGGATACTGCCAGCCAGGGCAGATCATGCAGGCGGTATCGTTGCTGGCCGCGAAGCCGAAGCCTACCGACGCGGACATTGACGAAGGGATGGCGGGAAATATTTGCCGGTGCGGGATGTATCAGCGGATTCGGGCTGCAATCAAGCTGGCGGCGAAGGAGACGGCATGAGCACACTGGAGAAGATGGAGATGACGATCGCGAATCCGAACCGGCGCGGATTTCTGCAGGGGGTGTTCTCAGCGGGAGCCTTCGTGCTTTGCGTCAGCGAGTTCCCGCTTCTCGCAAAGGCGGGGAGAAGTGGGGTATCCCATGTCACGGCGATGCCGCCCACCGCTCAGTCTGTCGATACGACGGCATTCCACCCGGGAGTTTATCTGGGGATTGAGCCGGATGGAACAGTGCTGATTGTGGCGCATCGCACGGAGATGGGGAACGGCGTGCGCACGAGTTTGCCGCGGATTGTAGCCGATGAACTGGACGCGGACTGGGGGCGCGTGAAGGTCATCCAGGGCGATGGCGACGAGAAGTATGGGTCTCAGGATACAGATGGGTCGCACTCGGTGCGCGAGTTCTTCGACACGCTGCGCGAGGCAGGAGCGACGGCGCGGCTGATGCTGGTGCGGGCGGCGGCGCAGAAGTGGGGCGTGCCGGAATCGCAGTGTGTTGCCGATCCGGTGCACGTGGTGTCCGACAAATCGACGAATCGGAAGATGGGGTACGGCGAACTGGCGCCTCTCGCAGCAAAGTTGCCGGTTCCGAAGAGAGAGGAACTGAAGCTGAAGTCGCCGTCGGAATGGAGATACATCGGCAAACCAGCTCCTGGATACGATGTGGCCGATGTGTGCGCCGGAAAGGCGACGTTTGGTCAGGACGTGCGCGTCGAGGGAATGTTGTATGCGGCGATTGCGCATCCGCCGGTGCTGGGCGGAAAGGTCAAGTCGGTCGATGATTCGGCGACCTTGAAGGTGATGGGCGTGAAGAAGACGGTTGCGATCGATCCATTCAAGCCCCCGCATGCGTTTCAACCGTTGGGTGGAGTCGCCGTGATCGCGGACAACACGTTTGCGGCGTTCAAGGGTCGCCGGCAGCTCAAAATTGAATGGGAAAACGGAGAGCACGCGAGTTATACGTCGTCGGAATACAAGAAAAAGTTGCAGACGACAGCGCGGCAGCCGGGCAAGGTAGTGCATACGGTCGGCGATCCGGATGCCGAGTTTGCCAAGGGCGGAAAAATTGTTGAAGCGGAGTATTACGCGCCGCATCTGGCGCATGCTGCGATGGAGCCTCCAGCGGCGCTGGCCGATGTGCAAGGCGATAAGGTAAGGGTGTGGTCGCCGACGCAGAATCCGGTGGGCGTGCGGGAGGAAGTCGCCAAGGCGCTGGGGCTCAAGAAAGAAGATGTCACGTGCCATGTGACGTTCCTGGGCGGAGGCTTCGGGCGCAAATCGAAGCCCGACTACGCGGTCGAAGCAGCCGTGCTGTCGAAGAAGACGGGCAAGCCGGTAAAGGTGGTCTGGAGCCGCGAGGACGACATCAAGTTCGACTACTTCCATGCGGTGGCGGCCATGTACCTCAAGGCCGCGGTGGACGACAAGGGGATGCCGAAGGCGTGGCTGCAGCGGAGCGTGTTTCCGCCGATCTCGTCCACATTTGATAAGGATGCGGTGTACGGCAGCGCGGGTGAGATGTCGCTGGGCTGGGACGTGACTCCGTTTGAAGTTCCGAACTACCGGTCAGAGAACGGGGCGGCTAAGAATCATGTGCGCATCGGATGGCTGCGGTCGGTCGCGAATATTTATCACGCGTTTGCGGTGCAGTCATTTGCCAACGAACTGGCGGTGGCTGCCAATCGCGATCCGTACGACTATCTGATGGCTCTGATCGGGTCGAACCGAACGGTGGCTCCGGCTAACGCTGGTCCGCCTGAAATGGCGGCGAAGTATCCGTTCGATACGGCGCGCCTGCGGCGGGTGACGGAGATCGCTGCCGAGAAGGCCGGATGGGGCAAGAAGAAGTTCGGCAAAGGCGGCGGGATGGGCATTGCGGCGCATCGGAGCTTCCTGACTTATGTTGCGACAGTGGTGGAAGTGGAAGTCGATGACCAGGGCACGGTGAGCATTCCGCGCGTGACGACTGCGCTGGATGCCGGGATCGTAGCGAATCCGGAGATGGTGCGCTCGCAGTTTGAAGGAGCGGCCGTGTTCGGGACGAGCCTGGCGCGGACGGGAGAGATCACGGCGACCAATGGCGTGATCGATCAGTCGAATTTCCATGACTATCCACTGGCGCGCATGAACGATGCGCCTCGGCATGTGGATGTGCATATTGTGGAAAGCACGGCAGCACCGGCGGGAGTGGGAGAACCGGGCGTGCCTCCGTTTGCGCCGGCGCTTTGTAACGCGATCTATGCGGCGACCGGAAAACGGGTGCGGGAGTTGCCGCTGACGAGGAATGGGTTCGCATAAGGTGCAAACAGGGATCCGCGAGAAGGCAGTCGAGCTTCGCTCGACAGGACAGCCGGGGGCGGCTGTCCCCACATTCGTATCCCTACATTCGCTTGCTCGCGGACCGCATCCGCGCTAGGATGGCGGGTCAGTCTGAGTGACTCTTTATGCCGCAGAATTATGTTCCGATCTTCATCTTCATTCTGATCGTCGGCACGCTGTTGCCGATTACGCTGCTCATCGCCAAGCTGGTGCGGCCCCAAAATCCGAATAAAACCAAGGCGATGCCGTATGAGTGCGGCATCGATCCGGTGGACAGCGCGCGCGGGCGCTACACGGTTCGTTTCTACATCATCGCGATTTTGTTTGTGGTGTTCGATGTGGAAACGATCTTCCTGTTCCCTTGGGCGGCGAAGTTCAAGGCATTCGGGTTGTTCGGGCTGATCGAGATCCTGATCTTTCTTGCCATCCTCATTGTTGGATACGTCTGGGTGTGGAAAAAAGGTGCGCTCGAGTGGGTTTAGGGGCTTCCATCCGTGAATCACTTCCTCATTCCGCTATTCTCCTGCCTCTGCTTTCAAAAGATCCGGTGCGAATCATTTTTCGTGATGGCGCTCGTTGACACCATCTGGACAAGCTGATACGTTTTTACGTTCTTTGTGAATCCGTTCTGTGCTGGTCCTGTGCCTCGCGATATGCCGGACGAGACGAAATCTCCTGCAACACCGCCGCCGGAAGGTGAGCCGAAACCGGCGGCGGATGCGGCATCGGCACAGACGGCAGCGAAATCCGATACTCCCGCCAAGCCCGCGACACCAACTCCTGCAAAGCCAGCCGCACCAGCCGCCGCAAAGCCTGCCGCTCCGCCGAAACCGGCCGGACCGGCGCCCACGACTTGGGATTCGCCGATGGTGTCAAAGTTCAAGAGCCAATACGGGTCGGGAGTCAAGGCGCTTACCTTTCTCGGACAGAATTACCTGGAAGTGGATCGGTCGCTGATTCCGGAGATCCTGACACTGCTACGCGACGACGAGCAGTTCGATTATTGCGTGGATGTAACGGCGGTGCATTATCCGAAGCGCGAAAAGCAGTTTGACGTGGTGTGGGTGCTGTATTCATTCGCGCGCAACGAACGCATGCGGGTAAAGACGCAGATTGCCGATGGAGAGGCGCTGCCCAGTTCCGTGCCTTTGTGGGCGACCTGCAACTGGCTGGAGCGCGAAGCGTTTGACATGTTCGGGATCAAGTTTGACGGCCATCCCGATTTGAAGCGGATTCTGCTGCCGGAGGGATGGAACGGACATCCTCTGCGAAAAGATTACGGGATTCTGCAGCAGGACAACGAGTGGGTGCAGATCAATCTAGGGATTGAGAGTGGACAGTAGCTGCGAAAGCTGCACCACAGAGGATCACAGGAGAACCCAGACGCAGACGGAAAACAGATTCACGCGCAAGGCTAACGACTAACGAATCGATGACGGATCACAATACACTTTCGCCGCTTGATCTGGATACACCGGATAAGCCGTATCTTGACGCGAACGAGCTGGTCATCAATATGGGGCCGCAGCATCCGGCGACGCACGGCGTGCTGCGCGTGATTTTGCGGCTGGATGGCGAGAAGGTGATGGGGTTGGAGTGCGTCATCGGATATCTGCACCGTGGCGTGGAAAAAATTGCCGAGAACCGCACCTACACGATGTTCAATCCGTACGTCGATCGCATGGATTATGTAGCGGCTGTTTCGAACGGACTGGGATACTGCGAGGCGGTTGAGAAACTCCTGAGCGTGGAAGCGCCTCCGCGGGCGCAGTACATTCGCGTTATTCTCACCGAACTGAACCGGATTACCAGCCATCAACTTTGGCTCGGCACGCATGCGCTCGATATCGGTGCGATCACGCCTCTGTTCTATACCTTTCGCGACCGGGAAGAGATCCTGAAGATTTTCGAGAAGTATTGCGGGGCGCGGTTGACCACGCACGCGTTCCGCATCGGCGGACTGCAGTACGAGGCCTATGACGGGTTCGAGAAGGACGTGAAGAATTTCATTTCCTTCTTCAAACCGAAGATTGACGAATACGAAGGACTGCTCACCACGAACCGCATCTGGGTCGAACGAACCAAGGGCGTCGGCGTGATTTCCGGCCAGGACTGTATCGCTCTGGGCGTGACCGGGCCGGTGCTGCGCGCGAGCGGCGTAAAGTGGGACATCCGAAAAGCACAGCCGTACGCGAACTACAAGAACTTCGATTTCGAAATTCCCGTCGGGCTGAACGGCGATACGTATGACCGGTACCTGGTGCGCATGATGGAGATGCGGCAATCGCTGAGGATCATCGAGCAGGCGGTGGAAGGGATTCCGGCGGGGCCGATTATGGCGAAGGTGCCCAAAGTGATGAAGCCTCCGGTAGGCGAGATTTATCACTCGATCGAAGCACCGAAGGGCGAACTGGGATATTTCATTGTGAGTGATGGGTCGACGCAGCCGTACCGGATCCGCGTACGGCCGCCGTCGTTCGTGAATCTTCAGGCGCTGGATCTGATGTGCCGCGGGCAACTCGTAGCCGATGTGATTGCGGTGATTGGGACGCTGGATATTGTGCTGGGCGAGGTGGACCGCTGATGCACGACCTGATTCAGTACCTGGAGTCCTACCTTGATAAGAGCGTCCAGGTCACTCCCGGGGCGTTCGGCAACATCTACGCGGGCATTTTCTGGGCCACGGTTTATATCCTGATCGTTTTTGGTGGGCTCTCGGTGGCCGTGATCGCCATGAACTGGCTGGAGCGCAAGATTCTGGCGCACATGCAGGTACGGCTGGGACCGATGCGCGTGGGCCCGCACGGACTCCTGCAGCCGATCGCCGACGCGCTGAAGCTGCTGCTGAAAGAAGATCTGATCCCGGCGGAAGCCGACAAAGTTGTGTTCTGGATCGCGCCGTTCATCGTGGTGCTGGCGGCGTTCACCGTGTTCGTGGTCGTCCCATTCGGGCCAGCGCACGCCATCACCGACATGAATATTGGGATTCTGTTCATGCTGGGGGTGTCGTCGTTGAGCGTGCTTGGAATCGTGACCGCCGGATGGGCGTCGAACTCGCACTATCCGCTGATTGGCGCGCTCCGGTCGAGCGCGCAGATGGTGTCGTATGAAGTGGCCATGGGCCTGGCGGTAGTGACGGTGATCATGATGACCAGCCTGCATGGTGGCGGGTTCTACGGCGTGGGACCAAATATCCCCGGCGTGGCGAACGACGGCACGCTGAGCATGATCGGCATTGTGCAGGCGCAGCAGGAACAGGGCATCTGGTTCGTCTTCAAGTTCTTCCCGCTGGGACTGATCGCGTTTGTGATTTTTGCCATCGCGATGATCGCCGAGACCAACCGAGCGCCGTTCGATCTGCCAGAAGCGGAATCGGAACTGACCGCGGGCTTCCACACCGAATACAGCGGGTTCCGCTGGTCGCTGTTCTTTCTGGCGGAATATTCGGCGATGATTGCGGTGTCGTCGATCGCGGTGACGCTGTGGCTGGGCGGGTGGCTGAGGCCGTTTCCGAACCTGCTGCACGGAGCTACGTGGGATTTCCTGTTCGGGCTCTTCCCTGGCCTCACCTTCCTGTTCCTCGGCGGGATGTGCTTTTTCAATGTAGCGCGTATGCCAAAACATCCGTTGTTCAAGATTCAGACGGCAGGACTCGCGGTGTTTGGCGCGGTGCTGGCACTGATCGGAGTAATTCTGTTTATTCCCGCAGTGAGCACGCGCGTGGGAGACATTTTCTGGTTTGCGGCAAAAGTGGCCGCGTTCATGTACCTCTATATCTGGTATCGTGGCACGTTCCCACGGTACCGGTTCGATCAGCTGATGAAGGTGGGATGGAAGATACTGCTGCCGACGGGACTGGGAGTGCTGATCCTGACAGCGGCGGTTGGCATCGTCCGATTGATGATGGCGCAACCATCGCAATGAGATTTCTATGAACCCGGTTGCCACACCGTTTTTCTTTTACTTATTGTCGGGCACGATGATCATCGGAGGCATCCTGGTGATCACGCGCAAGAATGCGGTGCATTCGGCGATGGCTCTGATTACCGCGCTGCTGGCGCAGGCCGGGCTTTACCTGATGTTGTATGCGCCGTTTGTCGCCGGCGTCCAAATCATTTTGTATGCGGGCGGGATCATGGTGTTGTTCCTGTTCGTGATCATGTTGATCAACCTGGAACGCACGCTGAAGGAGCGGCAGTTCAACCAGCAGTGGCTGGTCGGGATCGTCGCGGCGGCCGCCCTGGGCGGGTTGTTTATTGCTGTGTACACGAAGGGACGGAATCTGTTCCCGGCGAGCGAACACCTGACTTATGTGGAATCGCAGAACACGCAGGGCGTGGCGAACCTGCTGTTCGATCCGCATGTTGGCATGTATATGTTTGCCTTCGAGATCGCTTCCCTGCTGTTGCTGGTGGCGATCATCGGGGCCGTGGTGATGGCGAAGAAGAGGATTTGAAAAGGCAGCTGCTAGCTACTAGCTTCTAGCAAAAACGCTAGGATTAGGAAGTTTGGCAGGAAGCTAGACGGTAGAGCTTTTCATGGACGCAATGCTTCACATTTCGACGCTGCATTACCTGGTGCTGGGAGCGGCTTTGTTCCTGCTGGGCGTGATTGGTGTGCTCACGCGGCGGAATGTGGTGATCATTCTGATGTCGATTGAATTGATCCTGAATGCCGTAAACCTGAACCTGGTGGCGTTCTCCCGTTACTGGCAAGGGCTTCACGGGCCCGGAGCGTTGCATGGGCAGGTGTTCGCGATCTTTATTATTACCGACGCGGCGGCCGAGGCAGCAGTCGGGCTGGGCATTCTGATCGCCTTCTTCAGAAATAAGGAGACGGTCAACGTGGATGAAGTGAATTTGTTGAAATGGTAGGAAAGCAGCTGTCAGCTATCAGCCGTCAGCTTTCAGCTGGGAACATCTGATTTGCGACTGGCTTTCGCGTTTTGGCTGAGAGCTGAAAGCTGATGACTGATAGCTAAATGATTTTCCTCAACCACATCTATCTGATCCCGCTGCTGCCCGCGTTCGGCGCGGCGGTGATGTTTTTTTTCGGGCGGAGGCTGCAAAAGTCGACGGTGAGCGCCGTGTGCGTGGGTATGGTCGCGCTGGCATTCATCATGGCCTGCGGATCGGTGATGCAGTACACGCAATGGGCCGACGCGCACGATCATCAGCCGTATCAAAAGATACTTTACACCTGGCTCGGGTCCGACACCGGCCACCTGACTTACTCCACGCACGACGGAACTTCTGCGCCACTTCAGGCCGATGCCGGTTTCCTGCTTGATCCGCTGTCGAGCATCTGGCTGCTGTTTGTGACCGGCGTCGGGATGCTGATTCATATCTATTCCATCGGCTACATGGGTCATGAAGGCGGGTACTACCGATTTTTCGGGTATCTCAACCTGTTCATGTTTTCCATGCTGACCCTGATCCTGGCGAACAATTATGTGCTCATGTTCGTTGGCTGGGAGGGCGTGGGGCTGTGCTCGTATCTGCTGATCGGTTTCTACTTCCACAAGAAATCGGCGAGCGACGCGGCGAACAAGGCGTTCATCACCAACCGCATCGGCGACGCGGGATTCATCCTTGGAATGTTTTTCATCGCCTGGATGGCGGGGTCGCTGCGGTTTGTCGACGTGAATCGTTTCGCGCACGAGAATGCATCCGCGCTAATGGGCAGTCCGATCATCATGGCGGCGACGCTGCTGCTGTTTGTGGGCGCGTGCGGCAAATCGGCGCAGCTGCCCCTTTATGTGTGGTTGCCGGATGCGATGGAAGGTCCGACGCCGGTCTCCGCGCTGATTCACGCGGCGACCATGGTAACGGCAGGCGTGTATATGGTGGCGCGGTCGAATGCGCTGTTCCTGCTGGCTCCGAAGTCGATGATGGTGGTGGCGATTGTCGGCGCGCTGACAGCGATTTTTGCAGCTTCGATTGGGCTGGTACAGAACGACATCAAGCGCGTGCTGGCCTATTCCACGGTGTCGCAGCTCGGATACATGTTCCTGGCTCTTGGCGTAGGAGCGTTCACGGCAGGAGTGTTCCACGTGTTCACGCATGCGTTCTTCAAGGCTCTACTCTTCCTGGGCGCAGGCTCGGTGATCCACGCCATGAGCGGCGAGCAGGACATGCGCAACATGGGAGCACTCTCCGACAAGATTCCAGTTACGTTCCGGACAATGCTGGTGGGAACCCTGGCGATCGCTGGAATCCCAGGTCTGGCGGGCTTTTTCTCGAAGGATGAGATTCTGTGGAAGGCCTGGAATTATCACTGGGCACTCTGGGTGATCGGATTTGCCACGGCGCTGATGACGTCGTTCTACATGTTCCGACTGATTTACCTGACGTTCTGGAGCCCGTCGCGGGTGACGAGTCACGAAGTCGAGCACCACATTCATGAATCACCGAAGTCGATGACCGGGCCGCTTGTAGTTTTGGCATTCTTTTCGATTGCCGCCGGGTATTTGAATTGGCCGTCGAATCGATTCGAGAAGTTCCTGGAGCCGGTGTTCGCGAATGGCGAAGTGGCAACCCATGCCGCTGAAGGCGCGAGCCGCGGACTCGAGTTGGCATTGATGGGACTCTCCGTGGTGGTGGCGTTCGGGGGATGGTATCTGGCGTCGCTCTTTTACCGCTATGCCGAGAAGGGCTATCGCGAGCCGATCGATGCGGCGGCTCCGGCGGTCTACACCACGCTTCTGAACAAGTATTACGTGGACGAGGGGTACGACTACGTCGTCACCGGACGCCGTAAGCTTGGCGATATTCGTCTGGGTGTGCTCGGGGCTGGTGAGGCTTCCGCGTGGATCGACAGCAATCTGATTGATGGCGCAGTCAACGGCGCGGGATGGATAACGCGGCTCATGGCGCGGATCTCCAGTTGGTGGGACAAGTGGATTATCGACGGAGTCGGAGTGAACGGCCCGGCGATTCTGGCGCGCATGATCAGCTATCCCACTCGCCTGCTGGAATGGGGACTGGTGCAATGGTATGCACTGGTCATGACTGCTGGGCTGGTTGGGTTCGTGTTTTATTACGTGTATCACTGAAGTGCAGCTACTGGCCGCTAGCTACTAGCTTCTAGCTGAAGCGAAGTGGCTGGGAGCTGGCAGCTAGAAGCTAGAAGCTCTCATGTATAACCACATACTCTCGATCATTCTCTTCACGCCGCTGGTTGGGGCGCTGCTGCTCTTGTTCGTCCCCAAAGAGAACAAAGAGGCGATCCGCTGGATTGCGAATATTTTTGCGCTCGGCGGATTTCTGATTTCTCTCCCGCTGGTGCCGTGGTTCTGGGACAAGCGCTTCGAGGCGGGCTTTAAGTTCATCGAAGGCTCGGCGAACAACTGGATTCCCTCGATCGGCGCGGGCTATGTGATCGGCATCGACGGCATTTCGTTCCTGCTCATCATGCTGACCACGCTGCTGGGCTGGATTTCGATTCTCTCGTCGTGGAGCGCGATCGAGAATCGCGTCAAGGAATACTACATCTGGTTCCTGGTGCTGCAGACCGGGATGCTGGGCGTGTTCATGGCTCTGGATTTCTTCCTTTTCTTCGTGTTCTGGGAAGCGATGCTGGTGCCGATGTATCTGCTGATCGGGATATGGGGCGGGCCGCGTAAGCTTTACGCGGCGATCAAGTTTTTCCTGTATACGCTTGCAGGCTCCGTGCTGATGCTGCTGGGGATTCTGTTCCTCTACTTCCATCATCATGCCATTTCGCAGGTCTACACATTCAGCATTCCGGAACTGTACAAAACGGCACCGCAGATTTATTCCGACTACGGGCCACATGCGGCGACGCTGCTGTTCCTGAGCTTCTTCTTCGCGTTCGCGATCAAGGTGCCGATGTTCCCGTTCCACACCTGGCTGCCCGATGCTCACGTGGAAGCGCCTACGGCCGGATCGGTGATTCTGGCGGGCGTTCTGCTGAAGATGGGAACGTACGGATTTATCCGCTTCTCGCTTCCCTTCTTCCCTAACGTTCTGGCACACGGGCGGGTGCGGTTCTGGGTGATGACGCTTTCAGTGATCGCCATCATCTACGGCGCGCTGGTTTCGCTGATGCAGAAGGACATGAAAAAGCTGGTGGCGTATTCGTCGGTCAGCCATCTGGGCTTCTGCACGCTGGGAATTTTCGCGCTGACGCCGCTGGGGTTGAGCGGGTCGGTTCTGCAGCAGATCAATCACGGGATCTCGACGGGCGCGCTGTTCTTGATTGTCGGCATTTTGTATGAGCGGCGGCATACGCGCGAGATTGCCGAGTATGGCGGGATTTCGAACGTGATGCCCGTCTACGCCACCGTCACGATGATCATGTTCCTGTCGTCGATGGGACTACCGCTGCTCAACGGGTTTGTGGGCGAGTTCTCCATTCTGCAGGGAACGTTCATGGAGAAGGAGATTGCCGGGCATCCGGGCTGGTTCTGGACCGCGTGGGCCGTACCGGGCGTGGTGCTGGCGGCGGCGTATCTGCTGTGGCTGTATCAGCGGGTGTTCTTCGGGACGGTGACGAACCCGAAGAACGAGAAATTGCACGATCTGACACCGCGGGAAATGGCGACGTTTGTGCCGCTGATCATCATGGCGTTTTGGATCGGGCTGTATCCGAAGCCGTTCTTCCAGATTTTGGAACAGCCGGTGAAGGAAACGGTCATGCTGGCGCGACCGGATTACCGGGAACCCGGTGCCGTAAACGCTGGGTTAAAGCCGGCGGCGGCGACTCCGCAGGCTGCGGTTGACAATCACGTCGCTATGGCGGCCGAAGCAGCAAAGGCAGCGTCGACTCCGACACAGGGGACGAACTAGTGGGCACGATGGGATTCACGTGGACGGATTATCTGCTGGCACTGCCGATCGTGCTGCTGACTCTGTTTGCGCTGGGAATCCTGCTGATCGATTTGATGTTAGAGCCTGAGAAGAAGTGGGTGAACCCGGCGACGGCTGTGATTGGCGTGCTGTTTTCCGCGACCGGAGTCTACAAGGTTCAGATGTGGCTGGAAGCGGCCAACTCACCGGGCGTGCCGGGCATGATGCGCACGATGGTGATGGACCACTACTCGATCTATTTCTTCTATCTATTTTTAGCTGCGACGGTAATCGCCATCCTCATGTCGGCGCGGTATCTGGAGATCGAGAACGAGAATCACGGCGAATATTACGCGCTGATGCTGCTGGCGGTGGCGGGCATGATGTGTATGGCCTGCGGGACTGACATCGTGCTGCTGTTCATCGGCCTCGAACTGATGGCGATTTCGACCTATGTGCTGGTGGGATTCCTGCGGCGCGACCGGCGGTCGAATGAAGCGGCTTTGAAATACCTGCTGCTGGGCGCGTTTTCGTCGGGCATTTTTGCGTACGGGCTGTCGCTGCTGTACGGACTGACCGGCACCACCAGCCTGCAGGGAATTCAATACCAGCTTTATCAGAATGTGATGCCGGGGCCGTATAAGCCGGTGGCGATCATTGCGCTGATCACGACCATGACCGGGCTGCTGTTCAAGATTGCGGCAATTCCCTTCCATCAGTGGGCGCCAGATGCGTATGAAGGCGCGCCGACTTCGATCACCGGATTCATGTCGGTGGCGGTGAAGGCGGCGGCGTGGGCCATGCTGCTGCGGGTCTTAATCTCGGGCCTGATGCCCATGCGGCCGATCTGGGCGCCGATGCTGGTGTTCGTTTCGATCGCCACCATGACGGGCGCAAACTTTGCGGCGCTCACGCAGACGAATACGAAGCGGCTGCTGGCTTACTCTTCGATTGCGCACGTCGGGTACATGCTGCTTGGCCTGGTGGCGGGTACGGCAACCACGCTCAGCCCGGACGGAATCAAGGGCATCCTGATCTATCTGCTGGTGTACACCTTCATGAATCTGGGCGCGTTCGGAGTGATCACAGCGCTGCGGCATCGCAACGTGATTGGCGACGAACTCGACGATCTGAACGGGCTCTACTCGCGCGCGCCGGTGGAAGCAGTGCTGATGCTGGTCTTCATGCTGTCGCTGGCGGGGATTCCGCCTCTGGCGGGCTTCTGGGGCAAGTACTTCATCTTCCTGAGCCTGATCGGCACGCAGCACTATGCCCTGGCGGCTCTCGGCGTGCTCTATTCGGTATTCGGGCTTTATTACTACCTGAAGATCGCCAATGCGATGTTCATGGCGGCGCCGGCCAAGGGCGAAGAAAGGCTGCCGGTGAGTTTGTCGATGCGCGCGGCAATTGCGCTGGCCGGGATTGCGACGCTGTACATTGGCCTGCTGCCCAACAGCTTCATTCAGATGGTGAACTGGTCGCTGGGGCTGGCGAACAATCCGAACGTGGCGCGGCTGGTGCGGTAGAATTCCAACCACGCAGATCCCTTCATCGCGGCCTTGACGCGTATGCCCGACGACACGCCTCCCGAGAAAGAATCCCCTGATCCGAAGAAGAATCCGTGGGTTCAGGTCGGGCGCTACAGCGAACTCGCGCTCATGCTACCGGCCGGCACGGTGGTGGGATGGCTGGCCGGATCCGGCCTGGACCGCTGGCTACACACGTCGTGGATCGCCATTGTGGGGCTCATCCTCGGCTCTGCCGCCGGCCTGATGGAAGTGATCCGCACCATCTCGCGGGACACCAAGTAAGATCATAAGAGCCTGCCGTCTTTATGAATGACTCTCTTCAAAATCCCCCGGATGCGGGCAGCTCGGGCGAGGGATTCTACGCGGGGGCACTGGAGCGGATTCGGAAGTTCATGTTGGCGCTAGTTCTCCCCATCGCGGTGGCGGGGTGGTGGAGGTTTGGCCGCGCGATGGCGCTGGGATTTCTGCTGGGATGCGTGATTGCCTACCTGAATTTCCAATGGTTGAAAGGCGGCGTTTCCGGACTCGCGGACCGGGTGACAAATGCCGGTAAGTCTCAGTCCGGAAAGGGGATCGTGGCGCGCTTCCTGCTGCGTTATGGGTTGTTGGCAACCGCCGCGTATGTTATCTTGATTAGTTTTCCAGCGAGCCTTCCGGGCCTGTTTGCGGGTCTGTTCCTGCCCGTGGGGGCGATTGCCTGCGAAGCGGCTTATGAGCTGTACGCCGGAATCAAGCGGGGAGAATAGAGGGCGGTTCGTCCGGCTCTGGCGGTCCTGAAATCTCATATGCCCGAACTTTGGTTCACGGAACTTCTTAATCGACTGTTTCACGGCCCGGTAACGGCGTTGCTCCGCGCGCTGCACGTCGAACCGAAATACCCCCAGGCTCCGATCACGGATGCCTTTGCGATGGAGTTGCTGGTATTCGGCCTCCTTCTGGCGCTGTTTTTGCTGGTGCGGTCGCGACTGTCGGTGGAATCTCCCGGGGCGCTGCAACACGCGGTGGAGGCGATTGAAGGATTCGTCTCGGGGCAGAGCCGCGAGATTATCGGGCATCACAACGAGCCGTACACGCCGTTTTTCGCTATCGTTTTTCTCTTCATTCTGATTTGCAATCTGATCGGGCTGATTCCCGGGTTTGACTCGCCCACGGGTGTGAAATTCGTACCGTTGGGCTGCGCGATTTGTTCGTTCCTCTACTACCACACGCAGGGATTCAAGCACGCCGGGCCGAAGTATCTGCTGCATTTTTTTGGTCCGCCGATGGAAGGGATGCCGCTGGTCGCGCGGATCGCGCTGGCGATACTGATGCTGCCGATCGAACTGGTCAGCCATTTTGCCCGATTGCTCTCGCTGACGGTTCGTCTCTGGGCCAACATTTTTGCCGGCGATCTGATCACGCTCGTGTTCTTTTCGATGATCCCGATCGGCATTCCGATCATCTTCCTGGGACTTCACATCGTAGTGGCGGTTCTGCAGGCATATGTTTTCATGCTGCTGTCGATCATCTATGTGTCGGGAGCGGTGGCGGAAGAGCACTAGAATTCTGTAGTGGCTGTCAGCGTGAGGGCGCCTGCACGGTATGGCGTCAACCACCTCCTGGCGGCAATTTCATACAAGGAGCAACACCATGCGTCACTTGAGCCGTTTGTTTATGGTCCTGTCTGCGCTGTGCTTTGCCATGCCTGCGTTCGCGCAGGGCGGCGCAGCCGAGACGAACTGGATCGCCATCACTGCTGGATTCTCCATGGCGATCGCTTCCGCCGTTTGCGGCCTTGCCCAAGGCAAAGCCGTCGCTGCCGCCACCGAGTCGCTGGCCCGCAATCCAGCCGCGCGGCCGGGCATTCAGTTCGCACTGATTCTCGGTCTGGTACTGATCGAGTCGCTGGCGCTCTACACACTGGCGATCATCTTCCTGAAGGTGAAGTAAGCGAGTTCATCGAAAGCAGGAAAGCCTCTGCCCACGGGCAGAGGCTTTCCTATTTTCGGGTCGCCGGCCTAGGCTACACCTTGCGGTCTCCGCTCCACTCCTGCGGCTTGTTCTGCGGGGCGGCGTTGAGGGTTTCGACCAGCAGGCGGCGGAGGCGGTAGCGGCTCTCCAGGTCGGTATTGACGATTTCGAATCCGACTTCGTTCACGCGGGCGCGGCGGAGCAGGACGTGAGCGCGGACTTTGGCGCGCATACCGAGGGAAATTTCCAGATCGGCTTCGCTGCCAATGCGCAGGTTGTCCTCTTTGGTGCCCATGCCGCCGCCGAGGCTGAGTTCGCGGATCTGAATCTTCGACTTGCCCCAGGAACTGCCGATCGTCGCTTGCACGGTCTTGGCGAGTACCAGACGCTCATAGCGACGCTGGCGGACCCACGGGCAGGCGGGCGCTGCATCGAGCGGAGCGATGGCGAGTTCGGCGGGTTCGAGGCCGCTATCGGACAAGACTTGAGAGCTATAGCGCGGATCCGTTTTGGATAGAGCCTGCGCGGCCGCGATTCGCAATTCGCGATGATAGACCCAGCCGAAAGTCTTCTTGGCCTCGAGAATTTCACGAAGGGTAGCGACGGATTCGGCGTCTTTCAGGCGGCCTAGGGACTCGATCGCCTTGAGCTGCACAAACGGAGACCGTGAGGCCGCGTCGCCGGGCTTGGCCATGGCGATGAGCGGAGGAGTGGCGGTCGAGTCGCCGCTCATGCCGATCTCATCGACAGCTTCGGGTAGGACAAGCGGATCGAGCACTTCCGCCAGTTCGAGGAGCGTGCGTCCGCGATCGGACGCGTGACCGTAGGCAATCTGACGGACCACGATGTCGTGATAGAACCGGTTCCACTCCGGCAAGCGCACGGGCAGCAGTTCGAGCAGTGTGGAGACATCGAGACGGCTGATGAGGCCGACGGCGCTGGAGGCCTGGCGCGGCTGGCCGGTACGCAGAATCTCGCGCAGTTGGGTCAGCACGGGGGAACCAACGCTCTTGACCAGTTCGATCATGCGATCGCATTCATCGCGGCGCATACAACGAAAGAAGCGGTCGGCAAGGTGCTCGGCGCCGGATTGGCTGGTACGGCGCAGCACCGAGAGCAAGTCGCCGGAGACAGATTCCTCATGAAGCGCTTCCTCGATGAACTCGGGCAGGCGATTCTCGACGCCGACGCGAGGCCGGAGATCGTTCATCATCACCGGGCGTTCGAGGCTGATCGTTTCCATGCCGGCGCAGACTTCGTTGATGGCTCCGTAATTCTTGGCGGCGCTAGCTTCCTGACTAAGACGAACAAAGGCTGCACTCAGCAAGCTCTGGAGTTCGGCGTCTTTCTCGGCGATCAGCTGTTCGCTGAGCTTGCGCACGGCCTGGCCCATGGGCTGGCCTCCAAGACGAGCATAAAGGTCGGCGATTTGGCTAAGGCCGATCGCAGTACGGCGGCGCGGCTCGGCATCCTTGGCACCGAGGCAATTCGAATAGTTATTGAGGATATCGGCAGCGAGTTGTTTGTCGTCGCGCTCCAGCAGCAGTTCCACAAACTGGCGCAGGTTGCGCGCCGGTACGCAGGGCGCTTCGTGCGACAGCAACACACTTTTCTTGCCGGACTCGGGCACTTCCGACCAGAACATGCGGTCGAGGATGTCGGCGTGGGATTCGACCAGAATCCCGGCCTTCGACATCTTCTCTTCCTGCATTTTCAGAATCTGGCGCAACGAGTCCATCTGGCGGCTCATGTGCTCCATCATCTGGTGCACGGCGTTCACTTTCACTTCGCCCTTCTGATAGCGCTCCAGGGCGAAGCGGATTGCCATGTGCTCGGCAGCCTTCATCAGCAGAGGGGTGTCTTCCTGCTCGGCGGTAGCCTTGGCAGCCAGGCTACCCAGCAACTGCTGCAGGTTGAGCCGCGTGTTCGGGTCAACCTCCGTTAGCTCTTTCTGGATGTCTTCTTCTTTGATGGTGGGATCGGTCTGAACCTGTCCGAAACGAGTGAGCAGGCGGATTGCCTGGATGACTTCCTGCTCCTGCAGCGGAACCATTTCTCCGTTCCACGCGGGAGCGGCACCCGTAGCTGCGCCGGCGCCACCCGCAACTCCTTTGCGTCCAGGCAAATAAGGCACAGTTCCCAGCGGTACCATGGGAACTCCACCTGGGCCAGAGCCTTGACCAGAGCCTGGTCCGATACCCTGTCCCTGGCCTCCTCCCCCACCGCCACCGCCGGGACCCGCGTTTGCACCTTCGGCTGCGGCAATCAGTTGTAGGAGCTTCTGGGGATCGTTGAGCCACTGCTTGAATTCCGGACCGAGCGTCTGGGCGGCAATCTGCGCGGCGATGCTGACATCCCCGGTCAGCGGATCGGCAGCCACAAACTTCACTTCATTGATCTTGATCGTGCTTCCCTGCTTGCCGGCGCCCAGGGTTTCCTTGATCTGCTTGGCGACGTCCTGCGCCTTGGAGCCGGCGATGGTAAAAGCACGCACTAAGCGCGTGAAGTCCTCGACCGTAACGTCTTTGGAAAAATGCAGGCTGGCTAATCCAGCAGCGTTCAGCAGTTGCGCGAAACTGCGCTCGGCATTGCCGGTTTCGAGCGGGATGCCGTCCAGCAGGAGCTTGTTATCGGACACTCCAAGGAGGAAGCCGGCCTCGCCGGTCGTGGGCAGGCCCTGCTGGAGTTCGTTCCAGGTGACTTCAAACTGCGCTTCGGTGCGCTTGTGGTCATAACCGTACATCCGGGCATACTTAATCAGGATGTTCAGGCTATGAACAAAGGCGCGAGCGGACGCAGCTCGTGCTCCTTGCGAGATGTTGGTGGCAGAGATAGGAAAACTCCTCTGTTGCCGCTATTCGACACTCAAGGGTAATGCGAAACGGTAAGTCCTAAAACGTTACGGAGGTAATGGGACGAAACGGGCGGTTGCCACGCGGCTGCCGGGCCACGACTCTCGATGGGAATCGACTACTATTACAGTTACTCATGAAAGTCACAGCAAAGACCACTGGGTTGCGGTACTGGATGCTGCGAGTGCTGGAACAGTGTCAGCATGTGGAGGCCGATTTCACCGCCGATCCGGTGCACGACCTGCGGGTCGCGCTACGCCGATGCCGTTCGATGGCGGACGGCATGATGGCCATGGATCCTGACCCCAGTTGGAAGGTGATGAAGAAGGCGGGGAAAAAGCTCTTCCAGCGCCTCGGCGCACTCCGCGATGTACAGATCATGATGGAGTGGATCGAGAAGCTACGTGAGCGTGCGGAGCGGACAACAGAAGGAGGAGTGCCTGAAATAGGACCAGGCCATATGGCTCCCCAATTCGCCGTCGACGCCGGATCAGGAAGCACGGAGGCGATTGCCGGAGACCGAGACCCGGTCGCGCACGGATTAATGGCGATTCTGCGGCAGCAGGAATCGGAGCAGAAGCGGGAAGCGCGGGCGGCGCTGGAGGAGTTCGATCGGAAACAGTGGCGGCAGTGGAGCCGGTCGTTGCCAGTACGGGCGGGGCGAGTGCGTCCCGGGAGCGCGGTGTTCAAACACTTGGCGCTGGAGCGCTGGATGACAGCCCGTGATCTGCATACGCGAGCTCTGCGCAACCGGTCCCAGGTAGCGTTTCATACGCTGCGAATCGGCATCAAGCGCTTCCGCTACATCGTCGAGAATTTCCTACCGGAGGAGCACAAAGCGTGGAGCGGCGATCTGAAGCACATGCAGGATCTGCTGGGGGAAGTGCACGATCTGGACGTGTTATGGGCGGCGGCCGGGAGCGGGCATGTCCTTCCGGCAAGAACGGTGGAGGCGGCGACCGGACACGATTGGCGCAAGATCTGGCATGAACGCGTTTTGACTGAGCGAAGTAAGCGAATCGATGAATATCGGCGAAGAACAACCGGCCCGGATTCACTGTGGAACGCGTGGCGCGCGGGTTTGCCGCAGGGAAAACAGGTTCGGGAGATTGCAACGCGCCGCATGAAGCTGTGGGCGAGGGCGCTCGACCCGGATGTCGCGCACTCTGAGCACGTGGCGCGCCTGGCAGTTGACCTCTACAACGGACTGGCGGCAATCGGCCTGACCGGGGCTGTGGACGGCGAAGCAGCGGAGGCGCGGGACAGCTTGTATCTGGCAGCGCTGCTCCACGACGTTGGGCGGTCGCGCGGAGAGAAGGGGCACCACAAGTCGTCTCTGGATTTGATTAAGAGTTTGGGCACGCCACTTGGATGGAAGGCGGAGGAAGTCGCCCGGGCGGGCTTGGCGGCGCGCTTTCACGCCGGGGCATTGCCGATGCGCAGTCATAAGGCGATTCGCGACCTTTTGCCCCATGAGCAGAAGATCGCCATTCAGTTGGCTGCGATACTGCGGCTGGCGAATGCCATGGACGCGGAGCATGACGGACAGATTCGCAAGGCAAGCGTGGTTCAGCCGTTGCAGGATGCGAGCCTCCGACGGCGCAAGGATGGTTTCCTGCGCAAAGGACTGACCCTAGGGAAGAATGAAGCTGTCGTGATCGAGGCCGAAGGATACACGCCCACGAGCGTGACGGCGCAGGCGATCGCTGCAGAACGGTATCTGCTGGAGACGGTAGTTCGGCGGCCGGTGGTGGTGCGGGCGACGAAAGCTCCCATGCGTCGAGTCGCGACGCCTGCAACTTAGGGCTGCCTTGGACGGTGTTCCAGCATCCGCGAGCGATTTACGAGACCGTGTCTCCCGAATTCATCGTGGGCCCGTAACCATCCAGCCACTTCCCTGCCCGCGCTTCTCCGATTACAACTGATCCTTCTATGACTCACGCGCAATTGGTGGAGCGGGCGGTGCATTGGCTGCGGCGGTATCGCTGTGGCGTGGTGTTGTCGGAGCAGGCTTGCGTCAGCGGCGAGATGCCGGATGCCATCGGCTGGAAACAGAAGTGCCACTCCGTGCTGGTGGAATGCAAGGTCGCACGCGCTGATTTCCTGGCGGATCGCGCCAAGCCCTTCCGGCAGAAGCCTGAAAAAGGTGTGGGCAATGAACGGTACTATCTGACACCGCCGGGATTGATCAAGATCGAGGAATTGCCCGACGGATGGGGTTTGCTGGAGTTAAGTCGCGGACGCGTCGAAATGCGGAAGGCTTCGGCAAAAGATCTGCGCACCGCGACCGGCTTCCGCTACGAAATGAATTTGCTGCTGGCTAGCCTGCGGCGCGTGGAAGTGCGCATCGAACCGCAGAGCATCACGGACTTCCTCAAGTGGAAAAACCGCATGGCGGAATACAACCGTGGAGAGTTGCCCGAAGGCCTGACGACCGCGGAAGACGAGGCCAACGTTTTCCTTGAGCCAGAGATTCCCTGTTAGACGGGATCGCCGCAGCCCAACCTAAAGTGCTACCGCACACCGCCAGCGCCGCTCGCAATGTTTCTTCATGGAGAGCTTCGTTTACAACGCGATCCGTTGATGCGGCCTCGGATGAGGATCGAAGATGACAAGCGAGCCCTCGCCTCTAGCCATTCTTGCTAACGTTCCTCTAACCGATCGACTGATGATCTGCGTCGCCAAGGACCTCCGAGGCAATGTGAAAAGCACGATTCGCGGCGGGCAGCCCACAATAGATCGCGCAGTGCAAAAGGGTTTCCTTGATCTCGTCGCGCGATACTCCGTTGCCGAGGGCGGCTCGGATATGCATTCGCAACTCGTCCTCGCGGTTCAGCGCCACCAGCATGGCCACTGTCAATAGGCTGCGCGTGCTGCGCGGAAGACCAGGACGGCTCCAAACGTCACCCCACGCGGCGCGCGTAATGAAATCCTGGAAGTCCTGAGTAAAATCGGTGATGGCTGCGTTTGCGCGGTCCACGTGTTGATCGCCCAGCACCGCGCGCCGAATTCGCATGCCCTGTTCCCGTCTCTGTGCATCATCCATAGGACTGTCCTTAGGGGAGAAGAAACCCCCTCAATGCCGACGTGAATTCGTCAGGCTGTTCGATGTTCGACAAATGTGCAGCGTCAAGTTCCACATACTCTGAATCCGGAACGCGCTCGATCAGAAACCGGCCCTCGTCCGGCGGAGTCACTCGATCCTTGCCCCCGGCTACCACGAGGGTGCGGACTCGAATCCGACCGATGCTGCCGGTCTGGTCCATATCGCGAATTGCCGCACAGCAGGCGGCATAGCCTTCGACAGGAGAGGCTTCGAGCATGGTTCTGGCACGCTGCACACGCACTGGAGCAGCATCCCTGAATTCCGCCGTAAACCAGCGCTCAATGACCGCGGCAGAGACGGATTTCATTCCGCCCTGACGCACGCTGGCAATTCTTGCATTCCACATCTCGGCTGTGCCAATCCGCGCTGCAGTATTACATAACACCAGCGAATCAAGACGCTCGGGTACGTTGACTCCGAGCCACATCCCGATCATGCCCCCCATGGATAATCCACAGAAAGCGACACGCTCCAACGCGAGCACATCCAAAAGTCCGAGGAAATCCCGCGCCAGTTGTTCGATCGAATACTCGCCGGCTATGACCGATGATTCTCCCTGTCCGCGCATGTCGTAGCGCAGGATGCGAAACTGCTGGGTGAGGGCAGCGCACTGCGGTTCCCACATCGAGAGATCGGTACCAAGCGAATTCGAAAAAGCAAGCACGGGCGCGTTGTTCGCACCCACTAGTTCGTATTTGAGGCTTAGCTCTCTAGCTGCAGCGAACGCCATAGTGATTGCTGTCTGTCTCGCGCTACATGTGTCGATGAGCTGCGACTACTCTGTCAACAAACTCCGTGGCTGACCCAAGATAGTTTTCCGGAACGAACAATCGGTCCAAATCTTCGGGCCTGAGAATTTCTCCCACGTCTGCATCTTGCATTAACTGCTCTCGCAAGTTCTTGCCCGTCTCGCGAACACGCCTGCTCGCAGCTTCTACCACCGCATGAGCTGCCGGCTTCCCCATCGACTTTGCCAACTCCATGCTCACCGCCTCGGCGAAAAGCAGCCCTTGGGTTTGCTCGAGATTGTGCCGCATTCGCCCGGAATCCACTTCCAGACGAGGCACAAGTTCCTTCATTTCGTGCAGAGCCCCCGCCACCAAACGAACAATCTGCGGCAGCGTTTCCCATTCCGCATGCCAGTTGCCCAAGCCTCTTTCGTCCTCCTGGACCATCGCGCCCAGCATCGTGCCGACCAGGCCGGGGACCCGGATCGCGGCCGCCAATATCCGCGCGCAAGAAACAGGGTTTCGTTTATGTGGCATGGTCGAGGAAGCGCCGCGCCCCTCAGCTGCCGGCTCGAGAACCTCAGCAACTTCCGGCTGCATGTGCAGCGAGATGTCTCGCGCAATCTTTCCGAGCGTTCCGGCGCACAACCCGAGAGTCGTTGCTGCTTCGGAAATACGGTCCCGGTGGGTGTGCCAAGGCGTGTCCGGAAGTTCAAGATGGAGCTCTTCTGCGAGCGCCTTCGCTACGTCCATGCCTTGTTCTTTCAGGGCGGCTAGTGTCCCGACGGCGCCACCGAACTGCAAGACAAGCAGACGTTTACGAATCTCGCGAAATCGCTCACGATGTCGATTCACCGCGTCCAGCCATCCGGCAACTTTTGCGCCAAACGTCGTCGGCTGAGCGTGCTGCATCAGGGTTCGCCCAATCATGATTGTGGAACGGTGTTTCTGGGCCAGTTCACTCAGTGCAGCCCCCAGAGCCGCGAGATCCGATTCGAGAATTTCCCACGCCTGCCTTACCTGCACAATCAGGCCGGTATCGTTCACATCCTGGCTGGTGGCGCCCCAGTGGACGAAGCCCGCGGCCTCCTTGTTTTCCTCGGCAACGAGAGCGGTGAGTTGCTTCACCAAGGGTATCGCCGGATTGGCCGATAGTGTCGTGGCTTCGGCTAGCGCGGGAACATCGAGCAACTCAACTCGGCACTTGCCAGCGATTACCGCGGCCGCCCCCTGCGGGATTACGCCGCAGCGAGCCTCGGCATTGGCAAGCGCAGCTTCAAAATCGAGCATGCGCTGAAGCCGAGTTCTATCCGAAAACACATCGCCGATCGCCTGTGAGCCGAACAATGCATCCAAAAGAGCCATAAGAATCGTTAGAGACCAATGTCGAAGAATACCGTTTCATCTACTCCCTGCAACACGACATTCCATTCCAAGAGTCCGGACTGTCCGCCAGCAGTCTTCGCAATCAGAGTCGCTCGCCGTCCCGGCTCTACCAGATTCAAAATCGGATCCGCGGCGTTGCGGGCGTCACCCGGAAAATACATGCGTGTGACGAGACGTTTCAATAGTCCGCGCATGAAGACCGAGATTACCAGATGCGGCGCCTGTTCCTTGCCTTCCGGGCCCGGCACTGGTCCTGGCTTGATAGTGGCAAAGCGAAAGACGCCATTTTTGTTGACAGGGATGCGGCCATAGCCACGGAATGCGGGATCCAGTGGCTTATCCTGCGTATCCTCAGGATGTGCATACTTGCCATGTGAGTTGGCTTGCCAGATCTCCAGCAGCGCGTCAGGAACGGGCACGCCGTCGCCATCGACAACGCGTCCCAGGATTGCCACGCGCTCGCCGGCAACACCATCCGGAGTCAGATTGTCGCAGTTGAGCCACTGCAATCCAATCTTGAAGTAAGGGCCAACGGTTTGCGAAGTTGTTGCCTGCAGGCTCATCGTTTGGTCTCCTCCATCGGAGTTGCCTCGCGGCCGCGCAGAATCACATCGAAACGATAGCCCAGCGCCTGCTCGGGCAGTGTGGTTTCCCAGTCGAAAACCGAAATTAATCGATTTCGCGCCTTCTCATCGGCAGTGCAATTGAAAATCGGGTCAAACGGCAAAAGAGGATCCCCGGGAAAGTACATCTGCGTGACCAGTCGCGTCGCAAACGCCGGCCCGAACACCGAGAAATGGATGTGTGCCGGCCGCCACGCATTGTAGTGATTCCGCCAAGGATACTCCCCGGGGCGAATCGTGACGAACCTGTATCTCCCTTCCGAGTCGGTCATCGCCTGACCACAGCCGGTGAAGTTTGGATCGAGCGGGGCCTTGTGCTGATCGACTTCGTGCAGGTAGCGGCCGGCCGCGTTTGCCTGCCAGATCTCCACCAGCGTGTTGGCCAGTGGGCGGCTGTTCTCGTCGAGCACGCGACCGCTGACGACAATGCGTTCTCCCAAAGGTTCGCCTTTCTGCTGGCTCGTGAGATCGTGAGCGGCGGGCGCAACCAGATCGGAACCAAATGTTGGTCCGGTCACCTCGGACAGCGTAAATGGGATGCGCACGAGCGGACGAGTGGGAGCGCGCTTGATCGAAGATACATATCGCGAATACAAATGCTCCGGCTGTGTTCCAGGATACGGATCGCAATAAGGCGCGACTGGTTTCATGTTTAGATTCCTTCCGCGATGCACGCAGAAATCACCCTTTGGTTGCACTTTCAACCCGGGAGCCCACGGTTCCCCACACTTCTCGTGCTGTCGCCGCTACTAAGCGCAGCTTCGCCTGCTGGTCGGCAGCTGTTACAAGGTTCCCCTCCATAGTGGAGGCAAAGCCGCATTGCGGACTCAAAGCCAGTCGCTCCAGGGGAATGTAGCCCGCGGCCGCGTCGATTCGCCTTCTTAACTCCTCTTTTGATTCGAGCTGCGGCTTCTTCGAGCTCACCAGGCCGAGCACCACCACTCGATCTTCCGGCACCTGCCGTAACGGCTCGAAGCCGCCTGAGCGTTCGTCATCGTATTCCAGAAGAAAGCGCTGGAACTTCGTATTGCGAAATACTCGAGCGATCGGCCCATAATCGCCCTGGGCGTAAAACTTGCTCTGATTGTTCCCCCGGCATAAGTGAAGCGCGAAAGTAATGCCAGGATGATTGCCAATCACCGCGTTATCCATTTCGATGGACAGATCAAGCAGGCGGTCGGGATCGTTACCGCGTTGTCGATAGCCCTCGCGCAACTTTGGATCCAGCAGCGCAGTATATTGCGGTGAGTCGATTTGAATGTACGAACAGCCCAGGCGAATCAGTTCGGCCACTTCGTCGCGCAGAATATCGATCAGATCGCCCAGGTAAGCATCCACGGTGGCATACGCCCCTGCAGACTTATTGCTGTCGTAATAAGCAGCTGCCTGCTGGGCACTGATGATCGTGGTTTTCCCCGGATGCTTCGTGCGCGCGCGTACATAGGTGAACTCCTCGGCACACAGGGGACGTTTCCGGCGCAGCTTTGAAACCACAACCGGCCGGGCCAGAACCAGATTGTCGCCTTTTTCATCGCGGAACGGGATCGCCCAACCGCCATATTTGTCGAAGCCTTCCACGGCGTCGATCAGATGTCCATAAAATGCGTAGCGGCGCATCTCGCCATCGGTAATGACTTCGATGCCAGCCTGAATCTGCAAATCGATGGATTCATCTACGGCACGGTCTTCGGTCAGTTTGAACTCGGCGTCCGTCAGTTTCCCCGTTTCAAACAACTCTCGTGCTTCTTTCAGATAAGCAGGCCGCAACAGGCTCCCCACCACGTCGCTATGAAACATGCCTGTCTCCTTTTATAGAGCCTCGAACGGCAGGCCGACATAGTTCTCGGCCAGAGTTTGTGACGCCGCCCGCGAACTCACTACGTAGTCGAGTTCCGCGGCCTGGCGTCTCCTGTCAAACTGGGCGTCATTCGGGAAGCGGTGCAGGAGCGAAGTCATCCACCACGAAAAACGCTGTGCGTTCCAGATTCGGCGGAGACATATCTCCGAATAGCGATCGAGCAGATTCCGGTCACCGGATCGATAGAAGTTCGCCAGAGCCTGGGAGAGCACCCTCACATCGGCTGCGGCCAGGTTCAGGCCCTTGGCGCCGGTGGGAGGTACGATGTGGGCCGCGTCGCCGGCAAGAAACAACCGGCCGTATTGCATCGGCTCAACCACGAAACTGCGCATGCCGGTCACGCCTTTTTGGAAGATTGGACCTTGCTTGAGACTCCATCCATCGCGGGTCGCGAGGCGCGTTTGCAATTCCGACCAGATGCGATCGTCCGGCCAGAGATTGAGATCTTCGTCCGGCTCGCACTGCAGATAAAGTCGCGAAATTTCCGGTGTCCTCATGCTCAGCAGGGCGAAGCCAGATTCATGGCTCGCATACACCAGTTCATCCGACGAAGGTGCGACTCGGGCAAGAATCCCGAGCCAGGCAAAGGGATAAGTCTTGTCAAAAGTATTCAGAACCCCTGCCGGGATCGAAGGTCGCGACACTCCGTGGAATCCGTCGCAACCAGCAATAAAACCGCAGTGAACCTCGCAGGTCTCACCACCCTTGCGGTAGCGAATGTACGGATTAGGGCCTTCAATCTGGTGCAGATTAGCGTCCTGTGCTTCGAACGCGATCTCGCGGCTGGCTGCGAGCCGTATGGCGATCAGGTCTTTCACGACTTCCTGCTGCGCGTACACGGTGATCGTCTTGCCGCCGGTCAGTTCGCGGAAATTGATGTGATGGTTTTTGCCTCGAACCCGCAGATACACACCCTCGTGTTGCAGGCCTTCTCGTTGCAGGCGCTCACCTGCCCCAGCCTGCTTGAGCAAATCCACAGTTCCGCATTCCAGCACGCCGGCACGGACTCGCGTTTCACAGTACTCCCGAGTTCGGGACTCGATGACATACGAATCGATTCCCTGGAGAGCCAGCAGTTGAGCCAGCAGCAGACCTGCAGGGCCAGCACCAATAATCCCCACTTGCGTTTCGATTCTCATCCCCTAGAACCTGCAAACCGGACGATCGAACGTCCCGAAGAACGGGCACACCTCTATAAGGCAATTCCCAGCAGCTTACAGGCGTTTTCCTTAAGGATCAACGGACGGACCTCTTCGCGAAGGGTCGTCTTTTCCATGTCGGCCATCCAGCGATCCGGCGTGATCAGCGGATAATCCGAACCGAACAAGACTTTGTGCTTCAGCAGCGTATTGGCGTATTGCACTAATTGCGGCGCGAAGTACTTGGGCGACCATCCGGAGAGATCGATGTAGACGTTGGGCTTGTGCAGGCAGATCGAAATCGCCTCGTCCTGCCAGGGGAACGAAGGATGCGCCATGATGATGGGCATGTCCGGAAAATCCACGGCTACGTCGTCAATGGGCAGCGGATTCCCATATTTCAGGCGCACTCCTCCGCCTCCGGGCAGTCCGGTACCAATTCCGCTGTGCCCGGTGTGAAACAGCACTGGCAGTCGGGCCTCCGCAAACACCTCGTACAGCGGATAAGCGATCCGGTCGTTTGGAAAGAACTGCTGGACCGGTGGATGCAACTTCAGGCCTCGCACGGATCCGGCAGCGACCAGCCTCTTCGCCTCCGCAACACCGTCTTCTCCTCGTTTCGGATCGATGCTGGCGAATGGGATCGCGATATCTGAGTTCGCAGCCGCGAATTCAACGACCTCGTCATTCGTGACCCGCGGCTTCCCGGTAAGGCTCTCGTCCACCGTAAACACGACAAATCCAATCTTTCGCGAGCGGTAATACTCCGCCATGGCCTTGCGATCAAGCGTGGCTCCAGAATCGCCGAAGTACTTTTTGGCCGCTGCATCGACGGCGTTGTCCTGTTCGGGCTCGAGGTGCACATGCATGTCGATCGCAACGAGGGATGCGGCGTTCCCGCCAAACACAGCCATACTCTGGTCTCCTCCAGTGCTATGGAATTCTTCGGGAGTACTTCCCGATAGAATCACTCCATCACAGTCGCTCTAGATTTCAGAACCGCAGCTTGATGGATCGATCTCTTGTCTCTCAGGCCGGTCCCCGGAATCGGAATCGTATCAAAGAGGCTTATGAAGTTGTACGAGGATATTACGTCCGTTGACGGAAGTCAGGTGCGGAATCGACCGAAGGCTACACTTCCATAGGCGATCGTACGTGGGCAAGAGCGTCCCCAAAAAGCCGCAAAGAAGGTGAGCACCACCGATGGCAAAGAAAGGTGCGGATGGCGATCGTCACCGCCGGTGGGTCATTACAGGTTCTTCTGCCATGCTGGCTCCATTACTGGTTCATTTATCAATTGATTTGGCTTCGTCACTTTGGTGAGCACCAGTTGCACATCGCTGATATAGCGTTCGCGGAATCCGCCCTCGCAGTACGCCAGGTAGTAGTCCCACATGCGCGCGAAGCAATCATCGAATCCGAGTCGGCGCACCTCCGGAAGACGATCGAGAAATCTGCGCCGCCATTCGTGAAGGGTCAACGCGTAGTGCTTCCCGATGTCTTCCATGTGAAAAAGCTGCATGCGGGTGGTTCGAGCCAGCGATCGTTGGATTTCGACGACCGAGGCCAGCTCGGCTCCGGGAAAGATGTGCTTCTTGATCCAGTCGCTCCGCCTGCGGTATTGCTGAACCTCTGATTCCAGGATGGTAATGGTCTGCAACAGCATGCTGCCGTCCGGTTTAAGCAGGCGATCGCAAGCTCCGAAGTAGTCGTCGTAATGCTCATAGCCCACGGCTTCGAACATTTCGATGCTGACAATCTTGTCGTACTCTCCGCGGAGGTTACGGTAGTCTTCGAGCAACAATTGGATGCGGTCTGCCGCTCTGCTGTGTGAGAAGACTTCGCGCGCGTAATCGTGCTGCTGCCGGCTGATGGTCGTGGTCGTTACGCGGCACCCGTAGGTTTCCGCCGCGTAGGCCGCGAAGCCGCCCCAACCCGTGCCGATCTCGAGCACATGGTCTTGCGATCCCAACTGGAGTTTGCGGCAGATGCGATCGAACTTGCGGATCTGGGCCTCCTCCAGAGTATCGTCGGCGCCCTCGTAATAAGCGCAGGAATACGCCAGGCTGCGATCGAGAAAAAGGCGGTAGAAATCATTGCCGAGGTCGTAGTGATACGCGATGTTGCGCCGGCTGCCCGCGTGAGTGTTGCGGCGGCGGCGATGTTCAACAAAATCAGCCAGCCTGCGGAAAGACGTCAAGAGGCGGTTGCTGCCCTCCAGTTGATCCAGGTTCCGCACCGCCAACCGGACGACCGCAACCAGATCGGGAGTAGACCAGTCGCCATCCATGTAGGCTTCGCCGATGCCGACGTCTCCCGCTAACAGCGCGCGCAGGAAGAATCGCTCATCGTGTACGGCCACGACCGCGTGCAGCGGACTTCTTTCCACTCCTCCCGGCCCAAAGCAGTACGTGTCCTCTGGACAGACAATCTCCAGACTACCAACCCGTAATCCCGCCAGACTTTTCAGGAAAATCCTCTTCGCGATGTTCGTGACTATTCCGCTCGCCATGATGCCCCCAAGTTTTGCGCTGTGGCTCGCTCGAAACGCCCTGCCCCGGGATGCGGGACCACCGGAACCCGCTTCATCAATAGCCGCAAGGCCTGCCAATGAATTGCAGCAATTACTTTGACTGTCATCCAGGGAAATCGCAGCACTGCCCTGTGCAGTTCTGCTCGTGACCACTCGCGCCGCGCCAGTTTTAGCGTGGAATCGAAGATCTCCCGCCCGTTTTCATAGCTGACGCTCTGACTAATCAGTTGCTCACCCGGAGGAGTGAACGTCCAGTCGTATTCCTGGCCCAGCTTCAGGAACGGCGACACATGAAAGGTCTTCGAAAACCGGTACCGCTTGCTTTCGCCGGCCGGGCGCTCGACAGTGGGCGTGAGCCAGTAGTTGGCGGTCTCTCCGAAGGTGTTGTTGACCTCGGCCATGACCATCTGCAACTTGTCTTCGCGGTCGTAGCAGTAAAAAAAAGAGACGGGATTGAAGTTGTATCCCAAGTAGCGGAGATGAGTGAGCAAGAAAATTCGGCCTTCGGGAAGGGCAACACCGTTCTTTTGTGCGTCGCGCGACACGCGCTCGCGCAGAGCCTTCGCCGGATCACCGAAGTGATCCCGCTCCTGATAGGAAACCCAACTGCGCCGGTTGTATCCCGCCAGCGGCGACACCTTCATCAACTCCGGCAGCCGGTCGATATCGAGGAAGACCATGAACAGAGGGTAAGTAAACTCGTGACGGACAGGACTGAACCTGCGGTGACGTAATGTGCCGGAATAGATTCCTGATTCCATCAGGCCGCCGCCTCTCTCGGTTCATCCCAAGCCACGCCCAGCTTCTCCGCAACACGGATCGCCGAATTCAATCCGTCTTCATGGAACCCGTAAAACCAATATGCACCGCAGAAGTGAGTGCGGTTGCGGCCGCTGATCTCCTGCCAGCGCGCCTGGGCCCGCACCACTTCCAACGTATACAGAGGGTGAAAGTAGGTCATCTCGCGCAGAATGTGGCGTTCGTCGACGGACTGCGTGTCATTCAGGGTTACGCAATAATCTTCCCGTGTGGGCAGGCTCTGCAAACGGTTCATGTGATACGTCAGCGTAGCGGCACGCCGTCTGGTACCGAGATGGTAGTTCCACGATGCGCGCGCCCCCAGCCGCCGGGGCAGAAGACTCGAATCGGTATGCAGCACGGTCTGGTTGCGACTGGTGCGGAAACCATTCAGCACCTGCCGCTCCACCGGAGTGACGTCCTTCAGGAGTTGGAGAGTTTGGGGTGCGTGACAGGCAAAGACGACTTCGTCAAACAACTCCGGCGGACCGTCCTCAAAGCCGATTTCTACTCCCGCGGGGGTACGCCTGACCCCATCGATCTTTGCGCCCAGGCGAATCCGTTCGTGGTACGGCGCCGTCAGCGGCGGAATGTAAACGCTGCTGCCGCCTTTGAGCACATACCACTGGGGCGCTGTCGTCAGACCGAGGAGCCCGTGATTTTCGAGAAACCGAATCAAGGTAAAGGCCGGGAATTCTTCGATTTCCTCCGGCGATGTGGACCAAACCGCTGCCGCCATGGGGTGCAAATAGTACCGAGTGAAATCGCCTCCGAACTGATTCGCACGCAGATAGTCTCCCAAGGTAATGTCGGCGTTGGCCGGATCCTGCAGTAGCAGGCGCGCATGCCGGTTGAAGCGCATGATCTCCGACAAAAATCGATAGTGTCCCCAGCGAAAGAGATTGCTTCTGCCCGCAAAGAATCCGCTCAAGCCACGGCTGCTATATTCGAATCCAGTCTGCCGGCAGGACACACCAAACGACATGTCGCTGGCCTGCCGGGCTATGCCCATCTTTCGGAACAAGCGAACCAGATTCGGGTACGTGCGGTCGTTATGCACGATGAAGCCGGTGTCGATCGGCAAGACGCCGCGACTAGTTTCAATCAGATGGGTATGGGTATGACCGCCGAGGCGATCCTCTTTTTCGAAGAGCCATACTTCGTGCTTCTGGCTGAGCAGGTATGCCGCTCCCATTCCAGAGATCCCTGCCCCGATGACCGCGATCCGGCTCATGCCGCCTCACTTTCTGACAAGGGCCTGCGTATGCCTCGCAAATCCCTGGCTATTCCCAGCCAGTTCAGCATCTTCAGCAGGTAATATGTAACGTCCACTTCCCACCAGCGAATTCCCTGCTGGCAGGCGTACATGAATCTGTGGTGATTGTTATGCCAGCCTTCGCCCAGCGTGATGATGGCGAGGAAAAAGTTATTGCGGCTGTCGTCGGCTGTATCGAACCGGCGCGATCCCCACAGATGCGCCACCGAATTGATGGTGAAGGTTCCGTGAAACAGCAGGACGGTCGAGACCACGAATCCCCACACAAAAGCGCCGATCCCACCGCTGATTAAAAGCAGCGCCGCTAACACGACCGGGGGAACCATGTAGTGTTCGTCCAGCCAGCGCAGGTCCCGATACTTGCCGAAGTCCTGAATCAACGCCGGGTCATACGTGTCGTATTCGTTCGACAGCACCCAACCGACATGCGCCCACCAGAATCCACGTTTCAACGGAGAGTGAATGTCCGGATCCTGATCGGCATGGCGGTGATGAACCCGATGATGGGCAGCCCACCACAAGACGCCCTTTTGCCCGGAAGTCTCCGCCAGACAAGCCATCAGAAACTGCCAGCCCCGCCCTAGCTTGTAGCTGCGGTGGCTGAAATAGCGGTGGTATCCGGCGGTGATTCCGAACATGCGGAGGGCATACGTCGCCAGCATCAGCCAAACCCATGACCAGTGGAAAGGCACGAAGAACACGGCGAGACACGCCACATGCAGCAGAACAAAGGGAATCACCGTCCCGAAACTGTAGTTGCGAAGATGCTTGATCACAAAGAATTCCTGGCTTGGCCTCTGATTGGGTTGGAGAAGCTTCCTTCACCATTACGCGCGGAGTCAGGGCGCCGGATTGGTTCTTTAGTTTGTATCAACCCGAAATAAGTTTGTCAATCCTTTGTCCATGACACTTCTTTGACAACTAAAGGTACGCCTGCTAGGCTAACCCTGATGGCGACCTCGTATCCGATCAGTGCCGCGGCCAAACTCACCGGGATCCCTCTGGACACGCTACGTGCGTGGGAGCGTCGATACCGCACGGTCGTTCCTAGACGAGTCGGGCGCGGACGTGTTTATTCCGAGGACCAGATTCAAAAGCTGCTCCTGCTGCGGCGGGCGGTCGAGCAGGGACACAGCATCGGGCAGGTGGCCGCGCTGGGGGACCGGCAACTGAGGGAGTTGCTGGAAAAGAGCTCTGCCATCGCAGCCGGGGAATCCGCGTCGAACAAGACCCATGCCAATGATCTGCTGGTACCGGTTCTACACGCTCTTGAGCACTTCGACTATGCCGCGACCGATCATGAAATTAACCGGCTGGCCGCGGCCTTGGGCAGTCCGAGAAACTTCGTTCATCAAGCCGCGCTGCCCTTAATGCGGATGGTTGGCGAGCGCTGGCATGAGGGCAAGTGCAGCATCGCGCAGGAGCATATGCTGACCAACCTGCTCACGGGCGTGCTGGCCTCGCTAGTGCGGACCTATTCCCCGTCGAATCCGCCGGCACGGGTCTTGCTGGCCACCCCGAGAAATGAGCGTCATGCTTTCCCTACTCTGGCCGCCGCCATGCTCGCCGCAGCGGGAGGGATGGGAACCATTTATCTGGGAACGGATTTACCGGCGGCAGACATCGTGCTGGCAGCGCGAAAGAGTGACGCCGATGTTGTCTTGCTCAGCCTTTCGTCAGTGCCCAATTCCGAAGCGCTGGACGATCTCGATCACATCGCCCGCAAGGCGCCGCGGGCTGCCGCTCTCTGGCTCGGCGGCTCTCCTGAACTGCATCTGGATCAGGCAACTGCGGGGTCGCGCTGGATGGTGCTGCATGATTTCTCGACGCTGGAACACCAACTGGCTGCGCGGGGAGCAAGGTTCTAGCTACGGCTAAAGCAATCCAAGCGTGGGCGAGATTCGTAATGGATAGTGATAGCGAGTACGGCATCGTGAAATCTGGGTTCATTCATCGCCGTGTGGTTGCCCCGATCGTAGCCCTGCTTACCCAGGGGATCACGCCGGAGAAGATCGCTTTAAGTCTGGCTTTCGGAATTGTGCTGGGCACATTTCCGGTGCTCGGTTCCACGACCATCCTGTGTGCGGCCGCAGCCTTGGTTTTCCGTTTGAATCTGCCTGCCACCCAGCTAGTGAACTACCTGATCTATCCCCTGCAACTGTTCTTGTTGGTGCCCTTTATCCGAACAGGGGAAAAACTGTTTGGCGCCGCGCCCCTGCAGTTGTCTCTGACGCAGATTTTGGCCATGGTGCGCGCAGACCTGCCGCATGCAGTCTCGACGCTGTGGCTGGCGGAAGCGCACGCCATGTCGGCCTGGCTGCTGATCGGTGCGCCTGCAATATTTCTGATCTATTTCCTGCTGTCCCGGGTGTTGCACCGGGTCGCTGCCTCCTCTGGGTCGCAAAGCAAGGCCGCCGAGGTCACTTAGATCTCGCGTGTTTTGTTTGGAGCCTGCGGCGGGACAATCGTGTGGCGAAGATGGAGAGCCGTGTGGGACAGAGTCATGTACTGCAGCCCTTCGTGCCGGCGGAACTCAATAGCCAGTACGAGAGTCGGATTCAACACGGAATCAGAAGACTGAGATCCGTGCAGCGCGTCGTCGGCCAGGACCGCGTGAGGGCAGTTCTTATTTCAGCGCTGGTGGAAACTCTGCCATGAACCAATCGTACGTGGTTTTCGGAGCATACGGAGGCATCGGTTCGGCGCTCAGTCGCCGTCTGGCCAGGAAGGGGGCCAAGCTCCTGCTGGCTGGCCGGGACGAGGTCCGCCTGTCTGGGCTGGCAGACGAACTGGGTGCTGAAGCATTCTGCCTTGACGCCCGCGACTTGCAACAGGTGGAGTCGTGTATGAAACATGCGACGGAATTGCACGGTCCGCCAAGTGGCGTTGCCAGTTGTGTGGGCTCGCTCTTGTTGAAACCGGCGCACCTTGTCTCTGAACAAGAGTGGGATGCCACGATTGGCACGAATCTAAAGTCTGCATTCGCCGTGGTCCGTGGTGCAGCACTCGCGATGGCGCAACAGGGCGGATCGGTGGTGTTGCTCACGACGGCAGCGGCCCGCATCGGATTGGCGAACCACGAGGCCATCTCCGCCGCCAAAGCCGGAATTGAAGGCTTGGCCCTCGCCGCCTCCGCCTCCTATGCCTCGAAAGGAATTCGAGTCAACTGCGTCGCGCCGGGAATGACGCGCACTCCTCTCACGGCCAAGTTGCTGCGGAACGAGACGATGGCCAAGGCGTCGGCTGGCATGCATGCACTCGGTCGGGTTGGCGAGCCAGACGAGATTGCTTCCGCCATCGAATGGCTGCTCGATCCCGAGCAGAGCTGGGTGACCGGTCAGGTGATCGGTGTGGACGGCGGACTTTCCCGAAT
Source organism: Terriglobales bacterium (assembly GCA_037443605.1). Lineage (GTDB taxonomy): Bacteria > Acidobacteriota > Terriglobia > Terriglobales > Acidobacteriaceae > Sulfotelmatobacter. Next base: position 142,530 of record JBBIOA010000013.1, read on the forward strand.
TCGATCTCGGTCCTGAATGGTGAAACTATGTTCTTAAAACTGTATTGCATTGCTTTGCCGATCTTCTTTGGCATGGATATGGTCTGGCTCGGCGTAGTGGCAAAGAATTTCTACACGAAACAGATTGGGTTTTTGATGACGCCCAAGGTCAATTGGGCGGCCGCCATCCTCTTTTACCTTCTGTTCCTGGTGGGCCTGGTGGTTTTCGTCATCGCTCCAGCTGTCGAGAGAGATTCCTGGGTGCGTGCACTTACGCTCGGATCCTTGTTCGGTCTCATCACCTACGCGACCTACGATCTCACCAATCTCGCCACGCTCAAGGACTGGCCGCTGGCGTTGACCGTCGTGGACCTGCTTTGGGGCATGGTGTTAGCCGGCTCCGTATCTGTCGGAACCTACTTCATCGCGCGCAAACTCAGTTTATGAGCTACTACCTGACATTGGCTCTCGTGCTTTGGGCATTCATGACCCTGTGGTTCCTGATCTCGTTGATCAAGAGAAGGAATGATGTGGCCGACGTGGCGTGGGGGCTGGGCTTTGTCCTGCTAGCGTGGACATCCTTTTTCCTGTATGGCAGGTCGGGATCGCGAGGTCTCATGGCGGGCATCTTGGTGAGCATCTGGGGCTCGCGTCTGGCATGGCACATCCATACGCGCCATCGAGGCAAGCCCGAAGATTTTCGCTATCTGGCCTGGAGACGGGAATGGGGCAAGTGGTTCTATCCTCGCTCCTACGCCCAGGTGTACTTGTTGCAAGGCGCGCTCCTATTCGTCGTTGCCTTGCCGGTACTCTTGATGAATCGCAGCCCAGGAGGCAAGCTCGGCTTTCTCGACATCCTGGGCGTTTGTATTTGGCTATTCGCATTTCTTTTCGAGTTTGTGGGAGATGCAGAACTCGCTCGATTCGCAAAAGATCCGCTCAATCGGGGCAAGATACTGCAGACTGGTCTTTGGCGATATACGCGCCACCCCAACTATTTCGGAGAGATCGTGCAATGGTGGGGCATTTGGCTGCTAGCGGCCGGTGTTCCGGGTGGCTGGTTTAGCGTTATCGGCCCCCTCACGATCACCGTCCTGATCCTGAAGGTTTCGGGGATTCCAATGCTTGAAAAGAAGATGGCGGAGAATCCTGATTTCGCAGAGTACCGAAGACGAACAAGCGTGCTCGTTCCTTGGTTTCCAAAGAAGTAATTCGCCCAGTGAGTCTGCGACGTTTGACTGCTGCCCAAAGCTCGGCGCCGCAAACCACGGGGAACAGAAGCACGCAGCAACAACAACAACTGGGACTTGGGGATAGCCTTCTTGTGTCGCAACCTGAGAAACCATAGCGACGCACTCCTTCGTCTTAGCCTGACATTATGATTGCGCTTTGGTGAGATAAAAGCTGCCGTCCGCCTCGATTCGGCATACCGTGAGCAAGTGGAAATGCCGATCCGGTAGCCGCGAGCTCTGACGTTTACGCCTGATCAGTGATTCCGGGTCGTAGCTTTCATTTGGATTTTCAACACTGCTACCACCGGACACCCGGGTAGAGGCTGGACAAGCGCTGAACTCGGAACTGCGCTGCGTTCGGCGTTATCGCCTGCCACACAACCTGAGTTGTACCCGTGGATTCACTCGTTTCTTGAATCGTTGCGCCGCTTTTGACAGAGCAGAAATCTGCTTCCATGTCACCGTTAAGGAGCTGTTCCACGTTTCCGCCGAAATAACTGTAGAGGGCGGCTGCTGGTGTGTAATTCGAGAGCAGAGTTGCCGTCATTGCATTTTCATCGATTTGCAGAACCGGAACCGTCGAATAGTGACACGGAGGCTGGCCCGGCCCATCGCATGTAACTCCTGCGGGAAATTGCCGATCATCGCCATTGTCCATCACTCCAAGTTGGAAGGTACCTATCGTGTTCTTCGTGAAAAAGCTGGGCCCGTGCTGTGCATAAAACCAATCGGTCGGGTCCGTGCCTCCCACTAACTTGAAATCTCCACCGGGCCCCAGCCGCCAGAGGATGTTTCCGGAGCCGCTGCCATCCTGATAGGCAATCTTCACGATCCAATTTTGATGACGCATCGAGAACAGCAGATTATGGTCGTCTGCGGAGTACAGAATTGCGTTTCCGTGTGTCCAATCCGGAAAGTTCATGGGGTGACGATTTACATCCAAATGATCGAACGCGTTCCAAACCCAGGTCGGATTGAACTTCTGATCTACATCGACGAGCAGGTCTCCCAACACCGACGTTGTTCCCAGATAACCGGGCAGGTTCGCATACGGCTCTCTCATATCTGCCAACAACACGACATGCCCATTGGGCAGGGGCACTACGTCATGATGAAACCCCTGCAGCGTGAAACTATATCCCTGGGCCGTTAACGATTGCTGCAATTGAGCGAGCGAGAGCTCGCGTATCGTGTTGCCCGCTAAATCGACCTCGCGAATCACATCGATCGTACCACTCGGCAGATGGGATAACCGCTTTGTCGGCAATGAAGATGCAAATGAAATCAAAAGCAAGAAGTGCCCGTTCGGCAAAGGCCTCGCGGCTTGAATTGCATCTATCGCCGATCCCTGATAGCGATATGTCCACAGCACGTTGCCTTGAAGATCGGTGGCAAATAGCTGCGCTTCTGTATGTGGTATGACCGTGTCAAAGATTTCGACTCCGGATTGCGGTGACGCTCCTGAAGGAATGGTGATCTGGAGAGGAGACGTTCCCGGTGCACTGCCAGTGTTGAACGTCTGGTTTGCGTCAATGAACGAAGCACCATTGTCCAGGTTGACCATGGCGCGCATATGGTAAGAAGCGTGCTGAATCATTCCAGCAACGTAGACATGAACCATGCCGCCGTTCGGAGAAGGGGTATCTTGCCGCGAGGTCATCAGATTCTGTGTCCCGAACTGAACGCTGACGTTTCCCGGTGCGGGCAGGTAAATGGAATATGCCACCACCTGTGGATTGGGTGTTGGCGTTAGCTGTCCGCTCTGGATGACTGCGACGACCGCAGTCGCAAAGTTAGCGGCGGGAGAGGAAACCAGAACAACACTGATCACCACGTTGATGGAAAAAGTCGGCGGGGCCGTATAGGTCCCTTTAGCATCGATCAGTCCTACCGACGAATTTCCGCCCGGAGTGCTGTTGACCATCCATTGCAGTGTTCCGCTCAGGCTGGACTGTGCGGTGAACTGTATGGTCTCACCAGGGCCGATGGCGGCGTACTGCGGTGTGACGGTCACCGTGCCTCTCTGCTGGGCGACCGGCGGCGGCTGCGTCGGCGGTGGTTTCTCGGGAAGTTGATAATTGGGCCCGGCACCGCAAGAACCTAACAACACGATTAGCATCCCGGCGAATGGCACGAGAATGCCCGATCTCCTCACTCGGCGTCCTTTCAGCCCTACGGAGCTAATACAGGTTCAGGAACTCAGCTTCTGACTCTCTCTGGATCAGCATTGAGATCCGTTAACGAGTCCATCTTCCGGCCGATGGCTCTGATCAGATTCCTCCTCGCAGACCCTGCAGAACTTCGACCACGGGACTACTTCAAGCCGTCGTTGGTCAATTTGCTGTCCACAACCGACACAATTGCCATACGTCCCATCCTGTATTCGGGCAAGGGCTGCTGTAATGTCGTCGCGACCTCGCAGCAGATACTCCCGCAGAGACGTCGCCGACGCGCCCCATCTAACGCTCCATTCCGAACCGCCATCTGAATCGCAATTCAAGTGTTCCAGAATCCCCGTAAGATGAAATCTCAGGTACCTTTCAAGCCGTTGAACTTCCGAGCTTGTCACTTCTACCTCCTGACTGCCGCTGAACCAGCGTGGAACCTGGAAGGACGAAACCAGGACCGGCTGCTCGGCGGCTTTCTGCAACAAACTGATCTCTAAATCCTTTCGAAGAAGTGCACGACGCTTTTGCCGGCGTCCTCCGTCGAATAGATGGCGACTTTTGTGCCTTTTTCCGCGTTGGCGGCCACGTCTTTGCCGGCATCAGTGGCGGCATGATCCGTTAGCCTGAAAACATGCTCCGTTCCATCAGCAGACTCGACGACCAACTTCTTTCCGCGGCGATCGACTTCTTTCAGGGTTCCTTCGGTCCTTTTGAGACCGTTGTCCCCGACTTTGTCCACTTCGACGGCGATATCTCTTGTTCCCATTTTCGTCGAGTGCGCCACCACTTCCGAGCCCTGTTTCAACCCATGCCAGGACTCTTTCGCGGAAAGATCCGCGGACTTCACTCCATGAACACTCGTATCTTTAGCCCAGCAAAAAACGTGTTCCGTTCCATCTCCCGTCTTGACGGCAATGGTTTTCGCTGTTCGATCGATCTTGGTGATCGTGCCATGGGTTGCCGTCACGACATTTTCGGCGGCAAACACGAATGAAGTGAGTGAGCAGACAAGAATTGCGATTCCTAAGATTTTCATGTGCGCTTCGCTCCTTGTGCCTCTATCCAATCGAGAACTGGGACATTACTTACTACAGGTGCTTCAACCCTCTTCAGCGACGGCGTGCGATCATGGGGATTCGCCAGTACCAAGCGAGTCTCGGGCACAACCATCTGCTCCGCCCTTAGCTCTTCTGCTGCAGTTGGTTCTTGAGCTTTGCGACGACGCAATAGTTCAGTCCACACAACGAGCAAGAGGGATGCGAGCGACGACAAAAAGTAAACTCGATCACGCTCCCAATCCAGTTCCACCATGGAAACGATCAGACACACAAACAGCAGCACTCGCCTCATATGGTCGTCTTCTGTTCTCGCAGTCTTTTCTTTGTGAACATACGCAAGGCTCGCTCCGCTTCGTATTCATTGCCCAGTTGCGATCACACGCAAGAGCCTTCCGCTGCCGGCCCGCACTTTGACGTTCCCCTTGTCGCAGAGCAGTTCGACCAAGGCGACCGGATCGGTTCGCCCTGAGTGTGAAAGGGTGAGACTTGGTAAGTCGTAAAGTCCACACACGTCAGAGGAAAAGACCCACAAAGCCTGTGCCTGTACGTTTCCAGCTAACTCACTCCGACATCCAAACACCTCCTTTGGCTTAGCTCGAACTAGAACGCCACTCGCAAGCGCCCGCCGACGATATCCGAGCCTTGTCGTCGTGACCTGATTCGTTTTCTCAAATGATCAAGACGCTTTTGGAGAAGCAGCAGGTCGTTCGCGAAGCAAGATGCCAAGCAAACCATCCTGCTGCCTCCGAAACACGCTGACCTGCGTCTTCGTGTTACCACCTCCGATGTCTCCGGACCGCTATTTGCTACTACCAGTGCCGCCAAACGTGTACCCCAAAGACACGCCGTATCTGAGCGGATAGCTCGAACTGAACTCCACGTTGTTGTGAATCAGATACAGCCGAACCTCGGGTCTGACAAAAGCATTCCGCCAGACGTAAAGGCGAATTCCTCCACCAACATCCGCCACGAAATGGTTGCTGCTCACGTAATTCGAACAGTTTCCGTAGTAGTCACAGTTGTACTGACCGGAGTAGAACCTAAGGCTTTCCCCTCCGATTCCGCCCAGAGCTTCAGCGCCGAGACGCTCACTGAATCGACGAGCATAGATCGCATTGAAGTCCCAGAACACCGGACGATACGGAACCTGCCCTCCATACACGGCCTGGCTCGCTCGCCAATTCACTTCCCCCTGTACCCCTAGATTCCCTCTGAAAAGAACATCTCCGTTAAATCCGATAAACGTTCCTCCCCCTTGGCCCTGCACAAAACCCAACGAGTTAAAGGAATTGCCAGCGGAAAACATGGACCCTCCAGCAAAGGCAACGTCGACCTGTTGCGCTAAAGCCGGTGCGACCATCCCGCAGACCAAGGCGATTAACGCAACAGCATGCAGCTTTCTCATATGCTTTCTCCTAACGTGCGTCTCGATTCCACAAAACCTCGTTTGTCGGCTGATGCCCCACGCAAGACTCCTCGTTATTGAAGCTTCACGCCGACAGAAATGCTCCGTTGTCACTGAATTGATCTCGCTGACCTTTCGGCCATGAGTAGAGATGGCCCACGTCCACGACGATTTGTCCATCCGAAGCCAGCTCGATGTGAGCTCGATCCATTGGCCTCGGAGCCGGCCCCTCGAAGTTAATTCCCTCACTGTCGTAGCCACTGCCGTGACAAGGACACTTGAATTTGTTCTCCGCTGACTTCCAATCAGGAGTGCAACCCAAATGTGTGCAGCGGGCGTAGATGACGAAGAGCCGATCAGGCGTGCGGTCCACCCAAATCCGGTACTTTTGCAGCCATTTCTCATCAATTCCTAGGGCGTAATCCGCTGGATACCCAATCTTGAAGACAGTCGCCGGTTCAAAGAGCACACGGGGCAAGAAGAATCGAAAGAATGCTATGAACCATGCCGTAAGAAAACCGAACACGCAGCTCCAAACAAATCTGCGGCGCCGGTGGTCCGTGACGGTATTCGTCGTTCCGACGGAAGGTACACTGGCGGCCGCTGCTGTCGAAGTTCCGATTGCCGGAGTGCCGACGTGTCGCGAGGGGTTGGGCCTGGAGGCTGATTCACCTGCGCTCGCCACGAGCGCCCGTTGTTTGGATTGGCTTTCTCCTTGCAAGTCTTCCACCACTATCTTGAAATCCACCCTGTTGCCTTTTCAGGTTCGGCACGAACAAGCTCAACGTGTCGACTATTGAATCTGCTACCCAGCACGCCGCCACGTAGCAGTTGCGGCTATCGAAGTCCTTGTCGATAAGCTGTTGCCAATTGTCTCTTCGAGTTGGCCTTGACATCGAAGGCAGAATTGCGTCCAAGGCAGTGCATGCAACCTCTGATCTTGAATTTCGTCACCGCACCCCACGCATGTTCCGAAGGAGCCATCAGAGATTCTCTTCAGAGCCGCTTCAATTAGGCGCAAAACGGTCCGTCGCTGGCTACTTCGCTCGAACAGCGACTCTTTTGACACACTGATAACGCACCGGTCCGCACTGTCTTTTGTGGACTCGGCGTCCAGAGACTGCACTTCGAGGTCTAGACGGCGCAAGAACTGCCGAGTCTCATGCCTCTGGATTTCGAGCTTTTCTCTCAGCCGTTCAACGTCTCCCTGCTCCATATGGTTTTTCCTAACGCTACAAATCGTTCTCATCCTTTTGACACTGTTCAAACCCCGGTAGAATCCCGGCTGCGGATCATTGACCGGACATCGACACTCCAGAGTCGCATCCTTTACACAAGTAACCTACGCATCGAGATCTTGAAATGCCCACTCCGGCCTTTCCGCGTTTTGGAGATAGGCATCGAAGAATCGAAGCAGGAAAGGCGTCTGACTCCCTACCCCTGCAAACAGCAGAACCGGGACTTCAGGCTTGATACGCTTCATTTCGGCGCGAACCGCGCTGCCTGCCACATCCGGGAGGTCGTACTCCAGGAGGACGCCATGGATGGGCTGTTTCATGAGTATCGATAGACCCTCACTGCCTGTGGTTGCAGACAAAACCTCATAACCAGCCATTTCCAGCATGTATCTCAGGGCATCCAGATACTCTTCGTGGTTTTCCACACAAAGCACTCTGACGTTATTCATTGGTCTTCTCCTGGCCTGCATAGGTTCTCGGGTGCGGGTCTTTCGTTGCAGCGTATCTCAGCCGATCAATTTCGTTCTCGGAAATCGGCTTCCTTCGCAGCAGCACTTCTCGAAGAGTCCACTCGATGCGATCAACACTGTCGGAAATGACTCGAACGCAATCGTGGTTCTGGATCGAATCTGTTGTTAGAGAAATGGCGCCCAAAGCGTTTCGGATGTGGTGATTCATTTCAGAGATCACTTGCATCCTCAGGAGCGCGGCTTCCTGCCGCTGGCTGGCCACGTTCATGAGTCCGGCGGTTAACCCTGCAACGACGACCGCCGAAACACCCTCGGCCAACAGGCGTTCCCAGCGACGGCCAAGATCCGCAACCAGAAAGCGATGCATCAGTTCGGTCACAAGAAAGGACACGAGCCCGACCACCACCGACACGACAATCACCGGAGGAGTGATTTTCCAAGAGATGACTCTTGGGGTCTTCGGTCGCTCCAGACGGGCCACCTGAACCTCCCATTTCGGCACAGCTCCTATTGCTCTTTGATCTCAACACATGACAGCATTAAGGAATTCTGAAGTATTTCTGAACTTTTCATTTCGGCGGCTCGCCGCCATGGAGCTGCTGTAGAGTGTGAGTCATGTTTGGCGGTGAGACCATTCGCGCAAAAGGAGCGCTCGACATCCTGGTTGTCGAAGACGAGCACAAACTGGCGAACGCAATTGCCGAGGGCCTGCTGCGCAATGGCTATCAGGTCAGAGTTGCCTATTCAGGGGAGTCTGCGCTCGAGCAATTGCGTGATCACAACTTCGACCTAATTCTCTTGGACATTATGCTGCCACGGATGGGCGGTCTTGAGACCTTGCGTGAACTGCGTCGCAACGGATTCAAGATGCCGGTATTAGCCCTCACATCGAAGGGCTCTGTCGATGACCGTGTGCGCGGTCTGGATGCTGGCGCAGACGATTATCTTGTCAAACCTTTTGCTTTCCCCGAGCTGCTTGCCCGCGTGCGAGCACTTTATCGCAGGGCCACTCCAGCGACTGCCTCGGTGTTGCGGTTGGCGGATCTAACTATGGATGTCAGCGGGCGAATAGCCACGCGCGGCGGTCAGGTAATCGAGCTCACAGGACGAGAATTCGATTTGCTCGAATACCTCCTACTCAACAGCGGATCGGTTGTTTCCCGGGAGATGGTCGCCCGTGACGTATGGAAGACAACCATGCGCTACACCTCGATGGACAACGTAATTGACGTCCACATTGCCCGTATCCGGCGGAAGATTGATGATCCGTGGCCAGTCAAACTTCTGCACACCGTTCGTGGAGTAGGCTTTGTTATGCGGATCGAGGACACGAAGAAGTGACTTTCCGGATTAGCCATATCAGAAGCCGCCTCACGCTCTGGTATGTTGCCATCTTTGGTCTCTTGTTTGCAGCCTACATCTGCACTGCGTGCTTTCTCCAGTATTGGCAGCTGAAGCAGCAACTCTTTCATGCCGAAATACAGGATATGGAGACCGTACAGGGTCTCCTATACTTCGCTGCCGATGGGCAACTCTCGTTGCATGAAGGGTATTTCAATCGGCCCGAATCAAGACTCTTGCTCGACCGGCTCTTGGAGGTACTTGACTCAAATGGGCACGTGCTTTTCCGCAATCGCAAGCTCGGCGGAAATGCACTGGGCGACCGGCTCCTACCCAATGAAGGAGCGAATGGCTTTTCGCGGCGGAACATTCGCCTCTCTGACGGGACGCCGGTTCAAGTTATCAGTCATATTCATGTTCTCCAGGAAACCCCAGTTCTCATCCGTCTGGCGTACAGCACGGAGCCACTGAGACTCCAATCCCTTCAGTTGCTTGGACTACTTACTCTTATTCTGCCGGTCGCGCTCATTGCTGCCGGTTTTGCCGGCTACAGGTTCGCCATCAAGGTTCTTGACCCACTCGAACAGATGGCCGGGCTCACCGAGCGCATCACTGCACGGCGCCTCAGCGAACGCGTCCCTGTCCAAAATGCAGACGACGAACTCGGTCACATGGCGCTCGTCCTTAACGGACTTCTTCAGCGGCTAGAGGAGTCTTTCGAACGGCTCCAGCGTTTCACCTCTGACGTCTCGCACGAACTCAGGACTCCGTTGGCCGCCATGCGCAGCGTTGGAGAAGTGGGCCTGCAACAGGAGCACGATGCCGAGAAATATCGCGACATCATCGGAAGCATGCTCGAGGAAGTCGCAAAGCTTACGGCGATGGTCGACACCCTACTCACCATCGCTCACGCTGATTCGGGAGAGATCCAACTGCAACAAACTACTTTCCGCCTTAGTGACCTCGTTGATGAAGCGGTCGCCGTGGTTGGCGTACTGGCGGAAGATAAGAAACAGACCCTTTCAGTGACAGGCGACGAAGGAGCGCTAGTCCGCGGCGATCGCGCTTTTTTGCGGATGGCCCTTGTTAACGTCCTCGACAATGCGGTGAAATATTCCCCATCCGGCGGTAGCATTCATGTTTCTTTGCATATTGTCGGATCGGACGCCGGGCCTGCGCGGTTTGCGGAACTCGCCATTCAGGATGAAGGGCCCGGGATTCCCGACGGTGCCCAACAGCGAGTGTTTGACCGCTTCTACCGGCTAGACGAGGCACGTTCGCGTGACTCAGGCGGCTTCGGGCTGGGATTGCCCATAGCTAAATGGGCTATTGAGGCACATGGTGGCACCATTAACGTGAAACCCTCTCTGCCCACTGGGGCGATCTTTTGTATCATGCTACCCATCGCTACTGGGACAGTGATGAATGACCGCGATCCAGCATCCTAAGGCTTACATCATGGCATTTGGGTGCGGGGCATAGCGACCATTCGGTCCGCGGTCCCGCCTCTGTGCAGTTCTGGTCCGCCCATCTCGCTTCGATACTGCTCGTACCCTTCCGCGAAATAACAGATCATGCCGTCAAAAAACACGTTTACGAACCGCGTGAGCTCGAGTTCCGCATGAAGATCTATGGGAGCAGCATGAAACGCATATTGGCCTACGAAATTCCAAAGGTGCTCTTTGATCACAACCACTGCCCAGCACAGATCAGGCAGCGAAACGCGTTGGCTGGCATGCTGCCTCCCCAGTGTTCGGTATCGCTCCTGCACGTCGTTGCGATCCTCTTTTGTTAGCAGCCATCTATGAAACTGGCTTAGCATTTCCTCAATCCGATTCCGCAACTCGGGTGCTGCGACTCGCTGCAGGCCGCGTGTTCGAGGTGAAGTATGCAGCTTCTTGACAAGCTCTTCGGTCAACCCGCTCGAATGTTGCTCGATCAAACGCGTGAGTTTCAAAGAAATCATGCCTTCGTACTCCTGTCCGGCAGCCCACATCCTCTGGCCCCCAGAATATTCACGCCGTTTTGGATTCGCAGCAGGCGGCGAATTAAGCATGGGAGAACATTCATCGCGTGGTGACAGCATTGGCTACCGGCTCATAAGTTTCGATCACAAGTTCCGTCTCGTCTCATTGCCGGTGCTCGCTAGCGATCATGCGTTTCGCAGGCTCGCTTCTTACCGAAAGTTGATTCCGGGCAAGCATCTCGAGAATGTTTGCCGTATTTTCTTCACATATCGTGGCGAATCGCTACATCACCCTCATCTCAACACGAAATTGACTTGAGGAACCCTTAAGTCTTTCTGAACTTTCAGGTTTTGCGAAGAAAGTGTTCTCGCTTGCTCATCTAATCGACTGAGAAGTTTTGTGGAGGAGAGATATGAAAGCCCGAAGATTAGGAGCACTGGTGCTGGAGAGATGGCTCCTGGGGTTCTTCCTTGCCGCGATTCTATCTGCACCGTCGTGGGGTAGCGTGACGAGCGCACAATCAGCGGTACCCGGAACCCTTAACTATGTTGAAGGCCAGGTGTCGATCGGCGATCAGGCTCTCAACTCCAAGTCAATCGGCAATTCGGAGTTGGAGCCGGGCACATCGCTGGTCACAGAGAAAGGCAAGGCTGAGGTTTTGCTGACGCCCGGTGCCTTTTTGCGAATCGGAAACAATAGTTCGGTAAAGATGATCTCATCCAGCCTGACGGACACGGAGGTCGAAGTCGACCGGGGGCATGCAATGGTCGAAGTGGCCGAGATCCACCCGGAGAACAGTCTCCGCATTGACGATGCTGGCACGACCACTCAGCTATTGAAGACCGGGTTGTATGACTTCAATCAGAATCAGAGAGAGATGCGCGTGTTCGACGGCAAGGCGTTCGTGGAGAGCGGCCGTGAACATGCCAACGTGAAAGGTGGACGCGAGATCACGTTGACCAGCAATGATTTGTCGAAACCGCGCAAGTTCGACAAGAAATCCTATGAGGAAGGGGACCTATATCGCTGGAGCAGTTTGCGATCGGGCTACCTGGCCGAAGCCAACGTAGATGCAGCTGGCATGTATGGTATGAACGGATGGGGCGGTCAAGGCTGGCTGGGAGCCGACTGGTATTGGGATCCTTGGTTTGACGCCTTCACTTTCATTCCGGGCGACGGGATTTTCTATAGCCCGTTCGGCTGGGGTTTCTATTCCCCGTGGTGGGTATATCAGGCTCCGTTCTTCGGATACGGATATGGGTACGGCGGATACGGCCACTATTACCATCACTTTAGTACAGACGCCCGTAACTGGGGACCAGGCTCTCACTATATTGGAGGACGCAGTTATGTCCACGGCGTCTATCGTGGACCGGGATCGACAGGTACGGGTTTCCATTCCGGACCCATGATGGGTAGCGCCGGACGCGGTTTCGGAAGATTCGGCGGTGGCGGATTCCACAGCGGAGGTGGCGGATTCCATGGTGGTGGGTTCCACGGTGGCGGTGGAGGCGGCGGGTTTCACGGTGGCAGTGGAGGCGGCGGGTTTCACGGTGGTGGTGGGGGAATCCATGGTCGGTGACAGGTAACGATCAGAAACCTGTCAGACGATTTGCAAGCAATCTCGCTGGGAGGCTCGCGCGAGTTCGTTTCGATGCATCGGCAGACAATAACGCGTTGGAGCGAGCCTGTTCGCCGCGAACCTAGACCCGCATACCTTGTCTGCAAACGCTCTGCCGGAAACGGTTGGATGGGTAGCACATGGCGTCGTCGATCTGGAGATTGCCCGGAACTCCGGAGATTGCCCGGAACTCCGTTGAAAGTTAGCGACTCTCAAACCGTCATAGGTTA
>JBBIOA010000014.1:0-148966 GCA_037443605.1 Terriglobales bacterium
GGCTGTCCCTACATTCTTCTTCTCTTTAACTCCTTGGTGTTCTGCGGTTTCGCTCTTTGCTCACTGCTCATCGCTCACTGCTCGTAGCTCGCATCAGCCGTTTACAACGTTAGGAGTGATCACTCCCATCAGCGGGTGCCAGATCCCGACGTATTCGGGTTACGTGTCTGCCGCACCCTGGCTTTCGGATGGCCCAGCCTGTCCCTCGATCACATGGTGAGGTTGCGGGGGTCGCGAGTTTCCTAGGACTTGCGCGTCGTCCCACCCGAGCTCTACGTTGCCAGATTACGAAGAATGAAAAACTCAGTCACGGTCACATGTCACAACGCGAAAATAAATCTGTGGAAAACTTCTGAGCGATGAGCGATGAGCAACGAGCGATGAGGCTGGGCGGAGGATTTGGGAGCGCCGATTGAAGCATGGGATGCCCCAGGTCTCGCCGCATTTGCGAGACCTGGGAGCCGATACTTTCGAAGCATTCCTGTCGAAACATCAGATTCCGACGCAGCGGCAACTTCCCATGTCTCGCAAAATCGGCGAGACATGGGGCATCCCAGGTCGGATGGGATTCGGCGTGGGCACTCGTCGCTTCCGGGACGCGGGCGCTACGCTACGCGGAAGAACAGCGCGGAAAGCGGAGGCAGGGTCAGCTCCAGCGACCAGGGGCGGCCATGTTCGGGAATCTCCTGGGCCTGCACCCCGCCGAGGTTGCCGATACCGCTGCCGGCGTATTCGCGGGCGTCGCTATTGAGGAGTTCGCGCCAGTATCCGCCATGGGGCACGCCCACGCGATACTTCTCGCGAGGCACGGGAGTGAAGTTGAAAATTCCGAGCACGGTTTCGTAACTCTTCTCGCTCTTGCGCAGCAGGGAGATGGTGCTGGCGGCGTTGTCGTTCACGTCGACCCACTCGAATCCGGCGGGATCATTGTCGAAGACGTGCATGGCGGGTTCGTTGCGGTAGAGGCGATTCAACTGCTCCACCCAGGCCTGCACGCCGCGATGCACCTGGTACTGGGTGACGTGCCACTCGAGGCTGGAGTCGTGCGCCCATTCCCGGACCTGGCCGAATTCACATCCCATGAACAGCAGCTTCTTGCCGGGCTGCGCGAACATGTAGCCGTAGAGCAGGCGCAGGTTGGCGAACTTCTGCCACTCGTCGCCGGGCATCTTGCCGATCAGCGATCCCTTGCCATGCACGACTTCGTCATGCGAAAGCGGCAGCACAAAATTCTCGTGCCACGAATAGAGCATTCGGAAGGTCAGCAAATTGTGCTGGTACTTGCGGTGAATGGGATCGTTCTGGAAATACTTGAGCGTGTCGTGCATCCAGCCCATATCCCACTTCATGCCAAAGCCGAGGCCGCCGAGATAAATCGGTTTGGAGACCATGGGCCAGGAAGTCGATTCTTCGGCGGTGGTCTGAATTTCGGGATGCTCTTTGTAGGCTTCCTGATTGAAGCGGCGCAGGAAGTCGATGGCGTCGAGGTTCTCGCGGCCTCCGAATTTGTTGGGAATCCACTCGCCCTGCTTGCGGGAGTAGTCGAGGTAGAGCATGGAGGCGACGGCATCCACGCGCAGGCCGTCGATATGGTACTTGTCGAGCCAGAACATCGCGCTCGACATGAGGAAGCTGCGCACTTCGGCGCGGCCGTAATTGAAGATGTGCGTCTTCCAGTCGGGATGGAATCCCTGGCGAGAGTCGGAGTGCTCGTAGAGATGCGTGCCGTCAAAGTAGGCGAGGCCGTGCGCGTCGGAAGGGAAGTGCGACGGGACCCAGTCGAGAATCACGCCGATGCCGTGCTGGTGCAGGTAGTCGACGAGGTACATGAAATCCTGCGGCGTGCCGTAGCGCGATGTGGGAGCGAAGTAGCCGGTGGTTTGATATCCCCAGGAACCGAAGAAGGGATGCTCCATGACCGGGAGAAACTCGACGTGGGTGAAGCCCATCTGGCCGACGTATTCGGCCAGCCGGGGAGCCGTCTCGCGGTAGGTGAGCGGGCGATTGTGATCTTCGGGGACGCGCATCCACGAGCCGAGATGGACTTCGTAGACCGATTGCGGGGCGCGCAGGGAGTTGCGCTCGGCGCGCTTCTGCATCCACTCGTGGTCGTTCCACTGGTAATCGAGATTCCACACCACGGACGCGGTACGCGGAGGTTTCTCGTGTAGAAGGCCGACGGGATCGGCTTTGTCGATGCGGTATCCGTGGCGGCTCGATTCGATGTGGAACTTGTAGAGCGCACCGTGGGTGGCGCCGGGGACGAAGCCCTCCCAGATGCCCGACGACCCGCGCGGCTGCAAGAGATGAGTCTTCGAATCCCATCCGTTGAAGCTGCCGACCACCGAAACGGAGCGCGCGTTCGGCGCCCACACGCTGAAGATGGCGCCGTCCTGCCCGTTGTGCGCGGCGGGGTGCGCGCCCATCTTGTCGTAGATGCGGTAATGGCTGCCCTCGTTGAAGAGGTAGAGGTCGTTCTCGGTGAGAAGCTGCGGCGAGTCGGGGCTCATGTCAGGAGGATTCTACAGAAGTGTCAAGGGGCGTGGGAACGGCATGTGTCGAGGATGGTGTCACCCGGAGCAGAATCGTTCTTCAGGCGGAGCCGGGGGCCGTCCACAAAGTCAGCGTGCTATGCTGAGCTGCAACCATGCCGTCTCTGCGCGTCATCCTGCTTTGGCACCAGCACCAGCCCTTTTACAAAGATCTGGTTACCGGGGAATACCGGCTGCCGTGGACGCGTCTGCACGCCCTCAAGGACTATTACGGCATGGTGAAGCTGCTGGACGAGTTTCCCAACGTACATCAGAACTTCAATCTGGTGCCGTCGCTGATGGTGCAGATTCAGGACTACGCCGACGGCACGGCGCAGGATCCGTTCCTGCGGGTGGCGGCGAAGCCGGCGAAGGAATTGTCGGTGGAGGAACGGCGCTTCGCGCTGCAGTATCTGTTTCAGGCCAATCCGCAAAATCTGATTGGGCGGTACCCGCGGTATCGCGAGTTGTGGGAGCGGTTTCGCGAGCATGGGGACCATCCCGAGCGGGCCGAGCGCTATTTCCAGGATCAGGACTTTACCGACTTGCAGGTGCTCTCGCAGATCGCGTGGTTCGACGAGCTCTTTCTGGAAGAGAAAGACATCAGAAAGCTCGTGGCCAAGGGACACAACTACTCACTCGACGACCAGAAACAGGTGATCGCGTGGGAGCGGGAGTTGATCGGCAAGGTCTTGCCGGCGCATGCGGAGGCGGCGAAGAGAGGATCGATTGAGATTTCGGTGACGCCGTTCTATCACCCGATTCTGCCGCTGGTGTGCGACACCAACGCGGGCGGGGCGTCATCGCCGGGATTGCCGCTGCCGCAGCATCGCTTTCGGCATCCGGAGGACGCGCGCGAGCAACTGACGCGAGGGCTCGACTTGCAGGAGAAAGTCTTTGGCGTACGGCCGAAGGGAGTATGGCCGTCGGAAGGCAGCGTTTCCGAAGAAGTGCTGGCGATCGCGCATAGCCTGGGAATTCAGTGGATGGCGACCGATGAAGGAGTGCTGGGGCGAACCTCAGGGCTGTTTTTTGCGCGCGACGGAAATGGACGATTGCCTGCGCATCTCGCCGAGAAGTTGTACAACATTCATCGCTACGAGAAAGATTCCGCGGCGATGCACCTGGTGTTTCGCGACCACACAATTTCGGACCTGATCGGGTTTGTGTATTCCGGCATGAATCCGGTCGAGGCGGCGCGGCACTTGCTGGGGAACATCAAGGAGGCGGCGCAGCCGGTATTGTCGAGGGGGCGCGATGCCGTGGTGTCCATCATTCTCGATGGCGAGAATGCCTGGGAATATTACCCGAAGTCGGGACGCGAGTTTCTGCGTCGCTTTTACGACGCGCTGCAGCACGAGCCCGGTCTGGAGGCAGTGACGGTTTCCGAGGCGATTGCCCGGCACAAGGATTTCAACCGGCTGAACTCGCTGACCCCGGGATCGTGGATCAACGCGAACTTCAACGTATGGATCGGAGCGCCGGAAGACAATCGCGCATGGGACTACTTGCATCGAGCGCGGGAATTCTATGCGCAGAATGCGGCCCGCGCCACTGAAACGCAACGCAAGCTGGCGTTCGAAGAGATTCTGATCGCGGAAGGCAGCGACTGGAACTGGTGGTATGGGCCGGAGCATCATTCGGCGAACGACCGGGATTTCGACGAACTGTATCGCAAGCATCTGTCGAACGTGTACCAGGCGCTGGGCGTGCTGCCGCCGGATTATCTGGCGCAGCCGATCACCGGGGCCGAGGTGCGTCCGTCGTTTGTTGCGCAGTCGGCGTACATTCATCCGCGCATTGCCGCCGACAAGGTGCGGTATTTCGAGTGGATGGGGGCGGCGGCCTACACGGCGGATCATCGCGCCGGAGCGATGCACGGAAAACAGTTCCTGCTCGATGCGGTGTATGCGGGGATCGACGCGACCCATGTGTACGGGCGTCTGGATTTCAACGGGCAGGTTCCGGATGCGGAGTTTGACCTGGTAGTGAATCTGGAAGCCTGGGGCCAGGGGGAAGCGGGTCCGCGAAGCGTGCTGCGGGTAGAGGCCTCGGCGCAGGGTCGCAACCTGAAGGCGTGGAAGATTGAGGACGGAAGCGAGAAGTTGCTGGCGAGTGCAGCTCAGCCCGACGAACACGCGAAGCTGGCGTTGTTCCGCAACTTTGAATTCAAAGCGCCGCTGGCGTGGATGCTGACGGCGGCTCCGTCTGACAAAAGCTCGAAGAAAAAGGCGGCGGAGGCTCCCGCGCTCAGCAAGTTGCGGTTGCGCTTCAGCCTGTGGCAGAACCGGCTGCCGGTGGATTCGCTGCCGCTGGAAGGGTGGATTGAGCTGCAGTTGGTGAGTGAAGGGGATTTGCTGTTTGGGGCGTGAGTAGTTCGTTCAACCGTGCCTACGGCACGGATAGGGAGTGGATGTATCGCCCGCCAGTGAACTGGCGGGCTAGTGTCGGTAGTCCCTACGGGACCGGCCCGACACAGCTATCTGAATACTGCAGAAATTAAGAACGCCGGACAATTGTCCGGCGTTTGTTGAGACCAAGCTTGAGATTCCCTATCTATTTGCCGCCGCCGTTGGTGGTGGCTGGGGCCATGGTCAGGGGGCGATTCAGTTCCAGCGTGAGTTGTGTGCCCGCGGGCAGAGTGGCCGAGCGATGCTTGGCGAGCCAGTGAACGGTGGTGGCGCCACCGCCAATCGCGCCGCCGACGACCATGCCAACCGGGCCGCCGGCCAGTCCGCCGATCAACATGCCTCCGGCGGTGCCCCCGCCTTCTTCGATGGTGTCGCGGCGGTCATGGCCGTTGCCTTTGAACTGGCCTTCGTTGGTCACGTTGGTGCCGGGAATGTTGGTGTCGGTGAGGGTGGCGTCGAGGTAGAAACGCTCACCGGTGGGCAGGATCACGGCCTCGGGCAGAAGGCTGATGCTGGGCTTGCCGGAGATACGCCGGGGCTCGTTCACCCGGGTAACGCGGCCTTCGACCGTGGCGCCGGCGGGGATGACGGTTTGGCCGTTCATCACGATGGGCTGGGTAATACTTCCGCGGAAGGGATCTCCCGCGCGATTGCTGAACGTGGCCAGCGTGGTTTCGAGCCGGACGATGAGCGCGGTGCCGGCGGGCACAGGCGCAGGGCTCTGGGCGGCCAACATGGTGGCCAAAATGAGAAGAACGGGCAGGGCGATCCACTTTTTCACGGTTACCTCCTGGAATCTCTACGTCTTTTGACTGTAGACCAGGGAAAAAGTCACGGCAATACGCGGCAGGACGAGGGAACCAGCGGAGATAAGGGCACTCGTGGTGGGCCAAAGGGACGGTGCAGATTTGGAAAAGTGGCGACGCGGGCGCGGAAAAACAGCCATCGCGCATGTCCATCCGATATAATCGTGGGTTTCAGAACAAGCTCGTAAACCTTCACGGGATTTGATCCCACCAGACTCCGGCCGGTTCGCCGGGCCGGATACCAGGCAATACGGAAGCCATCACTCCTAAGAAGAAAGAGAGTCAAATTCATGTCCAATATTCTTGGCATTCACGCACGGCAAGTTCTCGATTCGCGCGGCAATCCCACGGTGGAAGCGGAAGTATTTCTGGGGGACGGCTCGGTGGGGCGGGCCATTGTTCCGAGCGGGGCCTCGACCGGAGAGCACGAAGCGGTGGAGTTGCGCGACGGCGACGCGAGCCGGTATGTCGGCAAGGGCGTGCAGAAGGCAGTGGAGAACGTGAATACCGAAATCGCCGACGCGCTGGCCGACTGGGACGGCTTCGACCAGCGTGGTCTGGACGCGCGCATGATCGAGCTCGACGGCACTGAAAACAAGGGCCGGCTGGGTGCGAACGCGATTCTGGCGGTTTCGATGGCGGCGGCGCGAGCTTCGGCGGCTTCGCTGGACATTCCGCTGTATCGCTATCTGGGTGGAGCGGGCGCGAACACGCTGCCCACGCCGATGATGAACATCCTGAATGGCGGCGCGCACGCCGACAATAACGTGGATTTTCAGGAATTCATGGTGATGCCGGTGGGGGCGCCGTCGTTTGCCGAAGCGCTGCGCTGGGGCGTGGAAGTGTTCCACACGCTGAAGGGCGTGCTGAAGAAGCGCGGATACAACACGGCGGTAGGTGACGAAGGCGGATTCGCGCCGTCGGTAAAGTCGAACGTGGAAGCGATCGAGGTTGTGCTGGAAGCCATCACCAAGGCGGGTTACAAGCCGGGAGAGCAGATCGCGATTGCGCTCGATCCGGCGGCCAGCGAGTTCTTCCAGGACGGCAAATACGTGTTCAAGAAGTCGGACAAGTCGGCGAAGTCGTCGGATGAAATGGTGGCGTGGTGGGCGAAGTGGGCTAAGGATTATCCGATTGTGTCGATCGAAGATGGGCTGGCAGAAAACGACTGGGCGGGATGGGCCAGCCTGACCAAGGAACTGGGCGGGAAGATTCAGTTGGTGGGCGACGACTTGTTCGTGACCAATGTGCAGTTCCTGCAGAAGGGAATCGAGAAGAACGTTGCCAACTCGATTCTGATCAAAGTGAATCAGATTGGCACGGTGAGCGAGACCCTGGATGCGATCGATCTGGCGCGGCGGAATGGATATACGTCGATTGTGTCGCATCGCTCGGGCGAAACCGAGGACACCTTCATTGCGGACCTGGCAGTGGCGACCGGCGCGGGGCAGATCAAGACTGGCTCGGCGTCGCGCACGGACCGCATCGCCAAGTACAACCAGTTGCTGCGCATTGAGCAGGAGTTGGGCGGGACTGCGCGGTATTTGGGGCTGAAGGCGCTCAACTACAAGGGATAACGCGAGCAGCCGACTAAAAGGAGTCAGCGTATGAGACGAATGCTTGGGCTCGGATTGTTGTTCGTGATGGCGCTGGGCCAGATCTGGGCCCAGCAAACGTCCGCCAACGACGCTCCCGCGACCAAAGAGGATGTCGAGAAGTTGTTCGCGACCATGCACATTCGCGAGCAGATGCGGAACATCATGGAGGTTGTGAGCAGGCAATCAAAGCAGATGGGAGAGCAAACTCTCAAGAAGAAGTTCCCGGATATCAGCCAGAAGGATCTGGACCGCATTAACGCGACGACCGACCGCATGCTCAAAGATGTGGATGTGGCAGGCATGATGGACGACATGGTCCCGGTGTACCAGCGTCACCTGTCAAAAGCCGACATAGCAGCGATGAGTGCGTTCTATGAAACTCCTACCGGACAGAAGATTCTGCGGGAGCAGCCGCAAATGACGGCGGAGGCCATGCAAGCGGTTCAGCCGCGGATGGAAAAGATGATGAGCAGTGCGATGGACGAGGCGGAGAAGATGGCGAAGGAAGCCGCGGCCGAGTCAAAGCCCGCCGAGGCACCCAAGAATTGAGGAGCAGGCAATGATTCGCGATTTACTTCTGACTGAATTCGACGAGGAAGCCAAGAAGACGCGCGCAATGCTGCAGCGCGTGCCGATGAAGGCCGACTACACGCCGCATGCGAAGTCGATGCCGCTGGGCAAACTGGCGGTGCATGTGGCCGAGCTGCCGGGATTCGGGCACACGATTCTGACCACGCCGGAACTGGATTTCGGAGTTGGTGGTCCGCGACCCCGTCCTCCATTCGAATCGCCGGAGCAACTGGCGAAGGCCTTCGATGACGGCGCGGCAAAAGTGCGGGAAGCCTTGCAGAAGACTTCCGAGGATTCCTGGAACGAGAGCTGGAAGTTAAGCTTCAACGGCAAGCCGATTTTCGCCGGGTCGCGGTTCATGGCGTACCGGCAGATGTTCCTGAATCATCTGGTGCATCATCGGGCGCAGCTGGGTGTGTATCTGCGGTTGAATGACACGCCGCTGCCTGGAACGTATGGGCCGTCGGCGGACGACCGGATGGGTTTCTAGGTTGGTTGACTAAGCTAAGGACTTAGTCTAGCATGGATATCATGGAAGTCAATATCCACGAAGCTAAGACTCATCTTTCCAAGCTCTTGGAGAGGGTTGCCGTGGGCGAAGAAGTCGTAATTGCGAAAGCGGGAACCCCGGTTGCCAAAATTGTTCCCATTGACGACCAGCCAAAAACCAGAGTTTTCGGCAGCGCCAAGGGCGAGTTTACGGTTCCGGACGACTTCGACGCTCCAGATCCAGAGATCGAGAAGCTTTTCTACGAGGGTGATCCTTCATGGAAGGATCCTCTGCGGTAAATGAGAGCGCTTCTCGACAGCCACGCTTTTCTATGGGGAATAGCGGGGGACCGGCGCATGTCGCTAGCTGCCCGGAATGTCTTCCAGGGGCCCAGCGATCTATGGCTGAGTGTTGCCAGCATCTGGGAAATCCTGATCAAAGTACAGGTCAACAAGCTGGACCTGCCTCGGCCTGCGGGTGCGTATATCCTCACAAAAATGGCGGAGAATCACATTGATGTTCTGCCAATTAGTCTGGACCAGTTGCATCGAATTGAACAGTTGCCCTTGCATCACCGTGACCCATTTGACCGAATGCTGATTGCGCAGGGAATCGAAGAAGACTGCGCGATTATCACTGCGGATCCGGCGTTCAGGAAATATCCAGTTCGAGTAATCTGGTAATTCGATGTGTCCTCATAATTTCAAACTCAGCGCTCGAAGCTCACCGTTGCGAGCAAGAGCTAAGAACTAGGAGCTAGAAGCTTGCCTCGTCCGAAACCTCTCGTACTCATCATTCTCGACGGCTGGGGATATCGAGCCGAAACCAAAGCCAACGCCATTGCGCTGGCGCGGAAGCCGACGTATGACCGGTTGCTGCGCGAGTATCCGAACACTTTGATCCATACCAGCGGGCCGTTCGTCGGCCTGCCGGAAGGGCAGATGGGCAATAGCGAAGTCGGGCACCTGAATATTGGCGCCGGGCGCATTGTGCACATGGACATCACGCGCATCGATCTGATGATCCAGAATGGCGACCTGTTCAAGCATCCGGTACTGCTGAATGCCATGAAGCATGCAGCGGTGGGCGAGCGGCGGCTGCACTTGTTTGGGCTGATTTCCGATGGCGGCGTGCATTCTCAGCAGGAGCATCTGTATGCGCTGTTGAGGATGGCCAAGCAGAATGGGCTGGAGCGGGTGTTCGTACATGCCTTCATGGACGGGCGCGACACGCTGCCGACCAACGGTGCGGGGTATCTGGAAGCGCTGCAGCAGAAGATGCGCGAGTACAACTGCGGAAAGATTGCGACGGTCAACGGCCGCTACTACGCGATGGACCGCGACCGGCGCTGGGAGCGCATTGCCAAGGCGTACAACGCCATGGTGTCTGGAGACGCGGAGGGCGGCAAGCAAGCCGATCCGGTGCAGGGCATGAAGGAGTCGTACAACAAAGGCGTGACCGATGAATTCGTCATTCCGTTCGTGTGTACCGACAAGAATGGACATGCGATCGCCACGATTCGCGAAGACGATTCGTGCATCTGCTTCAACTTCCGGGCGGACCGCGTGCGGCAAATCACGCGCGCACTGACGCGGAACAGCGGGCTGAATGCGCAGGGCGGCCGGGATCTGCCGGGCGCGGAGGATCTGGATAACACGATTGCGCGCGACCGCGTGCCGAAGAATCTGCACTACGTCTGCATGACGCAGTACGACAAGAACTTCAGCCTGCCGGTGGTGATTGAAGCCGAGTCGATGAACAACATTCTGGCCAACGTGATGGGCGGGCTGAACCTGCGCAACCTGCGCGTGGCGGAGACCGAGAAGTACGCGCACGTGACGTATTTCTTTAATGGCGGAGTGGAGAAGCCGTTTCCGGGCGAGGATCGGGCGCTGGTGCAGTCGCCGAAGGTGGCGACCTACGATCTGAAGCCGGAGATGAGCGCGGCCGGGATTGCCGATGCGGTGGTGAAAGCCACGGAGGACGGGACATTTGACGTGGTCATTGTGAACTTTGCCAACGCGGATATGGTCGGGCACTCGGGCAAGATCGAGCCGACGGTGAAGGCGGTTGAAACCGTGGACGCCTGCCTGGAGCGGATCGAGAAGGCGGTGCGCGCCAAAGGCGGCGCCATACTGATCACGGCCGATCACGGCAACGCGGAAATGATGATCGATCCGGCGACCGGAGGGCCGCACACGGCGCATACCACGAATCCGGTGCCGTTCATCGTGATCGCGGAAAACGCGAATCAGTTCACGCTGAAACCGAACGGGTCGCTGCGCGATATTTCTCCGACGCTGCTGGGCATGCTGGGTATCGATGAGCCGAAGGAGATGACGGGCGCGGATCTGCGGGTGCTGAAGTCGCGGTAGCCGCCTGCGACGCAGAGCAAACAAGAAAGCCGCTCAGACCAGAGCGGCTTCTTATGCGAGATCTCTTCCTGAAGCTAGTTTTCCAGCAGCGCCGGGGCTGTCGACAGCAAGCCGGCGGCAAGTTCGAGGTCGTGCAGGTCGTCGCGGCTGAAGTCTTTGGCGAAGCGGGAGTCGGGTCCCTTGCGCGAGATCTGGATGACGCCAACCACCGCTGAATTGCGGTCCATGATGGGAACCGACATCAGCTTTTGAATGGGAGCGGGGGGCGCCGCTTCGCTATCGTTGGTTGCCGGCTTGATCGTCTCGAAAATGCTGGCGTGCTTGACGCGAGCGAAATTGTTGAATATTTCCGCCTTCTTGCTCAACGCGGTGTGCGCCGCGACGGCTTTGCCGTTCAGCGGAATCGAGCCGGTGGTTCGCAGATACTCCGGGAAAATGAAGCGGAGCGAGCCGCCTTCCAGGCGGAGCAATGCGACTTCGGTGTACTGCACCTTGAAAATCTTCGCCAGGACCATGCAGAGGTCCATTGCCGAGACACCCTGGCCGAGAACGGAGCCCAAGGGCAACAAATGCTCGGGGAGCACGATTTCTTCCATCATCGTTTGATCGATCGGCTGACTCATAAGCCCCACTTTTCTCCCGAAAATTCGTGCCGAGAACATAAACTCTATCGCACTTTGTGCACCACTCGGTACTACCCAAAGTAACCGGTTGGCGGCGGTTGGCGGGGAGTCAAGTTCTTTGTTTTCAGTCGTAATCATGTCTAGAGCTCCTGGGGCGGAACGGGCTTTCAACAGGCTGGTTCGCCGGAATCCATCAACGGGCTGACATTTTGTGTCAGCGGGGCGAGAACGGGGTGGGTGTCTGCAGACGGGACCAATGCATGGGGTGCAGACTTGCTTTTCGTGGCAGCGGCCAAACTCAATTACACTGGCAGGGCTATGAACCCTACACCTCCCAACGTGAAGTTAGAGCAGTCGACGGATTATCGCGAGAGCTATGCCAACAGCGTGCAGATGCGAGTGAACATCTGGGACTTCTTTCTGGTGTTCGGCACGCTGCAACAGCAGACGGAGAATCAGGTCGACATCCGGAATTTCCAGGGAATTTATCTGAGCCCGCAGCAGGCGAAAGCGCTGCTGGGACTTTTGCAGCAGAACGTAAGCGGCTACGAGGCGGCGTTCGGCGAGATCAAGCTCGACCCCAGAATGGTGCCGCAGGGGCCGGTGCATTGAGGCGGAAACTTCCGGGCCACGGATTGGCGCGGATTTTCACGGATCAGAGATTTGAGAGGATTCCGTGAAGATGCGGCAGAGCCAGCAAACGTCTGAGTTGAGCCGCCGGCATCCGGCGCTGGTGTTCACGGTTATCTTTGTCGCCATCTTCCTGTTGCACTGGCCGTTGCTGCGGCTGCCTTACTACTGGGACGAGGCTGGTTATTACACGGCTGCCGCACGCGATCTGCTGGCCGGCAGTCTGATTCCACACACGACAGTGTCGAACGCGCATCCGCCGCTGGTGATGGCGTGGGTGGCGCTGTGGTGGAAGTGTCTGGGGTTTTCCACCGTGGTGACGCGCTCGGCCATGCTGGTGGTGGCGGCGTTTTCGCTGCTGGGATTCTTTCGGCTGGCGGAGCGCGCGGCGAATGCGGAAGTGGCGATTGCGGCGACTGTGTGTACCGCGTTGTATCCCGTGTTTTTTGCGCAGAGTTCGTTGTGCCAGGTGGATCTGGCGGCGGCGGGACTTACCTTCTGGGCGCTGGCCGCGTATCTGGAGAGGCGGTGGGTAGCGGTGGGGGTGTGGTTCGCGCTGGCGGTGCTGGCGAAAGAGACAGCAGCGCTTGTGCCAGTGGCGCTGGCGGGATGGGAGATTGTTCTCCCTGTGATCACACGGTTTGGCGGGGGCCGGTTGCCGTGGCTGTCGAGATGCGCTCGACCGGACAGCCGGGGGCGGCTGTCCCTACATTCTTTGGTTGCTCTGATATTTCCGACTATTCCTCTCGCACTCTGGTACGCATATCACTACTCGCGGACTGGATATGTGTTCGGGAATCCGGAATTTTTCCGGTACAACGTGTCGGCGACGATGGATCCGCTGCGCTTCTTGCTGGCGCTGCTGCTGCGGATTTGGCAGGCGTTTGGGTACATGCATCTTTGGTTGCTGACCGGCGGAATGTTGCTGGCGATGTTGCTCGCGCCGGTCAGAGACGGAGACACGGAGCGGCCGCGGATTGCGATTCCAACGCAGCTGATTTTTCTGGTCGTGGTGGCCGCGTATGTGGTGGCCATGGCGCTGATTGGCGGGGCAGTGCTGGCGCGTTACATGCTGACGGCGGTGCCGCTGGTGATTCTGGTGGGAGTGTCGACGCTGTGGCGGCGATTGCGAGATTGGCAGATGGCGGTGGCGGCGATTGGCCTGGCGTTCATTCTGGCGTGGTTCTGGAATCCGCCGTATGGGTTCGCGCCGGAAGATAATCTGGCGTATCGCGACTTCATTGTGCTGCATCAGGACTCGGCGCGGTTTGTGGAGGCGCATTATCCGAAGGCGAGGGTGCTGACGGCGTGGCCTTCGTCGAATGAACTGGCACAACCGTGGTTGGGGTATGTGGATCATCCGGTGAAAGTGGTGCAGATCGAGGATTTTTCGGCGGATGAGGTGATGTCGGCAGCGGAGATGCGTCACGAGTACGACGTGGCGCTGGTGTTTTCGACGAAGTACGAGCCGCGGCGCCCGATGCTGGAGCGCTGGGCGGCGTGGACGGAGATAAAGCGGAAGTATTTTGGCTATCACCGCGATTTGCCGCCCGGGGCGGTGGCGCAGATTCTCGGCGGGAAGATCGTGTTCTCGGAAGAGACCAAGGGGCAGTGGGCGGCGGTGATTGAGGTGGAAAAAGGGGAGTTCGTAGACGCTCGCCTTTCTTCTGGCTACAATCGCGTGCAATGAAGCGTTTGGGCACAAGTCGCTCTCTTGCCCTAGCTATCGTGACAGCCGGCTTGCTGACGTTCTTCTATCCCTCCATCACGACAGATCGTCCGGTGGACGGCATCTCACGTTGGTCGCCATTTGAGATTGTGCGGCAGTCATACAACGACAGACTACCTCGATGGGCGGCGTGTGAAGGGTGCAGCGATCCTACCGTTCGCGCTATGTTCGCTGTGCCGTTTCCGGTACTTCTCAATTAGCTTTTTCTCCTGGCGACGTCGGCGACGTTGATTTTAGCTGAGCCTAGGATACCGACGATGTTCCTCGCGTTCCTGGGCGCGGACAACTGCTTGTACGCGTTTCGGTTGAGCGCTCGGTACTCATTTGCAGACACCTTCGGTTCGGCGGCGGAGAAGGTTCACTACGAGTCGTTCATCGCGACCCAGCTTGTGGTCATGGTCGCACTCTTCTTGGTCGGGATGGACCTGCGCGACGAGAAGTGTTCCGCTGCGCCTCGAAAAAGCACTGCACCGGTCGATTCGCGCGACCCTCTGGCGATCGATGCCGAGATCGTCGAAGAAAACGAGACACCGAACAGCGCGAATCATAACCCACGGCGGTTGCACGAATAATTCTGTTCCCATTACGACTTTGTCGTCCTGAGCGGCGCTGCTGGGACGCAAAGGATACGTGCAACTTGGCGGGGATGCACAGGTGCTTCGCTTCGCTCAGGATGACAAACGGACCGAGAGCAACTCGCTTCGCTGCATCAGGTGGCAGGAATGCGTCTTGATGACCAGCCAGACTTCCTTGCCGGGGGCGAGCTGCAGGGAGTCGCGGGCGGCGAGGGTGAGATGAACGTCCATTTCGATGCCGCAGTTGATCTTGGCGGAGACGATCATGTCGCGTAGTTCGATCGAGATGAGGACGCCGCCGATGATGTTTCTTGCGCTCAGGCCCTGGGGCGGGGAAGTGGCGAGGAGGATGTCGCCGGCGCGGATGCCGACGCGGAGTGGAGAGCCGAGGCTGGCGCGCACGAGCGGGGTTTCGAGCGAGAGAGCAGGGCCCTCAGGGGCTGAGGCTCTCGGGTCCCGATGCGCTGTTGGCGCGGCTGAAGGCGTGCCTTTCCCTCCATCAGAGTGGTCCGCGAAAGGCAAAGCGTCTTGAGCGACTGCGGCCACCACCCTGCACACCATGGTGCCGCGCTCGGGATGGATTTCGTCGACCGTGACATCGAAGATGTTCTCGAAGCCCGCGAGTTGGGCGACGGTTTCCTGCAGCGGGGCGGTCATGACTTCGTGAGGCGTGCCCTGGGCGACGATGCGTCCGGAGTCGAGCACGATCACGCGCTCACCGAGGGCGAAGACTTCCTCGCGGCTGTGGGTGACGTAGAGGATCGGGATGCGATGCTCGCGGTTCCAGGCGCGGAGATCGTCGATGATCTTGGATTTGGTGGCGGCGTCGAGGGCGGCGAGGGGTTCGTCGAGCAGGAGGACGGAGGGATCGGTGACCAGCGTGCGGGCAAGCGCAGTGCGCTGGCTTTCGCCGCCGGAGATTTCCCGCGCGGGACGCTGGGCCAGATGCGCGATGTGGAATGAGTCGAGGATCGAGGCGGCACGCTTCCGGCGCTCGGGCTGCGGCAAGGAATCGAGGCCATATTCCACGTTTTGTTCGACGGTCAGGTGAGGGAACAGCGCGAGTGTCTGAAAAACGTATCCGACGCGGCGTTTGGCGACGGGCAGATTCGTGTGCTGAGAGGCATCGAACAAGGCGCGGTTGCCGATGGCGATTCTTCCCAAGTCTGGCGGAAGCAGTCCAGCGACGCAGTCGAGCAGCGTGGTCTTGCCCGCGCCGGATGCGCCGAACAGGATGGTGAAGCCGGGAGGAGCTTCGAAGTCAACGTCGAGAACGAAGGATGAGCCGAGAGCCGGAGTGCGGCGGCGAAATCGGGCGGCCAGCGCGGACGCTTGTACCGAGTCAGTCTTGCCGATCGCGCTCATTTCTGCGTAGGCCCTATCATCCAGACTTTGCGGTTGACTCCGTAGACGAGCGCCAGCAGGGCAAAGCAGAAAACCATCAGCAGCAGAGCCGTGGCATTGGCGCCGGAGTAGTCCGAGGATTGGACGCGGTCGAAGATGTCGATGGAGACGGTGCGGGTGACGCCGGGAATGTTGCCGCCGACCATGAGCACGACGCCGAACTCACCGAGGGTGTGGGCAAAACTGAGAGCGACGCCGGTGACGAGTCCGGGGAGGGAGAGCGGGACGATGACGCGAAGGAAGGTGCGCAGCGGAGAAGCGCCCAGCGTGGCGGACGCGGCCAGCAGGCGGCGATCGAGCGAGGAAAATGAAGCGGCGAACGGCTGCACGGCGAACGGGAGACTGTAGAGGATCGAGCCGACGACCAGGCCGCCGAAGGTGAAGGCCAGCGTGTGGCCGGTAAGCGAGATCCAGAGGCGGCCCAGCGTACTGTGCGGGCCGAGCGCGACCAGCAAATAGAAACCGAGGACCGTGGGCGGCAAGACGATGGGCAGCGCGACGACGGCTTCCATCAGAAATTTCCAGCGCCAGCGGGAGAAGGCAATCCAGTAAGCGATAGGCAGGCCGAGCAGGAGCAGGGCGAGCGAGACTGCGATCGCCAACTGCAACGTCAGCCAGAATGCCTGCCAGTCCAATGCCTGCCAGCCCATGGTTATGAAGAAATAGGAATGGGTCATTATGGCAGAATGGCGAGCCGAACCGGCTGCTGAAAATGGGTTTTCTGCCCAGCGACCTCTGCGGCTAAAGCCGATATTGAATATTGGCCGGTTATCGCAGCGCTGAAGCGCTGCCAAGGTGCAAGGCGCCACCCAAAATCAGGCGCAAGGCCGAGTTTCTTCAACAGCCTGCTTGGGGCGCGGTGGGGAGGTATCGCCGCGATGCTCGCATGGAATCTGGCAATCGCGCTGAGGTTGGAGCTTGCGCCGTTGGCTTTGCCGTTATCGGGCTCGAACGGTTTGCCAACGGCATCAGGCCGGGGTCGAGGCTCGCCGGGTCAGACGCGGGAGCAGGATCAGGACCGATCCGTAGCACAGAAGCGAAACCACGAGCGACGCGGCATTGCCGAAGCGCAAATCCTCCAGCAGCAGTTTGAGGGTGCCAAAGGCAAGCGCGGCATAGGCAACCCAGCGAAGTTCCATGCGGTTGGAGCGCGAGCCCGCAAAGCCAAGGGCTAGGGCCAGAAGGCAGTTGACGATGGTCCGGATGACCGAGAGGCGGGGGAGCGTCAGTTCCATTCGAGCGGCGGCAACGCCGGTGATTGCGACCACCAGGATGGCGGCGCTGGCGAATCCGACCAGCAATGCGGGGACAAACCAGAGCCAGCGGCGTGGGCTGCGATCCTCCGGGACTCGTGCCCCGGCGAGATAGCACAGCAGGGCCGTAGCACCGATCATCCAGACATTCCAACCAGGCGCGGACGGGACCGATCCCGCAAGAGCATTCCCGACGTAAACGGGAAGCGAGGATACCGCCGTGGCGGCCGCTAAATAAAAGGATGCGTGCAATCCCAGGCTGAACTTCCGTGTGGGGAAATACAGGAACGCCGCAAGCAGGGCCGCGGAGCAAAAGAAAGGCACCTGGAGGCTCACGCTGAAGGCGAGGAAACATCCGGCAAGCAACAGGGCGGCAGCCCAAGTGGCGCTGACGCGCCGGTTGCGAGTGGACGCTTCCTCCGCAAAATACGCCAAGGCGCCCCAGTAAAACGCAGCCGACAACAGCAGGAACAAGACGCCAAGGGCCCATGCTGCGGAACCTTGCGTGGCGCGAAGAATGCCGAAGGTGGCCAGCCCGAACGCGAGCATGCCTTGTGCAATTTCGAAAATCGAGATCGGTTGGCGCCGAGCAAAGCTGCGAACCGCGATGCTGCCGCCGTAAATGGCCAGCAGCGCAAAGCACAGGAAGCTGAGGGTGAGTCGTCCCGCGGGATGATAGCCTTCGGGCACGCCTTCGGCAGAGGTCATCACGTCAACCATGAGCCAGACCCCGAAATCCGCCGCCAGGGCTGGTACGGCGCGCAAGGTGAGGCGGTGTTCGAGGCAAGCGGCGATTTCTGTGGTTCCAGCCACGGCCAACAGGGCGGCCGTGAGAGGCACCAGGTCTCGAGTCGCGATGATCAAAGCGAGCGCGGTGATCACAACCGCCAAGGTCGCGATCCACGGAATCAGTTCGAGTTGACGCTTCCAGGAGAGTGCCAATACCAGAACGATGAATGCGACCAGGACCACAGCGGCGAAGGCGGGCGAGATGGCCTGAAACCTCACCGTGGACTCCCACAAAAGCGGCGCCAGGACGAGGACGGAGGTGACGCCGTAGCTGGTGCTGGCGAAGCGGTCGGCGTCGTGAATTCTCGCCGCCCACACCATCCACCCGGTGGCATAGGCGATGGCCACGAGCAAGACCGGCAACTGGGGAATCGTACCCATCTCGGCGAGGGCGCGCAGCAAGTAGGCGCCGGCGATTCCAAGGACTGCTTTCCCAAGCACAGGCACGGCGCCGCTCGGTGTCTCGATGGGGGGGAATCCTCGCCAGGTGGCTGGTGGTTTCGGTCTCTGGAGAGCGGTAGAGAGGGATTCGGTGGGACGTGACGAATCAGCGGCTGAGTTCGCGGAGGGTGCTTCCAGTGCGGCGACGCGCCGTTCCAGATCGCGCAGGCGGGCAGTGATTTGCTCTAACCCGGTGATGCTGTCGACAGCTTGCGGCATGGCTGCATCTCCGCATCTGCCCCGAATGGCCGAGGCTTAGCTGGTTCCGTGCGCCGGTGTTGCACTGGAGGCGGACAGAGAGTCCGCGTCCGGCCATGGCGGCAGGAGTTTTACCAGGACCCACAGAATGAAGAAGGGGAGGATCATCAGAACGATCGCGGTCAGCAACCCCTCGCGCGTCGCGAAGGCCATCTTGTACGTGGTGTATCCCAGGAAACTCTTGGAGAAAAGTTGACCGCCAATGACGACATTCCAGCGCATGGCGAAGATGCCAATCACGGTGAGAGAGCCTGCCAAGGCGTAGATGCGTTTGCGGGCGGTCTCGGTGAGCTTAAGAATCTGGGTGAGACCAAGCAGTGCGATCGGGGTCACGGTGCCGAGCAGGATTTGCACGATCACCTGAGACTTCCAGAGACGGGTGTGCACCATGAAATCGAGGCTGCGAAAGGATTCGTCGGCCTCGTAGATGCGCTGCAGCAGATCCAGCATTTCCAGGCTGAAATCGATCACGAAGGTGTAGAGCAGATACTGCGCAATCTTGTCGAGACAGCGGATGTCGATGACACGCCCGCGAAGCCGGGTGGAGATCATGTACAGCAGCATGACCGCGGCAATGCCCGACACCATCGCCGAAAAAATGAAAACGATCGGCATGAGCGGCGACGACCACCAGGGATTGGCCTTCACCGATCCGAAGATGAAGCCGACATATCCGTGCAACAAGAACGCCGAAGGGATGCCCACCAGGGTAATGAAGTAGCCCAGTCTTTCGTCGATGCGCAGGGAGCGTTCGCTGAGGTTGTCGGAACCCAGCGTGAGCAGGCGATAGACAACACGCGCCAGGCCACGTTCGCTCTGCGACTTCAGCACGATGTCGCGCCGGTAGTCGAGCCAGATTTCCAATAGCAGCACTGCCATCAGGTACCAGAGATAGACGAAACCGAACATCGCCATAGCGGAGGAGCGGTGCGGCGTCATGTACATCTCGAGGGAACGCTCCGGGTGTCCCAAGTGCAATTGCAGGGGCAAGGGCGCGACCAGAAGAAACGCGAGTGCGGTAAGCAGCGCCAGGCGGTAGGTCGGCTTCACGGCCTGTACGCGGAAGACGCGCTCCAGGGAAGCCAGGATGAACGCCCCCGCGACGAGTCCGGTAATGAAAGGGTAGAGAACGATCAGAACGCTCCATTGGAGTTCCACTTCGTTCGGATACATGAAACCTTCAACCGGAATCTGCACAAGCCTCCTTATCGCACAGAACTCATCTTCCGTTACCGGACCGAACCATCCATGCCGTTGTAAAAAACCTTGGCGCCCGTGGCCATATGCGGTTTTAGAACTTGCACCGTATGAGTGCGCAGAAACTCATGAATCGGATCTTTTGGGTCTTTTAAGTCGGCGAGCTGGCGAGCGCCGGTTGGGCAGACTTCGCAACACGCCGTAGTCAGTCCCTTCCTGATCCGGTGATAGCACAGCGTGCATTTCTCGGCGGTATTGGTCTTGGGATTGATGAACCGGCATCCGTAGGGGCAAGCCTGCACGCAATAACGGCAGCCAAGGCAGTACTTCTGGTCGACAAGGACAACTCCGTCGGGTGTAACGAACGTTGCCCCTACCGGACAGACCTGGGTGCAGGGAGAGTCCGCACAGTGATTACACAACTTCGGGACGAAGAAGTTCTTTCCGCCACTCGTTTCGTTAGACGGGAAACCCTGCTTGCCGCCATCGGGGGATTCCACTTCGGGCTTTTCAATCTGCCAGTCGGTGACGTGATAGCGCTCAATCCAAGTCCGGAAGTATCCGTCCGGGACGTCATTCTCCTGGGCACAGGCGCGCACGCAACTGCCGCAGCCGATGCACTTGGGAATGTCGATGAGCATACCCCACCAGTGCTCGGTCAATTTGTAGTTGGGGGCGGCCTCAGGCGTTTCAGCGAGGACGTACTTCCAGGCGACGGCAGCCGAGGGCAAGAGCAGGAGCAGATGGCGGCGGGTGATGTCCACTATTTCTTGACCTCCGCGACCTTTTTGCCGGATGACTCGATGCCCGGCTTATGGGGCTGATGGCAGGTGTCGCAAGCGATTCCCCCGGAATGATCGGCGGTCACGACCTGTGGAAACGTTTTGGGCTTGGCGCTGTTGGCCTCGTGACAACGGGCACAGACGACTGCGGTATCCAGCTTGGGGGGAGTTACCGAGGCCGGGTCCTCGGCGTGGTTGGCAAGCGCTCCATGGCATGCCTCGCATGGAACTACCACGTGCTTGCCCAGCTTCTTCTGGTCTACGACTTCGGTATGGCAACCCTCGCAGACCTGATGTCCGGCAAATGCCACGGGACGAGCCGCGACCTCGGCGATGGCATCTCCGCGATAGTGGCCGTACTGCCCGAAGCTACGGGGAACCACCGCGGCGCGAAGAAAGACGAAAGCGACCGCCGCAATGGCCATGACCAGCACCAACCGAATGAGATGTTCTATGTCCTTGAACACTCAACCCTCTTGTTTTCTCCCAGCGCGCTACCGCGCTGGTCGCGCAGAAGCGCGCTGCTCATGGTTACGTTCTATCCCGATCTGGAACGATGATCTGCGTCACACGATCCTGTGATGGCAGTCACTAGGCGAATTGCTGCAAGGGGATGTCAGGGCAGGGTGAAGCCGTACTTCTTCAGCAAGTCGCCGGCGTCCTTGGTCTTGATCATCGCGACGAAGGCCGCTGCTTCTTTCTTGTGCTGTGAGCGCGAAACGGTGACGACCCCCTGCTGGAGCGCGGGATAGGCGTCGGCGGGGACGATCCAGAATTTTCCTTTGCCCTGCATGGACGGGGCGAGAGCATGTGCAAGGGCAACGAATCCCACCTGCGCGTTGCCAGATTCGGCGAACTGCGCGGCCTGCGAAACATTCTCGCCCAGGACCAGACGGTCGGAAACGCGGTCATAAAGACTGTAGTGCTTCAGCGCGGCGGCGGCGGCGCGGCCATAAGGGGCGTGCTCGGGATTGGCGATGGCAATTTTCATGACGAAGGGGTCGAGGAGGACATCGATGCCTTTGTGTTCGACGTCGAGCGGAGAATCGGCGGGAACCCAGAGTACGAGTTTGCCCTCGGCATATTCGTAGAGCGATTCGGCGTCGCCGGAAGCGACGAGTTGGCGGGGATAGTCCATGTCGGCGGAGAAGAACACGTCGAAAGGAGCGCCGTTTTTGATCTGCTGGGTGAGTGCGCCGGAGGCGGCGAAGGAGAGTTTTACTTGGACGCCGGTTTTCTTCTCATAGTCGGCGGCGATTTCTTTCAGGATGGAGCTCAAGTCGGCGGCTGCGGCGACGACGATTTCGGGTGCGTCTTTTTTCTCTTGGGACTGGGCAGGAGGAAGAAGAGTCGTGCCGAGGATGAGCGGGTACAGGAGCGTCTGCCTGAGAATCGAGCGGAAAGACACATTCCCAAAGTGGGCCAAACTCCGCGGATTTCGCCGGTTTTGCATTGCTTCGCGCATGCTCCCTTCCGATACTGGCAGGTTGCGAGGGACTTATGTTCATACATCGCTGCCTGCAGGCATTCAGGATATCTGGAGTTCTAGTGGGTTGTCTTTTGTGGATCACGATGGGTCATCTGGTGATCGTGTGGGGGCAGGAGGTTCCATCGGGCGGTGGCGAATTGGATCGGGATCACATTGAGCAGAGGAATGCCTGGTTCTATCGAGGGCGGCTGGTGCGTGGCAGGCCTGCGGCGGCGTTAAGACATCGCGCGTACCGGGCAAAGATCGGGATGCGGGCGCAGCGGGCGGGAACGGCGAGCGGCGCGGCGTCCGGTTCGACCGCCGTGTGGACGCCGTTAGGCCCGGTGCCCCTGGCGTCGGACGCGACGGGCAATGGCACACAGGATTATGGCGCGGTGACGGGACGAGCGACAGCGGTGGCGATTGATCCGGCAGACCCGACCGGAAATACGGTGTACGTTGGCGGCGCACAGAGTGGAGTGTGGAAGTCGAGCAACGCCGCGGGGCCGGCAGCCAGCGTGATGTGGAGTCCGCTGACCGACAATCAGGCGACGCTATCGATCGGAGCGATCGCGATTCAGCCGGGGAACGTGAATCCTGCCAACAGCGTGGTGTTGGCGGCGACGGGAGAAGCAGACAGTTCGGCGGATTCATATTTCGGACTTGGGATCTTACGTTCGGCGGATGCCGGGAACACGTGGACGCTGATCTCGACGGCCAACGGCGGCGCGCTTTCTTTCAGCGGGCTTGGTGGAGCGCGCATGGCGTTTGGGGCCGGAACGCAGGCAAATACGGTGGTGGCGGCCATGGCGACAACGTCGCAGGGATGGGCGGACGGCGCGGTGACTTCCAGCACGATGCGCGGTCTGTATACCTCTGCCGATGCCGGGCTCACCTGGACGTATGATGCGCTGAGCGATCCGGGTGGAGCGAGCGATGCGACTTCGGCGACTTCGGTGGTTTACAACGCGAGCGCGAACTCGGGGAATGGATTGTTTTTCGCGGCCATCCGGTATCACGGGCTCTATTCCTCCCTGGACGGCGTGAACTGGACGCGCCTGAGTGCGCAGCCGGGTGGCGCGGTCTTGAGCACGTCGGCGTGTCCACCACAGTCGACGTCCAATGGCTATGCCTGTCCGATCTATCGCGCGGAGTTGAGCGTGGTACCTGGGCGCAACGAGATGTATGCGTGGTTTGTGTATTTCTCCGGCGGCAGCGTGGTGGATGGAGGCATCTGGCAAAGCAAGAACGGCGGCGCATCGTGGACTGCGATCTCGGATTCGGGGATCACGAACTGCGGAGATGGACTGGGCTGCGGCGTGCAACAGGGCGCCTACAACCTGGAGTTGCTGGCGGTGCCGGCAGGATCGACGGCGACGGATTTGTACGCGGGAGCGATCAATCTCTACAAGTGTTCGCTCACGGTGCAGAATCCTTCATGCACTGCTACGCCTTTCCTGAATTTGACCCATGTTTACGGGTGCAATCCGATTGGCGCGCCGGCGCATGTGCATCCAGATCAGCATGCGATGGCGTTTCAGATTCCGGCGGCTGGAGGAGATTCCGGCGGCGATCTGATGTTCTTCGCCAACGATGGCGGCCTGTATCGCGCGCTGGACGGTTTCGGTGGACTGACGAGCGGGTCGTGCTCGGGGACGAATCAGTTCGACGATCTCAATCAGAGTCTGGGATCGATGACGCAGTTTGTGAGTTTTTCGCAGCATCCGTCGGATCCGGGAACGTTGCTGGGCGGAACGCAGGACAACGGCTCTCCCGCGACCAGCCAGGCGGGAACGAGTTTGGGGTGGGGCAATGTACTCGGCGGCGACGGCGGGTATAACGCCATCGATGCGAATGTGCCAACGAATTTTTATGCTACGAATCCGGATGTGCCGCCGGGAGGGCTGGGAGTACAAGTTTGCGGCAACGGAGCGAACTGCAACAACGGTGGATTCTCGTTCGTGGCAACCAGCAGCATGCTGGGGGGCGATGACGGGGGATTCTATTTTCCGTTCATGCTCGATCTAAAATCGCCGGCGATGATCGTCGGCACCTGCCGCATCTGGCGGGGATCGCGGACGGGCGGGCCCTACACGGCACTGAGCCCGAACTCCGATACGCTGGGTTCCGACACGTGTTCGGGGAGCGAGGTCAACCAGGTTCGCGCCATTGCCGCCGGCGGGCCGACGGACTCGAATGGATCGCAAGTCATCTATGCAACCACCAGCGGGCTGGGGCCGATCGATGGGCCTTTGAACGCGCCGGTGGGGGGGCGAGTGTGGGTGACGACCAACGCCACGGCCGGCCCAACCGCATTTGCCGATGTGACCGAAAATGGGCCGACGGGCAGCATCAATCCAAACCAGTTTCCGATTGCCGATGTTGCGCTCGATCCCACGGATGCGACCGGCAAGACCGCCTACGTGGCGGTGATGGGGTTTACGGGCGGGCCGGGGCACGTATGGAAAACGACCAACGCAGGCGCGACGTGGACGGACTTAACGGGGAATCTGCCGGACTCTCCGGTCAATGCGCTGGTGGTGGATCCGGAACTGCCAATCCTTTATGCGGGGAGCGATGTGGGCGTGTTTGCAAGTTCGACGACGTCGGCAACTTGGACGGAAGTTGGACCAACGTCGGGGCCGGGGCTTCTGCCCAATGTGGCCGTGACCGCGCTTGGCATTTTTGATTCGGGCAGCCAGGAGTTGCTGCGGGCATCGACGTACGGGCGCGGCGTTTGGCAGTATCCGCTGCTGGCGACGCCAAGTTATCTTCTCTCGATTTCGAACTCGCCGCTCACCATCTTTTCGGGACAGGTGGTTCCCCTGGAAGGAACGGCCACGGCGGTCAACGGGTACGCCAGCTCAATTGCGCTGAGCTGTTCTGCCGGGACGACGGCTCCTCCGACCACCTGCAGCCCCAAGCCGTCGTCGATCACGCCGGCGCAAGCTACGCCGTTCGCGGTGACGCTCAACGGGGCGGATGGAGATTACAGCTTCGAGGTGCATGCGGTGGGGGTGGACTCGAAGCACGTCACGGAGAATGTGCCGGTGGTGGTCCACATCATCAGCTTTGCGCTGACGACGCCGACGCCGGCGAAAGTGACCGTGCCACGCGGGACGACGTCACCGCCGGTAAATTTCCAGGTCACCGCGGCGAACTCGTTCAATCAGGCAGTCACGCTGACATGCAACTTAAAAATTGCGAACACAAATTGCGCGCTGACTCCGGGAACCAGCGTGAATCCAACGGCCAATAATCCGGTGAATATGACGGCGAACGTTACGGTGCCGCCGACGGCTGCGACCGGGAATTATCCGGTGACGATTCAGGCGTCGAGTGCCGGGGTGTCGGCAGTGATCACAACGTTGTTCACCATCAGCGTGACGACCAATCCGGATTTTGTCTTGAAAGAGCCCTCGGGGTTTCCGGAAGTCAATGTGGGCAGTGCGGGCACGAGCGGGCCGATCACGATCTCGGCACAGGATGGATTCACGGGTACGGTAGCGCTGAGTTGTCCGACGACCTACGGAGCGGGAAGTTGCAGCGTCAGCCCAGCATCGGTCAGTTCATTTCCCGCGACGGCGACCCTCACGATCAATGGCACGAGCTTCACCGCAGGATCGTATTCGCTTTCGATTACAGGAACATCGGGCAGCGTCACACATACGCTGCCAGTGCCTTTCGATGTGGGCGACTACACAATCACGGGTACGCAAAGCCTGAACCTGGCTCCGGGCGGGCAGGGAACGGCGAATCTGACGCTGACGTCGATCAGCTTCTACACCGGGCAGGTCCAGGCCACGTGCGATGCGAGTGCGCTTTCTGGTGCGACGTGTACCGTTCCGGCGAACTCAATTTCGGTGGCCAGTGGAGGAACTGCGAGTCTGCCGGCGGTCATCAATGTGCCGAATACCGCGGCCAGCGGCAGTTACAACATCAAGATCTCCACGCAGGATACGAGCGGGGCTCCGAGTCACAATTTCACGGTGGCGGTTACCGTTGGGCAGGACTTTGAACTGAGTTCATCCACGGCGAGTCAGACGGTCAGCGCCGGGCAATCGACCGGGCCATACAACCTGACGATCCGGCCGGTGGGAGCAGCGTTCAACGGGGCAGTGACGGTTTCGTGTTCCGGGCTGCCCTCGCTGAGCCAGTGCGCATTCAATCCGCCGACGCCGGTTACGCCGGGGCCTTCTCCGGCGAACGTAATTCTGACGGTCACCACGACCGCGCCGAGACCGAGCGCCAGTCGTCGCGGGGATGCGCGGCTGGGGCTGTGGTTCTGGCTGCCGGGGATCCTGTTGGCGTTTTGTGTTCCGAATCAGCGCGGGCGGCGGATGGCTCCGAGCGCTCTGTTTCTGCTTACGGTGTTCTATCTGGCATTGCTTCCCTCGTGCGGCGGAGTGAGCCAGGGCGGCGGTGGCGGAGGACAGCCGGGTACGCCGCCTGGCACTTACACGATCAGGCTCACGGGTGCATCTCCGGGTACGCCTGCGGATGCCGGGCAGAGCGCACAGGTGACGCTCGTCGTAAACTAGGACGAGACGTGCGAATCTTCGCGAAGCCCGCATCGGGCAAGGATCCGCACTGGCGCGCCGGCGAAGGACGGCAGTGCGCCGGTCTCACTGGCATCTCAGACTCATGACAGAATCTCGTTACCAGGTGGTGATCATTGGCGGAGGTGTGGTCGGCCTCGGCGTGGCGCTGGAAATCAGCCGGAGATTCCCCCGGCTCAATCTACTGGTGCTGGAGAAGGAAGACGGCGTTGCCCGCCACCAGAGTGGCCACAACAGCGGAGTCATTCACTCCGGCCTCTATTACAAGCCGGGATCGCTGAAGGCACGCCTGTGTGTAGCCGGCGCCGCGGCCATGGTCGAGTTTTGCCGCGAGCACGGGATCGCGCATGAGGTGTGCGGCAAAGTTGTGGTGGCCACGCACGCGGACGAACTGCCGCGTTTGGAGGAACTGCAGCGGCGCGGCGAAGCCAACGGGCTGACCGGGCTGCGCATGATGGGGCCGGAGGAACTGCGCGAGATCGAGCCGCATGCGGCTGGTCTGAAAGCGCTGTTCGTGCCCTCCACCGGAATCACGAATTACGTGGTGGTTTGCGAGAAATATGCAGAGCTGATTACGCGCGGAGGCGGCACGGTGATGACCTCGGCGGCTGTGACCGGGATTCGGCGCACGGCCGGGGAGATCGTGGTCGAGACGAGGCGCGGGGCGTTCTCCGCCTCGGCACTGATCAATTGCGCGGGATTGCATAGCGACCGTATCGCACGAATGGCGGGGGACGACCCGAAGGTGATGATCGTGCCGTTTCGCGGAGAGTATTACGATCTGACTCCGGAGCGTTCCTCGCTGGTGCGCAACTTGATTTATCCGGTGCCCGATCCGCGCTTCCCGTTTTTGGGAGTGCATTTTACGCGGCGGATCACGGGAACGGTGGATGCCGGGCCGAATGCGGTGCTGGCGCTGGCCCGGGAAGGATACCGGCACACGGACATCAGTCTGCGTGATCTGGCCTCATCCGTGACATTCCCCGGCTTCTGGCGCATGGCGCGCCAGCACTGGCGCAACGGCTTTGACGAATTTCATCGTTCGCTTTCGAAGCCGGTGTTCGTGCGCGCCTTGCAGCGGCTGCTGCCGGAGGTCGAGGGGAAGGATCTGGTTCCCGGCGGCGCCGGGGTTCGCGCCCAGGCGCTCAAGCCGGACGGCGCACTCGTCGATGACTTTCAATTCGTGCCTTCAGGGAACGTGCTGCACGTCCTGAATGTGCCGTCCCCGGCCGCGACCGCGTCGCTGATGATCGGCAAAGCGATTGTCGACACGGCGGCGAAGGATCTGGGGCTGGCGTAAGGAAATCGTCGTCGGACTTGAAGCGGGTTACCGGCTCGCAGCACTACTTGCCGGAAATGATCTGCCAGGCCGATTTGCTGACTTCGCCAAGGATGCCGGTGATAATCGTGGTTCCCACCGTGCTCATGATGATGGTGGCGGTGGGCCTGCCCGTTTTCGAAGAGTCGATTTCTTTGGCGATTTCGTCCTTGCGCTGCTCGAACTTTTTGGCCCAGATTCCAGCAGCTTCCTCCGCGTCTTTTCCGGTCCGTTGCTGCAGGTCCGTCACGATCTCGGCGACGTCGCTATCCAACTGCTTGGTGAAGTCCAGAAATGCAAAGCGAGGGTCGAGGTCGCGGGTCTTGCGGACAGAGTCGATGAAAGGCTGAACGTCAGGGGTAATCTGACTGGGGTTTCTCTCTAGCTCTTCCACAGCCTGCAGGAAAGTGTTGTCCTTGATAAGGTTGTTGCCGGCACTGAGAATTTCGCCGTGCAGAGCTCCTAACTTGCCGGCATAGGCAGTGGCCGTGGGTGACTCGAGAATATCCGCCAGTTTCGCCACATAGGTGCGACGCGCCTGCAACAGCCCCAACCTATGCTTGCGGGCGCGTTGCGTTCCGATCAGATAGGGAAGAAGAATGGTCGCCGCGAAGAACCCGAGCAGCAGAAGCAGGGGGCGGACGGATAGCGTGTGAGACAAGTCGGCCAGGTTTGTGGGCGGCGCCGCGGGGCCAGCCGCGCCAAATACCCAAATCGCCAGCGCAACAAAGGGAGCGGTGGGGATCATCCCGATCAGTTGATTGACGAAGATGCGCTGCCGGGTATCGTCGTCGACATTCTCCGACATCAGCAGAAAGGCGGTGATCGGGAGTGATACCGCGTAGCCGCTCATCACCAGCAGGATCAGAGAGTACTTGATGATGACGACCTTCAGTATTTCCGAAGACCACGGATAGTGGAAATAGGCGTGCGCCACGACGAAGGGATAGGACATGCAAACCAGGCCAAGCCCGTACAGAATGGATTTGCTGAATTTGGTGAAGCGGATGTCGAATTCCCGTCCCGCCCAAATCCAGCGAATTGAGCATTTGTCCGCATCGCCACTTAGGATTGCAGTTAGTGGAAGGTTAAGCAGGATTCCCAGGTGAGCGCTAGCCAGAAATAGAAGAACTAACTTCAGGCTCCACAGCCCAGATAGTAAATAGACGAAGCCGAAAAAGCCCCCCTGGGACAGAAGCAAGAGGGCCTCGCTGCCCCAGAAAGAACTGCCCGCCAGGGACGAGGATTGCAGTTTATTGAAGGCTTTCGCGCAGAGCCATATCCACGCTCCGAAAACGATGAGGAAGAGCAGAAACCCCAGGGCCTTTATCATGCACGCCCCCGCTAAGTCGGCCCTATCGTAGCACAGAGAGGCAAGCGCGAGGAGGCGCGAAGCAGTACTGTTGAGTTGGTGCGAAAGGGGGGACTCGAACCCCCAC
The DNA here is from genome assembly GCA_037443605.1 of Terriglobales bacterium. Classification (GTDB taxonomy): domain Bacteria; phylum Acidobacteriota; class Terriglobia; order Terriglobales; family Acidobacteriaceae; genus Sulfotelmatobacter. Next base: position 29,247 of record JBBIOA010000014.1, read on the forward strand.
GGTTTTACCCGCCAGATCCTAAGTCTGGTGCGTCTGCCAATTCCGCCACTTTCGCAGGGCGACTGAAATTATTTTACTGCCTTTGCGGGGGGCGCGGAAGATGGCGCGAGCCATTTCCGGATTGCGGCACTTTCGAGCGGGATTACCGTGTCAGGTCCGCGATCTGCACTTTGTAGGGCTCAAGCAGGCCGCCAGTGGCGTGATCGACGCTGGCCACGGCCAACTGGTATCCCACCTGCGCCTGCAGCAGGCTTTGCTCGGCAGCGGCCTGTTCGGTCTGGGCTTCGAGGACAAGGAAGATGGTGCCTTGACCGAGTTCGTACTTACGTTGCTCGGCGGCGGTGTTCTTCTTGGCCAGGTCTACGGCCTGCTCACCTGCGGCGATGCTCAGCTTGGCCTGTTCCAGTTGATGCACGGCGTTGCGCACATCGAGCGAGACCTGCTCCTGTAGCTGTCGCTCGTTGTACAGATCGTTGCGGCGAGAAACCAGTGCGCCGCCGAGTTCTGCCTGCGCCGCGCGATTGCGGATGGGCAAAGTTAGCGACAGTTGCGCCTGATACGTCGGGTAATTGAAGCCGAAGACCTGATTGAGGGAAGACTTGGACATCGTCTGGTTCTGGCTGAGAGTCACGCCGCCGACTCCGGCGCTGGCGTAGGACCCGGTCAGGTCAAGTTCGGGGCGAAGATGGTTGTGCGCAAGACGAACGCGCGTCTGGTCAATCGAAAGTGAGGCGCGGAGGGCGTCGAATTCTGGACGCTTCTGCAGAGCTTCCTGCAAGGCTGCGGCGGTGTCGATGCTGCGCAGTTCGCCGGCGGGTTCCGGCTTCTCGGTGAGATCGAGATCGAGAGCCTGGAAGTAAGGATCCTGATCGGCGCCGATGGTCAGTCGTAGAGAGTCTTCCGCTTGCTTCAAGGCGTATTCGTTCTGGATCACAGCCACGCGGCGCGAGGCGACTTGCGATTCCGAGCGGTAAATGTCGAGCGGCGGCAATGCTCCCAGTTCGAGCGCGCGTTTGTCGCGCTTGTAGGTCGTCTCGGCAGCGTCGAGGGAGCGCTTCGCGACGTCCAGATTTCCCCGCGCTTCGACTACGGCCCAGTACTGGCCCACTGCCTGCAAGACGCTGTTGCTGACTTCGGCGGCGAAGTTGGCGCGCGATTGTTCGAGATTGCGGCGGGCGATCACCAGCGGCGCCTGATTGGCGAACAGCCAGCCGTTCTTCAGCAGCGGCTGTGTGAACTGCAGGTTCAGCGTGGAATTTACGTAGGGATCGAAGGTCCCCGTGGTTGTGGTGGTACTCGGATTATTGAAGGAGTTACGATTGCTGCTCAGACCAGCCTGTACATTCGTTCCGGTTTCGAAAGTCTGAGAATAGTTAATCTGGGCCGAACGCGTAATGTTTTTGGAGGCCAACGCAAGGCCGGTGCCGACGAAGGCCGTTCCGGGTGGGGAAGTGCTGTTGTTGCCGTTGAGCGATCCGGTGATCTGTGGATCGAACGGCGAATGCGCGCCCAGCAGATTGAACTTGGAGAACTCCACTTGCGTCTCCTGAATGCGCACTACGCTGTTGTTCTCCAGCGTGAGCACCACGGCGTCCCGCAAACTGAGGTGCAGCTTACCCTCCGCCAGATAGTTCCGCAGATGCTCGGGCATCGACAGTTTGTCGGAAGTCAACTGCGCGGTCGCGAAGTCGTGGAAGCTCTCGTGCTGCGCGGTTGCAAGCGCGGTGAAAGTGGATAGCAACAGAAGAACCCGGCACAGCCAGGAAGAAAATTGCATACGTCCCGTCCTCCAGGGATGACTTCGGTGAAGATACGAATGGCGCCGTCTACTCCCAGCGAATCGCTTCTACCGGGTCAAGACGCGCGGCCTTTACCGCCGGATAAATTCCAAACACCAGCCCAACGGAAATTGAGACGATGAACGCGAGCAGGATCGACGAGACGGTGACGATGGTCGACCAGCCGGCCAGCCAGGCGATCAAGCGCGACATGACGAAGCCGAAAGCGATGCCGAAGCTGCCGCCTACAAAGGAAATCAACGTGGCCTCAACCACGAACTGGCGGATGATATCGCCCTGACGCGCGCCAACCGCGCGGCGTACGCCGATTTCGCGGGTGCGTTCCAGGATGCTGGCCAGCATGATGTTCATGATGCCGATGCCGCCGACCAGCAGGGAAATCGAAGCGATCGCGACCATGACGGCGTTGAACAGGCGCTCCGTGCGTTTTTGTTCGGCCAGCAGTTCGGCGGGCACGATGACGCTGAAGTCTCCGGCGGAGTGATGCGAGGAATCGAGAATCGCGCGCACCACCTGCGCCACCGCGCCCATGTCCGCGCTGTCGCGGATGTTGAGATAGATGCCGTCGATTTCGTCGCGCACATCGCTGTAGGAATCTTCGAGGCGCAGCAGGGCCGTGTTGAGCGGCACGTAGATGATGTTGTTGAGGTCCTGCGTCGGCACGCCAGAGACTTCGGTCTGGGAACTGAGCTGCGGCGAGGCGACTCCGATCACGCGGAACCAGGTTTCGTTCGCCTTCACGTATTGTCCGACCGGGCTGGCGGAGCCGAACAGGCCGGTGCGCGCGGCCGCTCCCAGCACGCATACCGGAGCCGCCTGGGTTTCTTCGTCGTCGTTGAAGAACCTGCCCTCAAGAACATGCAGGCCGGCAATGCGCAAGTAGTTGGGGTTCACACCGTAGACGCTGGGCGGATCCTGCTGCGCTTTCGGCAGGGTTTTGGTTAGGGTCATGCGCTTGCGCGGCGTGGCCTCGAGGATGTCGTTGACGTCGTCGCGGATCACACGGTAGTCCTGAAAGGTGAGGCCGGGAGAAATCTTGCGGACTTTCTGGTGCGCCTGCCACTCGGTGGTTTCCTTGGCTTCGACGATCAGGTTATGCACGCCCATCTGCTCGATGAGCGCCATGACTTTCTGCCGTGCCCCGGCGCCGATCGACAGCATAGACACCACGGCAGCAACGCCAAAAATCATGCCCAGCATCGTCAGGAGTGTGCGCAGACGGTGCAGCAGCAGATTCTGCAAACCCAATTTCAAGTCGGGAACCCAGCGCTGATAACCGCGCAGGATTCTTGCAGGAGATGAGGTGGCGAGCGTCGACATCAGGGCGCTCCCGCCGGGCCCGCCGGGCTGGATGTACCGCTCTGCGCTTTGCGGGGGGCGGTGGGATCGATCAGCGCAATCTCGGTTCCCGCGTTCACGCCCTCGATCGCGGCGCGGCTCTCGCCCTCTATGGCGATCTTGACTTCTTGCGGAACGTAGTTTGCGCCGTGCTTCACGTAGAGGATGCGCTTGTTGTCCTTGAGAAACAGAGCCTGCCGCGGGGCGTAGAGCACGTTCTTCTGTGGTTCGCCGGCGATCAGCAGTTTCGCGGTCATGCCCGGACGCAGGCGAGAATCCGTACCCGAGGCCGGGAGCGCGATGGTGATTTCAAATTTCGTGCTGGTGTCGTCTTCCCAGAACATGCGGGCGCGGCTGCCTCCCACGGTCTTCACCGTGCCTTGCAGCTTCACTCCCGGCAACGCGTCCAGCGAAATCTGCACCGGCTGGCCGGTCTTGATGTTGTTGCGCTCTAGTTCGCCGACGTTGGCGAAGAGCTCCATTTCCTTGGGATCGATTACCTGCCCGACCGCCCGTCCCGGCTGGACCTGGTCTCCTTCGCGATACTCGGGAAGCGGCATGCCAGGGACGCAGCAGAAACCGCCCATGGCTTCTTCGTTCTTGTTCAGTGAGACCAGTCCGTCCATGGGAGCGGTGACCCGCATTTTGTTAATGTTGCCCTGCGCCTCGTCCATGGCCAGCTTGGCCTTGTTGCGGCGCTCTTCCGCGAGCTGAATCGTGGCCTGGTTCGAGACGACGCGCGACTTCACATCCTGCTCCAGTTCCGCGAGCACGCGCTTGGCCTGCTCGAGTGCGAGGTCGTTCTTGCGGGCGTCGATGGAACTGACTAATTCGTTCTTCTGCACTTCGAGTTCGGCGCGGCGAACGTCGAAGCGAGCCTTCAGCATCGCGACCTTGTCCTGGGCCGAGGTTACGGCGGCGTCCGCCCGGGCCTTGGCGATTTCCTGTTCCGCCTGCTCCAGTTCCGAACGGTTCTGGTCCAGCTTGTAGTTCTGTTCGCTGGGATCGAACTCCATCACCAGATCGCCTTTCTTGACGATGGTGCCAGTGTGCGGCAGGTGGGTGATCTGCAGGGAGCCGCCGCCGATCGGAGGCGCCATCAGGACTTCGGAATGAACCGCCCGGACCTCGCCGTTGGCGTGGGTCTGCATTTCCAGATCGCCGCGCTTGACTTCGACGGTGGGGATGTTGTCGCCAAGGGTCGGAGAAGAGCTCCGGCCCATGGCCGCCACGACGGCGACCACGCAGCAGAGCGCGACCGCAATGGCCGACCACGCAATGGCGCGCCTGTTTTTCTTCACTTGTTCCCCCGCATTAGTGCCCTCGCTACTTCTACACCTCTACTTCATCGTGGGATCGCGCAGCGCGACCTGATCTCCGCTGCTGAGTCCCTTGGCGATCATGATCTTGTCGCCGCTTCTGCGTCCGACTTCAATCTCGCGCTCTTCAAACTGCGATCCTTGCCACACGTAGGCAATGTTCTGTCCCGACCGCTGAAATATTGCCTGCGCGGGAATGGTGAGTGCGTCGGGCACGCGGTCGACCACCACGGTGACCTGTCCGGTAATTCCGGGTTTGAAGCGGGCGTCGGTCTGGTCGAGCAGAATCTCCAGCGCAAAGTTGCGGGTGAACGGCCAGCCGCCGCTAAAGTCGGCACTGGCGATCTCGCTGATCCGCTCGATGTGCCCGGTAAATTGCCGGTCGGGAATCGAATTCAGCTGCACGGTGACGGACTGCTTCAGCGCCAACCGCCCCCGCTCGGTCTCATCCACGCGAGCAATCGTGCGCAGGGTGGAGACATCGGGAAGCTCTGCGATCGCGGCTCCCGGCCAGGCGCGGTCGCCGGTGCGGTACTGTGTGGGACCGGAGGGTCCCCAGTGTTGCAGCAAGCTGATCGTCCCCGCCGACGGGGCCTTTACGCTCATGCGAGCCAGCGCGCGCTCGGCCCGGTCCACATCGAACTTGGCTTTGGCGCTGGCTTCGACTTTGCTTTCAATCGTGGCCGCGTTGAGTGCCGCGTCGGATTTCTGCTTTGCCTTAGCCTCGTTCAGTTTCTGTTGCGCGTCGGCCAGCTTCAGCTTGGCTTCCTCGCCTTCGATCCTGGAAACGATTTCCTGCTTGCTGGCTTCCAGCCTGGCGGCTTCGACGTCGTAACCCGTTTTGAGAACGTTGGTCTTGTCCTCTTCTTCGGCAAGGCGCGCTTGCGCCTTGGCCTGTCCGATCTCTGCCTCGGCCGATTTCAAGCTCGATTTGTACTGCGCCAATTCCTGTTCGGTTTTGGTCTTGTCGAACTCGACGACCACGTCGCCGGGCTTCACCGCCGCTCCTTCCGCAACCATCTTGATGATCTGCAATTCTCCCGCGTCTGCCGGCGCGCTGATGGTGACTGATTTCAGCGCCTTCACTTCTCCGCGGAACTGCAGAGAGTCCAGAAACTCTCCGCGCTTTACTTCGATGGTTGGGACCGTCGGAGTACGCCGGCTCAGGCGAACCGCACCCAGCAGAACGCCGCTGCCCGCCAACAGGACGATCCCGATGACCAGCGATTTGCCGCGCATGGAGAGTCTCCGGAATCGCTGCATCATAACGAGCCGTTCCCGGCTTTGGCCGAGGCCGCTTCCGCGGCGTGCGCGGAGGTGTCCACGTCAACGGCGGCCGAAAGGTCGGGCATCAGTTTCGGATCGTTTCCCTGAATGGACACGACGACGGCAAAATTCTTCAGCTTGCTGGAGAAGTCGCCGCCTTCGCCGATCGGCGAGATCTGGTCGATTCTTCCCGGGAGCACCATGTCGGGATAGGCGTCAAGGTGCACCTTGCCGGGCTGTCCGACCTGGAGGGCGGGGAAGTCCTGTTGATTTGCGAGCACTCGCACCTGCATGGTGGACGGATCCACTACTTGCATGAACGGCACACCGGGCCGGACCTGATCGCCTTCCTGCACTTCGCCCATGGTGCCTTGTTTCCAGATGGTGTTGAGCACAATGACACCATCGAGCGGCGAACGGATCTGCATCTGGTCGGAATTCGCCTTGGCATGCTCCATGGTTTGCCGGGTGCGGTCCCGCTGAATCTCCAGAATGCGAATCGCGGCCTGCGCGGCTTTCCGCTTCAAATCGAACGTCTCGCGCAGCTGATCGTAAGTGGCCTTCGCTTCATCCAGATTCTGTTGTTTCTTCTCGGCGTCAATGCGCGAGAGGATCTCGACTTTCTGAACCTCCAATTGGGCGGTGCTCAGGTTGTTTTCGGCGGCTGTCAATTCGGTCTCGTCCTTGGCCCGAGCGGCGTTCTCCTTGGCCTGCTCCCCGGCGACCTGGTCAACCAGCCGCTGGTATTCGGCCTGCTTGTCGACGATGTCGCGCATCTGCGCCTGGCGGTCAAACTCCACCAGCAGATCTCCGCGCTTGACCTTGGTGCCTCCCGGAGTGAGGTGGACGATGGTCAGCGTGCCGATCTGCTGACCGGCGAGCAAGGGTGCAAGGATGGCGCGGGACTGCACGGCTTCGGTGGTGCCTTTCAGGCGAAGACCGGACGCCGGATTCGCCCCGACGGTCTGCACGCGGCTGCTGGTTGGACTCGCGCGGCGGAGAGTTGTCACCGCTGCCACGAGGACGATCAGCACGACACAGGTAGCCGCAATGATCCAGACGCGCCGGTTGCGGCGCTCGGGAGGCGGAGGCAGTTCGAGCGGAATACCCGGTTGCTCAGACGCCGTGTCAGAGCCGGGGGGTAAGGTTGCAGGAGCCGAGTGCATGAGAGTACTCCCGCCGTAGGAATCAGTGGCGCCACTAAAAGTTGCCCACGGGGCTGTGCCTAATAAGTTATCTGATGGCCGGTTGGTTTCCAAGCGTGATCCGGCAGCGATTGCGCAAACCTATTCCTCGAAGAGATCGCAGATGGAGCCGGATCTTGCGCTACCGGATGCTGAAGTCGAGCACCGGAAAACGAAACCCCCGGCGAAGCGGGCCGGGGGTTGAAACTGGCTCACGAGTTTGCGGGTGAGAGGCCGTGGCATGACAATGCCCGAGCGCAGCGCGCCGCGGTTCGGCGTCAGCACACTCACCGCGAGGAGTTACTGTACTTCGTTCAGCTTCTGGTAGATCAGCATGGCCAGGAAAGCAAGCAGAAACACGCCCGAACCAATGCTAAACACGCGGACCGGCAGGGTGAGCTTGTTGACCTTGGTCAGTAACTCGGTTTGCTCTTCCTGCATGTGAGAGTTTGCGTCATCCAGAAACAGCTGATCGTCCTCGTGCATGGTGAGTGTGCTCTTGTAGATGAGCAGGACGACCAGTCCAACCGCGAATACCCCGAAAATCCCCCCAACGATCTCGATCGGCGTCATGAGCCACCTCGGCAGATTCCATTGCCCTGCGGCTTTCCACGTCCTGGTGGAGGTTCGGCACCTCGCAGCCCGGGGAAGGCCTTGACACGCGCATTATAGCCCTATTCGCTGAAGTTGGAAGCGAATAAAAATCAGGGCAAAGCGTGCGAGGAGTGCCGGAATGGCAAAGCAGCCGAACTGCCGGACTTGCATGGACTTGCGACCTTCCTCAGGCCCAGCGCATCCAAACAGTATGTAGAAAGGTATGCCGGCAGGCCGAAATGCCGTGAGCTCCGCGCCCTGCCTTTGCTATAATCTAAAAACTTTAAAGCCAAGGAGATACGAATGGCCACCACAACCGTGCCGGATGTTACGAAAACCGAAGTCAAGAAGGCTCCCGTCACCCTGACCGCGACTGCGGTCGCCAAGGTGAAGGAAATCATGGGCCAGCAGAATCCCGTACCCGCCGGCCTGCGCATTGGCGTGGTCGGTGGCGGCTGCTCCGGCTTTTCCTATTCGATGCAGTTTGAAAATGGCGCTGGCCTGATGGACAAGACATTTGAGATGGACGGCGGCCTCAAAGTCTTCGTCGATGCCACTTCGGTGATGTATCTCAACGGCTGCATCGTCGACTACGTCGAGACGCTCGAAGGCGCGGGCTTCAAGTTCGAGAACCCGAACGTGAAGAGCACCTGCGGCTGCGGCAGTTCGTTCAGCGTGTAAGGTTTGGTGTGGGGACAGCCGCCCTCGGCTGTCCAGCGCCGCAGCGCGGATAGATTTTGTCAAAGATGAAAAGGCCTCATCGCGCGATGAGGCCTTTTTACATTGTCGAAAGCGCCCGTCTATTACTGCGTCGGATTGCCCTGCTGACCTGGAGTCCCGGGCCCTGGGTTCGGCTGAGGATTATTTTGTTGCCCGGGCGCCGAATTCCCGAAGGCATTGCCGAATCCATTGCCGTTGCCGAAGCTGGATCCGTTCTGCCCGTTCGGATTCACTCCATTTGGATTCACTCCACCCATATTCATGCCGCCGAGTCCCTGCGCCAGCGAAGGCTGATACGGTGTGTTGATGAGCTGTCCACGATCCAGCGCGGGATCGTAGACGAAGTACCAGTCCTTGTACTTTTTCTTGTGATTGTACTCACGAATCGTGTCCTGCTTGCTGACGCTGGCTACCCCGAGGATAGCGCCGCCGAAGACTTGTCCGCCGAGTGGAGTTGGAGCGTTACCGGAACCACTACCGGTGCCGGTGGCGTTGTCGCCGCCGCTGTTGTCGGAGGGCGTTCCGTTCGCGGGATTGGTATTGCCCGGCTGGGGGTTGTCAGGACTCTGGCCGTTCTGTGCCGCATCAGTTCCGTTCGGCGGAGGATTCAATCCGTTCTGCTGCGAATTTTGCCCGAACGCTGAATTGGGGTTGTTGCCGAAGCCGGTGTTGGCACCAAAACCGTTGCCGCCCAATCCGTTGGACGGCCCAAGCCCGCCGGGATTCAGCCCAGGATTCAATCCACCCGGGCCGCCATTAAGGGGTTGTCCGGGCATGGCATTCACGTTGGCGAGTCCGCCGATGCCGCTCAGCAACTGCACTTCGCCGTAATGCAGCAGCTTGAAATCTTTCCCGGTGATCGGGTCCTTGTAGCGCTTGCGGAGGAAGCGCATGTTGTTGGCGCTCTCCAGGTCTTCCAGCTTGGTGGGATAGCGTCCGAACTTCTTGTAGTAGCGCTGGATGGCGCGCGAATATTGCACGCCGCGATGGATCATCTCCTCTTCGCGGTCGCGCTTCAATTCAAACTCCAGCTTGGTGACGACGGTGATGGCGGCGATGCTCATCAAAGCGACGGCCAGCAGAAGGAGCAGGAGGATATAGCCGCGCTGGCGGCGTAGGGAAGGCACGTTCCCCAAGTGCTGGTTCCGCGGGTTGAAAGAAGACAGCATAAACAGCCTCTATCCCTGCGTGAGCGGGATGCTCTGCACCGGGCCGCGGAACACCATGTCCTGCATTTCGACGGCGGTCGGGGAAATGCGGACGACCTTGTAACGCCGGTTCACGATCTCGCCCTCGCCCGCAATGAACACTTCTCCGTCCTGTGAGAGGAAGACCTTCTTCGCATCCCCGGGCTGGCTGGCGAAGCCATAGAACTTCAGGGGGATGGGCGGAGCCGACGGTACGGCGGGCACCACATACTGCACCTGTTCGTGCTTCTTTGGATCGGTTACCCCGGAAGCGAGCGGGGTCGGGATGCTCACTTCCTGCCCCTTCACGAAGATGTTCTTCCCGCTTCCTTCATAGATGGTGCGTTCGCTGGCGGCCAGCAGATCGAGGCGCAGAGTGGGATCGAGACTTTCCTGCCGCACTTTTTTCGCAGGATGAGCCAGCCCGCGCGCCGCAGCCCGTGTGCTCACCGGCGGTGCCGGCGAGGTGGACGCCTGCGGCGAGGTTCCGCTGAGCATGGGGACCAGCTGATAGGCCACCGCCAGCACCGCGATCCCACCCAGCACCGCGGCCCACGTGGTCTGCTTCTTGTTTTCCAGTCCCAGCTTCACTTACGATCCCGCCTTCAAGTACGTTTCCAGCTTCACATTCAGTTTGACGTTGCCCTGGGGCTCGCCGCCCAGGGTCACGCTGTTGATGATGAACAACATCTCGTCGCGCTCCAGCGCGTTGATGAATTTTGCCAGCGACGTGTAATTGCCGGACAAGTCGGCTTCCATCTCCACACGCTGCAGTTGCCCCGTTTCCATGCCCTTGACGGTGTACTTCCCCTGTTCGATGGTGACGCCATTGGCCGCCGCCAGTTTGCCGAACTCAGTCGGAATCTGCGAGTTTTGGGAAGGGAACCGCTTCTTGTAGAAATCGCCAATCTGGTCATGCGCCAGCATGACTTTCTTGTCGAGATCTTTCAGCGGGGCCACCTGAGCGGTCTTGACCGCCAACTCGGTCTGCAGGCGAGCGATTTCCTGCCGCCGGGACTCGGCCGAACCCACCAGCGGCGAGAAGTACACGATCGCCGCCAGCAGATCGACGCCTGCCATGATGGCCAGGGCGGTCTTGAGCTTCTTCCGGGTTTGTCGAAGATCGGGCATCAGGGCTGGCTCCCTTGCAGGCTGGCCAGTTTTGGCTGCCCCGCTTGCGTCTTCGGCGAAGTGCCGGTCGGCTTTTTCGGTTGCGGCGGCGCAGGCCTGGATTGCCTGGCGGCGCCCTTCGAATCTGGAACGGATTCGATGGACCGCGGCGGTTCGGGAATGTAGATGGCCGCAATCTCGAATTCTTCGGTGTCGCCGTTCTGCGCTTGCTGCAGGTTGTGCTCGGAAACGATGTTGGTCTGCGCGAAGCGGCCGGACTCTTCCATGCGGCGCGGCAGATCGAGGGCGCGGTCGCGCGAATCGCCAGCGACGGTCATCTTCAATGCCAGCTGGTTTTCTTCGTCGAGCCCAGGATTGATCGACACCAGATGCACTCGCGGCGGCATGACTTTTTCCAGATTCTCCAGCACCTGCGTCCAGGAAAATGATTTGCGCTCGATCAACTCGTTGAGGAATTGCGAGGTGTCGCGCGTGTTGCGGTTTTCCGGCTGATTGAGAAATTGTTCCGCGCGTGCGCGCTGGCGGTCGCGCTCGGTGATCATATCCCGCTTCTCGGAGATCGCTGCGTGGTCGCGGCGCGCGTTGAGCCATCCGGTAATGGTGATCGTTACCAGGATCAGCGTGAGCAACGCCATGGCACCGACGGCCGTACCCCAGCGCGTCCAGAACTGCCGCGCATCCTCGTACGGCTGACTCGCGAGATTGATGTCTAAACGCATAAGAAGTTGCTAGCACCAAGTACCGAGTACCTAGACGACCCAGTTCTTACTCAGTGGGTACCACGTAATGCTCTTACGAAAGCAACGCTCCTACCACTCCTGCCATGCGCCAGCGCGGCAGCGAACTTGCGGAACCCAGAGCCGCCGCCACGACCAGTTCCTGCACTTCCGCTCCGGTTTGAGCGCGCAGCGCCGGGGCCGCGCCGCCCGACTCGGGCAAGCCGGCGATGTAAATCCGCTCGATGTTTAAATGATACGTATCCTGAAAAAACACCACGGAGGGATAAACTTCTTCCGCCAGTTGTTCACCGCTGATCAGGAGGCCGCGCGGGTTTTCCAGCGTGCGGAATAACTGCAGCTGATCTTCATTCAGGATCGCGATGCTGGTGGTGCCCGCGTCCACTTTGACGACCAGGGTCGGCTTCTTTGCGTCCGCCGATCCCAACGCAGCCAGCATGGAGGGCAACACCACGCCCGGACTGTAGCCTGCATCGCGAAAGGCCGCTTCGTAGTCTTCGAGCACCGTTGCGAGTGCGACGGCGGCCACCACGCGCACGCCGTCCGCGAATTTATGGGCGTGATAGGAGACTTTGGCCTTCTCCAAATCGAACGGGAGAGATTTCTTGAGCCGGAAACGAACCACCCCGAGCGCTTCGTCGTGGTCGGAGGGGAGCGTGTCGAACTCGACCAGCATGACGCGCACGGCGGCGTCGGGCAGAACCGCGATGACATCCTTCGAGCGTCCAGAGACAGTGCTCAGCGCGGATTCGATTCCGGCGCGTACCGCACTGGGGTCGCGCAGATTGTTTTCGAGAAGGTCGGGCACCACGCTACCCGGAGCGAGTTCGCGCGCCGCGCAAGCCTCCAGTCCGGCGCCGTTGTCGGCGACACGTGCCGCCAGAACGCCGTTGGCGGCGATTTCGCAGGCCAGCTTGGGCTTGGGCTGATTGGAGTTTCCGCTCATGGTTCAAGAACACCCGGTAAAGAAAATTCTCCTATTTATCAGAAACCGTATCGCACAGAATTGCAAGCTTGGAAGTCCGGGGAGGATACAGAGTTTCAAGTCTCGAGATTGCGGATGAATCCGTGCCACTCGCAACTGGAAACTGCCCTTATCTCATGGTCTCGATAAACGTGACCTTGTTGATCTCCTTCAGCGTGGTCAGCCCCATGCGGACTTTGTCGAGCGCCGATTCGCGCAGGAAGCGCATGCCTTCTTCGCGCGCGGCGCGGCGGATTTCCGACGTCGGCTTCTTGGCCAGAATCATTTCGCGGATGCGGTCGCTCAAATCGAGCAGCTCGTGAATGGCCGATCGCCCGCGGAATCCTGTGCCGGCGCACTCGATGCATCCTGGCCCTTCGTACAGCGGAACCTTGCCCCACTGGTCTGGATCGAGTCCACTGGCTTCGAGCACGTCCGGCGAATAGTGCACTTCGGTGCGGCAGGAATCGCAAATCAGGCGCACTAGCCGCTGCGCCAGGATGCAGTTCAAGGCCGAGACAAAGTTGTAGGGCTCGACGCCCATGTTCAGGAATCGCCCGATCACGTCGACTACGTTGTTGGCGTGGACTGTGGTGAACACCAGGTGGCCGGTGAGCGCGGATTGAATGGCAATCTGCGCGGTTTCGGCGTCGCGGATTTCGCCGACCATGATCTTGTCGGGGTCGTGACGCAGAATCGAACGCAAGCCGCGTGCGAAGGTCAGGCCCTTTTTCTCGTTGACCGGAATTTGCGTGATGCCTTTGAGCTGGTACTCGACCGGGTCTTCAATAGTGATGATCTTGTCTTCGTCGGTTTTGATCTCGTTGACGCCGGCGTACAAAGTTGTTGTCTTGCCCGAACCCGTCGGCCCAGTCACCAGCACCATGCCGTACGGCTCTTTGATGTAGCGGCGAAAGCGGCGCAGGTCGTCTTCGGCAAAACCGACAACGTCCAACGTGAGCGTGCGGAACTTCTCGCTCATCGACTCTTTGTCGAGCACGCGGAGCACGGCGTCTTCGCCATGGATCGAGGGCATGATCGACACGCGAAAGTCGATGGCGCGCCCGTTATATTTCACGCGGAAGCGGCCGTCCTGCGGCACGCGGCGCTCGGAAATGTCGAGCTCGCTCATGACCTTGATACGCGAGATCACGGTCGAGTGATGCTCTTTGCCGATGGGCGGCATGGCCTGGGTGAGCACGCCATCAATACGGAACTTGATGACGACCGAGTCGTCGCGCGTCTCGATGTGAATGTCGGAGGCGCGGCGCTGCAGCGCGGTGAAAATCGTAGTGTCGACCAGACGGATGATCGGGCTGGCGTCGGCCGTCGATCCGGTCAGCTTGTCGATGCTGAGGGTTTCTTCCGCGCCGGTCTTTTCGTCTTCGCGGATAATCTGGAAGCCTTCGCTGGCTTCTTCCAGCACGCGCTGCGACTGCTCGGTCTTGGCCAGGATGTCGGCGATCTGCTTCTGCGTCGAGACTTTGGTGACGATGCGCTGCTTCAGCAGCAGGCTGATCTCGTCGATCATCATCAACTGGCTGGGATCGGCGATGGCGATGGCCAGGCGCCCGTCCTGGGTTTCTTCGAGCGGCACGAAGTGGTAGCGGAACATCAGGTCGACGGGAATCTTCTTGAAGAGTTCGTGATGCAGGTTGAAGCCGGTGAGATCGACGAACTCGCAACGGTAGCGGCGGGCCACGTCTTGGGCGCGCTCCACATCGGTAATCGCGTTGCCGGTTGGACTGATCGGAGCGCCGCTCCCGCCGCCGACGAAAAGCGATTTTTTGTCTGCCGTTGCCATGATTTGACCTGCGTCGTTGGTCGCTAGCCGTTGGTCGTTCGCTCAGTGTGATTGGCGAACGGCTAACGGCCAATGACTAACGACGATTTTCTCAATGCACTCCCAACGTAAAGATCGGCAAATACAGCGAAATCAGCACGCCGCCGACGAAGATCGCCATAACCATCAGGATCAGCGGTTCGATCAACGCCATGGCCGCGCCCAGTGCCGTCTGCACGTCTTCTTCGTAAAACTCTGCCACTGAGTTCAGCATGGCGGGCAGCGCCCCCGTGGATTCGCCGACTTCAATCATTTCCACGGCGAGTTCGGGAAATATTTTCTGCTCTTCCAGGCTGCCGGCCAGTCCCTGGCCCTCGCGAACGCGAACACCAGCGCGCATCACGCCTTTCAGAATGCGGCGGCTGCTCATCGAAGAACCCGCCGTCTCCATCGCCGGGACCAGTGGCAATCCGCCTTGCAGCAGGGTCGAGAGCATCCGCGAAAAGCTAGCCACCTGATGCTTCAGCCGGATATCGCCCAGCAACGGCATGCTCAGGATCACCCGGTCAATCTGGTCGGCGCCGCTATCGGTTTCCTTCCAGCGCCATAACACAAAAGCCAGAACCACCAGACCGATCAGTACAAACGGCAGATACTTTTGCGCGTTCTGTCCGACCGCCAGCATGAACACCGTAATGTCGGGCAGTTTGGCGTTCAGGCTGTTGAACAGCTCTGCAAACTTTGGCACTACATAGGTGAACAGGAACAGCACCATGATCGTGACCACGCTGACCAGCAGCGTGGGATAAATCAGCGAGACGAACAGCTTCTTGCGGAAGGTCATCGACATGCGCTGGAAGTTCACGTAGCGCGTCAGCACTTCGTCGATGTTGCCGCTTTTCTCGCCCGCCAGCAGCGTGGTGGTGTAAATCTTGGGGACGATCCCCTGAGCCGCGAACGCGTCCGACAGCAGTTCGCCGCCTTTGACCCGGTCGCGGACGTTTTCCAGAATCTGCTTGAGCTGAGCCTCTTTCTGCCGCTTGATCAGCAATTCCAACGAATTCAGGATCGGCAGACCGGCGCGGACCAGAGTCAGAAACTGCTGGTTGAAGACCAGAAATGTGGCCTGCTTCAGCTTGCGCCGGCGGCGGAACCCGCCCGACAGCACGCCCTGCGGCTTGACCGAGTAGACCAGGTATCCCTGCTGCGAGAAACGGTCACGCACCTCGTTTTCCGAGTAGCCCTGCTCGATCTGCTCGTGCGTTCGCCCGCGGTCGTCGGCAACTTTTACGAGAAATTCAGCCATTCCTGCGTTCTTCCCTGCGTTTTTTGGGCGGTAGGCCCCTACCGCCTCAGTCTAACATTCCCCAGAAGCCGGGGACTCGCAAATGCCCAGAAATGCAAGCCTTCCAAGTTCCCCAAGTAACGTCACGGGACTGGAGACTCAGCCCGTCGAAACGTCACGGCCCCAATTCTTCCACCGTCTCGGTGCCCCCAGGAGGATGGAACACAAATCTCGCATCCGCCACCGGCACATTTTCTTTCTGACTACTAAAGCGATATTCCGTGGCCGATCCATCCACTTCCTGCATCACCAGTCGTACGATGCGGTGATCGCCGTCAATCTCCAGCAGAATCTCGCTGATGCGATCGGCAAAGGCCACCGGTACGCCCCGCAAGACGATGTCTCCCGGTTGCCACGGAGTTGCATCTACCGCCAGAGATAATCCGCGTAACTCTTTCTCCAGCTTGGCCTTGCCTAACACAAAAGCCAGTGGCGACCGGATGTCGTCCAGCTTCCGGGCCGCCGTTTTTCTTGCCTGCCGGTCGGCTGGGACATAGAACCAGGCGTCCTTGCCGTCGGAGACGAATAGCTTCTCTCTGGGAGAACGGTATTCCCAGCGCATCTTGCCCGGTTTTTTCAGCCAGAGAGTACCGGATTCGGTCCGATCCATTCCGGAGCCGCTGTAGACCTCAGTGAAGTCGGTCTCCAGCGATTGCAGGTGGTTGTAGTGCGTGTCAACGGCTGCCGCGATGGTCTTGACATCGGAAGCGTCACCAGCGGGCGCGAGAGCACTTATCGCCAGCAAAAGAAAGACAATGCCGGTCAGGAGTCGAGTTGGAGTCGGGGGCCGCATCTGGACTTCTTGGTCGTGAGAACTGGAGCCCGCCGTCAGAATCGTGGCGAGTGGGGGGCTCTCACATTCTAGCTTGTTTGATTCGGAACTGTCGCCGGAGTATTCCCTCCCTCGCAACTCCGTGCCGCTCCATATTCCTGGAGTGTGAGGTTGCTCCGCCTGCCTCCCTATGTCAGAATCGCATCTCGCCACGCGCCGGATTTCCTCCAATTGTCCGCCTGGCAAGGACCGTGCATGGTTCGCGTTGTCATCCGCATAGGCCTGCTTGCCTTTCTGGCCGCATCGGTCTGCGGAGCACAATCGGCTCCGGTTTCGCCCGCCGCGCCGGCGACTCTTCCGACGGCGCCGGCAACGGGATCGTCGGCGCCAATCGCATCTCTGAACTTCAATCCGTTGGGCGAGGCGCGTGCGCTTTATCGCAGGGGGGACTTCACGGGGGCCATCGGCAAATATCGCGACATCCTGAAAGCCAATCCGCGTTCGCCGGATGCCTATGCCGGCATGGTGCGGGTTTACCTGAAGCAGAAAGAGGTCGATCTGGCGGCCACGACGGCCGAGGAAGGATTGAGCCAGATCGATTCCCCACGGCTGCGAGTAGCCCGTGCGGAAGTCTGGTTCCGTGAGGGCAAGATTGCCGAGGCGGAAACCGAGTGGGTCAAGACCATCAACGCCGGATATCCGGACGCGCACGCATTTCTTGGTCTGTATCGGGTGCGTGGGGCGCTCGCAATGCACAAGACGGCGAAGGTCATGATCGATCGAGCCCACGAACTTGACCCCGACGATCCCGATATCTACGAGGAATGGATCGGCACGCTCTCCCGCGCCGAACGCATCCAGTACCTGGAAGCCGCGCTGGCCGGAGCGAACAACTGGGATGCGGAGCGCCGGGAAGATGTGGTCAGCTATCTTGCCTACCTGAAGGAGCGCGTACAGCAGAAGGGCAGCCCGTGCCGGCTGGTCAGCAGTGTGAAGCATACCGAGACGCCGCTGGTTCCGTTGCTGGAAGATCCGCAGCACCTGCGCGGGTATGGCTTGACCGTGGCGCTGAACGGGCACAAGAGCAAGATCATGCTCGACACCGGGGCCAGCGGAATTGTGGTGCGCCGCGCGATCGCCGAACACGCCGGTATCTCGAAAATCGTCGCGACGAAAATTGGAGGCATCGGCGATAAAGGGCGCAAAGACGCCTATGTTGGCGTAGTCGATTCGATCAAGATCGGGGAACTGGAGTTTCGTGACTGCCCCATCGAAGTCATCGAAAGCCGTTCGGTCGCGGGCGAGGAAGGCCTGATCGGCGCGGACGTGTTC
Organism: Terriglobales bacterium; assembly: GCA_037443605.1. GTDB lineage: Bacteria > Acidobacteriota > Terriglobia > Terriglobales > Acidobacteriaceae > Sulfotelmatobacter. The sequence goes on from JBBIOA010000014.1 coordinate 46,718, forward strand.
GAGGATTTCCTGGTCGATATCGACTTCCCGAACGAGAAGCTTCGCCTTAGCGAGTTACCGAAACGCCCGGGAGAAGCAGAGCAGGCGCTGGCCCTCAAGAACGATGAGGGCGATGACGCTGAGGACGATTCGGACGCCGCTGCAGCGAACGGATCCAAGGCCGACGGCAAGGCGCCGGACGCTAAATCTTCCGGCAAGAAATCGTCATCTTCGAGTCTGCAGGACCGCTACGTCGCCCCCGAGATGAAGAACTACACGCGCTTCTTCCGCTTTGGCCACGATGTGCTGATTCCCACCACCATCGGCAATGTGCCGTACAAACTCTTTTTGATGGATACCGGTGCGCTGATGAACGCCATCTCCCCGGCCGCCGCGCGCGAAGTCACCAAGGTACACAAGGATTCCAGCGTCATCATCGAGGGCATCAGTGGGCGCGTCAATCAGGTCTACAGCGCCAACAAGGCGGTGCTGCAGTTCGGGCGCCTGAAGCAGGAGAATCAGGACCTGACCGCTTTCGATACGAAGAACATCAGCGACAACATCGGGACCGAGGTTTCCGGCTTTCTTGGCTTCGTCATGCTGCGGATGCTCGATATCAAGATCGACTACCGCGATGCGCTGGTCGACTTCCAGTACGACGAAAAGCGATTCGGACGATAACGTGGGGTGTGGTTAGACCGCGGCGAAGATCGAGTATTGCTCCGCACGGGAAACCTTCCGCAGAGCCGGGCTCTCCGCCAGCACATGCTCCAGAAGCGCGTTGTGATAGATCACATATGCCGGTCGCGGATGTTCGCGCAGGGCGCGCTCCAGATTCGCGACCACGCGCCGCATCCCAGATTCCGGAAAGGGATTGAAGAGAAATAAGACCAGCGCAACCTCGGGAAAAGGGAAGTCGGTTGCGTCGGAACGGATCGACTGCAGCGCAAAACATTTCTGCGCATCGCTCTTATAATGCCGCAGATTTTCTTCGGCGATCTGATGCAGCGACGGCAGAAGTTCCACGCCAACGATGCTCTGAAACGGATAGTCCGAGGCCATCAGCAAGGTGCGTCCCTTGCCAGATCCCAGATCGATAAACGTGAAATCGTGAAAGTCGATGCCAGCCTGCGCCGAGAGCGCGTCGAGCATTTGGTGAAACGCTGCCGAATCGGTGGGCTGATACTCCGAGTGAAATTTTCCCAGGAGCCGGTCGCGCCATCCGACCGCGCCGCTGGTGGTGTTCACGCGGAAGTCCCAGTCGTAGTCGGCATCGCCGAACCGTGAGCGCAAACGCTCCGGCGTGGAATCGCGCAGAAATTCCCAGAGCAGTTCGCCCAGCCGCCGCGTCGCGCGCCAGCCGCCTTCATAGGCAGCCCACTCCCTCCACCATCGCCACGCAGTTCGGGAAATGCGGATCCGTGTGGGAAGAGTATGCGCCGTGGAAGGAGGAGAGGCCGAAGGACCCATCTTCTGATCATACGAGGAAAGCAAAGTGAGGTTGGAGGGAAGGACCTAACAAGGATGCGCCGGCATACCTGCACAGGGAAGAATGCCGCTATAGGGCCGCCGGGCTGTCGGGAGGGGCTCTAGGGCCGGAGGAGGAAGAAAAATGCGCGTACGGGGAGGGAAACTATGTTCCCGGGGGCAAAGAAACGCGAAGGCGGATCGCCATTTTCCCGGGATTGTCGAAATCGCCAGCAAAATCTTAAGATCGCCCTAGAGAGCGGTTGTCTTCTATTCCTTATCCCTTGACGTGGAACTTTGGCACGACTGGTGGCTTATATCCCGGGGGCAAGCCCTTGGTGACGAAAGAAAAGTCGTCCGGCTTGGCCAGCAGCACCTGCCCGCGTGGACCCAGTTCATACGGATTGCCATCTGGATCGACCGGGACTCCCGGCAAATGTTCGGCGCCCGCCAATTCTTGCATGGTCACCGGCAATCTCCCGTAGCGCTCGCCGAAACGCGCCACCGCGTTTTGGAGGCGTTCGATGTCCTCATCCACGGCAAGGGCTCGCAGATGCTCCAGGGCATTTTGACGGATGTTGGAGTCATGGCTGGTTTGGTAGGTGGCACTCCACAGCATGCGGGCGGTCGCGTAGTCGCCGGCGTGCTGGGCCGTTTGCGCCGCCAGGATCTTCATGAAGGGATGCGCTCCCGTTACCTGCGCGCCACGAGCAAACGCCTCGCTCGCCCGCTGGTAGTCCTTCAATTCCGTGTAATACACAAATCCGAGGTCGTAATACAACTTCCAATCGTCGGGATTGTGCGCGACGCCGTACTCCATCAACTGAATGGCGCGTGCGGGTTCGCCCGCGCCGTTGGGAGGCGCTGGCGCCAGAAAGCTCGCGCCGAATTCGTAGGCCGGGATGAGTTGCGGATCCAGCGTGGTCGTGATCTCCAGCAGCGGCGCCAGTTCGTTGTAGGTCTGCTCGCGCGTGTAATGCCGGTGACCGAAATATTGCACCGTGCGCGTCCAGTAAATGCAGGCCATCAGTCCATTAAAGCCCAGACTGGCCCGCTTCACCGCTTGCGGAGAGCTGATGTAAAGCACGTCGTCGATGGCAGCCTTGGGGCGCAACTGGTCAACGTGGCGCAGCAGCAAAACGCTGGCGATCATCGAGACCACCAGAGTCGTTGCGGCCATCCAAGTCGTGCGTGTGCGGCTGTTCATGAGTGCGAGTAGCGAGTACTCAGTACCGAGTACCTAGATCGAAAGGGAGGTACTAGGTACTAGGACTGGGCACTACTTCAAATTCCTGCGTTCAAAAATCAACACCGCCCCGCTTAACGCCATGGCCGTATAGAACAACGCATACAGCGTGTTCTGCACCACCAGTTGCAGGCTCGGCGGATGCTGATGCGCGACCGCGCTGATCACATTCAGCGCCGAAAAGTTCGGTACCAGGTAGGCCGCGCCGACCGCGAGCCAGCGCGTGAAGCCATACGTCAGACCGGCGAAGCCGTGCAGATCGTCGGCGAAGCTGCCGATCACAAACAGCGCGAAGGCAAAAACTGCCGACAGCAAAGGAGTCGAGAATGACGAGAACAGCAGCGCCAGGGCGCACGTGATCAGAAACTCGAGCACGATAAAGTACAGGGCCACAAAAATCGAAGCGTCGGCAGCCGAGAACCGGTGCGATACGTACAACAGCGCGCCGAACACGCCGATCGCCATGAAGAACGTGTTCACCGCCAGCGTCCCGGCCAGGCCGAGAAACTTGCCGACAATAAATTCCCAGCGCCGCACCGGCCGCGAGAGCACGGTGTAGAGTGTGCGTTTTTCGATTTCCTTGGAGACCAGGCCGATGCCGATGAAGATGGCAATGACCACGCCAAACAACGACACTGCCGTCAGCCCAAGGTTGATAACGACCAGCCGCTCGATCTCGATGGAAATCTGCCCGACAAAAATGGCCGCGCCCGACAGGAGCAGGGCAAACGCGATCAGGTTGTAGAGCACGCGATCGCGCACTGCTTCGCGAAAGGTGTTGCCGGCGATGGAGAGTATGCGCGTATTCATGATGCGGTTCCTGCCGAAGTCCCGGTGTGTCGCAGATTCGTGTGCTGCAACTTCTCGACGAAGTACGCTTCGAGCGACGTGCGCAGCGGGGTAATCGCGATCAGTTTGATCCGTTCACGCCGCAGGGCATCGATGGCCGCATCCTGCTGGCTCTCGGGGACGACCGCCCGCACCGTATCGCCGGTGACGTGGCATTCCCCGCCCAAAGCCTTCATCGACGCTGGCACGTTCGTCCCTTGCCAAACCACTTCCACTTTTCCCTGCACGGCGGACGTCAGATCCTCCACCGCGCCTACGCCGCGCAGTTCGCCCTTGTGAATGATGGCGACCCGGTCACACAGTGCCTCGGCGTCGGAAAGAATGTGGGTGGAGAAGAATACCGTCTTGCCCTCGCGCTTGAGCTGCTCCATCAGGTCGCGCACTTCGCGCCGCCCCAGCGGGTCGAGTCCCGACATCGGCTCATCGAAAAACACCAGCTTGGGATCGTGCAGAATCGCCTGCGCGATGCCCGCGCGTTGCAGCATGCCTTTCGAGAACTTCCGCAGCTGCACGCCTTTCACATCCGTCAGGCCGACGCGGGCCAGAACTTCCTCAATCCGCTGCTTGCGATTCTTTCCAGGAACGCCGGAAAGTTGGCCGTAATAGTCGAGCAGTTCATGCGCGGTCAGATAGTCGTAGAAGTAAGGCTGTTCCGGGAGGAACCCGATCTGCGCCTTCACGGCGGGATCGGTCCATTCGTGCCCCAGAATGCGCGCCGTTCCGGCGGTGGGGAACACCAGGCCCATCAGCATTTTCAGGGTCGTGGTCTTGCCCGCTCCGTTGGGACCGAGAAATCCGAAAATCTCACCCTCTTCCACGGTGAGATGGAGCGGTTCCAGCGCGCGTTTCGGGCGCTTCCGCCAGAACCCAACCATGTAGGTCTTTTCCAGACCGGCGATTTCAATGGCGTTCATAAGCCAGAACAGTGCTGCAGAGGTCTCGGGGAGTCAAGGCGACAGGAAAATTATAACAACGGGCTGCGCATCGGAAGCTGGGTGGAGATTACGTTCGTCACTGAGGTGAAGGGAACCTCAAGGCCGCGGGTCACGGGCAGGAAGCTTGTTTTGTCATCCTGAGCAACGCGAAGGACCTATGCAAGCTGCGGGTGCCGCCGGCGAGTCCATAGGTCCTTCGCTTCGCTCAGGATGACAAGTGTGCCTTTATGCGACGACGTTGTGAGACAGGCCACTAGCTAGTTGCCCATCGGCGTATACGTTGCACCCAGACAGGTTGCGTACGTGGGCACGCCCGCGGAGGGCGTGATGAAGCGAACCACACCGTCCTCGGCTGCGCAAAAGGCCTTTACGCCCGTGGTATTCAGGGTTGCCGGTACAGCCGTGGTCAACAGTTGAGTCGGAATATTGTTGACCGGGTTCAAACCGGCAGAGGTGAAAACATAACCGCTCTTTGCGCCTGCAGCCAGAACCCCATCGACCAAACAAGCTGTGGCCGAATTGCAGTTTCCTCCGGCGGAGGGTCCGAGATTGGCTAATGCAGGGGCATAGCCAACCGTCGGGTAGGCGCCCGCATAGGTGATCTGCGAGGTAGTAATCGTTCGCACGGCGGCCGCGGCCGAGGACTCGTTAGCCGCAATCCTGGCGCGCAGGAGATTGGGAATCGCGATGGCCGCGATGACGAGTATGATCGCGACCACGATCAACAGTTCGATCAGGGAAAAGCCTTCTTGCCCGTCTGCGGCGCCGTTTCTTCGGACAGTGCTTCTCATAGGTTCCTCCCCAGTTCCTCTCCACCGTCGTCTTTGCTCTAAACGAAGTTGCAATTTTGTGGCCAAGGTTGGGTGATGTTCTTCGCCCCTGGATCGGTGGGAAGTGCTTTCCTGTCAATGCCGGGATAGGTTGGAATCTGCCGCGGACGCGTGCGCTATATCAGGAACTTTCAGCGGGATGACAGATTCTGTCGGGATCTTTCCGGGGTGTGCGGAGGGAAGGGAATGTCGAAAAAGCAAAGAGCAGCGGAGTTGCCTCCGCTGCTCTCGGTATTGCGGCTTTGACTCAACCGAATTACTGACCCATCGGCGAGTAGGTGGCGCCCAAGCAAACCGCGCGGCCCGCCGCGCCGGCCGAAGGCGTGATGAAACGGACGACGTTGTCTTCCACTGCGCAGAACGCCTTGACGCCCGTGGTGTTCAGAGTCGCCGGAACCGCGGTCGTCAGATACGTTGTGTTGGCGTTATTGACCGGGTCCGCGCCAGCGGCCGCGAAGGAGTAGCCGCTCTTGGTTCCCGAAGCCAGCGTGAAGTCAATGATGCAAGCGTTGGTGGATGCCGGGCCGGCGGTGCAGCCAGTGTCGGCAGGCCCAAGAACGGGCAAGCTGGCGGCGTAGCCTACCGTCGGATAAGAAGTGGCGAACGAAATCATCGCGGTAGCGATGGTGCGCTCGGAAGCCGCGGCAGACGACTCGTTGGCCGCGATGCGGGCGCGCAGCAAGTTCGGAATGGCGATAGCTGCAATGATCAGGATGATGGCCACCACGATCAGCAGCTCGATCAGCGAGAAACCCTTCTGTTTACGCATCTCTTTTGTCCCCTCGTATGTGTGTCGTTTTGGAATCTGGTCACGGATGACGCAGTCGTGTCTGATGTTTGCACTTGCCACGCCAAAGCCGGGAGTTACCTTGGTGTCTGCTTACCTCCGTGCATCCGGCTTTATTTTCAGCGGGCGGGCAAACTTTTGGGCACTCCCCAGGCATGTCCAAGTTGTCAAAACCTAGCAAAAAGCGTCGCGCGGGCTGACAAATCTTGTCACCCCCGGAACCTGGCCGTCTTTCCTGGAACGGGACGCGGATGCGCCCGCTTCCTCTCGACGGGCTTGTCACGAACCGAGCGGTTCTTCTTGCGGAGTGAGGGATCTTCCGGCCGAGTCATAGACGAGATCGCTCGGCCCAGTGGTGAAAACGCGAGGCTTTCGGGACGACGCCGTTCCGGATTCACTTCGAACAGAACCCGTACGATTCTTCACAAAACCTTACCGCGTTGCGTGGTTGATTACCGTGACCTACGATCCCCGGGCCGCGACCGGTGTTCAAGGAGGAAGCGGTGGCGCCTTTGTGGTGACCGACAAGGGAAAAGGCTCAGGCGGCGTTCTATACCGCCTTCACCAGCATGCAAGTCACATCATCGTGCTGCGGCGTGGGGCCGACGAACGTGTCGAGATCGAACATCATCCGCCGCAACATTTCGTCCGGGGTGGTTAACTTCGCGCCTTCGAGCACGGTCAGGGCCCGGGCTTCCCCATACTCTTCGTCGCGCGCGTTGACCGCTTCCACCAATCCGTCGGTAAAGATAATCAGCCAGTCGCCCGGTCCGAGGGTGATGGTCGCAGACTGGTAGGTGGCTTCCGGGATGATGCCGAAAGGCAGTCCACCTACGTCGAGCCGTTCGATCGCGCCACTGGCCCGCCGCAGGATGGGATTATTGTGGCCAGCGTTGATGTAATGAAGGGTGCGCGCTTCAGGATCATACTCAGCGAGAAATGCGGTAGTGAAGCGCAGTCCACCCTGGCTGTTCGAGCAGGCATAACGATTCATGTTCGCCGCCAGCTCCGGTAACGCGACCTGCGCCGTCGACAACGTTTTCAGACTCGCCTGGAACGTGGCCATCAGCATGGCTGCAGGAATACTTTTGCCGGCCACGTCGGCTACGGCGAGGACCACGCGATCTTCCTCGCGCGTGCGCCCAGGGCGCGGAAACACATCGTAGTAATCTCCCGCCACCGTGTTCGCTGGACGCGTCGCGTAGGCAAGAGCGAGACCGGGGATCTGCGGTGGAGCGCCCGGCAAAAGCCATGTCTGGATCTCGCGCGCAATCTGCAGATCGCGTTTCATCACTACGCGGTCGGCGATCTCCAGCATCAGCAGGACGAACATCAACAGCCCGCCCCAGAAGTGAAAGTCAAACGTGGTGATGACGACTTTGCCGTGCTCGCCGTTGTAGTCGACCGCTCCCTGCGGAATCACGATCAGAATCAAGGCCACGAGCAGCAGCAGGCGGCGCGCGGGAGAAAGCTTCTCCAGCACCGCCCAGAAAAATTCTTTGACGACATGCAGGCGGCGGCCGCGCTGCGTCAACCCGTCCGGGGTTTTCGCGGCGACGTCTTTGGAATAAAGCCGGTAGCTGGCTCGTGCCTCGGCCTCAAATTGCGACCATAGCTGGCTGACGGCCAAGCCTTCCGTCACCCGCTGCCAGAATTGCCGCAGGCGCACGCCAAATGGAACAGGAGCGCTGAACGGCCCGGCGGGTGGAGGAGAAGTAACCATCGGCAGTCACGCCGATTATAAAAGAAAGCCGATCCTCGAGGACGCAACCGGCGCTGGAAGGCCCATGCGTTGAAACTCGAACTTTCCCACGTTGCTCACCTTGAAACTCTGAGCCCGTATGAGAACAACTCCATCTGCTCGCCCAACTCCTTCACCGGCCACTTCGTCGTGGGTTCACCGCCATCGCGATGCCGCTTGCGCGCAATCCCATGCTTTTCCCGCAGGCGATGCATCAACTCTCCCAGCCGCTTGGCATACGCCGGAGGTAGAAATGCACGATCTTGATACCGCTGGCGATAATTCTCCACCAGCCGCGGAAAATGCGTTTCCAGGAAAGGAAGGAACACCGCCGCCGAGCACGGCTTCAAAAACAGAGGATTGGCAAAAACGTAATCGCCTCCCGCCCGCGCGGCGGCCTGCACCACGGATTCAATACTCTTGGGCGAATCCGTGATTCCCGGAATCACCGGACAGCAACTGACGCCCACGCGCAATCCGGCCTGGCTCAAAGCGCACACGGCTTCCATGCGCAGATCCGGACGCGGCGCCCGCGGCTCAAGAATTCTCGCCAGCTCCACATCCAAAGTTGTCACCGTAATGTGAATCGACAGCCGGTTATGCTTCGCCACTTTCTTCAGCACATCGATATCGCGCACCACGAGATTGGACTTGGTCACAATCCCCAGTTCGTATCCGCGATGCTCGGCAAACTCTTCCAGAATCGACCGCGTCACCTCGTACCGGCGCTCGGCAGGCTGATAAGGGTCCGTCGCCGTCCCCAGGGCAATCGACTCCTGCGGCTTTACCCGCCGCAGTTCATGACGCAGCAGCCCGGCGGCGTGTTGCTTGACGTAAATCTTCTGCTCGAACTCCAGCCCATCGCGCATTTCCATGAACTCATGCGTGTAGCGGGCATAGCAGTATTTGCAGGCAAATTCGCATCCGCGGTACGGATTGATCGACCAGTCAAACGGCAGATTCCGCCGGCTCACGCAGCGGTTCAGCAGAGATTTCGCCGGCAACGTGAAATACTCGACATTGTGCCCCTCGCGCAGGCTCTCGCCCTCCGAGGCCAGCCGGGCAATCCCAACCAGACGGTTCTCATCAAGCACGGGCAGCAGCGGCTGGGAAGTCATATAGATTCGCCGTTTGTTCGCCTACCATAAATCCAGACAGGTGCTCTGTCAAGCGGTCCCTGCCGGTGCGGAGTGCCGACTTTCTCTTTGCGGTTTGCCGATCTTCGAATTTCGGATTCATGCCGGGCTTGACATTGGCGTGCTCACGGGAGTCAATAGCTGTTTCGGGAGTTCATCGGCCATGCAAAAGCGCAGACTTGGAAGAAGCAGCCTGGAAGTGTCGGCCATCGGATTGGGCTGCATGCGGATGAGCGCCGGTCACGGTCCAGTCGCTGGAAGCAAGCAGCAGATGATAGCCGTGGTGCGGGGCGCGGTCGAATGCGGCATCACTTTATTCGATACCGCACAAGTTTACGGCCCGTTCGTAAATGAAGAGTTCGTCGGCGAGGCGCTGGCTCCCGTGCGCGACCAGGTGGTGATCTCGACGAAGTTCGGGTTCAAATTCGAGTCCGATCAGAATCCGCATCCGGTCGGTCTGAATAGCCGCCCGGAATATATCAAGCAGATGGTTGAGGGATCGCTGAAGAGGCTTCGGGTCGACACGATCGATCTGCTCTATCAGCACCGGGTTGACCCGGACGTGCCCATCGAAGACGTCGCCGGAGCGGTGAAGGACCTGATTCAGCAAGGCAAGGTGAAACACTTCGGCTTGTCGGAAGCTGGAGCGCAGACCATCCGCCGGGCGCACGCCATTCACCCTGTAACCGCGCTGCAAAGTGAGTATTCGCTGTGGTGGAGGCGCCCGGAAGAAGAAATATTGCCCACGCTTGAGGAACTGGGGATTGGGCTGGTTCCCTACAGCCCGCTGGGCAAGGGATTTCTAGCCGGAACGATCACCGAAAACACGCAGTTCGACAAAGAGGACAACCGCGGCAGCTTCCCGCGTTTTACGCCCGAGGCTCGCAAAGCGAATCGGCCTTTGGTGGATGTGATCGCAGCCTTTGCGGCGAAGAAGAATGCCACGTCTGCCCAAATCGCCCTGGCTTGGCTGCTGGCGCAGAAGCCGTGGATCGTCCCCATCCCCGGAACCACCAAGCTGGAGCGTATCGAGGAAAACATTGGTGCAGCCGCTCTGACGCTTACGCCGGATGACCTTCGCGAGATCGACGCTGCGACTTCAAGGATTTCAGTGCAAGGTGCACGATACCCGGAAGCGATTGAGCGAATGACGTATCGATGAGGGAAGGCCGGCGGGCTCTTGGTCTGTGGGCTCCGTGCCTAGGGAAGTTGGCGAGCCTGCCTTTCGGTCTCCCGTCCCTGGTTGAGAACACGGAGAATCTCTTCTACATCGAAAACGCAGCCTCCCCAACTTCCTCCGCTGACCTGTTGCAGAGCGGCCCAGAGGCGCGTTTCGGGGGGCAAAGCCTGGTCCGGAGCGAGATCCGCCCGCAATGGGCGAGTCGAGAGAATGCGCTCCGCCTCTTCCGCCGAGACTCGCACGCCGGCCTCTCCAACGAAATTGATGGATCCTTGCAGCGAAATCTGGTCGACGATGACCTCGATCAAGTCGCCGTCGCGTAATTTTCCAATCGGTCCTCCGGCCAGCGCTTCGGGCGAGATGTGCCCGATGCACGCACCGGTCGAAACGCCGCTGAAGCGGGCGTCGGTCAGCAGGACGACCTCTTTCCCGAACGGAAGGTATTTCAGCGCGGAGGTCAGCTGGTAGGTTTCTTCCATTCCAGCTCCGGACGGCCCGCGACAGATGAGCACCAGAATCTGTCCGGCTTCAATTTGTCCTTCCTTCAGAGCTCGCATGGCATCCGGTTCGGTGAGAAAGACTCTGGCACTTCCGGTGCGGCGGAAAACTCCGTCCGTATCAATCATGGATGGATCGATGGCCGTCGATTTGATGATCGAACCTTCGGGGGCCAGGTTCCCATGCGGAAAGCACACCGTCGACTTGAGACCTCGAGCCTTTGCCTGCGCAGCGGACATGATGACATCGTCGGGGCTGACTCCCTCGTGCTCCTGCAATCGTCTCCTCAGTTGACGGCGGCGCTCTGAGTCCTTCCATTCATCCAGTTGTTCGTCGAGCGTGGAACCTGCTACGGTGCGCGCGTTGCCGTTGAGGAGTCCCAAATCCCGCAGATGGAGCATGACCTCGGGAACCCCGCCCGCCATGAAAACCTGCACCGTCGGATGATTTCGCGGGCCGTTCGGGAGAGCATCCACCAGGCGGGGCACTTGCCGGTTGACGGCCGCCCAGTCCTGCGCATTCGGGCGCGGCAATCCGGCCGCGTGTGCGATCGCGGGAAGATGGATGACGAGATTGGTCGATCCTCCGAAGGTGGCGTGCACCAGCATGGCGTTGGTGATGGCGGCGCCGGTAAGGATGTCACGCATGGTGAGTTGGCGCCGTTCCAGTTCCACCAGAGCGCGGGCGGATCGTCGCGCCATGTCGAGCCAGATCGCATGTCCGGACGGAGCTAACGCAGAATGTCCGAGGGACATACCCAGAGCTTCGCCGATAACCTGCGAAGTCGCGGCGGTTCCCAGAAATTGGCAGCCTCCTCCCGGCGATGCGCACGCCCGGCAGCCCATCTCGGCCGCCTGCTCGACGGAGATCAGTCCGTGCGAGTAACGCGCGCCAATCGACTGAATTCGGCCTGCATCTTCTCCTTCTTCCGGCAGCAGGGTCACACCGCCCGGCACCAGGATGCAGGGCAGGTCCTGCATCGCGGCCAGCGCCATCATCATGGCGGGCAAGCCCTTGTCGCAGGTCGCAACCCCCATCACACCGCGCCGGGTCGGCAAGGAACGAATCAGACGTTTGAATACGGTCGCCGCATCGTTGCGATAGGGAAGACTGTCGAACATGGCGGTCGTTCCCTGGGAGCGCCCGTCGCAGGGATCGGTGCACGCTCCGGCAAACGGAACGGCGCCCGCCAGTTTGAATTCCTCCGCGGCTGCCTCCACCAGCAGGCCCACTTCCCAGTGACCGGTGTGATAGCCAAGCGCGATGGGCGTGCCGTCCGGTTTTCGCACGCCTCCGTGAGTGGAGAGGATCAGGTATTCGCTCCCGCTCAGCGATGCCGGATCCCATCCCATCCCGGCGTTTTGACTCAATCCGAAGAGATCTCCCGAGGGCCTCTCGCGCAACATTCGTTCCGTGATCGGCAGCACTCCCGCGGGGCCTTGAGCGCGCGTCCGGATGTTATACAACTCGCTTGCTTTGGCGTTGAATCCGTTGTGATTCATTCGATAAGAGAGATACCGGTGCTCGTGGCAGTGTACGACACAAACTGACCGGGGTCGCGCCGGGGGACTGATCCATGCGCGGCGGGAATTGCTGTGTGACTCCAATCACAAGCCCATGGAAGGCGGGTCACCGATTCCCACCTCGCTGCCGGACCATGATGACTGCGTGCAGCCGCTGCGCGCGATCTTGGCCTGTCTGCCCCCGATGCAGCCTGCAACTACCTCTTGCCCACGGAGGACGTTATGCCTCTGCTCGACTCTGCCAGCGGAAAACTGATTCGCGACTACTCCATCGACGAACTCATCGACGCCGCCAAGATGATGCGTGGTTACAACCTGGTCGCGCTTTGCGCCGCGGGATCCGGCCACGCGGGCGGCACGCTTTCGGTCATGGACATCACCGCTGCCCTGTATCTAAAAGTGGCCAATCACGATCCGCAGAATCCGGGCTGGGCCCATCGCGACCGCATCATCTGGTCTGGAGGCCACAAGGCGCCCAGCCTCTATCTCGGCTTGGCGTTTGCCGGCTTCTGCAAACCGCAGGATGTGGTGCTGCTGCGCAAACTGGGTTCGGCGTTTCAGGGACACCCACACTGGCTGAAACTGCCCGGAGTGGAAGTCTCCACCGGTTCTCTGGGGCAGGGTTTGAGCATTGCCGTGGGCGTGGCGCTGGCCGGTCGCCTCGACAACAAGAACTTCCGGACCTTCTGCATCATGGGCGATGGCGAGCAGCAGGAAGGGCAAGTCTGGGAAGCGGCCATGGAGGCCGCGCACTACAAGCTCGAGAACCTGGTCGCCATTGTCGACTGCAACCGCCTACAGATCGATGGCCCGGTTTCCGAAGTGATGAATATCGATCCCATCGAAGAGAAATACCGCAGCTTCGGCTGGGAGGTGGTCCGCATCGACGGTCACGATATGAAGCAAGTGGTCGAAGCGCTGTCGCGGAGTCAGGCCGGCACGGGCCGTCCGCTCGTGATCGTGGCGGATACGGTGAAGGGCAAAGGCGTCAGCTTCATGGAGAACGTTGCCGGCTGGCACGGCAAAGTTCCCAACCATGAAGAGATGATTCGAGGCCTCGGCGAGTTAGGACTGGCAGAGCGCGTGCCTTACGCGAGCCTGCTGGAGTACGCCGAGAAGTATCAGACGCGCGTCACGCTCGAACTCAACGAACGGCAACCGCGCTTCAGCCGGGATTACTGGTGGAACGGCTCGCTGGTAATGAACGCGAAAATGCAGCCCACGCGCGCCGGATTCGGCAAGGCGCTGGCCCAGCATGGCGACGACGAGCGCATCGTCTGCCTCGGGCTCGACATTTCCGGATCCATCACCATCAGCGAGTTCTACGCCGGCAAGCCCGAGCGGAAGCGACGCTGGATCAGTATGGGCATCGCCGAGCAATCGGCGACCGCCGCAGCTGCTGGGCTGGCGAAGGAAGGCAAGATCCCAGTATTCGGGACCTACGCGACGTTCGCCGCCGCGCGCAATCTGGACCAGATTCGCACCTCGATCTGCTACGGCAATTTCAACGTGATGATCGCCGGCGCGCACGGCGGAGTTTCTGTGGGTCCAGACGGCGCCACGCACCAGGCGCTGGAAGATCTTTTTGCCATGTGCGGATTGCCCAACATGTCGGTGGTCGTGCCTTGCGACTCGATCGAGACTCGCAAGGCAACCAGCTACATGCTGTTGCAGCATCACGGGCCGAAGTATCTGCGCTTTGCCCGCGAAGCCACGCCGGTCGTCACGAATGAAGAAACTCCATTTGTGTTCGGGAAAGCGAACGTCATCCGCTTGCGCCACACCGCCGCCGACTTCGCCGATGCCTTCGAGACCAAGCTGGCGTCCGATTACGCCAACGAATCGGAAGACCTGACCATCATCGCCTGCGGTCCCATGGTGCCCGAGGCCATGCGTGCTGCCTACATCCTGCATCAAGAGTTCGGTTGGGAGACCCGCGTGCTCAACATGCACACTCTCAAACCAATCGATGAACAAGCCCTGATTCGCGCGGCCAAAGAAACCGGAATCATCATCACGGCTGAGGAACATCAAGTGGGTGCGCTGGCCTGGCGGGTAAGCGGAATCCTGACCGGCGCGACCTCTCTCTACGGCGTGCCCGTGATCACGGGCGCGGTGGGAGTCCATGACCGTTTCGGCGAGTCCGGTGCGCCCTGGGAGCTGATCAAGGAATTCAGCGTCAGCGCCGAGCACATCGCCCAAACCGCGGTGGAACTGGCGAAAGTGCGCAAGCCCGAGGGCACGGCAGTCGCGCACTCGCGCTAAGAACCAAGAAACTCGGATGCCCCATGTCTCGCCGTTCCTGCGAGACATAGGACTTCGAGGATCCTCCTCACGGCTGGGTGAGGTCGTACGCCACTCTCGGCGCTAATTCGATGGCGCTTTCTCCACCGGCTTCTCAAACAACTTCGGATCCACCGCCGGATTGATCTCCACCTTTTTGTACTCCGCCACGCTGGAGTCTTTGCCATCCTGCTTGTTCTTGTGGATGTAGGGAAGCGTCAGCCCGTCGGCGGTGCGCCAGTCGGAAAGATCGGTCTCACCCTCGAACGGCCCAGCCTGTCCCATAGCCTTGTACTTCTCGCGCAGGAGGTGGCCGTTCGCGGGATCCACGTACCAGCGAATCCACGGAATCGCGCCGCCAATATCCACGATCGCCGCGTCCACGTCGCCGATCTTCTCGCTGCCTGCCGCCGAGAACGAAAACGCCGGATCGTCGGCATGTTGCGCGATGTAGACCGGATCATGATGCAACTGCGCCATCATCTCGTCCTTCTGCGCCGGAGGCATGCCGTGCGTGCCCATGCCCGCCATGCTCATGAAACTTTCCTTCGGCGACGCCACAATGGTCAGCATGCCCTGCGGCGTCTGCACATCGACATGCATACTGTCGGGGAAGGCGAGGGTTGCGTCCACCTGCGTCGGCGGACCTCCCGGCTCGCTCTCGGCGATGCTCACATGCATCGCTTTTACCGCTTGCAGTTTCGCCAGCCCGCCCATCGCTTCGGCCACTTTCGCCACCAGCGCCTTACCCTCCGGATTCGAACCAGCGGGTGCATTCGCATCTTTTGCCGCGGCTGGGGGCGGAATCGTGATGTCGATTTCCTTCACCGCGCCGAGCGACGAGAGCGGCTTGTCAAATTCCTTCGTGTTGCCCACGACCAGCACCGCCAGCTTGTCGCGATGCATGTATTTCGTGGCCACGCGATTTACATCCGCCGCCGTGACTCTCTTGATCTCCGCCTGGTAGCGATCCAGCCAGTCCGCCGGATACCCGTAGTACTCGTACGTCATACGTTCGCCCAAAATCTTGTCGGGCGAGTCGAGGCGGAAGATGAAAGCGTTGAGGATCTCATCCTTCGCGCGCTGCACTTCCTCCTCGGTAATCGGCTGCTTCGCCAGGTTGTCGATGTCTTCTCCGACAGCCTTGATGGCTTCGATCGTGCTCTGGCTCTTCGTGCCCATGGCAATGCGCAGCACGCCGGGATGCCCAAAGTTGGTACCTACGCCGCCGCCCACGTGATACGCCAGGCCCCGCTTGGTGCGAATGTCGTTGAGCAGGCGCGACGAAAATCCGCCGCCGAACGCCGTGTTGAATACGTTGATGGCGTAGTAGTCGGGATTGTCGCGCGTGGTGCCGAGCGTGACCATCTCGATGGTGCTCTGGTTCACGTCGTCTTTTGGGATCAGGTAGTAGCCGGGATCGGCAGGCGAGTAGCGCAAAGTATCGCGCGGAGTCGCCGGACCTTTTGCCCCTGCATCGAATGCCGCGCGCAGCCGCGCCTCCATGGCGGCGGAATCGAAGTCGCCGTTGATGCCCACAATGATGTTGTTGGGATGCACGTACTTCTCGTGCCAGTCGATCAGATCCTGCCGCGTGACCGCCGCCACCGTTGCATACTCAGGAACGCGCGCGTAGGGATTGTCCGCGCCATACGCGAGCTTCGCCGATTCGCGCCCGGCGATCTCGTCGACCTGATCGTTACGGCGCGAGATGCCGTCCGCCTCTTGCTTCTGCGCGATGTCGATTTTCTCCGCGCGGAATTCCGGATTTTGCAGCACGTCCAGGAAGACCTTGAACACGTCATCCAGGTCGCCCTTCAGGCAGGAGAAACTGATGCTCGTCGAATCGCGGCTGCCGCCCGTCTCGACCTTCGCCGCGCGCACTTCCAGGTAGTCATCCAGTTCGTCGCCGGTTTTCGACTTCGTTCCGCCCGTGCGCCACACATCGCTGTAGATGTCGATCAGGCCGGTCTTGCCCGCGGGTTCGTTCACCGATCCGCCGCGAATGCGCGCCGTGCCGTCGATCATCGGCAACTCGTGATCTTCCTGCAGGAAGATCACCATGCCATTGGACAGTTGAATGCGCTTGGGCTGCTGCGGCTTGAAAGCCGGTAGCGGAGGGATGGGAATCTGTTTCCAATTGGTGATCTGCTCGCTCTTCTTGGCGGGCGATTTCTTTTGCGCCTGCGAGTAAGGAGCCGCTACGGTTACAGCCAGAAGAAGGATGAAGAAGAGTTTTCGGGAGTTCATCGCGCACCTCCCTGGCTGCTGGCCTCGCTTGCACCTTTGTCCGACGAGTCGGGATGATCCCCACCCGGCGGACCGCCCTCCGTGTTTGTCTCGATCACGCCGATGGTGCGATTGGTGTCGACGAAGGTCGCGTTCGCCACCCGCCGGATATCGGCCTTCGTCACCTGGTCGATGAGGTCGACCGAGCGGAACAGTTCTCGCCAATCGCCATAACGGGTCTGGTAAGTCGCCAGTTGCGCGGCCAGCCCTTCGTTGTCGGCCAGACCGCGAATCAGATTCGCCTTGGTCCGCGTCTTGATCATCTTCAACTCATCGTCGGAGATATCTTCTTTTTTCAGCCGGTCAATCTCTGCATGGATGGCATCGGCGACTTCCTGTGTGCTGTGGCCAGGCAACGGAAACGCATAGAAGGCGAACAGGTGCGGATACTTGCTGCCGGGCAGCCCGCTGAATCCGGCGGAGAACGACGCAATCTTCTTGTCCCGCACCAGAGCCCGATACAGGCGCGACGTGCGCCCTTCCGACATCAGGTCGGTGATGGCGTCAAACACCGCGTCGTCTTTGCTGCGGTAATCCGGCCGGTGATAACCCTCCAGGTAGAGTGGCTGCGAGCGATCTTTCAATACAACTTTGCGTTCGGAGTTCTGTGGAGGCTCGGTCGTCGTGCTCTCATCGGGCACCGGCCGCGCAGGCAGGCGGCTGAAATACTTCTCGAGGATCGGCATGGCCTTGGCCGGATCCACCGCTCCCGACACCGCTACGACCATATTCGCGGGAACATAGTACTTGTCGAAAAACTTTTGCGCGTCGGAGGCGGAAAAAGAATTCAGGTCCGACATCCAGCCCACGGTCGGACGATGATACGGATGCGCTTCGAACGCCGCTGCCGTGAACTGTTCGATCAGCCGCCCAATCGGATTGCTGTCCGTTCGCATGCGGCGTTCTTCAATCACGACGTCGCGCTCTTTGTAAAACTCGCGCAGCACCGGATGCAGGAAGCGTTCCGATTCCAGATAGGCCCACAGTTCCAGCCGGTTCGCGGGCAGCGAATAGTGATACGCGGTCTCGTCAAGATTGGTGTTCGCGTTCACATCCTCGCCGCCGTTCCGCTCGATGATCTTGGCAAACTCGTTCGGCTTGACGTATTTGTTCGCTGCGTCGATGGCCTCCTTCCACGCCTTGTCGAGCTGTCTGAGCTTCGCCTCATCGCGCCCCACCGCCTTGTCTCGCTCTCTTATGTACGCCGCGTATGCCGTCTCCACCTTCGCCAGCGCGACTTTCTCGCCTGCGTAATCGGTGGTCCCGATCTTGTCGGTGCCCTTGAACGCCATGTGCTCGAACATGTGAGCCATGCCCGTCTGACCAATGGGATCCTGCACCGACCCGGCGTCCACCAGCGTGTCAAAAGCAAAGACTGGAGCCTCCGGGCGCTCGCACAGAATGATGGTCAACCCGTTCGCCAGCTTCTTGACGGTGATGCGCTTGGCGAAGGAATCGACGTTCTGGGCAACGGCGAAGAGAGGAAGAAAGAAAACAACAAGGGTGGTGCGAGTCAGGATGCTGCGCGCGCAGTGCTTCATCAAACCTCCAACGATCCAACCGTCCTGGGCAGGGCGTCCGCGGCCCGATGTGTGCTGACGCGGAAGGCCGATCTGGACACTGTCTTGGACGGACAAGCAGGGCAGAAGTCTGAAAGTACGTGGCAGACAGGGAAGTTGTCAAACCGGAGGAAGGATCGAGATGTGGACACAACCGCCCCCGGCGGTCCGTCGGGCGAAGCGCAACTCTCGCGAACTATCCCCCGGCAATGGCCCCGATCACCAGGAATGGTTCTTTCCCGTTCACCACTTCTTCGGGCAGGGGCGCGTCCGGCGATTCTAGGGTCCAATCTTCCTGGCACGCGAAGAAGCGCAAGAAAGCGCGCCGCTGCTTGGTCACGTGATCGCGGATCGCACCTTTCAGCATCGGGTAGGCGTCTTCCAGCGCGTCGAGCACCGAGCGCTGCGTCACGGGTGCCTCCACCCGAAGTTGAATCTCGTGCCCCACGTGGGCCAGCGTGCGCAGGTGCTGTGGGATCTCAACGCGAACGACTGGCATCAGTAGCCCCTTACTTCACGTAGGTCTCTTGCATGTACAGGTCTTTCCATTCTCCGCCGGTGCGAATCCAGACTTCTCCGAAAACGCTCTTCGCCTTCGAGGTTTCCCCGCCCGACTTGCCTTCATACCGCGCGATGTACGTGACGACGGCCGAGTTCGGGCCGGTGGACTTCACCGTGAAATCGCTGAGCGTGTAGCTGAGGAGTTCGAATTCATCGACGGAGCTGACTTCTGCCTTTTTGTCGGCAAAGGCGCTGAGGCCTTCTTCGAACTGGCGGAAACCGTCGTCCAGCAAGGACGAGAGCGTCGCCTTATCTTTCTTCTGATAGGCTGCCCAGAGCTTGCGGACCTTGGCTTCAATCGGAGACGCGGCCGATTTCGGGCTGGTTGCTGGTTTCTCCTGTGCCGCCGAAAAGCCCATCAACAGCAGTAAGACGACGACTGAACCCACGCGATGTTTCATGGTTTCTCCCAGGCGATCTTACCCCAGTTCAGCACTTCCACCGACAGCATCACGCAGCTTCGTACGCCCGCTGCAGCTCTGCGATCTCGATCTTGTTCATCTTCATCATGGCCTGCACCACAGCGCCCGATTTCTTGGGATCAGGATCACCCATCAGTTGCATCAGCGCCCGCGGGATAATCTGCCACGACACGCCGTACTTGTCCTTGAGCCAGCCGCAACGCCCCGGCTCGCCGCCTTCCGAAAGCTTCGTCCAAAGCCGATCCACTTCTTCCTGCGTCTCGCAATCGACGAACAATGAGATCGCCTCCGTGAACTTGTACATCGGTCCGCCGTTCAGCGCGATGAACCTCTGCCCAAACAATTCGAACGTCCCGGCCACAACCCTCCCAGCCGCACGATTCACGTGGACGACCTTGCCGTCGCCAAAGATCGTAATGTAATGATTCATCGCCTCTTCAGCCTGATCGTTGAACCACAAGAAAGTGGTGATCTTCTGCATGAATCAGTCTCCCTACCCCAGCGTCTGCACTTCCACCGACAACACCGCCGGCAAATTCAGCGCGATCGGCGCCCACGAATCGCCGGCGTTCGAAGAACAGTAGACTTGCCCACCCGTTGTGCCGAAATAGATCCCGCACTGGTCCAGTGAATCCACCGCCATGGCGTCGCGCAGCACATTGACGTAGCAGTGCTCTTGCGGCAGTCCCTTGGTAAGAGGTTCCCACTCGTTGCCGCCGGTCTTGCTGCGATACACGCGCAGTTTGCCTTCATGCACAAAATGTTCGCCATCACTCTTGATGGGGATGACGTACACTGTCTCCGGTTCGTGCGCGTGCACATCGATGACGAATCCAAAATCCGTCGGCAGGTTGCCGCTGATCTCCTGCCACGAATCGCCCGCATCGTTCGATCGCATCACGTCCCAGTGCTTCTGCATGAAAAGCACATTCGGACGCGCACCGTTCATCGCGATGTGGTGCACGCAGTGCCCCACCTCTGCGTTCGGGTCCGGAATGTACTTGGAATACAGCCCCTTATTGATTGGCTTCCACGTCGCGCCGCCGTCGTCGGTGCGGAACGCGCCCGCTGCCGAAATCGCAATGTAGATCCGCTTCGGATCGCTCGGGTCGAGAATCACCGAGTGCAGGCACATGCCCCCCGCGCCCGGCTGCCACTTCGGACCGGTTCCATGCCCGCGCAAGCCCGAGAGTTCCTTCCAATTCTTGCCGCCATCGGTGGAGCGGAACAGCGCGGCGTCCTCGATCCCCGCATATACCGTTTCCGCATCTTTGAGTGAAGGCTCCAGATGCCACACCCGCTTGAACTCCCACGGATGCTGCGTGCCGTCGTAAAACTGATGCGTCGTGAGCGGCTTTCCTGTCTCCGCCGACGTGTCGTACACGAACTTGTTGCTCTCTCCCTTGGGCATTCCGCCCGGCCCGGTTGCGGATTCTCCCGGAGGCGTCCCCGGCTGGTGCCACGTTTTCCCGCCGTCGTCGGAGCGCTGAATCACTTGGCCGAACCATCCGCTGGTTTGCGACGCGTAAATGCGGTTCGGGTCCACGGGCGAGCCTTTCATGTGGTAGATCTCCCAACCGGTGAAATGCGGCCCGCTGATCTCCCACTGATCGCGCTTGCCATCCGACGTAAGGATGAACCCACCCTTCTTCGTTCCCACCAGAACCCGCACCTTGCTCATAGCCGCTCCTTGCATACTCGGGTAAGCCCTACCCGCATGTTTTGTTAAGGATTTTCTGCCGACCACCCCAGTGAGTCTCAAAACAATAGCGCCGGATTCCATAGAAGGCAAGGTGAACGCGATACCGTTCGCGGCCTATGGATTCTCCCGGGAATCAGGATCTCTCTGCAAGATGTTCGCGCAGACGCCGACGCTCCTCTTGATGCACAATGTCTGCCGGGGTTCCCTTTTGACCGATTCTGCCGTCGAAATCCAGGGCCGTTATCTCAAGCTCTCCAATCTGGAGAAGGTTCTCTATCCGGTCGCTGGATTCACCAAGAAAGATGTCATCGACTACTACGTCCGCATCGCGCCGGCGATCATTCCCCATCTCTCCGGCCGCCCGCTCACTCGCAAGCGCTATCCCGACGGAGTCGAAGGCGAGCCGTTCTTTGAAAAGAACGCGCCCATGCACAAACCGGATTGGGTCAAGACCGCGCCCATCTGGAGCGGACGCAACCGCCGCACCATTCACTATATTCTGGCCGACGACCTGCCCACGCTGGTGTGGCTCGCGAACCTGGCCGCGCTCGAACTCCATCCCTCTCTCGCCCTCGCCGAAGACGTGACTCGCCCCACAGAAATGGTCTTCGATCTCGATCCCGGCCCACCAGCGAATATCGTTCAATGTTGTCAGGTCGGCGTATGGCTGCGGGAAATCTTCCAGCATTTTGGCCTTGAGAGTTTTCCCAAGACCTCCGGTTCCAAGGGCCTGCAGATTTATATTCCGCTCAACACGCCCGTGACCTACGATTCCACCAAGCTCTTCGCCCACGCGCTGGCCCAGTTGCTGGAGCACGAGCATCCCGACCTGGTGGTGTCGGAAATGAGCAAACAGGTGCGCACCGGAAAAGTTTTTGTGGACTGGAGCCAGAACGACGAGCACAAGACGACCATCGGCGTCTATTCGCTGCGCGCCCGCGAGCGCCCGACCGTCTCAACGCCCGTAACCTGGGACGAAGTCGAACGTGCTCTGAAAAAGAAAGACGCAAGCCTGCTCGTCTTCGAATCGTCGCAAGTAGTGGCGCGCTTTCAGAAGATGGGCGACCTCTTCGCCCCGCTGCTCGAACTGAAGCAGCAGTTGCCAGATGTGAGAAAGACGGCGGCAGAACCAAAGCCGGAGACCGTCACAATTGCAGCCCAGGCCGAGGAGCCGAAAGCTCGCAGCTCAAAACGCACGAGACGAAAGTAGGGCGGCAAACCATGGCGCAGTTCTTCACTGGTACTTCCGGATGGGCATACTCAACCTGGAAGCCCGATTTCTACCCGCAGAAGCTGGCGCAAAAGAAGTTTCTGTCCCACTACGCCACGCAACTCAACACCGTCGAAGTGAACTTCACCTTTCGCCAGCTGGTGAAGGAAACCACCATCCAGAACTGGATCAACGAAACGCCCGCCCACTTCCGCCTCGGCGTCAAAGCCCACCAGGTCATCACGCATATCAAGCGCCTCAAAGGCACAGAAGATTTCGTTCCACGCTTCCTCGCCACAATCGAGCCGCTAGCCGCAGCAAAGAAGCTCGGCCCGGTTCTTTTCCAACTTCCTCCGAATCTGAAAGCGGACGCCGCGCTCCTGAAAGATTTCCTCGCCATCCTCCCGCGCACGGTTCCGGCGGCGTTCGAGTTCCGTCACGAGTCGTGGTTCACAGACGAAACGTACGATTTGCTCAAAAGCGGCAACGCCGCGCTCTGCGTCGCCGAAACCGAAACCCTGACCACTCCCGACGTCGCCACTGCTCCTCTCGTGTATTACCGTTTCCGCAAGCCCAGCTACACCGGCGACGAGCGCAAATCCATGATCGACCGCATCCGGCAACACATGGCTGCCGACCGCGACGTCTACGCCTACTTCAAGCACGAGGAAACTCCTGAAGGTGCGCTTTACGCAGTCGAGTTGCTGAAGGAAGTCGGGGGAGGGAAGTGATGCGCCGACTCGCGATCCTGATGCTCTTGAACGCGATCGCGTGGTCTCAGGCTCCGGATTTGCGCACCGTCCACGTCTTCGTAGCGCTGGCCGACAATCAGCACCAGGGCATCGTTCCCGTACCGCCGATTCTCGGCAATGGCGATGACCCGCCGCACAACCTCTACTGGGGATCGGCTTACGGCGTAAAAACATTCTTCTCGCATTCGCCCGAGTGGACTTTGTTGAACTGCACTCCAAAGCCTGGCTGGTAAACATAGGTTTTGGGTGGCGCAGCGCTTCAGCGCTGCGATCCATGCTCCCAAACATACGTGGGCCTTAGCCCCCGAGGTGTCGTCCGCATCCCGCTCAACACTTCTCTCCGCGTCCGATAACGCGCATACTAAATTCTCCGTGGAACGCGATCCCAACCTGCGCGTCCTCTCTTCCTTCCTCGACTACCTCCGCATCGAGAAAGGCCTCGCGCCACTTTCCATCCGGGCCTACACGACCGACATCGGCCAGTTCGCCGGATTCCTCGAACCCCACAAGCGCACTCTGCTCACGGCCCGCCGCAGCGATGTCCGCGAATTCCTGCAGCAGCTTTTTTCGAATCAAGTCGACGGACGCAGCGTCGGCCGCAAGCTCTCCGCCCTGCGTCATCTCTATCGGTATCTGTTGCTCGATCACAAACTGGAAGGCGATCCCACGCTGAATATCGAATCTCCGAAGCAATGGAAAGTCCTGCCCAAGGCTCTCGCCCGCGACGAGATGGAGGCTACACTTGCCGCGCCGCTCCATAGAATTGCAGCACCTGGGATGCCCCATGTCTCGCCGCCGTTGCGAGACATGGGAACCACAAACGCCTCCGCTCTCGCCGTCCGTGATCACGCCATGCTGGAAGTCTTCTACGCTGGCGCCCTGCGTGTTTCCGAGATGGTCAACGCCAAACTCGAAGATCTGAAGCTCGAGGCCGGATACATGCTGGTCCGCGGCAAAGGCGACAAGGAACGCGTTGTGCCGTTAGGCAAGGCCGCGCAGCAGGCGCTGACGGAATATCTGCGCGACGCCCGCCCTGCGTTGATGAAGCTGAAACACCGCCCCACCGGTAATTCTCCTCTGCTGTTCATCGCCCGCGGCGGACGCCGCCTCACGCGGCAGAGAATCTGGCAGATGGTCCGTGCGGCCTCGGCAGCCTCGGGACGCAAAGCGTCGCCGCACATGCTACGCCACTCCTGCGCCACGCACATGGTCGAAAACGGCGCCGACCTGCGCACCGTGCAAACCATCCTCGGCCACGCCGACATTTCCACCACGCAGGTCTATACGCACATGGCCCTCGACCGCTTGCGAACCGTCTACCAGAAGCATCACCCGAGGGCGAAGGCGAAATGAATCACTACGGGAGCACCGCGACACGGAGCAAGGCACACGCTGCCAAGCTAACGAATCAAGAGCCTGCGGGGAGTCGGACCATCGTCGAATCCGCTGTCGCCGACTTCCTCCGCCACCTTCGCGAGAAGAACTCTTCCCCGCACACCATCAAAGCCTATACCGGCGATCTCGCCAATTTCGCCGCCTACGCCGGTTCGCGCGGCTGGAAGCAGATCGACCACATCGCCATCCGCGGATTCCTCTCCCACCTCTATGAAAAAGGATTGAGCAAAACCTCCGTCGCCCGTTCGCTGGCTGCCGTGCGCTCACTTTACCGCTGGCTGGCGCAGGAAGGCGGCGTCGAACAGAATCCCGCCAAACTCGTCGCCACTCCTAAGCTCCCGAAGAAACTCCCGCGCGTTCCGACCATCGAAGAAGTCAACTCCGTGCTCGATGGCGCCATGCCCGAAGTCGCCGCCTTTCCCGAGCGCGACCGCCTCATGCTCGAACTCCTCTACGGATGCGGCATTCGCAACTCCGAACTCATCGGCATCAACCTCGACGACATCCGCCTTAGCGCCGAAGCCATCCTGATCCGCGGTAAAGGCAAGAAAGAACGCTACGTGCCTTTCGGAGAAGCGGCTCAAATCGCACTCAGAGCCTACCTTCCTGTGCGCCATCAGATTCTGTCCGAGTCGCGCAAGAACCCGAACGCCCTCCTCATCAACCAGCGCGGCGGACGCCTCACCACCCGCAGCGTCGGCCGCATCATCAAGAAGATCGCCGTCGCCAAAGGCCTCTCGCCCGACGTTCACCCGCACACGCTGCGCCACGCTTTCGGCACACACCTGCTTGAAGAAGGCGCCGATCTCCGCGCCATTCAGGAACTCCTCGGCCACGAGCGCCTCGCTACCACCCAGCGGTACACGCAGCTCACCATCAAGCACGTGCTCCAGGTCTATGATCAAACGCATCCCCGCGCCAAATAGGCACGTTGGGCGGATTACCTCCGTTACTTGGGGCGATCCGCTCCGCGCCGGAAAATCATAGGAACGGGAACGTTCGTGAAACGCGGAGTCCGCCGTTGACTCCGGCTGCGATCACCCTGTCCCTGGGGGGCGCTGTGCGCAAGATCAATCCGGAACTTTTGCTGCTGTTGGCCATGGTGCTGATCGCAGCGATGCTGAACTTTCTGGTGGCATCGCAGAAGATGGCGCTGGTCTTTTATTTTCTGCCCACCCTCTACTCGGCGTATCACCTGGGCCGCCGCCACGCCACGCTCACCGCTATCGCCAGCGTGGTCTTGGTCGTCCTGCTGGCATATACAAATCCCGGCATGTTCAACCGCCGCGTCGATCTGCCTTTTGACGCCCACTGGTTCGACCTGATCGTTTGGGGCGGAACCTTGATGATCGCCGGCTACGCTACCGGCACACTCTACGAGCGCAACCAGAAGACGCTCGGCGAAATGCAGGACAGCTACGACGGCATGCTCGTCATCCTGCAGAACTTCCTGGCCAACCAGAAACATAGCGACTCGCACGCCTATCGCACCTCGATGTGCGCCACCAAGATTGCCGAGTCGGTCGGACTCGATGCCGGCACCGTCGAAGACATCCGTCTCGCAGCCTTGCTGTTCAACATGAAAGAAATGGGCGTCACTCTGGAGGTGCTCAACAAGGCGGCGATGGCGACGCAGGTCGATCTTCAGCCCGGAATGCCCAAGCGCGACAAAGCACCATCGAGCAGTTCGCTCGGAGGCTCGTTGCGCCGTGCTATTCCAATTTTCTTAGCCGAACGCCAACTGCGGCAGAAGGGCGGCAAGGCCGACGAAGAGTCCTTCGAAGTCCAGATTCTCTCGCTCGCCGAGGAGTACGAAGCCCTGACCAGCGGCCAGCGCGGTACCAAGATGTCTCCCTCGCAAGCCGGACAGGAAGTCCTCACCCACGCCCGCGATCGCTACGACTCACTGGTGCTCAACGGATTCACCCAGGCCTTCGGCGGCCAAGCCGCGGGTGCCAAAGCCTAGTCGCATCAAATCTTCAGAATGGCATGCCCCATGTCTCGCCGTTTTTGCGAGACATGGGAAACTGTGACTGTTTTTTCTAGATAGATCTAAGACGCAGATCCCGATTCCCGCAGATTCTCCCACATCTCCACAATCCGCGCCTTCACCTCCGCCGTATGTTTCTCATACATAGCTTCCGAAGCCTCCGACTCCGCCGGCGGATAGATCGGATCGCCAAATACCATCTTCAGCGGATGCGGCCCCTGATAGCCCACGTTGCGCGGCCACACTTCGTAGAATCCTTCAATCGCGATCGGCACAATGGGCACCTGCATGTGAATCGAGAGAATCGCCGCGCCCTTCTTGAATATCCTCGGCGTGCCGTCGATCGAGCGCTCGCCTTCGGGATACAGAATCAGAATCTTCCCCTGTTTCAGTCCATACGCCCCAGCGCGCATCGCCGGAACCAGATTCGCATCCGGATCGAGCACCACCACCTTGATCCACCGCGCCACCTGCCGCATGATGCCCTTGCCGAAAATATCGCTCGTGCCGACTGCAAACATCTTGTCGAAGATGCTGTAGGGCATTACCGCTGCCAGCACGATCGGATCGATGTAGCTCTGGTGGTTCGACGAAAGAATATACGGTCCGTTCTGCGGCAGCTTCTCCAGTCCGCGCACCTTCAAATCGAACCGATCCAGGCAAATCACTTGCAGGAGGCGCGAGAACGCAAACCAGAACTTGTCGGCAAACGGCCGCTGCTCCGTGGCTTCGCGCGCCTCCGGATCGTCCGGATCCTCCGCCAGAATCGCCTTCCATCCCGCAAACGTTCGTGCCGGTCCTGCGCCGCTCGCCGCGCTTTTCAGCACCGCATCGATCAAATCGCGGACCGTGTAGATTTCAGTGAGCTGCGATTCCTCGACGTTCCCGCCCAGTTCTTCTTCCAGGCGGCTCAGCAACTCCACGCGCTGCATCGAGTCCAGCCCCAGATCGAGTTCCAGATTCAGCGTCGGCCGCATCGTCTCCGGCGCTGTGCGCGCGCCGTCCCGCACAATCTTCAGCCCGCGCTGCACGTCCGGCTGGTCCAGCCACGCCAGTTCATCCGGCGTGAGCGGCTTGTCGGAGGGAACATCCGAGTCGGCTGCCACCTTCTTCGCCAGATTTGCCTTCACCCGCTTCTCGACTTCATGCCGCTTGATCTTGCGCGTGGTCGTGCGCGGCAGATCTTCCTGCCAGATTTCGTAGCTGCTGATGCGCTTGGTCGACGCAATCTTCTGCGACAGGCTCTCAATGTCGAAGCGGATGACTTCTTTGGTGTTCACAATCTTGCGCTGCCGCAGCACGTCGAAATTCGGAACAATCACGGCGTGCAGCCGGTCACCGCTTTCGCCCGGCTTGCCTTCAATCCCCATCACCGCCATTTCCTTGATGAACGGCGACTTCAGGTAGTTCGCTTCAATCTCTTCTGGATACACGTTCTTGCCGTTGCTCAGGACGATGACTTCCTTCTTGCGTCCGGTGAGAAACAGATGTCCGTGTGCATCGAAGTAGCCCAGATCACCGGTCATAAACCAGCCGTCTTTCAACACCGCCGCCGTCGCGTCCGGACGATTCCAGTAGCCCTTCATGACCAGCGGCCCGCGCAGCGCAACTTCGCCGGCCGGCGGCCCTTCTTCCTGCGGCTGCGGGTCAACGATTTTTCCCTCGACTCCTTTCATCGCTTTGCCCACCGAGCCGATCTCGTTGTCGCCCGGCGAATTGATGAACACCGCGGCGCACGTTTCGGTCAGGCCGTACGCCTGGAGAATGTCGATGCCGAGATCGTGGAACTTGCGGCCAACTTCAGGATCGAATCGCGATCCTCCCGTGACCAGATAGCGCATCTTCGGCCCGAGCGTGTGGTGCACTTTGCCAAACAGGACACGCCCGGCATTGATCCCGAGCTTGCGCAGCGTCCGGTTCAGCGCCAGCATGGCCGCGAATGCTTTCTTGGCGACCGTACCCCGCTTGCCAATCTCCTGCTCCACCTTTTCGTAAATCAGGTAGAAGAACTGCGGCACCACCGCGAACGCCGTGATGTTCCGTTCACTCAAAGCGCGCAGCAACTCCGTGGTGTTGAGCGTTTCCAGATACACCACGCGCGCTCCCTTCACCAGCGGCAGCATCAGGTTCGCCATCTGCGCCAGCACGTGGAACAGAGGCAGCACGCCCAGCAGCGCGTCGTCCGGGCCAATATCAATCCAATCGAAAACCGCTTGCACCTCGCCCAGGAAATTCGCGTGCGTCAGCATCACGCCCTTGGGATCGGCCGTGGTGCCCGAGGTGTAGAGCAGGGAAGCCAGATCATCGAACTTGGCCGCGACCGGCTGAAAGCTCCCGGGTCCGGCATGGAAAATCGCGGGCAGATCGGTCAGCCATTCATCCGAGGACGCCGCGGCCAGCCGGTCGGGATCGGTCAGGATCATCCCCAGTTTCAGTTCTTTGGCCGCCGGACGCGCGACGGCTGCATGCTTGGCATCGCAGAAAATCGCCGACGCGCCGGCATCCTTCAGCAGTTTCAGAACCTGGTCGTCGTGCAGCGCCGTATCGAGCGGCACCACCGTGCAGCCCGAGGCGATGATTCCCAGATAGGCTGCCACCCAGCGCGGATGATTGTCGGCCAGAATCGCCAGCCGCGCCCCGCGCGCGAATTTCGTGTCAGTCTGCGCTTGTTCGCTAATCCAGCGGCCGACAGATTCGGCCATCTGTTTCAGTTCGCCGTAGGTGACGCTTTCGATGTGGTCGTGACGCTGCAATTCCAGCGCGATGTTATTGGGCCAGCGCCCGGCGCACTCCACAAAACGGTCATAGAACGTGGGCATGGGAAGAGTCTAAAGTCCGTCGGAATCGAAGGGGAATCTTACAGGAAAAAGCACGCAATGTAGCGCTGGCATCCTGCCGGCTGTCGCGAGGGCGTCTCGCCCTCGCGTCTGTAGCGCGTGCCGGCGCAAGTTCATGGCTTCTTCGAAACCACCGGCTTCTCTGCATCGGCTACAGCCTTGCGGAATTCTTCCACCGCGCGAACCTGAGGATTCGCTCGCAGGCAATCTTTCGCGTGGAACCGCCACACTGGTGCCGATTCCAGCGCGTCCACGCCGCCCAGATAGACCTCCAGCATATCGTCGCTCGGTCCCACCTGATTGCTAACGTGCGGACTCTGATCCAGCGGACTCATGGTCGGATCATTATTCGGCGGACGTCCCTGCTGTCCGCCAATTCGGATGGTGCTGTCCGTACCCTGCGCCACGCCGCCGCGTTGATCGACCGGGCCGCCTTGAATCGTTGGCCGCAACATGCGGTCATTTCCTGTTCGAACCGCAATCACAAGATCCGCTTGCGCTCCATCCATCACCAAACGATAGCGTCCCCACTCCGACAGTGCCTTCTCCACATTTTCCCGCGCGGTGGAATTTGCCAGCGGTTGATCCAGTGGCTCTCCCGCTCCCGGAGCAATCACCACCCGCACCGTCTGTGCTCGCAGCACAATCTCGGGCAGTGTGGATTTCTTCTTGTCCTTGGCGTTTAGAGAAATGGCGAGCAGGAAAGCAGTGACGAGCACGACGGCGAGGCGTTTGAACACGAGGGCCTCCGGAAGATCGCAACTGTCGCCATTATAGGTGAATCGGGGAAGCGCCACGCCTCTTCCCGCATCGAATATGCTACGCTTGAAAGATACTGCGGGGCGTGTCGCCCGTTGAAGGAATTTCCGCTTGATTAACCAGCTTCTCGGCAAGGTTTTCGGCACCAGGAACGAGCGCGTCGTCAAGTCGCTCATGCCCAACGTGTTGGCCATCAACGCGCTGGAAGAGCAGATGCGGCGATTCTCGGACGCCGAACTGCGCGCCAAGACCGACGAATTCCGCCAGCGCATTCAGGCGCACATGGCGCGATTCAGTAGTGGAGGCAACCAGCCGCCCGCTGCTGAAAACAGCGCCGCCGAGGAAGAGAACGACTTCGATCGTATCAAGCGCCAGGAAAAAGAGCAGCACGACGCGCTGCAGGAAGTCCTGGAGGAGATTCTGCCGGAAGCTTTTGCCGTGGTTCGCGAAGCCGGACGCCGCGTCCTCAACATGCGCCACTTCGACGTGCAGTTGATCGGCGGCATGGTATTGCACTCGGGCAAGATTTCCGAAATGAAGACCGGCGAAGGCAAAACGCTGGTCGCCACTCTTCCCGTTTACCTCAACGCGCTCAGCGGACGCGGCGTGCACGTGGTCACCGTCAATGACTACCTCGCCAAGCGCGACTCCGAATGGATGGGCAGGCTCTACCGCTTCCTCGGCCTGACCGTCGGCGTCATCGTCCACGACCTCGACGACGAGGAGCGCCGCAACGCCTACGCCGCCGACGTCACCTACGGTACCAACAACGAATTCGGCTTCGACTACCTGCGCGACAACATGAAGTTCGACATCAAGGATTGCGTGCAGCGCGGCCACAATTACGCCATCGTCGACGAAGTCGATTCCATCCTGATCGACGAAGCCCGCACGCCGCTCATCATTTCCGGCGCCAGCGAAGAGTCCACCGACAAGTACTACAAGGTCAACCGCATCATCCCGAAGCTTGAGAAAGGCGAGATGATCGAAGGCCCGCCCGGCGAGCCGCCAACTTACACCGGCGATTACGCCATCGACGAGAAACATCGCAACATCACCGTCAGCGACGAAGGCTGGGAGAAGGTCGAGAAACTCCTCGGCATCGGCAACATCGCTGACCCCGAAAACTGGGGATGGAAGCACCACACCGAAACGGCGATTAAGGCCCACGCGCTCTATCGCAAAGATGTCGAATACGTGGTGAAAGACGGCGAAGTCATCATTGTGGACGAATTCACCGGCCGCATGATGCCCGGACGCCGCTGGTCTGACGGCTTGCATCAGGCCGTCGAAGCCAAAGAAGGTGTCAAGATCGAGCGCGAGAACCAGACGCTCGCCACCATCACCTTCCAGAACTATTTCCGCATGTTCAAGAAACTGGCCGGCATGACCGGAACGGCCGAAACGGAAGCCGCGGAATTCGACAAGATTTACCGGCTGGAAGTGGTCGTCATCCCGACCAACCAGCAGATGCTGCGCATCGAGAATCCGGACGTCGTCTACCGCACCGAGAAAGAGAAGTATTTCGCGGCGGCGGACGAGATCCAGCAACTCGCGGCCAAAGGCCAGCCGGTGCTGGTCGGCACCACGTCGGTGGAAAAATCCGAGCGCTTGTCGGACTTGCTGAAGAAAAAGGGCATCAAGCACGTCGTGCTGAACGCCAAGTTCCACGAGCGCGAAGCCGAAATCGTCGCCCAAGCCGGACGCAAAGGCGCAGTCACCATTGCCACCAACATGGCCGGCCGCGGTACCGACATTCTGCTCGGCGGCAATCCCGAATTCATGGCCAAGCAGGAACTGGTCAAGAAGGGAATCGCCCAGCAACTGCGTGTGGCCCAGGGCAAGATTGAAGGCCCGCAGGAAGACGGCTCCATTTCCGTCTTCTACTACAACGGCAACGAATTCACCGTCGATACCGCCAAGTGGACGGAAGCGATCACCCGCTACAAAGTTCAAACCGATCAAGAGCATGAAGAAGTCATCGGTGCCGGCGGCCTGCACATTCTCGGCACCGAACGCCACGAGTCCCGCCGCATCGACAACCAGCTTCGCGGACGCGCCGGCCGCCAGGGCGATCCCGGCTCCTCGCGCTTCTATCTCGCGCTCGAAGACGACTTGATGCGCATCTTCGCCAAGGAGTGGGTCTCGACTCTACTCCAGCGCCTCGGCATGGAAGAAGGCGTGCCCATCGAGTCGAAGATGATCACGCGCCGCATCGAAACCGCGCAGAAAGCGGTCGAAGGCCAGCACTTCGAATCTCGTAAACACTTGCTCGAATACGACGACGTGATGAACAAGCAGCGCGAAGCCGTCTACGGCCTGCGCCGCCGCCTGCTTGAAGGCATGGATCAAAAGGACCTGATCCTCGAAGATTACGTCTCGGCGATTCTCGGCGATCAACTCGAAAAGTACTGCCCGCCCAAGGCGCATGCCGACGACTGGAATATCAATGGCCTGAAGGAGCAGATCTTCACGCGCTTCGGCGTCGACATTCTCCAGGAAGGTATGAAACCGGAGGCGCTGAATCGCCAGGAACTCGGCGATGCCATCTTCGAAAAGCTCAAAGAACGCTACGACGCAAAAGAAAAGCTCATTGGCCCCGAGGCCATGCGCCATCACGAGCGCATGATCATGCTGAGCGTGATCGACCAGCAGTGGAAAGATCACCTGCTCAGCATGGATCACCTGAAGGAAGGCATCGGCCTGCGCGGTTACGGCCAGCACGATCCCCTGGTCGAGTACAAGAAAGAATCCTTTGAGATGTTCGAAGCGATGATGCTGCGCTTCCAGGAAGACACAGTCCGCTATCTCTACCTGATGCAGATCGTGATGCGAATGCCGGATGCTGGCCCGGGTGGCCCCCCTCCGGATGCCGCGACTGGCGGGCGGCCTCTGCCCAGCGGACAAGGTGGCGATTCCGGCGCTCCGTCGCACCAGGGCGGCGACGGCAACGGACGCCGTCCTCCGCGCATGGTCTCCACTTCCGCCGACGAACTGGAAGAAGCCTTCCTCCGCCGCAAGCGCCGCGAACTGGAGCAGGCGCGCATGGCCGGCGGAGGCGAAGCCCAACCCGTCCAGCAAGTCGTGCGCGGTGAGGAAAAAGTTGGCCGCAACGATCCCTGCCCCTGCGGTTCCGGCAAGAAATACAAAAAGTGCCACGGGGCGTAAGCTTTATGTAGGGACAGCCGCCCTCGGCTGTCCTGCTCTATTCATATCCAAAGAAAACCTGAGAAAAGAGGCACACTGGATGCCCCGCATCTCGCCGTCTTTGCGATAAAAATCTTGAAGGTAAACCGCTTTAGCTTGCCCGTGGACCGGGCCAAATCTGGCCTGTAATTACCCTCGACCGAGGCCGTGAACGTCAGCCTGCGCGTCTGGAGATTGCGGCAACGGGCATCGCAGGAGGCGATAGCGACCTCGCTCGCCGCAAAAAACCAGAACTTCAACCACAGGGGGCACAGGGTCGCACAAGAGAAACACCACCACAGCTTCTCTACGACTTGCCTACAGCTTGGAACGTCATCTCCTGCGCCGGACTGTTGTTCGTCTCTCTCCACTCGACGAACAGCGTGGCGTAGTTCTTGGTGATGTAGTCGGCCGGAGTCACGCCCAGCTTCCTCGCGGTGGCGTCGATCCAGCGGGGTGGCCCTTCGATCTCGCAGAAGTTGCCGATCGGAGTCTCGTCGACCACAACGTGGCCCTTGCCATTACGCGTTTTTTCGTCAACCCACTCGGCGCGAAATTTTTCGTAGCGAAACGTGGGCGAGTAACCCAGCGCGTGAAGGATGGCGTCCATTACCTTGCCGTCAAAGACTTTCGTCTCGCGCTCAATGCGGTTGCTATGGCGCGCCTTGATTCCGCCGCTCTTGTGCGTCAGCGTCCAATGTGTTCCAAATTTGCGAATCCGCAGCAGTTCGCGGCGGTTGCGCAGCACGCCGCCGGGAAGATCGTAGAGCGTGTTCATCTCGTGTGTTCGGGGCGTGATGAGGCGCAATCCCGCTGATTTCAACTGGCGCGTGAGGCGGCGCAGGTTCTCCACCCGGAACTTGATTTCGATTTCGCGACTCGCGCCCGTCATGCTAGGAGTGTATTACGACTGCGACGCGGGACGAACCCCGACCGGCAACGCCTGCGGAGAACAACGACTCCAATCGATCTCCTCGATCGGTCCCACCACGAACCACCAGCCGATGGCGCCGATCCAGGCTACAGCGGCGGTGATATAGAACGGCCAGTTGAACGATCCGGTCAGGTCGAGCAGGCGTCCGGTGAGCAGGGGGGCCGCGGCTCCGGCGAGATTGCCAATAAAATTCTGCACGCCCACCCAGCGTCCCACCATGCGTGGACCGGCCAAGCTTTGCGAGATCGCCCAGCTATTGCAGATGGAGACGCCGAGCGAAACTCCGGTGAGAGACAGCATGGCCAGAAATGCGGTTCCGTGGGTGAGCGTCATCATCACCAGGAATATGCCAATGCCGATGTGCCCGGCCGCCATGGTGCCCTTCCGTACGAGCGTGGGAGACGATCCGCCAAGAATCCAGCGATCCGTGAGCTTGCCGGTCAGGGCAGAAGCGGCTGCAGACATCAGAAACAGCAGCGCGCCCACCTTCGCCATGTCGTTCATCGACAAGTGGCGTTGGCGCACCAGGTAGAACGGCAGCCACGTCACCAGGAAGTAGAGGTAGTAGTTGATAGACGACTGGCCAAGGCAGGTGCCCCACGCCGAACGCAGCCGCAGAATGGGCAGATAGCCTCCGCCGGACACAGCAGTCGGTTGGTAGTGGGTGGTGCGATTCGGCATCCAGAAGAACCAGGGCACGAGCCAAAGCAGGCCGGCGAGGCCGAGAGCGACGAAGAACGGTCGCCAGCCGAAGCGGCCGACCACGGTGCCGCCGATCAGCACGCCGACCGCGGGGCCGAGTGCCAGGCCGGCCATGATCATGGCGTTGGCGAAGCCGCGGCTGCTCTCGCGAAAATGCGAACGCAGAATCTTGCTGTAGGAGGGAAATGCGACCGACTCGCCGAGGCCGAGAATGACGCGGACGATGAGCAGGGCGACAAAGCCATGCAGCAGCGCGGTGACGGCTGTGGCCGCCGACCATGCGAACAGTCCGATGGCGAAGACCCATTTCACGTCGAAGCGATCCACCAGCCAGCCGGCGGGAATCTGCATCAGGGCGTAGGTCCAGAAGAAAGCGGAGAGCAGCGTACCCAGTTGCGAAGCCGAGATAGCGAGTTCGTCTTTCAGCAGCGGCGCGGCGATCGACAGGTTGCTGCGGTCGATGTAGTTGATGAGGACGGACAGCGCCAGAAGAAACAGCACCCGGTTCATGCCGGGCGCTTCTGACCTACTCTGTGTGTGATCCAGTGGAGGCAACCGTTGTCCTTGGGTTCGAAGACGGCCTACCGGCGAGTCATTGTACACTCCTAGCTACCATTTTCCGGACCTACGGAGTGAGGAGTGGTATGAAGAATCTGTTCGAGAAGGAAGCGGTGGATGAGGTTTGCGCGCGCATCGACAAGCTTGAGCCCGCATCGGCACGCCAGTGGGGCAAGATGGATGTGGCGCAAATGCTGGCGCACTGCTCGGCGACCATGGACATGGCGTCCGGGCGGCTGAACCTACCCCGGGCCTTCATCGGCAGACTGATCGGGCGGATTTTCAAACCGATCTACACCAACGAAAAGCCGTTCTCCAGGAACAGCCCGACCGCCGATGAACTACGGATCGTCGGCGTGCGGGATTTGAAGCGC
This sequence comes from Terriglobales bacterium, assembly GCA_037443605.1. Lineage (GTDB taxonomy): Bacteria > Acidobacteriota > Terriglobia > Terriglobales > Acidobacteriaceae > Sulfotelmatobacter. Next base: position 82,402 of record JBBIOA010000014.1, read on the forward strand.
GAACAGGAGCAGCTCAAGCAGAAGGTGCGGGAGTTCGACGAAGGCGGCGAAGCGAAGTGCACACGGCATCCGCATCCCTTCTTTGGCGCGTTTACGCCGCAGGAGTGGGCGCGCGGATCGTATAAGCATCTGGATCATCACTTGCGGCAGTTCGGGGCGTAGGCTGCCTCACGGCCGAGGCGAAGCTTCCCAGTAGCCGTTCAGCAATCCCCAGTCATAACGATTCTGCTTCCACGCCAGCGACGCGCTCTCACCCCAATAGACGGATCCGTAGTCGGCGTTTTGCGGGTCGACCTGCTGACGATTCGGCTTCAGAATCGCTTCGACGCTGTTGAAAGAGTGCACTCCGCCGCCGGAGTGGCACCACACGCAGCTCTCCAGGATCGGGCGCTGCAGCTCATGAAAGTCCGCGTGGTCGGTTTCTTCCTTGATCGCGCCGGGACCTTTCTGCACAAGCATGGAGATTTCTTTGTCGTCACGCTCGACGGCGCGCAAGCCTCCGCTACGGCCTGAGAACAGGAGCGGAAGGCTGAGGCGCAGTTCGTAGAAAGATTGACCGCTGTTCCTTACGGTGTCGGCCGGATTGCCGCTGACGAGGCGCGCGGGAGTGGGCGTGAGGTCGTGGTAGACGCGAATCTGGATGCTTTCGACGATGGGCGTGGAGACCAGGTTTCCCTCGGTGTCGAAGAGATTCATGCGGCGAACCAGTGCGAATTCGGTGCCCGCGGGGAAAGAAGGCAGGTCGGGATTCACCATCGCCTCACCGCCGCCAACCGGCGCCGGAACGTAGGGTTGCGGAAAGTTCCATAGCGTCTGGAAGTAGTCCATGGTGGCTTTGTGTCCGCCGGGCAGACGAGCGAAGACGAGGAAGGTGGATCGTCCGGAGAACTCGAAGAGGTGAGTCGCAGCGACGCCGCCGCCGGACTCAGGACCGGGAGTGATGCCGGCCCAGGTTCCATGAGGATCGAAGAGATCGGGCGGCAGAAAAATCCGTTCGCGGTTCGAGGCATCGTATTCCTTGGGGAATGTACCCGAAGCCACGGCCTGCGCGTAGGTGTCGGGGAGAGCCTTGATCTGATCCGGAGTGAGCGCCAGGCGGCGTAGCACCTCAGCCAGGCGCGCCTGCAACTCCTTCTTTTCCTTGTCGTAGCTGGGACGATCGCGATCGGGAAACTGCTTCACGGACCAGTCGAATACGGCCCAGAGATCGTGCTGGAGTACGGCGCGCTTGAGCGGATCGCGAATCAGGTTCTCGCCGCGAGTTTCGAGGAACTCGTCGAGCGTCTGCAGGGCAAGTTGATGCGATGGCCGGGACAGCAAGTGCTCGGATTCCGGCCAGAGGGGCGGCGCGAGCGCATCTTCGCCAACGCGTGCGCCATGGTCATCCTCGCGAATCAGCAATGCCGCATAGAGGCGATTCCACAGATGCGAGGGGTTGGGATCGAAGATCGTGACGGATGCGGGTGGCGGCCCGGCGGATACCACGAAGCGGCACAGCGCGACCAGGACGGCGGCGAGGACGGCAGCAAGGGGGGCCCGGCGCATTTCGGCACCTCCGCGCATCGGATGGGAAGTTCGATTGCCGATGTTAGCGGAAAGTTGTACGGGGTGGAGTGAAATCTCGCGCGGGGCGGTTCCTTGATGTGGAAGGTATCGTTTGCAGCGGCCCGATACTTCCGGGCCGCCGGACAGCCGAGGGCGGCTGTCCCCACATGTTCTAAGAGCTGTCCCCACATGTTCTAAGAGAAGGTCGGCAGTTTAACCAGATCGTCCTTTGGGACGGACTCCAGGTGGCCTCCGGCCTTGCGCCATGCGGTGAGTCCGCCGACGATGACAAACGTGTTGAATCCTTTTTCCCGCAGTAAGTGCGCCACCCGGGCGCTGGTCGCTTCGCGCTGTCAAGTGCAGTACAGGTAGATGTCCTTGTCCTTGGGCAGGTTCTTGACTTCCTCTTCCAGGTTGTTGGGTTCAATCCGGATGGAGCCATGAATGCGCTCGGCGCCGACGTTGTAGTAGCCGTGGCTGCGGACGTCGGCAATCAGCACGCCAACGGAGTCTTCCGAAGAAAGCCTCTCTGCCAGTTGTTGCGCCTGCACGCGGGGGACGACGTCGTATTTCTTGTACTTGCTGAACTGGACGATTCGATAGCCGACGAAAAGGATCAACGCCACCGCCACGGCAACCTCCATTGCCCGAGTGGCCATGTGGAATCCATTCAGCAGGGCGGCGAGGAAGTCTCGCGAGAGAAAGCCCAGCAGCAGGTACGCGGTGGAATAGAGCACCGCCCCGGCCAAATCGAGCCGCAGGAATTGCACGAAGCGCATCTTCATGCTGCCCGCCAAGGGCGCGGCTATGGTGTTAATGCCGGGAATGAACTTGGCAAACAGCAGAGTGACTTTGCCTTTTTTGTAAAACGACTCCGCGGAGCGCAGAATGCAGGTTTCCGGATTCATCGACAGGCGGCAGAGAAAGGCGAGCAGCGCCCATCCGGCGTAGCGGCCTACCCAGAACTGGACGATGTCGCCCACCACCAGGGCAGAGACGGCCGTCAGCAGGACCCACGGTCCGAGGAGTGCGTGCGAGGCCACGGCGGCTCCCGCCACGACCAGCGCGATCGAGGCCGGCACGGGCAGGCCCAGCGCTTCGGCGAGCAGGAAGGCAAACGTCAGCGCATAGCCGTGGCGCGCCATCATGCCGAGCAGGTCATTCATACAGGGAAGTCGTTAGATTCGCGGGCTCGGAGAAAGGGTTCAGTATAAACAAAACCGGGCGGATCAAGGAGATCGACGCCCGGCTTCCAGGGTGAGCTAAAGGATGCCCAACAACCAAAAAAGTATGCGGTGGAGGCGGAGGCAGGGGATGTGATTGAAATCACAAAGAGGGGAATTTAAGTTCTGCCCACAGGCTGGGACTTACTTTTCCCGGGCGACCACGAACTCCGGCGCCCAGAGCAGGGCGCGCTTGAAGTCGGAATCGGGGAAGGTACAGATCGACTTGCGGGCGGATTCGGCATAGCGAGCCGCGCGGGAGTGGGCGGTTTCGATCGATCCGTAGCGCTGGAGGATTTCGAGAATCTGGGCGTGGGTGACGCCGTTGAAGGCACGGTCGTGGAGGATTTTCTCGATGCTGGCGCGCTCCGCAGGCGTGCAGCGCTCGAGGGCGTGAATCACGGCCATGGTGACTTTGCCTTCGCGCAGATCGCTGGCCACGGGCTTGCCCAGGACTTCCTCGGAGGCGGTGAGGTCGAGCACGTCGTCGACAATCTGGAAAGCCATGCCGAGATCGTGGCCGTACTGGGCGAGGGCAGCTTCCTGCTGGTCGGTGGCGCCGCCGAGAATCGCGCCCAGGCGCATGCAAACCGAGAACAGGCAGGCGGTCTTGCGGAAAATCAGGTCGAAATGCTCGTCGAGCGAGATCAGCTTGCCGAGCTTTTCCATCTGCAGGAGTTCGCCTTCGACCATCTTCTGGGTGAGGTCGATCAGCGTGTCGAGGATGCGGAAGTTGCGCTCCTGCACCGCGATCTTGAAGGCCTGCATGTAGAGCCAGTCGCCGGCGAGCACACACTTGGAGTTGCCCCACTGGGTGTTGGCGGCGGGACGTCCGCGGCGGGTCTTGGCTTCATCGATGATGTCGTCGTGAACCAGCGTCGCCGTGTGAATGATCTCGACCACGGCGCCGAGGCGGACGGCTCCATGCCCTTGGTAATCGAGCATCCTGGCGGACAGGAACAGCAGGGCAGGGCGGATGCGCTTGCCGCCACCAGCGCGAAGGTACTCGGCGATCTCGGTGATGGCCTGAACACCGGCTACCGTGTCGCGGCCAAACTCAGCTTCGAGCGCGACGAGGTCGTCCCGCAGCAGATCGAAGATCTCTTTCCCGTTGATGGTGGCTGGCGCGCTCACAGTTTTTTTCACCACGGAGACACAGAGGCACGGAGAAGAAGGATTTCAAAACCGTTTTTTTCTAAATTCTTCCTCAGTGTCTCCGTGCCTCCGTGGTGATCAATTGCTTCGATAGTTGATGAACTGCAAATCAATACCAAAATCGCGTGTCTTCAAAAGCTGAATCACATCCTGGAGCGTGTCGCGGTCTTTGCCGCTGATGCGCACCAGGTCCCCCTGAATCGAGGCCTGCACTTTCTTTTTCGAATCTTTCACCAGCTTGACGATGTCGCGGGCCTTCTCGATGACGATGCCCTGTTGCATGGTGACGCGCTGTTTGGAGGCGCCATGGGCGGCGGGTTCGATCGCGCCATAAGTCAGGGCTTTGAGCGAAACCCCGCGCCGGACCAGCTTCTGCTGCAGGATGTCATTGACGGCTTTGAGCTTGTATTCGTCAGCCGAGTGCAGCACGATGGCGTCTTTTTCCAACTCGATGTTCGACTTGGAATCCTTGAGGTCGAAGCGGGTATGGATTTCCTTCAACGCCTGCTGGATGGCGTTCGACACCTCATTCAGATCGAGTTTGCTGACCACGTCGAAGCTGTTATCGGGCATAGATTTCTAATGTTTCAGAAACAAAGGAATCGTAACCTGAGATTAACAGAAGTCTCCGGTTCGCGCTTCTAGACTTTGATTTCAGAGATTTCAGCGAGTTTGAAAAAATTGTAGAAATTCGCCGAGGTCTGCCTGCCAATCTCTTCGGGGGGGAGGCCGCGGAGTTCGCCGATCCGCGCGGCTGTGCTTTTGACGAACGCCGGCTCATTGCGCTTGCCGCGCTGCGGCACGGGCGCAAGATAAGGGCAGTCGGTTTCGATGAACATACGGTCGAGCGGGACCTGGAGCGCGGCGTCGCGAATCTGCTGGGCTTTGGGATAGGTCAGGTTGCCGGCGAACGAGATCATGAAGCCCATATCGAGCGCGCGTTTGGCGTGGGTCCAGGTGCCGGTGAAGCAGTGGAGAATGCCGCCGAAGCCTTTGGGCGCCCACTGATCGAGGATCAAGCCGAGGCAGTCGTCCCAGGCGTTCTCGCTGTTGTCGGAGGGGCGGCAGTGGATCACGATGGGCTTCTTTGCTTCGGCAGCGAGTTCCATCTGGCGGGTGAAGACGTGTTTCTGCACGTCGCGCGGAGAGTGGTCGTAGTAGTAGTCCAGGCCAATTTCGCCCCAGGCGATCACCTTTGGATGCCGCGCCAGACAGGCCATTTCGTCGTAGGCAGCCTGGTCGGCGAGGCGGGCTTCGTGGGGATGAATGCCGATGGTGGCGTACATGAACGGGTACTTCTCCGCGAGGCGCACGCCGGCATCGAGGTGCGGCGGCCCGTCGCCGTTGCCGATGGCGACGATGGTCCGCACGCCGGCTTCGCGCGCGCGCGCAACGACTTCGTCGCGATCGGAGTCGAACTGCTTGCCATCGAGATGGGCGTGGGAATCGACGAACATGGTCGTTAGTCGTTGGTCAGCAATGAGCGATGAGCAGGGAGCGCTGAGCAGTCTGATTTAAATCTGAGGCTGCTTTCCTGAGCGACGAAATCGTCGCTCAAGGCTCATAGCTCGCTACTTCAACCTCGCTCCGATCGGCACTTCTTCCAGAAAACTGGCCAGCACGGGCTTGCCGCCTTCGAGAGAGGCGGCGACGATCATGCCGTTGGACTCCAGGCCGCGCAGCTTGCGGGGCGCGAGGTTGGCGACGATGACAACCTTGCGTCCGACGAGCGTTTCGGGCGCGTAGGCTTCGGCGATGCCGGCGAGGACCTGCCGGACTTCGGTGCCGATGTCGATTTCCAGGCGCAGAAGTTTGTCGGCCTTGGGCACGCGCTCGGCGACCTTGACCTGCCCGACGCGCAGTTCGACCTTGGCGAAATCGTCGATTGTGATCTTGGCGATCTCGGCAGGTGTGGGCGTCGCCGGTCCGGCGGCTCCAGGTGAGGCCGGCACTGCCGGTTGTTGCGGCGCCGATTCTGCTTTTGCCGGCTCGGCGGCCGGCGGACGTTGCTGTTCTTCCATCTGTTGCATCCTTTCAATGGCGCTCTTATCGGCGCGCGGGAAGACCGGGCTGATTTCGCCGAGTTTGGTGCCCAGCGGGAGTTGTCCCCAAGTGAGGTCGGCGAGCGCGAGTTTCTTGATGTCGCCCAAGCCCATCTGTGTCCAGATTTTGGCGGTGGCGTCGGGCATGACCGGGTGCGCGAGAGCGGTGGCAACCCGTAGAGCCTCGGCCGACGTGTAGAGAACCGTTGCCAGGCGGGCGCGGCTTTCAGCGTCCTGTTTTTCGCCGAGCGTCCAAGGTTCGTTTTCGACGATGTACTTGTCAACTGCGGCGACCAGTCCCCACGCGGTTTCCAGCGCGCGGGAGAACTGGAACTGGTCGAAAAGCGTCCCGAACTCGCGAATCGCATTGCGCGCGACTTTCGCGACCGCCTCGTCGGACTCTTTCGCTGACGCATTCGACGGGTAAGGAACCTCGCCCTTGAAGTAGCGGTTGATCATGGTCAGGGTGCGGCTGGCGAGATTGCCGAGACCGTTGGCGAGATCGGAGTTATAGCGCTGCACCAGGGCGTCGAAGGAGAACGATCCATCCTGCCCGAAGACGACTTCGCGCAGCAGGAAGTAGCGCAGGGCATCGGCGCCGAGGACGTCGAGAATGGTTTCCGTGCGGACGATATTGCCGCGGGACTTCGACATTTTGCTCTCTTCAAACAAAAGCCAGCCGTGCGCGACGATCGCTTTGGGCAATGGCAGCCCGGCGGCCAGCAGGAACGCCGGCCAGTAGACGCAGTGGAAGCGGACAATCTCCTTGCCGATCATGTGCACGTCGGCCGGCCAGTACTTCTGGAAGGCGTGTTGCGCACCTTCATGCTTCGATCCGTAGCCGATGGCGGTGATGTAGTTGGCCAGGGCGTCGAGCCAGACATAAATGACGTGCTTGCGGTCGTCGGGGACGGGGATGCCCCACGAGAAAGTCGAGCGGCTGATAGAGAGATCGCGCAGGCCTGATTTTACGAACGAGATGACTTCATTGCGGCGCGTCTCCGGGCGGACGAAATCCGGGTTGGCATAAAGCTCCAGCAGCTTGTCCTGAAACGCCGATAGCTTGAAGAAATAGTTTTCTTCGTGAACGGTTTCGGTGATGCGGCCGCAGGTGGGGCAGGGATCGCCGGGTTGCGCGCCATCGACATAGAGTTCGTCGGACACGCAGTACTGGCCGGTGTAGGTGCCTTTGTAGATGAATCCCTTGTCGCGGAGCACGCGGAACAGTTCCTGCACGCGCTTCTTGTGGCGCTCCTCGGTGGTGCGGATGTAGTCGTCGTTGGAAATGCCCATCCGCTGCCAGAGGTTGCGGAACTCGGCCGATATCTCGTCGGCATACTGCTGCGGCGTTTTGCCGGCGGCTTGCGCGGCGCGTTCGATCTTCTGGCCGTGCTCGTCGGTCCCGGTGAGGAAAAAAGTATCATCCCCGAGCAGGCGATGGCGGCGCGCGACGGTGTCGCAGGCGATGGTGGTGTAGGCGTGGCCGATATGCGGCCGCGCGTTCACGTAATAAATCGGGGTTGTGATGTAGAACTTGGGCATAGGGCAGGTTTTAAAGTGCCAAAGTGAAAAGGTTTCAAAGTTTCAAGGTTTCAAAGACTCGTGATTCTGGATTAGGAGCACTCGTATGAATCATCCATCATCTCATGGGATTCGGGAAAGGCGATGAGTACATCAACTTTGAAACGTTGAAACCTTGAAACTTGCTTTAGTGCTTGCTCAAGTAGAGCCTCGACGCTTCCTGCATGACCATTTTCAGCGGGACATGATGTTCTTCGGCGATGCGGCGGCAGTCTTCGAACTCGGGCGCGTAGTTGGTGACGGTGCCGTTCATGCTGGCGATTTTGATGCGCACATCGCCCCACTGGGTGCGAACGTTTTCCCAGCGGCGGGCCAGGGAGTGGCGGACCTCGTCGCGGCGGCGAACACCGAGCGTGGTGGTCTCGGTGAAGATCAGTTGCGTCAGGTTGCTCGCATCTTCTGGTTTGCACAGCACGGTCAGCAGCGTGCCGGGACGATTCTTCTTCATCTGAACGGGGAGGCCGAAAGCGTCGAGCGCGCCATCTTCGAGCAGGCGATCCATGACGTAGCCGAAGACCTGCGGGTTGAGGTCGTCGAGGTTGGCTTCGAGGACGGTCAGGGTTTCGGCAGTGGTCTTTGTGGCGAGCGCGGATATCGCTTCGCCGATGGTGAGGCGCAGAACGTTGGGCTGGCCGGGGAGATCGCGGGAACCGGCGCCGTAGCCGGACTTGTCGATCTTCATTTCCGGGAACGCGCCGAAGCGGCGGGCGAGCGTTTTCACGATTGCGGCGCCGGTCGGTGTGACGAGTTCGACGGCCGGTCCGGAGGAATAGACCGGTGCATCTTTCAGCAACTCCACGGTTGCCGGAGCAGGGACGGGAAGCGTTCCGTGAGCGCACTGGACGGTGCCGCTGCCGACGTTGAGGGGCGAGCAGACGATTTCATCCACGGCGAGCGATTCGACGCCGACGGCGGCACACACGATGTCGACCATGGCGTCGACAGCACCGACTTCGTGGAAGTGAACCTTTTGGATGGTCGTCGCATGAATTTTGGCTTCCGCATGGCCAAGGGCTTCGAAGATGGCGATGGCGGTTTGTTTGGCGGTGTCGCTGATCGACGCCCTGGAGATGATGTTACGGATTTCGCTCAGGTGACGTCCGTGGACATGCGGCGCGGATTCGGCTGGATGCGGGTGAGCATGGTCATGGGCATGATGGTGATGGTGGTGATCAGGGGAGTGACCGTGGGAATGCCCGTGATCGTGCTCGTGGCTGGCGGTCGCGGGGCTTTCCTTCTTTTTGGCCAGGAAATCTTCCCGCGGCATGTCTTTCTCGCCGTTTGACCAGACGTCGACCTTGGTGGCGGAGATGCCGCTGCGGACGACGCGGGAAATTTCCAGGCGCGCGCCAATGCCGAGCGCCGCGACCGTCTCTTCGAGGACGCGTGGCGGAACTCCGGCATCGACCAGGGCGCCAAGGAACATGTCGCCGCTGATGCCGGAAAAACAGTCGAGGTAGGCTATGCGCATAGGAACTGTCGTTGGTCGATGGTCGCTGGTCGTTAGCTTAAAAATTCCTGGTCGTTTGCGATTGGACGTTGATGAAAGGCAGTGCCACCGACGAACAACCAACGACTAGCGACGAAAGTTCATCATAGGGAAGGCGTTGGGCGGCGTCAAACCTTGCGGCGGGAAAACCCGCGTCCGGCAACGGCTCTGATAAAATCACGCTTTCTCCCATAGCCATCGAGGGTGTCTTGTATCGATATCTGGAACATCGTCTAGCCGAGCGGGTGGTGGAGTGCCTGAAGCGGCGTTACCCGGACGCCGCCCTGCCGCGGGTGGTGATTGAGCAGCCGCCCAAGGTCGAGCTGGGCGACTTTGCCATTCCTCTTTTTCCGTTTGCCAAGCCGCTGCGGACGGCGCCTTTGAAGGTCGCCGAAACAATTCGAGTGGAGATCGGTGCGGTCGAAGGTATTGCGGAGATGCAGGTTGCGCCGCCGGGATATCTGAACGTCAAGATGGACCGCGCGTGGATGGCGGCGGCGCTGGTGGCGGACCGCAAGCCGGAAGCTCATGTTCCGGCGGGGAAGATTCTGGTCGAACATTCGAGCATCAATCCGAACAAAGCGGCGCACATCGGGCATCTGCGGAATGCGATTCTGGGGGACACGTTTGTGCGGTTGCTGCGGTACGCCGGCAGGGAAGTCGATATTCAGAATTACATCGACAACACGGGCGTGCAGGTGGCGGATGTGGTGGTGGGGTTCACGCACATCGAGAAGAAGTCGCGAGTCGAGATCGAAGAACTCACTCGACAGCCAAGGTTCGATTACTACTGCTGGGATTTGTATGCGCGGGTGTCGCAGTGGTACGAGCTGAGTCCGGAAAACAAAAAAGTGCGCCTGGAAACGCTGCATGCGATTGAGAGTGCCGAGAGTGATACGGCGGCGGTGGCGGAACTGATTTCAAGGGCGGTGCTGAAGCGGCATCTGGAGACGATGGATCGACTGGACATCGAGTACGATTTCCTGCCGCGAGAGAGCGAAATCCTGCATCTGCACTTCTGGGATGCGGCGTTTGGCAAGTTGAAAGAGGCTGGCGTTCTTACCTTTGAGAGCGAGGGCAAGAACAAAGGCTGCTGGGTGATGCGGCGGGCGGGGACTGGCAAAGAGCCCACCACAGGGGGCACAGGGGACACCGAAGGAATCGCCGAGGAAGATCAGAAAGTCATTGTGCGCTCGAACGGCACCGTGGGCTACGTGGGCAAGGATATTGCCTATCACATGTGGAAGTTCGGGCTGCTGGGGCGGGACTTCGGATATAGGAAGTTTTATCGCTATCCCAATCAGCGTGATTGCTGGATTTCCACGACCGATGGCGAGAAAGATCATCCGCATTTTGGCGATGTAGCGGAGATTTACAACGTGATCGACGCCCGGCAGTCGGAGGCGCAGAACACGGTGATCGAGGCGCTGCGCGGGCTGGGGCACGGCGAGGCGGCGGAGCATTACACGCATTTTTCCTACGAGATGGTCGCGCTCACGCCGCGGTGCGCGGCGGAACTTGGCTACACGTTGAGCGAGGAAGACAAGACGCGATCGTATATCGAAGTCAGCGGCCGCAAAGGATTTGGGGTGAAGGCCGACGACTTGCTGGATCAGCTGATCGCGGCGGCGAAGAAGGAAGTGGACTCGCGGCATCCGGAGATCGGCGAGGAAGAGCGGGCGCAGATGGCGGCACAGATTGCCGTTGGGGCTCTGCGCTACTTCATGCTGAAGTACACCAAGCCGTCGGTGATTGCGTTCGACCTCAAGGATGCACTGAGCTTTGAGGGGGAAACCGGGCCGTATGCGCAGTACGCCGTGGTGCGCGCCTCCAGCATCTTCCGCAAGGCGGGCCTTGATCCCGACCGGGGTGTTGCCACCAACGTCTCTGCGGAAGATTTAGCAAAACATTTCTCGGGCAAAGATGCCGACGAGATCTGGGAGCTCTGGCTGGCAGCGTCGAAGGTGTCGTACGTGGTCGAACAGTGTATCGCGACGACGGAGCCCGCGTATCTGGCGAAACACGTGTTTCAGCTGGCGCAGTTCTTCAACACGTTTTATCACCGGTATCCGATCCTGAGTGAGGCCGACGAGAAGCGGAAACAGTTTCTGCTGGCTACGGTGGCGGTGGTGCGGCGCGAACTGATCCGCGCTCTAAGTGTGCTTGGTATCAAAGTGCCGCCTGTCATGTAGAATGTCCGGCATTCGCCGCGGCTCGGGGCCGCGGCGTCGCCATCATGCCGACCCCTGCCCCCCAACCCGCATCGGTGCGAGGGATGTTCCGTCGATTCGTCTTCGGACTGCTGATCGTGGTGGTTGTGTTGTTGGCGAGCGGGTACCTCTACGAAAATGTCTCGGAAGCGCGGGACGTGCGCTTCAATCGCCCGCGGGGCCAGTTCGTTGTGGTGGACGGCGTTCGCATGCACATGGACTGCACCGGGGAGGGCACTCCGACGGTGGTGCTCGATGCCGGCCTCGGCGACACTTACCTGAGTTGGGCCAAGGTGCAGCCGGAAATCGCGAAGACCACCCGCGTTTGTTCCTACGATCGCGCGGGACTAGGCTTCAGCCAGTCGAGTTCGAATCCGCGCACCAGCAAAGAGATTGCGGAAGAACTCCACGCGCTGCTGCGCGCAGCCGAAGTGGCTCCGCCTTACGTTCTGGTCGGGCATTCCATGGGAGGCTATGACGTGCGCCTCTACGCCAGCCTCTACCGCAACGAGGTGGCGGGCATGGTGCTGGTGGATGCCTCCCATCCGGAGCAGGAGAAGCGTTTTCCAGCAGAACTGAAGAATATGGAAGGCAGCTGGCAGCGCGAGGCGCAATTCATGGAATACACCATGCCGTTTGGGATTCCGCGGATCATTGGCCTGTGCGACCAGCCGCCGGCGGTGCGGGCGGCGGAATGCAACTGGTCCAGCGCGCGGGAGGGTCTGGCGGAGATGCGGGCGTTCAGCGAGAGCGCGGCACAGGCCGCAGCGACCGGAAGTCTGGGCGACATGCCGCTGGCCGTCCTTTCCCACGATCCGGATAAGCCGTCCGCCGAATTGCCGCCGGACCTGGCAAAATCTACCAACGACGCGTGGGAGAAGATGCAGCAAGAGCTGGCGCAGCTTTCCACGCGCGGAACGCGCGTGGTCGCCAGGAACAGTTCGCACTATATCCAGGAGGACCGGCCGGACCTGGTGATCGACGCGGTGCGTAGCGTGGTGGAGCAGGCGCGCGGGGGTGCTCCTACATCCGTGGAACCTCACTAAAAGAAAACAGGGCGGCCCGGTCTGGGCCGCCCTGATCCAGGACAACAATCAGATGGTCGGAGTCAGGCTGTAGTTAGTGGTGGTGCCGTTGGCGGGCACGCTGATCGATCCAATCGATTGCCCGCTCAAACGGATGGGATACGCGCTGCCACCGGTGCCGACTAACACCGGCGCCTGAATGATGTAGGAGAGGTTGACCTTGTCGATGGTCCCCGTGGCCAGACTCCACGAGTAAGGAAGCGTGGCCGTGCAGACAACGGTCGAGCCCGATCCGCGAACCACGGAGTTCCCGGCGGTCTCGTTGATGTTATTGGCTGTGCCCGCATCCAGGACGCTGGCCGACACGGTGCAAGCGATCTTGTTGGTCGCCGCGATGGCGGAGTTGACGGTGATGGTGAATTTCACCACGAATTTGCCGGCATAGGTGACCGTGGTCACGGGAGCTTGAGCGTCCTGTCCCCAAAGCGAATTCACCCCAGCCAGGCAAACCAAACAGAGAAGGATCCAGAGAGAGAGTCTGTTTCTCATAATTTGCCTCGTAATCAGATGGTGGAGCTTACGTTGATGGTGGTGGTGGTTCCCGTGGTGGGGACGCTCATGGTGCCCAGCGACTGCGAGCTGGTGCGGTTCGGGTAAGCCTGGGCCGCCGAAGTGATGGCCGCGGGCTCCTGAACGCTATAGGACAGATTGATCTTGTCGATGGTGCCTGTGGCCAGATTCCACGAATAGGGAAGTGTGGCCGTGCAGGCAACGGTCGAGCCCGATCCGCGGACAACGGCGTTGCCGGCGATTTCGGTGATGGTGTTGCCCGAGCCTGAGTCGAGCACCAGGGCGCTGACCGTGCAGGCGATGTTCTTGGTGGCGGCGATGGTGGACTTGACGGTGATGGTGAAGTTCACCACGAAGGATCCGGAATAGTTGACGGTGGTGACTGGAGCTGCAGCCTGCTGAGCAGAGAGTGAGAGACTCATCCCGAGCACGCATATCAACCCCACAAGTATGCGGAGAGACAGATTTTTCCTCATAACGTTCCTCGCGTTGGATTTGTGAAGCCACACTGCCGACGATTGCGTGGCGAGAGAGCGCGCCATGGGGGGCGCAAGAGTCGTGAAATTATTCCCCGTCGGCCGGGTAACGTCAAGCCAAAAAGCGCTTCCCGAAGCGCTGGAGGGCCATCTTCCAGCAGTGCGAAACCTGCTAACCTTTGCTGAACACCCGGAAAATCGATCAAGTTGAAATTTGTTGCACACACGAGGTACGCATGATGCTTTTTTTCAGGCAGAGCGCCATCGGACGATGGCTGGCAGCGCCGGTGTGCGTTATGACGGTGGCTTCAGTGCTCAGCGCACAGGAACCTGCGAGCACCAGTCCTGAAAAAGCCAAGCACGGGAGCCGTCCGCAGATTGGGCTGGCCTTGAGCGGCGGAGGCGCGTTGGGCCTGGCAGAGATTGGCGTGCTGCAGTGGCTGGAGGAAAACCATATCCCGGTGGATCGGGTGGCCGGGACCAGCATGGGCAGCATCATCGGGTCAATGTATGCGAGCGGCATGTCGCCGGATGAAATTCGCGAGTTCGCCGAGAAAGTGAACTGGGAAGAGGCAATGGCGCCGGAGGCGACGTATACGCAATTGTCCTATCGGCGCAAGCAGGACCGGCGCGAATTCCTCATCGCTGCCCCGTTGGGGCTAAAGCATGGGCTGAATGGGCCAAATGGAATCAATCCCGGGCACGGCGTTGGGCTGCTGCTGGATCGAATCGCGTACCCAGAGTCAAATGTCTCGAATTTCGACGATCTGCCGATTCCGTTCCGTTGCGTGGCCACCGATATGCAGAGCGGCGAGCCCGTGGTCCTCCGCGACGGGGCGCTGGCGCAAGCCGTGCGCGCCTCCATGGCGATTCCCGGCGTCTTCACGCCAGTGGATCTCAATGGCCATATTCTGGCCGACGGCGGCATGGTGCAGAACATTCCGGTCGAGACGGTGCGCGAGATGGGCGCCGATGCGGTGATCGCGGTGGAATTGCGGCTTCCGCCGGGAGGCCGGGAGGAACTGGAAACGCTTGGGGGCGTGCTCAGCCGAGCGGTGTCGGTCATGATAGCCCAGAATGAACGCCGGTCACTGGCCTTATCGCAAGCCAGGATCAGCGTCGATATGACCGGTTTTTCTGCGACCGATTATTCGCGGGGCCGGGACTTGATCGCATTGGGATACCAAACGGCGGCAGCGCAATCGCAGCAACTGCTACCTTATGCCATCGCGGATGCGGCGGAGTGGCAGGCGTATCTGGAGGAACGAAAGGCGAGAATGCATCGGCGGCCGGAAAAAATTGGCAGTGTCGAAGTGACCGGAGCCGACGAAGACACGAACCTGAGGCTGGGAAAACGGCTGGGCCGGGCCCTGGATGGGGTCCTCGACCTGGATAAGGTCGACCAGCAACTCACCCGAATTGCCGGCGAAGGGCAGTTCGATTGGCTGGGCTATGAAGGCTTCACCCAGAACGGTGTTCCCGCATTGCGGGTGACCACGCACGAAAAGTCGTATGGCCCGCCGTTTGTCGATCTGGCCGTAAATGTGGATGGCTCGGGAGTATCGGCGTTCGACTTTTCCGCCGGGGCTCGAGTGATCTTCATGGACATCGGCGACCATGGCGGGGAATGGCGGAACGACTTCCTGCTGGGATCGAGCAATCTGGGGGCGACGGAGTTTTATCAGCCGGTTGCGATGTCGAAGTTTTTTGTGGCGCCGTATGCGTTTGCCTCCAAGTTTCCGCGCAATTCCTTTAATGGGCTCACGCGCGTGGCGGTGTTCGGCGATGAGCGCGCCGGCGGAGGGTTCGATATCGGGCATACCGGGCGGCTCAGCGAGATTCGCCTGGGCTACGAGATCTTCAGCGGAAAGTTAGCTCCGCTGATTGGCAGCGCGGGCCTGCCAATTCTGCACGGCAGCACTGGACTGTTTCGAGCACGGTACGTATTTGACGGGCAGGACAGCCCGACGATTCCGAGTAAAGGTCTACGAGTGGTGGCCACGGCGGCACGCGTACTGCAGAGTCCCGGACTGCCGCATCCGATTGGGCAGATGGATCTGCAGACCTCGAGCTTCGTCCCGGTGAGCAGCAAGACTTCGCTGTTTCTGCTGGCGTCGGGAGGCACCACGTTCCATGGCGCGGCCGGGCAGTTCCAGCAGTTCAGCCTGGGCGGGCAGTTCCGCCTGGGAGCTTACCTGCCGCAGGAGTTTGTTGGCAGCCACTACGCGTACTCGGCGCTGGGATTTCGGCGCGAGCTTTATCGGCTGCCGCGGATTGTGGGGAACAGGATTTACTGGGGGGGATGGTATGAAGCGGGGAGTGTGTGGGGCGCGGGATCACGCGATAACGGCGCGGTTGTCGTACGCGGGACCTTGAATCTCGGGGTGATTGCCGAGACGTTTGTCGGGCCGATTGCGCTGGCAACGAGCGTGAGCCCCACGGGGCAGACGCGGCTGAACTTCACCATTGGGCGTTTGTTCTAGGAGCAAGAGGCTGGGCGCGCAAACGCTGCGGCCCGGGAGCATTCCCGGGCCGTTTTGCTTCGAATCGAGTACGGTGGCTACTTGCCGCCCGTGGCCCCGTGCTTTCCCAGCCACGATGCCAGTTGCGGTTCCTGTTGCGTCTTGAAGTCGACGCAGTTGTTGATGCGCTCGAGCGATTGCCGGTAGGTGCGTTCGGCCGCTTCGATCTTGTGCGCGGCGAAAAATGCTGCAACTTCATCGCGCATCCCCGCGTCGCAGAAGACGCTGGTCGCTCCTACCACCTCACCGCTGGCGAACGGCCCACCCGCCTTGGCAACCGCGTCCCAGTGCGACTGAATGAAATCCCATGCAAGCTTTTGTCCGGCGGGATTCTGCATCACGGCGGTCAGCAATTGCAGCGCGTCCTGCGAACGAACCTCAGGCGAAACGGCGAGATCAAGCGTGCGCTGCAACAGCTGGGGATCGCTGAACTGGGCCAGGGTGAACAAATATCCGTAGTACTCCTCAGGCGCCTTGGTGTTCTTCATCCCACGCATCAGGCGGTCATAGAATGACGGATCGCCGTTCAAAGCCGCCAATCCAAAAGCTCCTTCGGCCAGATCGCGATCGACGGAGTTAGGATCGGCAAAATACTTTTCCACGATTTTGTGTGCCTGAGCTAAGGCGTCGGAATCGCGGGCGTCGTGACCGAGTGCGCCCAGCACATGCACGCGCAGAGCCTTCTGCTCGTCGCTCTCCCCCGGCCTCGGCTCCCATCCCAGATCGGTCATGGCGGGTGTAAGGTACTGCCGCAGCCAGGCGCGATAGGCGGCCTGATCGCTGTCGTTTACCAGGTATCGGTCAATGAAGCCGAGCCCTCCCAGCAACTCCTGCATGACCGCGCGGTTGCGGTCCGACTGCAGGCCTTGCGCGAAGGCAAGGTAGTCGCCCACCGGCGCGCGCCCTACTCGCACCGCCGCCCAGATGTCATTCTCCAATACGATTCGTTCGCCAGGAGTGAGCCTGGCCTCCGCATCGCTGGCCAGCGCCCGCACTGCGTCCGGCTGGTATGCGGCGTGGTAGTAGCCGGTGGCACCCGAGTTGGCCAGGACCCAGTTCGAGCAACCGGGCAGCGTGAAGGTTTCTTCTTTCTTTGTGAGCAGCTCACACTTCGGAGCTCCGGTGCCAGCCGAACCCTTTATGCACAAGGGAACCTGCCAGAGTTGGTCATTGGCCGCTTCCATCTTCGAGCGGTCCATGTAATACCGCTGCTGGGTGAGGGTGACGCGAGTGGAGCCGCTCGAACACTGTGCCTTCACGTCGAGAATGGGAGCGCCGGCCTGCTTGACCCAGGTGGGCATGATCTTGTCGACCGGCTTATGCGAGGTGCTCGCCTGCGCATCCCAGAAATCATTGGCGGTCGCGTTGGCGTACTGATGTTGTTTCAGGTACGAATTCACGCCCGCTCGAAAAGTTTCTTCGCCCAGGTACGCTTCCAGCATGCGCAGGACGGATGCTGCCTTTCCGTAGGCGATGCCGTCAAACAGTTCCTGAATCTGGGCTGGAGTTTCGGCTGCCTGATGGATCGGCCGGGTATTGGCCAGGGAATCTACATTGAGAGTTCCACCCGTTCCGCTCACGTCGTCCAGATTGACGTTCCATTCCGGCTTCCAGGCCTGAACCGGCTTGCTTTCCATCCATGTGGCAAAGCCTTCGTTGAGCCAGATGTCATCCCACCACTTCATGGTGACCAGATCGCCGAACCACTGGTGCGCCATTTCGTGAGCGATGACGGACGCGACGGTCTTCTTCAGGTCCGCGGAAACGTGCTCGTCGACCAGCAAAATGACTTCGCGGAAGGTAATACAGCCGGTGTTCTCCATTGCTCCGGCGGAAAAATCCGGGAGACCGATCAGGTCCAGCTTGCCGTAGGGATACTTGATCCCGAAGTAATTATCGTAGTAATGCAGGATGTACTGCGCGGATTCCAGCGCGAACTTGCCCATTTCTTTCTTGCCGGGAGTTCCGTACACGCGAATCGGAATGCCGTCGGCCTCGCCCTCGATGTACTCGAAATTGCCGACGACCAGCGCGGCCAGGTAGGAAGACATTTTTGCAGTGGTGGCGAACCTTACGGTGTGTTTGTCGCCGGGACCAGCGGTGTCGGAGATGACTTTCTGATTGGAGATGGCAAGGTGGCCTTTGTCGGCGATGGCGGTGATGTCGAACGTAGCTTTGTAATCCGGTTCGTCGAAGGAAGGAAAAGCGCGCCGCGCGTCGGTCGCCTCGAACTGCGTGGCCGCGTACTTGCGTCCCTGATCGTCCTTGCCGAGGTAAAGGCCGCGCATTTCGTTGTTGAGGATGCCGGAGTAGGTGATGTGCACGGTGGCCGGGCCGGGGACGAGTGCTTTTTCCACCGCCAGAACGACCATTTCCTTTTCCTTTTGAGGCGTGACTTTGGCCTTTTGTGTCGCGCCACCCGCGGTGATGCTGACTTCGCGGAATTCAATATCGGCGGAATTCAGGGTGATTTCTGACGTCGGCTTGGTTACTTGGATTGCAATGGTTTCATCGCCGTCGAAAGTGGCCTTCTCAAGATCAGGCGTGAATGTCAGCCGGTAGTTCTCCGGTCTTGCCACCTCGGGCAGCCGCTGGGCGGCAGCGAGTGAGAGCGCCAGGGCGACGAACGTCAATACTGCGAAGACTCGTTTCATTGGTTTTCCTCAGGAGATTGAATCGGATCGTTTGATTGCCGATGATTGGTTGTGTTTCCGGAATTGTCCATCTACTCGTGACTCACATTTCCAGTTCGGTTCATACGAGTACGGTAGTGTGAAAGTTCTCAATCGCGGGCTGCGAGCACTCCATTCAGAACTGTCATGGCACAGTGATTGGCAGCGAACCAGTAGGGAATCTCGCGGTAGTCGGCTACGTCGAACAGGGCGAGGTCGGCGTCTTTTCCGGGTTCGAGGCTGCCTTTGCGATCGGCGACGCGCAAGGCCCATGCGCCGTTGATAGTGGCGGCTGCGATCGCTTCCGCGGGCGACATTTTCATGTGCGTGCAGGCCAGAGACATCGCCATGGGCATACTGATCGTAGGCGACGTGCCCGGGTTGTAGTCGGTGGCAAGCGCCACGGGGACGCCGGCATCGATCAGCTTGCGTGCGTTGGGATACTCCTTCAGGCCTAGAAAATAATTGGCGCCGGGAACGAGCGTGGCCAAGGTGTCGTGCTGGGCGAGGGCGGCGATGTCGGCGTCGCTGACGTGATCCATGTGATCGAACGACGCGGGGTGGAAGCGCAGAAAGGGCGCGAGCTGCGTTTCGGAAAGCTGGCCCATGTGGGCGCGCACGCTGAGCTTGTGGGCCTCGGCGGCGGCAAAGATCTGCTCGGTTTCGGCGGCAGTGAAGGCGCCGTGGTCGCAGAACACGTCGACGAACTGGGCGAGTTTGTGCTTCGCGGCCTGCGGAATCATCTCTTTACAGACGATCTCAACGTACTTTGGTGAGCGGCCTTGGAACTCTTTGGGGACGACGTGCGCGCCGAGCAGAGTGGGAACAACGGTTCCCGGCCAGCGCGAGGCGGCAGTTTTGATTGCTTCCAACGACTTCAATTCGGAGTCGAGGGTAAGGCCGTAGCCGGACTTGGCTTCGACGGTCGTCGTGCCGTACTTGGCCATAGCTTGAAGGGTAGATAGGACCTTGGCGGCCAGTGCAGCCTTTGGGCTGTTGCGCACGCCTTCGAGGCTGGAGCGGATGCCCCCGCCCGCGGCCGCGATCTGCTCGTAAGAAGCGCCTTCGATACGCTTCTCGAAATCGACGAGGCGCGGGCTTACGAAGACCGGGTGCGTATGCGAGTCTACGAAGCCGGGGATAACGACCTTGCCTGAGCAGTCGATCTCGGTGAGCTGTTTGCGGTGCTTCTTGATCCAGGGATCGCGAAGGGCGTCTTTGGTGGAGCCGACGGAAACGATCTTGCCGCCAATAGAAAGGATAGCGGCGTCGTGGAGAATGCCGAGTTCTCGGAGTTGAGGGCCGCGTCGCGGGCCGGGAGCAGCAGCGCAGCGCAGCGTTAGAAGTTGGCCAATGTTGGCGAGGAACAGCGCAGACTGGGCGCTTTTTGCCGGTTTTCGGTCTCGGGTCACGCTAGAGCAGTTTAGCAGGCCTCAGTGCGCGATACTTCCGCGAGGAGTTCGCTGACAAAACATAAACCTACCTCTCCATAGGCACCTTCACGCCGCTCCTTTTAGCGAACTCTTTCGCCTCGTCGTAGCCGGAGTCAACGTGGCGGATGACGCCCATCCCCGGATCTGTCGTCAACACGCGCTCGATTCGCTTCGCCATCATGTCGGTTCCATCCGCAACCGTGACTTGGCCGGCGTGCAGCGAGTAGCCGATGCCGACGCCTCCGCCGTTGTGAATGGAAACCCATGATGCGCCGGCCGCCGTGTTGACCAGCGCGTTCAACAACGGCCAGTCTGCGACGGCGTCGGAACCGTCTTTCATGCTTTCGGTTTCGCGGAAGGGAGACGCGACCGAGCCGCAATCGAGATGGTCGCGGCCGATCACGATTGGCGCTTTGATCTTGCCTTTCTTCACCAACTCGTTCATCGCCAGGCCGAATTCGGCGCGCTCGCCGTAGCCGAGCCAGCAGATGCGGGCTGGGAGTCCCTGGAACTTGATGCGTTTGCGCGCCAGATCAATCCAGCGGCGCAGGATGCGGTTCTCGGGGAAGAGTTCCAGCACCAGATCGTCGGTCGTGTGGATGTCGGAGGCCTCGCCCGACAACGCGACCCAGCGGAACGGGCCGCGCCCTTCGCAGAACAGTGGACGGATGTAGGCGGGAACGAATCCGGGGAAATCGTAAGCATTCTTCACGCCGCGCTGGAAGGCGAAGGTGCGGATGTTGTTGCCGTAGTCGAAGGTGACCGATCCCATTTTCTGCAGGCGCAGCATGCCTTCGACGTGGCGCGCCATGGCGTCGAGCGACTTTTCCTGATACGCCCTCGGATCGCTCTTGCGCAGCGCCAGCGCTTCTTCGAACGTCATGCCGTTGGGCACGTATCCGTTCAGCGGATCGTGGGCGGAAGTCTGGTCGGTCAGAATGTCAGGTACGACGCCGCGTTCGGCGAGTTCGGGAATAATGTCGGCGCAATTGCCGACCAGACCGACGGACACATTTTCTTTCTTGCGAATCGCATTCTTCAGAATGCGGAGCGCTTCATCAAGCGTGGTCACCATGAAATCGCAATAGCCGGTCTTCAAGCGCTTCTTGATGCGATCGGGATCGACGTCGATGCCAAGGAAGGCTGCGCCGGTCATGGTCGCCGCGAGAGGCTGAGCTCCGCCCATTCCGCCCATGCCGCCGGAAACGATCAGCTTGCCTGCGAGATCGCCGCCGAAATGTTTTTCACCCGCCGCGGAGAAGGTCTCGAATGTCCCCTGCACAATGCCTTGCGAGCCGATGTAGATCCAACTCCCGGCGGTCATCTGGCCGTACATCATTAACCCGGCGCGTTCGAGTTCGTTGAACTTCTCCCAGTTCGACCAATGCCCCACGAGATTGGAGTTGGCGATGAGCACGCGCGGCGCATGGTCGTGCGTCTTGAACACGCCCACGGGCTTGCCGGATTGCACCAGCAAAGTCTCGTCGTTCTCGAGATTCTTCAGAGTAGCAACGATGGCGCGATAGGCCTCCCAACTGCGGGCGGCGCGTCCGGTTCCGCCATAGACGACGAGGTCTTTGGGGCGCTCGGCGACTTCTTCGTCAAGGTTGTTCATCAGCATGCGCATGGCGGCTTCCTGCTGCCAGCCTTTGCAGCTGAGGGAGGTGCCGCGCGGCGCGCGAACGGACGTTGGGGCCTGGAGTTCGGTTTCAACGGGCATAGTGAAATGGTAGTGGTTCTAGAGGATAGGCGCAATTCCGGGCCGCAGCGCGGTTTCGCAGATGCTCAGCGACGACGGTTCCCACGTCTCGCAAAGGCGGCGAGACGTGGGGCATCCCGGGGACACGCTCGGCTGCGCCTTCGCTGGACGGCCGAGGCGGCCGTTCCTGCATAGGCAAGACGCTAGAAACTCACGCGGGCGCTCATCTGCAGTTCGCGGCCCGGAGTCATTGCCATGGTGATGGTGCCGAACTGCGGCGTGTTCACGTAGCGGTTCGGTGTGCCCAGATTGACCATGTTCAGGGCGTTGAAGGCCTCGGCGCGGAATTCGAAATTCGCGCGCTCGGTCAGGTGGAAGTTGCGGACCACGGCGATGTCGAGCGTGCGCAGCGCAGGTCCGTAGACCGAGTTGCGGCCAACGTCGCCGAAGGTGTAGGCCGGCGGAGTCGCGAAGGCCTTGGGGTTGAACCATTCATTGGCCGTGCGAGTTCCGGGGCCGAAGACTGGCTGTCCGGTGGAGTTGGCGCGAATCGGATTCTCGCCCAGCACTGTGCCGGAGTTGGCGGTGTCGCCGAATACGGAAATGGTGAACGGCATTCCGGACTGAATCTGGTAGACCGTGCTGAACTGCCAGTTCTGGGTCACCAGTTTCGTCAAAGTTGAGCGGTCGAACGCCGGGATCGCATAGACCGCGCTCAGAGCCAGGCGATGGCGCACATCGCAGCCGGGGCCTCTCTCCGCAGCGAGATCGCTATTATTCTGCGGGATCGCGCTCTCATCCATCGGAGAGCGGAAGTCGGGGGCATTGGTCAGGTTCTTGGCCAGCGTGTAGTTCGCCAGGAAGCTGAGTCCATGAGCGTATTTGCGGCGCACGTTGACGTAGCCAGCGTCGTACCAACTCTGCGCGGTATCTTCCAGCCGATTGATGGTGCTGACGGGGAACGTCTGGCTCTGAATCACAGCGTTCGTGCTACTGGGGGTCAGCACGGTGCCAGGAACAAAGCTCAATGTGTGGAATGGACGCCGCGGGCCGATGGGGCCGGGTCCCGGCGGCGCGTTATTGATCAGGTGCGCGCGTTGCAGGTGGAAGCCGCGCGCGCCGAGATATCCCACTTCGAGCGTGGTGCTTGATCCCAGAGTCTTTTCGATCTGGGCATTCCACTGCTGGATGTACTCCGCGGGAGCGTGCGGATCGAAGGCAGTAAAGCTGACCGTCGTCGCCGGCAGAGTGCCGGTGCCCAGAACCGGAGTGCCGAAGTTCAGGGTGTTCGTCAGCAGGGAAGCTGGAGGCGTGAAGTTGTCGGCCTGCTGGGTTTCCGGAAAGACGTAGGGCACATTGTGGCGCTGGTTGCACCAAGTGTTCTGGTCGATCGGAGTGAAGAAGATGCCGTAGCCTCCGCGCAGCACGATGCCCAATCGCGGCAGGTTCTTGGCGATGCCGAACCGCGGCGCGACGTTGCGCTTATTGGAGTACATCAGCCCGGTGGGATAACCGTTCTCGCCGCCTATGAAGACCGACGGCACGCCATTGTTGAACACGAGGTTGCTGTTGGTTTCGCGAAGATCGTAGAGCGGGCTGGTGTACTCGTAGCGCACCCCGAAGTTGAGCGTGGTCGTAGGAGTGACCTGCCAGCTGTCTTCGGCAAAGCCGTCGTATCCCCAGTTGCGCAGATTCATCTGCGGAATGCCCGCCTGGCGCTGCTTCACCGTGGGCAGGGTTAACAGCAGGCTGGCAAAGCCGTTGCCGCTGCCGTCATTAAATCCGAATTCGGTGGTATAGCCGTTGGTGAACTGGTAGTAGCCGCGGTTCTGGAAGAATCCCCACATCGGCCAGATGTAGCGGCGGGCATCGCCACCAAAGCGAAGCGCATGGCGGCCGTGCTGCCAGGCAAACATGTCGCGCAGTTCGATCGTCGTGTCCCAGGCGTGCATGGGAGTCGCGGCGAATGTGTCGCCGATGCCGGTGTAGCCCTGCGCGGCGAACCACGGCGCACCCCAGGCGCCCGGGCCGCCGAAACCGACGCCCTGGATGCCAAGCTGGCTAACGATATCGTTCACATTGTCGTTCTGCGACGTGTGATTCATCGAGAGCCGCGACATGGCCAGCGCCACGGTATTCAGCTGGTTGCTGGAAAACACGTGATTCCAGTTGACGACCGCCTGCTGGGAGAAGTTGTCGAATTTCGCGCCGAACCCCGGGAGGTTCTCGGTGGTGGCGGTGGTGCCGTTGGTGGGGGAGAATCCGTTTTCCGAACTCAGCGTGTACCGCGCCATGGCCGTGTCGTTGTTCGAGAAATTGTGATCGACGCGAACCGTGCCCTGATTCTGGAAGTGGGTTTCGTTGCGAATGTCGAGATAGTTGTTGGAGTCGGCGCCCGTCGACATCGTCATCGACATGTTGGGCATCGGTACGTACTGCATCAGAAAGTTTTCGAGATTCTGGTTGATCCGGTCGCTTGGGATCTGATTGTTCGAAAACTGGCTGCGCGTGTAGGGGTAGTTCGAGGGGCCAGTCGGTTGGGAGGGATTGTAGTTCGGGTTGGCAACGGCGGTGGTGGGGTCGTAGATCTTGACGTTGCTCATGCTGAAGTCGCCCATGAGTTCGGCCTGCGTCGGAACGGTGAGGATTTGCGCGTCAGCCATCGAGAGCCGCAGTCCTTCATAGTTCGTGAAGAAGAACGTCTTCTTCTTTTTGCCCAGCAGCGGGCCGCCAAACGACGCGCCGAAATTGTTCTGCACCAGATGGTTGTTGCCCATGGCTTCAAACGGGCTGGCATCCATGGCTCCATTGCGGAGGAATTCATAGACCGTGCCGTGATACTGGCTGGTGCCGGAGCGCGTGACGATGTTGATTTGTCCCCCGCCGGCGCCGCCCATGTCGGCGGTATAGCTGCTGGTGACCACCTGGAACTCCATCACGGAGTCCGGGGAGGGGCTTAGATTCTGCGTGTTGAACGTTGGGTCGGTATTGGTGGCGCCGTCGAGCAGGAAGAAATTGGCGTTGGAACGCGCGCCGCCAATCACCACGGCGGATCTTTGTCCGGGCCGCCAGTAGAGGGGATTCGTCTGTCCGTTCTGCGCGCCGAATCCGACGTGCGCTCCGGGGACAGTGAGGACGAGATCGATCAGCATGCGGCCGTTGAGCGGCAGTTCCTGAATCGATTTAGGCTCGACCACTTCGCCCACGGCGGCGTCGGTGGTATGCAGCATCTCCGCGGCTGAATTCACGTCGACGCCTTCCTTTACCGGGCCGATCTTGAATGAAAGGTCCAGCGCGAGTTGCTGGCCGACTTCCAGATGGAGTTGTTGCACCACGGCGGCAAATCCGGGAGCGGACGCCGTCACTTCGTAGTCGTCGGGCAGCAGGGCAGCAGCGTAGAAAAGTCCTCGTTCATTCGTCTGGACAGAGCGCGTGGCGCCGGTGCTCTGCGCTTTGAAATTCACCGCCGCATGGGCCACGGGAAGAGCCTGGGAGTCTTTGACGCTGCCGGAGACCGCGGCGTAGTTGCTTTGGGCCAGTGCAATGGCGGATAGAGTCAGGGCGCAAAGAGCGGACGGAAGAATTCGCATGTACGACCCCACAGAAAATTCTCGGACGGATCTTCGGACCGGGTGAAAAGAGCCCCCAGATCATTCCCACGAGTGTCCGCCAATGTATTTGGGATGAACCGGAGCTTCAATAATCGGAAAGCACTAGAGGGCCGGAGTTACCACGTGTTGTACGCGGTGCCATCGAGGGCGTTGCCGGTCGAGGCGGAATGCACCCGGGCGATACCCGGTTCCTGTGGGTCGGCAGCGTTGTTGGAATCTTCCGGTTCGGTCTCCCAGTTGGCCAACTGGGTCATCGGATCGACGGGAATGTCGTGCAGGTAACCGGCAGACTTCAGATCGTCGAGCGACTGCGGGGCTTTTTGTTTGTCGAGCGTGTACTGCTGGATCACATTATTGAGCGTGTTGAGATTGGCGCGCAGGACGGCCTCGCGCGCCTCGATCACATGGCGCTGATAGGCCGGCACGGCGATCGAAGCGAGGATCATGATGACCACGATGACGATCATCATCTCCAGCAGGGTGAACCCACCGGCTCGCTGTTTCCTCGATATGTGATAGATGCCCAACATAAATCTTAGCTACCAACTGCTATATGCCTGGCCGTTGCTGCCAACGGCGTTGGAGGCCGAATGCACATCGACGATGCCGGTGTCCTGCTGGTCGATGCTCATGATGACCTCCTCCTGATCGACCTGCCAGTTCGGCTCGCGCGTCATGGGGTCGATGGGAATGGCATCGATATATTTAGCCGTTCGTAAGTCGTCGAGCGATTGCGGCGCCTTGTTCTTGTCGAGCGTGTACTGGTCGATACGAACCCGGAGCATTTCCAGATCCTTCCGCAGCGCTTCTTCACGCGCGCGCAGGATGGACTGGCTGAAAATCGGGATCGCGATCGACAGCAGGATCATGATGATGCTGACCACGATCAGAATTTCGATCATGGTGAAGCCCGCGGATCGCGCTCCTGGTGTACGGCCCGGCATGTGCGCTCTCCGAATCGTCTACCAGTCCTTGTATTTTGTTCCGTCCAGCGCTTCGCCCTGCGATTTCGTATAGACATCGAACACACTTTGCCCGCCGAACGAATCAGAGTCGGGGTCGTCCTGCATGGAGCGCATGCCCCACTCCTTGCTGTTCGTCATCGGGTCGATGGGAATGGAACGTAGGAAGCGAATCTTCTTGCCGCCTTGAATCTCCACTCCCTTGACGAGTTCCTCGAGGTCGGGCGGATAACCCTGGCTGTCGACCTTGGTCTGGAATGCGCCACGGTCGGCGGCGTCTTTATAGCGATCGATGGCGTCGCGCATTTCCCACAGCGCGAGACGGAGCTGGTGTTCCTTCTCGCGCTTGATGCTGACGCGCGCCAGCGGCAGCACCATCAGGGTCAGAATCGACAAAATGGTCGCGGCGACGATGAGCTCGATGAGCGTGAAGCCCCGCATCGCCTTGCCGTGCCGGATTCTGCTGGCCTGCGTCAAGATGCTTCTCCTATTGCACCGTTACCGAAGCCTGCGATCCGATGACCGTGATGGCTTGGTTGCCCGGATCGTGAGCGCCGCCTCGCCGGATCACCAAAGGCGTTTGTCCGTTTTCTTTCGTCTGGAACGTGATGGTGACGATGGTGCCCTGACCGGAGACTCCGCCGGCACCCTGCGGGCGCGACGCGGTGATCTGCACCTGTCCCACAGCTTCGTCTTCGCGGTGCACGAGCGTCACAATCTGCCCATCCTGCGACAGGAAGCTGCCATTCGACACGTTCACCAGTGAGAGGAGTGCGGGATTGTAGTTCAACTCCACCGGCACGTCGTGAACGTTTTGCGCGCCCGAAAGCACGAGATTCACGGCGAAGGTGGAGCCTTTCGCTGCCTGAATCTGCGGAGGATCGAAGGCAAAAGTGGGCGCGCCCGGCGCGCCATTGCTTGCCGGGGTGGCCTGCGTGGGTGGCGGTGGCGCAATCGCCGCGGGCCTGGACGCACTTTGTCCGTTCCCCTGGCCGTTGTTCTGGGAAGCATCGGGCTTGGGAGTGGGTTTGCTCGCGTGGCGCAGTTCGATCGCGTTCGCCGTGCCAATGTCGATCGGACGCTGGTTCATCTCGTTCACGTCAGTGCCCCGGATGATATGAGGCACGATGGCGAAGATGATTTCGTTCTCCGAGTGATCCTGTGTGGTCTGCCCGAACAAGTACTTGAGCAGCGGAATCTGGGCCAGGCCGGGGATGCCGCTGAGCGACTTGGTGGCCTGATCTTCCATGATGCCGCCCAGCAGGTTGGCTTCGCCATCGCGCAGGCGGATTTCGTTTTCGATTTTGCGCTGGCCGATGATGGGCTGGCTGATGCCGCCGATGTTCTGCTGTCCGGTGACGGCGGAGACGTCCATGGTCATCTTCAGCGTGATTTCGCCGTTGGCATGGACGCGCGGGGTGATGTCGATGTTGACGCCCACATCGAGATATTGGAACTGCGTGTTGACCAGCGGATTGATGCCGACGCCGCCGATGCCGGGCTGGAACGATCCGGTCGCCACCGGGACGCGGTCGCCGATCTTCAGCGAAGCCTTCTGCCCGTCCAGCGCGCGAATCTGTGGATTCTGGATCAGCTTGGTGTCGCTGGCCGACATCACCGTCGACAAATTCGCCGAGGAGATGGTCACGCCGAAGTTGGTGGCATTCAGATTCGCCAGGTTGTTCAGGTTGATGCCGTTGTCGGTGGTTCCGGTGGTGTTGGTATTGGTGGTCGTGTTGGTGGTAGTCGTGGTGGTGTTGTTGAGGTTGCTCTGCAGTTGGATGGTGGCGCTGGTCGGGGGATTCAGGCCGAGCGTGCGGGAGCGGTCTTTGCTCACCTGCATGACCGCAATATCGACGAGCACCTCCGGCCGCGCCTTGTCGAGATCTTCGACTAACTTCTGCGCGAGGGCGATCTGATCGGGGGTGCCCCGCACCACCAGAGCATTCTGCGAAAGCAACTGCTGCACGCGCTGCACGTCGAGCACGGAGCGGATGGCGTTGACCACATCCTGCAATTCGGTGGGCTGGGAAAGATTCGTAAGATAGAAGGTTTTAAGGACGCTTTGTTCCAGCTCTTTCCGCTTGGCAGGATTGTCTTGCGCCACAAAAATCGTGTTGGGAGTGACAGGCCGCCAGAAGGTTTTCGACTCCAACGCGGTGATTTCGAGGGCTTCTTCGAGCGTGACGCCGTTCAGATCGACATTGATGACGCGCGCGGTGTAATCGGGATCGAACAGCACATTGATGCCCGCCAGTTGCCCGATCGTGCGGTAGACCACGTCTGATTTTGACGCCAACATCTTCACCGTGATGGGAACGCTGGAAATGGAGGCGAGTTCCACCGGACCGGGGGCCTCGTGAATCCTGCGCTCCAGGCTGGAGGGCGGGCCGGCAGCCTGCGGCGGAGGATTCTTCATATCGTTGATCAGCTTCTGGGTGCGGTTCATTTCCTGCTTGGCAAGGAACAACGCAGGATCGATCGCCAGGGCTTTCTGGAAGAGCGCGAGGGCGTCCTCCAATTTGCCTTCTTCGCGCAGTTGCTGGCCTTTGTGGACAATTGCCGCCGCGGCCTCGAAGCGCATCCGCTCGTACGACGCCCGATAACGCAGATCCTTGGGCTTCAGGTCATAGGCTTGCTTGTAGGCGTCATAGGCGGCCTCATAGTCCTGGCGGGCCTCGGCGTCCTGGCCTTTGGCGTACACATCCTTGGCCTTGTCGGAGCCGAAGGCGGAAAGAATAAGAATCGCGACCAGCCACAACAGCAGTGCCGGGCGCATCAGGCGTGTCATGCAGTGATCCTCACGAGGGTCTTCCTTAGTCCGAATCCAGTCTTGGCCGAACTTCTTTCGCCGCAAGCGGTTCGCCAGTCCGCCCATCGAGCCGGCGTTTCGGGAGAAATGTCCGCTTTCAGACGCAAAAAAGCTGTCTTGCCGGGATTATAGCATCGCGGTTCCCAGCTCCCGAAGTCCTTGTTGGCACGAGAGTTACGCTCGTGCCGCTGGTTCCTCGAAGTCATCCGGAACGCAGCCATTTTTCAGATCGGGTGGAAGGATCTCATCCGCGGTACATCTGACGGAGATCCCTCGCTCCGTGGATGAAACGCGGGGCTTCGGAATGACGCCACAGCGCGGGCGATCGTGCCGAGTCCTGCCAACGCCTTTCCTGCCCCAAATTCCTCCAGACCACTTCTAGTAAGATGATGGAACGAGCAATCCCATGGCGCGCCAGTCCACCCACCAAACCAAGGCCAACCCGGAGAAATCCCCGCGCCGCGATCCTACCGCGGCTGGTCAGCGCGATGCTGCTGTTAACAGGATCGCTTCGCATAACTACTTCTTGCTGGAAAAATTTGAGTGCGGGGTGGTGCTCACGGGTACGGAAGTGAAATCAATCCGCGGTGGGTTGGCCAGCCTGAAGGACTCCTATGGACTGGTCAAGGACAATGAACTGTGGCTGCTGAACGCGCACATCGGGCCCTATGAGCACGGCAACATCTTTAATCATGCGCCCCGGCGTACCCGCAAGTTGTTGATGCACAGGGAAGAACTCGGAAAACTGGCGGGCAAGACGCAACAGAAAGGCCTCACCCTGATTCCGACCCGGCTCTACTTCAAGAACGGGAGAGTAAAGCTCGAACTGGCGCTGGCCAAAGGCAAGCAGCTTTGGGACAAGCGCGAGACCGAGCGCAGGCGGACCGCCGACAAGGAAGCGCGGGAAGCGATCAGCCGGGGACGGCGGTAGCGGCTTGGCTGGGACAGCCAAAATCAAAAGCGTAAATCTGAAAGCGGACCGCCCGACGGTCGAGCAGGCTCTGCAGCGATTGGAGCGCGAGATCGTTGTCGCTGGCCAGCAGAACCTGCGTCTGCTGAAGCTCATCCACGGATATGGATCGAGCGGCGTGGGTGGGGACATTCGCCTCGCGGTGCAGGCGCGCCTGCAGGCCATGCTGGAGCAAGGGCAGATTCAGGCTTGCATCTTCGGCGAGGACTGGGGACAGTCTGATGAACGGACGTGGAAGTTGCTCCAGTCCCGGCCGGAGTTGAAGAATGACGCCGACTTGGGGCACCGGAATCGCGGGATCACCATCGTCGCGTTGTAAGACGAACTCACCGCGGGAGACACAGAGCAGCACAGGGGAACGCTGTGCTCCTCAGATTCCCGAACCTTGGTCCTGCGGCGGTTCGCTCGGATTTTCTGTTACGGGGGCAGCAGGAGCGGCGCTCCCTGCTGGTTCCGGTGCAGGCGTCGCGACCACAGGCGCAAGCGGTGGCGTGATGATCGGCCGCAGCGGCACCGGCGGCGCCAGCATATATTGCTGCCAGTACGACGCCACCACCCCGCGCTGCCAGAAGCGCGGAATCAGCAGCAGAAAAAGGATGATCTGGCTGAGCACAAACGCGCGCGTCACACTGGTGGTGGGGATGAAGTTATTCCACATCCAGATACCGCCCAGAAGAATGACCGCCGCGACAATCGTGATCACGACATAGTTGGCCAGTAATCGGAACACCCGTTTTACAGTGTGTTTCAGAGCGGCCCAGATCGACTTGCGCACGGCGTTCTGATCGTTCAATACGATGTCGGTTTCAGCCAGATCGAACCAGATGCGGAAGCAGGACATCACCAGGAAGATGACGGCGAGTCCACCGAATTGCACATAGGGTCCAGCTAATTCATTCGTGCTCTCCTCGGCTTTCTTCTGGAGCGCGCCCTGAATTGCGAAGAGGACACCGGTCACGATCAGCATGACGATGCCGGAGACGATCAGCAGCCGAAGGAAACGCCACAGATTGCGGCCGCAAGCGCGGAAGAAACCTTCCCGCGGCAGGCGGTAGGTGGCGGCGTATCCCTGGAAGACGCCGGGCAATAGCATCGCGGTGAATAGAAAGAAGACGAAGGCAAAGCCGGCGCTGGTATTCACGTAGGTCTTTGACGAGCCGAACTCGGGCAGGCTGAGCAGGTCGGTGAAAACGCCCATGTCCCAGCCCCGCAGCAGGCCAACCGAGTAAAGGTGATGGTCGAGCAGGTCGTGTGCCTGCGCGCGAAAGCCCACCGTGCCGAGGAAGGCGAGCGTCAGGTTCAGCAGCCAGAACCAAATGATGTAGCGCTTGTTGTTGAGAACCATGCGCAGGCCGCTAGTCAGTAGATTTTTTCGTTCCGTCATGATGTCTTGAGCCTCGTTCGAAATTTCCTACACCGCCCACCAGGAGAATGCCTGGCCAAACCACTGCGAGACGAAGAGCCAATAGTTCGCCAGTTTGTTGGCCGGCCTGGGATTGGGCTCAACCACGAAGCTGTTGTTAAAGTTGTTGCGGTCGAGTTGCACGGTGTGGTCGGGATCGATTTCCGCGGACACGACCTTGGCCTTCTTCAGATAGCTGAACCGCGTCCAGCGGCTTTGTCCGTCCCAGTGCTCGCGGACTTTCTCGCCGTTGTCGAACTTGATTTCGACCTCGACCGGCATGACAAAGTCGTCCTTGCGGTGCAGCATCACGTAAGACTGGAAAATCGTGTTCTTGCCCGCATCTTTCTTGTCGTCCTTCTTGCCTTCGTACCAGTCGGCGGGGAAAGAAGTGACGCTGCGCACTTCGTAGTCCAGCACCTGTGAACCGTAGACCGCCTGGTTGATGTACCAGCGAAGATCCTTGCCCGAAACCTCTTCCAGCGTTTTCAGGAAGTCTTCTTTCGTCGGATGGGTGAAGCGGTAACGCATGAAGTAAGTGCGCATCGCCTTGTCCATGGTGTCTTCGCCGACGATGCCCTCGAGCGTCAGCAGGACGCTGGCCGTTTTGCCGTAGGTGATGCCACCGTAAGAGCCGAAGCTGGAGTAGTCATAGGCTTTTTGGGCCATGGGGTCGCGATCGGCCACGCCGACATATTGCAACCTCTGCAGTCCGCGCTCGCCTAAGGTTATGCCCGCAAGGTCGAGCATGGACGTTTTCTTTCCAAGGATCGAGTCCAATACCTTCACTTCGGTGTAGCTATTGATGCCCTCGTCCATCCAGGCGTCTTCGAATTCGTTGGTGGCCACCATGCCGTACCAGTATTGGTGTCCGAATTCGTGCTCGACGACAAGTTCGACGAGATGAAACCCGGCGGGGGCAAACCAGCTCGAATCCCCGGTGATGAACGTGGGATACTCCATGCCGCCCGCGGCCGATCCGGGCTCGGGGTCGACGACGGTCAGGGTCTTATATGGATAAGGTCCGTAGAACTTCTCGAAGCGGTCGAGCGTATCGCGCGTGATTTTCTCGTGCCGGTCGGCCTGATCCCAGTGCGCGGGCTGCATCAGGAAACGAAGCTTGATCGGCCCCATCTGCGATTGATAGGTGGCTTCCCGCACTTTGTAGCGCGGGCTGACGGTCCAGGCGAAATCGTGAATGTCGTCGCCGTGATAGGTGACGGTCTTTGTGCCGTCGGAATTGTTGACGTTGGAAACTTCCACGCCGCTGGCGCCAATCACTTCATATTGCGGCACCGTCAGCTTTACGTCGTAGACGCCGAAGTCGGCGAAGAACTCCGTGGTCGCGTGATACTGATGGCAGTTCCAGGCTCCGTGCCACCAGACCCCAACTTTGGGGAACCACTGCCCGCCGAGCAGGAAGTCGCGTTTCCAGCCGGAGCGGGCTTGCGTCTCGGGCATCTGGTCGCGAAATTTGATTTTGAATTGGACATAAGCGCCCGCGGGCACCGGTTTCGGCAGATGAACTTCGACGACTGTCTTGTCATCCTTATTACCGTCATCCGGCGCGATGTATTGCAGGTTCTGGGTAACGTCCCCTTGACCCACGACTTCCATGCTCTGGATGTCTTCCGAGCCGTATTCATTGGCTTCCCACTTGTCGTAAGAGGTATCGCGGCTGCCATCGCGCTTGGCTTCGCGAACCCAGGTGGCCTTTGGCTGGAAAGCATTCTGGTACAGATGGAAAGGGAAGTGGTCGAGCGCTTGCCCAGTCAGGTTGTGATACGTGAGCGTCTCGCTGGCGTCAATCACGTGCGTTTTGGCATCGTAGTGGGCATCAATCTCGTAATGCACCACACGCTCTGACATGGGCTTGTCGGAGTTGATGGCCAGAATAGTGTCGGGGATGAAAAGGGCGCCAGGTTCCGCCGCCTTCGAGGCTGCGGATTTTGCCGGCGCGGCCGCCCGAGCGGAAGGCGCTTGCGCGGCGGCGTGCACCGTTTTGCGGCCGGCAAAAGCAATCAGGGCTGAAATAAGAAGGACTGCGGC
The DNA here is from genome assembly GCA_037443605.1 of Terriglobales bacterium. Classification (GTDB taxonomy): domain Bacteria; phylum Acidobacteriota; class Terriglobia; order Terriglobales; family Acidobacteriaceae; genus Sulfotelmatobacter. The sequence goes on from JBBIOA010000014.1 coordinate 115,850, forward strand.
TAGGACAATCTTCCAGCGGTTGGGCATGCGAGCTCCACGGGATCAAACTGCGACTCGAATAGTAACGCAGGCATGGGAGTAGCGTCATCCTGCCTGTCGGTAGTAATACGGACGAGCCTCCCCAAATGTTTCAGATTTGGTGAACTTGCCGAAAAACAGACGAGACCATTCCTGGGGACGTGCGTCCAATAGGCTTAGCCGGATCCCCTGTCTTCTATCGATCGAACCTACCTCCGGAGGAAGTCTGCATGAGAAGAGTGCTGTTGTGCCTGCTGCTGATGTTGTGCCTGGCGAAGAGCAAGTCGAATGCGATCGAGGGTCCTGAGAGCGCGGGTTGCGGCGGAAAGACTGCTCAACAATGCGTCGATCTGGCACTGGAAGCCATGGGAGGACGAGGTCGCTTGCAGCAGATCACATCCGTCCGGCTGCGCACCATCGGGCATACGGCGCTGGCCGAGCAATCCTACCGGCAAGAGCCATTCATCACTTCTTATGAAAGCGGCGAGACGACCATCGACCTGGCGAACCAGCGCGTGCTCCGTGAAGCCAAGCTGACCTGGCCCGAATCGGACCCGAATCAGTCGGAAGTCGAATCGACATGGGTGCTCGGACCGGATGGCTGTGTCACTCGCACCAAGGGTGGCGATGCTCCCTGCGCCCCCGGCAATGTGCATGCCGCTCGCGAAATGCTGGCACTCGGTCCGGAGCGCCTGCTGCTGGCGGCTTCCGGTGCGGCCGATCTTCGCCTGGAAAAGCCCGAAATGCTGCGGTCGACGCCACATGCCGTGGTGGCCTTTTCCTGGCAGAAGATTCCGGTCAAGGTTCTCCTGAATCCCTTCAATCACCTGCCCGATGCGGTGGAGACCACGCAGGAGTTTCCTGACTTCTGGTTCTTCTGGGGCGACGTGCGCCAGCGTGTCTACTGGGATAACTGGCAACTCCTCCACGGCGTCGTGTATCCGACCAACCGCGTGGAAGAGCGCAACGGAGTCCTGTGGTCGTCGGCGCAGGTATTGAATGTGGAACTGAACGTTCCCATTGACGACAAGGCATTCGCCATGGACACCAATATGGCGAAACGGAGCTTCGCCTCACCCGGATGGAAGCGCGCGTTTCACGGGGATAAGAGCACATCTTTGGCGGCTGGTGTCGACCTGTTTCTGGGCGCATGGAACTCCACCATCGTGAAGCAGTCCGACGGCGTCGTCATTCTCGAAGCGCCGATTTCGAGTACGTACGCGCAAGGCGTGATCGAAGAAGCGCGAAAGCGCTATCCTGGCGCGCCGATCAAGGCCGTGCTCTCGACTTCGGATTCCTGGCCGCATGCAGGAGGCGTGCGATACGCGGTTGCCGAAGGGCTACCAGTCTATATCCTTGATCTGAACCGCCCGCTGCTTGACCGCATGATGAGTGCTCCGCACACCCTCGATCCCGACGCGCTGGAGGCATCGAAGGGCAAGCAGCCGAAGTGGAAGATCGTCGGGGCGAAGGAAGAGATTGGCAGCGGAGACAATCGTGTCGAGCTCTATCCCATCCGCGGCGCATGCACCGAGCGCCAGTACATGGTGTACTTTCCGCAAGCGCATCTGCTCTATGCCAGTGACACGCTGGTGGTCAACGATGATGGTTCGCTCTATGCGCCGGAATTGATGCGCGAGGTCGCGCAGGCAGTCAAGCGCGAAGGCTTGAAGGTGGAAACCGTCTTTGCCATGCATCAGGGGCCGACCCCGTGGGAGCAGGTTGTGAAGCAGCTTGAAAAGGCGGCACAACCCTGACGGCGGCTTGCGCATTTCGCCTTGCGGCGACGATACTAGGAACTGCCATTCCATCATGAAAATCAATATTTCTCTCGCAAAACCGTCGGAAGTCGAAACTGAATCCCTGGTTGCCGTGGTGCTCGATCACGCCTCTCCTGCGCCAAGCGAAAAAGACAAGAAGCCGGAACTGAAGATTGCGAGCTCCGACCCCGCTCTGCAAGCCGTCGCCAATGACCTGCTGGCGAGTGGCGAAGTCAGCGGCAAAGCGCTCGAGACGAACCTGATGCACCGGCCGGTCACGCTGATGGCGAAGCGGTTGCTTCTGGTTTCGGGCGGTAACGCGAAGAAGTTTTCCAGCTACGATCTGCGCCGCGCCGCCGGCACCGCGGTTCGCACCTTGAAGTCGCGCGGTATCCGCAGTTTCACATTTGTCGCGCCTCCCACCGTTCCCGCGGACGAAGCGGTACGCGCCATCGTGGAAGGCGCGCACGTCGGCAATTTCGATTCCGATTACTACCGCAGCGACCGCAAAGACCAGAAAATCGATGCCATCACGGTCGTCTGCGGCGGCGATCAGGTTGCCCTCGAGAAAACCGCGGCGGAAGCGCAAATCATCGGCGAATCGCAGAACTTCGTGCGCGACCTGGTGAACGAACCCTCGAACCGCATGACGCCGACCATCCTGGCCGAACGAGCCAAAAAAATGTCGGCGGAAGTGGGCTTGAAGTGCGACGTCTACGGCGCTGACAAGATCAAGGACTTAAAGATGGGCGCATTCTGGGGCGTGGCGCAAGGTTCGGATGAGCCCCCCGCATTGATCGTGATGCGATACGAGCCTGCCGGTGCTCCGGAGAAGCCGGTGTTGGGGCTGGTCGGGAAGGGAATTACGTTCGACACCGGCGGCATCTCCATCAAGCCCGCCGACGGCATGGAGAAGATGAAATACGACATGGCCGGCGGCGCCACCATGATCGGTGCCATGCGCGCCATCGCGCTGTTGAAGCCGAAAGTCAAAGTCATCGGCATCGTGTGCGCGACCGAAAACATGCCCTCCGGCAAAGCGCAAAAGCCGGGCGACGTGCAGATCGCCATGTCGGGCAAGTCCATCGAAATCATTAATACGGATGCCGAAGGGCGACTCGTCCTCGCCGACGGTTTGTACTACGCGCGCCAGTTGGGCTGCACGCATCTGGTCGACGCCGCAACCCTGACGGGCGCCGTGGTGGTCGCTCTCGGCTATACCAACGCGGGAGTCTTCACGAACGACGACGGTATGTACGAGCGTTTCCACGCGGCCAATGGCAAAGCCGGCGAAAAAATGTGGCGCATGCCGCTCGACGATGAATACCGAGAGCACATCCGCAGTTCGATTGCCGACATCGTCAACTCCGGCGGGCGTTGGGGTGGAGCGATCACGGCCGCAATGTTCCTGAAGGAATTCGCCGAGGACACGCCCTGGATTCATCTCGACATCGCGGGCACGGCATGGATGGAAGAGCAAAAGCCGTGGATCGCGAAAGGACCTTCCGGCATTGCGCTGCGCAGCCTGATTGAGTTCGTGAAGGGCTTCGCGGGATAGGTTCGGAACAAACCGAGCCACGACCGGAATCCGGTATTTTTTGACAAAGAGACTCGGGAATCAGCGGTGAGTCTCGAACCGTCATTGAGGGAAATCGCGACGGTTGCTATAATCGGTGTCTGTTCTGAATACTTCGGCGTCCTCTGTTGCGATCGCGTCCGCGGAACCTGCGGAGAATGCGCACAGTCCTCGCGACCCGCTCCACGCGCGGGTTCCGAACGTGGCCAGGTAGCTCAGGTGGTAGAGCGCAGCCCTGAAAAGGCTGGCGTCGGGGGTTCAACTCCCTCCCTGGCCACCATCATTCCAAAGCACTTCGGCGCTCTTGCTCATTTTCTTCAGCCCAAGGTTCAGCCCAAGACACGTCACTGAATCGCCTCCGTGAGCAGGTGAGCCTTGTCTCCGAGCAGCAATGCCAGGAACTTGCCTTGTGCTTCGAGCCTCGATTCCTGATCCGACTGCGCATACAACTGCATTGTTGTCCTGACATCTTCGTGACGCAGAATGCCCTGTACGGTTTTCGGATCACACTTTAGCTTCACCAGCGAAGAAGCCAGCGAATGCCGAAAGTTGTGGAAGCCGAAGCGAACTAGCTCGCCTTCTTTGATCACGCCAGCCTTAATGGCAGCAGGGCGCAGATACTTCTGCACCATGATTGAAGCCGACAACGGCTTCTTGCCCTTAAGCCGAAAGCTCGGGAAGACGTAATCGTCATCCTTCGCATAAGGAGTTCTTTCTCTCCACGCCATCAAAAAGCCCGCAAGGATTGGGTGCATGGGTACTGGTGCCTTCGAGGCTTTGGATTTGGGAACTTTGAACTGGGCCCAGACGTAAGCGCGCTTCACTTCGATGACCTGATCCGCGAAATCCAGATCCATCCACATTAGACCGAGAATCTCCGATACTCGCAGAGCTGTCGCCGCGTCTGTAAGGACTAGAGTGCGCCGTGGCTCTGGGATGTTCAGCAGAATCTCGAACGCCTGCCGTGGATTCATGATTACTGCCGTGTAGTTGCTTGTCGTCTTCTGACGAACCCAATTCATGGGATTAGCCGACTCATCGCGAGGGATAAGCCCATAACGTTGCCCGTGTTTGTAGACCAAGTTCATCACCCGCCGGATTTTGTCCAGAGTGGGGTTCTCCAGATTCTCCGCTTTCTTCACTTCCCTTAACCACTTCTCGACTTCAAGCGGCTCGATTGCTAACGGTGACTTCCTGCCGAAGCGGGGAATCACTCTCTTATCTAGAATCCGCTTGTAAGTCTCTGCTGTTGTGTACGCCTTCTCGATGGTTGCCTCTGACTGATCTTCCTGCAGCTCATTTTGAATGTAATGCTGACAGAGCTGCCCATACGTCGTTGGGTTCCCTCGAAAGGGTTGATATTGGTTAGCGTTTTCCCTGAGACGTTGTCGATCGACTTCCTGCCACGCATCCTTCTCGCTTGGGCCAACATCTTGCACAAGACCGAGTGCTGTCTTGTGTTCGACCCTTTTGCCATCGGATCGCGTTACCTGGAAACGATAGATCCACGTCGGGCCGTTGGTTCTCTGTTCGATACGAACAGAGCCGTTCTGATACCTGGCCATCAAATCCTCCCGCTTGTTGGCTCAGGTGGCTGCAGAGCGGAGTTTATCGCAGAGCAAAGATAGCGGTCCAGTTCGGAGAGTTTGAATCTCCATTCCTTCTTCTTCGCGCACCGATCTAGGGCATGCCCGGGAATCTTTCCCGCTCTAACCTTCTGAAGCAAGGTGCGGCGCGTGATGCCGACAAACGCAGCAGCTGTGTCGGGATCAACGAAAGGCTCGGGTTGCGGGATGTTTGGTCGAGTGTGGACAAGAACCGGCTGGGCTGGCATAACGACTCCAAAATTTCTTGACAATATCGCATCGTACACATAAAGTCAACGAGTAACGTTACATTTATCAGCCTGTAATCGACGGGAAAGGGCTACATGGGAGAAAAGGCAGCGATAACGCAGCAACCGGTGATCTCAATTCGCATCTCCGATGCTCTGCGTTCGAGACTCGAACGTCTGAAGGAAATCATGGCCCTCAAGACCGGCCAACCTGTCTCGACATCGGACGCGGCGAAGCAGCTTCTTGAGTCTGCTAGAGACGACCGTCTTGAGTTGGTAAACCTGCTCAATGAGCCAACCGATTCTCTGTTGAAGATTCGCGGGAAAGCCAAGGCGAGAATGCCGCTATCGCTGGCCGAATGGACCATAGTTGCCCACTACTGTGCGAAAGGGGCGGAGGCATTTACGAGCACCGCTCAAGGCCAGATTTCCTGCGAGACTCTTGCCGAAATGCTTGCCGCATTTCTTGCCGCTTACGCACTCGCACGCAGGCCAAAAAAGTCCCCCTTAGACTTCCTATATCTGCGAACTCTTCCATGGGACAAACAGGTCGAGTCCAAGGAAGCTGATGAGATTGGAAGCGATGACGTGCGCCGAATCGTCTCGCGCACGATTGAGATGCTGAGGGACCCTAGTCAGAAGCGCCGCAGACCGATACTTGCGGTTCGCAATCTCTATACCCTTTTGGACGAGGAGAAATTCTCGAATATTGAGAAGCTCAACGATGCACTTTCGCCTCATTGGACTGCCCTGTGGAGAGTGTGCGCACGCGGCCACTATGCCGCTCACCGAAAGCCTCTGCGAGAGAAGCCGCCTGCGGAGACAGACGACGAGGATTTTGAGCTTGCGGTTCAGCCCGCATTGCCCTCCTTAGAAGAAGGCGAATACCGTCTCGATCTGGTGCGGGAAGAGGGCAATGAATTCTCCCCTCGTTTGCAGTTTCCGGGAACACTTGCGCCACGCTATCCGGTGGTTGGATACCCGAGGATTGCGGAGTTCCGAAGGGTGTTGGAAGAGCTTGATTTGGAGGCGGATCTTCGCCAATGGCAAGGCTACTACTTCTATGCACACACCGCGATCCTGGACAACGGGGAAAGGGGAGTGTTTTTCTTTGCGCGTGAGAACGGAATCGCTTTCCGATTCCCGACGAGACACTGGCAGTCGATCCGGGATCTGTTCCGACGCGCATGGCAGGCTCCCGAAGTGATCCACACGTGGGAGGCTCAGGTGCTTGAGTATGGCGAACTGTAAAAGCGCGGTGCTTCGCACCGGAAGAATTTTGACACTCCACCCCTGCGAGGGAACTGTAGGGAAACCTGCGGGGGCTCTGGGGGAAACGTCTTAGCATCCGATAGATAGCGTATTCCGGGGTTCCGTGAGGAAACCCGTGTATACCTGCGTAAACGCGGGTGTCAGGAGGGTTGAGCAATGGCGCTGCTCGATGAGAAGAACCTAGCAGCGGAGGCGGCAAAGCGAGCGCGATTCCGAGTGCATCATGTGGGGACGAAGCTGAACGAGTCGGAACTGCACGAACTGGAAGTGCTAGCGTCGAAGCGAAAGCAGACACAGGCGGAGTTGATCCGCGGGCTGGTGCTGCGCGAGCTCGAACAGGACCGGACGGGTCTCCGGCCCAGTGCTGAGATGGTGGAAATCACGGCGTGCCGGCTGCTGTTGGTGAACCTGCTCGGTCCGCTAGCAAAAGGCCAGGCGATGACGTCAGAGGTGTTCGACGGAATCGTCGACTTGGTCAAGAAGCAGAAGGCGCGTGTGGCTCTGGACCGGCTCAAAGACTACGAAGCGCGGCTCTGAGCCTCGGTAGCCGAGTACCGTGCGATGCGACAGCAGGCGGACAGAAAGAAAGCGCAGCTGGCAGAACTCGGCAGCCACGGGAAAGGGCTATCTCCCATTTTTCCGCTGGCAAGTGTACTGAGCGCGGGAGTCCGGTCAAGGCTCTGCGCTTCGCTCCGACCGCTACGCGGCGCAAAGAATGCGGCCTTGACCAACCTCCCTCTCCGCTCCTGTGTTGCTTCCAGCTATCGAAAAAATGCGAGAAACAAATGGGGCCGAGGAACTTATCTGGAAGGAGACACCATCGCCGCCACTGTCATCGCCATGGTGCTGACCGTGTCGTTGTTTTTCAAGCTCAGTTCCCGGCAAGAAGCTTCACCAATTGCGATGAGAGTGCGTGATACGGCTCCTCGTCGATATTTCCCGCGTAGCGCCAGACGACCTTACCATTCTGGTCGATCAATAGCAGATAAGCGGCCCTCGGATCATGGAACCCTACGCGCTGCTTCCAGGAATCTGTGCCGCCATAGACGGTGATCACATTTTCCTGATCTGCCTTTGGAGTACCCCGGCGCATGCCGCTGTCGATGAACCATTTTCCCAGCGAAGCGAGTCCGCCGATCATGGGAATCTCGAAAAATGTCACCCTCGGTTCGCTTCCAAAGTCCTTACGAAACCTCTTCGCCCAAGCTTCTACCGAGAACCGGGAATCATAGGTGAAGCCAAGCATCAGCAAAGCTGTGCGGCCGGCGGCTGCTTGCGGAAGTACAGCGGTTCGGCCAGTCAGGAACTCGCCGCGAATCGGCGGGAGTTGGTCCCCAACAGCTATCTCGGCAACTGGTGCGGCAGCCAGTACATTTAAGAACACTACGATCAACCCTAGAGCCCTCAACTTCATTGTTTCACCTCGGTTCGGGTCACTTCAAACTGACTACAATATGCGGGAGCTACAGACAGCCATCACCGGATTGAGTGCGGCTTGCGAGCGAATATCCGAATATCTTCGATCTTGTGCACTATGTCTGGTTGACGCGCGACCTTTTTCCAATTTTCCAATCCCGTGATGGAAATGTCGCCGTCCATCATGACTGTAACGGGAGGCGGCTACTGAATCGTTCTGGTGCAAACATCGGCTAATCTTCTGGCCTCGGGGTTCAGGGAGTAGCCCTATTTTGGAAAACCCAGACTCTGCATGTTGGAGAGCGTTCAAGGGCGATTGGCCGGCGCCAAATTCCCCACGGCTGAGATCTCAATATGCACGACTTTCTTGACCTTCAACAGAAACGTACTGGGATCCTTCATGCCCCACTCGACGTAGGGAACGTCGAAGTGCGCTTTCGCCGTCAGGTCAGGGCCGCTGCCCGTGAGTTCAACCGGAATCGTCAGCGGGTGGTCGGCTCCATGCACTCGTAGCACGCCTTGCACCTGTACTGTGGAAGATCCCTGGGCAACGAATGGGCCCATCACTTTCTGCACCGCAAATATCACTTCAGGATATTTCCTACTCTCAATGACATCCTTGTGCATGTTGGAATCGCGACTGGAGTTGCCACTCTCGCCACTGGTGGCGTCAACGACGATCATTCCGCTCGCGGCGCCGGACGCTGGGTCGAACTGAACCTTCCCGCTTTTCGCCTTGAACGTCCCGTGTACGGTATGAAGCGTCGCACCCAGAGTCCATGCCACGCTAGTGTGATTGGGATCGAGCTCCACGGTAAGCTGCTGCCCATAGGCGGCTCCAACAGCCAACACACCCACTAGGACAAGAAGAAGTTCCGATTGGAATCTCTCGAGGTTAGTGCCGAGCATGCTCATCTCTTTCAATCCTACCGCACTCGGCTGACCTTGGACCCGCCTCGGTAAATTGTCGGGAAGTACTCCCACCCTTTTTGTTTCTGAACTCAAAGAGCAGCCGCGAAGATCAAAAGGTTGAGGAGGCATAGTGCAAATGCAGGAAGGGCCGCTGGGAGCGGATCCTTGATTTTAACGCGCGTGATGACCCCAAGAATCATCATCGTCGCCAAACCGCCAGCGGAAATCAGAAGAATAGGGCGATAAAAATGCCCAACGATAATTCCAAGGCTGGCAGCAACCTGCAAGAGTCCCGTGAGCACGCGGAAACGAGCGAGACGGTAGCGTTTGAACTCGTCCACCATGCTTTCTGAGAAGAGAGCGCTCATGCCATACCAGGCAAAGAGAATGCTCGAGATAATCTGGGCGATGGTAGCGGCGATGAAGGGCATTCCGATGCATCCGTTATACAGGATTGAACCGGCGGATACGTGTTCGAACAGTTCAGGGAACGGGGAATGAGCTGAGTCAGGCTCGCGGAACGAGAGCCGAGCGGCTGTACCCGAAAGGGCGCTGATCGGCAAGCCACCGACTAGTGATTAAGTGATACAGTTGGTATGAAAGGCAGACACAATTTCGGCACCCAGAAAGCTAGATGAAAACTGTAATTCTCGCTCTTCAGATTATTGTCTCCCTAGGCCTCGTGAATGTGTGGCTTCTTCGCTTTAATCGAAGCACTGACTACCGTGGAGGCGCGGCCCGGTCCATGCCGGAAGAGTTCGCTGCCTATGGGCTTCCGGTCTGGTTCACTTACGTGGTGGGCACCCTGAAGGTTGGAGGCGCTCTGTGCCTGATTGCGGGGCTATGGTTTCATCCCTTAGTTCTCCCGGCCGCGCTTGTCATTGGCATTCTGATGGTGGGAGCGCTGGCGATGCACTTGAAGATTCGAGATCCACTGAAAAAGTCTGTGCCCGCACTTTTCATGCTCACATTTTGCGTCATCATCTGCTGGGGCTCGATGCGCTGACGCAGCACATGCAAGCGGCGAGCAGATATAAAGACCTCAGCTAACTTTGGCTGGCCGGATTGTTGCGCAAACGAAGTGGCATCACGGTGCATGGGGCGCTCTTTGCTTGATCTCCTGCCTCCGCATTGGCATGGAATCAACGAGTCGACTCAATTCCTCGAAAGAAACCGGGGCCTTCCTGGAAAGTTTCTGGCCGCCGTCTTTACCCACAAGAATCACCCGGAATGAATCAGATCCTACCCCGACGCTACTTCTGACCGAGCCCGCTTCAGCATGGCTCAGCGTAGCGCCAAGAAGGTCTGCGGGCAGCTGGGTTCTGGCGGTCTCACGTGAAATTATGGGCACGATTATGATGTCGCGCTCCTTTATTTCCGAGGCATGCGAACGTAGTTCCTCTATTTGGTGTACGAACTTGGGGTCTCTTATCGACGGCGCAAATAACAGCAGCGGCCGATAACAATTGCGCGCCGAAGACAACGAAAATGGCACTACCGGACAAGGACTCACCGCCGAACCGCCATCCTGAGCGAAAACGGCGAGGTTAAGGATGAGCAAGCCAGCGATTGTTGATTTTGCTTTCATGCTAGATCAGTCGAACTTGAGATTCTCGATCTTTGAGCGCGTAATGACGAGTCGGTCAAAACGCACACAGCTTCGCTGCCACTGTCTTAATGCTCTTGTTTCGGATCAATGTCAATCACGCGGGGCTTCGCATAGAGGGCTCGGCGGGCAGCCCGGCGCTTGCTCTCTTGTTCAGAACGGCGAAACTCGCGCACCATTAGCGTCGCTCCAGAGGCGAAGATGATGGTCATCAGAGTTCCGAGCACGAAGATCAGACGGTCCGACAAGTGATTCCCCTATTTCAATTGCTGTTTGGTCGCACCGTTCTCGTATCCCGTAAAAGATTCGAGACGGCCCAAGTAATTCCCAGCTTCCTGCTCGATCTTACGGCGTTCGGGAGCGGGTATGCGGCTTAATCCTAAGACTGCGGGGCCCAGACGCGGCTGAGCGCGCAGCTTCTTCTCGTGCTTGAGCAGAAAATTCCAGTAAAGATAATTGAACGGACAGGCACTAGGTCCAGTCCGCTGCTTGGGGTCGTATTTACAGGACCCGCAGTAGTCGCTCATGCGATTGATGTAATTCGCTGAAGCGATGTAGGGCTTGGTTGCAGTTTGTCCTCCATCAGCGTTCAGCCCCATGCCGATCACATTTGGAAGCACCACCCAATCGTAGGCGTCCACATAAAAGGTCAGAAACCAGTCGGAGACTGCGGCTGGGTTGATGCCCGCCAACAAGCAGAAATTGCAGATCAGCATCAGTCTCTCGATATGGTGAGAATAGCCACTGTCAATCACTCTTCGAATGACGTGGCGCAGGCAATTCATGTCGGTGTCCGCGTTCCAGAACATCGCGGGCATCGGGCGCTTCGCCGCCCAGCTATTCGCCGTGCGCAGGTCTGGCATCTGCCGCCAATACTGCCAGTAGATATATTCGCGCCAGCCCAACACCTGACGTATGAATCCTTCCACAGAATTGATTGGGGCCTTGCCTGCCCTATAGGCCTGTTCGGCGGCTTTGACCAGTTGCAGTGGTTCCAGCAACCCGATGTTGACGTAGGCCGACAATAGGGAGTGATACAGTCTGCCGTCGCGGCTGCTCATGGCGTCTTCATAAGTGCCAAAATCGGCCAGCCGGTTTTGAATGAAGTCATCGAGAGCAGCCTCGGCTTGGTCGTGGGTGACCGCCAGATCATAACCCTGGACCGTGCCGACTCCATGCCCAGCCTTCTCTACTTCTTCCATCACTTCGGCGGTGAGGGCATCGGGAGGAAAGAAGCACGGCGACGGGAGCTTGTAATCTTTCGGAAGCGGCTTGCGGTTTTCTGCATCGAAGTTCCACTGACCGCCTGAAGGATCGCCATTCGCTTCCAATAACACCGAGAAATGCCGCCGCATCTGGCGATAGAAGTTCTCCATCACATAGCGTTTGCCGGGCTGCGGATCGGGGAAAGGTGTGAAGCTTTCGACCAGAAACTGGGTATTTGGGAGGACCGTTACGGGAACTCCCAAGTTTGCGCTGAGTTCGCTCTGTAAGTGACGTGCCTGGAAACTGCTGGCCGCCATTGTGAAAAGACTTGAAGACTTCCACTTGCGAACGTGCTCTCGCAGGCCATGGGTAAAATCGCGTGCTCGAACATAGTCCACGGCGTAACCGTCTGCGCGCATGCTTTCAGCGTAGTGGCGCATGGCGCTCAACATCAGCACGAGCTTCTTGCGCTGATAAGGCAGCCGACCAACGCTTGCACTGCTTTCGACCAGGACAATCCGCAAGTTGTCCTTGCCCGCGACCGCCTCGGCAGCGACAACGGCGGGGTGGCTTTGCAGGAGCTGATCTCCCAAAATCCAAACGGAATTCTGTGCTCGCCTCATTTGCAGTCTGCTTTCTATCGGCAGTCGCGTGCGCGCGGTTAACCTGGAAAAAATAAGGGTGGCACAGTGTTGTCTTGTGCCACCCCTGAACCTAGTGCATCTTGGCCAATGTTACTGAGGCAGGACAACGGAATCGATCACGTGGATCACTCCGTTGGTGCAGAGGATGTCGGTCTTTACCACATTCGCGTCATCGACGGTGACCCCACCATTGTGCGTGGCAATCTTCAGGGATTTGCCATTCACGGTTTTTGCCAACTTCAGGGTGACCACATCGGCGGCCGTTACCTTTCCCGGCACCACGTGATAAGTCAGAATGCCACGCAGTTTTTCGTTGTTTTCCGGCTTCAGCAGGGTCTCGACCGTTCCGGCGGGCAGTTTGGCGAACGCTTCGTCTGTCGGGGCAAAGACGGTGAACGGTCCCGCTCCCTTCATGGTGTTTACTAGGCCCGCGGATGTAAGAGCCGTGGCCAAGGTTTTGAAAGAACCTGCGGCTACGGCCGTGTCAACGATATCGTGGGCTTCTTGCTGTTCAGACATAAAATCCCTCCTGGGTGAATGTTGAAGTTTTGAACACTCCGTTTGACTGTGCAGATAAGCTGTGTGACTCGGAATTCAAGACGGCCTCGTGCAGCGCGTGCGCGATAGTGAAAAAGAACGTGTGTTTTTTTGCTTTCCAAGCAAAGTGACGTGGTGTGAAAGAATTCAGAGTTGTGGAACTCGGCCGCCTGGGATGCTACTTCCGTTCAAGCCCTTGATTTTTTCCATATCTACATCCTTCCCTTCGATGATGTTCTGCAAAGTCGGGGTGACGAGAATATCCGGAGCGAGGCCGGAATCGGGTTGGGGCGAGGTCGGGAAGGTCCCGATCAACGGCAGGTCCATTTCGATTTGTGATTTGGGCAGACGGAGAAAGAAAAACGCTCCGCCATTGATGCCGCGCTGATTGCCACCAGTTGGTTGTCCGATGAGAGTTCCGAGTTTGTTTTGCTGCACTGTCCGAGCGAACTGAAATGTTGCTGAACTGTTGTTCGGATCGATCAAGACATAAAGCTTGCCGTGAAATGGCTTGCCCTCTGGATGGATCACGTCTCCGCCGGTGGCGTCGTCGTACTTTGTCAGCGCGAAATAATGAACTGGTGGAGATGTGGGCCACGGTTGCTCCAGTTCCACTGCGGCCGTTCTCCAGTTCTTGAAGCTTGGGTCCCAGGTATCGATATAGGGATCCAGTTCGGCGGGAGTCTGGCGATACCGGACCAATCGTCGATAGGTTGAAATTCTTAGATCGCCGCTAACGAAACGCTTCAGAATTTCGTCGCCAATATCGTTGCCGCCCTCATTGCCTCGTAAATCGACGACGAGTGCGGAAGAATTCTTCTCGGCAATTTCGTCCAGCCGAGCATTGAGCCAGGTTTTCCAATCCCATTTACTGTCATAGAGAGCCCACGTTGGCATACGCAGATAGGCGGTACCGTCATCCAAGTACTGCCAATCAAAGAGAATGTCGTTCCCGCCCTTTCGGCCTGCTTCTCTCGCTTTGATAGGAGCGATACGCTGCTCAAACGTGAGAGCTTCGACAGTCATGGATAGTGGCTTCGTCTCACCAGGGCGCTGTACGACTAGCTGCAGTAGAGTGCTCTTTTGCGGGAAGAACATCGGAAAATACACATCGAAAGCTTCGTAGATGCTATCGCCGGTGACTTCCAGATACGCGACGCGCTTGGCATCGTTCGATCCATCGGCCCGTGCAATGGTCATAAGCCGATCGAGGATCGCTCGAACCGGATTTCCGTTGATGGAGAGCACCCTGGAACCGCGCGGAAGCTGAGAATCGGGAGTGAAGTCCTTGGTCACGACTATCTTTTGATCGAGCCAGCGAAAATAAAAAGGAACGCGGTTGTGCCCTTCGAAAAGCTCGGCCTTGAGCGCTTTGTTTTGATTGAAGAAGTTCGGATAGGTGTGACCGCATTTCACCTCTGCAGCAAACTGAGAGAACAGCAAGTAAGCATCCTGCAACGATAAGTCGTGGGAGAGATTCTTCTGGAGTGCCTCAAACTTAGCGTCCATCTCGGCTTTGGTGCTATATCGGTAGAGGCCGGGGTGTAGCTCTTCATACGCCTTGCGAAGGACTGTTGCGTCGCTTTCCAAGTCTGCCGATTTGATGAGCGTGTGGTTTGTCGGGGAAGACGCCTGCAGACTGGCGGTTTGCGCAAACGCCGTCAATGCGAGAAGAAGAAGTCCCGCAAAAGAATTGCTTGTCGCTCGCAACATCAGCAAATGTCCTCTGGATTTGATTGCTATAGCAACGAATAAGCACTCTGCTTTTCTTACGGCCGGCGCTCGATGGTTAGGGTTGTTGCAACTCAGCCGTCTGGCAGTGGCGAGGCCGCTTCTGCTCGGGCGGCGATCGCGCGGAGCATTCCGGCAAAAATCCAGCGATGAATTGGATACAGCGCGTACCAGTACAGAAGGCCGCCCAGGCCAGCAGGGTCGAAAATGGCAGTCTGGTGAATGTTCGATCGTTGAGAACCCGGCTCTACAGCGATCGGCTCAACCTCGAACTGGAGCCAGGCGCGTCCGGGCACTTTCATTTCAGCAACCAGGCTCAGACGGTGGTCAGGCTCGAACGCTTCTACTCGCCAGAAATCCAGCGCATCCCCAACCGTCAGCGTCTCGGCATTGCGGCGGCCCCGGCGGACACCGACGCCGCCTACCAGAAGATCCAGAAAGCCGCGTAACCACCACAGAGCATTGGCAAAGTACCAACCGTTCGTTCCGCCAATTCGCCGGATAGGAGCAAAGGCTGCCGCGGAAGATGCCGAGACGCTCAACGAACGGGAGTCGACGAGCCGGGTGCCGAAGCGCACGCCACCCCACGACTGCGTTTCCCCACCTGACGAGAGTGCGTCCGACCAACGCGTCTCGGCGAATTCTCGATCCTCGTTGTGCAGGGCTCTTTCAATTGCTTCTCTCAAACCCTTGGGCTTGACATCAAATACTTTCAGCGCCGACGGATTTCGCACCAGCGTCGGATTGCGCAGGCTGTCGATGAGCTTGCGCCCAATACGGGCATAAATAGGAGTGACCAGACCGAGCCACAGACTGGACAGACGAGGCGTCAGAAACGGGACCGAAATGGTCGATCTGCGCAGGCCGCATTGGCGCGCGTATTCCTTCATGATTTCGCCGTAACTCACCTGGTCGGTGCCGCCGATCTCGAATACCGCCGCTTCCCCCTCCGGCAGATCAAGTGCCTGCAGGAGATAGGCGATTACATCCTCGACAGCTATCGGCTGGGCCTTCACGGCAACCCAGCGTGGGCATATCATTACCGGCAGGCGCTGCACCAGACCGCGGATCATTTCAAACGAGAGACTACCGGAGCCGATCACAATCGAAGCGCGAAACTCGATGATGGGAATTCCAGAAGACCGCAGAATGTCAGCTACTTCCTGACGACTTCGCAAATGGGCAGACAGCGCGTGCTCCTCCGCGCCTAGACCACCTAAATAGATGATGCGGCGCACTGCTGCTTGGCGTGCAGACGCGGCGAAATTCCGGGCTGCTTGTCGGTCCTCTTCTTCGAACTTCCCCGAGGAGCCCATGGAGTGGACCAAGTAATAGGCGGTGTGCACTCCGGCCATAGTCGGTAGGAGGGAAGCCTGGTCGAGGCAATCGCCCTTCACCACCTCGGTACCGGGAGCGACACGCGGGTGCAGAAATTCAGGGCGTCTGGCCAAACAACGAACTGACCACCCAGCCTTTTCAAGAGCCTTGAGAAGGCGCCCTCCGATATAGCCTGTGGCCCCGGTCAGCAGGACCAGCGGACGGCGAGGAGAATTAGTTGATGATTCCATCCAGCTCCAGAGACTTGATAATACGCCGCAGAATCTCCGCTGAGTGGCGCAACTTCTCTCTCTCCGCTGGGTCCAATTCAAGGCGCAATACTTTCTCGATCCCTCCGCGGTCAACGACGGTAGGCAGACTAAAACAAACGTCATTCAAGCCTTGATAATCGCGAATCAAACTGGACACGGAAAGCACGGTGCCCTGGTCGCGAAGGATGGCCTGCGTGATCCGCATCAGCCCGGCGGCAACCGCATAGTAGGTTGCACCCTTGCGCTCAATGATGCGCTAGGCGGCGTCTCGGGTTTGGTGAAAAATCTCATCCATGACCTGCGGATCGTACGGAAGGTTGTGAGCCGCACAGAACTGGGGAAGGCGCATGCCGGCAATGTTTGCCGAAGACCATACCGGTACTTCGCTATCCCCGTGTTCGCCGATGATGAAAGCGTGCACGCTGCGCGCATCCACACCAAAATGCTGGCTCAGCTGATAACGGAAACGCGAAGTGTCGAGGACAGTGCCTGACCCGATCACCCGTTCCGCGGGCAACCCCGACAGTTTCCAGGCGGCGTATGTGAGCACGTCGACCGGATTCGTCGCGACCAGAAGGATTCCTCCAGTGTTGTGGGTCACTACCTTGGGAACGATCTCTCGCCAGATCGCAGCGTTCTTCTTAATGAGATCAAGTCGCGTTTCTCCTGGCTGTTGCCCCGCACCTGCTGACAGCACCGTAACTACGGCGCCAGCGCAGTCGGCATAGTCGCCAGCCCAGATCCGCGTCGGATGGGCAAAGGGGACGGTATGATTCAAATCCATGGACTCGCCTTCCGCTTTGGCTCGGTTGGCATCGATCAGGATAATCTCGGCGGCTAGTCCGCTGAGAAGCAGAGCGTAGGCGAAGGTTGCGCCTACGTTCCCAACGCCCACGATGGCGACCTTCGCGGGATGACTGTGGCCTTGGGTTTCGCTAAGCAATTCAGTTTTTCCTGGCATCATCCGTTCCACTGCTATTCAGGCCTATTGCTTTGCGCTGGGCTATCGGCAGCGGAATGGCCAGCCCCACCGCGCCTGCGAGAATGAAGATGTAGTTTGTGTAGATGACCGGGGTCAACTCCTAGACTCACCCAGGTTAAAAACATTGATCGAAGATACAAGGAATCGAGTGGCAAAGAGGTGGAGTCACGGGGTGAACAAATGACAAATGCCAGACGCGGTTCAGTTCGTGCAGTGCCTCCGTAACAGGACAAGGCTCGGTATGACTGCGGGCCCACGGTCTTTCAAGTCTGCAAGTGTCAGCTCAAATCCCGGGAGACCCAGCTGCAGTGTCGGGCTGACCAACGTCGTGACGGAATACGCTCGATTGGCGACGTGGTTCAGCGACGCGCAGCCTAGGGTTACCCGGAGATGTTCTAGGGGGGAAGGTCGGGCACGTTCTCCCGGCCATTCCTGCGGTCCCTGTTGCACCGTTTCCCCTATTCCTCGCAAACCAGGCTACGTAGCCTTCCAGAACAGCCTTTATTGTTGAGATGAGTAAATCCCTGCGACGGCAGACCATTCTCACCGCGGGCACGTATTCCCGGGATGCTAGTGAAAGTTTCGAAGTAGAGATTCTCTCTCTGATCAAAAACTCATGTCCGAGGCGCGGCAAGCAAATCGGGACTGCGGCTTAGCTCCTGAGAACCGAACCTCCGATTCTGGACCACGGGAAAGGAGAAGTTGCGACGTTTCCTTTTTATTGGCATCTGTTTACTGTGATTAAATTGAGTGTAGAGAAAACATATTGTATTTATACGACAGGAGACCACATTGGCAGGAATCGCTACTAGCGGAAGTCAAACCAAGCCACAGCCCGTGGTTGGTGGGAAGAGGTTGGAGCCTGCTTCTTCCAAAGAGTCAGTGGAAGGCTGGCTAAAGCCTTACTCGATCGGTGAAAAGCTGAAGACCTTACGCCTCCGGAAGAAACTGGGTTTGGTGGAACTGGGGCGGCATACTGGGCTTTCAGCGGCACTCTTATCCAAGCTGGAACGTAGCAAGCTCTATCCAACTCTGCCCACTTTGGCACGCATCGCAGCAGTTTTCGATGTAGGCCTGGATCACTTTTTCGTGGATGAGCGCAGGCGGCATTTGGTGGCGGTGGCAAAGAAACGGGATCGCCAGCGTTTTCCAGAACGCCCAGGGACATCGGACGTAGCATACTTCTTCGAAACTCTGGACTACGGGGCGACGCCGAGAAAGCTCAACGCGTATTACGCAGACTTCCAGAAGATCGCAAAGGAAAAACTGAAGCCTCACACCCACGCGGGAGCGGAACACTTGTACTTGCTCTCCGGAGCACTTGTTATTGCGGTTGGGGGCCACGGCTACGAGTTAGAAGCCGGTGACGCAATCTATTTCGATTCCAGTGTGCCGCACACTTACTGCAAATCGAGCGACAGTCCCTGCGCAGCGCTGATCGTTACAGTTCCCTAGCAGGACTAGGCCGTCGGACCTCAAACACAAGCGGCTGCGGCCAACCCGGATAGGGTTGCGCCTTCGACCCGTGGCCCACCGAATGCATCCCCCGCGAAGACAAGCTGCTCGGGGCAGTGCACTCTCAGTGCCGGCTCATCGTGAATGTGAGTCGGTTGGCTGAACCTCCAGCGGTGTGTCTGGAAGTGTTTCACCCGCGCCCCGAGCCATGGCGCGGCCCTTTGCAAAAGAAAACTCGCCGTCTGCGTCGCATCGTCCCAGTGAGCGCGACTAAAGGCAGGGCCGGCGTGCAACGTAATACTGCTGCCGGCACCTGGTTCATCGCAGATACCTTTCTGGGTGTTGTCCGCGACCCAGGCTAACGGTTCACCGGAAAACCATATTCCGCCAGGCGAGGGAATCCGGCTTCTTCCTTGCAGTATCGCCATCACCGCGATGCAGGGGTTATATGAAAACCTGGACAGCTCTCCTTGGACGGACTTTTCCAGTGGTACGTTGCCGGCTCTCAATAATGCTAGCGATTGGGGGACAGGTGGAGTGAGAATCAGAGATTTGCCAGTGAACACACGGCCGATCGCGTCCAGCACTTTCCATCTACCCTTTTCGATACTTATCGCAGTGACCTCGCTCTGGGAACGAACATCTAGGTTATGGGCAAGGTGTTTGGCAATCATTCTCATCCCACCTGCACCGCGATAATGAACCTCGCCAGTATTCTTGAGCTTGCCGTCGGGAAGAACGAATCCTTCCGACCACGGAGTCACGATCCCCGCCGCCAGCCACTCATCGACGAGCGGGCGAAATGCGGGATTGCGAGCGGTGAAAAATTGGGCACCGTAGTCGAACCTTCCTCCCTCAAAACCCCGAGTGGCCAGCCGCCCGCCAACACCTCGTCCCTTATCGACGATCAGAACGCTAAGCCCGCGAGCGCGCAAACTGCGGCCTGCGACCAGGCCCGCAATACCGGCGCCCACTATTAAACAATCGGCATGGTTAGCATCTGTCATCTGTTCATCTGTTTGGCGAGGGCCGCGGCATCCTGAATCGCATCAGGATCGAGATCGGATTCGAGAGAGCCCGCCGTCAACACCAAGCACCTGGCCGGTAACCCAGTTCTGCCCGGGATCGAGTAACCATTCGATCGCGGAAGCAACATCGTCTGGTTCGCCGATCCGGCCCAGGGCATGCATGCCCGCCGATGCCTTGGCCATCATTTCGTTCTGCAGCAACTTGGCCGTCAGCGGAGTGCGCGTCATGCCCGGCGCGACACAGTTGAACCGAATTCCCTTCGCGGCGTAGGAAGCGGAAGCGGCAAGCGCCAAGCCTTCAATCCCGGCTTTGGCTGCGGAGATTGCCTCATGGTTCGCTAATCCAATGCGAGCAGCCGCGGTGGAGAGCAACACCACCGAGCCGCCCTGCTGGGCCATCGTGATGGCGGCACCGCGGACCACGTTGAACGCTGACTTTAGATTAGTGGCCACGGTCGCATCCCAATCTTCCTCGGAAAGGAGATGTGCAGGCTTCAGCAGGAGGGAGCCAACACAATTGGCGACGCCATCTATATGGCCGTGCAGCTCCGCGGCTCGTTTCAGGCACGACTCCACCTGTCGCAAATTGCTGGCGTCGAGGCCGAAGGTTTCAGCGCCAAGTTCAGCCGCCAGAGTCGCCAGCCGCACCTCGTCTCGGCCCGCGAGAAGCACATGCGCGCCCTTCTTGGCGAGGCGACGACAAAGCACCGAACCTATTCCTCCGTACGCTCCGAAAACTACATATGATTCACTCATGTCAGCGTTCCAATAACTTGCTACGGGAATTCTGCTTTCGCTTTTGATCGGCGCTCACGCAGCAGTGCCCACAGAGTCGACGGCGATGTGATCGTAAGCTTCTGTTCGTTGGTTGATGCCAGTTCTCGCGTTGGCGACTGAAGTCCTTCTGCAGGAGGCGCTGCAGTACTTTACCTCGTGCCAATTCCTGTCTAACCGCCTTCGCCACTGGATAGTCCCGCCACAGACTTTGCATAACTTATTGTCGGGTTTCTTTGTATTACCAGACTGTGACTTAGCAAAATGAAGCTCCATTGCTTTATTCCCCTTGGATCGTGGACCGATGAACTCAAATGTTTGACATCACTTCTTCGCTGGTCCATTGGAGCCAACAGCCTGTATGGACTGCCGCTTCGCTCTCGTTTCCTCTTCAATGCGTCGAACTTCGAGAAACGTGAAGAAGAAGCCCCCAGAGAGGAGCAGGAAGGTAAACGTACCAACAACGAAGATCGCGGTGTCAGACATCTCGCTTCGCTCGCGCTGCCTGACGGAAGTAGTTTCCTGCCGAGAGAATGGATGGGACCCATATACCGACGAAGACGCCCGCTTCCTTGCTGGCGCTCATGCCAATGCCGAACCAAAGGCAAACGGAAAACAGGAAAGATAAGAAAGCTGCCGTAAGTATCAGCCAATCAGCCTTGGTGAACACGTTCGTTGCCTCCGCTACTGCAGTAATTTCTGTTATGACAACAGTAGATGATCTGGCCGCGTGGTTGGATTCCCCTAAATCAAATATGTTTGATCAAAGAGACAATTGAAGAGGCGGCGTGTGCGGCGAGGGAGCAAATTCAAGCTTCCACGGCTCTTTTTACTTTCAAGACCGTGAGGGCAGACAGGTTTGACCGCCGGGAAAACAACTTCTGTCAGACCATGGTTTGTCTCAATCGGAAAACAGATTTGCATGATCTGAAAGTTTAGCAGCTAAATAAAGCTGAAAAAACTCAAACATTTAATTTAAGGAGAATGCCCGTGAAACGAATTTTCGTGATGACCTCTTTGGCCCTGCTGCTCACCTTGAGCTTCAGCAGCGCTGCTCTTGCTGGTTCGAAGAAAGACATTGTGGACACCGCCGTCGCCGCCGGCGACTTCAAGACTCTGGCTGCAGCGCTGCAGGCTGCTGGCTTGGTGGATACACTCAAGGGAGCCGGTCCGTTTACCGTCTTCGCGCCTACCGATGAAGCGTTCGCGAAGCTGCCTGCTGGAACCGTAGAAGATCTGCTCAAGCCCGAGAACAAGCAGAAGCTTGTCTCCATCCTCACCTACCACGTGGTCGCAGGCGACGTGATGGCGAAGGATGTGGTCAAGCTGAGTGAGGCCAAGACCGTGAACGGCAAGGAAGTGAAGATCATGGTCCAGGGCGGCAAGGTGATGGTGGGCGGCGCGAATGTCACCAAGACCGACATCAAGTGCAGCAACGGCGTTATTCACGTGATCGACACAGTGCTCATACCCCAGTAGTGATTTTTGGGCAAGGCTGCTGGAGGTTGACGCCTCCAGCAGCAAGTTTCTTGATAGTTGAAGCCAGAGCGCTGGTCGAATTACAGAAGCTTGATTGGAAACGTTTGAACGGACTGATTTGAAATGCACGAAACCTCAAAGAAGGAGTTAGAGCATGGACTCAGTGACACTTGGGCAATACAACCTTGTTTACAACGCTTTCTCTTTCACCATCGCAGTGATGGGGGCTGCGACCGTATTCTTTTTTCTGAATCGATCGCAAGTAGCCCAAGTCTATCGGACTGCTATCACCCTAACCGGTCTCGTGACTCTCGTCGCGATGTACCACTACTTCCGTATTTTTAATTCCTGGGAGGCAGCCTTCTCAGTTGTAGATGGCCAGATTAAAGCATCCGGGGTAGCCTTCAATGACGCCTACCGTTACGTTGATTGGTTGCTGACGGTTCCGCTGCTACTCATCGAACTCATCCTGGTCATGCGCCTCCCGCGCTCTGAAACTGTGTCCAAGGCAATCACGCTGGGCGGGCTTGCGGCGCTCATGATCATCCTGGGCTATCCGGGGGAGATCTCCTCAGACAACAGCACCCGCTGGTTTTGGTGGGGGCTCTCGATGATTCCATTCCTGGTGATCGTCTACAACCTGTTTTTTGGACTCAAGAAGTCCGTCGACTCCCAGCCGGTTGCAGCACGCGGTATGGTCAATGCAGCACGGTGGATCACGGTGCTTTCCTGGTCCTTTTACCCGGTTGTTTTCATTCTTCCAATGGTCGGCTTGACCGGAGGGGGGGCGCGCATCGGGGTCCAGGTGGGCTACACGATCTCGGACATCGTTGCCAAAGCCGGATTTGGCGTCTTGATCTTCATGATCGCAGCTCGGAAAACCGAGATGGAAGTCCAGCACTAGTTTTTTGGGGCACTGACTCGGCGGGGCAGGTCGCCCCGCCGGCCAATGTGATTGGCCGGAGGGCTTATGTTGACGGATTCCAGCATCGAGCTAACTTCGCCGTCTGATACGTGTGACAAGTTGGTTGGCGATGTCGAAAGCCGGATGGTTGAAGTTCTGTCCGGGTGCGAGGGAGACTCGAAGATGAGGTCGGAGGCGGCGAGAGCTGCGGCCTATCATCTAAGTTCCGGTGGACAGCGAATCCGTGCCCGCCTCGCGCTGCATGCCGGGCTATCTGTTGGCCTCTCGCCCAACGACTCGGTCACGATCGGCGCCACGGCAGAGCTGCTCCACAACGCTTCTCTGGTCCACGACGACCTGCAAGACCGAGATAGGTCGCGGCGCGGTGTCGCAACCGTTTGGTCGCTCTTTGGCGAGGAAGTAGCGGTTTGCACGGGAGATCTCCTGCTCTCTGCGGCTTACGGAGTTTTGAGCAGCTTTGGCAATACTCAGGCGCTGCCTGCGTTAATGTCCACCGTCCACAGCCGAACAGCGGTGGCAATCCAGGGGCAATGCTCCGATCTCTCTCTGGAGGCTCGCGAAGCAAGGAACATAGCCACATACGAAACGATTGCCATCGCAAAATCCGGCGCCCTGCTGAGCTTGCCGATTGAACTCGCTCTGGTAGGTTCTGGACGCTCGGAGTGGGCTGGCGAGGCACGACGGGCTGCAGAATCTCTCTCGATTGGATATCAGATTGTCGATGACCTGGATGACGTGGAGAGAGACGCTGGCGCAAGCGACGTGCCGGGTTCGCTCAACGTCGTCCTGGCGCTAAGGGCGGCGGGACATGGTGAGGATGCGAGTGGGGTTGCGCGGAGCGTCGGCATTCTACATCTGAAGGCAGCAGCAGAACTTGCCATGACTTTGCCGCGCGGCTCAGGCAAACTGCTGTCTGAGCTGGCGCTTCGTCTCTCTTCGCGTTTAGAGGACCGCCGCGGCTCTCGTTTGGAAGTTCGATGATTCGCATTGTTTTTACTTTTCTGCGCCGCTTGCGGCTGCCATTCTTGCTGTTTGCTGGTTTCAGCTCGATCGGTGCAGGTCTATACGTAAAGCTAGAGGGGCTCCGGTGGCAGGACGCATTTTTCTGGATCTTCAACCCCCACGCCATCGACTACCGAACCGTTCACACCGGAACGAAGGTTCTTGCTTTGTTCGTACTCGTCGGAGTCTTTGGTTTCCAGATATGGATTGCCGAGCGAGTGGCAGTGACAATCTTTAGGCGGCAGGGGACAGGGGTTTGGAAATCCATGATGAATGAAGTAAGCCTGGAAGCGGTCAAAGATCATTTCATTATTTGCGGTTATGGCCAGGTTGGTCGGACGGTGGTCGATCAGTTGGGCCGGTTGGATATTCCGTTTGTCCTGATTGAAACAAACGAGGGACTCTACCGCGAACTCTTGCAGGATGGGCTCATGGTCATCCAGGGAGATGCAAAGCGTCACGATGTCCTGCAATTTGCTGGAATTGAGCGGGCGCGAGGTATCTGCATTGTGATTGATGACGACGCAGACAATTTGTACATAACAGTCACTGCCCGAGCCCTGAACCCAAACTTAAAGATCATTACGCGAGCCGGACAGCAACGTTATGCGAACGCGATAGTCAGTTCGGGAGCGGACGAAGTGATCATTCCAGAGTACGAAGGCGGTTTGATGACCGGGAGAATGATCCAAAAATACTATCCGGTGGAAAATAATTTGCAATGATGGCACAGTCAGCGATGAAGAGTTTCGCACCGCCAGCACGGTCCAGTCGCCAGTTCACACGCGCGCTTGCCGGCGCAGTGGTTGATGTAGCTCCATCTGTTGCGGGAGAGGCTACAGCCGGGCGAGCTTCGACTGTAGACGGAAGTCGAGCGTCCAAGACCGACCGCATGAACGCCATCGTGATCGGTGCAGGGTTCGGAGGGATTGCTGCGGCCATGCGCCTTCGCGCCAAGGGATACAGCGTGTCGCTGCTTGACCGCTGCGCGGGCCTTGGCGGTCGCGGCCAGGTTTTCGAACGCAATGGCTTTCGCCACGATGCCGGCCCGACCGTCATCACTGCACCGTTCCTCTTCGAAGAACTATTTGCGTTGTTCGGGGAGCGGTTGGCGGATCACATCAAGCTAGTTCCTCTTAAGCCCTGGTACCGCTTCTATTTTTCCGATGGTGGAACCTTCGATTACGGCGGCACATTGGAGGAAACGCTGGCTGAAATCCAAAGGATTGAGCCGCGTGACTGCGACGGCTATCTTGCTTTACTTGCCCATTCCAAGCGAATTTTTGATGTCGGATTTACCGAACTGTCGTCCGTGCCCTTCGATCGGTTCACCACCATGTTGCGGCAGATTCCCAGGCTGATCGGATTGCGGAGTGATCTAACTGTGTGGAAGTTGGTGTCTCGGTATCTGTCGAATCCCCAGCTGCGGCAAGCCTTCTCCATTCAGCCATTGCTCGTGGGCGGCAACCCCTTCGACACGACCTGTATTTATGGTTTGATCCACTTTCTAGAGCGCGCCCATGGCGTGCATTTCGCGATGGGTGGAACCGCCGCGATCACACGTGCGCTAGGCGAACTGATGACCCGGCAGGGCATTGACATTCGGCTCAATACGACGGTCGACGCAATTCGAGTAGAGAATGGACTGGCAAAGGGCGTGATACTAGCCAATGGCCAGCAGATTTCCGCGGACTTAATCGTGTCCGACGTCGACCCTGCGCACCTTTACCGCTCCATGATTCCGAAGTCCGAGCAGGCTGCGTCAACACGCCTAAAACTGGCGGCAGCTCATTTTTCGATGGGGCTTTTCGTGCTGTATTTCGGAACCACGACGACCTATCCGGATGTCGCCCACCACACGATCTGGATGGGGCAACGCTATCGTGACCTCCTCAAAGACATTTTCGACCGAAAGGTGCTGGCGGATGACTTCTCCCTTTATCTGCACCGCCCGACCGCAACTGATTCTAGTTTTGCGCCGCCGGGCTGCGACAGTTTCTATGTCTTGTGCCCGGTCCCAAACCTCCAGGGCCGCATTGATTGGGCAAGAGAAGGCCCACGCCTAAGAGACCGTATCGTGACAGCACTTGACGCCACCATTCTGCCCGGCCTCCGGTCGACGATCACAGCAGATTTCTTTATGACTCCTGAAGATTTCCAGCATGACTACTTAAGCGCGTATGGTGCCGGCTTTTCGGTTGCGCCTATATTTCGTCAATCGGCCTGGTTTCGTTTTCACAACCGCGCGGAAGGTATCAAGAACCTCTACCTTGTTGGAGCGGGCACACATCCCGGAGCCGGCCTGCCTGGAGTATTGTGCTCGGCGAAAGTTGTAGGAGCCCTCGTCCCCGCGGTGAGTCTCGTATGACCACGGCGATGGCAAAGCCGAAAATGGGCCAGGCTGAGCTTCGGACGCTGTCCGAAGCCGACGCGGTCCTGAAGGCGAAAGGGCGCAGCTTCCACTGGGCTCGTTATCTTCTCGGCTCTGCCCATGCCGCGCGAGCTACCCGCCTTTATGCCTTTTGCCGCTATATCGACGACCTTGCTGATAATGCGACCTCGATCGATGCCGCGCAGCAGAAACTTGCTGCCGCTAACCGGGCGATCACTGCCGGTAGGTCGTTTGACCCTTTGATATCCGATGCGCTCAGCCTAATGCGCGAATGCCGAATCGATCCGCTGATTGTCTTGGAACTGATCAAAGGCGTGGCATCGGACCTCGATTCTGTCCGGATGCCGGACGAAGAGGCATTGCTACGCTATTGCTACCGGGTCGCCGGTACGGTTGGGCTCATGATGTGCCGCGTCCTCGACGTAGATGACTCCGCAGCGTTTCCTCATGCAATCGATCTGGGAATTGGTATGCAACTCACCAACATCTGTCGCGATGTGGCGGACGATGCCGCCGCAGGCCGGCGCTACTTGCCCAGTTCGATGATCGGCGATCTCGTCCCAAGAGCGCTGATCAATCCGACAGATTCACTTCGGCCCCGTCTTCGGCAGTGTCTTGCGGACCTTCTGGATCTCGCCGACCACCATTATCGCAGTGGTCAGCAAGGTTTGGCCTATCTTCCGATAAGCGCCCGAGGCGCCATGCTTGTCGCCGGTCGAGTCTATCGGGCCATTGGCGTGCAGCTTCGGCGACACGATTACGCTTATTGGGAAAAAAGAATGGTCGTGCACAACAGTACGAAAGCTGCGCTGACAGCGAGTGCGCTTTTGACCATGGTGGTCACGCCATCGTTTTGGCGACCTTCGCACCCTCACGAGACCGGCCTACATGCTCGCCTGCATGGGTTACCCTACACCGCGCCGTACCTGGGAGCCAACCATGCTGGCTGAATACGATCTCATCATTCTGGGCGGCGGCTGTGCCGGGTTGAGCGTGGCCATGCGGCTGGCCGAACTCGGAAAGCGTTGCCCGCGCACGCTGATTATTGAAAGTCGGACTCAATATACAAACGATCGCACCTGGTGTTTCTGGGACGACGGCTCAACCTGGCTGCGCCACTTAATTCGCCATCGTTGGCAGAATATGAGGATCCAAACGGCGGGCCGCTGTGTGACCGTCGATTGTCGCTTAACCCCCTATCAAATGCTCCCGGCCGAAGCTTTCTACGGTGAGGCTCTTCAGGTGCTTGCGCAATCGGGGCGCATTGAACTCATGGCGGGCGCATCCGTCATATCGGAACCAGACAAGTCCGGAGAAAAATGGCAGATCGACACAAGTGCGGGGCTGCATCGCGGGAAGATGGTGATCGATACACGGCCTGTCCGAAACTTAAGACAGAGCGAGTCCCTGCTCTGGCAATCGTTTTCTGGCCATGAGATTGAATGTGATGCCGCCGTGTTTGATCCCACATGCACCGACCTGATGGATTTTTCCCTGGGGGACCCGACTCGGATTGCTTTTTCTTATGTGCTACCTGTTTCACGTAACCGAGCGCTGGTTGAAGCAACCGTTTTCGGGACAGACCCGATCGATTGCGACGGCCTTGCAAAGGACCTCGACATCGCCATAGCGCGGCGCGTGAACGGTGCGAAAATCAAGATACTTCGCTCGGAGAACGGTATCTTGCCGATGGGGTTGGCTCCCGATGCCAGCGGCTCGGATAACTGCTATGTCAAGGCTGGGCTCACCTCCGGAGGTGCTCGGCCAAGCACCGGCTATGCTTTCCAACGCATCCAGCGTTGGGCAGACGCATGCGCCAAACGGATAGGCGAGGGCCGACTGCCGATGGGGCACGCGGCCGATCCTCTGCCGCTGCGTGCAATGGATCATCTCTTCCTTTCAGTACTTCGCGCCCGGCCAGAGAGTGCGCCATCGCTGTTTTTTTCCCTTTTCGAGAAGACCGATACCGCACGCGTCATCCGCTTTCTCAGTGATCGCAGTAACCTACTCGACCTTGCGATTGTCGCTTCCGCATTGCCGGTTTTGCCCTTCATTCAGGAAATTCCAGGCGCATTGATGAGATTTGCTCAACTGCGGAGAGGAGTACTAAGCCAGTGAGTGCGACTAGGATTCAAGGCATCGCTTTCAGCGTCGTGGCCCTTCTTCTCAGTGCAGCCAGTGTGGCGATCAGGCCGGTGAATGCAAAAACGGAGCTGATCATATTAGTGGTTCTGATCGCAGTGCTCGGTGTACCTCACGGTGCGCTGGACACCATCTTCGCGCAGAAGTTGTACAAGGTTCGAACAGTCGAGGGCTGGATCGGCTTTACCCTGGCCTATTTAATACCTGCTGCGCTGGTCGTAGTCCTATGGCAGCTCGCTCCTATTTTGTTCCTGCTCGGGTTCTTGGCAATTTCCCTGGTCCACTTCTCGGGCGATCCTTCCTCGGGAACGCCAGTCTTGACCCGCATCCTGTATGGCGGAGCGATTATCGTTCTTCCCAGTCTGTTGCACGCGGCCGAGATCACGCGGCTCTTTTCGTTTCTTGTCGGAGGCGATGCCGCAGCGAACGTCGTTCCGTGGCTGCACCTCTTAAGCTGGATATGGCTGGCCGGTATCGTAGTTGCAGCAGCGTGCTGCCTGAGGTCGGATTGGCCAACCGCCCTTGAAATCGTATCGGTTGGATTGCTATCGATATTTCTCATGCCGCTTTTGGCCTTTACCATCTTCTTTTGTGGCATGCACAGCTTTCGACATGTTCTGAGGACTGTAGACTCCTCCGCAAACTCTCCCCTTCATTTCTTGATTTCGGCTTCGATAGTTCCGCTGCTGGCATGTTTCCTGGTATTCGGCGCAGGTTTTTTTAAGTTACGCCAGGTACCGCTGGAAGCCCGCATGATCCAACTCATCTTTGTTGGGCTGGCCGCGCTCACCGTTCCGCATATGGCGCTGGTTGAGCAAGTGAGGTTCTCGGGTTGGGGGAAGGAAGTCGAGCACAGTTGACGAGACCCAAGCTCACGTTGGTGACGCGACAAGACACTGCAGACCGCAGCACCAAGCAATCGCGTTTTGCACGCTATGCTTGGATCGTGTTAGCTGTGAATGTGCTCGTGATCTTGTGGGGGGCGATGGTGCGCGCCCTGGGAGCTGGCGCGGGCTGCGGCAATCATTGGCCGTTATGCAATGGGTTGGTGACCCCGCAGCCTCAATTAAAGACAGTGATCGAGTTTGGCCACCGGTTGACCAGTGGCATCGCCCTGCTCTTGGTCGTGGCGTTGGTGCTTTACGCTTGGCGGGTATTTCCCAAGGGTCACTGGGCCAGGCGGTCCGCGGTGTGGGCCGGCGGCTTTGAGCTTTCGGAAGGATTGATCGGTGCAGGATTGGTTCTTCTGGGCCACGTTGCGGAAAATAAATCGACCGCTCGGGGCTATTCCTTATCGCTCCACCAGACCAATACGCTTTTATTGCTGGCGGCGCTGGCGTTGACAGCGTGGTTTGCGACCCGCGCCCAACTGCAATGGACGATCTCCGTCAAACCCCTGCGGATCATACTGACAGTGGCTGCCCTCGGAACTTTCTTAAGTGGCATCAGTGGGGCAATCGCCGCGCTTGGGGATACCCTGTTTCGTTCGGCAAGTTTCGCCGAGGGCATGCGGCAAGACTTTGATCCTTTGGCGCATCCTTTTGTGCGACTGCGAATCCTGCATCCCATGATTGCCATCGCGCTGGGCCTATACGTTATTGCGCTGGCGAGTTACCTTCTTTATTCCCGCACCGCAAGCATAACGGTCCGCCGGCTGTGTGTATCGTTAGTGACAATCACAGTGCTACAGCTCGGACTCGGCGGACTTAATTTGATCCTAAGGGCTCCGGTCCCTCTGCAATTGGCCCACCTACTGCTGGCTGATCTGCTGTGGATCACGTTTGTGTTGCTGTCTGCTGAGCTATTGGTAAGTTCCTTTGCCCGAGTGGAAAATCGAGACTCGATCCTTGCTCTGCAAGCGAATGAGTCTCGAAACGTGGCTTCGATCCTCACTTCGGCCCGTGTCGAGCAAAAGCACACGAACCGCGGTTATCAAGGCACGACAGGAGTCAACTAAGTCATTGTTCGAGCGCTACATTGGCATCGATTACTCCGGCGCGGAGACGCCGACTTCCGGCCTGAAAGGTCTGCGGATCTACCTGGCGGACCGAATCTCGCCCCCTTTTGAAGTGCATCCGCCCCCAAGTTCTCGAAAGTACTGGACACGGCGAGGCGTTGCCGAATGGCTAGTGGATCGCCTTTCCGAAGGACGACCGACGCTGATAGGAATCGATCACGGTTTTTCATTTCCGCTGCGATATTTCGACGAGCACCGGTTGTCCCACGATTGGCCTGCGTTCTTGGACGACTTTCAACGACATTGGCCGACGGATGAGGACAACACCTACGTTGACTTCGTGCGCGAGGGCGTTTGCGGGAATGGTGCTGCGCGACAAGGGAACGCGCGTTGGAGGCGCATGGCGGAAGTGCGTGCTGGGGCAAAGTCTGTTTTTCACTTCGACGTGCCGGGTTCGGTTGCGAAATCCACTCACGCCGGGCTGCCGTGGCTGCGTTACATCCGGTTGCGAGCCTCCATGGTGCATTGTTGGCCCTTCGACGGGTTCAGCATCCCGGCAGGAGCCTCGGTCTTAGCGGAGGTCTATCCCTCTTTATGGAGCCGCGATTTCCACAGAGAAGATAGGAACGGCGATCAGCAAGACGCTTTTTCCGTCGCCGCGTGGATGCGCAATGCTGACATCGAGGGTGTCCTTCCCGAGTTTTTCGATGTCGCACTCCCGCCGGAGGAGCGAGCGACGATGCGTATCGAGGGCTGGATTCTTGGTATCAAGCCAGGCCTGTCATCCCGAGTCTGTCGGCGCAGGGTGCTAGGGCGTTCGTGACTAGCAGAAGTGTGAACCCGGCTTCTCTCCGTGGATTAGCTCCCGTCAAAAACAAATGCTCCGGGCTATTTTTCGTCATCAAACCAAGGTAGTGAGCGCATCTGCAAGCCAGTAGGTATGAGAGGAATTATCTCAACAAAATCATGACGCACGGAATCAAAAAGGAGCATTTGCCTCGGAAACTGTGCGTCCGCTGCGGGCGCCCGTTCACTTGGCGTAAACGCTGGGAGCGAGTATGGGATCAGGTCAAATACTGTAGCGACCGCTGCCGCGGCAGCGCAGTCAAAAGGACGCCATGAACCTGCGTACCGACTTCTCATCCCGCCAAGACCTCGAAAGCTACTTGCACGAACAGTTCCCGGAGGCAGCGGGGAATTTGAGTCCGATTCCGGGTGGGCGCCGCAGCGGGGAAGAAACCTTACGCAAATTCCAGGCGCCTGGCTACGAGGCTTCGCGCAACCTCCTGTCGGGCGTGGTGTCGAAGCTCAGCCCTTACATCCGTCACGGTTTATTCACTCTCCGCGAAGTGCTGAATCAGGTTCGGACGGCGTTTCCCGAGGGGAGGCTGGATAAGTTTGCTCAGGAACTCGCTTGGCGGGATTATTGGCGCCGCGTGCATTATGAGGTGGGCGACGGCATCTGGCAGGATCGGGAACGTCCTAAGACCGGCGTTGCCTACTCGCCCGACTTGCCAGACAATGTTGGCCGGACGGGGCTCGCCTGCATGGATGCCTTTGCCGCCGAGCTGGACGCGACCGGCTACCTTCACAATCACGCCCGCATGTGGATGGCTGCCTACGTTGTCCACTGGCAGCGCAGCGCGTGGCAGGCCGGTGCGGGCTGGTTTCTGCGCCACCTGCTCGACGGCGATCCTGCTTCGAACAATCTCTCCTGGCAATGGGTCGCGTCCTCATTCAGCCACAAACCTTATTTCTTCAACCGCGAGAATCTGGAG
The DNA here is from genome assembly GCA_037443605.1 of Terriglobales bacterium. GTDB lineage: Bacteria > Acidobacteriota > Terriglobia > Terriglobales > Acidobacteriaceae > Sulfotelmatobacter. Next base: position 147,865 of record JBBIOA010000014.1, read on the forward strand.
CATTGCTCTGAGGGCCGATTCTGCAAATCATGCCCACGTAATCAAGATTGTCCTTTTGACAAAACCTACCCGGAACTTGCCGCCGAACTATTCAACGAGGAGCCGAGACGATGAAACTAATCTGGGTGCACGAGGATTGCTTGCATCGCCAGAGTCCCGCCTTTAAATCCTATCCGGATGCGCCGGCGATTTACGTTTTTGACGTTGTCGAGCTGAATCGCTCGGGTTGGACGCTGAAGCGGATTGGCTTCGTGTACGAATGCCTACTCGAATTGCCGGTCACCATCCGTCGCGGCGACCCAATCGTCGAAGTGCCGCGCTTCGCCGAGGAGAGAGGCTGCGTAGGCATCGTCACCGTCGCTTCGCCGGAAGTCCGAATCAGTCGCCAGGCGCAGGCCATGCACGCCGAGATCCTGCCTGAGGATCCGTTTGTCGAATTGGAGGGTAATGTCGATTTGACGCGCTTTTCCCGTTACTGGCGGAAAGCGGAGCGAGTCCTGGCGAAAGAATCCGCATGACCTACGCTCGAGCTCGGCTTTGGCTTGGAATCTTCGGTGTTGGCTGCATCGTGGTGATGTCTCTGATCGCTCTCCAGTTAGACCTGCCACATCGGTTCCTGGCAAGAACTACTTTTTTCCTCGGCATTACTATCTCGCTCGCCTTGTACATCCTGATCAGTTTCCCATTTGATCTTTTTGGCGGCTATCTGCTTCCCCACTGGCATAAGCGCACACTGGTCACTTTTCCTGCGTTCATGGGAGCGTGGTTACGGGGTGTACTGGCCCAAGCCTCATTGATGGCGTTATGCGGATTTGCCATCTTGGAAGCTGGGCGCCGGGGAGGCAACGTTCCGGCCATCGTTTGCACCGGCATATTGATGCTAGTGCTTCTGCTGGGACAAGCACCGATCGCGCGGATGGTGGGCGGATTGATCGCGGTTGAAGGCGACTTCAGCCTCCCATGGGCTGAATTGAAACAATGGGGGATTCGACCGCCTAATACCCTGGCCTACAGCTCAGCCGATCCGAGTTTCGTGGGCGGCCTGGTCTGATTAGATAACCGTGTCGGCTCCAGGCCGCCGAGTAAACTTGGTGCGCTCAAG
>JBBIOA010000015.1:0-141745 GCA_037443605.1 Terriglobales bacterium
CGCTCCGTTATCTTAACGGACGAACGCTTTCTCCATTTCCAACTGAGGCAGGACAACTCCTTTGGCTGCAGATCGCTGGAGCCGAACCCGAGCTGCATAAATGAGGCATCTGTGCCGGGCGGATTGAGCCGAAAAGCAAAGCATTGGTGTCCTAACTAGACGGCGTCATCCCGAAGCCCCGCGCTTTCACCAGCGGGGCGAGGGATCTGGCATAGAGCGTTAGGCATTCCCAATTCGGCACTACCCGTCAAGAAATTCTTACGCGCAGCCTTGTTCCCCGCGGCTCCATCAAAGAGACTGGCTGCAGGGCCCGTGGTGCAATGGCAGCACAGCTCTCTGTCAAAGTGAAGATGCGGGTTCGAATCCCGCCGGGTCCATTCTCCTATTCTGTGGAGAACCAGTTCAGCGGGGAGAGAAAGCAGAGATAATCTCCCCGAAAAGTAACTTGACTTCATGTGCCGGCTCGCCAATACTCATGGCAGACAGAGAGCTGCACTACGGATTTTACTAATGGCTCCGGATCTCCGGAGCCATTAGTGTTTGCGCAACTCGGAGAGCTCCGGCCATCTCCTGTAGATCAATCCAGGGACATTTCATGTGAGGGAATCTCCCCCCCCAACATCGCTCTTACCAGTGACGGGCAAGACTGGGTGATTCGGACGGGAAATCTTCACCCGCGAAGATCACGCAAAAGTCCCGAAATCCTGGACAGGAGAGATTTCCGATGAATTACCGCACGTTGTTCACCAAGTTTTCCGTTTTGTCCGTGACTGCGATTCTGTTAAGCCTCTGCACGCTTGCCGGTGCGCAATCGCCCACGTTTACTACCATCGAAAACCCCGGCGACCCTACGTTCAATCAACTGCTCGGCATCAACAACAAGGGCGTGATTTCCGGATACTTTGGCAGCGGTGCCGCCGGCCATCCGAACAAGGCCTATACCATCGCTCCGCCCTACACGAACTTTTTGCCGGCGAATCTTCCGGCATCGACACAGTCACAGGCTACGGGCATCAACGACGCTGGAGTTGTCGTGGGTTTCTGGTCCCCGACCAATCAAGGCACTGGGGACTCAAATTACGGATATTTGCGCCAAGCCGACGGCTTCACGTACCTGAGCATCAACTTCCCGGTCTCAGCAGCCGCCGTTGTCAATCAATTGCTCGGAATCAAAGGAACTCACGCGGTCGGCTTCTACAGCGACGCCACCGGCAGTTCGCACGGGTACGTCTATAACATCCAGACCGGAAAATTCAGGCTGGTCAAAATTCAGGGTGCGGTCTCGAGTGCGGTGACCGGCCTCAACGTCAACAACGTCATTTGCGGCTTCTATACCGGCACCAACGGCGTTACCTACGGCTTCACCCAGAACCTGCAGACCGGACTGACCCAGGTGTTTTCGGTTCCCGGCGCGATAACGACCCAATTGCTTGGAATCAATGACAACGGCGACGCAGTGGGCTTCTACCAGTTGACAGCCAATGACATCACCCACGGCCTGATCTACCACTTGAGTACGCTCGCTTTTCAGACGATCGACGCTCCGTTAGGGGTAAACGGCACCGTGCTGAATGGCATCAACAACAACAAGCAGGCCGTCGGCTTCTTCTCCGATCCAAATTCCAACGTAGATGGCCTTTTGGTGAACAACGCCTACTAAGGCAAATCACGAAGCCCCAGCTGGCTCCGGAAGTCCCGGAGCCAGTTTTTTTAGATCGGTGTACCATCTCCCACATGCGTTTGCGTCTCCTGCTTGTCTTGACCCTTGGTTTCAGTTTGCTTTCAGCCCAATCCTCACACCGCAAGCAACTGCTCGCCATTGGCGAGCAGAAAGGCTACCGTCACGAAGCCGTCTCGCATGCGTTGGCGACGATCGAACGCCTTGGACACGACTCCGGCCTCTGGGACACCACCATCAGCACCGACACCGAGGCTCTCACCAAGAAAAAGTTGGAATACAACGCGAAAAACCTGAACGATTTCGACGCTGTGCTCTTCTTCACCGGCGGCGAACTTGAGATGGACGCCCAGCAGAAATCCGACTTTCTGTCCTTCATTCACGAGGATGGCAAGGGATTCATCGGAGTTCACAGCGCCACGATCACCTTCACGGAGTGGCCTGCCTACGGGGAGATGATCGGTGGCTATTTTGACGAGCATCCCTGGGGCACGTTCGATGCGCCGATTCTCGTCGAAGACCCGGCATTCCCCGGAATGCAGCAATGGCCGAACTCGTTCGTGCTGCGCGATGAGGTCTACCAACTCAAGGACTACTCGCGCGACAAAGTCCGCGTTTTGATGCGTCTGGACGCCTCAAAGCTCGACCTGAAGAACAAGAATGTTCATCGAACCGACGGAGACTTCGCCGTTTCATGGGCGAAGAACTATGGGAAAGGACGCGTGTTCTATTCCTGCCTCGGGCATGTCCCCGAAAACTGGGATGACCCCCGCCTCCAGCAAATGTATGTCGGCGCCATCAAATGGGCGTTGGGTTTAGTCGACGCCGATGTGACGCCGCGCCAATTGAAGCCTTGAAATGTTTCTCGACCGACCGGGACACCCAACTGCGTAGCACGCCTTTCGTGAAATCCTGATTGCCCTGTAGAATGCGGAGTCGGATTTCCGACGAACAAAACGGAGGTTAGATGTCGTCCAGACGCGTTCTGTCCGTTCTATTGCTTGTTGTATTCGCCAGCCTCACCTGCCTTGCCCAGGCGCCGGCCTTGGCCAACATTCGCAAGCTCTATGTGGAGCCCATGGAAAACCATCTCGACCAGTATCTGACCTCGGAAATCTCGCGCCAATTCAAAGGCTCGCTACAGATCGTCACGACCGCGGGCGAAGCCGACGCCATTCTGAAGGGCGTCAATCTCGGAGCACAATCCACCAACAAGGCCACGGTGAACCTGGTGGATCCGTCCGGAAAGACCGTGCTCTGGTCGGGAACCGGCGCGGACCGCGAGAACAAGTTCCTCGACATCAAGCACGGCGGGCTTCAAACGGTGGCCGCGCACCTGGTTCGCTCTCTGCGCAAGGCCATGCAGGCGAAATAGCGGTAGCTCGGCGGGAATTTTCAACGAGATCGTGGGTGCCGCGCCCAGTTCGCGGTGCCCTTACACTCATGAAACTACCCTCGCCCGTGCGACAATGACCCATGCAGCACTCTGTGGGAAACCTCGAAACCGTCCGCCAGTATTTGAAAGCTGTGGAACGCGGCGCATTTGCAGAGATCGCCGGCCTGTTCACGCCCGACGCCGTGATGGCTCAACTGCCCAACCGCATCTACCCCAACGGCATCCGAAGCGGAGTTGAGCAGATGGCCGCCGCCTTCGAGAAGGGTCGCCAACTGCTATCGTCGCAGACGTACGAAATCAAATCAGCGCTCGCCACCGCCGACTCGGTTGCGATCGAAGTGTTGTGGACCGGTACCCTCGCCGTCGGTTTCGGCAATCTTGCCGCCGGTTCCCAGATGCGCTGCCACTCCGCCATGTTCTTCGAGTTCCGCGACGGCAGGATCGCCACGCAACGGAACTATGACTGCTTCGAGCCTTGGTAGCACCTCGGCCACGTCCACGGCTGCATCCATATAGAATCAAGCAGAGCCCCCAGTTTTCCTCAGATTCTTGCACGAGACTGGGAGATCCCCATTGCACATGAAGGCAATTATTGGTGTTTTAGCCCTGCAGGGCGATTTCGATGCCCACCGCCGCCGGCTCGAAGAGCTGGGCGCAGAAGTTGTCCTGGTCAAGAAGCCGGAGCAACTCGATCAGATCGACGGCCTCGTGATCCCCGGAGGCGAATCGGGGACTTTCCTGAAACTTCTCGGCGAGACTGGTTTCGAGAAGCTCAAGCAGTTCGTCCACGCCAAGCCAACCTTCGGCACCTGTGCCGGAGCGATCCTGCTCGCGAATGACGTCGAGAATCCTCAACAAAAAGGGCTGGGCGCGCTCAACATTCGGATTCGCCGCAACGCCTACGGACGCCAGATCGACAGCTCCATACGCGAGGGCAAACTACTGGCCCACTCGACTTCAGGCGATCCCCATGACGCCGCCCTGCGCGGGTCGTCCATCGAGATGGTGTTCATTCGGGCTCCCAGGATTGAGCACGTAGGCGAAGGCGTCGAGGTGCTCGCGATCGAAGGCTCCGATCCCGTCGCCGTCCGCCAGGGAAGAACCATGGCCACCACCTTCCATCCGGAACTCAGCGATGATCCGCGCCTGCATCAGGTGTTTCTGGATCTGGTCAGCCACAAGCCGGGGGCATAACCATTCGCACATTTTTGCTCGCACCTGCACTTTTCGTTTGGCGCCCTTCGCCGGGTGCGTTTATTCTGACAAGTCGTTGGAGCGATTCCTGCTCCATCCCTATGTCCGTGACCAGTGCCCATGAGGTTTCTGAAACGTTGGAAGACCCGGATCCTGCTCTTCTTCGCCGTAGTCGGGCCGGGCTTTATCACCGCGAATGTCGACAATGATGCCGGTGGCATCTATACCTACTCGCTCGCCGGCGCGCAATACGGACATCTTCTGCTGTGGACCATGATTCCAATGACCCTGGCCCTTATCGTGGTCCAGGAAATGTGCGCTCGTATGGGCGCCGTCACCGGCAAGGGGCTCAGTGACCTGATTCGTGAAGAGTTCGGCCTGCGCATCACATTCTTCATGATGCTCGGCATCCTCATCATCAATTTCGGCAACGTCGTTACTGAGTTTATTGGAATCGCCACCAGCCTGGAATTATTCGGCTTGCCCCGCATCTATACGATTCCGATCTGCGCAATCATTGTCTGGCTGATCGTCGTCTATGGCCACTACAAGAGCGTGGAGAAGGTGTTTCTCTTCGCTTCGTTTTTTTACATCATCTACATCTTTGCGGCGCTGCCGGCGCATCCGTTGTGGAAAGAAGCGACCCTGTACACTTTCCGGCCGCCGGGGCTTCGCGTTTTCCGCGAGCAGGCGTATCTGTTCATGGTCATCGGCGTGATCGGCACCACCATTGCTCCCTGGATGCAGTTTTATCTGCAGTCGTCGATTGTCGAGAAGGGCGTAACCAAACGCGGTTTTAAGGCCTCGCGTTTGGACGTGGTGGTGGGATGCATTTTCACCGACGTGGTGGCCTGGTTCATCATCGTTGCCTGCGCGGCCACACTTTACGTTCACGGTTATCGCGATATCAAAGTCGCAGCCGACGCCGCCCAGGCGCTGCGTCCGCTGGCGGGCGATTACGCCTACATCCTTTTCGCCGTAGGTCTGTTTAATGCGTCGCTGTTTGCCGCATCGATCCTGCCCTTGTCGACCGCTTACACAGTCTGTGAAGGTCTGGGCTTTGAGTCCGGTGTGGGCCGGAAGTTCAGAGAGGCCCCCTTCTTCTACTGGCTCTACACGCTGCTGATCGTCATCGGCGGAGCGATCGTCATGGTCATGCCCCAGGAGAAGGCGATTCATATCGCCATAGGATCGCAGGTACTGAACGGCGTCGTGCTGCCGTTCGTGCTCATTTTCATGCTGCTGCTGATCAACAAGAAAGAATTGATGGGCGAGTACGTGAATACGCGGCTGTTCAACGTGATTGCCTGGGCCACCACCGCCATCATGGTCGTGCTGACGGTAGCCTACTTGTTCGCTCCCTAGCAGTTGCTGAAAGACTCGGCATTGCCTTGATGCTTGGGTGGCGCAGCGCTTCAGCGCTGCGATAAGCGCCCTATTTTCAATGTCGGCTTTAGCCGCTGAGGGTCGGACTCCTGGGCAAAAAACGGTTCTTCAGCAGCCTGCTGGAAGCGCGGCGGCAGCACAGCTAGAGCAGCTTGCCCGCAGCTAACTCCTTCACCAGCTCAAAGTCGGCTTCCAGGAAGTCGTACAAGGGCAGCTCCGCCGGAGCGGCCCACTCAATCGTTTTGAAGATTCGGTTCTCGATTTCCAGTGCGTACTCCCGCACGACGAAAAATCGCAGTTCGACCATGCCGCCATTGGGATATTCGTGCTGAATCCGTTTCACTTCGTCGCCAATCTTGGCCACGATCCCCAGTTCTTCTTCCAGTTCGCGGCGCAACGCGTCGCGCGGCTGCTCCCGTTCTTCGATCTTGCCTCCGGGAAACTCCCACTTCAACGGCATCGTCTGATGCCGCGTGCGCTGACACACCAGCAGCTTGCCGTCCTTCACAATCAAGGCTGCGACGACGCGTTTCATTTGGCGGAAGCTTCCAGCTTCTTGCCCACTAGTTGAGCGCAATACTCCACCAGTTCCCGATGTTCTTCGGTAAACGCTGCCGGGAAGTGGCTGTCGATATCGAGTTCACCGACCACCTTGCCGTGGACGAACACCGGCACAACAATCTCCGACTTGGTTTCGAGCGAACAAGCCAGATAGCGCGAGTCTTTGTTCACATCGTCGACCACGACCGTCTCACCGGTCGAAGCAGCGGCTCCGCAAATCCCCTGGTTCAGCGGGATTCGCGTATGTGGAGTCATGGCGCCCTCAAACACGCCCAGCACCAGCATCGGCGGCTGCGCTTTCGGCTCCAGCATATAAAAGCCCACCCAGTTGTACTTGAGGACCCGCTCGTGCAGCAGCTTGACCAACTTCTTCATCAACTCTTGCGCATCATGGGTAGCTTCGGCCAGGTCGGCGACTTCCTTCCGCACTTCCGCCATCTTGGAGCCAACAGGCATGAGGGCATCTTAACTCACCCCTCCGCCTCGGGCCTAACTCCGTGAGGTACGTTCCGTAATCTGCCGGATTCCCTCCGCGCTGGGAAAGATTTCGGGGTGAATGGCGAAAGCCAGAGCATCAAGACCTTGCAGCAAAGTGGGAGCGGGAGTGTTCAGGAATTCATCGCGAATGCAGAAGACCTGTCTGCCGCGAGCGGCGGACATCTCCTGCCAGCCCCGATCGGCGATGATCTTTTCCAGCGGCACTCGATCTCCGGCGCCACACCATGCCGCAACCAATACTTCCGGATCCATTGCCACGATCTCGTCGCTCATGATCTTCTTACCGGGCATTCCGAGAAACGTCCCCCCTGCGGCCTCCACCAGTTCTGCCACCCATGCTTGCGATGCAATCAGTGGCTTTCCCCACTCCTCGCAAAACACTCGCGGGCGCGGCAGCCCCGAAGTCGTTTGTCGCACCTGTTCGATCCGGCGTTGCATGTCGGCAACGACTTTCTCGCCGCGCCCGCTTTCGCCCAAGGCTCCGGCGATCATTGCGATGTCCGCGTAGATATCGGCCAGAGTCTTCGGCGCAAGGCCGAGAAACCTTGCTCCGGCTCTCAGGATTTCACTGACCGCTTTCTCCTGATACGGCACGGCCGCGATCACCAGATCGGGCCTCGCATCGACGATCTGCGCCGCATCGGCGGTCCAGGAATCGGCAAGGATTGTCCGCGAGCCGTCGCCTGCCCCGGGCACCACGTCGGCGCAATACTTCGTGCACGCCACCACGCGATCCAGGCATCCGATCGCCTCCAGAATCACAGTCGCGCTGGGCTGCAGGGAGGCAATGCGGTGAGGTGCATAGGCGCCGGGCATGGGGATCAGGTTCTTTTCTGGCGCAGTGCCGCGGTCAGAGCCTCCAGAGCCAGTTGCGCGGCGTGGGTAGAGGCTGGCGGCAGCCCGCCGACCGCCGCCATCAACTCATCCTGCGGAACGCTGAGCGCCTGCGCGATGGTTTTGCCCAGGGTCATTTCCGTTAATGCCGATCCGCACGCCATCACAGGCACGCATCCCTTGGCCTTGAAGCGTATGTCCGCAATCCGCCCGTCCGCGATTTTCACGCTCAGGCGCAGGATATCTCCGCAAACCGGATTCTCGACTTCGGCCGAACCATCCGCCTCGGCGACGTCGCCCGCATTTCGCGGATTCTGAAAGTGATCGAGCAATTGCGGAGAATACATATCCTTGCATTGTATCTGTGAATTAAGATCCCTTCCCCTGTGCTCCTCTGTGTCCCCTGTGGTGAAAACACTCCCAAAAAACATGCAACCATCGCCTTATCGTGCAAGTAAGCGTATATAGGAAGGCCGATGGACCGAACACCGCCCACCGAATTGCTCCACCAGTTCGCCGCTGGCGAACTTGCCGCCTTTGAGTCACTGTTCCGGCAATTTCAGGGGGAAGTCTACGGGTGGATTGTGCGCATCGTTCGCGATCCTGCCACCGCCGAGGACTTGACGATCGAGACTTTCTGGCGGATTCACCGCGCCCACGCCCGCTTCGATCCCGCACGCAGCTTCGGCGCCTGGGCGCGCACCATCGCCACCAACGTCGCGCTCGACCATCTGAAGGTCGCGCGGCCTGACACGGACGAACTGGATGACCATCTGGAGTCGCCCTCCGTGGCCGCCGATCCGAATCCGGCGATCCAGAGAGAACTGCGGGATCGCACCCGGCGTGCCTTTCTTCAACTTCCGCCGCGGCTCCGTGTGGTCGCGACATTAGCTTTGATTGAGGAGCGTCCGCACAGCGAAATCGCGCAGGCGCTGAACCTCTCCGCCACAGCCGTAAAGTCGCGCACCTTCCGAGCGATTCGACTGTTGCGCAGCAAGCTCGGCAACCTCGCATGACCAGGGGAAGGGAATCATGAACGAACAGGAACTGAACGAACTGCTGAAACGCTCGATTCCACCGGTATCCGAACTGCGGCGCGACCTCTGGCCGCAAATGCTGCGTCGTCTCGACGCGCAAGCCGCGGAAGGCTCGTGGTTCGTTGCCTTGCTGTCGTCTCGGTCGGCCGCACCGTGGTTTGATTGGGCCCTGCTGGCGGCACTCGTGGTTGGCGTTTGTCTGTTTCCGCGCGCCATCCCCGTCTGGCTCTATCACTTTTGATCAGGAGGCCTTTATGAACTCACATCCTTATTTGCGGGCTTACATGGCCGGCGTCACCGTGCCCACCATGATGCTATTGATTGTTCTCAGCGGCTTCCTGATCGCGCGCTACGCCTTCGCAGTGCCCATTGCCATCGAGCGCGCCATCGTGTTCCCGATGGCGATTGTGCCGAATTTGTTTGGCGTCTGGAACATGTTCTTTCTCTGGTTGCGTCCGCGGCGCCATTTGCCCATCGGTTTCCACGGCGCGCTATTGCCGTTCATTCTTGCTCCCGCTGGATTTGCCTTGGCGACGGCCTCCGGCTTCGCAGTCGCCACGTCACACGGCCTCGTCTGGTTCCACGACATCGTGGTCCCGTACTACCTTCTGGGTGCGGGCTTCTGCTTCGCCCTGATTGCCTATTATCTGGTGTGGAAATATCTGGTGGGATTGTTCAATGAAGTTCTGGGGATTGCCTGAGCAGCGTGCGTGATACGCACCGGCACACGCTAGGCTGTGTCCGTTAGAGGCCTAGCGCTGGGCTCTCCCCGACTTGGGTGGCGCAGCGGTTCACCGCTGCGATAGCCCTTTCTTTGTAGATTGGGGCTTCAGCCCCTGCAGTGCCTTCTGGCGAATACCTGCAGTTGGGCAGAGCCAGGAAAATTACCGCTGTCGCGCTCCATCTGGAAAATAGACAGTCCAGCCGCGTTCGCCGGCCATGGTTTCCAGATCGGGATTCGGATTTATCGCGAATCCATTCTTGGCGTCCACGAGCATGTCGAAATCCCATCGCGAGTTTCCGAACGCCGCATCGATCGCCTGCCCTGCCACCTCGCGCAGTGCGCGAGGCTTTCCCGGACCGGACGGAATCCGCACGAGCCGGTCCGTGACCGCGCCGTTTTCCACTTCTACTTTCGCTGCGAGAATGCGATCGGCAGGAATACCGAACTGCTCCATGCCCGCGCGGATCACCCATTCATTGGATGACGACACCGCCCAAATCTCGCATCCGCGATCGTGCAGACGCCGCACCAGTTCCTGCATCTCGCGGAAGATCTGTCCCGGAAAGTTGGTCTCCATGAATTCGGTCGCTGCTGCCATCACGCGCGATTCCGCGAGCCCTCGGTGCATCGTCACCATTTCGCCACACATGTCGTCTTCGCCGATCTTTCCAGCCTTGTAGTCGGCATACCGCGCACGCATGGCGCGGCCCACTTCGGCCGACACGATGCCGTTGATGATCTCCCAATCGAAGAAGGTTTCTCCGGCATCCCCCGACCACAGCGTGCCGTCGCAGTCGAACGCCGCCACGCGCGGCTCCAGCCGCAATACCGATTCCAGAAATTCCTGTCCCGCCGGATGAAGTGCGATGGTCCCTGTGTTTTCCATGCACTTCGACAATACCGTGAGGGCGCAAAATCGCGCAATCCGTAGCCGGTGTGAAATGCCAAGCCGGAGGCGTCATCCCGAACGCCCGCGTCTTCTCCAGCGGGCTGAGGGACCTCCCGTTCGCTGCATTTCAAGGTTAGGAGAGTGGAATCAGCGCGACGGTGCCGCCAGCGCCGCATATTCCTCGGGCGTATTGATGTTCATCGCCACCGACGGATCGTCGACGCGAAGATACTGAATATGCGTCGGATGCTGATGCTCGATCTCACGCGCGCTGGCAGTTGCTGGCGCACGCAGAAACGCCTCAATCAAATCTCGCCCCGCCACATACGGATGCCCATGCTTGCCGGAATATTCCGCGACCACCGCCCAGATGTCTTGCCGCGCGGCCACGAACGCTTCCAGCAGAATCTGCACGGTTGCCGCGCTCACCGGAGGCCGATCGACCAGCGTAATCACCGCCGTGTCGCGACCATGGTTGAGTACTTCGTGAAGTCCGACTTGCAGCGAACTGAACTGCCCGCGGCTCGGGTCGGGATTGCTCACAATCGTCGCCCCGCTCGCATAGACGACCGGCGCCAGCGCAGGTTCGTTATGTCCGGCGACGACCACCACAAAATCGGTCGCCATCAAGGAACGAATCGCCGCCGACAAAAACGTGTCCCGGGTGAGCGGCTGGCCCGCCACTTGCAGCGGCCACGGCAGCAGAGCCTTCTCCGCGCCCATGCGCGACGATGCGCCTGCGGCAAGTATGATGCCGGCAAAACTCGGAGAGCGCGACATGGCAGATGCCTCGCGTACTATGTGCGGAAGATAGCAGAAAGCGAGCGGAAAGTCAGTGATCGGTGTCGGTGATGGGAGCGCTTTCCTGCGTACCTACCTCCGGCCCACCTGCCGCCTGCGATTGCGCCCGGAACCAACTCATATGCGGCAGGCTACGCTCGGCACCTCGCCGCACGGCGATCAGTTCCGCCGTGATCGCCACCGCGATCTCCTCCGGCGTCACCGCTCCAATATCGAGCCCAATCGGAGAGTAGACGCGATCGAACAGATGCGCAGGTATACCCTCATCCTGCAGCGCCTTGAAGATCGCGATGGCCTTGCGCTTCGATCCGATCATGCCCACGTACCGCGCCCGCGTCTGCACCGCCCAGCGGAGAATGCGCATATCGTCACGGTGCCCGCGGGTCACGATCACGATGTACGACGATTCCTTCGGATCGAGCTTGCGCGTGGCTTCGTCGAAGTCGAGCGCATGGACTTCGTGCGCGGCAGGGAAGCGTTCTCTATTGGCGTAGGAGGACCGGTCGTCGGTGACGACGATCTCAAATCCGGCGCTCGCGGCCGTCTGGCAAAAGCTTGCGCCTACGTGACCTGCGCCAAATAAATAAAGTGTTGCTGGAGGTAGAATCGGCTCCACGAAAACCTCCAGAGTCCCGCCGCAGACCAGCCCGGCATCGATCTTCGGATCCTGGTTCAAGTCGAACTTTAGCGTCCGCGGCTTCTCCGACTCCATCACTTCCCGCGCTGCTTGCCACACGTCGGCCTCAACGCACCCGCCGCCAATCGTGCCCGCGATCGACCCGTCGTCCCGCACCAGCATTTTGGCGGTCTTGAACGACGGAATCGACCCGCGCACGTTGACGATGGTGGCCAGCGCCCCGCGCCGTCCCTGCCGCCGCAATTCGACGATCTGTTCGTAGAGGTCCATCGCCAATGTCCAGTATCTACGATCCTCACCTGCACGCCGGAGTCATCGGCGCCGGGATGACCGGGGCCTCTGCGGAGTTTGTGAACTTGACCGTGCTGGCGGACAGAGTACCGAGAGCCTTGCAGTCCGACGAGAGGAAGGCAAAGCATGCCATATCTTTGTCTACGGAGACGCAACTCCCCGAACCGTAAATGACAGTTCCTGCGGGCTTAACGTCGTCAACTTTTACCGAACCGGACACGCCGGACGCCATGTGGCTGGCGACATCGTAATCCGTGCCGGAGCCCATGTCGGGTTTGCCGAACTGCTGGAGCAAATCGCTGAGGAAGCTGACGGCGCTCCGGCTCCGCTCAGCGGCAGTGATTTCCCTATCCAGGCAGGCGCCGTCGGAGCGTCTCAGAAAGATCATATTGAAGCTCTTCCGCATGTCCATCGCCGTGATGGGAACCGATATACAGATCTTCTTTCCAGGGTTCCCCTTGGCGGGGTCCTGAGAGGGCGCGGATTCGTCAGCGCTCTTGTTTGTGAAGGCTGAGGGATAGCGAAACTCCAGGTTCATGGCCTCGCTGCGATAGGTCGTGGTGGGCGCACTCGGGGAGGAATTTGACGCCTGTCCGCAACAAAGTGCGGCAACGAGAAGGATCACGCAACCAGCGTGTGTTCTCATGCTGGCCATTATCGCGTCAGATGATAGAGAGGTCAAACCAGAGCCTTTCGCCAGGCGAGGAGTCAAACACGAACAATGCAAAAGCCCCGGGTCATCACTCCGGGGCTTTTGGCGTTAAAGCAGTAAGTCCAGAACACGACCTGCCAAGCAATTTCAGTTTTATACGGTTCCATCCGATTGTCAAGAATACTTTGGTGAGTGAGCCGCAGAGGGCGGCGGAGTTGAACCGCAATGGCTGATGGGCCACTCACCGACTTGGCAAGTCGTGTCCAGTACCCACTGGTAACGCCCTCTAGACGCCGACCTGCCCAGCCAGATCGTAGATCGCCAGCCATGCGCTACATGTGATATCGCTCACAATTTGCGCGAATTATTTCCGCGACTTCCTGAAACGGAACCAACCCTGCCTTATAGTAATCTCCGTTCGAAAGGACGCACCTCATGAAAGCCGTTCGCCTTCGCCAATTCGGCGGCCCCGAAGTTCTCCAGTACGAAGACATTCCCGATGCGCAGCCCCGCAAGGACCAGGTCCTGGTGCGCGTGAAAGCCTGCGCGCTCAACCATCTCGATGTCTGGGTGCGCAAGGGATTGCCCGGGGTGAAACTGCCGCACATCCTGGGCAGCGACGTTGCGGGAGAAATCGCAGAAGTCGGCGAATACATCACCAATTTCAGACCCGGACAGCGCGTCCTGCTTGCTCCCATGCACTATTGCGGCCGCTGCACCAGGTGCGTCGCTGGGCTACAGAATCAATGCCGCGAATTCACCGTACTGGGCAACGGCGTCGATGGCGGCAACTGCGAACTGATCGCCGTCCCCGCGGCCAACGTCATCCCCATCCCCGACTCGCTCGACTACATTCAGGCTGCCAGCATTCCTCTCGTCTTTGTCACTGCGTGGCACATGCTGGTAGCGCTCGCGCAAGTTCGTGCCGGACAGACCGTGCTGGTTCTTGGCGCCAGTTCCGGAGTCGGCATCGCCGCCATCCAGATCGCCAAACTGTTTCACTGCCGCGTGATCACCACGGCAGGCAGTGAAGAGAAACTCGAAAAGTCCCGCGCGCTCGGCGCCGATTTCGGCATCGACCACTACAAGCAGAAAATCTCCGACGAAGTCCGCAAGATCACCAATAAAGAGGGCGTAGATATCGTGGTCGAACACGTCGGCGCCGCGACCTGGGACGAAAGCATAAAGTCGCTCAAGACTGGAGGCACTCTGGTGACGTGCGGGGCCACTACCGGCCCCAGCGTGGGAGTCGATCTGCGCCACCTGTTTGCCCGGCAGCTGCGCCTGCTTGGGTCTTACATGGGAACCATGGGCGAGCTGCACGAAGTCCTCAGCCACGTCTTCGCCGGCAGGCTAAAACCCGTCGTGGACCGCACGTTCCCCCTGTCGGAGATCCGCGCGGCCCACGAGCATCTGGAAAAGAGCCAGATGTTCGGCAAGATCGTGCTGGCCGTTTGATTATCCTCTGTGCCCGCCACCTTTCTTCGGCGGTCCCTTTCTTGGGGGTTTGGGCGGACGTTTCTTCGGCGGTTTGGGTGGCTGGGGTGGCTTGGGTGGTTTCTGGGGCGGTTTCGGTCGATTGCCGCCGCCGAGAATCTTGCCGTTGACAAGATCCAGATTCACCGTGTCCAACGTCGTGACTGGCCCGCCACGCGGCGCCGTCTTAAACGTGATCGACAGCGTCTTGGCGTCGGTTTCCAACGTCAGGTACCCGAACTTGACGATGGGGTCGACCTCCAGTTTGTGATCGCCGATTACAGTGCCTGCTGGAGGCGCGCCGTTTTGCGGCGGAGTCGCGGCAAAGCCTCCGGAACCGGACACGACATACGGCACGTCTCTCCCATTCACCGTTCGCGTGAATCGCTGATAAAGGTGGGCATGTGCGGAAAGCACCGCGTCCGGCCAGAGTCCCGCCTTCTTGCAGCAGGCGTCAATATCCTGCATCAGGCCACCGGTTCCACCCGTCTTGGCATCCACCGACAGCGGGGGATGGTGCACGGCAATAATCACCGCGCGCTGGCCTGCCTGCCGCAGCGGTTTCAGCCGCGTCAATTCCGACGCCAGGAAGTCCAGTTGGTCGTTGACCAGAGGAAAGTGTCCTCCCTGCGATGAGATGATTCCGCCACCGGTGTCCATGACATTGCTGTACAGTCCGATGATCGATACGAACGGAGCATCCAGGGTAAAGTACACCGCAGGCTGCGTCATCACGCTGCGCGTAATCGAGGGCGCATCCGGCGAGGGCCCGGGGGAGCTGTTGCAGAAGTTGGTCAGGAAGGCGTCGAGCGTCGGAACCTGCGGCGCGCTCGACCCCTGACCGAAGACCATTCCGTCGTGATTGCCCGGGATGGCGAAGATCGGCCGGTCGTACTCGCGGAACGGCTCGTAGAACTGGTCGTAGTAATACTGGGCTTCCCCAAAGTTGTAAATCACGTCGCCCAGATGGAAGAAGAACGCCGGGCCCGCGTCGCCGCCAGCCTGTACGTCGGCTACCATCGCGTCGGCAACTCCGGCTTCATTGGCAATCGCCACAGCCGCGCTCTGCCGTGCGTTCACTTTCGCGGCGCCGGTGTCTCCCACCGCGTGGAACTCGATCTTGCCCGCCGTCTGGATCGCATTGGTCAAAGTTGGAGGTACAAAATCGCTTAGTTTCAAGTACGGCGGTACACCCCTGCGGGCTGGCGGAATCGCTTGCACCTGGCTCTTGTGCTGCAAGTAATAGGGTGAGTTGTAATACTGGTCGCTGGTGTTGTTGATCTGAAACGCGTTCTCATCCGGACTCGGTTTCGGATCGGCGTAGAACTGGCCCTTCGGGCCAACGATATTCGACGGTACCGGCATAGGAGCTTCCTCTTTGCGCGCTACAGCAAAGTCCCCACGGACTCTCGCGCAGTGCGCGGTGATTCGGAGTTGGTAAGTGCTGGGACCCGGAACTACGCGGTCGAGGGGAAGATGGGTGTCAGATTAGCGCAATCCAGCCGATTGTCAAGTGAAGTTTCATACGATCGAATTTCTCTCCTCATTCTATTCGCCTGCGATGTTCTGGTTTAAAATTGACTCATGTCTCAGGAACTCAACTTCGGCCCCTACGTCGATATCGAAGACGGCAAGCGAGTCGTCAAAGACCTTACCTTCGGCAATCCCACGCCCGAGGGCGTGGTGCTGACCACGGTCGACTCCGTCGTCAACTGGATGCGCAAGAGTTCGATCTGGCCCATGACCTTCGGCCTGGCCTGCTGCGCCATCGAAATGATGTCGATGGGCGCCTCCCGCTTCGATATTGCCCGCTTCGGCGCCGAAGTGTTTCGTCCGTCACCCCGGCAGAGCGACCTGATGATCATCGCCGGCCGCGTCTCCAACAAAATGGCCCCGGTCATTCGTCAACTCTGGGAGCAGATGCCGGAACCGAAGTGGGTGATCTCCATGGGTGCCTGCGCGACGTCGGGCGGCGTGTTCCAGAATTACGCGCTCGTGCAAAGCGTCAATCAGGTCATCCCGGTCGACATCTACGTCCCCGGTTGCCCCCCGCGCCCCGAACAGCTTATCTACGCCATCACGCTGCTCCAGGACAAAATTCAGAAGGAGCGGGGCACGATCCGCAAGGCGCTGAACCTGTCGTAGCTAAGCCTTCTGCGCCCGGCGATCGCCTGCGCTGAAAAAATTCTGTTCAGGTGAAGACGCTCTCGGAGTGTCGACAGCCCTGGGGTTTACGGAAGTTTGAAAACAACCGTGATCTGTTTCTGGACTGCGGTAGGCTTGCCGTTCAGCAGGGAGGGACTGTAGCGCCACCTCCGAACCGCGTCGGTCGCGGCCGCAGCCAGGATGGGCGCTCCGTCTACGACCTTGACCTCGCGAACGGCCCCGTTCTCGGCAATCCCAATCTCCATTGTGACCGTCCCGGACACCCGCAGAGTGCGAGCTTGTACCGGATAGACGGGATCCACCTTGTGGATAAGGGCCCCGCCGACCACCCCTTGCGAGACCCTCGCATCGAGCGTCGGCAGACCTGCCGGTATCGAGACCAGGCTGGCAAGTCGTCCCTCGCTGTCCGCTGCGTTGATGGCAACGGCAGGCGGCTCCGGATCTGGCTGAGCCGTGGCCCGGCTCATTCGGGACGGCCCGGAGAGCGTTGCATTCGGGTCCGATCGCGTAATCGTTTCGGCAGGCTGGGAGTTTTCTTTCGAGTCATCGGCAGCCTCGATTTGTGCCGCTCTCTTGATCACGCCGGCGGCACGCGCAGGTTCACTCGGCGAAGGCTTGAGACCGGCCACGGGTTTCGGGAGCGAGAACTCTTCCGGCGTGCCGCTTCGGGTCTCCGCGGCCGCGCTTGGCACAGACGCCGCCGGCGCGCTGGCGGCCGTTTCTACGGCCGGTTCGCGACCGCTCAGCCACACTCCAGCGAACGCCAACACCGCCAGCACACAGCCCCCAATCAGCCAGGGCCGCCGCTTCCACGACGCATCCGTCACGGAGGCGCCGCCGGCCGCGGTGGTGACGGCAGCCCGGTTGAAACTCGCAGCGCGATACGTCGCGCGAAGTGGTGAGAAAATCGCCTCCTGCGACGCGCGGTACTCGCGCTCATACGCCGCCTCGGCGATCGCTGCCAATTCCTGTAAGAGACCCTTTTGTTCCTCGCCGAACACCCCGCTATTCGCGGAGAACGCCTCGAGAATCCCGGCGATTCCTGTCGGGCCTCGCAACGGCACCACCACGATGGACCTGACTCCCATGGCCCGACATGCCTCCGCGTCCACCCGTGGATCGCTGGCGGTATCGTGACACAGCAGCAGGGAAGCGCTGCGCAGACACTCGCCGGATATCCCGGAATCGGCGCTCAGCGGAGATCCCACGTCCGGCGCCAGTTCCCCACTCCGCGCCCGGCACAGGATCAACCCCTTCGTTCGCAAAGCCACGGCCACCCCATCGGCACTGGTCAAGACCCGCGCAGCTTCCGTCACAGCCTGCAGGATCACAGCGGGCGGCTGGGAACCATCAGCAAGGCTTTGCCGCAAGGTGGCTAGCAGATCGCAAGGGCCCGGCTGGGGACGCGCATCGCCAGGAAGAAAACTCGAAGGGGGATCGTTTGCCTCGATCCACATAGCCGACAGACTGGTTCGTAGTGAATTTCCCATGGCACGGCCCGCGCACTTAGAAATCAGCCAGTGACGAAGCCGGCGCAGACGGAGGTCCAGCAGAAACGGTTGTGACCGAGTTTGTCGCAAACCAATATCGCTGTCAATTGGAAATCTCTGCAATTGCCCACCCAGAAGGGCATCCCGCCGTGCTGAGCCTGGTGCCTCCGCCCGGCGCGATCGCCCTCCGCCGCGTCTTGCTCCTTTATCCGCGGCGTTATAATGACCGCAGAGTCGCCTGGGGAGTTTTTATGGAATGTCTTCGCGGCCCGTTTCTTCGATTCCTTTCTTTCCTGCTGAGCCTTCCCATCGTGCTGTCCGCGCAGACCCCTCCGGCTTCACCCGCGCCTGCGGATTTGTCTCCGTCGAGCCCGGGCAGCAGTGCGCCATTCATCGATCCCCACGCCCCCAAAATGTCGCGCCAGACGCGCCTGGAAATTATCCGCGACTTTGAAACCCAAATCGTCTACGCGCGCACCGCATTCCCCATGGGCATGAAAGGGCTCGTGCTGCGAGACGGGATGACCTCTCCCAGCGGTCCGGAACTGCAGCAGGCGCTCGCGCTTTTCGGCCCGGCGGTGCGTCCCGGCGATCCCGCCCACATTTCTTTTGTCCAGATCAAAGACGACCACATTCACTTCGATATCAACGGCGGCGCTGTGCACCGCAAGAAGTGGTACCAGCACATCACCATTTCCGGCGCGGACGGTGCAGAGGTGCCGATCTCTCCCACCGAGTCGCAGCAGAATCCCCACGGCAGTTATCTCGAAATCTATTTCGACAAATACGTCCCCGAGATGACCGCGCAACAATTGCGCGACCTGCTGCTTCCGGTGCTTGACTTCAATGCCAAGACCAAGGAACAGGCCTATCTCGATACGGTGCCGCCTAAGGTGAAAACGGCGATCCAGGCGCATCACGTGCTGGTGGGCATGAACTCCGAGATGGTCGTCCACGCCAAGGGCAAGCCGCCCAAGAAAGTGCGAGAGAAAGAGGGCGGCGTCGACTACGAAGAATGGATCTACGGCACGCCGCCCGAAGATGTCGACTTCGTCCGCATCATCGGCGATGAAGTCGTCCGGGTCGAGACCATGAAGGTCGGCGGCGAGAAGATTGTCCGCACGGATAAGGAAGTTATCCTCGAGAAACCCGACAAAGATACCGAGGCCAGGAAAGAGGAAGACCGCCCGGCCTCCGCCCCGAGCTTACGCCGCCCTGGCGAGGACCAGGATAACGTCCCCAAGCCCGCCGACAGCATCAACCCGCTCCCGCCCGCGCCCCCGGACGTTCCGCAGCCCTCCGGCGCGCCACCCAACGAGGTTGTCGCCGAAGGCCGCTAGGTTTAGGTAGGGGGCGGAGGCATTCCTCCGCCCCGAGTCGCCAAATAGTGGGGGATGCCCCACGTCTCGCCGCGGTTGCGAGACGTGGGACTCGGTGCAGCATGGGTTTTCTTGCTCGGTTGCGAGCGACCGCGCACATGGATAACGCTGTGGTGAAAAGCGTTCCGGGAAGCGCTCGCGACTAATTCGCGGCCACCGTCGCCCCCGCATCCGCAAACGAAAACGCCAGCGATACATTCGACCACTCCTGCCCTTCCACTTCCACATACGGATACACAAAGTAGTTCAGTGGCTTGCCCGCCTGCGCCGGCCCTAGTTTCAAATCGCGCCCCATCGTAAACTGCACTCGATTCACATCATGCGATCCAAAGAAATATTCCTTCTGCTCCGGATGCCTCCAGGCTTCGGAAATATCCACCGGAATCCAGCCCTTACCATCGACATAAAAATCCGACCAGCAGTGATATCCGGCGATTTCCGCCGAGCGCTTGTCGGGAGGCAATGGGAAGCCAATTGCAAATCGCGCCGGAATCCCCTGCGACCGCGCCATGGCGATAAACAGCGAATGAAAGTCGGTGCAGTTGCCCTTCTTGGCGTCGCAGGCATAAAGCACGTCGCCATGTCCCCACCCCGTTCCGGTCTTGTCATATTTCAGCGTCGCGAAAACGTAGTCGTAAATCGCGCGCGCCTTGTCGAGCGCTAGCGTCTTTCCTTCTGTGACTTTCGCTGCCAATTCCGCAGGCAGACCTGTAATCGGCACCAGCGAATCCGCCTGCAAGTCCTCGCGCCGCTCGGTTGTGGTTAGCGCTGCGGGCACAACGTGCGCCTGCCCTGCCAACGCGATCCGCTCGCGCCGCACGATGTCGTACTCCACATCGAAATGCAACTCTGGCTGCGCCGCATGGCTCACTTCGGCGAAATACAATTCGTTGCCGAAGCGTTCCTCGCGGGTCTTCCGAACCGGCACATCGCCCTTCGCCGAAACGACCTTCACTTCCTGATATGCGTCGGACTGCGCCGCCGGAATCCACACCCGCACCGGCTTTCCCACTGGCAGATCCTTCACCGTAAACGCATAGTGAAACGTAAAGTGCCGCGACTCCTGCGCGACAGCAGACATGGACAACACAAACAGAGATAGGCAGACAAGAACCCTGCGCAACATAGCGGCTCCTCTTTTTTCTGAGAACTGAGAACTGGGAACTGAGAACTGGTTGTTCAACGACCCACGGGCGTCTTAGGGGAGCGCCGTCAAGTGAACCCGCACTGGAGATGGAAGCTGCGCATGGAAGAAAGGTGCCGGAGTTCCTCCCGGTATTCGGTATTTTAGCAGTCCTGCTGCCGTCAACAGAGTAGAGCACACAGATCTGAGTTTCCGCAGTCCGCCACGGCAACGGACCCGAGTCCGATCCGGTAAAATCTCCCCATGCCCGCCGCCATCCACTGCCGCGATCTGCGCAAGACCTACGACGGCAAGGTCGAAGCGGTCCGCGGTCTTACGCTCGAAATTCAGGCGGGTGAATGCTTCGGCCTGCTCGGGCCGAACGGCGCCGGGAAGACCACCACCATCGAGATTCTCGAAGGCTTGCTCGCGCCCACCTCCGGCGAGGTTTCCATCTTCGGCCACGCCTGGAGCGAGAGCGAGCGCGAAATGCGCGAGTGGCTGGGCATCTCGCTGCAGGAAACGCGCCTCTCCGAGAAGCTGACGGTCCGCGAGACCGTGGATTTGTTTGCCAGCTTCTACCGCAAACCCCGGGCGGCCGAAGAAGTCCTCGAACAGTTGCAGCTCACCGAGAAAGCCGACGCCTGGGTTGGCAAACTATCGGGAGGTCAGCGCCAGCGTCTTGCGGTTGCCACGGCGCTCGTCTGCAATCCGAAAATTCTCTTTCTCGACGAACCCACCACCGGCCTCGACCCGCAAAGCCGCCGCCAGCTCTGGGACATCATCCGCGAGTTCCAGCGCGCCGGCGGCACCGTCCTGCTGACCACGCATTACATGGACGAAGCGGAGCGTCTCTGCGACCGGCTCGCCATTGTCGATCACGGCCAGGTCATCGCCGAAGGTTCGCCCGCGGACTTGATCGAGCGCCTCGGCGGCCACCACGTGGTGGAGTTCGCCGTCAGCGGCTCAAACGGCGTTAGCGAGCAAACCTGGCGCACGTTGCCCGGCGTTGAGTCCGTACGCAAAGACGAGGATTTCATTGCGCTCAACGTGAAGGAACCGCACCTGACCATTCCGGCGCTGCTGGATGCCATCGAAACGCAGGGCAGTCAACTGGAACACTTAACCACGCGGCAGGCCAGCCTCGAGGACGTCTTCGTCCGCCTGACCGGCCGCCACCTGCGCGAGGAATGATTTGGTCGCGGGAGAGGTAAACATGTTTCAACGAAGATTCATCAGCTATGTCTTTCTCGTCTTAATGTCATGGCACCTCTCCGCGCCGTGCGCCTGGAGCCAGACTCCCGACGCAGCGGACTTTCCCCCGTTTCAGCAATGGCTGGGCGCAGTGCTCACAGGAGATGCGACAACTTTAAAGGCCATCTACAGCACCGATCCGGCTGCGCAGATCCGTGTGAAAACTGTCATGCACGAGGCCGATGCCGACACCAGCTTCTGGCTCGGGCTCAAGTCGCCCACGATCAAGGTCGAAATCGTGCGGCTCATCGTCCGGCCAACCCGGGCGAATATCATTTTTCGCGCCCACGTGACCTCCGGCGGCCAGACCTTCGCAGTCACCGATGATCAGACCTGGCAGAAACAGGGCGACCAGTGGCGCCTGGTCTATGCCGAACGAACCGATGCGCCCAAACTGAGTCAGCCGGCCGACATGAAGAAAGATCTCTATCCGGCCGGCGTCGACGCAGCCGCGGAAATCAACGAAGCGAAGGAAAAGGCCGGAAAAGCGCATAAGCGCCTGCTGCTGGTCATCGGAGCGAACTGGTGCTTCGACTGCCACGTGCTCGATCTGGCGTTTCACGGCCCGCAAATCTCCCCTGTCCTCACCGCTGGTTACGAAGTCGTACACCTCGATATCGGACCGGATGGGAAAAAGAATGGCGACCTTCTCAAACAGTTCGATGTGTCGCTCGACAAGGGCGTCCCGGTGGTGGTGGTCGCCGAAAGCGACGGCAAGGTGCTTTTCAGCCAGCGAAACGGCGAATTCGAGGATGCTCGCGGTCTCACGCCAGACGCCCTGCTGGAATTTCTCAACCGCTGGAAGCCGGCGGCGCAATAAGGAAGAGTCATGCCGTCATTTCTGTCGAAATTGTTTGGGACGAAGACGACTGCACAGCACGCCCTGCTCGTCTACCTCCGCCTGAGCGACGAACAACACGGCGAGCATGATGAGCGGGAAGACATTTTTAGCTTAGAAGATGACATGAGCCGCGCCATCGACGCTGCCCACGCCGGAGAATTCGACGGCAACGAATTCGGCGAGGGCTTCTGCACACTTTACATGTATGGCCAGAGTGCCGCTCGCCTGTGGGAGGCGGTCGCACCGGTGCTGAAGAAATTCCCTGTACCCGCGGCTTCTTACGCGATCAAACGATTCGGCGAAGTTGGCGCGCCGGAGGAACGCGTGGAACTGCCGCAATGATGGCCCAAGATTTTCGTAAGGACTCACCATGAGCACTGCCCAGGAAACACCCGTAGCCGCACCGAAGTCCGCGCCAGCCCCGCCGCGCCAGAACGGCCGCTGGTCCGGCTATCGCCACCTGTTGATGGCGCGCATGCTCGAACTCAAGCGCGAGCCGGAAGTGGTCTTCTGGGTCTTCATCTTCCCACTGCTGCTGGCGCTTGGACTGGGCATCGCTTTCCGCAATAAGCCCGCCGACAAGATCTCCATCGTCATCGTCGGCGATCACGCGCAAGAAGTGCAGGCGATGATTGAGCAGTCTCCGCAGCACAATTCGATCCGCGCCGAGGTCCTCGACGAGGACAAAGCGCTCAACGCGTTTCGCCTGGGAAAATACGACCTGGTCGTAACCCCTCGCGGACAGGGAGTCGTCGAATATCGCTATGATCCCGGCCGCCCCGAAAGCGTCCTGGCGCGCGCCCAAGTCGACGATGCCCTGCAAACGGCGGCAGGACGCAAAGAGCAGTTCCATGCCGTTTCGGTCACCTCGTCCGAGCCCGGTTCCCGCTACATCGATTTCCTGATCCCCGGCCTGCTCGGCATGAACCTGATGAACTCCGGCATGTGGGGCATCGGCTTCGCGCTGGTCGACATGCGCCAGCGTAAGCTGCTCAAGCGCTTCGTCGGTACGCCCATGCGCCGCGGAGATTTCCTGCTCGCCCTCGCCTCCAGCCGCCTGATCCTGATGGTCATCGAGGTGGGCCTTCTTCTGGTCTTCGGCGCGCTATTCTTCCACATGCGCGTGATGGGTTCGCTCCCCGCCATCGCGTTGCTCGCCGGCCTGGGCTCGCTCACCTTCGGGGGCGTCGGACTGCTCACCGCCAGCCGCGCCCAGAAGATCGAATCGGTTAGCGGCCTCATCAATCTCGTCATGATGCCCATGTGGATCTTCTCCGGCGTATTCTTCTCCTACGAGCGCTTCCCGGCGGTGATTCACCCGCTGATTCGGCTACTTCCGCTCACCGCCCTGAACGACGCCCTTCGCGCGACCATTCTCGAAGGCACGCCACTCACTCACCAATGGTCGAGATTGTTAGTACTGATCCTCTGGGGCGGGATTTCGTTCGTGTTGGCACAGCGCTGGTTCCGCTGGACTTAGAAAGCAGCGCACGGAGCCATGCTTTCGCCCTGATACGCCGGGTTAGGATCGGACTTTTACCTTGACCTTTGACGGTTTCCGATCAAGAATTGCTTACCCTGTTGTTCCTGTTTCACCCCCGGCTTCAAGGTTCTTCAAACTTCCGTCACTTAGATCGACGCATAACTCCCGAGGAGATTCTCCATGCTATACGGGCCCAGAGTCGACGGATGTACCCGCTGCTGCTGCCTTCTGATTCTAGTCTTGATATCTGCTCCCGTTCTCCGCGCACAGAGTTCCGACATGCAGTGTGGCGCATCCGGTGCTCTCTGCGTCTACACCTACGGCTATGATCCTTCGCGTGACAACGTCAACCCAAACGAAAGCATTCTGAAGGCCAGCACCCTCACTTCGCTTGCGGCAACGAACTCGCCGGACCTGAAGGGAATTGTCTACGCGCAGCCGCTGTTTATGTCGGGGATTACTATCGGTGGACAGTCGAAGAATGCGGTATTCGTCGCGACTGAGGAGAATTGGGTCTACGCTCTCGACAGCGGGACACTCAGCGTCCTCTGGTCTACAAACCTGAACGTCGGTAGCGAGACGGCGGTACCAGACTCGGCCCTTCCGGGAGCTTGCCCCAACATCGCACCTGAGGTTGGAATCACCGGAACGCCCGTCATCGACCCGGACGGAACCACAATGTTCGTGGTCTCCAAACACTACAACGGCAGCACCACAGTACAGCGACTCAACGCCATCGACCTCACCTCCGGCGCCAAGCTGGTCTCACTGGACATCGGGCAAGCGATCACGAACGCTGGTGGCACCTTTTCCGCGCTCAATCAGAATCAACGGGCCGGTCTAGCATTGGTCAGCCAGAGTCCGACGCTGGAACCGTGGATCTATGTGGCCTGGGCCTCCCATTGCGACGCACCGCCCTATAACGGTATCGTCGCCTCCTTCTTATACTCAACTTCCTTGAACCAACTGACCCTCGACACGGTTTTCAACACCGAAAGTTCAAGCGGCAGCCGGGGCGGTATCTGGATGTCCGGCGCAGCGCCCGCCGTGACCAGCACGCCCGAGAGCACCATTGTCACCGATGTCTATCTTTCCTCTGGCAACGGCCAGTTCACACCTGGACAGAATTGGGGCGAGAGCGTTCTTCGCCTGCATCACGGCGGCAGCTCCATCGCTGTAACCGGTTCTTATACGCCCAACGCTTGGCTGACTCTGAATCAAGGAACGCAGTCGACGGGGTTGAACCTGAACCTGCCAGCGCCCTACACCTCGGGCAGCCAGATCAAATCTCCGGGCGGCATGGATCTCGCCTCCGGCGGTGTGGCGCTAGCTCGACCCGCAGGCTCGGGTTTTCTGCCATCCAACGATCAGTACCCGTTCGAGGTGTTGGCCGGGGGAAAAGAGCGTGTTTTCTACGCGCTCAACCCTTCCACCATGAACAACTCCGGCGCGGACACGGTCGACCCATGCTCCACCGGAACGGGCGGTCAGACCGTGCAGTGCTTCGGAGCCATTCAGTTGCTCGGCAAGTCCACCCTGACGCCGGGCGACTGCTGCAGTGGCGCAATCGATTACGGCAAGCGTGGCAGCACAGCCTTCTGGAGTGGCAACAGCACATTCCAGGAGAATGTTCTGTACGTTGCGGGAAGCCAGGACAACGAAGTTCGAGCTGGCAGATGGCCGTGAGCGGCGGGGGGGCCTTCGATACCTCCACACTTTTCGGGTATGCGCCTGCGCCCAATCCGGACAAATCCGGGCTGATCTCGTATCCGGGATCGTCGCCGGTTATCAGTTGGAACGCGAACGGCGGGTCGCAGAACGACGCCATTCTGTGGATCCTCGATACAAGCGGAATCCCCGGCACAAACCCGGTCGCTAAACTGTACGCATATCAGGCTGTCGCGCAGCCAAAGGGAAGCCAGTTCAAGCCACTGTGGAGCGACACAAGCAATGGCCCACTTCCGACCAAATTCATGGTCCCAACTGTGGTGAACGGCTACGTCTACGTCGGTGGCCAGAAACCGGGCGCTACGTGCTCCGCGGGTAGCTGTATTGGCCGGGTGGTCTCCTGGCACTAACCGTATGAATGAGGAGGGATGTCAATGAAGTTCGCGGTGTTGATCTACGGATCTGTTCTTGGAGGGGTGCTGTCTGGCGCTACCCTCTTCGCGCAGACCGGCTGGCACTACGACTTTTATCAGGAAGGTAACTTTCCCAAGGCTGCTCTAACCGTCCCGTGGGCGATCCGAAAAGGTCAAGTTGTTGGTGAATACGATGTGCCGGGCGGCGTTCATGCCTATGTGCAAACCGGGAAGACATTCACCACGGCGGAGCCAAGCGGTAGCAAGGACTCCTATCTTTCGGGGATTAATGTCCATGGGTTGGCGGTTGGAGGCTACTGCCCGTTGGGCTGCAACGCCGAAACGGGTCAGCACGGTTACACGTATGACACGCGAACCGGAAGAACGTACAGCTTCGATTTTCCTCTGAAGGGAGCGGGCACGACGGCGTTCGGCATCAACGACTTCGGCGTCATAGTAGGCGGTTATTGCCCGGACAGCCCCGTTTGTCCTCAAGGTGCATTCAATCCGGCAGGCCACGGCTTCGTGGACGACCATGGCGTTTTCACCACCCTGGATTTCCCGAACGCGCAGGGCACGAGCCCGTTTGCGATCAATGACTCGGGAACCATCGTCGGCTACTACGACATCAACAACACCGGCCCGCACGCTTTTCTCTACGAGAACGGGACCTTCACGACGATAGACTTTCCGGGATCAAGCTACACTCTGGCGACGTCGATTAACAATTCCGGAGCAGTGGCAGGGTTGTTCGCGAACTCGACAGGACTCCACGGATTTGTCTACCGCAGAGGAAAATTCACCCAGGTCGACAAGCCAGGGGCAACAGGCACCGGAGTTACCGGCATCAGCGACCGCGACGAGTTGGTGGGCGTCTGGTTTCCAACCACCGGCGAGGAGAACTTCAAGGCCATTCCAGAGAAAGGCCCCACTAGCGGGCCCCAAAACTAGCAGTCGTCCCCGCTTCAGGCCCCGCCGTAAGATCGGGAGAAGTTACGAACAGGGCCCCCGCGGTACTTGCGAATTGACTTCTTACGGATTACGACTTGGCTAGCTTGGCTTTCCGCACTTTTGCCCAGCGTTGCCTTTGTGCTTCGGCGATGCGCTCGCGGGCGTCCTTGCTCAGAATCCGTTTGGCTCCGAGCCCGGCTCCGCCTGCGCTTCCGAGAGCGTTTAATGCCTTCCTTACGCGCGCCAGCTCTTTTTCCAGCCGAGCATGCTCACTGCGCAGGGAAGTGACGACCTTATTCAGGTTGGTCATGGATAACCCCCTCATAACTGGAAGGCTAACATGAATAAGGGCTCGAAAGGGAAAGTAAGTTGCCGGAAGTGCGA
This sequence comes from Terriglobales bacterium, assembly GCA_037443605.1. Classification (GTDB taxonomy): domain Bacteria; phylum Acidobacteriota; class Terriglobia; order Terriglobales; family Acidobacteriaceae; genus Sulfotelmatobacter. The sequence goes on from JBBIOA010000015.1 coordinate 27,207, forward strand.
TTTTCTAATGTGCGCTAAAGCCCTTTAGTCCCGCGAGGACGCTACTCGGATGGCTCCGGTCTCCCGACTATCGGGACACGGAGAGAAATAACAGCCCCTGAACCTTACTTAAATCGTCCCCCGGCCGCACGAACTCCACTTCCCGCCGCGAGTCCGAGTACCGCGGATCGAGCAGCAACAACTTGTGAATCTCATAGTCCTTCCTTCCGCTGGCGTACACCACTTCGTCATACACCGCGCCATACAGCGTATAGATCTGCGACTTCCACTGAAATACTGCCGCTCGCTGATGAACCAACGCATCCACCAACCGCAGCGCGTTGACCTCGCTTGGCGCGACATATTCCGCCGTAATCTGCATCGGACGCCCATCGGGCAGCAGCTGACGCCCCTGGACCTTGGCCGCGACTTCCTTCAGCGACACCGGATCCGAGCCCGGCAAACGGTCTTCCAGCGCGGAGTCTCGCCCGCAGCAAATTTGCTTGTCATGAAAAACCATGGCCACCGCCGTCGCCAGAACATCGGGCGCGTCCTCGGTGACGGCTTTCAGCGATGGCAGCCCATTCACCCGCATTTCCACATTCGGGTGGACCACGCTAATTCCATCTTCGGGTACTTCCTGGGCGAAGGCCGCGCAGGAAAGAAACAGCACTGCCATGAAGTAGAACCGGAGTTTCATCACCAAGAACCTCCGGCTCCCATGTTACGCCATGGGACAGCGGCGCGGGCTAGGCGGGTTCAATCGATGCCAGGAAACGTGGCGCTTTTCTGGCCTTGGTCGCCTGCTCAAATGCATACGCCAGCCGGATTAATGTCGGTTCGCTCCAGGCTCTTCCGAAGAAAGAAATTCCCACCGGTAAACCCGATAAGTAGCCCGCGGTCACATTGACATTCGGATATCCCGCGACCGCCGCCGCATTCGAACTGCCCCCGGCCGAATGATCCCCATTGAGCAGGTCCGTGAGCCACGCCGGACCACCCGTCGGAGCCACAATGGCGTCCAGTTGATGCTGATCCATGAGCGCGTCAATGCCTTCGGTCCGCGCCAGTTGATGATTCTTGGCCAGCGCGTCGACATACTCCTTTTCCGACAGCGGACCCTTGGCCTCGGCCTTCACGAATAAATCCTGGCCAAAGTAAGGCATTTCCTTGGCATGATTACGCTCGTTAAAGTCGATGATCTCCTTCAGCGACTTCACCGGCGCCGATGGCCCCAGCCGCGCCAGATATGCATTCAGGTCGGCCTTCAACTCGTACATGAAGACGGTCAGTTCGCTCTCATCGAACTTGCCCAACGTCGCAATATCGGCGGGATCAACCAACGTGGCGCCAACCTTTTTCATCACATCGAGCGCCTGCTCCATCAGCGCGTCGACGGACTCGCTGAATCCGAAATACTTTCGCGCTACGCCGATCCTTGCTCCCTTCAATCCGTTCGGATCGCAAAACTTCGTGTAGTCGGTCAGCGACTTGCCCGCGCTTGCAGCCGTCGCCGCATCCTCCGGATCGACTCCGGTCAACGCCCCCAGCAAAATCGCTGCATCGCGCACGGTGCGGCACATGGGCCCGGCTCCATCCTGGCTGTGCGAGATCGGGATAATCCCCGACCGGCTCACCAGCCCCACCGTGGGCTTGATCCCGGCCAGTCCGTTCGACGACGACGGACACACAATCGACCCATCCGTCTCCGTCCCGATCCCCACCGCCGCGAGGTTCGCCGAAATCCCCGCACCAGTCCCTGAGCTCGACCCGCACGGATTGCGGTCGAGCGCATACGGATTCCTTGTCAGCCCGCCCCGCCCGCTCCACCCGCTGGTCGAGTGGCTCGATCGAATGTTCGCCCATTCGCTCAGATTCGTTTTGCCAAGAATCACCGCGCCCGCCGCGCGCAATCTCTGCGCCACCCACGAATCCTTCGGCGGCTTCGATCCCACCAGCGCCAGCGACCCCGCCGTCGTCATCATGCGGTCGGCGGTATCGATGTTGTCCTTGATGAGAACCGGAATCCCGTGCAGCGGCCCGCGCGGTCCTTTCGCCTTGCGCTCCTGATCGAGAGCCTCGGCGATAGCCATCGCCTCCGGATTCATCTCGATTACCGCATTGACCCTCGGCCCCTGTTTGTCGATTTCATCAATGCGCGCCGCGTACTTCTCGACCAGGGAATGCGCGGTGAACTTGCCGGAAGCCATACCATCCTGCAATTCGGTGATCGTGATCTCCTCAAGCTCGAACGGTTTGATGTCCGGAACATGTCCGGGAACGCGCTCGCTCACGGCTCTTGCCGCTCCGAGTGCCGGATACAAGGCCGCCGTCGCCCCAGCCGTCAGTGTGTTTTGAAGAAAAGAACGCCGTGACTTTTCCGCTTTCGCTGTGCGCATGCTCCCCCAATAGGAATGATGTGGTCAGGATGGCAGGGTCTGGGCGTCCATTAAACCACGAACGGCAGGAAGAGTTCACCGGACGTCATTGGCCGCGGATGAACACGAATCTACGCGGATTGAAGTATTTGGCACTATCCGTGAGAATCCGTGGAAATCCGCGGCCGAGAAGTTCCGATTTCTCAAACAAGCAACTACGCCGCGCCCCGCCGTTTCGGAGCGGCCGGAGGCGTCGCCTGCGCCAGCAGCACATGCGGATCGTCCGTGTAAGGGTTGTACTTGTTGTCCGGATACCACGACCCGTCAAACAACGCCGGTTGCCGCGCAATCGTGCAGCGCTGTACATGCACCGCATCGATGAACGTATGCGGAATATCCGGATTGCCCCAGTCCCCGCCCCAGATCAGTCCGCTGGCATGCGCCAGTTGTCCGAGAAACGAGAAGTCGCCTTTCCACGAAGGTTCGCCGCCAATCACCTTCACAATGTCGCAGGCGAGTCCGTAGTTGTGCACTCCCACGGTGCGCAGCTTGGTCGCGCCCTGGTCGAACAACTGCTGCTGTCGCGCCTGGCTGCGAAACGTTTCAAAGATCATTAACTGGATTCCCATCTGCTGCGCGCTGGCAATAATCTGCTGCACCAGTTGCCGCGTCATCGGCTCCAGCAGATTCGGATCGGACATGCGGTTCGTGGTGTTGAAGTTTGGATTTTTCTGAATCACATCGGTGAAAAAGTTCCCCATAGAATCCTCCTTGCTGCCGCAAGCGCGGCCCTGGGTGTCACCGTAGAGCTACGGTGTGAGGGGAAGCGGCCCCTATCTAACCACGAATGGGAGACATTTCCAATCAAGAAAGGCACATTTGTGCGGGAAGTCATCCGGATGTACCGTTTCGGCACTGTGCCCGCCTCACCAGAGGGGCGTCATCCCGAACGCGCGCGTCTTCGTAGACCCCCGGCTTCAGCCGGGGGCGAGCGCAGCGAGCGCGCGGAGGGATCTCGGTGTAAGACAAACTTCGTCGATCACTTCTATCCCGCAGTTGAGACTCGTTCCGCCCAGTGGTATCTTAAAAATGTTCATCCGGCTGAGCGGGAGTAGTTCAGCGGTAGAACGCCAGCTTCCCAAGCTGGATGTCGCCGGTTCGATCCCGGTCTCCCGCTCCATCGCCTTCGTGGTTTTCATCAACGACAAAAGACTCTTGCGTCGCGCCAAGAGCCTGTTTACAACTCTTTACTTCCCAGCCCGTGGAATTCTGTGCTAAACGTTGACCTCGTGAGGGCCAAGCAGGAAGTTGGATCGTGTGATGCTCTTCATCATTCTGTTCTTCCTTCATTCTGTTCTTCCTTCGATTCGAGCCACGCGGAAGTTCCTTCCTTGGCTCGCCAGCAGACAAAGCCTACATGTCGTTCAGCAAGGAGGTTCTACATGAAAACATTTGGGATGATCCCGACTCTCTCACTGATCCTGATTTCTGCCGGGGCAATGGCTCAGAGGAGCGCCTGCGGAAACCCAACCACCAGGTTCGAGGTGAAAACATCAACCTTCGTTTCGCCTGCGGTGGAGACGGAAAAGGCGGTCGTGTACGTCATTGAGCGGGATCTCACCACCCGGACATTCGTTACTCCTTCTACGCGCCTGGGGATGGATGGGGAGTGGCTCGGCGCAACCGGCGGCAACTCCTATGCGTTCTTCGTGGTGAGTCCTGGCGTTCACCATCTGTGCGCCGATACAAAATTCGGCGGAGTCGGCGGCGCCGGGCAAGCCTTTCTACACTTCAACGCAACTGCCGGGGCCACCTACTTCTTCGAGGTACGCAATACGCGGGTGGGTGATCCAAAATGGTCGGAGGAACTTCGCGACGTGAGCCTGTTGCCACTAGACGAGGACCAAGGAGAATATCTCGTTTCGTTAAGCGCGTTTGTGACTTCTCAACGGAAGAATTAGGGTGCTGGATAATTGGTAAACCACCAATTCTCCCCAGGTGTTGCCCAAAATTAACCAGATGGACTTTCCCGGTCTGGTGTGACGGCGACCCCGGGAAAATGGCAAGGGAGCCGCTGCTGGGCCGAAAATCGCCTCATTATGGGTAGATGTCCATCCGTGGAGAGAAACGCGATCCTGGGGCAGGGAAACCATGTTCCCGGGGCATCGTAGATTCGGTCCTTAACAGTGCACGCACCTCGTGCGCCGACCACACGCTGTGTTTCCCGTTCGACCCCGGAATGGCTCTTTTCCTGGAAGTGCTGTAGCCTGAACGATTACGCTTCGTGATCCCGAAGCGCCCGCGTTTTCACCAGCGGGCCGAAGGATCTCCCGAGCCCCGGAAGAAGGGAATGAGAAGATCCTTCCCTACGCCTGAACAACGGCTTCGTTCAGGATGACGCCAAATCGGTGCGCTCCTCAAAACTGAACCGTTACTTCCACCCTTGTTTGCTGCGGTCGAAGGCTCCGTTGTACCCTTGCCACGACATTCCCCAGAGGAACCTATGTCTTCCGTGTCCACTCGTCTCGTGCTGTCGATGCTGCTCGCCGTGATTCCACTCGCCGCGCAGGACGCCCCGAAACTCGTCCTCCGCGCCGCTCACATGCTCGATGGCAAAACTGACACTCTCATCGACAACCCCGTCATCGTCATCGAGGGCGGACACATCTCCGCCGTCGGTGCCGGCATCGCGATCCCGAAAGACGCAAAAGTCATCGACCTCGGCAATCTCACGCTGATTCCCGGCATGATCGATTCGCACACGCATCTGCTCATGGAGATGGACGGGACCAACGTTTCGCTGCAGGACGTGGAAATGTTGAAAGTGGTGGCGACGCAAAGTACGGCGCAGCGAGCGTTGCTCGGCGTGAAAGATGGTAGGGAAGACCTCGAGGTTGGCATTACCACCGTGCGCGATCTTGGCAACTCCGGCGTCAACGGCGACGTTGCCCTGCGCGACGCCATCAATAACGGATGGCTCCCCGGCCCGCGCATCGTGGCCGCGACTCGCGCGCTTGCCGCCCAGGGAGGCCAGTTCGGACGCCTCACGCCCCAGGCTCAGAGCATCATCGAGCAGGAATATGTCACCATTCGCGGCGCGGAGAGCGCGCGCCAGGCCGTGCGCCAGGCGCTCTACGATGGCGCGGATTGCATCAAGGTCATCGTCAACGGCACGCCCGCGAACGTGACACTCGACGAAATGAAAGCCATTGTCGAAGAAGCCCATGTTGCTGGAGTGAAAGTGGCCGCGCATGCGACCGACGACCGCGCCACAAAAATCGCTGCCGAAGCTGGCGCCGACTCCATCGAGCACGCTTATTTCATCTCTGACGACACGTTAAAGATGATGGCTGCAAAGCACATCTTTCTCGTTCCTACCGACGGCACCGTCGACGAGTATGTCCGGATGACCTTCGGCAAACGCCAGCCCACACCGGAAGAAAGGAAAGAGCAGGAAGAGATGTTCGCGGGCTATGTGAAAGGAAATGGCGACCGGCTACGGCGCGCAGTCAAGTTCGGAGTGCCCATCGCCGCTGGTTCGGACATGTATCTCAGCATGTACGGCGAGACGCGCGGCGAAGCCAGCCTCGACATGATCGACGCATACGTCGAAGAAGGGATGACTCCGCTACAGATTTTTCACGCCCTCACCACGAACGCCGCCGAACTGCTGGGCCTTGAAAAGAAAATCGGCACGCTCGAAGCCGGCAAAGCTGCGGATGTTGTCGGTGTGCCGGGCGATCCCACAAAAGACGCCACGGTCCTGAGGCATGCGCAGTTTGTGATGAAAGGCGGAGATGTCGTGAAGCGGGGAAAATAGCCAGCGCGCTATAATCCCGCGACACATGAATCCGACTGACGGCGGTTCTTGGCGATGGGCGCGGTCTCTTCCGCTCAGAATCCTCATCACCGCCATCGCCCTCGCCCTCTGGTTCTGGACCCAACACTTGATCGGCTCCCGCCTCGCGCCCGCCAACGGTATCGGCGATCAGATACACGTGCTTACCGCTTCGGCAAACGCTTACTTGCACGAGCATCCGGGCACGACCAACGCGCTGCTCATCGTCAGTTCCGCCATTATTGACGTGCTGGCCGTCTTTCTCCTCGGGCGCTGGATTTTTTTCGGCAACGCCTGCGGTTTTCTGAGCCTGGTGATCGTGCTTGCCCTGCGGCAGACGATGCAGGCGTGCGTCGCTTTGCCCACGCCGCCCGGCGCCATCTGGCACTACCCAGGATTTCCCTCGCTGCTGGTCACGTACGGCGTGGCCAACGATTACTTTTTCTCCGGCCACACCGCAATCGCGGTGGTTGGTGCCGTGGAACTGGCCAGGTTTCGCAAGCGTTGGCTCACCATCCTGGCGATCCTGCTTGCGATCTTCGAAGTCGTGACCGTGCTGATCCTGCGGGCGCACTACACCATGGACGTCTTCACTGGTTTGATTGCCGGCCTCTATGCCGCTGACCTTGCCCGGCGTTGGACATCGTCGGCTCAGCCCCAGCCCGGAGCCCACCGTTAGTTTCTCGTCTCTGTTTCGCTCGGCCGTTATCTAGCAAGTTAACACCGTCTCAACTGCCGCCGCGTGCGCATCTCCCCTAGTTACTTCAGTTTGTCGGAAATCCCGATTCCGTGATTTCGATCACGAATCGCCGTGATGTCGGCCCTTTGATGAAACCTTAATTTTGCCGATGATGCTCTTGGACAAAGGAGAGATGGGGCCCTTGGGGCCACATCCCCCTGGCTACGCCGGAAACCCAGGTTGGAACTGGCGAGGAGAACAGGGAGGTCCTCCGATGAGCACAATCGATATCCACGAACCCGAAGTCAAAAAAGGAGACCAGGAACAAGTTCGGCGAGCAGACTCCGTTCGCGGGTCGGCCGCGGTGCTGCCCCGGCCCGAGCTCAAACCGGCGACGTTTGCTCCGCGCGTCATGTTTTCCGACAGCCTGCTGGAGTTCGGGACGCAGCGGAAACGCAAATTCTTCGCGACCTCCACTTCGTTCATCCTGAACTGTCTGGCCCTGGGCATCCTGCTGGTCGTGCCGCTCATGTTCACCGAAGAACTTCCCCGGGCGCAGATGCTGACCTTCCTGGTGGCCCCGCCACCGCCGCCGCCTCCTCCCCCGCCAGCGGCTGCCGAGGTGCAGCGCGTGGTGCGCCAGATTCAGACCGACGTTTTGTCGACCGGGCAGTTGCGTACGCCCAGCCGCATTCCGGCGAAAGTGCAGATGATTAAGGAGGAAGAGGCGCCCCCGCCGATGCCAGCTACCGGCGGCGTGGTGGGTGGAGTGCCCGGAGGCATTCCGGGCGGTCAAGTCGGTGGCGTTCTGGGTAGCATCATCAGTGCTGGCCAGAACGTTTCCGCAGTCCCCAAGGTGACCCTGGCCCCGCCCACGCGGGTGCGTATCTCGCAGGGCGTAACCAAGGGCCTGCTGATTCATCGGGTCGAGCCGTCGTATCCGGCTCTGGCCCGCGCTGCCCGCATTCAGGGCGACGTGGTCCTCAGCGCCGTCATCAACACCGGCGGCGAAATCGCGAATCTGCAGTTAGTGAGCGGACACCCCATGCTGGTGCCCGAAGCCATTGCCGCCGTCAGGCAGTGGCGCTACAAACCGTATCTGTTGAATGGTCAACCGGTTGAGGTGGAAACCACCATCACGGTGATTTTCACCCTCAGCCAGTAGTTCGAGTGGTAGGTAACTTCGGGAGTTAGATTATGCCGGCGGAATACACGTATCGCGTATCGGCCTGGTGGACCTCAGGCCGCACTGGACTGGCTAAGTGTGAGTCCTCTCCCAACACGATCCACTTCTCCGAAGCGGTGGAACTGGGCGGGCTGCAGGGCCGCTGGAGCCCGGAGCAGTTGCTGCTCTGCTCCCTGGCGGGCTGCTTCACCACCACCTTCCACGAGGTCGCGCGCGCCGCGAAATTCGACTTTACCGATCTGGAGGTGGAAATCGAAGGCTCGGTGCGCCGCAGCCGCTCCGCCGGCTGCAGCTTCAGTGAAATCCTGATCCGCCCGCGCCTTACCGTGCCCACGCCCGAACAGACAGAAGCCGGCATGGCTCTGCTGCGCCGTACCAAGGCGATGTGCATGATCTCGCGCGCCGTCACCATCCCGCAGACGCTCGAGCCCAGCGTCGAGTGCACCAAGTTGCCGGTGGAAGGATGGACGGAGCCGGTCGTGATGAAACTGGGGGTATAACCGGGCTCGGTTAGCACGAGGGGGTAGGTATGATGTTCTCTTACAGATTGGTCCGCCTGATCGAATCTCACGCCGACGCGCTGGCGAACGGACTCGAAGAAAAAGTCCTCAACAGCAATCAGGTCAGCCACTTCCGCGACATCCCCGCGCACGATCTCCGGGAGCGAGTGTATGAAATCTACCGCCACCTGGGCGAGTGGCTGCTGGGCAAGAACGAACTCGACATCGAGCACCGTTATCGCGAAATCGGCGCTCGCCGGGCGCAGCAGAGCGTGCCGCTGAGCGAAGTCGTCCAGGCGATCGTGCTGGTGAAAGAAAATCTCTGGGACTTCCTGAAAAGCGAGGCGGTGATGGACCGCGCCGTGGAAATTATGGGGGAACTGGAGTTGCTCCAGATGCTGGAAATGTTTTTTGACCGGGCGATTTATTATGCCGTGGTGGGGTATGAGGAAGAGCAAGTTTCAAAGTTTCAGGGTTTCAATGTTTCAAGGACAAAACCTGAAACCGTGCGGGACTTTGAAACTTTGAAACCTTGAAACTGGGGTGAACGATTCATGTCGATGTCGTGGGAAATGGAATATAAGAAACGCCTGCGCGCCGCGGACGAAGCGTTGCAGTGCGTCAAGTCCGGGATGCGGGTCTACATTCAGCCGGGCTGCGCCGAGCCGGAAACCCTGGTCGAAGCGCTCATCCGGCGCGCGCCGGATGTTTACGACGTCGAGATCGCCCACATGATGACCATGGGCTGCGCGCCTTACGTGGCACCGGAAATGGCCGGGCACTTCCGCCACAACGCCGTCTTCATCGGCGCCAATGTGCGCGACGCCATCAACGACGGCCGCGCCGACTACACGCCCATCTACCTGAGCGAGATCGAAGGCCTGTTCGAGAGCGGGCAGATGCCCATCGATGTCGCGCTCATCGAAGTTTCGCCGCCCGATTCCCACGGCTTCTGCAGCTTCGGCGTCGGCGTCGACACCACCCTGACCGCCGCCAAGTGCGCCAAGCACGTCGTCGCCCAGATCAACGACTACATGCCGCGTACCTACGGCGACAGCTTCATTCATGTCGATGAGATTGACGCCTTCGTCGAGTCCTCGCGGCCCCTGTGCGCCTTGAAGAAGCCGATCGTGAATGATCTGCAGATCTCGATCGCCAAGAACGTAGCCGGCCTGATCGAAGACGGCGCCGTGCTGCAGACCGGCATCGGCGGCATTCCCGATGCAGTCCTGCCCCTGCTGATGGATCGCAAGGATCTTGGGGTGCATAGCGAACTGGTCTCCGACGGGGTGATTCCGCTGATCGAGGCCGGTGTGCTGACCGGCGCGCGCAAGAACTTCAAGCCGCGCAAAATCATCCTGGGATTTGCCCTGGGCACCAAGCACCTGTTCGATTTTCTGGACAACAACCCCATCTTCGAATTCCATCCCACGGCCTATACCAACGATCCCGCCCTGATTGCCCGCAACGACAAGATGGTCGCCATCAATTCGGCCATTCAAGTCGATCTCACGGGCCAGGTTTGCTCCGATTCGATTGGAGCTACGTTCTACAGCGGCATCGGCGGCCAAGTGGACTTTCTCCGTGGCGCCTCGCGATCGAAGGGTGGTAAGCCCATCATCGCCATTTCGTCCACGGCGAAGAAGGGGAAGATATCGCGGATCGTGCCCATGCTCGATCCTGGGGCGGGAGTGGTGACCTCACGCGGGCTGGTCCGCTACGTGGTCACCGAATACGGCGTGGCGTATCTGCATGGCAAGTCGATCCGCGAACGCGCCAAATCGCTGATCGAGATTGCGCATCCGGATTTCCGCGCCGAGTTGTACGAGTATTGCGAGAAGACGAAGTGGCTACAAAACCCTCAGGCGGCGCAATCGGTGTCGGCAAAATAAAGCCGATACGCCGCGAGGGCTGAGTTGCAGAAACCGGCTTGCGAAAAGCCAGTGGCAAGAGAGGTGCAACCAATGTCCGGCCCAGCACGCGGCAACATCACCATCAACGTGGATGAGTGTAAGGGTTGCGGGCTCTGCGTCGAGTCCTGCCCACCCAAGTGTCTCGAACTCGCCCCGGAACTGAGTCACTACGGAGTCCATCCGGCGCGCTACAGCGGCCACGACTGCACGGGCTGCGGCATTTGTTTCTACTGCTGCCCGGAGCCCGGAGCCATCACGGTCTTCCGCCTGATTCCGCCGCCGAAAGTAGTCGCTCCATCCGTGACCGCAGGAGGCGAACATGCGGCAACTGTGTAAAGGAAACGTTGCAGTCGTCAAAGGGGCGGTACTGGCCGGCTGCCGTGCCTATTACGGTTACCCCATCACGCCAGCCAGTGAGATTGCCGAAGCCGCCGCGCTCTACTTTCCCGAAATCGGCGGCACTTTCGTGCAGGCCGAGAGTGAGACTGCTTCCATCAACATGGTGTACGGCGCGGCTTCGGCGGGCCAGCGCGTCATGACTGGCTCTTCCGGTCCCGGCCTCAGCCTGATGCAGGAAGGGATCTCGTATCTTGCCGGGGCGGAGTTGCCGTGCGTGATCGTCGATGTGATGCGCGGCGGGCCCGGCCTGGGCAACATCGCGCCCGAACAGAGCGACTATTTCGCCATGGTCAAAGGCGGAGGCCATGGCAACTACCGCAACCTGGTGGTTGCACCGGCATCGGTTCAGGAGATGGCCGACCTTACGATTCTTGCCTTCGAACTTGCTGACAAGTACCGCAATCCGGCCATCGTCCTGACCGACGGCTTCGTCGGCCAGATGATGGAGCCGCTCGCTCTGGAATACACCGAGATCGTTGCCCCAGAGAAACCGTGGGCGGTGAAGGGAACCGCTGAAACCCGCAAGAACATTGTCAGCTCGATCGTGCTGGAGCCGGACGAACTCGAAGAGCACCAGCGCCGCCTGGAAGCGAAGTACACGCGGGCGCGGAACGCCGAGCAACGCTGGGAGGAATACCGCACCGAGGACGCTGACTTGATTGTCGTTGGCTACGGGATCGTCTCGCGTGTGTTGCGGTCGGCGGTGGACGAAGCGCGCAAGCAGGGAATCAAGGCGGGCTTGTTCCGTCCGATTACGTTGTGGCCGTTCCCGGAGAAAGCGCTGAGCGTCGTCGCGCAGCGTGCCGAAAAAGTGCTGGTTTCGGAAATGAGCAACGGGCAGATGCTCGAAGACGTCCGCCTGACGCTCAACGGCCAGCGCCCGATCGAGTTCTACGGCCGCGTCGGCGGCAACGTTCCTTCGGTCGAGGAGCTGTTGGTGAAGATGGAGTCGATGCAGGCGGTAAGCGCGTAGCGCCCTCGGGAACAGCCGGCAAGATGCCGGCGCTACGATGAAGCGAGCGAGGAAGACAAACATGGCCACGCACGACGTGCTTGTGGAAGAGATTAAGACCGCGGAGGACACGAAGATGACGAACGATTACGAAGTCGTGCACTCCAAGTCCAACGTCTTCTATTCCCAATACGAGCGCAAATCCGATCTTCGCCACCAGACACACTACTGTCCCGGCTGCGGCCATGGCGTTGCCCACAAGCTGATCGCCGAAGCGCTCGAAGACCTCGGCGTGCAGAACGACACCATCCTGGTCAGCCCCGTCGGCTGCTCAGTCTTCGCCTACTATTATTTCGACGTAGGCAATGTGCAGGTCGCGCACGGTCGCGCCCCGGCCGCCGCCACCGGCTTGAAACGGGCCTGCCCCGACAAGATTGTTCTCGCCTACCAAGGCGACGGCGACCTGGCGGCTATCGGTACCGCGGAGATTGTCCATGCTGCCAATCGCGGCGAGAAGATTTCAGTCTTCTTCGTGAACAACGCCATCTACGGCATGACGGGCGGCCAGATGGCTCCGACGACGCTTGTCGGCCAGCGGTCCACCACTTCACCCTGGGGACGCCGTCCGGTCAATGAAGGCTTCCCGCTGCACATGTGCGAGATGCTGTCGTCGCTGGAAGCGCCCGTCTACATTGAGCGCGTCGCGCTGTCGGACAACAAGAACATCATGAAAGCTCGCCGCGCGGTGCGAAAAGCTCTGGAACTGCAGAAGGCGGGCGCTGGATTCACGTTTGTCGAAATTCTCTCTCCTTGCCCGACGATCTGGGGCAAGGATCCCATCGATGCGCGGAAGTGGATCGGGGAGAAGATGATTCCGAACTTTCCGCTGAATGTGTTCCGCGATAAGCAAGTGGAAATTCCGAACACGAACGTCCCGCCGCATAAGACCGTCGAAGAAATCGTGACGGGCGAGCGCAAGGCCGCTGCCGAAGGCATGGTGCACGGCCGGCAGCATCACTTCCGTGAGATGGGCATTAAGGTCGCCGGATTCGGCGGGCAAGGCGTGCTGCTGCTCGGCCAGTTGCTTGCGGAGATGGGCATGCGGGAAGGCCTGGAAGTGAGTTGGCTGCCATCCTACGGCCCCGAAATGCGCTCGGGCAGCGCCCACTGCCACGTCTGCCTGTCGAAAGAGCGCATCGGCTCGCCGCTACTTTCCAAGCCCGATGTGCTGATCGCCCTCAACGAAATCTCGCTGCGCAAGTTCGCTGCTCAGGTCGCGCCGGGTGGAACGATCCTCTACGGGATGGATCATCTCCCAGAGGACCTTGAGATTCCTCAGGCGCAGGTCGTCTGCATCCCGGCCGCGGAAATCGCGGACAAGCTGGGCTCCGCCAAGGTCGCGAACGTCGTGATGATGGGAGCGCTGCTGGAAGAGACCGAATGCCTGGCGTCTTCGACCGCAATGAAAGTTCTCGAAGCGAAAGTAAAGAATACGGCCCTGCTCGAACTGGACCGGAAAGCACTCGATGCCGGACGGTTGTACATCGACCACACGGTGGCGATCGGGGCTGTCACGCAAGCCGACGGGTTCGCGCGGTAACTTCAAACCTCGCTGACAATCGCTCTCCGCGCTTCCGCAACCGTGATCATCAGGGTCATCGGCTCGACGGGCGAGGCCACGAAGCCGCACTTCTCGCAGAACCGTTTCGCGCGCTCGGAGATCGCGTGCACCAGGATCGCGCGAATCCCGCAATCTCGGCTGCTTGTACCGTGCGCAACACCGGGTCGCGAAGGAGAACTGCGGAGCGCCGATTCATTCCGCTCATTTGTCCCATGGCGCTTTGGTTTGCAGCAGTCGCGCCAGACGGGAGTTGCTGGCCGGGAGCTTATCGAGCATCGCTGCAAACCGGCGAAACTCTTCTTCCGGCAGGGCGAAGTACCTCCGGTCGAGCAACACGCTTTCGGCTTCGCGGCAGGCGGCCTCCAGTATGAACTCGGAACGGCTTTGTCCGAGCGCGGTGGCGGCGCGGTCGATCAGAGATTTCTGTCCGCGACTCACGCGGAGATTGATGTTCTCTGCGTGGCCCTTCCCCGACTTGAGACTGCCTCTGTTGTGCATACAACGAGCATACTTTACTGTGCGCCCGTCGTAAGATTATTGTCCCAAAGCACCTTAAGCCACCGGTCCCCTGGTGGACTTCTCCATCCGCATCTTCAGCAGCATCAGCACGCTGGGCCCGAACCCGAGCAGCATGATGGCAATTCCGGCCACGATGCCCAAGGCTGTCACTCCCGGCGCGCAGCAATCGTGGCGCCGGCGCACCATCACGTGGGCCGGCACGGCCACCAGCAATTCCAGAACGCTGCCGCGAATCAGCCACTTCACGGCGCGTGTGACCGGGTCGGCGGAATCTTTCCAAATTCGGTAAAACAGGATTCCCCAGAGAATCCACGACGCGGCCAGCACAATCAGCGGCCAGCGAATCCAGTCTGGAGGACTGTCATCCCAGCGGATGACGGCCAAATCCGCGGCAAAAGCGACGACGAGGACCATAAACAGGAATCCACCCGTCACCGCCGAGATCAGAACCGGAGTTCGCGGCTTCAGGTGCTGCCGGGACGTGTCGACGCTCATCCACAGCAGCAGAATCTGGCACAGGATCACGACGCCGCAAACAGCCCACGTTCCCCAGTCCCCGTATATTTCGCGGACTTTCGAGGCCGCGACCGGGTACTCGGCAGCGAGGAATAGAAAGGCTGGTGGGAGCAAAGCAAGCACGATCAGGCTGTACACCGCGGTAATGAGCCATCCCCACTTGCGCATGGGAGTTCCTCCTGACTGACCGCTCTGTCGATATGATGCGCCGAGCGGGATGCTACTCTCCAGCCCGTTTTCGGAATTGTGATCCTAATCACAAAATCCGGTGATACCCGCCATACCCCCAGCCTGCCCGAAGTGTGATCCTGAACATGGATGTTGGAGGTGTCTATGGCACCCGTGGTTGAAATCCCGCACGCGACAGAACCCAAAGCTCTCGACGCCATCTCCGTCAAGAACATCCTGTTCGCGACCGACTTTTCGGCGACTTCCGATTCCGCTTTGCCCTATGCAACCGCCCTGTGCCGGCGTTTTGGCAGCACGCTGCACGCGGCGCATGTGCTTTCTGATGCCAGCCTGCTCATGATGACGGGCGGGGTGGATTACGTCTCCATGAACACGATTTACGAGGACGCGCATGCCGAGGCCAAGGAACGCCTGGAGCAGATGGCTGCGCACTTTCCCGCGATTCCACATCACTCGCACGTTCGCCATGGCCAGGTGTGGAAGAGTCTGGCGGAAATTGTGGAGGAACAAGACATCAAACTGATCGTGGTGGGCACGCATGGCCGCACCGGCCTGGGCAAACTTCTGCTCGGTTCGGTCGCCGAAGACATTCTGCGGCACGCGCCCTGCCCGGTGCTGACGGTCGGCCCGAACGTCTCCGGGCGTGACAAGCTCCGGGAATTCAGTGGCCCGGGACGTGACCTGGCTCCGCTCGAACTGGAAATGCGCCAGATCGTTTGCGCCGTAAATTTCTCCGACGACACGCCTCGGGTCGCGCAGGTGGCGATCACGCTGGCGGAGGAGTTCCGCTCCCGCCTGACTCTGATGCACGTCATTGAAGACTACATCGAACTGGGACGCCGGCCCGAACCGATTGAGCAGGGAATCCGCGGCCTGCAAGGACTGGTCCCTCCCGACGCCGCGCTCGATTATCTGCCGGACGCGCTGGTGGAGTTTGGCGCAACCCAGATCGAAATCCTGAAAACGGCCGAGCAGCGCGACGCTGACCTGATTGTGCTGGGAGCGCGGACTTCGCGAGATCTGAGCAGCACGCATTTGCCCTCGACCGCGCACCACGTGATCGCGCACGCGCAATGCCCGGTTCTGACGGTTCGCGGATAGGAAAGTCTTACCCGCAAAGGCACGGAGACACAGAGTTCCTTCCTGTTGTGTTCCGTGCCTTTCGCGTCTGCGTGGTGAATATGACTCGGTTCGTCTTAGAATCGGCTGGGATGACGGACTCCGCGCAACCCGCAACGCAGCGCCTCCGCTTGACCCTGCATGGTGCCGTGCAGGGCGTCGGCTTCCGGCCATTTGTCTATCGACTCGCCACGGAACTGAACCTTACGGGCTGGGTGTTGAATTCCTCTGCCGGGCTGATCGTCGAAGTTGAAGGACCTGCCGAAGATTTGAAAACGTTCGAGCAACGCCTCGAGGCCGAACGTCCCGCGGCTTCGGTGGTCACGTTGCGTGAATCGGCGCCGGTCGCTATCGCAGGTTCCACGAGCTTTGAGATCCGCCTGAGTGACCATGACTCCGGCAAGACCGTCAATGTGCTGCCCGATCTGGCGACTTGCCACGAATGCCGCAAGGAGCTGTTCGATCCTGCCAATCGCCGCTTTGAGTATCCGTTCACGAACTGCACCAACTGCGGACCGCGCTACACCATCGTCGTCGATATTCCCTATGACCGACCCAACACGACGATGCGGACCTTCGAGCTGTGTCCCGACTGCCGCGAGGAGTACGAGAATCCCGCGAATCGGCGCTTCCATGCCCAACCTAACGCCTGCCCGGACTGCGGCCCGCAGCTCGATGGCAGGATTGAAGACACCGCGGAAGCGCTGCTGCAGGGCGAAATCGTTGCGCTGAAAGGTACCGGCGGATTTCAGCTTCTGGCCGACGCTCGGCAGCCCGCCGCCGTGGCGAGACTCCGCCAGCGCAAGCATCGGGAAGAGAAGCCGTTCGCGCTGATGATGCCCTCGCTAGAAATGGCCCGCGAATACTGCGAAATCTCTCACGCTGAAGTGCAGCTTCTGGAGTCGCAAGCCGCGCCCATCGTGCTTCTCAAACCCAAGGCTGGCACCGACATCGCCTGGAACGTTGCGCACTGCTCGCCCTATCTTGGCGTGATGCTGCCTTACTCGCCGCTGCATCATCTGCTGATGCAGGAGTGCCGCTTTCCGTTGATCGCTACCAGCGGCAACCGCAGTGATGAGCCGATTTGCATTGCCAACGACGAAGCCGCCGAGCGCCTCAAGGACATCGCCGACCATTTCCTGATGCACAATCGCCCGATCGTGCGAGCCTGCGATGATTCGGTGGTGCGTCTCACGCGCGGACGTGGCGGCATCCTTCGCCGTGCCCGTGGTTACGCTCCGCTTGGCGTTCGCGTTCCGCGCGAGTTGCCGGCGGTTCTCGCCGTCGGCGGACACCTGAAGAACACGGTGGCCATCGCCGTTGGCCGCGATGTCTTCCTCAGCCAGCACATTGGTGATCTCGACACCCTCGAAGCCCGCGGCGCGTTCGAGCGCGCCATCGCCGATCTTTGCCGCCTCTACGAGTTCACGCCGGAAGCGGTGGTCTGCGATATGCATCCCGATTACGCTTCCACGCAATGGGCCGAGCGCAGCGGCCTGCCGATGATTCGCGTGCAGCACCATCAGGCCCATGTTGCCGGTTGCGCGGCCGAAAATAACATCGACGGTCCATATCTCGGCGTTTCCTGGGACGGTACCGGATACGGCCTCGACGGCGCGATTTGGGGCGGTGAGTTTTTTCGCGTTGAGGGCAACCAGTTCGAGCGCGTCGCACATCTCCGTTCTTTCCGTCTCCCTGGAGGCGACGCCGCCGTCCGCGAGGGCTGGCGCTCGGCCGCTGCGTTGCTCTACGAAGGGTTCCCTGAAACATTGCTTTGGGAGGTCGGAGTACCCGGTCCGGAATGCTACGTCGACGATCATGGGCGCATTCATGGCTCCGCCTCGACGAGAAAAGACAGCGAACAGATTTACACGATGCTCAAGCGAGCGCTCAACGTCACGCCCACCACCAGCGTGGGCCGCCTGTTCGACGCCGTCGCCAGCCTGACCGGTCTGGCACAGCAGAACCGCTTCGAGGGCCAGGCCGCCATGCTGCTGGAAAATGAAATTGGCGCACTACGCACGGAAGAGGCGTATTCTTTACCGGACGGCGATTGGGCTCCGCTGGTTGCAGCGGTCCTGGAGGATGTGAAAGCAAAAGTGCTGGTTCCACGAATTGCGGCGCGCTTTCACAACGCGCTGGTTGCCTGGATCGCGGAAGTGGCCTCGCAAGTGGGCTTGAAACAAGTGGTATTCAGCGGCGGGGTGTTTCAGAATCGTTATCTCACGGAGCGCGCCGGGGCAGTTCTGGAGTCTCGTGGTTTCCTTGTCTATACCCATCGCCAGGTCCCGCCCAACGATGGCGGTATCGCGCTGGGCCAGGCAGTGATGGCGGGCTAACGTCGTTTAAGGGGTGTCGGTACTGCGGTTTTGGGTGGCGCAGCGCTTCAGCGCTGCGATAGGCGTATTCAATTGCGGCTTTAGCCGCTGAGGTTTCCCTCATGTGTCTCGCTGTTCCCGGAAAGATCGTGGCCATCACCGACACCGGTGACATTGCCTTTCGCGCCGGCAAGGTGGATTTCGGCGGCATCCGCAAAGACGTTAATCTCGCCTACACGCCCGAAGCCGAAATCGGAAAATACGTGCTTGTCCACGTCGGCTTTGCCATCAGCGTCATCGACGAAGAGGAAGCCCAGCGCGTGTTCAAGGTGCTCGAAGAAATGGGCGCTGTGAAAGAGGAACTCGGTGAGATTCCTCAATGAGTATCGCGATCCGCGCGCGGCCGAACGGCTGTCGCAGCAGATCTGGAAGCGAGTTACCCAGCCGTGGACCATCATGGAAATCTGCGGCGGGCAGACACACACCATCGTCAAGAGCGGCCTCGAAGATCTGCTGCCCCGCGAACTCACTCTGGTTCACGGCCCTGGATGCCCGGTCTGCGTCACCCCCATCGAACTGATCGATAAAGCCGTGGCCATCGCTCAGCGTCCCGATGCCATCTTCTGCTCGTTTGGCGACATGTTGCGGGTGCCCGGTTCGGCAAAGAGTCTTTTCGACGTGAAGGCCGAAGGTGGAGACGTTCGCATCGTCTACTCGCCGCTCGACGCGCTGAAACTCGCCCGCCAGAATCCCGGCAAGCAGGTCGTCTTCTTCGCCGTCGGATTTGAAACGACCGCGCCGGCGAACGCCATGGCCGCCTGGCAAGCCGATCACGAGGGAATCGAGAATTTCTCGCTGCTCGTATCCCATGTACTTGTTCCGCCTGCAATGGAAGCTCTGCTGTCTTCACAGAACTGCGTGGTCCAGGGTTTCCTCGCCGCTGGACACGTGTGCACCATCATGGGCTATGAGGAATATTTCCCGATCGCCGCCAAGTACAAGGTGCCGATCGTGGTGACCGGTTTTGAGCCGCTCGATCTTCTCGAAGGCATCCTGATGACGGTTACGCAACTCGAAGAAGGACGGCACGACGTGGAGAACCAGTACAGCCGCGCGGTGCGCCGGGAAGGGAATCGTCCGGCGCAGGAGCGCATCGCCGAAGTGTTTGAAGTGAGCCCGCGGGAGTGGCGTGGCCTGGGAGAAATTCCTGCCAGCGGCTTCCAGTTGCGCGGAAAGTTTCAGCAGTACGACGCCAATCGGCGATTTCCGTTCGAGGGCGTACCGGTGCACGAGTCGCCGGACTGCATCAGCGGGATGATTCTTCAAGGGCTCAAGAAGCCGAAAGACTGTCCCGCATTCGCCGCGAAATGCACGCCGGAAAACCCTCTGGGCGCGCCCATGGTTTCGTCCGAAGGCGCGTGCGCTGCCTACTATCACTATGCCCGGCGCTGAGAAAAAAGACTTCCAGTTGAATTGTCCCGTTCCGCGCGTCAGTGACGATCGCATTGTGCTGGCGCATGGCGGCGGTGGACGCCTCACGCATCAGCTCATCGAAAAAGTCTTCATGCCGGCGTTCGCCAACGACGCGCTCGAGCAGCGTCACGACGGCGCGGTGCTTTCGCTGAATGGATCGCGGCTGGCCTTCACCACGGATTCCTTCGTGGTGCGTCCGCTGATCTTCCCCGGCGGCAACATCGGCGATCTTGCGGTGAATGGCACGGTGAATGATTTGGCCATGTGTGGAGCGCGTCCACTCTATCTGAGCGCAGGGTTCATTCTGGAAGAAGGCCTGGAGATGGACACCCTGCGGACGGTGGTGAATTCGATGCAGTGCGCTGCGGCCAACGCGGGTGTGAAGCTGGTGACCGGTGACACCAAGGTTGTCGACAAGGGGAAGGGCGACGGAATTTTTATCAACACCTCGGGGATTGGAATCCTCGAAGAGTTCCCATGTCCCGCAAAATCAGCGAGACATGGGGCATCCCATGACAATCTAACTGAGACTGGGATGCCCCACGCTTGCCCTGAGCCTGCCGAACGGGTCTCGCCGTCTTTGCGAGACGTGGGAAGCGCGCAGGCGCCGATCGGCCCGCAGTCGGTTCAGCCGGGAGATGCGGTGATCATCAGTGGTGATCTTGGACGCCACGGCATCGCCATTCTTTCCGTACGCGACGGCCTGGAATTCGAATCGCCCATCCTGAGCGACTGTGCCAACGTCTGGCCGGCCGTGGAAGCAATGTTGAAGGCGGGAATGGAAATTCACTGCCTGCGCGACCTGACGCGCGGGGGCCTCGCCACGACCATGAACGAAATCGCCGCCGATCGCGGCGTTTGCATCAAGCTGGAAGAAGTTCTGATTCCGGTTGAAACCACGGTGCAAGGCGCGTGTGAGATTCTCGGCCTCGATCCTCTCTACGTCGCCAACGAAGGCCGCTTCGCCGTCTTCGTCCCCGCCGCGCAAGCTGAGGCCACGCTCGATATTCTGAAGAAAGTAGAAGTGTCGCAGGGTGCCGCTCGCGTCGGACGAGTTGAAGAAAGCCCCGCGCGGCTGGTGGTCCTGCAAAGCCGCATTGGCGGCAACCGCGTAGTCGACATGTTGAGCGGGGAGCAGTTGCCAAGGATCTGCTAAGGATGTTTCATCCCTGCGGGACCATTGATGGTAGCCCGGCGTTTCAACGCCGGGTGGACGTCATCCGACGCTCCGTCCCGTAGGGACGGCTGACCTTCACAAGCGGTGCGCGATTCAGTCGTGCCTCCGGCACGGGGCGAGTTTGGACACTGGTTCCCGCCAGTGAACTGGCGGGCTACTTTCGGGGTTGCCTCTGGCACCGATCCATGGCGTATCGCTGAGGATGACAAGACCGTCTCGCTTCCGCGGTTCACCCCTCCCACGGATTCACCAGCCGCACTCCGCATCCTTCAAACACATACGGATTGCGCGTGGCCAGCGTGGCTCCGTGCACGCGGGCGATGGCGGCGATCTGCGCATCGGATTCCGCAATGGGCTTGGCCTGCCGCCGCCGCGACGAAGCGATCTGGGAGAACACCCGCGCCGCTCGATCCTCAAACGTCAGAACGTGATCAGAGAACACGGATGCGAACATCTTTTCCGCTCCTGCGCGCAACACATCGCGCCGCCGGCTGGTTGAGATGAGCTCGATCCCGTAAAGAATCTCCGCCATCGTGATCGCGGTGACATGCAGATCTTCCGCCGCCTGCGCCGCGAACCAGCGCAACACCCGCGCCTCCGGCGACGGCCGCATCAGTTCGGTCACAACGTTGGTGTCGAGGATGATCATTGGGAATGCCGTTCTACTCGCGCTTGGCCGTCCACTCCGGCTCGCGAACCGGCCCTGGAGGCACGCGTTCCAACTCCACGCCACCGAGCGGTGCGAAGATGTCGCGCACGCGCTCCGCCAGATTTGCTTTCTTCTTGGCCGTCTGCGCCAACGTGCTCTTCAGAATCTCGCGCGCTTCCTGCTCCATCGACCGGCCGTTCATGGCAGCGCGAATCTTGAGCTTGCGCTTGGTGGTCTCGTCCAGGTTTCGAATGGTAATGCTCGCCATGCTGTCAATGATAGCACTGCAATCAATGCTTGCAATCCGGGTCTTAACAACCAGCTGGCGGCAGGAAGAATCTCGACTAGGTACCAGAAGAGAAACCTCTGACGTCCGCGTATCCTATTGATTATACGATGGATATATGCGCGTGACCCCAATCACCTCCAGCCGTGAGAATTATCACTGTCCTTCCGTTCCATAGGCCCACAATGAAGAACGGATTTATGTTTACGTTGTACCTACGGAGGTAGGAGCTATGTCCGTGATGACACCCCCGGGCGTCAAAGTCCCAGGGGACTACATTGAATCCGTGATGATCAGTGTGAAAGCGAAGAACCCCGCCGAGCCTGAGTTCCACCAGGCGGTTGCTGAAGTGTTCGACTCTCTCCGGTTGGTCCTTGCAAAGCATCCCGAGTATCAATCCGCGCGCCTGCTCGAGCGCATTGTCGAGCCCGAGCGCGTCCTCATGTTCCGCGTGCCCTGGTTTGACGACATGGGCAACATCCAAGTCAACCGCGGATTCCGCATCGAGATGAACTCCGCCATCGGCCCGTACAAGGGCGGACTGCGCTTTCATCCCAGCGTGAATCTCGGCATCCTGAAGTTCCTGGCGTTCGAACAGGTCTTCAAGAACTCGCTAACGACTCTTCCCATGGGCGGTGGCAAGGGCGGCAGCGACTTCGATCCCAAGGGCAAGAGCGACAACGAAGTGATGCGCTTCTGCCAGAGCTTCATGACCGAACTGCAGCGCCACATCGGCCCCGACACCGACGTCCCGGCCGGCGACATTGGCGTGGGCGGCCGCGAAATCGGCTTCCTGTTCGGCCAATACAAGCGGCTGCGCAACGAATTCACGGGCGTGCTGACCGGCAAGGGCCTGGGCTGGGGCGGATCGCTGATTCGTCCGGAAGCGACCGGCTATGGCTGCGTTTATTTTGCCGACGAAATGCTGAAGACCCGCAAGGACTCGCTCGAAGGCAAGATTTGCCTGGTCTCCGGCAGCGGCAACGTGTCGCAGTACACCATCGAGAAACTGCTCGACTTCGGCGCCAAGCCGGTCACCGTGTCCGACTCGAACGGAGTCATCTACGATCCGGAGGGCATTGACCGCGACAAGCTGGCCTGGATCATCGAACTGAAGAACGTGAAGCGTGGCCGGATCCGCGACTACGCCGATCACTTCAAGAAGTCCATCTTCATGCCCACCGACATCAAGCTGGACCACAACCCGCTGTGGAACGTAAAGGCCGACTGCGCCTTCCCGAGCGCCACGCAGAACGAAATCACCGCCAAGGATGCCGCGAATCTTATTAAGAACGGTATCAAGCTGGTAGCCGAGGGCGCGAACATGCCGTCCACGCTCGACGCGACCAAGATGTTCCTCGATGCCCACATCCTCTACGGCCCGGCCAAGGCCGCCAATGCGGGCGGCGTGGCCACCTCTGGCCTCGAAATGGCCCAGAACAGCGCCCGCCTGAGCTGGACTCGCGAGGAAGTCGACAAGCGGTTGCACCAGATCATGAAAGCCATCCACCAGACCTGCTTCGAAACGGCCGAGAAATACGGCACGCCGGGGAACCTGGTGAACGGCGCCAACATTGGCGGATTCGTGAAGGTAGCGAACGCCATGCTGGATCAGGGGCTGGTGTAGTTGTAGTACTTGAACTTAGAAACGGAAATTGGATGCCCCAGGTCTCGCCGCTGTTGCGAGACCTGGGGAACTATGTCTCCGGCGTCAGTTGTTCCCATGTCTCGCAAAACCGGCGAGACATGGGGCATCCCATTTCTTTGGTGCTTCCGGCTTAAGCAGATCTTGGCCTTACCGTCATCACTAGAATGTCGGTGTCGTTGATCTTCACTGGGCCCTTCTCTCCTGATAGATACCAGCGATAACTGCTCCACGGCCACCGCTCTGGCGCAGCTATTAGCCCTCGCATCACCGGATTGCGATGAATGTAGCGCAGCTTCTCGATCCGCTTCTCTTCGGTCCACACGTTGAAGTCATAGAATCGGGCCTGCCAAAAGCGGTGACTCTCGGTTGCTTCCTTCGCAGCGAAAGATGGGATGCCCCACGTCTCGCCGTCTTTGCGAGACGTGGGAACCACTGCACCGTCGAGCATACGGACAAAGCTGAGCTTAAGTGCTTGCATGACTGTCGAGAGCGTATCCCGCTGAGGTTCTGTCACGAGCAGATGCACATGCTCCGGCATCACAACATATCCGATCACGACGATGCGATAACGCCGTCGGATACGTTCGAGAGTTTCCAGAAACAAATCGCGACGGGGAGGAGAAAGCAAGGGCCGTCGCTGGTAGCAACTAAAGGTCAGGAAATGAAGGTGGCCGGCGCCGTGGAAGCGTTCGGGATGGGAGCGCATAGCGGAAGCGTAGACATATCGTTCTGTGGAAGTCTGTGACGTGTGACCATCGGGGTCCACTTTTCCCATGTCTCGCAAAATCGGCGAGACATGGGGCATCCCATTCTTATTTGGTCAAACTACGTCTTTGCTTTCTCGCCGTTGAAGTTGTAGCCGTCGTGCATGGCCTGGCGGAACTTCTCGCGTTCTTCGGGGCTCATGTTGCGGCAGCGCCCGCGCCAGCGGCGACCGCCATCACCATGGCCGCCGGGGCCGCCGTGACCGAGGCCTCCAAACAGGATGCGGCACAGGACCAGTAGCCCCAGCGCTTGCCAGAAGCCCAACGCCTTCCAGCCGAACAGCGGCGGCAGCAGCCAGTTCCACAGATGCATCACGACCTCGCCGCCGATGAAGATGAACAGCGGCAGCCCCACGATTGCGGCTGGAATGATCCACCATTTTCGTCTCATAAGTCCTCCTCTTAACTGTCTGCTTCTGTTATTCCCATGTCTCGCAACAGCGGCGAGACATGGGGCATCCCAGGGCTTCATCTCCCAAACTCGTCGTACACTCGCTGCAATCGCTCGCGCAGATGCAGCACGGCATACCGTTTTCGCGACAACAGCGTATTCATGCTTACGCCGGTCGTCTCGGCTAATTCCTTGAAGCTGCGCCCTTCAATCTCATGCGCCACAAAGATCTCACGCTGTTCTTTCGGCAACGCAGCGAGCGCATGCTGCAACTCTTCCAGCATCTTCTTCCGCGCGTAGGCGGCTTCCGGGCCTTCTTCCACCGAGGGCAGGAGATCTTCGAACGCCAACATCTCGCCCTCTTCGTCCACGCCATCGAGATCGCTGAAGTTCTCCGGCTCGTGCTTGCGGAACAAGTCCGTTATGCGATTGCGCGCCACCTGATACAGCCAGCCAGTGATGTGCTCGATCGGCATCAGCAGGCGGTTGGCCTCGACCAGGCGGGAATACACGTCCTGCAGGATGTCCTCGGCGTCGAGCGGATCGGCCACGCGCCGGCGGATATAGTTCGCCAACCGCGAGCCTTCCTGTTTCACCACGACCGAGATGCGCCGGCCTTCTTCTTGTCGCATCTGCTCCACTGCCATGCGTTCGAGGCTGGCCGCGTCGTTCATCCATGGGTGTAGACGAATGAGGGGCGCCGAATATTGTAGGCCTTTGGCAACTCACTCCGAGGAGATGGCAAGGCTTCTCGGGGACTGGACAAAGTCAAGACCACGATCGGATAAGCGGTGCACCAGGCATGGTGCAGTCGGGGCGCAAGAAGATGATTCGCAAAGGGTTCAGTTGCTGACAGCCCTGTGCAATAGAATGCGAGTAACATGCTTGTACTCAATGAGATAGAAGCACAAGTTAAATCGATTCAACTCCCCGGCAGCGCGTTCCAAAATCCGCCCGACCTCAGGTATTGCCCAGACCCGGAAAGCCCGTCCGGCGTCCACAGAATCTCCGCAAAGGGCATTTCAGGGGGCGACCAGCATCGTAATTTTGCTCCCCGACCGCCGAGAATTTCGTCTCGGTCCAGGGGGAGCGCTGGGGGCCTCGCCGACTATGGGCGGGGTCCCGCCCACCTAACTGGAGGAACTGGCGAGCGAGATGTCTCCTCGACGGCCGCCGGGACGGGGGTGCTGCCCCGAATTTGATTCCGGTCACACGGTCCAGTGACCGCCGTCACATTGCGCTCCCGAATTTCGATGCTAGGCTCCGCCGCAGCACTTGGCTGCCAAAACCAGAGAAGGCAACCGTCCGGGATGCACTGTGGAGTCCGGGCGTAGCAACCAAGAGCGATCTTCCAACGACAAAGGAGAGGACGTATGGGCCACTCCGCTTCCACCATCTGGGAATCCATGCAGGCCAAGGGGTACGACCGCCGGGAATTCCTGCGTTATTGCAGTTTTGCCGCCATGATGGCCGGGATTGAGGCGTCCGGCCTCGACAAAGTGGTCCACGCCATGGACACCAAGCCGCGTCCGCCGGTCGTCTGGATGCACTTCCAGGAATGCACCTGCTGCAGCGAGTCGTTCATCCGCTCGTCGCACCCGATCGTGGCCGACGTGCTGCTGGACTCGATCTCGCTCAACTACTCCGAGACGCTGCAGGCCGCTGCCGGGCATCAGGCGGAGAAGAGCCTGTGGGATACGGTGAAGAGTTCCGCCGGCCAGTACATCCTGCTGGTCGAGGGATCCATCCCCACGGCCGACGACGGTGTCTACTGCATGATCGGCGGGCGCACGGCGGAAGACATTCTGCAGGAAGTGGCCAAAGACGCGGCCGCGGTCATCGCCTGGGGCAACTGCGCCTCGCACGGATGCATTCAGGCGGCGAATCCGAATCCGACGGGCGCCACGCCCGTACACAAGTTGATCTCGAAGCCGGTGATCAACGTTCCCGGATGCCCGCCGATTGCCGACGTGATGACGGGAGTGATCACGCATATTCTGGTTCTGGGCACTGCGCCCGAACTCGACGGCATCGGGCGTCCGAAGGAGTTTTACTCGCGGCGGGTTCACGATACCTGCTATCGCCGTCCGTACTACGATGCCGGACTGTTCGTCGAGTCCTTCGACGACGAAAGGGCGCGCAAGGGCTATTGCCTCTACAAGATGGGCTGCCGCGGGCCGGTGACGTACAACGCCTGTTCGGTGACCAAGTGGAACGGCGCCATCAGTTATCCCATTCAGTCCGGCCACGGATGCATCGGCTGCAGCGAAAACGGATTCTGGGACAACGGACCGTTCTACCAGCACCTGGCATCCTTCCCCGGATTCGGCATTGAGAGCACGGCGGATACGGTCGGTACTGCGGTTGGCATCGCGGCACTGGGCGGCGTGGCCTTGCATGCCATTACCACCAATTTAAAAAAGAAGGAATTGACCGCAGAAGCCGATCAGGCAAAGGACAAGGAGTAGGCGATGGCGAACAGGATCGTAGTCGACCCCATCACGCGCATTGAAGGCCACCTGCGGGTGGAAGCGGTGGTGGAAAATGGCGTCATCACCGATGCCTACAGCTCCGGAACCATGGTGCGCGGCTTCGAGAAGATTCTGAAAGGCCGCGACCCGCGCGACGCCTGGGCGTTTACCGAGCGCGCCTGCGGCGTCTGCACCACGGTGCATGCGCTGGCCAGCGTGCGCACCGTGGAAAATGCCCTCGACATCACGGTGCCGGTGAACGCGGAACTGATCCGCAACATCATGTTCTGCACGCAGTATGTGCAGGATCACGTGGTGCATTTCTATCACCTGCACGCGCTTGACTGGGTGGATGTAGTCAGCGCGCTGAAGGCCGATCCGCAGAAGACAGCGACGATTGCGGTCTCGATTTCAAGCTGGCCGAAGAGTTCGCCCAAATATTTCGCGGACGTGCAGAATCGCCTGAAGGCGTTTGTGGCCAGTGGGCAACTTGGCATCTTCGCCAACGGATACTGGGGACATCCGGCCTACAAGCTGCCGCCGGAAGTGAATCTGCTGGCGGTGGCGCACTACCTGGAGGCGCTGGAGTGGCAGAAGGATATCGTCAAGATACATGCCATTTTCGGCGGCAAGAATCCGCATCCGAACTATGTGGTCGGCGGCATGCCGTGCTCGCTGAACCCGGAGGAAGTGAACGCCGTCAACATTGAACGCCTGAACCACGTCGGCAGCCTGATCAAAGACGCCAAGACATTCGTGGAGCAGGTGTACATTCCCGACCTGATGGCGGTCGCCAGTTTCTACAAAGACTGGGCAGGCTATGGCGGCGGGCTGAAGAATTATATGTCTTACGGCGATCTGCCAACGCGTGGCTACGGGCAGCCGGAGTACTTCAAGTTTGCGCGCGGCGTGATCCTGGACCGCAACCTGGGGCAGGTTCACGAAGTGAACGCGCGCGCGGCCGAGGAGATCAAGGAATATATCGCGCACTCGTGGTATCGCTACGAGGGCGGAGATGCGTTGGGACTGCATCCGTTCGACGGCGAGACGGAATTCAACTTCACCGGCCCCAAGCCGCCGTTCGAGCAATTGAATGTAGAAGGGAAATATTCGTGGCTGAAGACGCCGCGCTGGAAAGATCACGCCATGGAAGTTGGGCCTCTGGCGCGGTTGCTGGTCAGTTACGCGAGCGGCCGCACCGACGTGAAAGACGCTGTGAACGATGCGCTGAAGCAACTCAACGTGCCGGTGGAGGCATTGTTCTCGACTCTGGGCCGCACCGCGGCCCGCGGCATTGAGACGCGGCTGGTGGTGAACTGGATGCAGGAGTTCTACGACCAACTGCTGACGCAGATCAAGAGCGGCCACACCAGCACGTTCACGCGCGACAAATGGGATCCTTCGACCTGGCCGACGGAAGCCGAGGGCGTGGGCCTGACCGAAGCTCCGCGTGGCGCGTTGGCGCATTGGATTCGCATCAAGGACGGCAAGATCGGCAACTATCAGCTGGTTGTGCCCAGCACCTGGAACGCTTCGCCGCGCGACGCGAACGGACAGCGCTCGGCCTACGAGGCGTCGCTGGTGGGCACGAAGGTGGCGAATGTCGAGCAGCCGGTTGAAATCCTGCGGACCATTCATTCGTTCGATCCCTGCCTGGCTTGCGCCGTGCACTTGTACGATCCGCAGGGCAAGCACATGCATCAGGTGACGGTTTCCTAGGGGGAGGCGTATGGCGACGAAGGCGATTTCCGCGGAACCGGCCGCTCCAGCCAGTTTCCATCGCGTGTATGTGTGGGAGCTGCCGGTGCGGCTGTATCACTGGGTGAACGCCTTGTGCGTGGTGATGCTGATCGTGACCGGCTTCATCATCGGCCGGCCGGTCGGCATCTCCTATTCGTCCGAGGCCTACCAGCAGTACTGGTTCGGCAAGGTGCGCTTCCTGCACTTCGTGACCGCGTTCATCTTCTTCTTCAACTTCCTGGTGCGCTTGTACTGGGGATTTGTGGGGAATGAGCACGCGCGCTGGACGCACTTCATCCCCACCAGGCGGGCGCAGTGGGCGGAGATGATCGAGGTGCTGAAAGTCGACGTGCTGCAGACCAAGGTCCGAGGCATTATCACAACAGGGCACAACGCATTGGCCGGCGTGATTTATTTCCTCTCGTTTCTGGCCTTCCTGTTCCAGTCCGTGACCGGATTCGCTCTCTACTCCAGCATGAGCCACTCTTTCCTGCCGCAGATGTTCGCCTGGATCGTTCCGGTCATGGGCGGCGACTTTGTGGTGCGGCAGTGGCATCATGTGTTCATGTGGTTCTTCATTCTGTTTATGCTGATCCACGTGTACCTGGTGTTCTACCACGACTACATTGAAGGACGAGGCACCACGTCGTCGATGGTGGGGGGCTGGAAATTCGAGCATGATGGGCGCGACCCGGACTCACACAAAAAGTAACGGCCCTCGCGTACTGGTACTGGGCATCGGCAACGTGCTGATGGGCGACGAGGGCGTGGGCGTGCGTGTCGTGGAGCACCTCAGCCAGATGCCGCTACCGGACGGCGTTGAATGCCTCGATGGCGGAACCGGAAGCTTTCTTCTCCTTGAGCCCATGCAGCGGGCAGGCCGGGTGGTGCTGATTGATGCCACCATCGACGGCAATCCTCCGGGCACGGTGCAGCGCCTGACCCCGAAGTTTTCCACCGACTATCCCAAAACCCTGACCGCGCATGACATCGGGCTGAAAGATTTGCTGGATGCGGCTTACCTGACCGGCGGGAAGCTGGATGTAACGCTGTTCGCCGTCTCGATCGAACCGCTGGCGGGGACAGGGCTGGAACTGGAACTCTCGGAGACCCTCGCGCGGCGGGTTCCAGAGATCGGGGAAATGGTGGTGGAGGAGATCTTGAGGACTTCAGCTTAGACTGCCGGACCAATTTTCGATGTTCCAATTCGGGAAGCATTCTGGAAAACTGTGATCCGCGCCCTTGCACTACTGCTCGATGATCACCAAACTCGATCTCAGGGCCCGTAGTGTAATGGCAACACAGCGCTCTGTCATAGTTGCAGATGCGGGTTCGAATCCCGCCGGGTCCATTCTTCCCATCTGTGGAGAAGAAGCTCAATCCGGGAGAAAACGCAGAGATAATCTCCCGAAGTAACTTGACTCTACGAGATATTGGATCAATACTTCATTTGACAGAGCGTTACACTACGGTTTTGAGATGGCTCCGGTTATCCGGAGCCATCTGATTTTGTGCATTCGAGTATCGGTCACGGGCCATCCCGGGCAGCACCTTGATTGACGGGCCGTTGCGAACGGAATGAAGTCAGCAAGCGCGCGGTCCATCTCGTGCACAACTCCAACCGAATTCGATCGCTTCCAAATGCCATGTTCGAACAATTAGGCGAGCCCGAGAAACCACCGAAAGTTTCAATTGCGATGTCGCTCGGATTATTTGTCGCCTACATGGTCGGAGCGCTCGGAGGCCTCGGCCTTGTCATCGCTTTCGGAGACAGGCCGTTCGGGATTCAAATCGTCACCGCGATCACATACACATACTTTGCTTTCTGGTACATCTTTTTCCCAGCGAAAGGGATGCTCGAAAGATACAGTTTGAGTGATAAGAGAGTGCAGCAGGAATTTCCGCGAATATTGGCGATCCATTGCGCCTTCCTGATCCTGGTATTCGTTGTCCAGACGACTCTGTTTGCGATAAAGCCAAGGTTGCCTGCCTACTGGCTGATAAAACAAGGAACGCGGCAGTCATCTTGGTATGAGTTGTTGATCGTTGTCCCTTTCGTCGCTATGTTTTTCACGCAGGTTTTGATTTCAAGAAGGAGCTTGCGCCGCAGTCTGGAGAAGAGAGGTGGATTCCCAGCGGTGCTCGGGTGAGATCTCCGTTCTGGTGAAAAGCGGTGCATTCGGATGACGCTGTCTATGCCCTGAATTGAGATCGCCTTCTCCTTTTCTCCTGCCTTTGATTTGTTCTAGGATTTCTCCATGATCGTCCGCCCCATTGCCGAGCCGATTCTCGACGCCGAAGAGCGCTTTGAAGGCTTCGAGAATCTGATGCCGTTCCGGGTGCAGAACATTCTGCTGGTGTCGAGTCTGTACGATTCGTTCATCCTGCGCGAAGACGGGCGGCTCAACGAATTGCTCATCGACGAATCGCTGGAACTGAACCTGCGGCAGATTCCAGGGATCACGCATGTGGCGAGCTGCGCCGAAGCGCTCGATCTGGCGAAGTCCAATCCGCAGTTCAACCTGATCGTCACCAACCTTGCGGTCGGGGACACGGACGCCGCGCAACTGGCGCGCGAAGTACGCGCCGCCGGCCTGGACGTGCCGGTGGTGGTGCTGGGGTATGACTATCGCGAAATCAAGAATTTCGTGGCGCGGAATCCGGTCACGGATATTGAGCGCGTATTCCTGTGGCAGGGAACGGCGCGCATTCTGATTGCGATCGTCAAATACGTCGAGGACAAGCGCAATGTGCTGCACGACACGCGCGCCATGGGCGTCCCGGTGCTGCTGGTGGTGGAAGACAACATCCGCTACTACTCGTCGTTCCTGCCGGTGATCTATACCGAGCTGATCAAGCAGTCGCGGCGGGTGATTCAGGAGGGGCTGAACACGGCGCACAAGCTGGTGCGCATCCAGGCGCGGCCCAAAATTCTTCTGGTGTCGAATTTTGAGGAAGCGGCGGAACTGGTGGAGCAGTATCGCGAATATATTTTCGGGCTGGTTTCCGACGTGGAATTTCCGTGGGACGGGCAGCTGAGTCCGGAAGCGGGCTTTGAACTGGCGCGGCTGGTGAAGAGCCTGGCGGCGGATGTGCCGATCGTGTTGCAGACCAGCCGCACCGAATTTCGCCCGCGGGCCCAGGCGGCGGGGTATTCGTTCCTGCGCAAGCGTTCGCCCACGCTGATGAAAGACCTGCGGCGCATTCTGACCGACTATTTCGGATTTGGCGACTTCGTATTCCGCATGCCGGATAACAGCGAAGTGAGCCGCGCGAAGGATCTCAACGAACTGGAAGAGCAACTGCAGACCGTTCCGGCCGAGAGCCTGATGTATCACGCGCAGCGCAATCACTTTTCGCACTGGCTGATGGCGCGTACCGAATTTGCCCTGGCGGCCAAGCTGCGCCCCCGCAAGGTGTCGGATTTCGACGGTCCCGAGCATCTGCGGCGCGATCTGATCGCCTCGATCAACGACTACCGGCAAGAGCAGAACGAAGTCTTGATCGGCGACTTCAAGGGCGAAACCTTCAAACCTTCCGAGTCGAGCTTTCTGCGGATCGGTTCCGGGTCGCTGGGCGGCAAGGCGCGTGGCCTGGCGTTCGTGCGGCATTTGCTGCGCACGCGGCGGATTGCGAAGCGGTTTCCCGGGATTCGCATCGCCGTTCCGCCGGCGGTGGTGATCGCCACCGATCTGTTCGATCAGTTCCTGGCAGAGAACAATCTCGCCGAGTTCGCCTTGCATTGCGACGACGACAGTGAAATTCAGCAGCGCTTTCTCGATTGCCGATTGCCGGTTACGCTGACCGAGAATCTGAAGGCGTTCCTGGAGGAAGTCCGGTATCCGCTGGCGGTACGCTCGTCGAGCCTGCTGGAAGATTCGCAATACCAGCCGTTCACCGGCGTATATGAGACGTTCATGCTGGGCAATCAGCAGGAGGACTTGAACGTTCGACTGGCGGAACTGAGTGAGGCGATCAAGCGAGTGTATGCGTCCACCTTCAGCCAGCACGCGAAGGCCTATGTGCGGGCGACGCCGTACCGCCTGGAAGAAGAGAAGATGGCAGTGATCTTGCAGCAGGTGGTGGGCTCGGCGCACGCGACCCGCTACTACCCGGATTTTTCGGGCGTGGTGCGTTCGCACAACTTCTACCCCGTCGAGCCGATGACGTTTTCCGACGGCATTGCGGCGGTCGCGCTGGGGCTGGGGCGAACCGTGGTGGATGGCGGCAAGTGCATGAGTTTCTGCCCGCGGTATCCGAAGAACCTGCTGCAGTTCTCAACCGTGGAAGACATTCTGGCCAACACGCAGACGGAATTCTGCGCGCTGGAACTGGATGGAGAGAAGCAGGGGCCGGGGCATCTGCGGGAGACCCGGTACACGCTGGACGTGGCCGAAATGGACGGCACACTGCCAATGGTGGCGTCGACGTATTCGCCGGACAATCACGCCGTCTACGACGGGCTCAGCCGACCGGGAGCACGGCTGGTCACGTTTGCGCCGATGCTGAAGCATGGCCTGTTTCCGATTGCGCCGATTCTGGAAACGCTGGTGCGCGCGGGCGAAGACGCGCTGGGCAATCCGGTCGAGATTGAGTTCGCGGTGAAGTTGCCGCGTCCGGAAGAACTGGGGGAGAAGCCGGCGGAGTTTGGATTTCTACAGATTCGGCCGCTGACGCTGTCCCGCGACCACCAGGATCTGACGATCGGCGAGGTCGACCCAGGGCAGTTGATCTGCCAGAGCACGAAGGTTCTGGGCAATGGGCGGATTGAGAATCTGTACGACATAGTGGTCGTCGATTCACAGCGCTTCGAGCGCAGCCGCAGTCAGGAGGTGGCGCGTTCGGTGGCGCAGTTCAACGCCAAGCTGGGCGCCGAGAACAGGCCGTATCTGCTGATTGGTGTGGGGCGCTGGGGATCGAATGATCCGTGGCTGGGCATTCCGGTCGAGTGGGATGAAATTTCAGGAGCGCGCGCGATTGTGGAGGCGGGGTTCCGCGATTTCCGCGTCACGCCGTCTCAGGGAAGCCACTTTTTTCAAAATCTGACGGCATTCCAGGTCGGATACCTCACGGTGAACCCGGACGCTGGGGAGGGATCGATCGACTGGCAATGGCTGACGGAGCAGACCGCGGTGGAGGAAGAAGGGTGCGTGCGGCATCTGCAGTTTGCACAGCCGCTAAGAATCGTGATGAACAGCAAACTCAGCCAGGCGGTGATTTTCAAGCCGGAAGGGATCTAACTAGCGCTTGGTTCGCTTGGTGCGATCCGGGGGTGATCCCTTTCTGATGCGCAGTTCCCCATCCTTGCAGGTCATCAAGACTTCATCGCCAGCTTTGAGGCCATTTGCTTTACGGAAGCCGCCTGGAATCACGAACCTGCCGCGCTTATCGACCTTGACCTTCATGAACTGCAGCGCCTCACGGGCTTCATGCCTTCGCATAAGAAGTACATCGGTACGATGTCCGCGATCTGTTAGCGATGGAAGTTCCGAAAGATATGGGGCTAACGGGCAGGCCTCCGCACAGCGCTGTGTGATCTGAATCACAGCCCGCGCCGTATCCCACTCGACACAATCATTCCGTAGGCATGTTTCCTGTCTCCGTGCCGCGGAGGGCCTGTGTTCAAGATCATTCACGCCGAGTTTCTGGCGCCCGGAATCAAACGATTCGTCATCGATGCGCCGCGCATCGCGCGCAAACAGCAGCCGGGACAGTTCGTCATTTTGCGGATTTACGAAGAAGGCGAGCGCATTCCGGTCACGATCGAGAATTCCGATCCCCTGCGCGGGACGATCAATATTGTGGTGCAGTCGGCGGGGAAAACGACCAACCTGCTGAACACGCTACAGACCGGCGACTCCATTCTGGATGTGGTCGGGCCGCTGGGCAAGCCTTCGGAAATTGCGAAATATGGAACGGTTGTGGTCGTCGGTGGCGGTGTGGGGACGGCGATGGCGTATCCCACGGCGGCGGCGCTGAAGCGCGAGGGCAATCGGGTCATCTCGATTGTCGGAGCGAGGAATAAGGACCTGGTCATTCTGGAGAAGGAAATGCGCGCAGTCAGCGACGCGCTCATGATCACGACCGACGACGGCAGCTACGCGGATAAGGGATTCGTCACCGACAAGCTGCGGCAGTTGATTGAGAACGGCACGCGCATCGATCTGGTCGTAGCCGTGGGGCCGATCGTGATGATGAAGGCGGTGTCGGAAATGACGCGGAAGGAGCACATCCACACCGTGGTGAGCCTGAATCCGATCATGATCGACGGCACGGGAATGTGCGGCGGCTGCCGGGTGATGATCGACGGCAAGAGCGAATTCGCCTGCGTGGACGGGCCGGAATTCGACGGGCACAGAGTGAATTTTGAAGTGCTGGTGCAGCGGAATACGATGTATCGCGATGCGGAGAAATTGTCGATGGAGGCGTTTCAGCACAAGCAGGCGGAACAGGCGTGCGTGACCGATGGAGCCGAAGGATGACGACCAAATCCCTGAATCCGATTCCGATCAAAGAACGCATGAAGGTTCCGCGGCAGTTGATGCCGGAGCAGCCTGCCGAACAACGCGCACACAATTTTGAGGAAGTGAACCTGGGCTTCAGCGAAGAACTGGCGCAGCAGGAAGCGCGGCGCTGCCTGGAATGCGCCAAGCCGACGTGTACAGACAATTGTCCGGTTGGGATTGATGTGAAGGAGTTCGTGCAGCGGATCGTGATTGGCGACTTTCTGGGAGCGGCGGCGAAAATTCGGGAGGCCAACGTGTTGCCGGCGGTCACTGGCCGCGTCTGTCCGCAGGAAGATCAGTGCGAAGGGAAGTGCCTGCTCTCGAAGAAAGTGAAGCCGCTGGGGATTGGCTATCTGGAACGGTTTGTGGCCGATTACGAGCAGCGCATGGGAACACATGTCGTGCCCAAGGCCACGCCCACGGGGAAGAAAGTGGCGATCGTGGGCAGCGGGCCTTCGGGATTGACGGTGGCGGGCGACTTGATCCAGAAGGGGCACAAGGTGCGGGTGTTCGAGGCGCTGCACGAGATTGGCGGCGTGCTGGTGTATGGCATCCCGGAATTTCGTTTGCCCAAGCAGATTGTGCGCGAGCAGATCGACTACATGCGCGAGATGGGCGTGGAGTTTGAAACGGACGTGGTGGTGGGGCGCACAGTCACGATCGACGAATTGATGAATGAAGAAGGCTACGACGCGGTGTACATCGGGACAGGCGCGGGATTGCCGCAGTTCATGAATATTCCGGGCGAGCATCTGAACGGAGTGTATTCGGCGAATGAGTTTCTGACGCGCATCAACTTGATGAAGGCGTACAAGTTTCCGGTGTACGACGAGCCGATGCTCGACCTGCATGGCAAGCATGTAGCGGTGATCGGCGGCGGGAACACGGCACTGGACGCGATCCGTTCGGCGCTGCGGCTGGGCGCGGAGAAGGCGTATGTGATTTATCGACGAAGCGATGCCGAGATGCCGGCGCGCGCGGAGGAAGTGCATCACGCGAAACAAGAGGGAATTGACTTCCAGATGCTGACCGCCCCGGTGGAATTTCTTTCTGACGGCAGAGGTTGGCTGACGGGGGTGCGCTGCGTGCGCATGGAACTCGGCGAACCGGATTCGTCGGGACGTCGGCGTCCTGTGCCGATCAAGGGTTCGGAGTTCGAGTTGCCGCTGTCGGTTGCAATCATGGCCATTGGGACGACGGCGAATCCGATTGTCCAGACCACAACGCCCGGCCTCGACACGAACAAGCGCGGCTACATCGTGGCCAGCGAAGAGACGCAGAAGACCTCGCGTAAAGGCGTGTTCGCGGGGGGAGATATCGTGACGGGCGCGGCAACGGTGATTCTGGCCATGGGCGCGGGACGGCGGGCGGCGACCTCGATTCATGAGTATTTGACGAGCGGGTCGCGGTAGATTTGCAATCGGATTTTGTCTTGGTGGAACCGGACTCGAGTAGGCTCCAAGAATCATGGATCATTTCTCATATCTGATTGATTCTGAGCACCGTCTCCTGCTCATCGGGATCGTTTTCCTGGTCGTTGCGGCGGCCTTCATGGTGACTGGGGAGAGTCTTGAGCGCTACGGCGGTGTTGTGTATCGAACCAAAGCGCCATAGAGTTTTTGGTGGAATGTGGTCGGATTCATTCTCCTTGGTCTCTTCTTTCTTGGCTTTTACTTGTACCGGCATTCTGGTTGAGGTATCTGCAACTTCCTTCACATTGACAGGCATTGGCGGCTGACATACGATTTTGCGCCTTGGTCTGCATGCTCCCCCAGCACGTTCGCGGACCAAACTGTGGGTGATTCGGTTCGCGTCCGGTCGTTGTCCCTCTCACAACGGACCGCTCTCAGGAGGATTCATGCTTCATCGCCAGAACCTTGCTCTGCGCCTCTCTGCGCTCTTCACGATGCTGTGCGGATCGATTGTGGCCGCCGGCCAGACTTACTCCGTGATGTACAACTTCGGCACGAAGGCTACCGATCCGCTCAGCCTAGGCTACCCTAACGTGATCGCACAGGGTCGTGACGGGAACCTGTACACAACGGCCACGGGAGGTGGCAGCAACGGACACGGCGCGGTATTCAAAATCACGCCCGGGGGCGTGCTCACGCTACTCTACAGTTTTTCCGGGCCCGATGGCTCCTATCCGAACGGAGGATTAACCCTCGGCACGGACGGGAATTTCTACGGCACGACGTACGAGGGAGGAAGCGCGTGCTGCGGAACCATCTTCAAAATCACACCCGGCGGCACACTGACCACGCTCTATAACCTGGGTACCCAGAGTACGGATGGCGGCTTTCCCTGGGCATCGCCGATTCAGGGTACTGACGGAAACTGGTACGGAACCACATACTCAGGTGGAGCAGGCGGGTACGGCACGGTCTACAAATTGACTCCAGCAGGCGTGTACACCGTCCTGTACGCGTTCGAAAACACTCATGGCAACGGGCCCGAGGACCCACTGATTCAGGGCGCTGACGGCAATTTCTACGGTACCACTCTCGCCGGCGGTGCAAACGGTTACGGCGAAGTGTTCAAGATCACGCCGGCGGGCGTTCTGACCGTCCTTTATAGTTTCGACAATACACACGGAGCAAAACCATCCGGTCCCCTCATCCAGGGCAACGATGGAAATTTCTACGGCTCGACACAAAGCGGCGGAGCCTCGGCCGCCGGAGTCGCGTTCAAGATCACGCCTGCAGGCGTTCTCACGGTCCTGCACAATATGAACGGAACGACCGATGGGGAGGCCCCATATGACGGCCTCACGCAGGCCAGTGACGGAAATTTCTACGGCACGAACGGCGCGGCCGTCAGCGCCAACAACGGTACGATCTTCGAGTTGACGGCAAAGAACGTATTCTCTGTCCTGTATTCCTTCAATACCGCCGACACGACGAAGGGCTCCGCCCCGGAGAACGCTCCCTTCCAACACACGAACGGCATCCTGTATGGCGGCACTGCTACGGGCGGCACAGGCGCAACCCCGGACGGCGTGTTCTACAGCCTGAACAACAACCTCCCGGCGTTTATCCAGCTACTCCCGTACTCCGGCCGGGTTGGGGCAAAGATTGGGATTCTGGGGCAGGGGTTCACGAGTTCGTCGGTCGTGAAGTTCAATGGCGTGACCGCCACAACCACAGCACTCACCGGGACGACGTTCCTTCTGGCGACGGTCCCCACGGGTGCTTCGGATGGATATGTCACGGTGACCACGGGATCGACCACGCTGAAGAGCCGGAAGAAATTCACTGTGCACAACTCGTGGAGCCAGGGAACAGTGATGCCGACGGCGGTGCAGTTTCCGGCGGCGGGAGCGATCAATACCAAGATCTACGTGGCTGGAGGATATGGGGCCACAGCGCTGAATGGCACCACGCAGGTGTATATCCCGGCGAGCAACACCTGGACCACTGCGGCGTCGATGCCGACCCCTGTGTCTGCGGGGGCCAGCGCGGTAGTGGGCGGAGTACTGTATGTCTTTGGCGGATATGCGAGCGGAGGAGCGACCGGGGTGGTACAAGCCTACAATCCGGCGAGCAACACCTGGTCCTCAAAAGCCATTATGCCGACGGCGCGCGGCAGCGCAGCGGCCGTGGTGGATGGAACGGCGGTTTATGTGATCGGGGGCAACGGCAGTTCTCTGCGCCTGACTACAGTGGAAAAATACAACACGACGACCAATACGTGGAGCGAGGAAGCGCCGCTACTGGTGGGCAAGTCGGAGCCATCGGCGGCTTTGCTGGGGAGCGCAATCGTGGCGGCAGACGGGTACACAACCTCGGGCGATAACGGCGACAACGAGAGTTACAACGTATCGACGAACACGTGGAGTGTGCTCCTGGCAGATCCTGCGGCGCGCAACGCGAGCTGTTATGGGCAGTTGCTGGGACAGCTTTACGTGGCGGGCGGGGGCGAGAATGGTGGCCAACAAACCCTGACCGAATCCTTCAGTGCAGCGACCAACAAATGGACACCGCAGGCAGCCATGCCCCAAGCCGTGATCTCGCCGGGATCGGCCGTCAATGGCGGACTGCTGTATTGCTTCGGCGGATCGAGTTCCGGTGTGGCTGGGCAGGGATCGGTCTACAACAACGTGCAAATCTATCAGCCGTAGCGCAGGTTGGCGTCTGGAGAAGAGCCGCCCTTCGGGGCGGCGGCTTCTCTCTTGCAGGCTCATCAGCCGAAGGTGATCTCGAAGTAGGTATCGGTGCGGGCCCAAATCAGGGGAATTCGCGCCATCCAATACTTCTGGTTGATCGCTGCGCGAGCCTGGGCGTGCTCTTCCGGTGGCAGGAAGCGGGCGGTGGCGGGGAACTCTGCCCCGGTGACTTTCCCGCGAATGGTGCAAGGAGCGACGCGCACTTGGGGATTATTGCGAATGCGCTTGCTCTTGCCCATGTCGCCGCGAGTCATGAAGTAGAGCTTGCCATTGCCTTCGCCGAACCAGACAGGCGTGGGCACGGCGACTCCCGTCTTGCGGAAGGTGGTCAGCGAGATGTATTTCTGGCCCTGGATTTCGGAGGGGATGGGGTTGGGCATGGGACCTATTCTAGCCTTCGGATCGCTTCGTTGGTTCAACCGCAAAAACATTCACCACAGAGGGCACAGAGAAACACAGAGGAAAAACCGCGGCCGCTTTTGCCGACTGTGGTTCCAGATAGAGCTCGGCGCATTGCTCCGACTGCGGCAAGTGTGTTACAAGCCTGAAGTATGCGTAAGTGGATGCGCGAGCGCTTAGAGCGCCGCAAGAAGAAAGCTCCGCAAGAGAAACAGCCGGCCGCTCCTCCGTTGCAGCCAGCGTATTTTGATGCCGAACAGGCACCCCGGGGTGAGGAATCCAGCCCTGAGGAAATCGAAGCCCCAATTCAGCACGAAGCGGTATCCGCGCCGGAAGTGACTGCCCGGGAAAGCGCCGAGCCAGAATCGTCGAGCGAGTCGGCCGTTGAACCGGCCGAAGGCGCGGGCGGCGGGGCACGCGGACGGTCGCGCCGGCGCCGCGGTGGTCGTGGCCGCGGTGGCCGTGGCCGCGAACAGGCGGTGGCGCAGGCATTCGCGCCCGCGGCGGGCAAGGGAATTATTCCTGAAGTGGCGGAAGGAGAAGCGGCCGCTCCGCTCGTGGTCGAGAGCGAGACCGAGACTCCGGAAGCGGTGGCTGCGGACGTCGAGGCGCCCGAAGTCGAGGCTCCCAAGACACAAGCTCCCGCTGTTCCAGCGGCGATTCCTTCGGCGGCTGCCCGTCCACCCAAAGGAATTGTGGTGCTGGCGATCGGGCTGCCGGGATCGGGCAAGAGTTCGTGGTTCAAGCGGCATAATGTGGTGCCGCTATCGACGGACATGCTGCGCTCGCTGCTGTTCGATGACGTACGCGAGCAGCGCTTCCAGGATCTGGTGTTTTCCAATCTCCGGTCCATGCTCAAGGCGCGGCTGATTGCCAAGCGTCCCACGAACTATGTGGACGCGACGAACCTGACGCCGCAGGAGCGTTCCCACTGGATCAAGCTGGCCAAGGACTATCACTACGAAGTCCACGCGGTGTTTTTCGATGTGCCCCTGGAGGTTTGCATCGACCGCCATCAGCGGCGCGACCGCGTGGTCCCCGAAGACGTAATGCGGCGCATGGCGGCCAAGCTAAAGCAACCGGCGTTCGACGAAGGCTTCGCCAAGATCACGGTCGTCCGCGTGAAAAAGAAAGCGGAAGACTAGGGATCGCTCTTGGGCAGTTTGGGAAGTTCGTAGTGGTCGCCTTCGTCCTCAACGGTCATCACGACTTTCTGCTCGTTCATGGTGTGCATCAGGTCCTCGATTTCCTCGGGCCGCATCGGCGTTCCGCCAAGGGCTCCGGCCAGGAGCGTCAGGCAAAGCAGCAACTTGCGCAGGCGATGATGGATTGGCACCGAATCCTCCTTGCGGTGACCGGGGCGGCGCAAAGCCGGCCGGGCGCGAGTGCACCGCGGCTCAACGTGAATATTCAGGGTGGTGCGACGGAGCGAATCAGCAGGAGGGCGGAGCGCGCGAGGCGAGAACCGGTGCGAACTGGAAGAGCGGAAGTTCTGGATCGTCCGACGGATGCGGTTTAGAAACGACCGCGACCAGGCCCGCAAGCAGCAGG
This sequence comes from Terriglobales bacterium, assembly GCA_037443605.1. GTDB lineage: Bacteria > Acidobacteriota > Terriglobia > Terriglobales > Acidobacteriaceae > Sulfotelmatobacter. The sequence goes on from JBBIOA010000015.1 coordinate 68,533, forward strand.
ATTGGAACCACCAGGGCCCATAGTTGCCCTGTGGTCCCAGCCGGAACCAGCAGGGCCCACAGCAGGACGACCGTGGTGACCAGGGCGACGAGTTTGCGAAGCAAGTTCACGTTCGATCCTGACTGCCTTTCATCTTAAATCATCCGGCAAGTCTATCCCTTCAGGTGGGGCAGCAGTTCCTTGAACGCCGCCGAGGAAGAGGCCCGCATCAGTTCGTAGATCATCATTTCAGTCGAGGCAATGACGGCTCCGGCGGAGCGCATGCGGTCAAGGCCGACCCTCCAGTTCCACTCGGTCCGCGAACTGACGGCGTCGGAGGCGACGTGAACCAGATAGCCCTCGCGCAGCGCTGCGAGCGCAGTCTGGGTAACGCAGATGTGGCTTTCCATGCCGCAGAGCAAAAGCGTGTTGCGCTGACCGGGCAGGCGCTTGAGCGTGGCGCAGAAGGCGTCGCTGCCGAAACAGGAGAATGGCGTCTTGTCGATGGCTTCGACGGAGGGCAGCAGGGAAGCGATCTCCGGGACGGTGTGGCCGAGGCCCTTGGCATATTGGGTGGTCACGAGCGCGGGGATTTTCAGGATGCCGGCGGCGCGGATCAGCAGTTGTGCGTTGCGCAGCAAGTCTTCTTTCTGGAAGATCGGAGGGAGCAGACGCTCTTGAATGTCGATGACCAGCAGGGCGCACCGCTCCGGTTCGAGCGGGCGGCGGGCGATTTCAGCGTAATCGGCGGTGAGAGTGGTCGGTTCGAAGGCGGTCGACATGGAGACCTCGCGGGAATCAAGAATGCCAATGAATCTCGCTTAGAATTCTAACTCGCGCGCACTGCGGTGAGTTCGACGGTTCGCTCAGCGGGTTGACCACATGCGCGCAGAAACATAGAATCAAAGAGAGTCGGCGCCAGTCGGCTCGCAAGCGGAAACTGCCCCCTCGTTCAACGGCAGGACAGCTGACTCTGGATCAGCATATCGGGGTTCGAATCCCTGGGGGGCAGCCAAATCCGTCCACGCGTCTATATCTGCCTCCATTTACACCCGTTTAGACCCGATACGCTTCATTTTCCGGTTCGTGTGCGCGATCGCACGGACGTCATTTTTCCAGCGTGATAAATTCGGAATATGCGTGCCGAGATTGAGGAGGCGGTGGAGCTGCTGCAGCGCGGGGATGAGGCGAGCCTGGAACGGGCGCTGGGGCTCCTGCAGAATACGGTGTTTTCGTTCAGCATGCGGGTCTGCGGGCAGCGGGAGGACGCTGAGGACACCATGCAGGACGTGCTCATGAAGTCGATTCCGCACCTGCCCAGGTTCAGCAGCCCGAAGGCGCTGGTGGTGTGGCTCTATAAGGTGGCGAAGAATCGCTGCCTGATGAGCCGGCGCAAGAGCAAGTTCGCGCCCGCCCACGAACTCTCACTCGACCAGTTGATGCCGGATCGCAAGGAACTCGATCAACTCACCGCCGATGGCAGGATTAATCCCGAATCCTTTGCGATACGAAGCGAGGAGGCGGCCCGGTTGCGCGACGCGGTGCAAAAGTTGCCGCCGCAGTACCGCATCGTGCTGGTGCTGCGCGACATGGAAGGACTGACGGACGAGGAAGTGGCAGAGATCACCGGCATTCGCCCGGGGACCGTGCGGGTTCGTCTGCACCGGGCACGGTTGTTCGTGCGCAAGGCCTTGATGCCGACATGGATGCCGCGAGGCAAGAAGAGGGCGGCGGCGCCGGCTGACCGGGAAGAGATGTTGCGGCCTGCACGATGCAAGGCCATGTTCGCTGAGTTATCGGATTATCTCGACGAGCAACTCGACGATTCTCTCTGCGAGAAACTGGAGCGCCACATGAAAGGATGTGGTCCCTGCCAGGTGTTTGTGGCGACGCTCCAAGCCACCATCGAGCAATGCCGGAAGTCGGCAGGAGAGTGTCCTTCACCGGAGAGCGTCAAGATGAGGGAAAAATTGATGGACAGATATCAGCAGGCGAACGCTGCGCTTCGAAGTCATTCTTAGCTGGGACAAGTTCACCGGCCCGGCTGACCTCAGGGCCAAAGCCGAGATTGAAAATCAGCCGCTTGTCGCAGCGCTGAAGCGCTGAGCCACCCAAAACGAGAGCACCCCCAAATCGACCCCGCAAAACCGAGTTCTTAACCGGCGGGTATGGCGGTTTTCGAGCTTGCCCGAAAATCCTGTAACAAAATCTCAGCTCCTGCATTTATTCGTGTTCCTGGCCGATGAAAGCAGCAGGAGGCATTCATGATTGCGGCGCAAGTTGAACTCACACAGGCACTTAAACAGCAGCGGCAGTTTGTGGCGCGAACCGGCAGCGGGCATACACTAATCCTGGATGATACCGCCGGAGGCACCGGAGCCAAGCCCATCGAGCTGGTTGCGGTGGGGTTGGCGGGTTGTACCGCCTTCGATGTGATCACCGTGCTGCGGCAGAAATACCACCAGAAAGTCACCGGATATCAGGTCCGCGTCGAAGCGGATCAGGCCGAGCGTCCGCCGCAGGTTTTTACCAGAGTCCGCATCCACCATGTCGTGACGGGCGTTGGCATTGACGAGGCGGCGCTGGTGGAGGCCATCAAACTGTCGGAAGAAAAGTACTGCTCGGTGGGAGCGATGGTGCAGAAGACGGCCACCTTCGAAACCACGCACGAGATTGTGGAAGATGCGACGGCGTGGCTGCATGCCGCCGAAACCGAGGGAGTCGCGCATTGAGGCTCCACCGACATCTCGTTCTTGCTTTCGTCGTGGGGGCCGCGTTGCTCGAGGTGGGGTTGGCGCAGAGCGCTCCGGCTCCGCTGACTTTGCCGGACGCGGTAGCGATCGCCCTGGAAAAGAATCCGCTCGGTAAGGCTGCGATGGCCGACACGCGCGCCGCGTCAGCGGACACGCAGATGGCACGATCCTTTCTTCTGCCGCACATCAGTTTCAGCGAAACCGCGACGCGCGGAAACGATCCAGTGTATGTGTTTGGCAGCCGGCTGAGACAGGAACGGTTCACGCAGGCCGACTTCGCGCTGAATCGGTTGAACCGGCCATTGCCGTTTGGGAATTTCGCCACGCGCTTTGGCGGATCCTGGAATCTGTTTGATTCGTTTGCCAGCTGGCACGGCCTGACACGGGCACGGCTGATGGACGAGGCCGCGCACCATCAGCTGAGCCGCACGGAACAGGAAGTGGTGTTCCAGGTGGTGGAGAGTTATTACGGAGTGCTGGTTGCGGCGAAACAGGCGGAGGTTGCCGAGCAATCCACCAAGACGGCGCAGGCGATTGTGGATCGCAGCCAGGGCCGGTTTGACAGCGGGCTGGTGGTCGAGTCCGACCTGCTGACGGCGAAGGTTCGACTGGCAGAGCGGCAGCAGGAGTTGATCCGGGCCAGAAATAACCTCGCCCTCTCGCGCGCCCAACTGAACACGGCGATGGGCGCGGCGATTGAATCCGCATTCGAAGTGACGCAAACATTATCCGAGCCGCAAGTTCCGTCGCTGGAGCTTTCCGATCTGGAGGCTCAAGCGTTGGAGGGCCGTCCGGACTTGAAGCGGATTGCCGCCGAAGAAGGAGCGCAGCGGCAGACGGTGTCGATGGCCAAGTCGGCCTTCGGGCCGCAGGTCAACGCCTTTGCCGGCTGGGAGATGGACAATCCCACGCTGCTGGCGGGCGGTGGCGGAAATAACTGGGTGGGCGGGCTGGAGTTGAAGATCGATCTTTTCCAGGGCGGCGCCCGGCGCGCGGCATTATCGCGGCAGCGTGCGCTCCAGGAAAAGGCGGTTGCCATGAAGCAAGCGGCCACCGACGGTGTGCGGCTGGAAGTGCGGCGCGCTTACTACGATGTCGATGCCAACCGTCAGCAGGTGGAGGTGGCACGAGCCTCGGTTGCGCAGGCGCAGCAAAGTCTGCGCATCAACCAGGACCGGTACGAAACCGGGCTGATCACGATCACCGATCTGCTGGGCGCCGAGGATGCGGCGCGGCGCAGCCAGACCGATTACTGGGACGCCGTCTGCCGGCTTCGAACCAGTTACGCCGCGCTGGAGCTGGCGACTGGAAATCTGAATTTGCAATCTCGCGCGGTGATGCCATGAAGCGATCATTCTTAATGTTCCCTGTCTTCCTTTTCACGCTGCTCTTTGGCGCCTGCTCCGATCAAGCAAAGAAGGCGGAATCGGCGCCGGAGATGGTGCGCAACCTTGCGCTGATCCAAGTGCAGTCAAGAACCGTGCCGGACGTTCTGGAAGGGGTGGGCACCACGCGCGCCGCACAGACCAGCACGCTGGCCAGCCAGATGATGGGAACTCTGGTGGAGGTCCGAGCGCGCGAGGGGGATCGCGTTCAACGCGGTCAGGTGTTGGCGGTGATCGACGACAGCCAGCCGCGCGCGGCGCTCGACCGCGCCAATGCCGCCGATGCGGCTAGCCGGCAGCAACTGGCTGCGGCGGAAACCGATCTGGCGCTCGCCGAATCGACGCTCAAACGCTACCAGACGATGTATGACCGAAAGTCGGTCAGCCCGCAGGAGTTCGACGAGGTCAAGACGCGGCAACAGGCCGCGCTGGCGCGCCGCGACATGGCGCGGGCCGATCAGGAGCAGGCGAAGGCGGCGATCGCCCAGGCGGCGACCGCCATGGAATACACGCGGATCCGGGCTTTCTTCGATGGTGTCGTCACCGAGAAGAAGGCGGATACCGGCTCGCTGGCGTCCCCCGGAATGCCGATCTTCACGTTAGAGGATGTGCGCCGCTACCGGTTGGAGGCGGCGATTAACGAGACGGATCTGGCGGCGATAAAGATCGGTCAAACCGTACCGGTCGTGGTGGACGCGCTCGGATCAGAGCCGCTGGCGGGCAAGGTGGCGCAGATTGTTCCCGCGGCCGACGTGGCGAGCCGCAGCTTCCTGGTCAAGGTTGAATTGCCCGCGGATGCGCGCTTGCGCTCGGGGCTTTTCGGGCGGGCGCAATTCACGCGGGGCGAGCGCCGGGCGCTAACCGTGCCACAGACCGCGGTCGTGGAGCGTGGACAGATGCAGGCAGTCTTCCTGCTGGACCAGAACAAGATCGCCGCGCTGCACTATGTCACGCTGGGGAAACCAAATCAGGGACAGGTGGTGGTGCTGGCCGGCCTGCAGAACGGCGATTGGCTGGTGGCGGCGCCGGGAACGCTGGAACTCGATGGCAAGCGCATTGAGGCGCAACCATGACCAGCGCGGACCCCAAGGCCTCAGGCTCGCCGGCGCCTGTTCTGCAGTTGGCCGGGCGCATCGCTCGCGGCTTCATCACATCGAAGCTGACGCCACTGGTCATTCTTGCGGCGTTGCTGCTGGGCGCGTTCAGCATCCTGCAAACCCCCCGCGAGGAAGAGCCGCAGATCATTGTTCCGATGCTCGATGTGCTGGTGCAGATGCCGGGCGCATCGGCCGATGAGGTCGCGCAGCGAGTGAGCCTGCCGATGGAGCGTCTGCTGCGCGAGGTGCCGGGCGTCGAGTACATCTATTCGATCAGCCATCCCGGCATGAGCATGCTGGTGGTGCGGTTTTACGTTGGGACGAAGGAAGAAGACGCACTCATCCAGACCTACAACAAGCTCTACTCGAATTTCGATCGCATTCCCCCCGGAGTTTCCCAGCCCATCATCAAAGCGCGCTCGATCGATGATGTGCCGATCCTGGCGCTGACGCTGTGGGGCACGAACTACGACTCCTACCGTTTACGGCGCGTTGCCGGCGAACTCGAAAACTCGCTAAAGCCGCTGGATGGCGTGTCGGAAACGAAAATCATTGGCGGACAGCCGCGGCAGATTCGAGTCGTGCTGGATACGCAGCGCCTGGCGGCGTACGGACTGACGCCAAGCGCCATCGTTGCGCAATTGCAGAGCGCCAACAGCCGCTCGCAGGCCGGGAGTTATTCCCGCGACAACTTCGAAGTGCAGGTTGAGGCAGGGATGTTCTTCACCAGCGTCGACGATCTGCGACAGGTTCTGGTCGGCGTGCATGCGGGGCGACCCGTGTATCTGCGGGATGTGGCGGAGAAGATCGAAGACGGCCCGGCTGAGCCCAACAACTATGTCCTCTATGGAACCGCGCGAGGCGATGCGGGGCAAACTGCCGGAGCAAGTTATCCAGCCGTGACCATCACGCTCTCGAAACGAAAAGGAACGAACGCCAGCATCATTTCCGAGCGCGTGTTGGCGAAAGTCGACGACCTCCGCGGATATGTGCTGCCGCGCGATCTGAAGGTAAGCGTCACCCGCAATTACGGCGAAACCGCCAAGGACAAGTCCGACGAACTGCTCAAGCATTTGTTCATCGCAACCCTGTCGGTGACCTTGCTGATCGCTCTGGCGCTGGGCTGGCGCGAATCGGGCGTAGTGCTGTTAGCTGTGCCGGTGACGCTGGCCCTTACCCTGGCAGTCTTCTATCTGTACGGGTACACGCTGAACCGGGTCACACTGTTTGCGTTGATCTTCTCCATCGGCATTCTGGTGGACGATGCGATTGTGGTGGTCGAAAACATCGTGCGCCACTTTCGGCTTCCGCAGAACCGGGGCCGCTTGCTGGCGCAGGTTGCCGTCGAAGCGGTGGATGAAGTGGGGAATCCGACGATTCTGGCGACCTTTGCGGTGATCGGGGCGATCCTGCCCATGGCGTTCGTCCGGGGGTTGATGGGGCCGTACATGAGGCCCATTCCCGTCGGCGCATCGGCAGCCATGCTGTTCTCGTTGATCGTGGCCTTTGTGGTCTCGCCGTGGGCGGCGCTGCGGTTGTTGCGCAAATACGCGGACGATTCGGGGCCCTCGCATCACGAAGCGGAGGGCTGGACGACGCGGCTCTATCGCAACATGATGAATCCGTTGATTCGCGACTCGCGGCGGCGCGCCATGTTCCTGGCGGGGGTGGTCGTGCTGTTGCTGGCCGCGGTCGCCTTCGTCCCGCTGAAGTGGGTGCGGGTGAAGATGCTGCCGTTCGATAACAAGAGCGAGTTCCAGGTCATCATCGATATGCCGGATGGAACTCCGCTGGAGCAAACCACGCGCGTTGCCCAGGCGCTGGGGAATTATCTGAGCGAGCAGCCGGAAGTCACCAACTACCAGGTTTATTCGGGCACGTCGGGTCCGTACAACTTCAACGGGTTGGTCCGGCATTACTTTCTGCGGTCGCAACCGAATCAGGCGGACATCCAGGTCAATCTCTTGCCACGACAGGAGCGCAAGACACAGAGCCACGAAATCGCGCGACGGTTGCGGCCGGGGTTGGACAAGATCGCGGAACAGTTTGGAGCGCGCATCAAGGTTGCGGAAGTGCCGCCGGGTCCGCCCGTGCTGCAAACGCTGGTCGCCGAAGTCTACGGTCCCGACTACAAGGGGCAGATTGCGCTGGCGGCGCAGATCAAGAAAGTATTTCAGCAGACGCCCGGTGTGGTCGACGTCGACTGGTACGTGGAAGATCCGCAGACCAAGTACGACATGAAAGTCGACCTGGCGAAGGCTGCGCTGCACGGAATCTCTCCCGCCGACGTGAGTCGGACGTTGCCCGTGGCGCTCTCCGGCGCCAACGCCGGACTGTTGCACGACGCGCGCTCGCGTGAAGACATTCCGATAGAGGTGCGGCTGGCGCGCGCCGACCGGTCGTCGATTGAAGACCTGGGCAATCTGAAGTTGCCCACGCCGCAAGGCGGACAGATCGCGCTGCAGGAAGTGACCAACCTCGAGAAGACGACCATCGACACGAGCGTGTACCGCAAGAATCTGGAGCCGGTGGTGTATGTCACCGGCGACGTCGCCGGCGGAGAAGAGAGCCCGGTCTACGCCATCATGAAGATGAGCGAGGCCATCGACCAGATCAAGTTGCCCGACGGCTATGGCGTGAAGCAATACAAGGGCACAACCATGCCCGAGCGTACCGACCGCTACTCGATGAAGTGGGACGGCGAGTGGCACATCACGGTAGAAGTGTTTCGCGATCTTGGCCTGGCATTCGCAGCCGTGCTGGTCTTGATTTACGTGCTGGTCGTTGGCTGGTTCCGGTCGTTCGTGACGCCGCTGGTCATCATGGCGCCGATTCCGTTGACGCTGGTAGGGATTCTGCCGGCGCATGCCTTGATGGGGGCCTTCTTCACGGCGACGTCCATGATCGGCTTCATCGCCGGGGCCGGCATCATCGTGCGCAATTCGATCATCCTGGTGGACTTCATCGAGCTGCGCCGGTCGCAAGGCATGGCGCTGGAAGACGCCGTGGTGGACGCGGGTGCGGTCCGCTTCCGTCCGATGTTGTTAACGGCGGCCGCCGTGGTGGTGGGCGCCAGCGTCATTCTGTTCGATCCGATTTTTCAGGGGCTGGCGCTGTCGCTGATGGCGGGAGAAGTGGCTTCCACCGTGCTATCCCGCATGGCGGTGCCGGTTCTGTATTACTTGTCGCAAAAGAACAAACAAATGCCACTGCCGCATCCGCATGCGCCGGAGAACGTGGCCGAGTGCGACATGCCGGCAGTGTGAAGTGACGGAGTCGATAATTTTCCCGGGAGAATCTCAATGACAGTGGAACGCACGCTTCGCTTGATCGCCGGATTCTTTGTACTGGCGTCGCTCGCTTTAGGATATTGGGTGAACCAATATTGGTATCTGTTCACCGCCTTCGTGGGGCTTAACTTGTTCCAGTCGGGTTTGTCCAACTGGTGCCCGATGATGACCTTGCTGCGGAAGCTGGGCGTCAGCAGCCAGGAGAAATGAGCCATGCCGGAATGGGTTTGGCTGGTGGGAGTTTTCGTTGGATATCTGGTCTTGACCCAGTGGCTGCTGCCTAAGCTGGGAGTGCCCACTTGAAGGACTGCAGGATGCGCCGAGTCTCGGCGCGAAGAAAACGAGCCGGAGAGCCCGCAGGGAAATCCGTCAGGGTCCCGTAAGAACGATTCTGCAAATTGATTCACAACGGCCTGCCAGAGGGAATCGGTGTTCAGCGCCCACCCGCCCGTCTCTGCAGGTGACCAGAGCCGCAAAACTCTGCACTCTTCCCGACGTTGCGTGGCGTCGTGTGCAAAAATGTTCACTCATTATTGATTGGCGAAATCCCGCGCCCGTGTTGGAAAGTCAACGAACGGGGATGGCCAGAAAATTCAACACGCCACGCTTGCCAAAGGCGGAATCCGGGTTATAATTCTCGACGCGTTGGGGATCCCCCCGGAGTCGAAGGCCGGCTCTTCTCTGAACGCAAAACCCCGAAAGAAAAGAAACAGTGCATTTGGGTCGCTGTCTTGAGGCCGCGTGCATGATCTCGGCTTGCCGCGGGTTCGTGGGTGAATACCGTTTCGAAGAAGTTCAGGAGGCACTACCATGCTGCAATCCCGGCGTTCTGCGGTTCTGTTGACCTGCATCGTCACGCTGATTTCCTCCATCGCTCTGTGGGCGCAAGCGCCGCACACGACTCCGCTGGTCAACGACACGCTCCGCTTCGAAGAAACCGGCAACGCGCTTGCCAGCGGGCAGGCGATGTATACGTCGCGCGTCGGTGGTCTGCGCTTTGACTTTTTGGGCGAGCGCGCCAGCGTGGTGGTGAGCAAGACGGACGCGGCCGGGGAGTCCCTCAGTCTGAGCCTGGCGGGCTCCAGCGCGGAGCCAAAGATCGCGCCGGGGAACCAGTTGCCGGGAATCGTGAACTACCTGCCGAGCGGCGATCCGAAAACATGGCGGACGAATCTGCACACCTATGGTGCCGTGAAGTACCAGGGCGTATATCCGGGAATCGATCTGGTCTACTACGGCAACCGCGGACAACTGGAATACGACTTCATCGTGGCGCCGCATCAGGATCCGGCGCAGATTGCGTTGAAGGTGGAGAATGCGGAGCAGGTGGCGATTCGGGCCGATGGCGGGCTGAGCATGGGCCGCGGCGAAATGGGTCTGCACTTCGCCGAACCGGTCATTTATCAGGTGGCCAAGGACGGACGGCGGGAGCCGGTGAGCGGACATTATGTGCGGCGCGACGACGGCAATATCGGATTCGAGATCGGTCCGTGGGACCGGAACCGGGAACTGATTATCGATCCGGTGCTGGTGTGGTCGCAATTTGTGGGAACCACGACCAGCGACGCGTTCTTCGCGATGACGATCGACTCTTCGAGCAACATGTACCTGGCAGGGCGGAACGGCGGGCCGTTGGAAGTCGAAAAGATCAGCGCCGACGGTAAGACGGTGGTCTATCACACCACACTGGGATCCTCGTACAACTCCTACGCTTACGATATCGCGGTCGATGCCAGCGGGAATGCTTACGTCGGGGGCTATGCGGGGGCGGGCTTCCCAACCACCGCGGGCGCTTATCAGCAAACGGCGCCGGGCGGTTCGCACGCGTATGTGGCAGTGCTGAATGCGGCCGGAACGGCGCTCACCTATGGCAGCTTTCTGGCTGGAACCACCACTGCGACGGACGTAGCCCAGGGCGTAGCGGTGGATTCCACCGGCAAGGTGTACATCACCGGCTACACGAATTCGACAACCTTCCCGACGACACTCGGCGTGTATCAGACAAAAAATACGAACGGCGGACAGACGGCGTTCGTGGCCAAGTTCGATCCCACGAAATCGGGAACCGCGTCGCTGGTTTACTCGACGTACCTGAGCGGTCCGACGGGGGCCTCAGTTGAGTACGGAATTGCAGTCGACACTGCGGGGAACGCATATGTCGCGGGTCAAGCGGGGGCCGACTTCCCGGTTACCGCCGGCGCCTTTGCCTACAACGGCGAAGGGGTGGGCGCGGGTGGCGTGTACATCACCAAGCTGAACCCTGCCGCGACGGCGCTGACATACTCGGCGTACTTGGGGCCCGGGCAGGCGAATGGAATCACCGTTGATGGATCGGGAGGTGTCTACCTGACCGGCAGCGTGCCGGCCGGGTACAGCGATTTTCCGACCACCACGGGCGCGTTCCAGGTTGCCTATCCGGACGGATTTGCGGCGGAACTGAACGCCGCAGGTTCTGGGCTGGTGTACTCGACCTTCCTGAGCGGCGCGCAGGAACTCACCTATCCTACGGACATTGCGATCCCAGCCGGATGCGCGTCGGCGTGCAACGCGTTTATTACCGGCTACACCACCGAGAATGACTTGACGCTGGTCAACCCCATTCAGGCGTTCAACGGCAGTTACATCAATGGCACATCCGGCAACGACGTGTTTGTGACCCAGTTGAACGGAACCGGAACGGCCGCCGTGTATTCGACCTACATTGGCGGTTCTTCGGATGACAGTACCGCCAGTATTGGGCATTCACCGGCAATCGCGGCCAATTCGACCGGGGACGCATTTGTGGCAGGCTACACCGGTTCGCAGGATTTTCCTGTGAGCCTGACGACCACGCCGTACCGTAGTTATTTTGCATTGCGCATCGGATCCACCGCGGCGGCGACCGCCGTGGCCTATCCGTTGACCCTGACCTTCTCCACCTCGCAGACGGTCGGGGTGGGCAGCACTCCACAGACGGTGACGTTGCGGAACATGGGCAGCAGCGCGATGACCATCACCAGCATCGTTCCCTCGCCCAGCGATTACGCGCAGACCAACAACTGCGGCAGCAGCCTGTCCGGAGGAGCGGAGTGCACGATCACGGTAACGTTCACGCCCACGGCTGCGGGTTCGCGGCCCGGGACGCTCGTCATCACCCAGGGCGGGAACAACAGTCCAAACACGGTGACGTTGACGGGAAGCGGTGCGAACAATGCCTATGGGATCCTGTCGGTGCCGTCGTTGAGCTTCCCGGATCAGGCGGTCAATACCGCCAGTGCGGCTCAGAGCGTGACGCTGACCAACGTCGGCAATACGGCCATGACGCTGAACTCGTCGGCGTTCAGTATCAGCACGAACTTCGCACAAGTGAACAACTGTCCGGCATCTCTGGCGACAAACGCCAGTTGCACCATCAACATTGCATTCCTTCCGACCAGTGCCAGCACGTTCAACGGAAGCTTGTTCATCTCCAGCAACAGTGTTTCCCCCAATAACACGGTGGTCTTGACCGGGGTGGGCTTTGCCGGTACACCCACACTGACGCCCTCGACCACAGGATTAGTCTTTGGACCGCAGGTGATTGGCACCACCAGTAGCGCACAAACCGCCTACCTGACGAATACGGGCAACGTCCCGGTCGTCATCTCGGGATCCTCGGTGACCGGAGACTTCACGGTCGCTGGATGCGTGCAGACAGTGAATCCAGGCGGATATTGCGGCGCAAGAATCAATTTTGTGCCGACCGCGACCGGGGCCCGGACGGGTACCGTAACCTTCACCGACAGTACATCGGCTGGAACTCACAGCTTTGCTTTGTCGGGAACCGGACTGGCGCCGACCGAGACGCTGGTCATCAACCCGACCTCGGTGACATTTGCCGACACGGCGGTCGGCGCGAGCAGCGCTAATTTCACCATCCAGGTCACAAACACCAGCGACACGACCGTGAATGTCACGCGCGTGTTCCCGACCGGAGACTATCGTCTCTACAGCACCTCCTGCGTGCAAAACCTGCGGTCGGCCGGAGTCTGCAACATCACCGTACAGTTTGTACCGACCGCCACTGGAACGCGCGCGGGCACAATCGTGCTGGAAGATAACGCAACCGGCAGTCCGCAGAGCGTAACGTTGTCGGGCAAGGGACTGGCCTCAGCGGCCGCGGCGATCGTTACTCCGGACAACGTGGTCTTTGGGACACAGGCCGTTGGCACGACCAATCCGAACACCTACACGGTGACCCTGCAGAACGTAGGCAATGTTCCGTTCGACGCTTCGAATGTGGCGTTTACCGGAACGAATGCCTCCGATTTCCAGATCAGTTACCCGGGGTGTAACGCCCAGATCGTAAGCCCTGGGCGAAATTGCCAGGTGCAATTCACGTTTACGCCAACTGCTGCCGGCGCCCGAAGCGCAACCCTGACCTTCACGAATATCGCTGGCACACAGACGGTGCCAATTTCCGGGACCGGCGTTGCCGCTACCTTCTCTTTAGTCACGGTTCCCTCTACGCTGACCTTCCAGGCTCAGCAGAAGAGCACGACCAGTCCAACCCAATATGTGTGGCTGATCAACACCGGCACAGCCCCGATCAACGTCACCACGGTTGTGTCGGGGACCACCGATTATTCGGCGTCCGGTTGCGCAAGCACTACGATCCAGCCGAATACGTCGTGTTATGTCGCCGTCAATTTCACACCGACGGTGACCACGACGGACAACTCGTCCTTTACCATCACCAGCAATGCGACCGGCAGCCCGCAGACCGTCACGCTAAACGGAAGTGGAGCGAGCGCAGCCGCCGCCATGCAGTTGTTCCCGTCCGGATTGCAGTTCAACTCGCAGGTGGTGTCGACCACCAGCCCGGCTCAGTCGGTGAGCGTGCAGAATAATTCCGGCTCCACCGTGACCGGGATCGGGTTTTCGGTCACCGGGGCAAACGCCGCGGACTTCACGCTGCTGAACAACAACTGCACGTCGTCTTTGGCGAATGGAAGCCAGTGCAGCTTCCAGGTTACGTTCAAGCCGGGCGCGACGGGAGCCCGGAGCGCGGCCGTTTCGATCGCCGACAGCGCCGGTACGCAGACTGTCAGTCTGTCAGGATTCGGCATCGTGTCGACAACCTCAGCGCTGTTAGTGCAGAAAGCCCTGGCGTTCCTGACGGAGACGGTCGGCTTCCCGGCTCAGCAACAATCCCTTACCTTCTACAACACGGGGAGCGCACCGATCACCATCTCCAGCGTCACGCTGGGGGGGACGAACGCGGGCGACTTTGCCATCACCTCGCAAGGTTGTCCCATCAGCCCGAACACGTTCAATGCCGGGTCGGCCTGCAACATCTATGTGAACTTCACGCCGACAGCGGCGGGAGCACGCACGGCTACGGTGACCATCACCGACAACGCGCCGGGCAGTCCACGGACCGTCACCTTGACCGGCAAAGGTGTGGCCTCGACGCTGGCGCTGGAAGTCTCGCCAACCACGATGACCTTCCCGCCGCAGGTAATCGCCACCACGAGCAACCTGAACGCTCAGGCAGTGATCACGAATGTGGGGACCGGTCCGGTGACGATCTCATCGATCGCGCTGGGCGGCACGAACCCGGGAGACTTCTCGCTCAGCAATGGCTGCCCGGCGAGCTTGCCGCAAGGACCGCTGGGTAACACCTGCCCGGTAAACGTGTACTTCACGCCGACGGCGTCGGGAGCGCGCAAAGCGACCGTTACGGTTACGGACAATGCCGGGACTCCGGTGGTAGTGAACGTCTCGGGAACCGGTCTGGCACAGACGCAAACGGTTGCGGTTACGCCGACGACGATGCAGTTTGATCCGCAGGTCACCGGCACGACAAGCGCGGCGCAATACATTACGGTAACCAACACCGGCAACTATCAGGTGACATTCACCAACGTAACCATCACGACAGGTTACGCTCTGTCCAACGGTTGTACGGGGACGCTGCCGCCGGGCACGTCGTGCCAGATCGGAGTGACCTTCACGCCGACCGCGACCGGAGCCAAGACGGGTACGGTGACCATTACGGACAGCGCGAAGCCAGGACCGCAGAAAGTGACGTTGAGCGGTACGGGGATTGCCAACACCGCAGAAATTCAGCTTTCGCAGACTACGGTGACCTTCGACGCGCAGACCCTCAACACGACGAGCCAGCCGCAGCTGGTCTACTACTACAACCAGGGGAACACCGCGATCACCATCTCCACCATCGCGCAGACGGGAACGGTGTTTTCGCTAAGCAGCAGCAGCTGCGTGAACGGGACGCAAGTTTCACCCGGCTCGTACTGCTACGTGAGAACCACGTTCACTCCGACGGCGGCGGGGGCGGCGACCTCGACCGTAACCATCACCGACAACGCACCGGGCAGCCCGCGGAAAATCACGCTGAATGGCACGGGCATCACGGGCGCGCTACCGGAAGCGAATCTGACGCCCGCCAAGCTGACCTTTGCCTCTCAGGCGGTCGGGACCACGAGCCCGGCGCAAAACTTGAACCTCACCAACAACGGCAACGCCAATATGACGATCAGCAGTATCGCGATCACCGGAACGAACGCCGGGGACTATGCGCAGAGCAATAACTGCGTTAGCCCGCTGGTGCCAGGTTTCAGCTGCAACATCGCTGTGACGTTCTCGCCGACGGCTACAGGAACACGCACCGCAACCGTCAGCGTGACCGACAGCGCCAGCGGTAGCCCGCATACGGCCGCGCTAACCGGTACGGCCACGGTCGGTTCACTGCCGGTGGTGACGTTGAACCCGGCGTCGCTCTCGTTCCCGAACGTGCCGCTGAACACACTGAGCTCACAAGCGGTAACGGTGACCAACACCGGAACCGCCGCACTGACGTTCACCGGTATCTCGATCACGGGGACGGTACCGTCAAACTGGGCGCAGACCAACACCTGTACCGGAAGCATCGCGGTGAACGGAACCTGCACGATCACGGTGAAGTTCACGCCGTCGACCTTGGAGAACCAGACCGCGAGCGTGACCTTAACCGACAACGCCGGCAATAGTCCGCAGACGTTGCCGATCACGGGTAACGGCGCATTTGCGGCGCTGTTCCTGTCGCCGACATCGATCAGCTTCGGCACGGTAAAAGTGGGCAGCACCAGCGCGCCGCAGACGATCACCGTGGAGAATTACGGCAACGCCACGTTGAATCTAACCAGCGTTACCGTCACGGGAGCGTTCCTGATCTCGGCCAACACCTGCGGCACGACGCTCACGGCGGGCGCGACCTGCACGGTGTCGGTGGAGTTCAAGCCCACGACGACCGGAGCCACGGTTGGTAATGTCGTGTTCACGGATAACGCCGGTGACAGCCCGCAGTATGTAGCGCTGGGCGGCACGGGCAACTAACAGGCAGAAAGTGGGCAGCGCGGCTCCCGTCGCGCTGCCCTCATTTTTTCGGATTACGATCAGGCTGTCTTAAGGCCGTTCGGCACCAGGGGAAGAGAGCGCAGGCGGACTCCCGTAGCGTCAAAGATCGCGTTGGCGATGGCCGGCGCCAGGCCAATCATGGGGCATTCGCCTGCACCCACCGAAGGAATGTCCTTGCGGTCGAGCAAAACGGTTTCGAGCGCAGGCAGATCGCTGAAGCGCGGAACCCGATACTGCGAAAGCCGCCCGTTCAGAATCTTGCCGTTTTCGAATTCGATGGCTTCGAAGAGCGCCCCGCCGAGTCCCTGAACATTGGAGCCTTCGATCTGATTGCGCAGATTGTCGGGATTCACGATGGCGCCGCACTCGAAGGCTGAGACCACGCGGACGACTCTCACGTCTCCAGACTTATCCACGTTGACCTCGGCGAAGGTCGCGATGTTGCCCAGCTTTTCATAGCCGCCGCCCATGCCGAAGCCCTGACCAGCGGTCTTCGCTTTCCCCCAGCCGAACTGCTTGGCAGCGGCCTCAAAGACGGCGCGCAGTCGATCATTCTTGAGATTCTTCAGGCGGAATTCCAGCGGATCCATCTTTACGGCGTGGGCCAGTTCGTCCATGTGCGACTCCCGCGCGAAGTGATTCGCCGTAGCCGCGAGGGCGCGGTACGATCCCTGTCGCAGCGGGGATTGTGTGGGATGAAAGACGATGCGCTGGTGGGGAATCTCGTAGTACGTGCGAATCCCGGCCGACCCCGAGTTGTAATTGTGAAACTCCCAGGCGGTGATGGTTCCGTCCTTGCTCACGCCGCTGGTGACATCGATGACGCCGGCCGGGCGGAAGTAGGCCCAGGTGAATTCTTCTTCGCGCGACCAGACGACTTTGACCGGGCGCTGGGCTGCCCGGGCCAGGCGCGCCGCTTCGATGGCGGTCTCTCCCGTGTGCTTGCCTCCGTATCCGGAACCAGTGTCCGGCATGAGCACTCGGACGTGGTCTTCCGGCAGGTGGAAGGCCTCGGCCAGTTGTCCGCGAACGCCGAAGGGCCGCTGGGTTCCAGTCCATACCGTGAGTCGGTCGCCATCCCACTTGGCCAGCGCAGCACGGGGTTCCAGCGGAACGTGGGCGATGTAGGAAACCGTGTAAGTCTGCTGAAGTTTGTGGTCGGCGGAAACAAGGGCTGAATCGGCCGAACCTTGGTCGTAGCGGTCGCCGTCGCCAGTGGGATCTTCGCCCTTGGTCGTGTTCTTGCGGAGATAGTCGAAGAGCTCTTTGCTGGATGGCTGCGGATCGGACTTCCACTCGGCACGGATGGCCTCGACCGCTTTGCTCGCCAGAGCGGAACTGGCGGCGGCGACGCCGATAAAATTGCCGTCATGAACGACGACGGCGCCCATCTGCTCGGCGGTCTTCGTATCGGCGGAGACTAGATTCGCTCCAAAAGACGGCGGCCGAAGAATTGTGCCGTAAAGCATGTCGGGCAGTGTCTGGTCCGAAGGATAGCGGTGCGCTCCGGTGACGAATTCGCGTCCGTTGACTTTAGGGGCGGAAGTGCCGGCGATCTTCCACTCGCTGGCGGGAATCAGCGGATCTCCGGCAGGAAGCGCTTGCGTGAGTTGTTGGCCTTTGGTGAGGGCGGCGTATTCGACGCTGCGCTTGGACTGGGGATCGGTGATTTTGCCATCTTGGGCGACGAGGCCCCGGGCATCAACCTTCCACTGCGCGGCGGCAAGGCCTAAGAGCGTGTCCCTGGCGGCAGCAGCGACCCGGCGCAGCTGCAGGTTCATCGTGGGCGTGGTGCGGCTGCCGAATGTGCCCATGTCGAACGGGGTGAGTTGCGTATCGCCCATCACCAGTTCGATGTGTTCCATCGGGACATGTAATTCCTCCGCGACAGCTTGGGTTAACGAGGTGCGAATGTTCTGGCCCATTTCGGCTTTTCCCGTGTAGGCGGTGATCTTGCCGCCTTCCCCGATGTGCAGCCAGGCGTCGATTTCCTTCGGCAAATCGTGAGGCGGGCGGGCGCCAGCGCCCGACTCCTGCGCGTGGACTGCCGGCTTCAGAACAGAAACGACGAGCAGTCCAGCTCCTAGAAATCGAAAGAAATCACGGCGGCCGAGATCGAAGCGATAGGGAAGAGAGGCCGAGAGTTCGTAGCGCTCCGGCTCAAGAGCAGGAAAGAGATTCGTGGGGTCGCTCATCGGCTGGCTCCTTTCGTGATGGGCGCCGCTTTCGCGGCGAGCTGAATGGCGTGCACGATGCGCGAGTAGGTACCGCAACGGCAGATGTTGCCGTCCATGAAGTCGACTACCTCTCCGTCTTCGGGTGACGGATTCTGCTTCAGCAAGGCGACCGCGGACATGATCATCCCCGAAGTGCAGTAACCGCACTGCATCGCGCCGGCGTCGAGAAACGCCTGCTGCACCGGGTGAAGATGTTCTCCCTGAGCAAGGCCCTCGATGGTAGTGATCTGTTTGTTCGCGACTGTGCCAACGCGAGTGATACACGAACGTTGCGCCTTGCCGTCAATCAGCACCGTACAGGCTCCGCATTGGCCTTCACCGCAGCCGTATTTGCTCCCGGTCAGGTCAAGATGCTCGCGGAGCACGGTCAGCAGACTGGTTTGAGGAGCGGCTTCGACGTCGTAAGTGTGGCCGTTGATGGCAAGCTTGAGTGGTGGCATGTGCATCCCTCGGGGGCAGGAGTGACGGCTGGCTGAAATGATATACCTGAGAGGCGCTGCTGCCGACATGCGATTGCTATGCATCCGATTCTGCTCTATGACGGGCTTTGCGGTTTGTGCCACCGAACGGTGAACTTTGTACTGCGCCGCGACCGGAGGGGCATATTCCGCTTTGCGGCCCTGCAGAATCCATTTGCGCACAATGTGTTGCGACGCCATGGAGTAACTCCCACGGAGCTCGATACCGCATATGTGGTGCTGGACTGTGGCACTCCCGCGGAAATCCTGCTTTCCCGTTCGGACGCACTTGCGTTCGTCGGCCGGGAGTTGGGCGGCGTCTGGCGGCTTGCCGCCGGGATATTCCGGTCGATCCCGCGGCCACTGCGGGATTGGGGCTACAGCGTGGTCGCCCGGAATCGATACCGGATCTTCGGGCGGTATGAATGGTGTCCGGTTCCGAGCGCGGACACGAAGGCTCGCTTCGTGGACCAGGGACTCCCCGATTGAACGCCCAAACCTTGGGCAGATGCTAGGCCCAAGGCGGTTTTCGGGGTGTGATTCCCGTCACATCCCGCTTTTGGGGCTGTAGAATACACTCCTGCGATCTCGTGCGCCGTTCGGCGCGAGGCGCAAGCAAATATCCTCCGTGTTGAGGTCGACATATGGCCGACAAAGCCGTTCTTCCCCAGTCTGGAACCCAGTCTGGCGCGCAGTCCACGAACATTGATTCGATTCTGCACGAGCAGCGCAAGTTTGAGCCGCCGGCTGAGTTCAGCGCGCAGGCGCACGTCAAGAGTCTCGAAGAATACGAACGGCTACATAAAGAGTCGATCGACGATCCGGATGCCTTCTGGTCGCAGGTAGCCAGCGAGTTGCACTGGTTTAAGAAGTGGGACAAGGTGCTGGAGTGGAATTGCCCGTGGGCCAAGTGGTTTGTTGGCGGCGAGATTAACTTGTCCCACAACTGCCTCGACCGGCACGTGGCGACGTGGCGGAAGAATAAAGCCGCCATCATCTGGGAGAGCGAACCCGGCGAAGTGCGGGTCCTGACCTACCAGCAACTGCATCGCGAGGTGCAGAAGTTCGCCAACGTGCTGAAGTCGCTGGGCGTCAAAAAGGGCGACCGCGTGGCCATCTATATGGGCATGACGCCGGAGTTGCCCGTGGCCATGCTGGCTTGCGCGCGCATCGGCGCGCCGCACACGGTGGTGTTCGGAGGATTCTCTTCCAACGCGCTAATCGACCGCATTCACGATTCGCAGGCCTCGGCGGTGATTACGCAAGATGGATCGTACCGGCGCGGGGCGGAAGTGAAGCTGTTTCCGGCGGTTGAGGAAGCGCTCAAGTCTTGCCCCTCCGTGAAGCACGTGATCGTCTACAAGCGCACCGGAACCCCCATCAACATGCAGGCGGGCCGCGACCACTGGTGGCATGAGTTGATGGCCAAGGCTTCGGATGTATGTCCCGCGGAACCGCTGGACTCCGAGCACCCGCTCTACATTCTTTACACATCAGGAACAACCGGGAAACCGAAGGGTGTGGTGCATACCACCGGCGGATATTCGGTGGGAACGTATCTGACCTCGAAGCTCGTCTTCGATCTGAAAGAGGAAGACACGTACTGGTGTACGGCCGACATCGGATGGGTGACGGGCCACAGCTACATCGTTTATGGACCGCTTCAGAACGGAGCCACGAGCCTGATGTATGAAGGTGCTCCGAACACGCCGGAGCCGGACCGCTTCTGGTCGATCATTGCTCGGCATAAGGTGAATGTTTTTTACACCGCGCCGACGGCGATTCGTACCTTCCTCAAGTGGGGAGACGAGTGGCCCAAGAAACACGACATGTCCAGCCTGCGCTTGCTCGGCACGGTCGGCGAGCCCATCAACCCCGAGGCCTGGATGTGGTACCGCGATCTCATTGGCGGCAATCGTTGTCCCATCGTCGATACCTGGTGGCAAACCGAAACCGGGCACATCATGCTCACGCCGATTCCGGGCGCGATCGCTACCAAGCCGGGCTCGGCGACCAAGCCGTTTCCCGGGGTCGTCGCGGAAATCGTCACCATGGAAGGCAAGACGGTGCCTGAGGGCTCGGGCGGCTTCCTCGTCATCAAGCGGCCGTGGCCGGGAATGTTGCGCACGGTGTACGGCGATCCGGATCGCTACGTCAAGAATTACTGGTCGCAAATCCCCGGCATGTACTTCACCGGCGACGGCGCCCGCAAAGACAAGGACGGATATTTCTGGATCATGGGGCGCGTCGATGACGTGCTGAACGTCAGCGGACATCGGCTCAGCACGATGGAAGTTGAATCCGCCTTGGTGGCGCATGAGGCGGTGGCGGAGGCCGCCGTGGTGGGACGTCCGGATGATCTGAAGGGCCAGGCGATTTCGGCGTTCGTCACGTTGGAGCAGGGAAGGCAGCCGACCCATGAATTGAAAGAAGAGCTGCGCAAGTGGGTGGCGAAGGAAATTGGCGCTCTAGCCAAGCCAGACGATATTCGCTTCACCGACACGCTTCCGAAAACGCGCAGCGGCAAGATCATGCGCCGCCTGCTGCGGGAACTGGCCAGCAGCGGGGAAGTGAAGGGCGACACCACGACGCTGGAAGATTTCGGCGTGATCGCCAAACTGAAGGAACAGGACGAGGTGTAGGACAGCGCCACCGATTGGCGTGGATCTTCACGGATCGAAGAGACTTTCATCCGTGAAGGTCCGTGGCTTATTTCTTCTGTTCCCGGAGTTCCTTGAAAGCAGAATTCTTCTTGAAGTGCTCCGGGAATTCCTCTTCGTAATGGGAGAGGCCCGGGCAGATGGCGTGGTGGGCCGCGCTGAATCCGAATTCCCTCATTTCCTTCATGGCCTCCTCGGCGGACCAGCCTTGCTCTGCCATCCGGTAGGAGGCGACGGCCATACCCGTGCGATCGTCGCCCAGGCGGCAGTGCACAAAGACTTTCTTGCCAGGATTGTCCTGAATCACTTTCAGAAACTTGGCGAAGGGCTCGTCTTTCGGGAACGGACAATGCGAAGGAATGGAGATGTATTGCATTCCCAGTTTTGTCGCGGTGGTTCGTTCGCTCTCATTGGAGCCGCCTCGCAAATCAACGACAACTTCGATGCCGAGTTTGTGTAATTCTTCCAGGCCCGCGGCGTTGGGCTGGGCGCCGCGGTACAGAGTTGACGACACCTGGCCGAAATTGGGAATGCCTTTACTGTGAAGGTGAGTGCCGAGGTCATGAGACAGAGACGCGGTCGGCGGTTGCTGGGTTGACGCAGGCATCAACCCAGCCAACGGTAGAATTGCGCTGAACACGAATTGCAGAGCGCATCGCATCGCGAATTATTCGCCGGCTCCAACCATCACCACCGGTGACGTAGGCACGGGTGAGCCGGCCTCGTTCTCCACCGTGATGGCGAATGTCTTCGCTTCCGTCCCGGCGGGCAGCGGGGGATTCACGATGGCGCCGCGGCCGCGGGCATCGGGCTTGAATACGCCGGCGGCGATCGGCGCCCCCTGGGTTGGAATCAGCCACAGTTCATATGCCTTCTGCGGCGGCAGAGGCGGCATGTTGTTGGCGATGAACACCAGGCTGCTGCGATTCTTCAGATAAAACGCCTTGCCCTGCGGTTGTGGCTGTGTCTTGAGCGCCACGACGGTTACGACCTGAGCGTCGGGCGAAATAATCGGAGCCGTTACGCGGCGCAGGTCTTCGAGATCATGAGCGCTCTGCTGGGCCTCGCTGGCAGCGGAAGCGAGGCTGGATCTCAGCGCAGCATTCTCTTTCCACAACGAGGCGGCGAATACCACCACCGCGGCAGCGGCGGCCCATCCCAACCATCCCCACCACGACTTGCGGCCGGTCGCAGTTTGAGCCGCCCTCTCGGCGCGAGACTGGGAAGCGGCTTCTTTCGCGACGGCATCCAGCAAGCGCTGGCGTGCGCGGGCTGGAGGTTTCGGACCTACGGTCGAAAGAGCCAGCAGCGCGCCGTCGCCCCGGAGTTGCTCGAGTTCCTGGCGGCAACTGGCGCACCCCGGCAGATGCTTCTCGAGGTTCGCGCGGTCGTCGCCGGTCAGCGCATCCAGCGCGTAGAGCGCCAGGTCCTCGCCGAATTGTTCGTGTTCGTTCATGCCATCACTTGCAGGTCTGCTGCTCAATCGGCCTTTACGTCTGAAATGCTTTTCGCAGCGCCATCAATCCGGAGCGAATTCGAGTCTTGATCGTGCCCAAGGGCTCGCCGGTCTTACCGGCGATTTCAGTGTGGCTCAAGCCCTCAAAGTAAGCCAGTTCCAGCGCCGTGCGCTGGGCGGCTGGCATGGTCCCGAGCACTCCACGAACTTTCTCCGCCGCGCGCGAGCGGTCCGCGTCGCTGGCCAGATCGGGAGCGACGGAAATCATGACGTCGTCTAGATCTGTTTCAGGCTTCCGGCGCCGCAACGAATCAATCGCGCGATTCCGCGTGATCACCGCTAACCACGCACCCAAGCTGCCGCGCGCTGAGTCGAACGCTCCCGGATTGCGCCAGAGTTGCAGAAACACTTCCTGCAGAACGTCTTCCGCCGCACCCGTATCGCCGAGAACCCGCAACGCGACCGCATACACGACCGACGAGTAGCGGTCATAGAGCTCCGCCATGGCGCTCTGGTCGCCCGATTTCATGGCCGTGACGGTGGCCAGGTCGAGCGAAACTCCTTGTCGTTCAGGACTCGCCAAAAGCTGTAACTCTTCCTGTTAGAGGTACGTACTAACCGCGCTATCGGATTGGCCTCACAGAGGATACGCCCGGTTACGACGCATCGTACCAGTCCCTTTGGAAGCAGCTCGATTTTAGCAGCAAGCCGCGGTTTCCGATCTGGCGCGAGCTTCACCGCCACATTATTGACTGAGTTTGATCGCGAGCTGGCGTTCGGGCTGCGTCATCTCGCCCCAGAGCTTTTGCAGGTCGGTTTGCACGGACTGGTTGTCAGGCTCTTTGTGTAACGCTCTCGCGAACCAGCGATAGGCTGTGGGTAAATCGCGTGGCGCACATAGGCCGGACGAGTACAGGGCGCCCATCTCGATCATGGCCTTGGTATTCTCGCTGTCGGCAGCGGGTTTCAACAGGCGGAGTCCATGATCGCAGTCCTGGGTCACGCCCTTGCCGTAGATGTATTTCTGGGCCTCGGTGACGGGGTCGGCCTTGACCGGCTTCGGCGGAGGGGGCTTGGGCGCCTCATGCTTCGGGGCGGCATCAACCGGTGCCGGTTTCGGAGCTGGAGCTGGCGAAGAGTCAGCAGGGATTGTGGAAGCCGCCGGAGTCGAACTCGGTGGCGTGGATCCAGCCGGCGAAGAATTCGGATCGGCCGCAGCCGGAGACGAGGCCGGGTTTGCGGATGTGCCAGCCGTTGCTGAGGGTGCAGCCGGAGTGGCATCCGGACCCGCTGGCGCGGTAGCGGATGCCGGAGTGGTGGATGGGGGCTGAGGCGACGGCGTGCTGGCGGCCGGATCGGAATCCTGCACAGCAGGCACAGGTTTGTGCGTGATCGACCCAAGCCAGCCGAAGTTCTGGTTCTTCCAGCGCAAGTATCCAAGGCCTACGGCTAGCGCGAGCGCAATGAGAATCAGGAAGACCTTGCCGCTCCCACTGCGCCTGGGCTCTTCCTCGTCTTCCAGCAGGTAGTCAAGACTGCGAGAACTCGGGGCGGCCGCAGGATTGATACTCAGAGGATCGGAACGCTTGGGAGACGGCGCAGGCGCGTTCAGTCCCAAAAACGAAGGGCCGCTGATGCTTGGAGACTCCTGCGGCGGATCGGTCGGAGCGGCTGGGGCCCGGAGCGGTGGGACCGGTGTTTCTCCCGACGAAGGTTTGGCCATGACTGGCGGTGCGGCGCTGGCTGCAGCAGCAGTCGATGGCTGCAGCAGGGTTCCGCCGCACATTCCACAAAAGCGATTAGTCTCCGGATTCTCGTTTCCGCAGCGAGGGCAGCGCAATGGAGGCTCCTTCCCGCCTATAGCTTACGATATTTTGAAATCGAGGTGCGGAAAAGGAACGGGCTTCGGCAGTGCCTGACTCCCCGCCTTCGCGACCTTTGCGGATCTTTCTTTGCGTTCTCTGCGGTTTAGGCTTTCGGGTTTCGAATCTAAGACACTCTCAATCGGTTGAGCGCAGATCGATTCAGTTCTCAACTGTGGATAAAACAAGGACTCCTCCTAAAGTCCAGGGAGTATTCTTGCAACGTGATCCCACGCCGAACCCTCTCCTCCTGGAGGTCGAAGATGCCGCTTCGTGTCGCCACTGTCAGCCTCGTTGGGATTCTCTGTCTGGCGCTCTCATCGGCGCAGGAAGCCGCTCAACCTGTAGAGATTTCCAGCCAGGAAGCGGGCGAACTGATCGTGCACAAGGTGGCTCCCGTCTATCCTCCACTGGCGCGTCAGGCGCGGATTCAAGGCACGGTCACGTTAAAGGCGACCATAGACAAGTCCGGAGCAGTCCACACAATCCAGCTCATAAGCGGCCATCCCATGCTCGCCCCGGCGGCAATTGAAGCCGTCCATCAATGGCAGTACAAGCCCTACACCTTGAACGGACAGCCGGTAGAAGTCGAGACCAATGTGCTGGTGAATTTCAGGCTGGCAGGCAATCCTCCCAATGCGACCGCGAACGGAGACGCAGGGCGCGTGCGGGTCTCGGAAGCCGTCATGCGGCCACTGAGAATCCAGCAGGTCGATGCGGAGTATCCAGCCGATGTCAGGGCGGAGGGAATCGTCAATTTGGATGTCTTCCTCAATCAGTCCGGCGACGTCGAAAACATCAAGGCGATCAGCGGACATCCAATGCTCATCCCGCCCTCCATCGAGGCAGTGAAACATTGGCGATACCGGCCATACACACTGAACGGTTCCGCCGTTCCGGTGGTGACGCCGGTGCAACTCGCCTTTCGTTACTCATCGGACCAGAACGAGGGAACAGTCAGTGACGCTCCGCTTCCGTCGTCCGGGCAAGAAGAGCCACGCTTGCCTAGGCGGAGACTCTGACATGTCTTTTCGGTAGCAAGAGCTGAGGTTATCGCGGCCAGAGCCAGCCAAACGTTCCGGCCGTCAGCAGTGCATAGACGAGTCCGTCGAAGAACTCCTTCAAGGTAAAACCCAGCGTTTGGCCCTTCCAGATTCCATTCGACAGCGTGCCCATGCTGTAAGCGAGAAATGCCGCCGTACCCACAACGCGAAAGACCACGAGATAGTGAATGCCCGGCGTGAGCGTGTGCCATGCCAGATACGCAACGAAAAAGCTGATCAGCAGGCAGAAACCAAACCACAGGCCAAGAAACTTGGGCAGCGCCGGGGGGCCGCTCGGGAATACGGTCATCATGCCGACCGGGCCCTGGCGGTATTTCTCTTGCATCTCGGGCGACTTCATCTGCTCCTGCGTGCAGTAGGGAAAAATGTAGAGTCCGCGAGTCAGGCTGGCGGCGCGCAGTGCGCTCAGTACCTTGTCTTCATCGGGAAATCCCCGGTAGTCGCCCTTGTGATAGGGCAGCACCATGTGCATGATGGAACTGGCGACAAAGACGATCACCGACGCGAGCAGGATGGGAAGCCACAGAGCGGCGAGAAAGGCCATGAGTCTCTCCTGAGATTTGCCACCGGAGAGTACGCCGTTCTGCGAAGTCGGTCAAGGCCGCGGGCGGAAATGACCTCTGACCTTGATTATCGGAATTCCGTACCGTATTGCAACGCGATGGCGCGGATCTGCTCGCGCGTCAGTTGCTTTGGCGGCGCACCGGGCGGGCTGCAGGTTTCGCGGAAGAATCCATCCAAGCCTGCTGGAGTCATCACCCAGAGCAACAGCAATTCATGATCGGGATTCTCAAAGCCATGCCACGAGTTTCTGGGGATGAAGATGGACGCGCTTCTTTCAAAAGGCTGGCGCACATCGTTCAGGATCACGGTGCCGCTCCCTTCCAGCACGAGAAAGGCTTCGTCCATCTTGAGGTGGCGGTGGATAGGGATGCCGGAACCGGTCATCACCTGCTGTGTCCCCAGCGCGAGTGCGCTGGATCCTGGAGACGCGCCAACTTTGATGAAGATGTTGCCGTGATCGCGAAAGTGAATCAGATGTTCGCCGCCGTCAGGACCGAGCACAAATCCCTGGGGCACGCTGGCTTGTGCCTGGACGACGGAGAGCGGCAACATCTGGCTCACGCCCAGACCTCCCAAGGTGAACAGCAGGGAACGGCGCTCTTGATCGAATCGGTCCACGCAGAACTCCTTTGAGGTAGGTTAAGCATTTCGGAGTGCCCCCGGAGAGGGCTTAAGAAACAAAGGCCACGGAGAACCGTGGCCTTGAGTTTCCTTCAAACTGATTTTCAGCGAAGGAGCTAGTGGCGTCCTCCGCCATGACCGCCCCCGTGGCCGCCACCGCCGCCGGGACGCCCGCCGCGGCCGCCGCGACCGCGGCCACGTCCTCCGCCACCACCAGGACGTCCGCCGCGGCCACCACGCCCGCCGCGATCGCCACCTCGGTCACCTCCGCGGTCGCGATCGCCGCCGGGTGCGCCGGTACTCGCGGTGTGTGCCGGAGCGCCTTCGCGGTTGAAGTTGGGCTCGTCGGATTCCTCGGGGAAGTCGCCGCCGCCTTCGATGACGAGTGAGCCGCCGGGGCCAGGTTCGCTCTCTGCCGCAGGCGCGTGTGCCGGGGCTTCTCCGCCGCCCATTTTCGCGCGCTGTTCCTTCAGGATGGCCTTGCGCGAGAGCCGGATGCGGTTGCCTTCGACGGCCAGCACTTTCACCAGCACCTGGTCGCCTTCCTTCAGTTCGTCACGAACGTCGGCGATGCGATGCTCAGCGACTTCGCTGATGTGCAGCAGGCCGTCGGTGCCGGGGATGATTTCGACGAATGCGCCGAAATCCGCCAGCCGCGTAACTTTGCCGAGGTAGGTCTTCCCCACTTCGGCGGTTGCGGTAATGTCGCCGATCATCTGCAGCGCCTTCGCTGCTGAGGTCTGATCGCTGGACGCGACTTTCACCATGCCGGAGTCTTCCACGTCGATCTTCACCCCGGTGGCTTCGACGATGGAGCGAATCATCTTGCCGCCCGGCCCGATCAGGTCGCGAATCTTGTCGACTGGAATCTGGACGGTGTAGAAACGCGGCGCGTAATCGGAAATCTTCTCGCGTCCGGTGGAGATGATTTCTTCCATCTTGCCGAGGATGTGCAGCCGCCCGCGCTTGGCCTGGGCCAGCGCCTCACGCATGATCTGCGGGGTGATGCCGATGACCTTGATGTCCATCTGTAGCGCGGTGATGCCATCCTTAGTGCCGGCAACTTTGAAGTCCATGTCGCCGTAGTGATCTTCCGCGCCCGCGATGTCGGTCAGGATGGCGTAGTCATCCCCTTCCTTCACCAAACCCATCGCCACACCAGCGACTGGCGCCTTGAGCGGAACGCCGGCGTCCATCAGCGACAGGGAAGCGCCGCAGACGGTTGCCATGGAAGACGATCCGTTGGATTCCAGGATGTCAGAGACGACGCGCATCGCGTAGGGCCACTTCTCTTCGGTGGGCAGGACGGCCGAAAGAGCGCGCTCTGCCAGTGCGCCGTGGCCGATTTCGCGGCGTCCGGCGCCACGCATAAATCCAACCTCACCAACGGAAAACGGCGGGAAATTGTAGTGCAGCATGAAGCGCTTCTTGGCCTCGCCTTCGAAGCCTTCGAGCCGCTGCATGTCGTCGCTGGTGCCTAAGGTCGTGGTGACCAGCGCCTGGGTTTCACCGCGGGTGAAGACCGCGCTGCCGTGGGTTCGGGGCAGAATGCCGGCTTCGATCCAGATGTCGCGAACTTCGTCGAAAGCGCGGGCATCGGGGCGGCGCTTGTGATCGATGACCTGCTCGCGGAAGATGCGCTCGCGCAACGTCTCGTAGTAATGATCGAGCTTCTTTTTCGCGACTTCGTCGTCGGCGGGCAGCTCCGCCTGCAGCTTCTTCTTGATTTCTTTGACCAGGGTGTAGCTTGTGGCCTTGGGATGCTTCTTGGTGTCGAGCGCGTCGGAGAGTTCGGCTCCAACCTTGCCATTCAAGCCGTCGTAGTAGGCCTGATCGAATTGCGGCGGTGCGACGGTGCGCTTCGGCTTGCCGGCCTTGGAACGCAGTTCGTTGATGCCGGCGCAGATCTTCTTGATCTCAGCGTGGCCGAACTCGATGGCGTCAACCACCGTTTCTTCAGGCACTTCCTTGGCGCCGGATTCGATCATCACGATGCCTTCGCTGGTGCCGACGACCATGATGTTGACCAGGCTCTCGCGCATCTCGTTGTAGGTAGGGTTCACCACGAACTTGCCGTCGCTCATGCCGACGCGCACCGCGCCAATCGGACCGAGGAAGGGAATGTCGGAGATCGTCAGGGCAGCCGAGGCAGCATTGATGCCGCAGACGTCGGGATCGTTTTCACTATCGGCCGACAGCACAAACGCGATGACCTGAGTCTCGCAGCGGAAGCCTTCGGCGAACAACGGACGCACCGGACGATCGATCTGGCGGCTGGTGAGGACCTCTTTCTCACTCATGCGGCCTTCGCGCTTGATGAAGCCGCCGGGAAAACGTCCGCCGGCGTAGGTGTATTCGCGGTAGTCCACGGTGAGAGGGAAGAAATCGACTCCCTCGCGCGGATCGGCGTTGGAAGTGGCAGTGGCGAGCACAACATTTTCGCCGAGGCGAACCACGGCGGCGCCGTGCGCCTGCTTGGCTAGTTTTCCGGTTTCAAAAGAGATCTTCTTTCCGCCGGCGAGGTCGACGGTCACTGTGGTTGGTTCTGGTTTCATAATTTGATCCTTTGAGAGCTCTGAGCTGTGAGCCATGAGCGATGGGCAGGCGGGTGCGACACGTCACCTGTGGACCTGCGGTTGGGTCTACGCGTAGCGCTTAGAAAACGCACGGATGGAAAGTTCTTCAATGCTGGACTTCCTCAACTTAGACCGGCTCGAAGGGAGGCGGTTCTTGAGAAATATCCCGGGGCACTGCGTTGAGAAAAACCCGCACTCACGTGGAGGCTGGGAGACTCAGGACTGACCCCGGACCAAGTCGCTACTTGCGGATGCCGAGTTTGGTAATGACCGTCTTGTAGCGCTCGGAATCGTATTTCTTGAGGTAGTCGAGCAAGCGACGCCGCTTGCTGACCAGCATGAGAAGCCCGCGGCGTGAGCCGTGGTCTTTCTGGTGCGTCTTGAAGTGCTCCGTCAACTGGCCAATGCGCTCACTCAGCAGAGCGATCTGAACTTCCGGGCTGCCGGTATCGCTTGCATGCGTGCCGTACTGGTCAATGAGGGATTTCTTATGCTCTCTGGCTAACACTAACTGGTGCACTCCTGTTCTAGATTCGTTTTATCCTTATGTCGCTATTGAGGTTATCACGCGCGGAGCGAGGGTGTAAAGCGGAGGAGGATTTCTGGAGTGGTGCAGAATGAATTCCTATTACGCTTCATCCCGAAGCGCCCGCGTTTTCACCAGCGGGCCGAGGGATCTCCTGAGCCCATCAAGCAGGAGAGCGGGAGATCCTTCACTACGCCGGAAGAACGGCTTCGTTCAGGATGACGCCCAAGCTGGCCCTGTCCTCAGACTGCACCGCTGCCAGGTTTCAAGGCGGGTTCGCCTGAAATCCGCGTTGTTGAAAATACAGGCGCTTAGCGCGGGCGACGGGCAGAACCCCGAGGTCGATGCCAAACTTCGCTCTGTCGGCAGGGAAACATGGTTCCCTGCATGGTTTAGCAAGCGTCGAGATGCGATTTCTGCAACGAGACGAAAAGCAACGCCTTTTTCCGACGCCAGAAATTGCTGTAAACGTAGCGAGGGACGACGGGCTTGCTCCCCACCCCTGCAGAGGTTGCAGGGGCGGGGCTTTCCGCATCGAGGCTGGTGTACCTGGGAGGTGGGAGTTCACCGCGCTTTTCAGGCTGCGAGTTGGCGATGATCGGTGGGCCGGGTATGGATAGTCCTTAATCCTGCTCAGCGGGATAGTGCGTAGGGGCGCGAAAACGTTTCGGGATTCACCGGCAAAGAGCTTCCACCACAGAGGACACAGGGGAACACAGAGGAGGAACGATTGGCGCGATCGGCGAAGGATTGGATTGAGAAGTTGGGGCTTGAGCCGCATCCGGAGGGTGGCTACTTCCGGCAAACCTACAAATCAGAGTTGGTCATCGATCAGGCAGCGCTGCCGGTGTATTCGGGACCACGGGCGGCCTCGACGGGGATCTATTTTTTGCTGGAGGGCGAGGACTTCTCGGCGCTTCACCGGCTGCGCTCGGATGAGATGTGGCACTTCTACGCGGGCGGGACTCTGGTAGTGAGTGTGATCGAAGCAGACGGGAAGTATTCGGAGATTCTGCTCGGGAGCGATCCGGATGCAGCGGAAGTATTTCAGGCGGTGGTGAAGGCAGGATGCTGGTTCGGCTCGCGGCTGCGCGCTCCGGGGACGTTTGCGCTGGTAGGGTGTACGGTCGCTCCGGGATTTGATTTCGCGGATTTTGAGATGGGGCAGCGGGAGGAGTTGATGCGAGAGTATCCGCAGCGTCGGGAGGTGATTGTGAGGCTGACGCGGGAGTAGGAACTCTGGACTCCTCGTCGCTCCCGTCATTTGTCCAGATCAAATGTCCAGGTCAAAGGGAGCGCTGAAAACGAGAATCTTTTGCAGCGATCTCCGAGGCAAATGAAATGGGCTTCGGAGACCTGCTCCAGCAAAG
Organism: Terriglobales bacterium; assembly: GCA_037443605.1. GTDB lineage: Bacteria > Acidobacteriota > Terriglobia > Terriglobales > Acidobacteriaceae > Sulfotelmatobacter. The sequence goes on from JBBIOA010000015.1 coordinate 99,808, forward strand.
TCAATGGCGAAGAACACCTTGTGCCCCTAAGATTGCCTTACCAGGGTTCGAGCGAAGGCAGTACCGCGCAAGAACCCGTTGGTATTCCGAGTGTTCAGGAATACGCAGCAGGCCGAAGAATAGCGCGAGACTGCTCGTGCGGTGGCCGATTGCCAGGCAGCGAGCACAGGAGAAATATGCCGACATTGGACGTATGCGTGGTTGGTGAAATCAATCTGGACCTGATCCTCTACGGTCTGCCAAAGGAACTTGTCTTGGACAGGGAACTGCTGGCCAACGGCCTGGCGCTTACCTTGGGCAGTTCCTCCGCGATTTGTGCCCACAACTTGGCCATGCTGGGGAGCAAGGTTGGTTTCGTTTCGAAAACGGGTGGTGACGCTCTTGGGAAGATGGCTCTGGAGAGACTGTCCGCAGCCGGGGTCGAAGTAAGCCGGGTAAAGCAGGGAACGGGCCGTACGGCTACGGGGGTGACCGTCATCCTGCCCTATTTGCAGCAGCGGTACATCTTGACGTATCCCGGCACGATGTTTGAAATGCAGTATTCGGACATTGACATGGCATACGTGAAGTCGGCGCGGCATCTGCACGTTTCATCGTTCTTCCTGCATCGCGCGCTGCGGCCCAGAATCTTGGATGTCTTCCGTCAGGCGAAGGCGGCCGGCCTGTCAACGTCTCTCGATACCAATGACGATCCCGAGAACAAGTGGGACCGCGATCTGCTGGAAGTTCTCAAGCACGTAGATATTTTTTTCCCCAATGATCGTGAAGCGAAGAAGGCCGCCCGCACCGAGGATCTTTCGCAAGCGATCAATCTGCTGGCGGGACTGGCGAAGATTGTAGTTGTGAAACGCGGCGCTTCCGCAGCCATTTGCCGGTCCGGGCAGGAACAATACAGCCTCATGCCGCCGAGCGTGAAGACCGTGGATGATGTTGGCGCCGGAGACAGTTTCGCCGCCGGGTTCATCCACCAGTTCTTGACAGGCGCGAAACTTGAGGACTGCCTGGCCTATGCAAATGTGGTTGGAGCCTATTCCACGACCAAAGAAGGTGGCACCGAGGCGTTTCGCGATCGTTCCGCACTCAACAATTTCGTCCGGCAGCATTGGAGGGGCACGCCAGGGAACTAAGATTTTTGTCCATCTGAGAGTGTCGCCGCTCGTTCAGCGGGAGTGTAGCCTCCCGATTACCTCGGTCACGCAGATATTGCTCGAGATGAGATGTTTGCCTCGTCGCCACGTAGAATCAAACCACAACCCGAGGCAACTCATGCCGTCGCAGAGTTGGAGGCGGTTCCTTTTTGATATATCCAGCAGCGTTTGCGAAACAACCGGCGATTAATCGTGCCAAATCTCTTTCCAGGGATCAAGCGTTTCCCGTTCCGCGGTCTCTGTGGGCTATTGTGCTCGTTTTGTTGCTACTTCCGGGTTGCAACGCGCTCAATCCGTTGTGCGGAAGTGCGCGGCCGGCTCCGGTCATCGGCACGCTTTCGGCAAGTACGATCACGTTCGCCCAGGTGCAGCAGGGTTTTCTCCTCACGGTGACGGGTAAGAGATTTGTCTCGTCCTCGGTTGTGATCATCAACGGCACAACGCTACCCACGACGGTCACCAGCAGTGAGGAAATGCAAGTGACGATCACTTCTGCTTTGATCTCCGGCCCGGGAACCGCCAGCGTGACGGTGAATACGCCGAGTGGGAACTCCGGCTATCTGGGCTGCAGCAGCGGCGGAACCAGTAGCGCGTTGACCCTTACCATCACTTAGTTTTTTCAGAACCCGCGTCCACACTTGGCGCAGTTACTTTGCGGCGCTGGCCTTCTTCGGGAACATCTCTCCGATGCGCTTGATTTGCGCGCCGACGTCTTTCAACTTCTCTTCGATGTGCTCGTAGCCGCGGTCGATATGGTAGACGCGGTCGATGATGGTCTCGCCGTCTGCGACTAACGCGGCAAGAACCAGCGACGCCGAAGCGCGCAGATCGCTGGCCAGCACGGCGGCGGCGCTCAGCGGCGTCTTCCCACGAACCACGGCGCGGCGGCCTTCGATTTTGATATTGGCTCCCATGCGCACCAGTTCGAGCGCGTGCATGAAGCGGTTCTCGAAAATATTTTCCGTGATCACCGACGTGCCTTCGGCCTGCGTGACCAGCGCCATGTATTGCGCCTGGCAGTCGGTGGGGAAGCCGGGATGCTCTTCGGTCGACATGTCGGCAGCGGTGAAAGGATTGTCGCCCATCACGCGGACGGAATCGTCGCTCGTTTTCGTCTTCACGCCAACTTCGTGGAGTTTGCCGAGCAGCGCGCCGAGATGGGAAGGATCGCATCCGGCAACGTTGAGATCGCCTCCGGTCATCGCGCCGGCAATGATGAATGTGCCAGCTTCAATGCGGTCGGGAATAATGCGATGCTTCGCGCCTTTCAACTTACTCACGCCTTTGACGCGAATCGTGGGCGTGCCTGCTCCTTCGATCTTGGCTCCCATTTGGTTGAGCAGGGAGGCGAGATCGGTGACTTCCGGCTCGCGAGCGCAATTCTGCAGGACGGTTTCGCCGTCGGCCAGCGTGGCGGCCATCAGAAGATCTTCCGTGCCGGTGACCGTGATTTTGTCGAAGACGATCTCCGCGCCCTTGAGGCGATCGGCGCGGGCTTCGACGTAGCCGTGCTCCTGCGTGATCTTCGCACCCAGTTGTTCGAGTCCTTTGATGTGCAGATCGATCGGACGCGCGCCGATGGCGCAGCCTCCGGGAAGAGAAACGCGGGCTCGTCCACAGCGCGCGACCAGGGGGCCTAAGACCAGCGTCGACGCGCGCATGGTCTTGACCAACTCATAACTGGCTTCAGGCGCGGCAAGTTTTTCGCAGTGGATGGTCGTGCGGTGATGAGCGCGTCCGAAGCCGAGTTCGACTTCGGCGCCCATGGCGGCGATCAGGTTGCGGGTGGTCTGAATGTCGCGAACCTGGGGAATGTTTTCGAGGATGACCGGCTGATCGGTGAGCAGCGCCGCCGCCATGCAGGGAAGCGCGGCGTTCTTGGCGCCACTGACGCGCACCGTGCCGAGCAGGGGCTCGCCACCGCGAATGACAAATTTATCCATGAGTGAATCCTGAGTACTCAGTATTCTAGCGGGGAATGGAGACTGGGATGGGTAATCGGGAAGGCACGGGCGGCGGATAGGGGACGGCGCAGGGCAAAAAAGCCTTCAACACGGGGGGCACAGAGGGACACAAAGGAAACGATTGGGATACCAGATTAGAGGATTAAAGGGAAGACGTTGTAATGCTCTCGGCGGAGGAGCCGATAGCGAGATTGAGGCACGAAGGACCTCCCAAGATGATCTCTGCTATCACCAGTGCGGCCCACGAAAGTTTGAAGCTTGCGAGCGCAAGTCAGGCCCAGCCTGCGGCCAACTCTGCGGCTCAGAGCCTGCCTAAAGCGCAACCCCAGTCCACCGCTCAGCCGGTGACGGATACGGTTCAGATCAGCACCGCCGCCCAGGCAGCCTTGCGGGAAACGCTGGAGACACCAGCACAGACGGCGAAGGAGGCGAGTAGCGGCGATCGCCAGGCCCAGAGACTGCTGGCGAAGGAGGCGGCGGCAAGCAAGGTGTAGCCAGCCGCTTCGAAAACGGGGTCTGATTGAAACCGAGCAGCGGGGTGAAGTGTGTTCACCGGGCTGCCCCGGAACTTTTGTGGGGTTCAATCGCCTCAGCCCTTGGCAATCGCAATTGCCTGGCGCATGTGGCCCTGGGATTTTTTCAGCGCGGTTGTGGCCTGGGCGCGAGTCACCTCGGCGGCCAGCATCGCCAGTGCGACCGGGGTGCGATTGCCGCTGGCCTTCAACGCGGCGGAGGCAGTTTCGGAATCCGCGCCTGTCGCCTGCTCCAGGATACGGATCGCTCGTTGAATCAGTTTTTCGTTCTTTGGCCAGACGTTGACCATCAAGTCGCCATAGACGTACCCGAGGCGCACCATGGCGCCGGTCGAGATCATATTCAGTACCATCTTGTGAGCGGTGCCGGCCTTCATGCGGGACGATCCGGCCAGAACTTCCGGGCCGACTTCGGTGACGATCGCAAAGTCGGCAGCGCGCTCCAGCGGCGAGTTCGAATTGCACGTGAGGGCGATCGCCTTCGCTCCGCGGCGGCGGGCATACTCCACGGCCGCAATGGTAAACGGAGTGCGTCCGCTCGATGCAATGCCGAGCACCACGTCGCGCTTGCCGGGTTTGCGCTTCTTCATTTCGGCGACTGCGAGGCGGGTGTCGTCTTCGCTCGCTTCGGTGGATGCGCCCAGCGCCCTGGGGCCCCCAGCCATCACATACTGCACGGTGTGTGGGTTCAGGTTGAACGTGGGTGGAATCTCGGAAGCGTCGAGGGCGCCTAGACGTCCGCTGGTTCCGGCTCCGATGTAGATGAGGCGACCGCCCGCGCGGATACAGTCCGCCACCATGTCGACCGAGCGGGCGATCTGCGGCAGCGCGCGCCGCACGGCGGCGGCAACTTTGGCATCTTCCCGATTGATGATTCTGACGATTTCGAGCGCGGACTTGCGGTCAAGGTCGCGCGCGGCGGGGTTTAGTTGCTCGGTGCGGAGGGAGCGGAGATCGGCGGACGATTTGCGGGTTCGGGACAAGAGCGGGCCTTTCAAAGTTGAAACACTCAAGCCGGACAGTCTACAGCAAGACTCGCGGGAATCTCGGCCAGGCGCCACACTCACCACAGGGGGCACGGAGGCACACAGAGGAAACCCACTATGGATTTGCGGTCAGGGCTTCGATCACAGCGTCGTGAAATCCTGGGCGGATCTGCTTGATGGCTTGATTGGAACAGTCCGGCCAGGTTCGGTTCGTCAGCAAAGTGATCGAGAGTTCGTGATCCGGGTCAATCCACAACGAAGTTCCTGTGTAGCCGAGGTGGCCGTAGGAACGAGGACCGAAATGTTGGCCGGACTGGGATGGGGGCGAAGGAGTGTCCCAGCCCAGAGTGCGAAAAGTGCCGGTGGGAACCGACTCGCGCTGGGTGAACAATCGGATGGTCTCGGGGCGGAGGATCTTCCGCACCGTGTTTCGCTCAAACTCTGACTGGGTCGGTTCTGTCGGCAGGTCGCGGACAGGAGTGTCCGCGCCACACTGGATCATGAAGTGCGCAAAGCGGGCCAGATCCTCGGCCGTTGAGAACAGGCCTGCATGTCCGGAGACGCCGCCCAGAACGCTGGCATTCTCATCCTGGACTTCGCCCTGGATGATACGGCGGCGAAAGCCGGTTCGCTCGTCAGCGGTAGGCGGAATTTGAGTGCGCATCTCCTCAGGCGGTCGAAACGTTGTATGCGCCATGCCGAGTGGACCGAAGATCTCGCGCTGGCAGAACGAGTCGAGAGGTTCCTCCGCGATGCGTTCCAACGCCGCACCCAGCACGATGAATCCGACGTCACTGTATTCGGCGCGGGTTGCGGGGTTAGCGGTGAGCGGAGTAGTGAGAGCACCGATCAACAATTCCTCGCGGGTGCGCGCCCTCAGAAAAAGCTTTTCATACGCGGGAAGGCCCGAGGAGTGCGCGAGCAGCAAGCGAAACGTGACTTCGTGACGGCGCGGGTCTGGCTCGCCACAGGAATCAATCAGGAATTCAGGAAGGACTCTGACGACGGGAGCATCGAGTTCCAACAGACCGCGCTCGTAGAGGATGGCCGCCATGGTCGCGGTAGCAACGGGCTTTGTGAGGGACGCTACGTCGAACAGAGTTTCGGTTGAAGCTCGGGCAGAATCGGCATCGCAGGTGAACGATCCGAACGCTTCCAGACCAATGAGCTTCCCCCGATGCGTGATCGCGACGGACGCGGCTGGGAAAGCATGTTCCCGTATCGCCTGACGCAAAATGGAGAAGGAGGACTCAGAAACACGGTGCTGATTCTTGTAGTCCGACTCAAGGGCGCGAATCGGGGGCGCATGCGGTTCCTGGTTCATGGACCGATTCATCATATGGCAGAGGAGGTTCGTGCCGATTGAGTTTCTTGAGTCGTGCGAATAGGGTTATGGGGAGCCGTGCACTTACCGAATACGGGCAAATATTGACTGAGATGCGACGCTTTCTGAATTGTTTCTCCATTTTCGCGATTGCGATTGTCCTGGCTTGCAGCACGGCATCGTTCGCGGCGGACGTCTCCGCCGGCAAATCTCCGGCTCCGTCCGCGGCGGTGCGATTGGCATCGGTCGACGGGATCATTCAGCAAGCGATCACCGACGGCAACATTCCCGGCGCGGTGCTCGTGGTCGGGCACAACGGCGCGGTGGTCTATCGCAAGGCATACGGAAAGCGCGCGCTTGAGCCGCGTCAGGAAGTAATGACGCTCGACACAGTTTTCGATCTGGCGTCGTTGACCAAAGCGGTGGCTACGACCACCGCGGTGATGCAACTGGTGGAACTGGGCAAGGTGCGCATGAACGATCCGGTGGCGAAATACCTGCCCGAGTTCGCGCCGAATGGCAAAGACGACATCACGGTGCGGCAATTGCTGATTCATTATTCGGGGCTCGAGCCAGACCTCGACTTGAAGACTCCATGGGAAGGCAAGGACACCGCCTATCGCATGGCATACGCCGAGACACCGGCGCAGATACCGGGATCGGCTTTCGTTTACAGCGACATTAATTTCATTGTTCTGGGAGCGCTGGTCGAAAAGGTTTCCGGCGAGACGCTGGACGCGTACACGACGAAACATATCTTCGCGCCGCTAGGGATGACGCATACGCGGTATGTACCGCCGGCAGCGTGGCGACCGAAGATCGCGCCTACGCAGTACGACGAGAACGAAAAGATGCTGCGCGGGGTGGTGCACGATCCGACAGCGCGGCGGATGGGTGGAGTCGCGGGACATGCGGGATTGTTTTCGACGGTCGACGATCTGTCGAAGTTCGCGCAGGCTCTGCTTAACGGCGGTGGGGGAATCCTGTCGGCGGTCACGGTGGCGAAAATGACCCAGCCGGAAACGCCGCCGTCGGCGCCGGTTTTGCGCGGGTTTGGCTGGGATATCGACTCTCCGTTCTCGTCGAATCGCGGCGACCTGCTGCCGGTGGGTTCCTACGGGCATACGGGATTTACCGGTACTTCGTTGTGGATTGATCCGACCACGCAGACCTACATTATTCTGCTGACGAATGCCGTGCATCCGCGCGGGAAGGGAAATGCGATCGGGCTGCGGTCCAAGGTCGCGACCGAAGTAGCGGCAGCGCTGAATCTGACAGCCACAGAGAAAGACGCCCTGCGGGGCAAAAGCGTGACTGGCTATAACGAGGCGCTGAGCGCGGCGCGGCGCATGAGTTCTCGTAACGGATCGGTAAAGACGGGCATCGACGTCCTGGAAGAACATGGATTCGATCTCTTGAAGCCTGCAGATGGCCAGACCCCGGGGACCCGGAAACACATCGGGCTGGTGACGAACCAAACGGGCTTCGACGGTGCAGGACAACGGACCATCGATGCACTGGCTCAGGCACCGGGAGTTTCCCTGGAGGCGATTTTCAGTCCGGAGCACGGCGTTACAGGAACGCTCGACACCACGAACGTGGGGAACTCGGTGGACGCGGCGACCGGGATTCCGGTCTATAGCGTCTATGGCGGGTCGGACGCGGCGCGGCGGCCATCGCCGGACGTGCTCAAGACGTTGGACGCGGTCGTCTTCGACATTCAGGATGCAGGCGCGCGCTTTTATACCTACGAAACCACGCTGGGGTATTTTCTGGAAGCCACAGCCAAGGCCGGGATTGAACTGATCGTGCTGGATCGTCCGAATCCGATTAACGGGTCGTTTGTGCAAGGGCCGGTTTCGGATGCGGGGCACGAGAGCTTCACGAATTACTGGACCGTGCCGGTGCGCCATGGGATGACGATGGGTGAACTGGCAAAGATGTTCAATGCCGAGCGTGGCATCAATGCCAAGCTGACGGTCGTCCCGATGGATGGATGGCAACGCGGCGACTGGTTCGACTCGACAGGGCTGGCATGGGTGAATCCGTCGCCAAATCTGCGCAGTGTAACCGAGGCCGCTCTGTATCCTGGCGTCGGGTTGATTGAAGGAACGAACATATCTGTGGGGCGAGGGACGGACACTCCATTTGAGGTGGTCGGTGCGCCGTGGATCAAGAGCCGGGAACTGGCAGCCTATCTGAATGGACGAGGCATCGGCGGCGTCCGCTTCGTTCCCGTGACGTTCACGCCCACAAGCAGCGTCTATAGCAGTCAAGTGTGCCAGGGTGTGAATATCATCCTGACGGACCGCAACGGATTCGACGCGCCGGAGTTAGGAATTGAGTTGGCGGCGGCGCTGCACAAGCTGTATGAGTCGAACTTCCAGATCGACAAGATGCAGGGATTGCTGCTGAGTCAGACTGCCTACGATGCTCTGGTATCCGGGCAAGACCCACGACGCATTGCGCAGGACTGGATGGAAGGACTGGAGACGTTTGGGAAGATCAGAGAGAAGTATTTGATCTACAAATGAGGTAGTATCTTCCGCGAGTTGTAAGACATGTCCCGGCGTTTCTCAATTCACAACCGCTAACCTTCCGCGAGGAGGTCCCATGTTCCGCGTGCCCTTTGCTTTCTTCCTCCTGGGCAGTTCTCTGGTGTCGCTTTCGCAAACACCAACCCCAAAGGATCTCGACATCGGCGCTCCCGACGGCGTGAAGCTGCGCGCGACCTACTTTGCGGCAGCGAAGCCTGGACCGGGAGTGATCCTGCTGCACATGTGCAACACGGTTCGTAAGTCGTGGGAACCGGTGGCGCGAGAACTGAGCGAGAAGGGAATTCATGTTCTCACCCTGGACAATCGCGGGTTCGGTGAAAGCGGCGGGCCGAGGTTTGAAGCGGGACCGGAAGCGCGGCAGGCATTGGCGGAGAAATGGCCGGGAGACTTCGAGGCGGCTTATCAGTTCTTGATCGCGCAACCCGGAGTGGATAAGACGCGGATCGCGGCGGGCGGTGGTAGTTGCGGCGTTGGGAATGCCATCGGTGTGGCGGAGCGACATCGGGATCTGAAGGCGCTCGTCCTGTTGGCGGGTGCTACGGACGTGGCCGGCGCGAACTTTCTCTTTCAGCACCCCGAAATCCCGATCTTCACGGCCGGCGCCGCGGATGACGAATTTAATCCCGCGACTTTGCAGCTGATGAAGTGGTACGCCGAGCTCTCGGAGAACCCGCGCAGCAAATTCTCCGGCTTTGCCGACGGTAAGCATGGAACCGAGATTTTCGGACCGCATCCGGAGCTTGTTCATCAGATCGCTGGATTCCTAGCCGCCGTCCTGCAGAATCCGCAGACTGGAAAACTCACGCCTAGAAAGACGCAAGCTTCCGACTTTTGGACCTTCGCGAATCAACCCGGCGGTGTAGCCAGGGCAGCGCAGATCTTCCATGACGCTCACAAGAGAGATCCGAAGGTGGAGGTATTCCCTGAGGTGCCCATCAATCTCCTCGGCTACGATCTTCTCCAGAAGCATCAGAATGACGACGCCATTCAGTTGTTCCTGCTGAACACCGAGGCGTACCCAGCCTCGGCAAACACCTATGACAGCCTGAGCGATGGATACCTGGCGGCGGGGAAGAACGACCTTGCGCTCAAGGCCGAGGAGAAGTGCCTGGAGTTGCTACCCGGCGACACGAACAATGCGGAGTTCAAAGCGGCGATCGAAAAGCAGGCTCGGGAAAAGGTGGAAAAGCTGGAGTCGGGTGCGAAATGATCCTGGAACATGCGGTGGTTGGAGTTACCAGATAACCTTCTCTCCGAAATGCGGCATCTTAGCCGCTAAGCCGTAGTAAGCTTGGGGCTAATCGACAGGAGTTTGGAGGTGCGGGATGCGCGCGATCTGCACAGTTTTGCTGCTTTCAGGGATGGCAGTGGCACAAGCGGCCGACGCCGCAAAGCCTGCAGCACAGGCTGCAAGCGCGAGTCCTGCGACGGCCGGAGAGACGGTTTCGGCCCCCAAGCCCGATCCGAATACCCTGGTGATTCCGGCAGGCTCGAAAATCCCGCTGAGCCTCGCACAGGCGATTTCCACCAAAAACGCGCGCGAAGGCGATCCGATCTATGCGCAGACGACGTTCCCGTTCGTGTTGAACGAGCATGTTCTGGTGCCGGCTGGGACGTACATCCAGGGCAAGATCTCTCACGCCGAACGCGCCGGTCGGGCAGCGGGCAAGAGGGCCGAGCTTTTGATCCACTTCACGACCATGATTTTCCCCTCTGGCTACACCGTGATGCTGCCGGCGTCGGTGGAGAATACGCCGGGAGCGGAGAGCAACACGGTCACGGATAAAGAGGGAACCATTAAGCAGGACAAGGACACCGGCAAGCGCATCGAAGATGCCGCCAAAGGCGCAGCGGTCGGCGGTACGGTGGGCAGCATTGCCGGAGTGGCGGCCGGGGGCTTGAACGGAGCACGCTACGGCGGACTGGCTGGCATTGGGGCGGGTGTCGCCTGGGCGCTGTTGAAGCACGGTCCGGAACTTCGGCTGGAGGTCGGTACCTCCCTCGAGATGGAAGTGCAGCGCGACATCAATGTGGACGCGACGCGGATCGTGGCCAAGGCCGGGTCGTAGAGTCCTGCGGTTCCTGTCGCCCTGAGGCGCGATCTCTGCGCCGAAGAATCTACGCAGTCTCTTCTATACCGCCGGGCGACAGAGTGCAGAGGTCCTTCGCTTCGCTCAGGATGACAACAGTCAGGCGACAACCGTGCGGCGCATCAAGCCAAGCAACTCTGCCCGGCGCGATTTGCACGCCACTGGCGGCTCGCTGCTATACAATCCGCGTGAGGAGCGTTTGTGCGCTTCTGCGTGGAGGCAACATGGAATTGTTTGGCGGGTTCACGACCATTGTGATCGTGGTTGTCATCATCTACATTCTCAGCTCCATCAAAATTCTGGCGGAATATGAACGCGGCGTAATCTTCCGTCTGGGACGTCTACTGTCGCACGCGAAGGGCCCGGGCGTGACGCTGGTCTTTGCGCCCATCGATCGCATTGTGCGCGTATCGTTGCGGCAGGAAGCGCTGGAAGTGCCGGCGCAGGACATCATCACGCGCGACAACGTTACCCTGAAGGTGAACGCGGTCATCTTCTTGCGCGTGATCGATCCGAATAAGGCCGTAGTGGAGGTCTCGAACTACGTCTATCAGACCTCGCAGTTCGCGCAGACCACGCTGCGGTCGGTGCTGGGCGAGCAGGAACTCGACGAGTTGTTGTCGCACCGGGAAAAGATCAATCTGCGGCTGCAGAGCATTCTCGACACGCACACTTCGCCGTGGGGCGTGAAAGTCACGAACGTCGAAGTAAAGCAGGTCGACATGCCGGAGACGATGCTGCGCGCCATGGCCAAGCAGGCCGAGGCCGAGCGCGAAAAGCGGTCGAAGATTATTCACGCCGAAGGCGAATTCTCGGCGGCACAGAGACTGGTGGACGCGGCGCACCTGCTGGCTACGGAACCGGTCAGCGTGCAGTTACGTTACCTGCAGACCTTGACCGAAATCGGAGTGGAGAAGAATACGACGGTGATCTTCCCGGTGCCGGTCGACTTTTTCTCCGGCCTGCAGAAATTGCTGGGCAAGACGGGAGACGATTCCGCGCCGGCCAAGACGGCTTAGCAAGACGGGCTTAGAGAGAGCATGCGGGATTGCCGACTTCTGTAGTTCGCGGCTACGAGTGTCCGCGCCACACTGGAGTGAGCCATGGCTTCGTCACAGGATACGGAAATTACGCTGGGGACCGGGAAGCTCCTGTTCCTCTTCTTCGGACTGGTTGCCATCTGCGCGCTGTTCTTCGCCCTGGGATATTCGCTGGGCAAGAAGTCGGAGCCGACCATGGCGGCCGCCAGTCCGACAGTGCCGCAGACGACCTCCGGTTCGCAGAAGGCGAGCGGCGGAAGCACGGCTCCGCCCATGACCTTCTACAAAGCCGTCGAGCAGAAAGATGCCAACCCGGAACTAACGCCTCCGGCCGAGACGACAAAGGCGGGCTCGACGCCAACGAATACGACTTCCGCTCAAAGCTCAAACGCGAGCACTCCGGATTCCAATGCGACGCTGCCCTCGGCTGCAGGTTACTTCGTGCAGGTAGCAGCCGTCAGCAAGCAGGAAGACGCTGACGCGCTGGTTGAGGCACTGAAGAAGAAGGAGTACCCGGCGTTTGTGGCCGCGCCGACCCCGGACAAGTTGTTTCGTGTGCAAGTGGGGCCGTTCTCCGACATCAAAGAGGCGGAGAGCATGCGCACGCGCCTGACGGGAGATGGCTACAGCCCGATCCTGAAGAAATAGGCTGTCGGTTCAAGCTCCGCGCGGGAGCAGCACCAGGCGACCGGCGAAGGAACGAGTTTCATTGACACTCCTGCGGTCTCGCGCTATTCCTAGTTCTGTCATGTCATCCGATTCGACTCTCGACCGCGCGCTGCATGCCATTGCCGACCCAACCCGGCGGCGTATTCTGCAGGCTCTGCGGGAAGGGCCGAATGGGAAGGCTTCGACAAGCGGGCCGAATGCGCCCGCCGCGTGCCTGTGCGCGGGAGATATCGAAGAGCGTGTGCGGCTGTCACAGCCAACGATTTCTCATCACATGGCCATCCTGATCAAGGCGGGGCTGGTGGAAGCGACGAAGCAGGGACAGTGGCGCTGGTATCGGCGGAACGAAAAGGCGATTCGGCAGGTGGTGAAGAGCCTTCGAGGCAAGTTGTAAAGCGAGCGCGGAGCAGGAACGCGCGGCTAGTGTCCTTGGTTTCTCCTCTTATTTCTGACTGCCCACCGCCCACATCTCCAGATCTCCGGTCGTACGCAGCAGTCCCACCTGAGCTCGCTGCAATTCGAAGATGGAATCCTGCAGGGCAATGAAGCGCTCGCTGGCCTGGGAGCGGGCATCGTCGAGGTCGTGCAGATTGGCGGTGCCGGCATCCATGCGGGTCTGGACTGCCGCCACCGTCTTCTGCGCGATTTCGAATTCAAGCTGAGCGACGTCGCGCGCTGCCAAAGCCTGGGCCACTGCCCTGCGCAGGCGCAGGGTTTGCTCTGAGACCTGGTTGCGAGCGGCTTCCGCCTGCTTCGATGCCTTCACTGCGTCCGCGTCTGCCGCCTGGGCGCGGGCGCGCTGCGACGGATTGAAGAAAGGGAATCGAATGCTGACCCCAACGGTCGCGTTGTTCTGCTGAAATCCGCCGCCGGGGCAGAGGAACGTGCCGATGCTGGTGACGCAGGTGGCTTCCGGAATGTAATAGTGCTGGAAGTTATTGAAGCGCGAGAGCAAGGCATACTGCGCGGCGAAATCGAAGGTCGGCCAAAGCGATTTGTGCTCTCCCTGCGCCCGCAGGAATTGGGCGCGTGCATGTTCCACGGCGGCCTCAACGGACGGATTCACGGCCACGTCTGGCTTGGCATCGTCCGCTGGCAAAGGTTGCGGAGCCGGGATTGAGTCAGGATCGGCTTGAATATCGGCGGCAGGCAAGCCCGTCAGTTTGGACAGATGTTCGCGCAACACGTCTGCCGCGCCCTGCGCCTGTGCGATGCGAAATCGAATGCGGGCGGCGGAGAGTTGGGCGCGCGCGCCATCCAGGTCGCTGTCGACTCCTTCTTTCACGCGTTCGGCGACGGCGGCCTGCATCTTGTTCGCATCCGAGGCAGTCTCCCGCAAACGCGACAGGAGTTGTTGCCACTTGGCCAGTTCGGCGTAACTCAGCACTGCATCCTGAATGACCTGATTGCGGACATCTTTACTATTCAGAGTGGCCACGGTGGAGTCGGCCTGAGCGGCTTTCATGAAATCGCGCAGAGAGGGATTCAGCAGTGCAGATTGCGCGTTGATATTAAACAGGGACGGCGCCTGGCCTTCCAGCGCCAGGGGAAATCCGTAGGAGTAGCCGAGGCCCGCGCCGGTCGAGAGTTGGGGGATGTAGTTGTTGCGCAATTCGCGATATCCGGCGGCCGCGCGCTCCTGCTCGGCGGCTGCAATGGCCGCGCCGGTTGCGTGCTGCAGAGCCAGTTCGACAATGCGCCTGAGCGGAACCGGTTCGGCGGCGAAACCATGGGCCGATATCAGAAAAAGCGATAACACACAGGCAACAAAACGCGAGGCTCGGTACGCGGTTTTCATTGCGTCCCTTTCAAGAGTCCAGCAGAGATGGCATCGTCAACCCTGAGGCCAGACGAGAATTCTATGATGTTCGCGGGCAAGGCGAAGGGATTTTCCGTCATCGCTCGACGCGCTTCAGGGATTCCTGCGCACGGGTGTAATTGTGAGCCAGCGAAAGCGAAGCGCGAAACTGTTCAGCGGCAGCTTTCTTGTCGCCCTGTTTTTCAAGCAACTGCCCAAGCATCTCATGCGCCTTAAAAGCGGGGCCTTCCTCCACGGGAATGGTTAGATATCTGCGCAGCAGGCGGGTCCCCATGGAGGGGTCGCGTCCGGTCTTGAGCAGCAGGCTGGCGCCATCCATCAGCGACTCATGACGATCCACCGGAGCCGACTCCATGGAGCGCAGGGCCTGTTCCATATCGTCGAAGCGGTTGTTATGACGAAAGAAAATGGCCAGATCGAGCCAGGCGCGGCTGCCGGAATGGCTGGCCGCAATTTCTTCGCGATATTCGCGCTCGGCAACGGCGGTGTCGTGGTTCTTTTCGGCAATGCGCCCCAGAATCCAATGTGCCATGGCCGGATTGAGGGGCAGGATTGCATCCGCCTGTTCCTTCGCTTTGTCCTTGCCTCCGCCCACAATCGCCGGGGCTTCCAGATAGAATTCGGCGAGATCAGTGCGGGCCTCCCAACTATGGGGATCGAGTTCGACGGCGCGCTCGAAGGAACTGCGGACCTTCCTGACCAATCCAGCCGCCGACAGAAATCCAACGCGATCGGCCTTTTCTCCGTAGATTCGTCCTAGCCAGAGGGAATAGAGGCTGTTCCTGGGGTCAAGATCGCGAGCGCGTTCGCAGGCGGCAATCCCACGGTCCCAGTCTTCGAGCATGAAGTAAGTGCGGCAGAGCAGGTTCTGCGCCTCAGCATCGGACGGCGAGCGTTCCACTTTCTGCTGCAGGAGTTGCAGAGTCTCGTCCACACGTCCTGCCAAGAGCAAATCTTTGGGGGAAGGATCGGCGAGTGCGTGCCCGATTCCCAGCAGAACCAAAAACGTCAGTAAACCACGCATTCTCATTTCGAAGGTGTCAGGGTTAGGCAGCGTCTAGGGCACGATCCGGACGGCAGCGCCGTCGACGAGCGGCCTGGATTCCTCCGCGGGCAGGGCCAGAGGCTGGCCTTCGGAGAGCCCGGCGGTAATCTCGACGCGCGTCAGATTCTGCAGCGCGATTTGAACTGGCTGCCGTTTCAGATGGCTGTCAGCGATCAGGTAAACGTAAGGGGTACTATCATCATTGCGCAACGCGTCGCGCTGTACGGTTAGAACGTTCTCCTGCTCGGCGGTCACGATGGTGACCCCGACGTTAATATTGGGCAAAAGACGGCCGTCGTGATTGTCGACCGCGCAGGTCATCTCGCCGACGTTGCGCGACACCCGCAACTTCACCGTGGAAGGAACCGCCCCGACCGTCCCAGTCCAGGTGCGGCCCGGCATTGCGTCCCAGGTGATTTCGACCTTCTGGCCAGGCTGCAGGCGTCCCAGGTCGGGCTCATCGACGAACGTGCGAATCTGAACCTGCGATAAATCGCCCTCCTGCAGGAGCAAGTCGCCCGCCTGCACGAAGGCTCCTTGTTTGACAGGCAGGGAATAGACAACGCCATCAAACGGGGCGCGGACCGAGGACTTGGCGAGCGCCTCTTCGGCCGCGTTGTACGCAGCCTTCGCCTCGGCGGCCTGGGCTCGCACCTTTTCGATTTCCGGGGAAGAGTAGCGGTCCTTTTTCTTCTGCTCAAGCAGCGTGAGATCGGCCTGCGCGCTCTGCAGCAACTCTTCGGCGTTGCGGACTTCGCCAGCCGACGACGCGCCATCCTGCTGTAAGTGACGGAGCGCCTCCAGATTACGCTGGGCCACGTCGCGCACGGCACGCGCCTTGACTAACTGAGCGTCGAGAGTGAGAACTTCTTCCTGCGTGCCGCTGTTCTTTAGCGCCGCTTCGTCAGCTTGCGCAGTCTTAACCTGCGCCTCTGCGCGGGCGGCCTGGGTGCGGATGTCGGCGTCATCGAGTTCCAAGAGAGGCTGGCCTTTGCGAACGCGATCGCCTTCCCTGACCAGCAGGCGCTTGACCGTGGTCGCAATCGGCGCATGGGCTTCAAAATTCTGGATGGGCTCGACTTTACCGTTGGTTGAAACCATGCTGCGAATCGGCCCCCGCTGGACGGCGGCTGCGTGAACCTTCAGCGGCGCGGGGCGGGTAGAAGCCCAAACTACGATCAGGATCAGTCCGGCGCCCACGACCCAAATCCACCGGCGACCGGGCGCGGCTTTCGAATTGTTCGTCAATGCCAACTGGTTTTCTTTCAATGTGCGGCAGGAAGAACTGTAAGCAGTAATTTACCACTCCACAGGCCGCCGTACCTACCGGAAGACGCTCCAAGCATGGTATGTCTTTAGATGCGGCCTGGCCACCGCCGGCTGCATCGGGTCAAGACGTTACAATATCCGTATGCCAAAGTCTCCCCGCTACACCCCGGAACACGCCGCCGCAGGCCTGGACACGGCTTTTCCTGAGATTGAAACCTGGCCCAACCAGTTTCCTGGATATGAAATTGTTGTGGATGATCCCGAGTTCACCTCGGTCTGCCCGAAGACGGGTCTGCCTGACTTTGGCGGGCTCACCATTCGCTACATGCCGGATAAGAAGTGTCTCGAACTCAAGTCTTTGAAGGAGTACTTGCATTCTTACCGGAACCTCGGAATCTTTCAGGAGAACGTGGTGAACCAGGTTCTGGAAGACGTGGTGAAGTGGGCCAAGCCGGTGTGGGCGGAGGTGAAGGGAGATTTTCGTCCGCGCGGAGGAATTTCGACGACGATTATTGCGAAGTGGCCGCGGGCCAAAAAACGATAACCACGGAGGAGACCCTCCGTACGTTTTTTCTTGTTTTCCGATCTTGTGCTTCGGGGTTCTACCCCTGCCGAGCATCCTGCGGGCTCTGCCTCCGCATGCTATATTCGCTCGACCGTGACCAAGAATAATCTGCAGCCTTGGACCGCCCTGCTGACGCTGACGGCGCTGAACCTGCTCAACTATGCGGATCGCAACGTATTATTCGCCGTCCAGCCGCTGGTGCAGGAAGAGTTCCACGTCTCCAAGGAGCAGATCGGATATCTGACCAGCGCGTTTCTGGGCTTCTATATGATCGCGGCGCCGTTTGTCGGTCCCTTAGCGGATCGTTACTCGCGCAAGCTGATCATCGTGCTGGGAGCCATTTTCTGGAGCGGCCTTACGCTGCTCACCGCGGTCACGCACAGCTACACGGAACTACTGGTGCGGCACACGCTGGTTGGAGTCGGGGAAGCGACGTTTGTTACGATCGCGCCCACGTTTGTAGCCGATCTGTTTCATGAAAACGTGCGCGGGCGGATTCTGGGGATTTTCTATCTCGCGATCCCGGTTGGCTCTGCCGCGGGATATCTTTTGGGCGGGTATCTTGCTCCGCAACACGGTTGGCGGTTTCCGTTCTACATTGCGGCAGCGCCCGGTTTTCTGCTGGCTTTGGCCGTCTTGTTTCTGAAGGAACCGGAGCGCGGCCAGTTCGACTCTGTTAAAGAAACGCCGGAACGAGGGACGATCCTTGGATTGATGCGCAACCCCGCTTTTCTCACCTCAACGCTCGGGATGGCCTTCATGACCTATTCGCTGGGCGGCATCCAGGTGTGGATGCCGCAGTTTCTCTACAGCGAGCGCCATTACTCGCTGGAGAAAGCGAATCTGATGTTCGGCATCATCATCGTGATCGATGGGGTTCTCGCCTCGATCATCGGCGGTTTTCTGGGTGACTTCCTGTTGCGGCGGATGAAAAGCGCGTACTACCTGGTTTCCGCGGCAAGCATGCTGCTGGGCATTCCGGTGATGGTCGTGGCTTTGTTTTCGCGCGGACCGCTGATGATTCCGGCGATCGGAGTAGCGGCGTTCTTTCTCTTGCTGAACACAGCGCCCTTGAATGCTGCGGTGATCAATTCCGTGGGCGCACACATCCGCGCTACCGCCATTGCGGTCAATATTTTCATCATTCACATTCTGGGCGACGTTCCTTCTCCCACCATGATGGGCTGGGTGGCCGACCGGCATTCGATGCAAGCATCGTTCGTATTGCCGATCATCGCGATGGCACTCTCTTCTGCCATACTGTTCTACGGAATGAAATTCGCGCCAGCCGTGGCTGTGGACGGCAACACTGCAGTCCAGCACTGAAGACACGAACCGGCCACAAGGAAGATTTAGTCTCCGGATGATTGACTTTTATTGGATTGCGGGAGTGATCTTGGGGCTTGCCTGGTTTTCCCGCATCGTGGATGCCGCTCTGGGCATGCCGAGTGTAGCCGACGTCTCAAAGCCTGAGTGGGACCGCAATCCAGTGTTGCCTTCCGGGAATCCCCGCGTTTCCATCATCGTTCCCGCCCGCAACGAGGAAGACATCATCGAGAAAGCGCTTCATATGCTGCTCGCGCTCGACTACGACAACTATGAAGTGATCGCGGTCAACGACCGGTCGACGGATCGAACCGGCGAGATCATGGAACGGATGAGTCAAAACCCGCGCGCTGTCGCAAACACCGCGACGAGGGTGGGGCACCCTCGGCTGCGCGTGATTCATCACACCGAACTGCCGCCCGGATGGATGGGGAAGACGCATGCCATGTGGACGGCGGGGCAACAGGCTACGGGCGACTGGCTGCTGTTCACCGATGCCGACGTTCTTTTCAAACCGGACTCCCTGCGGCGCGCGCTCGCCTATGCCGAGGCTGAACCCGCCGATCATGTCGTGCTGTTTCCCCGCATGATCATGAAGCGGCCGGGCGAATTCATGATGATCGCGTTCTTCCAGACCATGTTCATGTTCGGGCACCGGCCGTGGAAGGTAGCCGATCCGAGCACCGACGATCACATGGGCGTGGGCGCTTTTAATATGGTGCGCCGCCGCGTCTACGAAGCGGTCGGAACCTACGCTGCGCTGCGCATGGAAGTGCTCGACGACATGAAACTCGGCAAGGTGGTGAAGCGGGCTGGATTCGCGCAGCGGAACGTGTTTGGCGCCGACTTGATCTCCATTCGCTGGGCCCAAGGAGCTTTCGGCATCGTCGAGAACCTGACGAAGAACTTCTTTGCGGTGCTGTCGTTTCAGTGGTGGCGCGCGATTCTCTCCGCCTTCGGGTTAGCCTTCCTGAACTATGGTCCGTTTCTGGGAGCGTTTCTAGCTCACGGATGGCTGCGTCTGCCCTACGGAGTGGCGCTCGGCTGCATGATTCTGATTTATCTCGGCATGGGGTGGCGTTCCGGCGTGCCGGCGTATTACTTCGTTCTCCACCCGGTCAGCACCACGCTGTTCATCTACACCCTGCTGCGCTCGATGAGCCTAACGCTGTGGAACGGCGGCATTGTCTGGCGCGGTACCAAGTATCCGCTGGAGGAATTGCGCAAGGGGATGGTGTGAGTATCACTCTGGCGGGCTTTCTGCGTCAGCTTCGTTGCCGTAGGTGGCGCTCGAATTCGGCTTGGCTTTGGTCTTTGCCGGCTTCTTCGTTGGCCGCAAGCGGCCAGCGCTGAAATGGCCTCGATTCTCGACGTCGTAGTTCCTGGGCAGGGGCGGGATCATGGCGGCGCCGCCATCAATCTGACTGATGCGGCTGAGGATGATTTCCGGGTGGCCATCGTAGGCCTTCACGGCTCCGCGGATGGTGATGGTCCGGCCTTCCAAATGGCGCACGTCGCCAACATCTTTGAGGTCGTTGGAGAAAACAACTACGGTGAACGGGCAAGCGATCTGGTCTTCGCAGAAATTCAGGAAATGGACACCCCGGGAACCCACGTTCACCCGCAGGACTGTTCCGGTGACACATTTCGTTTCGCCTACGTGTTGCCCGGCATCGTGAATGGAGATGCAGTCCGCAGCGTTGGCGGGGGCAGAGAAGAGAAGGAGCGTGAGGGCGACTTGAGCGGGAATCCTCGCCAGATTTAACGACCGCGGTGGCGTCGGCTGCCCAGCCGGACATCCGCGAACCTGAGTCCTGGCATGGTCACTCCGATGTTCGCGTGCTCCGCGAGTCCCGGCGTTCCAAGCGAGCATGCAGAAATTCTATGAACGCTGCGAAGCGGCTGTCTGTGAGGCAGGAGAATTTATTTCAATTCCGGTTCCGGAATGGAACTCGCGGGGCGGTGAGTGTCCCGAGCCTGAAGCCGAGAGAAACACAGGGGGCCGGCAAGGACCGGCCCCCGGAAGCCTGTTGACGCGGAGCATAGATTACTTGAACGACTTAACGGCACTCGATTCGTCGTCTTTTACGTCAAACACGGTGTAAAGCTTGGTGATCTGGAGCAGGTCGTTGACCTTCTTGGTCAGATTGAGCAGTTTGAGTTCGCCGCCCTGGTTCTTGGTGGTGGTGAAAGCGCTGACGAGCTCGCCGATGCCGGAGCTGTCAATGTAATTGACGTCCTGCAAATTCAGGACAATCTTCTTGTTGCCCTTGCCGAGCAGGTCGCGCACGGTGTCGCGCAGGATGACGCTGCCTTCGCCCAACGTGATGCGGCCGCTGCAATCCACGATGGTGACCCCATCGACTTGCCGACTACCAACCTTCATGCTCACTGGGAAGCCTCCTTGCCGCCCGCGGTTGGCCCGTGGACGCGCTTAATCAGTTTGAGTTCGGTGCCCGCTTGCGACGGGCGAATTTCAACCACGTCCATAAACGAACGCATCAGGAAAATGCCGCGCCCGGATGTTTTCATCAGGTTCTCCGGAGCCAGCGGATTCGGAATCTTGCTCAGGTCGAGACCCTTACCCTGGTCGCGGATCGTAATCACTAACTCGTCGCCGATGCGTTCAAAGGCGAGCGTGACTTTCTTGTCGGCGGCGTACTCGTTGCCGTGCAAGACGGCGTTCACCGCGCCTTCGCGAACCGCCATCGAGATCTGCATCACTTCGTCGTCGCCAAAACCGAGGTCCGTGGCGATCCGTGTGGCCTTATCCTCGGCGTGATCGATCGTTTCGAGCGACGAATCGAGCGTATACGAGACCCGTTGTTCGAGCATGGCCATGCACGAAGGACCCAGACAGTATAAGCCTTGACGGGCCTTTCCGCTGCTCGCGCCCACCGCCAAAGCCGTTTCCCAACGAATGCGGTAGTTTGCCTGTCGGCAAACAATTTGTCAACGAGCGATTCAGTTTCCGACCGGAAAGAATGCCGCGAAATCATCGGTTTTATAATGCTGCTACTGTGGCTCGACCTTCAGAATCCGATCTGCGGACGCGGTTGCGCCGCTGGTTTGTGGGCTTCTTGCTTGTCGTAACCGGTGGGGCCGCGCTCGTCTTCGGAGCGGACTATGTTGTTCTTCGCATCCGGGTATGGAAGAACTGGAAGGCGTACGACTCGGTGACCGTCAATCACTATTACGCCGTGGCTCAGAAGAACGGAAAGACGCAGTTCATCTTCGATCCGCCTGCATCGCAAACCTGCGTGAACTCACTCTTTCCGCACTCTGGATGGCTGCCCTGCTGGTATCTGCGAGGGCATCCCGATCAGCGCACCGACATCTAACCGCAGATTGACCAGCCTTCGGGCTACAATAGGCCGATTCCATTTCAACTCCACCGGGCGGAACCAATGCGCGTCAATCTCACTCGGCTGCTCCTGACATTCGCGGTACTGACGGCTCTGACTTACTCGGCCATGGCCGGGCAGTCTTCGGATCCTCGTCTGAAGAGCGCCTACCGCTTCCAGAAGGGCGGATGGACCTACGTTCATCTGGAAGGTTCGGCGGCGAATGTCGGGTTCCAGCACGGGTACCTGCTGGCTCCGGAAATCGCCGATGCGTTCGAGGCGATCAAGCTTTTCGATACCCGCGAAACACAGCGCGACTGGGAATTCTTCCGCCAGACTGCTCGCGAAATGCTCTGGCCGCATATCGATGCCGAATATCAACAGGAATTGCAGGGCATTGCAGACGGAGTGAAGGCGGGTGGCGTGAATCTTGATGTTTACGACATCGTTGCGCTCAATGCGTTTGAGGAAGTGCCGGACTACTACGTTCCCTGGCTCAACAAGAAAGAAAAAGCGGCAAATGCTCCCAAGCTGAAGGCGCCGGGAAATTGCAGCGCCTTTATCGCAACTGGAAGCATGACCAGGGATCATCAGATCGTCATCGCGCACAATAACTGGACCAGTTATCTGGCGGGCGAGCGCTGGGTGGTGATCTTCGATATTCAACCGGAACACGGCAACCGGATCCTGATGGATGGTTTTCCGGGCGTGATCACCAGCGATGACGATTTCGGAGTGAACTCCGCGGGAATGATGATCACCGAAACGACGATTACGCAGTTTGCGGGCTGGGATCCGAATGGCAAACCAGAGTTCATGCGCTCGCGCAAGGCCCTGCAATATGCCGGTTCGATTGATGACTACGTACGCCTTATCAAGGAAGGCAACAACGGCGGATATGCCAACGACTGGCTGATCGGAGACCGGAAGACGGGAGAGATCGCCTATCTGGAGCTTGGCCTGAAGAACACGCCGTTGTGGCGCACAAAGGACGGCTATTTCGTCAGTTCGAATTTCGCCCGCGATCCTAAGTTAATCCAGGAAGAAACCAGCGGGTTCGATCCGAAGGATGCGTCATCATCCATGAATGCCCGGCACATCCGCTGGGAGGAGTTGATGCAGGCGGCGAAGGGAAAGATCGATGTGTCGATGGCCCAGCAGTTCCTTGGGGACCATGCGGATTCTTTCGACAAGAATGCATCCGATAAACCGAACGAGCGTGCCCTGTGCGGCCATGTGGATGCATCCTCGCGTGGGGTGAAGGAGTGGGAGTGGGGAGCTTACAATCCGGGCGGCGCGGTGCAGGGAAAGGCTGCGGATAGCAACATGGCCGCCAGGATGAGCTTTGTAGCGCGCGCCGGGCATCCCTGCGGAGAAGACTTCCTCGCTGAGCCATTTCTGGAACACCACCCCGAGTACTCCTGGCAAAAGCCGCTGTTGCGCGATATGAAGGCCGGCCCGTGGACGGAGTTCACCGCCGGGCAGAAGCCGTAAGCTGTATTTTCGATAAGTGCGAATAAAAGGTGGACGCAGCCACGTCCACCTTTTGTCTTTCTCAGGTCGTTGGTCTCGGAGGCGTCCGCGTGCGGCGTCCATGCGCAGGCCTGGACATCGAAGGCGTCGAACCACCGGCGCCGTCATTTACCACGCTGTCCGGATACAGCCCAACGATGATCATTTCGTAGGGTAGCGCCATATCGACCGGATCGCCGGGAGCCACGGCGGCAAC
Source organism: Terriglobales bacterium (assembly GCA_037443605.1). Classification (GTDB taxonomy): domain Bacteria; phylum Acidobacteriota; class Terriglobia; order Terriglobales; family Acidobacteriaceae; genus Sulfotelmatobacter. Next base: position 123,217 of record JBBIOA010000015.1, read on the forward strand.
CTCGGCGAGGTTGACCCGGGGAATCCCGAGTACATGCAATCGTCCGCCAGCGGGCAGATTCTGCAGGGCTTTTGCAGGCTCGGTGTTCTCGACAAACACCATGCGCTGCTGGGTGATCGGCGTCTCCGCGTCGCTGCTGTCGTAAACGTTGGCCAGCACAAACAAACCGTCGTCCCCCTGCGCCCACTTGCCGGTGGGCTCGAGGATGAATTCGGTGTAGTTGTACCCTGCCTTTTTCGCGGTGATGCTGACCGAAGTATCGGAAACGCTGATCGTCGCAGTCAACTTCTCGTAGGCGCCAAAGGCCTTGCTGGCTGGGTACGCCTGGTACTGGTTGTTGGGGTCCCTGGGATCGACAATCTGTACCAGCGACGTGTCAGCAATGTCGTTTCCGCCGAAACTGGTGATGGGGTGGAGTTCGAAAACGTGATCTGGATTGGAGTTGGCGGGCGTGTCCACCGGATCCCCTTGAGTCTGATCACCGGGGGAGGGATGCTCAAACCATATCCGCCAAACGCCTTTGACTGGCACCGTCTGTCCGTGCTGAGTGCTGTTCATCAGGTCGACGCTGGCGGACTCCGCGTCCATGCCCGCGTTCATAATTTCGGCCACCATCGGCAACTGAACGTCGTCGGAGCGGCCCGCCATGTGGACGTCGCCATCGTCGCCACTGCTGGAAATTTTGTGTGGCGACGTCAGGTGGGCATCCAATTCCAGTTGGGTGGTGATGGTGGCGCGATTCTTACATCGGTTGACGAAGTCGAGGCTGAGGGTAAGGGTTTCCGCTTGCAGCGTGGAAAACAGCATGAGCATAGCGGAGAGCACGGAGAGGGCTTTTCGCATCATGCCTGGCCTCCCGCTGAAGCTGGGGCCGGATTTGGCGGGGGCGCCTTAGCGGCATTCTCGGCGCTGGTCGGCGGCTTGCTTCCTGCGTTGCGGATGCTCATCAGCTTCTTCAGCAGGTCAAACCAGAAAGGCGCGCCCAGCGAGATCGCCGTGATCGATAGGAACCATCCCAGAAGCCGAGAGGGCCAAGTCTTCCAATCACAGGCTTCCTTGATGTCCCAGCCCAGCAACGGCCGGATGGCGGTCAATTCATCGGCCTTGGCCTGGTAAACCGGATGCAAGGGCTCGTCTTTTTTCGGATAGCTGACTGCCGCAGGGCGGTTCGAAGCCTCCGCGCCAGTTTCCGTCCGATTTTTTGCTTTTTCCACCAGCGTTGCACGCAGGGTGCTGTTGGTCCAAAGCAGGTGGGCGATTCGGACCGTGTCCGCATTTGTCGCAATGGTGAGCAGGGACGCGACCAGGATGGTCACGATCTGGGTGCGACGCTTGTACCAGCCGGAGGCGCGCTCCATGGCGTCGTCGAACCAGTTTTCGATATTCTTTTGGACCCGCAAGAGGTCGCCATTCGCGTTCTGCAGCAGAGCGAGCAGTGCGGTTTTTACGTCGCCATCGGGAAGGTTCTTGGCGCCAGACTCGAGGTCGGCGAACGAGATCGATCCCTGGACGCCAGCGGTTGCCAGATCCATGACCGCGGTGGCAAACGTCCGCGAGGGTAAGTAGGATGGATGCCCCGACGACGGTGTCTTTCCCGGGGACATCATCCCTGAGATGAGGGGATGCTTGTAGAAATCAGCCAGGAATGAGCCGGTTGCGGTTTTCTGCTCGTCGAGCAACTGGCCGATCGCTTGGGAGAGCGTAGCGGCTCGTACCGAGGTGAGGCCCGCGATCCACTCGTTGATGGTGGTACAGATGATGGCCAGCAGCAGATATACAAACACAATGCCGATGGCCCAGTCGAGAACTGTGGAATTGAACAGTCCCATAGAGTCCTCCGTCGCGTTCCCGTAGATTTTTAGCCCAGGGCTACAGAGGGGGAAGATGAAACAGGGAAGTCGCCCTTATATACACCCGCTGCCGGATGGGAGTAAACAGGAATGTGCCTTGCGGGCGCCGGGTTTACGAAATCCGGACAACGCCCGGGAATACAGGAAGGCGATTCTTCGATTTCCAAATCCTTGCCATAAACAATTTCAATTGGACTCCGGAAGGGAGCGCCATCTACAGTCCCATGAGTGCAGCCGATTCGGACACGATCGCGTGGACTTGTGCACCGGATGAATCCGGAGGCTCCGCTTACGCTTTTCCGCCCGCCGTTTCGGAACTACCAGTTCGATTCGGCGTATGACGAGATGTTTTCGGCGCCAGGCACGCCGCGGCCGCACTATCAGGCGCTGTTTCAGACCCTGCTGGAGCTTCCGGCCGAGCAGTTGCGCAAGAACCAGCAGGCGGCGGACCTTTCGTTCCTTCACCAGGGGATCACGTTTACGGTCTATGGGAATGACGAGGGAACGGAACGCGTATTCCCGAATGACCTGCTGCCCCGGATTATTCCGCACGAGGAATGGCGGAAGATCGAGAGCGGACTGACCCAGCGCATCACCGCTTTGAATCTTTTCCTCGAAGACATTTATCACCACGGCCGGATCCTGGCCGATGGCCTGGTTCCGCGGGAACTGGTGTACAGCTGCCGCCACTTCCGGCGAGAGATGCGAGGATTGAATGTTCCACGAGGGATTTACGTCGGCATCTGTGGGACAGACCTGGTGCGCTTGCCTGACGGCAGTTTTGCCGTGCTGGAAGACAATCTGCGCGTGCCGAGCGGCGTCTCGTACATGCTGGCCAATCGCAAGGTGCTGAAGCAGGTCTTCCCCAGACTGTTCCGTGACTATGGAGTCAGCTCGGTCGACCACTACGCGCAGGCGTTGCTTGCCACCCTGCGCACTTTGGCGCCCGCCCATACTTCCACGCGGCATGAACCCAAAGTGGTTCTGCTGACGCCCGGGGTCTTCAATTCTGCGTACTTCGAGCACACCTTCCTGGCCCAGCAGATGGGCATTGAGCTAGTCGAGGGGCGCGACCTGCTGGTGCACGAGAACGTGGTCTACATGCGCACCACGGCCGGGCTGCGGCGAGTGGACGTAATCTACCGCCGCGTGGACGACGATTTCCTCGACCCGCTGTGTTTCCGCCGAGACTCGAACCTTGGCGTTCCGGGCTTATTTAACGCCTATCGCGCCGGCAACGTCGCGCTGGCCAATGCCATTGGCACGGGTGTGGCCGACGACAAGGCACTTTACGCCTACGTTCCCGCGATCATCCGCTATTACCTTGGCGAGGATCCCATTCTGGCGAATGTACAAACGTATCTGCTGACCGACCGATCGCAGCGCAGTTACGTGCTCGAGCATCTGGACGAACTGGTCGTGAAGGCAGTTGGCGAGTCGGGAGGTTATGGCATGTTGATCGGGCCGCACAGTACCGAAGAGGAAAGGGAAGGGTTCCGCCGCCGTATTGAAGCCGAGCCGAGAAACTACATTGCCCAGCCGACGTTGAGCCTCTCCCGTGGCCCCTGCTTTCTGGAAGGCGAAGTGCAGGCCCGGCACGTCGACCTGCGTCCCTACATTCTTTATGGCGAAAATGTCACGCTCGTCCCCGGCGGGCTGACGCGGGTGGCGCTGCGGCGCGGATCCCTTGTGGTGAATTCTTCTCAGGGCGGTGGCAGCAAGGACACTTGGGTATTGCGAGGGTGAATATCGAGGCGACGGCAGAGGGCTGCCACTTTCACGAATGAACGAAGGGATGAGGACCACCATGCTTTCCCGGGTAGCGGACAGCTTGTATTGGATGAGCCGCTATCTGGAGCGCGCCGAGCACACGGCACGCCTGATCGACGTGAACCTGCAACTGCGGCTTGACCAGTCCCCAGAGGCCGGCGCCGGACGCTGGCTGCGGGTGCTTGAGTCGTTGCAGGTCCCGATCCCGGAAGACGGTGACCTCAACTCGACCTCACTGACCCACATCCTGACCCTCGAACGCGATAATCCTTCGTCCATTCTCTCGTGCATTGCGGCGGCTCGCGAGAATCTGCGCCAGGTGCGCGAACAATGCAGCTCGGAAATGTGGGAGCAACTGAATCGCCTCTATCTGCAGGTCAACAGCACTACCGCAAGCGAGAGCTGGCTGCTGCATTCCTTCGTGTTTTTCCGGGCGGTGCGCGAGGGAGCGCACTTGTTTCAGGGTGTCACCGATTCCACCATGTCGCACGGCGAAGGCTGGCAGTACATTCAGCTCGGCCGTTATGTCGAGCGGACGGAAGCGGTGGCGCGGCTGATTGGCGCACACTTCAAACATTTCTCGCAGGCCTTGGACCAGGTCGTGGAGAGCGAAGAATACCTGGAGTGGGTTGGACTGCTGAAGTCGTGCTCGGCGTTTGAGGCCTATTGCAAGACCTATACGGCGGAGTTGCGCCCGCTGCGCGTTGCCGAATTCCTGCTATTGAATCCCGAATTCCCGCACTCCGTACGTTTTTCGGCGGACCGGGTGCAAAAAGCTTTGATCGCCATTGGCGAACTCACGGAGCGCAAAGCAGAGCAACCCGAGCGTCTGGCCGGGCGTCTGAGCGCTACGCTGAAGTTCAGCCAGATCGAGGAGATTGTCTCTTCCGGAACGAACGGTTATGTGGGCGCTGTGTGTACCCAGTGCGGGCAGGCGCATAGCGCAATTCACCAGGTCTATTTTGACTACGCCGTGGAATCGGCATTGATCTCCTGAGAACAGACTGTGATCTATTCCATACGACACACGACGATATTCCGCTATCAGCCGGCCGTGCGCGAGAGCGTGATGGAAGTCCGCCTGCAGCCGCGCAGCGACAGCGACCAGCGCTGTATCAGCTTTCAACTGCAGGTCGAGCCGGCGGCAAATGTCATGCAGTACCACGATTTCACCGGCAACACCGTTCACCACTTCGATATCGCCGGCAGTCATACGCAAGTGAAAGTGACTGCGAAGTCCAGTGTGGAGGTGCAATCGGTGGCGCCTCCCTCTCCGACCAGTAGCGGGGATTGGAACGATCTCGACGCTTTGACTGCCAGCAGCGACTACTGGGAAATGCTTCTGCCCAGCCACTTCGCTCAGCCCAGCGAGCAACTCGAAAGATTGGCGAAGGAACTTAGATGCGAACGCCGCGACAATCCGCTGTCCCTGCTCAGCGAAATCAACGAAGGCATCTACCAGCGTTTTGCCTATGTACCGAACAGCACGCGCGTGGACTCGCCGATCGGTGAGGCGCTGGAGACACGACAAGGGGTCTGCCAGGATTTTGCCCACATCATGATCGCGTTAGTGCGGGAGTTGAGAATTCCGTGCCGCTACGTGAGCGGATACATGTTCCACCGCGACGCCAGAGAGAAGGACCGTTCCGTGGAAGGTGCGTCGCACGCCTGGGTCGAGGCGCTTCTACCGGGACTGAACTGGGTCGCGTTCGATCCCACCAACAATCTGGTCGGGGGAGACCGCCACATCCGCGTCGCCATCGGCCGCGACTATGCTGACGTTCCGCCCACGCGAGGGGTTTACAAGGGAGAGGCGCAAAGCGAACTCAGCGTGGCCGTCACTGTGAGCCCGGCCAATACGGTCGCGCCCGAACCGGTGATGCCGCCTTTCGTCGTGCGCTCCAGACCGGCTCTGCTCCGGACTCCAAGCCGCGCCGAACAGGACCAACAGCAACAGCAGTGAACATCACGCTTCAGGGGGTGGAAGCGAACGAAGCTTTGTTATCAGGCTTAAGGGAAGGTCCAAATGCGGCTAGTTATCCTTATATCTGAACTTGGCACAGAATGAAGGACTGAAATTAACATCCTGTGATTTGGGCTGCATACTCTGAATTTCAGCTTTGTGGATGTCGATCATGCCCGCCATCGCTCTTTTAGCATTTTTTCCTCTGCAGGCCAATCGCCAAAAGGAAGACTCGGAATATTCGCATTCGGGAGCAGTTTTGGGAGGTAAGCAAGTACCATGCGGCTCGGCAGCTCAGGCGTAAAATCGGAATACTTGCGCTCGCGGTTCCTCTTCACGAAGGCGGAAAATCTCCGGTCCGAGTCGAGCAACTCGCGATATATGCTTACCGTGAAAGCGCCACCGATGTGATCGTATTCGTCACGCAGCCGCGATCGCATCTTGTCAACATCGTCCGTGAGGCTTCGGCAAGCAAAATATTGCAAGAGTTTGGCGTCACCCAACCGGGCGAGCCTGAGGCGAACGGCGGACTTCCCTGCGTAGTCGTGGTCCCTTAACAGGTATCTAAGGTCTCGCACATCTCCAGACCGCTCCATTTGGTCTAAAGCAGAGTCGTCTCCCTTGCGAGCACGATCCAACAGCGACTGCGATTCTGTTTGAGCCACAGCCTGTGTGCACACAACCGCCAGGATAAAGGCTATGCATCTCATCTTCGTCTCCCGTCTTCATTGATCCTGCGGTTGCGGCGGCATAGGTTCCCATTGCTGCGGATGGTTAGAGTCCCCTGTGGGGTTGACTGTGTTCCGATCCTCCGCTCTGACGTGACACGGTCTGCTTCTGGGGTCATCCGGGTCCCTCATGACCGCTCTCAAGTTTATCCAGCCGTTTTTGCGGGATCGTAGGCCGGCCTGAAAGGGCACCCTGGACTCGATATCGGCCTTTGGAATCAGAAAACTATGGCGGAGAGGGTGGGATTCGATTACCACCGTTGCTTGCAACCATCAATGAAATCTACACTCACGTCATAATACCCTGTGTTTCAAATGGTTACAAGGGAATCCGCCCCAAACTTGGTGTTTCTGCGGTTTCTCCCAACCACCGTGATTCTCTCCAAAACGGTATCATCGGTATCACCTGCCATTCCCGCAGATTCCTACGACTGGCCCCTCCGCTGAACTGTAAACGGCAAAGCATACTTTGTGGACCGCCCTAGGAAGCGGGATGACGGATAATACTATTTCGTGAGAGGGCATACATTTAAATCAAGTAAGACATGACATGTTCCCGGCTGTTTTTTCGGCCTCGTTTGCCCTGATGTGCTTTTATTTGTTTTCAACTCCTTTCGACAGTAACTACGCGGACCTCAAGACATAAGGAAGTTGGAACTGCACACCGGCATCAGAATTCCACACCACTTCGCCGTTGCGACGGATATAACAGTAACCGCCGTCATCTCGCCTAGCGACTGCTAGAGATCCCCAGAAGGGATAACATCTTTCGAACGTGGGCTGAATCACCCATGAGCCAGCGGCGCAAATAAATCCCGCTTTCCCGTCGGACTTCGCAAAAGCCATTCCGCCGCTGAGTTCTCCAAATTCCTCGAATTGGCAAGGTATGACTGTCTTCCCCTCCAGGTCGATCATTCCCCATCCTTCTTTTTGCCGTACGGGGGCAAACCCCTCCGAGAATGATTTTGCGTCCTCGTACTTTGGACTCACAACGAAACGACCTGAATGGTTGATGAACCCGTAAAGACCGTCGAGCCTTACTGCAGCCAACCCATTCTGGAATAGGCGAGCCCGAGCCCGCGACTTCTCAAAGACGAACGGGATTCTGACATTGGCGCGATGATCGACAAAGCCCCACCGGTCATCGCGGCACACTGGAGCCAATCCTTCGCTAAAACTAGCACACTTCTGGAACTCTGGGGGGATAACAAATTCGCCCGTCATACCAACGAAGCCGAACGTCTCCCCGTCAATCGAGGCGACCGCCTTACCTTCCGAGAAGTTGTCAGCGACGAGAAATTGAGGCTCGATGAACCACTCGCCAGAATGGTCGATATAGCCACAGCTTACTGAGCATAGTCCTTCTCTATAGTCTGAAAGACCCTCAAACTTGCAGGGGAGAGCAAGGTTACCCGCGTTGTCGACAAACCCGGTCTTACCGTATGCATCAACCACTGCCACCTTACCCTCGGAAGATACAGACGCCCGCAGATAAGTCGGCTGCACGACGATGCGACCATCTTCGTCGATGAAACCGACAAGACCTCTGTCCGCGTTCTGTGACATTGGGACCGGATAAATCATAAAAAGGGGATATGGATTCCTTCAGTCGACGCAGTTTCCGTGACGTGTCATGAGGCACCGCCGGTGGGGAGGTTTTCGGTCGAGTTCCGCCTCTTCTCTTGGAGGATGAAAATTGACATAGAGTATCAAGGTGAATCTCGTACCTACATCCACTACAGCAGCCGCTATGGCCCTTCCAATTATTGACGCGAACCGAAGTGCTGATATTCGATACCCTGCGATTGCCGCGCTCAAGGCGGCTTTAGCCCCAGCGTTGTTTGCTTCAAGTTCATCCAGGAAGCTTTTTATTGCGGGTCGAGTTGAATTCAAAATCTGATAGGCGGCATCTTTCCATTGAGAGAGGCTCCAACTGTTCCTGGCACCCTCAGTTTGCTCAAGATCTTCGAGCACTGCTTCGACCTCCTGGTTGTAGGCTATATGCTGCTCGTTGAAGCCGGGCTGGTTTGGTACGCCGTTGCCGGAGAGGGGACCTGTCTTTATAGCATCCGCAAAGTTCCGAGCCATCCCAGTAAGCGCATCTCGTCCTGTTATCAAATGATGCCCGTCTGGCAATGCAGCTGCACCAGTCCGATCTATGAAGTTGAGAGGATTGTTAAGCACGTATGAGTATTGATTCCAGTTCTGAGGGTTAATGGCGAATCCACTGACCACAGCGTCAGCAGCTTCTGATGGTAGACCCACGGCATCAAGTCCCTGCCTCGTCAAAATGGGGTTGTTTCGATCGGCGCTCATGAACCGGGAAAGACTTGCACCATAGTACCTAGCACCGAACATATCCAAACCGCTCTCACTGTCGCGTTCTTTGCCAGTGAACTTGTAGCGCTGAGCCACCGGGGTGGTGGTGCAGTATTCCTTCTGCACACCGCCGTAGGGATAGTAGTCGATGTCCTGTTCACAAGCCGTGCCGTTGCTGTTTTCAACGACACCGTGCGAACCCAGGTGGTCCGAGAAGTAATAATGCAATCCGACCGTGGCTCCGGTTGAGTCCACGTCGCGACGTGATATCCGTTGGCCGTTGAAGAAGATGTATTCTTCCAATAGAGAGTGCCGGTTGTCCCACTTGTAGGACAGGCGGTTGCCGCAGTCGCTGCAGCACACTTTTCGCGACGCGCGCCGTCTCCATCGTAGACGTAGCGATAACCGGAGGTCCAGATCAGCCGATTCTCGGCGTCGTAAGCGTAGGAAGCAGAGCCGTTGGCGATCATGTTCCCTGCGGCGTCGTAGGTGAAACCGGAAAGTTGATTGTTGACGCCGGCTGACGCGCCCAACAGTTCCGTGTTTGTTTTGCCAGCGACCCCGCCGCGGTTCGTGAGGTTTCCCCATGAATCAATGGTGAAAGTCTCCCCCCATTGCGATCCACTGGAATAGCCGCTGGCAACGCGGTTCAACGCGTCATAAGTGAAATTCTGAGTGCGGGTGTTATCGCGATTGTTCACAATCTGGTAGACATTGCCGTTGTCGCCAGCACCCAAATGAAAATCGAAACTTTCGCTGAACACGGTAGCAGAACCGGCTGTGGCAGAAAGTAAAGTCGGCTGCCCGCGGGAATTGAAAGCGTTGGCGATGGTGAATCCAGCAAAACTTGTAACTCCACCGACGGTCAGACCAGTCAACTGCCCGGTAGGAGCGTATGTGCCGCTAGTGCCGAACGTGATGTTATCACCCATATCAAGCAACTGGACCAGTCTGCCTGCGCCATTGTAGGTGGAGGTAAGCGTCTTGATCGGCGGAGTGGTCAGGTAGGCGACGGAGCCGTCGAGGTTGTAGCCATAGTTGACGAACTTGGCAGCGGAAATCGATCCAATGAAGCGCTTGTCCTGAACGATACGGCCCATCTGGTCATGATCCCAGGAAGTCGAACCCGAACCGTCGCACATCGTAGTACGCCGTCCGATTGGATAGCTGTCGGGTAAAGATGGCGGCGCTATCGTGCAACCCGTAAGGCCTACACTGTCATATCCGTATTGCACCGTAGCCGTGCCATCGCTGTACGATTTTGCTGTGAGACGGTTCAGGCTGTCATGCGAGTAGCTTGTAGTGACCGTCTGCGCCGCGGTCGTGTTCGGCATCGGAGCGACTTTGGCCGAAACGTTGCCATTTGCATCGTAACCATACGAAATGGTGCCAGATTCGGGATTGGTTGCGGTCGTCAGACGTGAGAGCGAATCGTAGACGAACGAACGTGGTCGCCATGTTGCCGGAGACGCAGAGCAAGAAGAGAAGGCCGACAGGTCTGACCCTTTCTGTACGGCACACTTCAGATTGCCTAAGGCGTCGTAATTGTACAGGGTGACGAGGAGAGTGTTGCCTTGCTGCCCGGAACCTCCGGTGAGTGTGGCGCCAGATGCGGTTGCCGTGAAAGAAGCCATCGAGAAATATTGTGTGTTCCAACAGCAGACGGACGCAGAAAAGCTATAGTTGGCTGCAGTGCCTGTACTTGTGCTCGTTAGATTGACGACGCCTCCACTCGCAGTAGCGGTTACTGGCGAAGCACTGACGTTAAGTGCCGCAGCGAGTTCCGCCGCTATCGAAGGTGGATCACTCGGACCGCCCCAGCCGGTGGTCACGGTAAAGCCGTTCACTGTGAGGAAGACAGATCCTCCATCATAAACCTCGTACCAGCAGTTGTACGGCTGGTTCGGACAGCCGTTTACGCTTGTCGATTGTTCCGTACCAGTAATTGTGACGGAGCCCGTTCCGGGCGTTCCGACCAGTTCACCGGTACCGGGTTCGTCAACTTCCGATAATCTCCCAAGGGAATCTGTACACGAAGTTCGCGTTTTGCCTGCCTCATCGTTATTCGTCGAACAGTTACCTGAATAGGTGGTACTGACAATCGATCCGTCGGCTTGTGTCACCGTGAGCGGTCGGTCTAAGCCGTCGTATAAGAAGATGGCCGTTCCATCCGTTGGCAAGGTCGAAGATCGATGCGGGTTCGATTTTTTCCATACGCGCCCGAATCCATCGTAGGTTGTATCCGTTGTGTCTGGGCCATCGGGGTCAGTTGGCATCAATTCGCGGACGACATGCCCCATCCCGTCCCTCGCCGAAATCGCTATCTCGTTCAACCCTGAGGTGATCTTCTTGGTTGTGGTTACATTTGGGGTGTTGTTGCTGGCATTGAACTTGGCGTCGTTGTAAGCGTAGTTGGTTTGCCCGCCGTCGGGAAAGCTAACCTGAGTCAGTCGCGCAATGGTGTCATACTGATAATTCGTCGTCCGCTGGTTCTGGTCATTGGAGGAGCGCAACAAGCCGTCGGCGTATCCCCATGTAAAGGTCTCAGCGTGCGCGACCCCTGTATTCGGATCGGTCACCGTGGTTAAAAAAGCATTCGTCTGGCCGGGAGCCGTGCCAGTTCCGCTGGCGAAATTGTCGGTGTAGGAATACGTGGTCGTGTGATTAGCCCCGGACGCTCCGGGCATGTCGCTGCACGTTGTATTCCCGCAAGGATCGGTCATTGACGCGACATTGCCGGTGTCGTAGTAGGTGTAGGTGGTCTTGGCATATGAATTTGTCGTATTCAGCCAACGCGAGATGGATGTGACATTTCCACGCGATCCGGGCGGAGCAACAAGGCCCGTCTGTGCACCCGATGACACCACACCGGATTCGTCGTAGCCGAAATTTGTTAGCTTCTCTTGATTGCCCGAACCGTCGTAAACCGTCATGCTGGCGGGGGCGTCAAGCGTGCTGGATGATGGGAAGGAGTGGTAGGTCGTCGAGGTTTGACGGCGCAGTGGCCCCATTGCGGCGGTGTTGAGTCCGTAACTGAGTGTCGCGCCAAACGGAGAATGCGGCGCTTGTGGAAGCGTCGCGCATGATTGGTCTGCTGGTTTGGTTCCTTCGGTCTGAAAGCCATATTCGTAGCTCGCGAGCACGCGCTCGTATCCGTCAAGACACCGCAACTTCGTTATTCCTTGCCCGTTGTCAAGGATAGTTTGTTCTCCTATCATCCCATATTGATCTGCCCAGGTTTTGTTGATGGTCTTCTTGATTCCGCTGGCATCTGTATCCTGAACCTGCGTTTCAACAGGTATCAACGGGACTGCACTTGGGAAAACAAAGCCATTGCATATACCTGAACACGGGGGATCGAGAATGGGCTGGACTACAAAGGCGTAGGTATAGCTTGTTGAAGAAGTTTGGTTCGTGAGCAAATCTGTTGATGTAACCACGGTGCCCTTAAATGTCCAGGAGGGAACGCCGTTGGTAGGGGTCGGCGCCCAGTTCGTTGCGTAACTAAAAGTCTGGTGCAGTACTTCAGTGGAACCGTCGAAGCTCACGTAACGGTCGGTAATTGCTATAGTGTCGGCTTCATAAGAGCAAAATTGCTGGTTCCCGTAGTAATCGACCCAAGTGGTTGTGCCCCCGTCAGATTTTGTGTTGACTCCCCAGACGTAGCGAACGTATCCGCCATCCGGGAAGTTGATTTGTTGCAGCCGACCCCATGCTCCGCCGTAAACAAACGTATATTTTTGGCCGTTGGGCAGGTCGATCTCGCCCAACGTTTGTAAAGCCGCGCTTTGCTTCAAATTGCCCTGGCACTGCAAGCCGTTGTTGGTGCCGTTGTCAAAGTACGCGTGATTCCAAAAATAGAAGGTATTGGTCAGCCACTTCAAGGACACATTCCCGCCAAGGCCTGACACCGTCAGCTGGTCGCCAGCGCTATTTCCGATGCCGGTCCAGGAAACCACCTTTCGTCCGAGGGTGTCGGTATAGCTGCCGGGTTGGAGACCACAGTAACTGCACTGGACTGTTTGGTTGAGCGTGAGTTGATTCCCATTTCGATCTGTGATCGATTGAGCCAGATAAGTCCAAATGTCTGGGCCGGGTGGCGTGTGGCTCATATTGTATCGTTGACCGAATTGATAGACCGTGCCCGCACGATTCACGACCGTCAGAGCAGGCTGATTTGCCGAGCCGAGAGTCCCAACAAGGTTTGCGCTCACTCCGTTGCCACCGCTGCCGGTCGAGAAACCACTCGTCGAACAACCTATATTGTGGCCATTGTTGGGATCGGGCCAGTCATTCGTAAGGTTGAGCGGATGGGGTCCCTCAGCTGCTGCAGAGAAGACATACTTGCCAGCGCCCCAGCAGTAGTCGATCGTTTGGCAGGAGGGATATGGTGAACAGGCGGGCCCAGGGGCGGAACCGGTGACCCACGCTTGAGCGATATACACCGGAAGTCCGTAGCTCCAGCCGGCGTAGTCGCCGGCAGCAAATGGTCCATACCAACTACAACCCGACGTGCACTTCGTCTGCCCTGGCAAAAAAGCCGCCTGCTCCGGTGAACTGTAGTGAATCCCAATCGGCAGAGATAGCTGACGGCCTGGGGGAGTCTGGATCGGAAGATCAAAGGTGAGCGAGCCGTCCGCCGGGTTGACGATCTCTGCACCTATACCAATGTAATGGTGCCCAACTCCCGGTATGGGAGCCTGCGCACTGACCACTGGGTCAGAGACTTGGGCGAGAAGAGCAATCGGCAGGACAAAGGCGCTGACGATGAAAAAAGTGATGTATCGCAACATTCGCTTCCCTCCGACACAAGAACGCTAGATAGCGGCCCGAGGCCACCTTGTGCACACCTTAAGTGTTGTGATCGGATTCCGGATCACAAATGCGTTTTCGCACATCAGGGGAAGCAGCGAGAAAGGATTAACGGAACTGAAATCCGCCGCTCTAATTGGCCGATCCCATTCGCTGAATGGCTGTAACGTAACGCCCACGGCCTGTGGATGTCAATGACCACGACCTTCAACCCGTTCAAATCACGTACAGTCGTGACGGAGATCACCCCTATCATCTGAACCGAGAAGATCGAGTAGTTCCCCCACAATCGGGTCATTCGTCAACGCCGAAGACTTGGCGACAGTACGACGCTGTGTTGTGGCCCAATTGCCAGGAGCATGGATTCTTTGAACACCTATCCAGCGAAGTTCTCCATCTGACCTTCGGGACGCCAGCCATTGCGTTGGCGATTTGGCGGGTTGGAAGCCGGTTTGCCGCGCTGTCCCGTCTTTCCGAGCGAATGAGGGCAAGCGCGTCCGCAACCGTCTTCTTTGGTGGCTTTCTTCTGAACTTCGTGCTACGCAAGAATTCAAGCAAGACATCCAGATGATCCATGAAATGGCGCTGCCATTCGGAGCGAATTTCGGGGGCTTTTGCGATGGGTTCCAACGCTGCCGCCAGTGTTCGCCGCTCGCACCGCCGATGCATGAGGCGTTGGGCGATCTGCGGCCAATGTTCTTCGAGCCATGTGACAAGGTTGTTTCGGTTCAGGATAAGTTCCGTATCGTCGATCTTCTTGATTGGGCCGCGATGCTTCTTGCCGATGCTGTCGAGTGCTTCGCGGATGTTCGCGGGCATTGCCCCCGACGCGCGGTCAAGCTCTTCCTGCATCCGTTCGATTGTCGCTTCTATCTTCGCAACCCTACTTTCCAGCGAGTTTTCGCCGTCTTCGGGAAAACCTGTCAAGAGGGAACCGCTCCTTTTGCTCCGTGGATTGACGCGCGTTTTCGCCTTTCTGCCGTGAGTCATGTCCTGCCTTCTTTGCTTCTGCCGCGAGTGCGTTTTTCCATTCCGTCTCCGCCGAGCTGATTTTCAAAAACTGGCCTCATACTGGGCACGCCTTTAGAGATGAATCTCTAAAGGCCGCGACCAGCACGCCGCGAAACCAAAATTGGAGGAATTCTTTCGCATGGAGAACGATAAATCAATGCTGGGCGTTTTGAGGCGAGTAGGCCGAAAGCTCTCCGCGCAAGACAAGCCTGCGACTGAAGGCGAAAGGCAGACCGACCCACTGGAACTGCAACCTGCGATGCCAGAACTGGGCACCGCTCCTTGCCCGGTGTGCGGGCATCGGGTCGCGGTGTTCGTGACTCGGACGAAGCGTCCTTTCATCAACTGCGGGTTTTGCTCGGCCCGCATTTTCTTCAACGGCTCCCGCTCAATGGCACTGCTGAAAGATCAGATCAAGGCTCCGAAGAAAGGAGTGTGGTTCAAATGACCACTCGCGTAATCTCGCTGCGCATTCCGTCGGCGGTCAATGCAGCCTTGGCACAATCTGCCGCCAGCGCGGGCAGGTCCGTTTCCGATGGCGTCGATTGGCTGTTGCAGAATTCTTTCAGCAATAGCCGACTGCTCCTTCCACTGGCCGATTGCCCCGAATGCTTGGACGCGAAGCTGGATGTTCGCATTCCGCCCGCGACCTTTGAACATCTGAAATCGGCAAGTGAACGGATGGGACTTCCTGTTTCTGTCTACATTCGCAAGCTCTTGTATCACTTCTACATCACCAAGAGCCTGAGATACCTGGCCTCCAACGGTCATTACACACTAGCAGGACGCCATGACTAAACAAGAAGTCTTGGAAATCTTCGCCAGAACTTGCCAATTCATTCCACCGGATGCAGTTTGTAGACAATTGCGCGGATTTCATCATCGCAGTTCTGTCTACAGCTATCTTTTCCGTCTACACAAGCAAGGCTTGCTTTCCCGCCAAACGGCGCACGGACGGATTGTCTATCAGATCACTCAGCGCGGAATCGAGCGGCTACGGCTCTTCCGCGAAAGGCAACATTCGCGCTGTCCCGAGGAGATGTCTGGTGCTGTGCCGATGGGAGAGACCGGACGCCAATGATGTCGCTCCCAGAACAAATCGAGAAGGTCGGCAGAGCCTTGACTGCCGAAGAGCTGGCAAGACTGCTCTCGGTCTCCAAGGTGACGATCTTCAAGCAAGCTGCTGCCGGACGTATCCCGTCATTCCGGGTAGGCACTTGTGTTCGTTTCGATCCCAAGGCTGTTGCCAATTGGCTCCGCTGCCAATGACAGCCTCAACAACTCTCTTAGCAGCCCGTGGTGCAAGGATCTGATTTCCTGCAAGAGGGGCGGCGCAGCCGAGTGCGCGATCTTACGACGGATTGGGCAACGGGCGTGGAGAGACATCTGCTCCGAAATCGCGGCTGACCATTTCCCTACCCGAGCAGCCTAAGAATGCGCCCCAGGAGCTTGACGAAGTGGTTCTTCAGTTCGCGCGGCGTGCCTGCGCCCAGCAGTTTTCGCAAAATCAGGCTCAGGTTGAACGCGCCCACATGGATCAGTTGCCGCTTGAGAATGTTTTCCTGTCCGCGCAGATGGCAGCGCCGCATCGCGCCCGTCTCGTAGCAGTGCGCGAAGCTGCGCTCCACCAACTCGCCGCGCCGCCGCAGTAGGCTCTTGCCGTACTCGCCCCGCACCCGCCGCCGGTTGGCGTACACCGCTTGCTGCTCCGCCTGTTTGCCCGCCCAGTTCCGCTGCCCTTTCTGTTTCTTCTCCGGAATGTAGCTGCGCACGCCGTACGCCTTCATCCGCTTCACCACCGCGCCGCTGTGGTAGCCCTTGTCGGTCACCGTCTCCTCGATCCCAGCCACGTTCACCTTGGGCGCTTCGTCGGGCCGCAACTCCGCTTCCCGTCCGACCTGCTCCGCCACCGCCATTCCGGCCTCGCTCAGCGTCTCATCCAGCGTGGACGTGTCGCCCTGATCCGCGCCCTGCAGCGTCACCGCCAGTACCGCGCCCGTGTCCAGGTCCACCGCGTGCTCGGCCTTGTGCGCCAGATGCGTGCGTCCGTCCTTCATCTTCGCAATCCGCGCATCCTCGTCCGCCGGACTCTTCCACTCCTTATTCGATGTGCGTTTCTTGCGCTTGCGATCCAACCGCGCCAGGTCTTCGCGCGTCGGCGTTGCGATCCCCGAGGCCTTCGCCAGCCCGCGCAGAAACTCCTCGTAACTCTCGCCGGTGTCCCGCCGCACAATCGAGCGCATGGCCGCGTTCGCCTCCAGCGTGGTCGCATCAATGGCGATCCGATGGCCCTTCAGCAGCCCGCGATCGGCCAGCACGCCCAACACCCAGGCGAATACTTCGCGATGCGTATCCAGATCGATCAGCCGCCGCGTCCGCGAAATCGTCGAGTGATCCGGCGTGTACTCGTCCAGCGCAATGCCCACAAAACGCCGCAGCGCCAGCGAATCCGCCAGCCGCCAGGCAATGCCGCGCTCCCCCCCAAGGCCTTCGAAATACCCGATCAGCAGCGAACGAAAGTAAATCCCTGGCGTCAGCGACGGCCGCCCGTACTTCTCCGCATAAAACTTGGCGCAACGCCCTTCCACAAACTCGTCGAAGTGCTCGACCTCCAGCAACTCGTTCAACTTCTGATAGAACGGATGCCCCGGAGCCGATGCCAACTCCGTGTGCGCAATCCAAATCTCCTCTTGCTTCTCCCGCTGCTTGCGCCTGCCCATCGCCATGCGACGATTCTACAAACAGAGCCTGTGCATTCTTCACAAGTTCTTGCTTACGAACCCAGACTTGCACCACGGGCTGTTAGCCGAAAATCTCATTTACCTTGTCCCGGACTTGAGCGCTGCGACTTGGCTTCAGATAGCGCATGGTGCTTTCAATGTCGGTGTGTCCAAGCCATTGCTGAACCGTGCGCAGATCAACGCCTGCCCACAATGACCACGTTGCGAATGTCGCGCGGAATTTATGCAGCCAGAAGTTCTCTTTCTCCAACTCAGCCCGTTCCACGCACGCCTTGAGGCAGTCGAGGAAATCCAGCTTGGGCTTGCATCCGGCAGTAGGGAAGACTAGCCCGCACGTCTTCTCAGACTTTGCCTTCCATGCCTTGAGCTTCTTTACCAGCTTGGCTGGAATGGGAATCTCTCTTTCCCGGTAGTTCTTGGGGCTGAAACCATATTCCGGTTTGTACCGAACCGTGACGGTGTTGCGCGTCAAATTCACATCCGGCCATGCACAGTGCATGACTTCTTGTTCTCTCATGCCGGTCATCAAGAAGAACTCATACCAGAGCCGTTCTTCCGTATCGCAAGCCTTGAAGAGCACGTCTAGCTCTTCGCGTTCGTAAACTTCCGGTTCTTCTTCCACGAAGCGCGGCCAATCGTTTTTGTCTACAAGCCCGCGAATGCCTTGCAACTTGAGGAACGACATGACGTTCTCAAACTTGTTGTAGACACTACGGGGAGCTTGCTTCTTGTCATCGCGCAAGAAGGCGGAGAACTTGAGCAAGTCTCCGCGTTCAATCTCTACCAGATTCATCTTTTTGCAAGATTGGGTGAAATACGCGAGAGCCGTAGAGTACGCGGCCAGCGTCTTGGGCTTCTTGGTGAGCTTGATTTCATCCAAGTAGTCGGCAATCGTTCCGGCAACGGAGCGTAATCCATTGCCGTTCTCAGGCAAGACGGAAACACCATTGTTGATGGCATTCAACTCCGCTTCTTTTCGCAGCCTTCTTGTAGAGGCGTCTTGCGCGTCCTTGCCGACGGACAGGCGCACGCGTTTTGATCCTTGGCGCCATTCCAAGTAGTACGCGCCTTCGGGATGCAGTTCTTGATGCCCGTTCACATGTACATGATCGGGCTTAACGCGGCCATTGGCAGATAGGACGACAGCGCAATACCGCATCCCCTGCGGGGTTTGGACACGTTTGGTGAGATTGACCTGACGGTTGGCCATCGGTGAACCCTCGCTGATTCTGGTATCAGTGTAGGTATCACCGACTTGCAACTACAAGATAACAAAGGTAATGGCGGAGAGGGTGGGATTTGAACCCACGATACCCGTTAAGGTATGTCCGCTTT
>JBBIOA010000016.1:0-128695 GCA_037443605.1 Terriglobales bacterium
ATCTAAAGCGTTACATCTCCAAGCAGACGCAGAAGCGGCCGCTGATCATGCCGGTGATCTTGGAGATTTGAGATAGCGAATTCGGCGAAGTCAAAGGCCTGAGAATATCGGAAGGCTAGCCCAGCGGATTCACCCACCGCAGCCCCGGAAACCGCGCAAAGTCACGGTCCGCCGTATGCAGCACCCCTCCATACTCAATCGTAAGGGCCGCGATCTCTGCGTCACTCACCAGCGGCCCCGGTGCCTGTCCGTCGATGACCATCCTGCGGAACATGGTCCAATGCCGATCCCCCGGGACAAGGATTTGCACGTTCGGCGACTGAAGCCACTCTTCGACGGCTCCCAGCGCGGCGTCTAACGGAACCCGCATCCCAGCCAAGCGCCGGCTGGTTGCCACCCGGACGAAGGCGCAGGTGCAAGGCCATGGCAACCCGACCGCCTCTCTTCCGGCTAGTATCTCCTCAAGCCACGCAGCGCTTTTCTTGTGATCGGCCGAATTCACATCGTAGGAGTAAATCAGCAGGTTGGCATCAACGACTATCACCGGTAATCCGGCCCTTCCAGTTCCTCGAGCAGTTCCTCAACTTTCGTGAAGTGAGGCAGTCCCAGATTAAAGGGCTTGACCTTGAACGGCTTTCTGGCCGCCTGCTTCGGACCAGTCAATCCCATCCGTATGGCCCGGTTCACCACCTGCTTGAACGGTTCCCCGGATTTGCGGACTTCCTGCTTCAGCAGGGCCGCTACGTCGTCGTCAATAGTAAGAGTAGTTCGCACATCATGATGCTATCAGCATAGGCATCATGATGTCAACGACGCGTTGCGCTATCCTACAAACGCCATGATCACCCTCTCCGACCTCCGCTCCGCCCGATCGCTTCTCCAAGGCGTCACCGTCCGCACGAAGCTGGTCAAATTCCCGCTCTGCGCTGAGGACCCGAGACAGCTGTTCCTCAAGCCGGAGAACCAGCAACCCATCGGCGCCTTCAAGCTGCGCGGCGCCTACAACAAGATCGCCTCCCTACCTCAGGAAGACCGCAAGCGCGGCGTCATTTCCTACTCCAGCGGCAACCATGCTCAAGGCGTCGCCTACGCAGCCCGCGCGCTCGGAGTGAGGTCAGTCATCGTGATGCCGAACAATGCGCCCGCGATCAAGCGCGAGGCCACGGCCAAACTCGGCGCGGAAATTGTCCTGGTGGGACCGGGCAGCGACGAACGCAAGGTCAAAGCCGAACAACTCGCCGCCGAACACGGATACATCATCGTGCCGCCTTACAACGATGAACACATCATCTCTGGCCAAGGAACCATCGGACTGGAAATCCTCGAAGACCTCCCCGAAGTCGAACTGGTCCTATCCCCGGTCGGTGGAGGAGGTCTCATCTCCGGCGTCGCCGCCGCCATCAAGCTCACGAATCCGAAAATCAAAGTGATCGGCGTGGAACCCGAACTCGCAGCCGACGCCCAGGCCAGCCTGCAAACAGGCAAGATCGTCCAGTTCCCTGCCGAACAGGTCTCTCGCACAATAGCCGACGGCCTCCGCACTCAAAGCATCGGCGCCATCAACTTCGAGCACATTCGGGCCTACGTCGACGACATCATCACCGTGACGGAAGACGAAATCCGCCAGGCGCTGAAATACCTAAGCGCGAACCCTGAGACCGTCGCCGAGCCCAGCGGCGCCGTCGCCACCGCCGGCTTCATCTTCCACGCCGCGGAACTGCCGCCGGTCAAACTGGCGGTAACGATCATCTCCGGCGGCAACATTGAACCAGCCATGCTCGCTGAACTCCGCCACCAGTAGATCGCATTCGTCCCAGCCAGGTGGCGGCGTCATCCCGAAGGCCCGCTTTTTCTGGCGGGCCGAGGAGTCTCGGGCGGGCTTGGCGGTTTTGTATGCTTGCAGTTTATGCATGCACCGCATACAATGAGTGCATGCAATACACCATCCGCAACATTCCAGACACGCTGGACAAAGCTCTCCGCCGCTCCGCGCACGCCCAAGGCAAGAGCCTGAACGAAGCGGCCATCGAAGCTCTGGCTCGTGGCGTCGGCATCACCGGCGAGAGCCGGAAGCAACGCGATCTCAGCAGGATGGCTGGTACCTGGCGCGACGATCCAGTTTTCGACAGCGCCTTGGCCGCTCAGGATACGGTCGATGAAGAGATGTGGAAGTGAGGCTGGCGCTCGACACGAATCGTTATACGGATCTTTGTCGGCAGGAAAGGTCGGTTGCCGAGATCGTCGAACTGGCCGATGAGGTCTGGCTGCCTTTTGTCGTACTGGGAGAATTACGGGCGGGATTTGCGGCCGGGAGTCGAGAAGCGCGCAACGAAGCTGTCCTGCGTGGCTTTCTGCTCCAGCCCGGCGTCGGTGTGCTCTACGCCGATGAACAGACTACGCATCATTACGCCGCCGTCTACCGGCAACTGCGCAAGCAGGGCACTCCCATACCGACCAACGATATGTGGATCGCGGCGCTCGTGCTGCAACATTCGCTGGTCTTGTGCGCCCGCGACGTCCATTTTGACGCTCTTCCCCAACTCCCACGCGTCTAGTTGGCAATGCGGAAGAGAGTGACTTTCGACAAACCAAGGTAGATGGAGGGATCCGAGTTCTCAGCGACCTCTGCGGCTTTTCTTTGCGACCTTCGCGGTTGGAAATCTTCAACCGCCCAGGATGCAAAGCTCGCCATGCTGGGGTAGTCACCCGAGACGTTGCGCGTTGAGCCCACAGGGCCAATAATCAAAGATATGAAATTGCGTCACTTGCTTTTGATGGTAGCCCTTCTCTCCCTCGCGACCCTTGCTTTCACGCAAGCCCAGCGCGGCACGCTGGTGCACGAAGCGACGATTCGCGTTTCGCCCAACGCTGATGTCGCCAAACTCGGCGAGGCCGGCCGCGGGCATGAACTGATCGTGATCGAAACCAGCCGCGACTGGGTGCATGTGGAAGCCATCATTCGCGAACCGCGCAAAGACTCGGACGAAGATGATCCCGAATCCGAGGGCAAGACCATCACCGGATGGATCTCCAGCAAAGCATTCGTCGGCACCGCTACGCCCAATGGCGACAAGATTGTGTTCGGCGAGGCCGTGAGTTCGGAGGACGAAGCCAGCCGCCGCCGCGGACGCCGCGACGCCGCGCAGGACGCGATGCGCCTCTACTACCGCGTTTATGACCTGTTCCCGGCCTCTCCACTGGCCGGAGAGGGCCTCTATCGCGCGGCTGACATTCGCTGGCAAATCGAGCGCTCGGACGTGATGACGCGTCCGTCAGCCCGGGAGCGCGATGCATACATGCGCGGCCAGATCGACGAAGAGTGGATGAGGCTGGTCATGAAAAAGTTCCCCGGAACCAAATGGGCGGACCTTGCGGCATTCCATTTGCTGGAGAACAAGCTGTGTGGCGACTGGCAGGGCGCTTCCAAGTGTCCCGACAAAGAAGCCGACATGTACGAGAAATACGCCAACGACCACGCGCAGTCGCCATCAGCAGCGGAGGCGCTGTATCAGGCGGCGTGGCGGCGGTCGGCGCTCATCGAGATCTACAAGAACGAAGCCAACCAGAAGAAAATCGATGAATCCCGGAACCGTGCTCTCGGCCTGACACAAAAAATCCTGAGTCAGTACGGGCAGAGCGATTGGGCGTTGCGCGCGCAGGATCTGATGTTCTACATCCAGCAAGGCGTTCCAACCTTCGGAAACGCCAGCGACTAGGGCTCGCCCCGCGATTCCGTAACCTCGGCGTAAACTTTTTCTGCCATACTGGTACCTCGTTTCTTTCGGAGGATGATTGCACGACTACTTGCTGTCGCTGATTCTGGGCATCGTTGAAGGTCTCACCGAGTTTCTTCCCGTCAGTTCGACCGCGCATCTGCGGCTTGCCGAGTCGTTGCTGCATATCGACCTCGCCGATGGCTACTGGAAGATGTATTCCATCGTGATCCAGTTGGGCGCGATCCTGTGCCTACCGGTCTATTTCTGGGGGAGGATCATGCAGTTCATCGGCTACAACCGAGGCAACGATTCTCTTTTCGTAGTGCCGCTCAAGGTCCTTATCCATCTCACAACCGCGCTATTCCGGTCCCGTCCGGTTCAGTTCACAATTCTCGCATTCGTCGTCACCGCCATTCCATCCTTCCTGCTCACCAAGGTCATCGGCAAGCACCTGGAAGACATCAAGATCATCGGTTGGTCGCTTCTGGTCGGTGGGATCGTCATGTGGATCGTGGACGCGATGCACGCCAAGGCCGAAGCAGCAGGGCCGGTGCCCGGCAGCAAAATCCACACCTGGCACATGGAAGACATGAGCCTCGGACAGTCCATCTGGATCGGATTCTGCCAGATCTTCTCCGCCGTGTTCCCCGGAACTTCGCGGTCGATGTCGACCATCGCAGGCGGCCAGGTAGCCGGCATGTCGCGCGCTTCGGCGCTGGAATTCTCGTTCTTCGTGTCGATCCCGACGATGGCCGCAGCCACGCTCTATACGCTCTATAAGTCGGTCCGCGGAAAAGACGGAAACCCGATTGGCGTTTCGCACCTCACCGGACACGAATGGATCGTGCTCGCCATCGGCTTCATCGTCTCGTTCATCGTTGCCTACGGCTCGGTCGCCTGGTTCATGGCCTACGTCCGCAAGCGCGGTTTCGCTCCTTTTGCCGCTTACCGAATTATCGTGGGAGCCCTGGTGTTGGCGTTCACGGCGAGCGCGATGTAGCGGAAATAGAGCGCCCAGGTTCACAAAACGTCTCCACATCTGACCGGAAACCATTGCAAGCGAAGGCCTTAGCAGGAACCGATGCCCGTTTCGCGCCAGCCGGACGAGTGGGGGCCCCGGCTGCGCCGTTGCGGTAGGCCCGGCTCACGCTACCTGCCCGCTTCCAGGAACATGGTTCTTTTGCGCAGGAACATGGTTCTTTTGCGCGTTCTCAGGTCGCCTGGGGGATAGCCTATCCTTTTTTGTTTTGATTCACTCCAGAGCGAGATAACCACATCAACACGCCTGCCATTTCCCTGATTGTCGGAACCCCCGCTTCTTGGCATAATGTAGGGGCTCTGGCCGATTAGCACCGAGTTTCGGTGTCGCAATCTGGCTGAATGGATTTCCTAACCACGATTTTTGTGCCCACCGGGAACCGGCGGCTCAATGAGCTGATCGGGTTCCTGATGTGTGTCTCCGCCCTCCTCCTCTTCCTCGCGCTCGCATCTTATTCTCCGCTCGACCCTTCGTGGAATAGCGCCTCGGTTCTGACCGGCTCGCACGCCGCCCGAAACTGGATCGGCGTGGTCGGGGCCTACGGTTCCGACATGCTGCTGCAGTTCCTCGGAGTCGGCGCCTTTCTGCTGGTCATCTTTCCCGCGCTGCTCGGGATTCGCTGGTTTCGGTCAAGCAAAGTGCAGTCGCCGATCGCGAAGAGCCTTGGCGGCACGTGGCTTGTGATGTTCGTGCCCGCAATGCTTGCCTTGCTTCCGGGCCATTTGCGCTGGCTGCATGTGATTCCGATCGAAGGCCTGATGGGCCGCATTGTGGGCGACTTCATGATTCACTACCTGAATCTGGTCGGCGCCTACATCGTGTGCGCCACGGTACTGGCGGTCGCGCTGTATCTGACGACGGCATTCTCGTTCTCGGCCATTCGCCTTTGGGCGCCCACGCGGTTCGCCTTCACCACCGCGCTGTGGAATCGCTATCAGGATTGGCAGGAAGAACGCGCGAAAAAGCGTCAGCAGAAAGAACTGGAGCAGCGCCGTATCTCGAAGCCAGTCGTAAAGACGCAGTTGATTGCGCAGCGGCCAGTCTCGCAGGGACCCCAAGCCCCGGCGGTTTCCGAACCGCGGCGAACCGGCATCGAGCGGATGATGGCGGAAGAGGAAACGCCCGGGAAATCATCCACCGGCGGAATCTTGCCCGAGTCGATGCCGAATCTGCCTGAAACCGCTGTGGAGCCCGAAGTCACCGATCGTGCTGACAGCGGATCCAAGGCCAAGACGACGATGCCCCGCATCGCCGGAGGCTACAAGCTGCCATCGAGCAGCCTGCTGCAACGGCCAGACGAGCATCAGGCCGTCGATGCGGACGAACTCAAGTTGCTGGCGCAGGTGCTGACCGAAAAATACTCCGAGTTCGAGGTGCACGGCCAAGTCACTCAGATCAATCCCGGTCCCGTCGTGACGACGTTCGAGTTCAAGCCCGAAGCCGGCATCAAGTACAGCCGCATCACCAACCTGGTCGACGATCTTTGCCTGGCACTGAAAGCAGAGAGCATTCTGGTTGAGCGCATGCCGGGAAAGAACACAGTCGGGATTCAGGTGCCGAACCGGCAGCGCGAAACCATCTGGCTGCGCGAAAACATCGAGTCGCAGGAGTTCATGGGCTCGAAGTCGAAGCTCACCATGGCGATGGGCAAAGACATCAACGGGCGCATCGTGACCGCGGATCTCGCTGGCATGCCGCACCTTCTAATCGCCGGATCGACGGGGTCCGGCAAGAGCGTGGCCATCAATGCCATGATCATGTCGATCCTGTACAAGGCGACGCCCGATCAAGTGCGATTGATTCTTGTCGACCCGAAGCGGCTGGAGTTGGGCAACTATGAAGGCGTTCCGCATCTTTACACGCCGATCATCACCGAGCCCAAACTTGCGGCCAATGCACTGCGCAACGCCGTGCGAGAAATGGAACGGCGGCTCAAGTTGCTGGCGGCCAAGGGCGTTCGTAACATCGACCAGTACAACAAGCTGTTCGACGAGGGAGAAACCCCGAGCCTGTTTGACGAGGCGTCCGACGAGAAACCGATTCCGTATATCGTCATCATCATCGACGAGTTGGCCGACCTGATGATGCTCGATTCGTCGAACGTGGAAGAATCCATCACGCGGCTGGCGCAGATGGCGCGCGCCGTCGGCATCCACCTCGTTCTGGCAACCCAAAGGCCTTCGGTCGACGTCATCACCGGTCTCATCAAGGCCAACTTCCCTGCCCGCGTTTCGTTCCGCGTGGCCACCAAAGTCGACTCGCGTACCATTCTCGATGCCAACGGCGCAGAGGCATTGCTCGGCAAGGGCGACATGCTTTACCTGCCGTCCGGGTCGGCGCGCGTGCATCGCCTGCATGCCGCGTTCGTGACCGAGAAAGAAATCGCGGCCGTGGTGGAATTCTGGAAGGCGCAGGGCCTGGCGGAGTATCAGCAGCAATTCCTCGATGCGCCGAAAGAAGTGCAGGATCCCGCAATCGGCACCAATGACGGAGGCGCGGTCGAAGGCGAGGGCGAAGACGATCCGATGTACAACGACGCCGTGAAACTCGTGCTGGAATTCGGCAAGGCGTCGACGTCGCTGCTGCAGCGCCGTTTGCGCATTGGCTACGGACGCGCGGCGCACTTGATTGATTTGATGGAGCAGGACGGAATTGTCGGCGCCGCCGACGGCCCCAAGCCGCGCGAAGTCCTCAAGCGTCCCGATTGGATTTCCGAGATCGAAGAGTCGATGCGCTAGGCGTTACCAGTCGAACCAGTCGCCCACTCGCCTTCTCAGGCCACGGACTCCCTCGGGGATCCAGCTCTTGTAGCGCAATAACACGCTGGCGCGAACTGCCTTGGCCGTCTTGGGTGACGCTTTGTTGCTGAAAACCAGATAATAGATGCCCGCGCCCGCCGGCACATCCACGTTGATGTTCCCGTCCTTCACTTTTCCGCTGTCGTAGAGCGAACTGGTCGCGTAACCGTTCTGCCAGACGGTAAACGCCGGTTCGGTCAGCACGTAGACTTCGATGCCATTGTCGTTCGGATCTGCCTCTTTCCGGGAGCTATTCTGCGGATCGCCGGAGGTGAATTGCCCGACCAGCGCCACGTTGACGGACCCTTCCGGCAATGCGAATTTGTAGTCGCGGAAGGTATGCGGGCCGACCGTAAACTGCGAGTCGAGCACGCCGCGGTCCTGCTTGAACCCGGCCGTTTCCTGCAACCCAAGCGCGATCGGGTTGTCGCTGGTTAGCACCCAGAAGAAGCCAGTAAGCACCACGAGAAGTACCAAGAGCCAGCGTAGCCGTCGGTTCTTGGAACGCCGCCGCGTTTCCGGCGGACGCAGATCAGGCATGCTGTCGGTATTGGGTTTCGGCCGCTCCACCGCCACCGGCTGCCCACATTTCAGGCAGAAGCGGGCGTCCGCGGGCAAGACTGCACCGCACTTACGGCAACCCAACGTAACTGGAGTGAATTCGGGAGCGACGGAATCCTCTGCCCCCGATTGACGCTGCCCGCACTTCGGGCAGAACTCGGAACCTTCTGGAAGATTTGTGGCGCACTTGCTGCAAAGCACGGCTGGCTCTTTCAGGACAAGAAATGCCAGCAGATATTAGCACAGGGGCCGGGTCGTGCTCGACGAGCTTCTGCGCTAACCATGCGGCAGGTGATTCGCCGGCGAATGGGTCGAGAAATTCACCAACCACTATGTGGTCTTCGCCGCGCTCCCATCCAACCCCAGTTCTTTCGCAACTGGCTTCAGCGCCTCAATGCAAAAGCCGATGTGCTCGTCGAGGTCGACTCCAAGACCGGCGGCGCCCTGAATGATGTCGTCGCGATTCACCTTGCGGGCGAAGGCTTTGTCCTTCATCCGCTTGCGCACCGACTTCACGTCGACCTCGGCCAGCGACTTGCCAGGCTTGATCAGCGCCACCGCGGTGATGAATCCCGCCAGTTCGTCGCAGGCGAAAAGAGATTTCTCCATCGCGGACTCGCGGGTCACACCCGAGTACTCAGCATGCGACATGATTGCCCGTCTAACTTCGTCCGGCCAGCCACGCTCTTTCAGAATGGCGTTGCCTTTGTAGGGATGCTCCTCCATGCTCGGCCAACGCTCGTAATCGAAGTCGTGAATCAGGCCGACGATCGCCCACAGGTTTTCGTCCTCGGGCGAGCCGGCGGCAAACTTGTGAGCGCAGGCGCGCATGCAGGCCTCCACCGCCAGCGCGTGTTTCAGCAGACTCTCTGATTGCGTGAATTCGGTGAGCAGTTGCAAGGCGTCGTCGCGCGTTGGAATCAATCGTGTTCTCCCCAGTTTGAGCTCTTTGAGTGTAACGGATGAGTTGCCCGTCTCTGTGATGTACATTGGTAGGCTCGAAGTCATCCAGTACGAAGGAGACCCTTCATGTCTTCCCGCCTGATCTTGCGCACGCTGTGTTGCGCCGTCCTTCTCGCCTCGACCATCTCTTTTGCACAGAACACCGACCCCAAAGTGCCGCCGGTGCTCGACGTTCATGTCCATGCCATGGACGCGGACTTTCCCGGGATCGCTCCCATGTGTCCGAACACTTCCAAGTTCACCGCGTCCGACCCCAAAGGAAAAGAAGAGCCTTTCGGATGGGTGAAGGAGCCGTGCACGCCGGCACTCTATCCGTCCGCGAAAGGCGAGTACATGAAAGATGTGGTCGCGGAGATGGAACGGCTGAACGTCACGGCGGTGGTTTTCGGTGATCCCAAGAGCGTGCAGAAGTGGAAAGACGCCGCGCCCAACCGGGTGATTCCGGGTACCGCCTTCGAGGCCGGCTTCCCGACAACGCAGCGCGTCTCGCTCGACGAACTGCGGAAAGACCTTACGACAGGCGGGTTCAAAGTGATGGGCGAGATTGGCCTGCAGTATGAAGGCATTTCCCCGAGCGATCCATCTGTCGATCAGTACTTCGCTCTGGCCGAAGAACTCGACATCCCGGTGGCGATCCACATGGGAACGGGCGGCTCGGGACGCGCCAATATCACGACGCCGAAGTTTCGCGGGTCGATGGGGAATCCTCTGCTGCTCGAAGAACTGCTGGCGAAGCATCCTAAGCTGCGCGTGCAGGTGATGCACGCCGGGTATCCCATGATCGAGGAAATGTTGACGCTGCTGCAGGCGAACTCGCACGTCTATGTCGACGTCGCCGGACTGATCTGGAGCTATCCGATCAAGGAAGTAAATCGTTACATCGAGCGGCTGGTGGAGGCGGGATTCGAAGACCGCGTGATGTTCGGGACTGACCAGTTGATCTGGCCGAAACTCATGGCGTATTCGATCAGCATCATTCAGAACGCCGACTACCTGACGACGGAGCAGAAGCGCGACATCCTCTACAACAATGCCGCGCGATTCTTGAGATTGGACACGGCGCAGAAGTAAGAAAAGCTGGGGCAGACTTGTCCCGAAACGGAACTCCTTGATTTAGAGAGAATTCAACTAGTAAACATTCCGCGATTCGGCGCACAGCAAGGGTTCCCCCCGTTTTATCAGCTTTCCGGAGCGTTATGCTGGCTTTCACCCGCGAAATTCGCGGCTTTCTTGCATTTTGCCCTTGACTTCCACAGGCTCCATGCCTCAGATTGAGCCTGCTGCAGGAAACTGTTACTCCAATGGATTCCTGCACTTAGGCTGTAAGGAGAGCCCGCTCTGGCACTCCCACAACCCGATGGCTACGACTCTTGCCCCGGTTGATTCACGGGAAGTCGTCCGTTGCGATCACTGCCTGCTGGTTCAATTCCGCACCACCAGCAATAACTGCCGCCGCTGCCATGCTTCGCTTGACGAGGAACCGGAACCAGAGCCCATGCTGGTTGCGCCCCCTGTCATGATGCCCGCGCCGGGCACCGGCCGCGGACACCTGAATCTGGCCACGTCGATTCGCTCCCTGCGCCTGCGTAGCGGTCTCAGCCAGCGTCAACTGGCCGGCCGCATGGCGGTGCCCCGGACGTACGTATCCAAAATCGAAAACGAAAAGGCCACGCCGACGCTGTCTTCCCTGGAACGGCTAGCGCGTGCACTGGAGGTTACTGTGCCCGAACTGCTGAGCGGCGGCGAACGCAGCCGCCAGGAAGAAGTCAGCGAACTGGTCAAAGACCAGTTCATCGCGGAACTGTTGCCGTTTGTCTCGCAGCTGAACGGAATGCAGATGTCCAGCATCCTGACGCAGGTGCGCGACTTGACGATCAGGCCGCGGAGAAGCGCTTAGAAGCAAAGTTTCAAGGTGGCAAAGTTTCAAAGTTGTGAGGCGCCAAAGTTTTGTGCACGCGTAGGTCATTCTTTGAAACTTTGAAACTTGACCCAAGTTTATCCGGGCAAACCAGCCAACCCTCGACCGGGACCGATTCTTCGGTCCCGGTTTTTTTCCTGTAGGGACAGCCGCTCTCGGCTGTCCAGGCGCGCCAGCGCCTGAATCTTCCCCGTATCGATCCTCATCTACCTCTGCATGTCATGGGAAAGCACTGGAAATTTTTCGTTCGTCTCCGATTCGCCTTCGCTCCTGAGCGGCTCCTCAGACGCAGAGCATTGGGAACCATCGCCTGCCTCTCCGTTCGGTAGCAGCGCAGACGGCGGCTTGCTCGACGCCTATTCCACCGCCGTCACCGGCGCCGTGGAGCGCATCAGTCCGTCGGTTGTGCATATCGAAGTGCACCAGGCCTTGCCCGAGAGAAGCCCCGGACGCACGCGCCCCGGCGAACCCCGCGAACGTCAGGGCGGAGGCTCGGGATTTGTCTTTACTCCCGACGGCCTGATTCTCACCAACAGCCATGTCGTGCACGAGGCAGTCCGCATCGCCGTCACACTCAACGACGGACGGCGCATGCCGGCGACGCTCATTGGCGACGATCCGGCGACTGATCTGGCAGTGATCCGCGTCGACCAACCCGGCCTGGCTGCCGCTGCGCTGGGAGACTCCCAGAAGCTGCGCGTGGGACAGATTGTCATCGCGATCGGCGCGCCCTACGGATTCCAATCGACGGTAACGGCAGGCGTCGTCAGCGCGCTGGGACGCTCGCTGCGCTCCTATTCCGGGCGCCTCATCGACGACGTCATCCAGACCGACGCCTCGCTGAATCCGGGCAATTCGGGCGGGCCTCTGGTCGACTCCACCGGGCGTGTGGTGGGCGTGAATACGGCGACCATTCTTCCCGCCCAGGGAATCTGCTTCGCGATTGGGATCAATACCGCAAAGTTCGTTGCCAGCCGTCTGCTGCGTGACGGACGCCTGCGGCGTAGCTTCATCGGCGTGTCCGCCCAGACCGTGCCGGTGCATCGTCGCGTCGTGCGCTTCTACGATCTTCCTAAAGAATCTGGAGCGCTTGTACAGTCGGTGGAACCCGCGAGCCCGGCCAAGCGAGCCGGCTTGCGCGAAGGAGATGTTATCGTGGCCCTCGAAGGCCAGCCAGTTGCCGGGGTGGACGATTTGCATCGCCTCCTGACCGACGTACGCGTAGGCGTGAATTGCACGCTGACGGTGCTGCGGCACACGGAAAAGACGCAGTTACACGTGGTGCCCGAGGAAGCGAAGTAGCTGATTGTGGAGCGACGGCTCCTGACTCCGAAGAACCTGTGCCCGCACTGGACTATGCATCCACAACCGGATTCGCCAGAAGGCCGCGCGAGGACTAGAATCAGGGCAAGTCACGCCGCGATTCGGGCTTGACCGGTAGCACTGCCCGAGGTGGGCGGAAAGCGAGTTTGTCTTATGCGCATTGGCAAATACGAATCTTCCGAGAATGGCCAGGTTGGCACCGCAATTACATTTCTGCTCATTGGATTGGGCGCGGGGGCGCTGGTTGGGCTTCTGCTGGCGCCGAAAAGCGGCAAAGAACTGCGGCGCGACATCAAGCGCGGTTACGACGATGCCGTGGACACCATGGGCGACTGGGCGGATGAAGCCAAGGACCGCGTCCGCGATGCCGGAGAGCGCGTGCGCGATGTCGCCGGCCGCGGCATCGATGCCGCCTCCGATCTGGCCAGCGACCTGCGCGACGCCGCGCGCGAGAAGACTGAACCCCTCCGGCGCGCCATCAATCGCGGGTAGTTTCCTTCTTCGGTGGCCAGTTCGTCGCCATCAACCGCTATCCCTCAGTACAAGTGGAACTCGACTTCCACGACGATCTGGGTGGCGACGGGCTGGCCGTTGAGCGTAGCGGGCTTGAACCGC
The DNA here is from genome assembly GCA_037443605.1 of Terriglobales bacterium. GTDB lineage: Bacteria > Acidobacteriota > Terriglobia > Terriglobales > Acidobacteriaceae > Sulfotelmatobacter. The sequence continues at coordinate 12,934 of JBBIOA010000016.1, forward strand.
CACCGGCTGACGGCTTCCTCTGCTTTTTGATCCAAGCCCATCCCCAGGCTCTGGCGCACGCGAATGTCGTGTGCGTGACCATCCGCTCCAACCACCAGCAGCAATCCCACCACTCCCTGCTGCTTCGCTTTTCGGGCTTCGTCGGAAAAATCAGGCTCGGGACTGTAGATTGGAACAGGGACCGTCACGCCATGTTTGCCTGCCATGTGGATGCCGTTGCCCACGTAGGGGCCCGTCGAATCCCCCACTCCGCCGCAACAGCCTTTGCCGATTCCATTGCGACCCGGGCCATTCGATAGCCAGCCGGTGAAGGGTGAGTTGGGATCGCCGATCTGCACTCCCGGCAGATACTTCACGTCCGGAACGGCCTCAACGCTCATAGGCCCGGGCAGTTTCGGCATCTCGCTGGGGTGCATCACCGTGGGAGACGCAACCTGCACAAGCGAAGACGGCGGCGGATTCCCGTGCGAAGCAGGAAGTTTGTCGAGCCCTCCACCACCTCCGCCGTCGTGACCGGAAAAGACCAGAGGAAGCAGCCTCGGGTCGGGAAACCGTGCAACCGGCGGCTCGGTCACCAGGACGCAGCAGGTCAGGTAAACCATCAACGCGAGCACAATGGCCTGGCCGACCAGCGAGAACAGGAACGTGTCGCGGCGAGAACGGTACAGGCCGACGGCGTCGGTCGAAAACAGGGTGAGGTTCTCCGCCGGACTTGGAGTAACGGTCATGGCGCGCTCCTGTGAGTAACGGGGGATAAGACGCGGGACGAGCAAGAAAGGATTTCCGGGCGTGAAGATTATCGAGGTAAGCCCTTGTGAGGCTCCCACTCCACAGCCGGGGAGGGCCTGGACGCTACCTCAACGGAACATGGCGGCGAAGAATCGGCGGACTCGGCCCAGGAAGGTCCGACGCTCGGCCGGCGGGGCCGGTGGCGGTTGGATGATCGGGTCGAGATGCACCTGGCGGGTCGAAATCACCTCGACGGACGTGTCGGCCGGCGGAATCGGGATGACGAGCGGGGCCGCATCGGGATTGCGATGTCTCGCCGTGAAAACGAACGGCGCGTCAATCTGCACGTGGACATCGTTCGGCTGCGAGGCTGGCAAGGGCGCAGTCTCTGGCCCGTTCGACAGCGTCGTCGGCGAAGCGTTGCCGCCGAGTTGTGTGTTCCTGGAAAGTTCCGTATCGGATTTCGCCGGCGTGGTGTTCTCCGTGCGCAGCAAGGGCGGGGGCGCTGGACATCCGCACTCAATGGGCACGTTGGCATCGACTTGGTCGATGTGGCCGGAATGAAATACTGCCTGCTCGGTGGGTTTGACCTGGTAGATGCGATCCCCCATCAACTCGGAAACGATGGCGGACGACGTGTTCCCCATCATAGCGCGCACGCAAGTGGTGCCATGCGAATCGGCACTGATCGCGTAGTGGAACTGGCCGGGTCCCGGAAAGACAATGCGGAAGTCGGGAGTGAGAACCGCATCGGCGGACGCATTGAGCGAGTAGTGGGCTTCGAGCGCTCCGATGCCGAATGCAAGCATCAAATCGCGTTTGTTCTGCGACGGCGTGACCGTAACTGTGGTGCGGGGACAGACGCGGACTTCGCCGCCGCGGGCAAGATGCAGGACGGCGGTATCGGATCCCGCGGTGATCGCTGACCCCGGTGCCAAACGGTTGCCGGCAAGCGTTACATCCCCAGAACCGCCGGTAACCGGGACAACGGCCGGCATCGACTCGGAAGAGAGTGTCACCGTGGCTGGCGGTTGGGCGATTTTCTTGGCGGCGTTTGGATCTTCGGGCGGCTGAATGCGAACCATCAGGCGGTTGCCGGCGCCGTCCCAGCTATAGCGATACGGTTCCAGCAGGTCCACCACGACGCGGGTGATGGGCGGCGCTTGCTGGTACTGGTCGGCGCGAAGGCTCAGAATGCCGTCTTGCTTGATGGCCTGGCGCTTTTCCGGCGACGTAAGCAGCGAGTTCGGCAGGTCGATGACGATGCGCGGCGGTTTCGCGAGGGTGCGTATCTCCGGCACCAGCGGAGAGTTGGAGAGGATTTCAACCGCGGGCACACCGCGCTCATGGACGACGCGAATCGATGAGACCTGCGCGGGCGGGGCCTGCGCCGATAGGGGCAGCGCACACAGAGTCGCCAGCAGCAGTCTTAGTTTGAGCGCGGAGAATACCAAGGAATCCTCGCTTACGAGGATATTACAGTGCCTGCGGCAATTTGCCAGATTCCGGCTGGCGACTTGTAACTCTGTTTACGCTTCCGGCAGGAACTCGTACTCTTCGATGACTGCGGCAACGGCAATGCGGCCGTCCGGGCGAGGCTCCTCGACACGAACGATGTGTCCCTTGCACTGCACACGGATCGCTTCAGTGAGCGTGATCTCCGGCGGAAGAGTCATGGTAAATCCGATCTGCGCCCCCTGTTCCATCGCATCGTCGAGAAAGAAACAGATGCCGCGCGCACTGACGTCGCGAATCTGCGCAGTCTGATTGTGGAAGCTTTCACCGCAATCGACGTTAACGGGAACCCGCAGTGCAAAACGCCGTGCCGCACGTTTTTCCTTCTCGGGCTCGACCATCATTGTTTCCCCCAAGTGGCGCGAAGAGTCTCTTTTAAGGTTTACGTAAGAGAATGCACTTCCGGGATTGTCGAGGTCAATACCACTGATGGGTCAGCCGAGTTTCAAGGCTTACTAGCCTCACATCTGGCCCTCAAAGACCGGCGTCGCGACTGCGGCTCCACGGTGTAATCTGTTGTCAGGAGTCGCACATGGTTCTGGTCCTTGATAACTACGATTCGTTTACCTACAACCTGGTGCAATACATCGGCGAGTTGGGCCGCAAGGTGGAGGTGCGCCGGAACGATCAGGTGACGGTCGCCGAAGTCGAGGACATGCAGCCGGAACGCATCGTGATTTCTCCGGGGCCCTGCACACCGCGGGACGCGGGCATCAGCATCGACCTGATTCAGCACTTTGCCGGGAAGGTCCCGGTGCTGGGCGTCTGCCTGGGGCACCAGGCGATTGGCGAAGCGTTCGGGGGCCGTGTGGTTCGGGCGCCCCACCTGATGCACGGCAAGACCAGTGCGGTGGTCCACGACAACAAGACGGTGTTTCAAGGATTACCGCAGCCGATGACCGCTACGCGGTATCACTCCTTGATCGTTGAAGAAGAGAGCCTGCCAGCGGAATTGGAAGTAAGCGCCTGGGCTACGGAGAAAGATGGCACCCGCACCATCATGGGCCTGCGGCACCGCTCTCATGCGGTGGAAGGCGTGCAATTCCATCCGGAAAGCGTGCTGACGGACGCCGGCAAAAAGCTGGTCGCCAACTTCCTGGCGATGTGACCGGGCGTATACTTCCTCCGCACACATTCTGCCCCTGTCTTCAAGAAAGGACTTCCTATGCTTCGATTTCGCATGGCATGGATGATTCTTCTCTCTCTGGCTCTCCCATCGGCCATGGGCGCAGCTCAATCGGCTCCGAAAACTACGAGTGGCGATCTGGCGAGCGGCTCGTGGCGCTTCATCGTCTCCGGGGACTCGCGCAATTGCGGTGATGTCGTCATGCCGGCCATTGCCGCCCAGAGCCGGCAGTACAAGCCAGCCTTTTATTGGCACCTGGGCGACTTGCGGGCGATTTATGCGATCGACGAAGATATGGCCGCTGCGGCGAGAACTGCCGGATTGGAACTGAAGTGCGAAGGCTATCAACGCCGCGCCTGGAGCGACTTCGTCGAAGACCAAATCGCACCGTTCGGGGAGACCCCATTCTACGTGGGCATTGGCAATCACGAAGTGATTCCGCCGAAGAACGAAGATTTGTTCAAGTCGCAGTTCCACGATTTTCTGGATCTTCCCGTGCTTCGCGCTCAAAGGATGATCGACAACGAGCCTTCCCAGCCTGAGCCGTATTACCACTGGATTCAAAACGGGGTCGACTTTATCTACCTCGACAACGCATACAATTTCTTCTCCGAGGAAGAAGTGACGTGGCTTTTTCGCCGTTTGAGCGATGCCGCTTACGATGCGAACATCCGAAGCCTCGTGGTTGGCATGCACGAGGCGCTACCCGACAGCCTGGCGGATGATCACGGCATGGGCGGGAGCGACGATCCGCGGGGAGCGAAGACGGGCAGGATGGTGTACCAGGCGCTCTGGAACTTCCGCGAGAAAACGAAAAAGCCTGTGTACTTCCTGGCCAGCCATTCCCATCTTTTCCTGCCGAACATTTTCGAAACCGACGGGCTCAAGGCGGGCGGGAAAAAGCCGCTGCCGGGGTGGATCGCGGGCACGGCGGGAGCGGAACGGTCCAAGAAGCCAGAGGGCACCCAGCCGCTTCCCGGCTTGATCCTGGATACGTACGGCTACCTGTTAGCAACGGTGGCAGCGGACGGCACGATGGAGGTAGAGTTCAAGGCCGTAACCCCGGACGACATTCCGCAACCTGTAAAGCAGCGGTATCCGGCCGACTTCATTCCGTGGTGTTTTGCCAGCAATTCGAGGAATGTACCGAAGGATCCCCGTTATCTCTCGGAGCGGTGCCCATTGCCAGAAGTTGATGGAGGAGCCCCGCAAAAGCGCTAGCTCCTGCTCCTCGCCATTTCCACGGCCCGCAGCACCGCCTGTGCCTTGTTCAGGGACTCCTGAAACTCCGCGGCGGGATCGGAGTCGGCGACGATGCCTCCGCCAGCTTGCAGGTAGGCCTTCTTGCCTTGCATGAGCAGGGTGCGGATGCCAATACAGGAATCCAGATTGCCGGCGAAATCGGCGTACAGAACCGATCCTCCATAAATTCCCCGGCGCGTTGGTTCCAGTTCCTCGATGATTTGCATAGCACGCACCTTGGGCGCACCGCTGAGAGTTCCCGCCGGGAAGCAGGCGGCGAAGGCATCGAGCGCATCGAGATCCTTGCGCAGCGTTCCTTCCAGGGCCGAGACCAGATGCATGACATGCGAATAGCGCTCGACGTACATCAGGTCCTTCACTTTCACCGAACCGTACTCGCTGACTCGGCCCAGATCGTTGCGCCCGAGGTCGACGAGCATGACGTGCTCGGCGCGCTCCTTTTCGTCGCTCCTGAGCAATTCTTCCAAACGCTTGTCTTCGGCCTCGTCCCGGCCCCGTGGGTGGGTTCCGGCGATGGGGTGGTACTCGAGTTTGCGGCCGGTGACCCGCACCAGCATCTCGGGCGATGATCCGAGAATATGCGTGCCGTCCATCTGCAGGAAATAGAGGTAAGGAGACGGATTCACCTGACGGAGCGCGCGATAGATATCGAACGGCGCAACACCCGGCACGAAATCAAACCGCTGCGAAAGTACAACCTGAAAGATATCGCCGGCGGAGATGTATTCTTTGCAGCGTTCCACGCGGTTCAGGTGAGCCTCGCGGCGCGTCCGCGGAGAGACCTTGAGCTTGCCTTTCGCAGCCGGAGAAGATTTCCTCCAGAGGTTCGCGTTCAGCCCAGCAGCCAACTGGCGCTCAAGCACCGCTATGTCACGCAGGGCGCGGCTGTAGGCGCGCTTCGGGTCTTCTTTAGAAACATCCGCGGCAGCCATGATGTGAATCTGGTGGCGCAGGTGATCGAAAGCCAGCAACCGGTCGAAGAACATCAGGTCAGCGTCGGGCAGGTGGAGATCATCTTCGGCATGCTCGCCGATTTTTTCCAGTTGGCGAACAACGTCGTAAGCAAAGTACCCTACAGCGCCGGCGGTGAACGGCGGAAGGCCGGGCACGGTAGCGACGCGATGCTCGCGCAGCAGGCGCTTGACGACCTGAAAGACGTTGTCGCGTGAGGACACGCGCTTGCGGCCGCGCGCGATCTCGACGGTACCGTCGCGCGAGGTGACCCGCATGTAAGGCCGTACTCCGAGAAACGTGTAGCGGCCGATCTGCTCGCCGCGCTCCATGGATTCGAGAAGGAAGGCGTACGGCTCTTTGTGTGCGATGGCGAGAAACGCAGAGACCGGGGTGAGCAGATCTGCGCTCACCGATTTCACCACCGGGACCAGTGAGGCTTCGCGGGCAAGACGGGAGAATTGTTGAAAGTCAGGCTGCAGCATGGCTTGAATTACTTCTTTAATTCCTGATCCCAGTTTGTCACAAGTACGACCGGAGCGGTGCTCTCGTTGATGGATTCCAGCACCAGAAACCGGCCGTCGCGGGTTACATCGTAGCCGTCGGTGGGAATGGAGTGGCGAATCCCGGTGGGAAAAAGAGTTCGCGCAGTTCCCATGCGAATGGAATCACCCGCCAGATCGATGCTAATCGCATTGAGCTTTTGATAGGAATCGAGATAGTAGAGGGTCTTGCCATCCTTGCTCCACACCGGCTGGGCGCCACCATCCTTCGAGATCTGATACTTGGCGCCAGGATGGGGAAAACGAGTCAGGTAAACTTGCGGGCGACCGGATTGATTCGACTGGTAGGCGATCCAGTTGTTGGTCACAGGCTCCAAGCGTGCGTTGCTGGCGTTCGCCACCGGCTCGAGGATGGTGAAAGCTTTGCCTTCGGGCGTGAGCGGATATGCCTGCAACTTGGCGTCCGCGAGGGTGCTCGCGATGCCGAAAGAGTCCTTTACGTCTTTGGGAGCCAGGAGGGCTTCCTCGTACAGAAGCCACTTCCCATCCTTGGTCACATCGGCAGGCATGAGATCGCGGTCGGATTTCAGGAGCGTATGCTCGGGCTGCGAACCGTCCGCCGCGACCGCGTGCAATTCATCGCGAACCTCAGTACCGAAGATATCGAAGTAGATCGTTTTCCCATCGGCGGACCATAAAGGGGCGTCCGCAAATTTGTCGGCTGCGGAGATCTGGGTGCGAGTGCCACCGTTCAGGTCCCACAGCCAAAGGGGAGAAACGCCGCTCTGCCCGATTACATCCAGGGCAAGGCGGGACCCATCCGGCGAAATGCGGGTTGGTCCATACACCGAAGGCTCGGAAAGCTGTGCGAGGGCCTTGCCCGTCGCATCCATCCAGATATGACGGTCGTTCCCGTTCGCGCCTGTCCCTGCCTGATAGAGCAGCGTTCCCTGGTTTGATAGGGAGAATACGGACAAAGCGGTGATATCGTCGGACGCGACTTTGTCCACAATCCGAACCGGATCGCCAGCCAACTGCCCCGACGAACCGTCAAAATTCCAAGCCAAAAGCGAGCTATCGCGCACCGCCACGAGTCGACCGGCGGCGTATTGGGCTCCGTAGAATCGCCCCCGCAACAGGAGCTTGTCGGTTCCATCCAGAGAACCGAGATGGATCTCATTTCTCTCCCCTGAGGTCCCGAAAGGGCTGTGCAGATATAAGAAGTGCTTTCCGTCAGGCAGAAACGAGGGCCAGCGATCCGACAAATAGGCGGCCGCCACGGGAACGCCAGTGACTGGGCGCGGAGCCCCTCCCGCCGCCGCCACCTGAAAAATCGGTCCGCCAAACGACGGCGCAAATACAATCACGTCGCCGCGGCCCCAGGATCCGCCACGCGCTTCCGGCGCATCGCAGATGGCGGTCGGCGAGGCGCCGCTCAGATCGGTGCGCCAGAGCTTCCCCTGCTTGAAAAACGCAATCGCGGTTGCGTCGGGCGACCAGAAGGGAAAGTAGGCGTCGTCGGTATCGTCTACGCGAGTGGCTTCCAGTTGGTCGAGCGCGCGCAGCCAGAGTACGTTCTTGCCGTCTTTCTGGGCAATGAAGGCAAGGTGTGTGCCGTCCGGCGAAAGCGATGGGGCGCCGTTGCGATAGAGGGTTTCGAAGATGGTTCCCTCGGGCGGAAGGATGTTGGTACGCAGCACTCTGCGTGGCTGCCGGGAGACAATCAGCAACGCGGCCAGGGCTATGACGGCAATTCCGAGGACGGCCGTAGCCGCCAGCAAGACATTGCTTCCCTTCTTTGCAACGGCAGAGGTTACGGGTTGCGCCCCGGACTTAGCGACCTCCGATTTGGCAACCCAGGCCAGTTGCAGCTTGACGTCATGCGCGGTCTGAAAACGGCTATCCGGATCCTTTTCGAGGCAAGTCTGGATGGCGTAATCGAGCGCGGGCGGTGATGCGGGCTGCAACGCGGCGAGCGGCTCAGGATCCTTTTCGAGAATTGCGGTCATCACGCTAAGCTGCGTCTTGCCTTCGAAGGCGCGGCGCCCGGCGATCATCTCGTAGAGCACGCAGCCGAAGCTGAAAATGTCGCTGCGGGCACTCGCTTCTTCGCCCTGTAAGACTTCCGGTGCCATGTACTGGAACGTCCCCACAATGGTGCCCTGCTGGGTGAGCGCTGCGGGAGGGGCGGCCAGTTTCGATAGATTCATCGTCGGCGTCGAAGGGGTCAGGTCGGCCTTGTCGCTCAAGGCCTGCGCACCCAGCACTCCGGCCGGCTTGGCGAGGCCGAAGTCGAGCAACTTGGCGCCGGAATCGGTGAGCATGATGTTGCCCGGCTTGAGATCGCGATGCACGATGCCCGCGCGATGAGCTTTTTCGAGGGCATCGCAAATCTGAATCCCGCACTCAAGGGCCTGCTTGAGCGGAAGGAGGCCTTTTTGCAGGCGGGCCTGCAGGGTTTCGCCTTCAACATATTCCATGACCAGGTAGCTGGCGCCGTCCTGGCTGCCGACGTCGTGCAGAGTACAGATGTTGGGATGGTTCAGCGCTGAGATGGCGCGGGCTTCGCGCTCGAACCGGCTGCGGGCTTCGGAGCTGTCCGAAAGATGGGTGGGGAGAATCTTGATCGCGACGGTGCGATCCAGGCGCGTATCACGAGCGCGGTAGACCTCTCCCATACCGCCCGCGCCAAGTGGGGATTGAATCTCGTACGGCCCGAGTTTTGTGCCGCTGGCGAGCGCCATGGGTGGGTCATTATAGCCTGAGGGACACCTCGGCGGCGGGACGGTGCAGACGGGAAACTTTCGTCACCTTGTTGGACTGCCGCCGATGGCTAGAATCGAGCATATCCCGAGTATTGTGAGCATCTTGCGCTGGATGCGGTTGCGGCGCTGAGATGCGCGGCTCTGTCACGAGCCGGACAGTGCTTGCGATCGCAACGCTAGCGATTGAACGAAACGACATGCTGATCAAGTTTTGGGGCGTGCGCGGCTCCACGCCCACTCCGCAACCCGAGAATCTGCGCTACGGGGGGAATACCTCGTGCGTCGAGGTGCGCGTGGGCGATCAGATTTTCGTTTTCGACTGCGGCACGGGATTCCGCGTGCTGGGGCACGACTTGGAGCGCGAGTTCGGCAGTCGTCCATTTCAGGCGCATGTTTTTGTCTCGCACTTTCACTGGGATCACATCCAGGGGATGCCGTTTTTCCGTCCGCTCTATAACAATCAGGACGCGCAGTTCGTCTTTCATTCGTCGGGCCGCACGCGGCGGCTGGAGCAGGTGATGGCCGAGCAGATGGCTGCGCCATACTTTCCTGTCGATCTGGCCCACATGAAGGCGCAGCGCAGGTTCTACGACATCGAGAACGGCTGCCTGCCGTTGGACGGTGTCAAGATCAAGACTGCTTATCTGAATCATCCGCAGGGATGCCTGGGCTTCCGGCTCGAAACCGAAGACGGCGTGCTGGTTTACGCCACCGACAACGAACCCGGCGATCCGCACTTCGACAAGGCGGTTCGCAAGCTGGCCGAAGGCGCCGATATTCTGATCTACGACGCACAGTACCTTCCCGAAGACTACGCCTCCCGGCGGCAGGGCTGGGGACACAGCCACTGGCGCGAAGCCGTCAACGTGGTCATGGAAAGCGGCGCGAAAGAACTGGTTCTTTACCATCATGATCCCGACCACACCGATGCCATCGTCGATAAGGTGGTGGCCGACGCTCGGAACTACTATCCCAAAGTCCGGGCAGCCTCGGAAGGGATGCAGATACAGCTGTAGGTCTTCACTCCTTCATCGAGGCGGAACAACCTTAAGAACAATCCCATGCGCCCAAGAAGCATCGGCTGACGCTTTTGCCGTTTTGTGCCGATAGATCCAGCGGAAGGCTCTTGGCTCTCGCTCCGGAGTTTCCAAGGGCGGCCTATGGCGCACATGACGAAGATTCTGATGGTCGAAGACAGCAAGTTCCTGCGGCTGGCTGTGGAGCGAGCCCTGGCACGCGCAGGCTATGAAGTGAGTACCGCCTCCGATGGCGAGGAGGGCCTGCAAATGGCGAGGCTCAAGATGCCAGACGTGATCCTGCTGGATATGTTGCTGCCGAAAATGCCGGGCCCGGAAGTGCTGCGCGCCTTGAAGAAAGACCCAGCGACGGCCAAGATTGCCGTGGTGGCTCTTACCGGCCTTTCCAGCAAGAACGCCGGACGTCTGGAACAGGACGGCGCCTGCGCCTTCCTCGAAAAAGCGGCTCTCCAGGTCGACAAGGGTTGCGAACCCCTGCTTGCCGCGGTCGCCGAAATCGTCAAGAAACTGGGTACGGCAGCTCCAGCGGCAGCGAAATAGGGCGCCCCCCTCCTCCCCCTGCTTCAAGGCATGCTCGGCGCTGGCAAAAGCCCTCGTAACCACCCAAGGGTGACCACCTTGAACTGCGTGCAAGACCTCCGGGCAACCCCAGCCGCTGAAAATAAATCACTTATATGTGGGAACCCTCGGTGGCCGTCCGGGGTCTATGGACGGTAGCAGTGGGCTCCGTGCTTCTGTTTTGGGATGGGCTGGAAAGCCCGAAATTTAACGTACGGGGCCGGGTGGAAAAACCTATAATCGTCGTTACGACAGTCAGGGGAACGCCGGTATGGCGGGGGCAACCACCTTGGGTGAATTAGCGAGTGCAATACCAATCCGGTCCGATGCAGAAGCGGCCATCGTCGCGGAACTGAAGGCCGGTTCGGAAGAAGCCTACGCGTGGCTGATCGGCGAGTTCCAACAGCCCGTGTATGGACTGGTGTACCGGATTGTGAGTGATCCGGCGGACGCTGCCGATACCACGCAAGACGTGTTCCTGAAGGTGTTTCGCGGCATGAAGCACTTTCACGGTGAGTCGAGTCTGAAGACCTGGATTTACCGCATCGCGCTGCACGAGGCGGCGAACCGGCGGCGGTGGTGGTTCCGGCACAAGGCAAAGGAAACTTCCATTGAGCCGGTCGAAGCGGAAGGCGAAGGCACCGGCGCCATGCAAATGGCGCTGACCGATCACGCCGACTCGCCCTTTGAAAACGTGGCCCACCACGAAGTGCAGAAGCGCGTGGAAGAAGAACTGCAGAAGCTTCCGGAGCTGTACCGTACGACGCTGATTCTGCGGGATCTGGAAGACATGTCGTACGAAGAGATTGCGGAAGTGCTGGAAATTTCCCTTGGCACAGTGAAGTCGCGGTTGACGCGCGGCCGGGAAGCCTTACGGCAGCGCCTCACTGCGTATGTGCGCGAGGTTGGCAATGAGCTGGGGATAACCGCTCCAATGGACGTCAAAGAAGAGCGGGGCCTGCGCCCGATTTCGCAGGTTGCTGGAGGGGGTAGAAGGGCAGAGGTGACGCCATGACGGGCACCGAAAAATTCACGGAAATGCAGTGTCCCCGGGCAAAGCGGTTGTTCTCGCCATATCTGGACGGAGCGCTCACCGGAGCGGAGATGCTGGCATTGCAGGGTCACTTGTCCGAATGCGCCGGCTGCAAGGAGCATTATGAGTCTCTGCGGGCGACCCAGGAGCTTCTGGTGAGCGTGCCGCGTCCGAAGGCTCCGAAGGATTTGACTCTGAAGCTGCAAGTCGCAATTTCGCGCGAGGCAGCCTATGCGCGGCGTCCGCCGTTCCAGGGATTGCTGTTGCGGCTGGAAAATGTGCTGGGGGCCTTCATGGTTCCGGCGACTGCCGGTCTTTTGAGCGCTATGGTGATTTTCGGAATTGCCATGGCGTACTTCGTGTCTCCCGCATCCTTGCGGGCAAGCAATGACGTGCCGCTGGTCATGGTCAATACTGCTCCACAATTGCAGCAGACCGCTTTCGGCATGACTCTGGACAAGATCGACGCCGATTCTCTGGTCATTGAAGCCTATGTCGACTCAAATGGCCGCGTGCAGGATTATCGAATTCTCTCCGACTCTGACGAATCGAAGGACGTCCTCCCGCAGGTAAAACAGATGCTGATCTTCACCACGTTTCGCCCGGCGCTCTCGATGGGACGTCCGACGCCGAGCCGCGCGGTGTTGTCTTTCTCGCGGATCAGCGTGCGGGGGTAAGCAAAGCGGTCACGGATTCGAGGGCCAGGATTAGATTCCTGGCCTTTTATTTTTCACCTCTAGAACCCGCCGGACTGCCAGAAATGTGCTGGTCGCGCGGGGTATAATCCTGTTCGCACCTTCGACCAGTCAATTCGCTCTAATGATCGGCGCATTCGTCTCTCTCTTTTGCATCGTTCGCGCATCCCGGGTTGATTGTTCCTCGTGTCTTGCCTCTCTGAGTTTCCACTGTCATGCATAATGCCGCGGGCGAAAACTTGGAGCGGCGCGCACTGGGTGAGCGCGAATTGCTGCTGCTGTTCTGCGTCAGTCTGGCCACCACGTGGATCACGGCGTTTCTTCTGCATAGGTCCGTCAGGCTGGTTACCCATTACGGAGACAATGAGGCGTACCTGCGGGTGGCCAGTGCCATCCTGCACTGGGATTTTCAGCACCTTGATATTCAGCATTTCATGGGATTTCCGTATTGCATCGCGCTCGTCTCGCGGGTTCTATTCGTTCCGCCGACGGTGGCTTTGTGGCTGGTGGCTGCGGCCTCAGCGTTCGTGGCAACCTGGCTGGTAGCGCGGATGTTCGGCACGACCGTGGCGGCATATTTCGCGTTCACGAATTTCTCGTGGCTGCAGGCTGCGTTCGTGGGCGGTTCCGAGCCGCTGGCGGTGGCGCTGGGCTTCGGTGCGCTGCTGGCGTTTCGTCGGGATCGCGTGTTTCTGGCGGCGCTGCTGGGGTCGCTCGCCGTAACCGTACGTCCACTGATGATTTTCGCGCTGGTCGGGGTTGGGCTGGTATTGCTGGCCCGAAAGCGGTTTGCCGAGTTCTTCATTGCGTTGGGAACGGGGCTCGCGGTCGGAGTTCTCTACGTTCTGCCGTTAGCAATCTATCTGGGCGATCCGCTGCAGACGGTGCACAGCTATACGCGACGTGATTATGGAGGTGGCGGAATTGCCGGACCGCACGGGCACTTGTTTGGCTGGCCGTTTCATGGGATTGTGGCGGGTACGCTGGCGTATCCGGCGCCGTGGACGAATCTGATGGTGAGTTTCTTCTGGATCGGGCTGGTGCTGGTTGGCGTGGCAATGATGTTTTCCCGCCGTTTCCGTGAGTACGCGCGTGAACACGCCAACGAAGCGATCTTCTGCGGTTTGTACCTGCTGGCGACGTTCTCCTACGACTACTTGATCTGGGCACGGAGCAATTTCATCCGCTTCGCGATTCCCGCCTTGCCGTTCGTTTTCTACGCCCTGCTGCCCTTCTTGCCGAAGGACCGAAGGATTCTGTGGGCGCTGAGCATCGTGAGCGCGGCGTTAGCAATGGTTTCGGTGGTGGGGGTAAGGAATGTGGTGGGGAGCGGGTGACGAATGAAATCGGATATTGCGACAGACAACAAACCCGAGGTAGGACGAGGTAGAATTTCTGGCGAGATTAACGACTGACGAAATCCTCACCGCTCACAATGGAAACGCTTCACTAGCTTTCCAATCCTGCACTTTTTCGTGGAAATTCCTGGATCGAACGAAGAGAATCACCTCCCCAGGTTGCGGCGAAGCGGCGGCGGTGCCGCAAGTATTTGCCGACACAACGCCATGCTGAAGCACTTCCTTCGTCGAGAAGTCTATTTCCTTCCAGCGCGCATTGGGCACATTCTCCGGGAATGCGCATGACGGATGAGCGCCAGTGCTGTAGGTCGTGAGTGTGTCGTCATATTTCAAAACCGGGTTGATCGCACTGTTCCCGCCGCAGCCTAGTTTTGGGTTATAGAAAACATCTAATTCGGTGTCTTTTTGAGTAAGGCGCAGCCGAGCAACACCATCCTTACCCGCTGGGATGTATACCGACATCTTGTTGGTGGGATCTTTCATCCATACGCCCACGCAGGCGCCAGCCACAGGGCGGCCGGTTTTACCATTCATAAGTTTGATTTGAATGGTTTGTGCGCGAAGAATCGTCGCACATGAAGCAAAGAGCAGGAACGCCAGAAACGCCTTTTCCGCGAACCTCATCGCGAAGAATTTCCTTCAGTTCAGTTGTACCACCGTTCTGATTCTAGTTGTTGTGAACAGGCGATAACGCCCAGAGCCCTAGCCACTGCGTTTGACCCCGTCCGCGGGAAATCTTACACTGAATGGGTTCTCCGCCTATCTTTTTCATGGCTCCGGCCATGGCTGCGCAAGGGCCGTCCGGGTGGAAGTTGGGATGGTCGCCTGCGGGAGGGATTCCTGAGCCGTTTTCTAAGCAGTGCATTTCTAGGATTGTGTGTGGCGGCCGTCCTCGGGCTGCCCGCGCCGCTTTCTGCGGCAGACAGCAACAATCGCGTCACGCTCGACACGAACGAGACGCTGTTTACGGTGCTGGCTGCGATGAACACTTGCGGCTACGACACGAACCTGAACGCATCCGACCCGCGGCGGGAGAAAGTGCGCGAAGAAATCCAGAAGAACCTGCGCGAATCCTCTGACGCGCAGGAAATTGTGACCGCCATGTGCGACTGGTATCAGCAACGTCGCGGACGGGATGCTTCGCACGATCTTTCGCAGTACGTCTCGCTGGCGCTCTATCTGCAGGGCCCGCCCAAATTCCTCCCCCGCGTGAAAGAGGAAGAACTGCCTCCCGATGCGTTCCCCATTGGCGCATTCGGCACGCACCTCGACCGCTTCTACGAAAAGGCGGGAATTCATAATATCTGGGAACGGCATCGCGCAGACTATGCGGCGCTGATGGAGCGCTATCACGAGCCGCTTTCGAAGATGGTGTTCGACACCGACATCTATCTCAAGATGCAGTCGGGCGGATACCTGGGGCGCTCGTTCACCGTCTTCCTGGACTTTATGGGGGACCCGAACGAAGCGAATGCCCGCAACTACGGCACGGATTACTACGTGGTGGTGTTCCCTTCTCCGGACCCGAAGGCGCTCGATCCGCTCAAGATGCCGCAGATCCGGCATGCCTACCTGCACTACCTGCTCGACCCCCTGGCGGAGAAGCATTTCAGTGCGATCAAACGAATCGAACCGCTGCTGCAATCGGTGAAGCGCGCGCCCCTGGAGGAGAGTTTCAAGAACGACATTTCGCTTCTGGTGACCGAATGCATCGTGCGGGCGATCGAGATTCGCACCACCGGCACCAAACAGACGGCAGAAGCGATGCGTCTGCAGGCGGTCGACGACGCGGTGAAACAGGGTTACGTCCTGACGCGCTTCTTCTACAACGCGATGGTCGCGTTCGAGAAGGACCCGGCCGGGCTGCGTACCGCCTACTGGGAGATTCTGGAAAAAATCGACCTGAAGGCGGAACAGAAGGCGGCCAACGAGGTGGAGTTTGCCGAGGCCACGGCGCCAGAATTGGTGCAACTCTCACGATTGGAAGACCGGCGCATGCTGATCGCAGCCGAGCAGCGGTTGCGAGCTGGAGATAACGCCGGGGCCCAGCAACTGGCGCAGCAGGCCCTCGACAAGAAGATCGGGGATCAGGGACGGGCGCTGTTTATCCTGGCCGAAATCGCGGTCGCCACCAAGAATCGCGAGAGCGCGTTCGACCATTTCCAAAAGGCGATTCAAGCATCGAAGGATCCCAAGGTGATCGGATGGTCGCACGTGTACATGGGACGCATTCTCGACATGAAGGAAGACCGGGAAGCGGCCATGAACGAATATCGCGCGGCGCTGACCGCCGGCGCGGAGCTGCCAGAAGTGAAGGCGGCAGCGGAAAAAGGCTTGCAGCAGGCGTATGAGCCGCCAACGAAGCCGCAACAGTAGCGCGATTGGCCATCAGCGGTGAGCTCGCAGCGAAGACGCTTCTCCAGTACGGTAAAATGCACGGTTGCGGAATTCTTGAATTTTTCGAAATCAGAACAGCGTGGGAGCCGAGGTGAAAGGCATGAAGAAAGCAGCGGGAATCATCGCAGTGCTGAGCCTGTGCGCGTTGAGTTTCGCGCAGAATAACGACAAGCCGGGCGCGCAAAGCGCTCCAGCGGGGCAGACGGCCACACCAGCGCAGCCTCAGGGCAAGCGTCCGCCGAAAGCTGACAGCCAGGAAGAACTGACCGCCTTCAACGCGGTGCGGGCAGTGGCCGATGCGGCGGGCCAGGAAAAGGCGGCGGATGATTTCGCCGCCAAATATCCCAAGAGCGAATTACGCCCTCTGGCCTACAAGGCGGTGATGCAGCGCTATCAGCAGTCCAACGATGGCGACAAAATGACGGCCATGGCCAAGAAAGTTCTGGCGATCGATCCCGATGACCCAGAAGCGCTGGTGGCCGTTGCGCAAGTAGACGCTGAGCAGACTCGCGACGCAGACCTGGACAAAGATCAAAGGATCGCCGAGGCCAAGCAAAATGCCGAACGGGCGTTAGTGACAGTCGATACCGACGTGCCGACGACCGGATATCCTCCCGAGCAAATCGCGGGGTACAAGAGCTTTCTGCGCTCCCAGGCGTATTTCGTGCTGGGTACCATTGCCTTCAAGGCGAAGAACTGGCCCGACGCGGAATCGAATCTCCGCAAGTCGATCGACGCTCTGCCACAGCAGCCGGATGTGGTCGCAGTCTACCGGTTGGCAGTGAGCCTGGACATGCAGAGCAAATATCCGGACGCCCTCAAAGCCGTACAGCAGGCAGTCGATCTGACGAAGGACAATCCGGAATCTCCGGCGGGAAAAGCGGCGCGCCAGGAGCAGGACCGGTTGAACAAGCTGAATACCGGAGCGGCGCCGAAGAACTGACGCCAGGCTCAATTCAAGGCCCAGGTATGAAGGAACGCGAAATCAGTTCGCTGGAAGAAGGGCTGGGCTACCATTTCCGGCGGCGCGCGGTCATTGAGCAGGCCGTCACGCACAGCTCGCAGGCGCGGGAACAGGAAGCGCAGCAGGCGGGCGGCGAAAGCAAGTACAAGATCCGCGACAACGAGCAACTCGAGTTCCTGGGTGACGCGGTTCTCGCGCTGGTGACAAGCGAGGAACTGTTTCAGCGGTTCCCGCACTTCCGCGAGGGCGAACTCTCCAAGCTGCGGGCGCATCTGGTAAGCGAGCGGCACCTGATCCGCGTGGCGCAACAACTGGAACTCGGCCACTACCTGCGACTGGGGAGGGGCGAGGAAAAAAGCGGCGGCCGCAGCAAGACCGCATTGCTGGTCGATGCTCTGGAGGCGATTCTGGCGGCGATCTACCTGGATGGCGGACTGGACGTGGCGCGCGACTTCGTTCTGCGCAACGTGATCGCGCCCGAACTGGAGCGGATGGAGCAGGGCGGCGGAACGCTGCCGGTTACCGATTTCAAATCTGCCTTGCAGGAGGCTGTGCAGAGTCTGGGGTTGCCACAACCAGCGTACGTGCTGGTCGAAGAATCGGGCCCCGAGCACAGCAAGACATTCACCGTTGAAGCGCGACTGCAAACCAGGAGCAGCAAGGAAGCAGAATTTGTGGGGCGGGCACAAGGCTCGACCAAGAAGACGGCGGAGCAGGACGCAGCGCGGCAGTTACTGACGTTTCTGGCCTCGCGCGCGCCAGCGGCCGGGCCTAAGGCGGCGCTGGAAGCTCAACCCGCCCATAAGTAAATCCATGGAATCTCCCACCCCGCCACCCGCTAACACCGTCACCAGCGATGTCATTGGATCGCTGCAGTCGCTGCTAGGTACCGTGGTGATCGCGGTCTTCGTCATCACGTTCATTGTGCAGGCCTTCCAGATTCCCTCCCAATCCATGGAAAACACCCTGCTGGTCGGCGACTACCTGCTGGTCAACAAACTGTGCTATGGCGGCGCTGGAATCGGCAGTCCCGTCATGCCGTATCAGAAGATCGCGCGCGGGGACATTGTGGTGTTTCACTACCCGGTCGACCCGACGCAGCACTTCGTAAAGCGTGTAATCGGCGTGCCCGGCGACCATCTTCGGATGATCAACAAAAAGGTCTGGATCAACGGCAGGCCGCTGGAGGAAGGATACGTGCACTTCCTCGAACCGCCGACGGATCTTTTCCGCGATGACTTCCCACGCCTCGATATTCCTGCTCCCCGCCTCGAAGGCAAGTGGTGGCTGCAGATGCATCGATTGGTCGAGGACGGGCAATTGATTGTGCCCGAAGGAAATTACTTTGTGATGGGCGACAATCGGGACGACAGCCAGGACAGCCGCTACTGGGGCTTCGTCCCCCGGGAAAATATCATCGGACGTCCGCTGGTGATTTACTGGTCTGTGCGCGACTGGGATCGAGAACCTTCCGCGTCTTTCACGGGGCGCTTATATCACGTCGCGTACGCGGTAACGCATATCTTCGAGATCACACGCTGGAATCGCACTTTGCGGCTGGTACACTGAAGGCGCTCCATCGAGTGACACGAGAATTCCGGGCAGGAATGGCAAACGTGGCAAGAAAAGAAGACGAACGGCGGAAGAACGGCGCCGAGAGGCCGGGCGACAAGCCGAAGGCCGACGGACAGGCGGAAGCGAAACCGAAGGAAACCACAGTTGAGTTCCTTTCTTCGTTGGCTGCCGTCCTGGTCACAGGCCTGTTCATCATCACGTTCATCGTGCAGACCTTCGTAATTCCGTCGGCCTCCATGGAAAGGACACTGCTGATCGGCGACCACGTGTTCGTCAATCGTGTGCAGTTCGCGCCGAAGACTTCATGGATCGGAAAGTTGCTGCCCTATCGCGAAGTAAAGCGCGGGGAAATCGTGGTGTTCCTGCATCCAGCGCAGGAGTATGAAGGAACGTATGTGGTCAAACGGATCATCGGGGTGCCCGGCGACCGGATTCATCTGCGCAACGGCGTGGTTTATCGCAACGGCGAAGCACTGAACGAGCCCTACCTCGATCGCGACGACGACAGGCCGGACGACGTGTACCGAAACAATTTCCCGGCCGTTGCTCCCAGCGATTTCGAGGGCCTTTCCCCAGACTGGAAAGTGGACCTCCCCGGCTACATTCAAGGCGAGGATCTGGTGGTGCCGCCTGGACATTACTTCGCGATGGGCGATCACCGCGGCGTAAGCCTCGACAGCCGCTACTGGGGATTCATTCCCCAGCAGAACGTCATCGGGCGCCCTATGTTCATTTACTGGTCCTTCAAAACTGAAGAGAGCACCTACACAAACGCGGGTTGGGGGGACCGGATTGTGTCGCTGCTCTCAACCGTGATTCATTTCTTCGACAAAACCCGCTGGAGCCGGACGCTGCAGGTCGTAAAATGAAGCCCCTCGGACATCGAGTGAGGGCGTGGTGAGTCTGTTCTCCTCCAAGAAGCGAGTGCTGGCGGTGGCGGCACTGGTCCTGCTGCTGCTTTTCCTTCTGCGGCCGGGTGCCTATCGGCTGAAATCGCGAATCGTGCTGTCGATGAGTGCGGCGCTGGGCCGTTCCGTGGATCTGAGTTCGGTACACATCCGGCTGCTACCGCGTCCGGGGTTTGATCTAGAAAATCTGGTGGTGTATGACGATCCGGCATTCGGCGCTGAGCCCATATTGCGCGCCGCGGAAGTCACTGCCGACGTGCGCTTGCTATCGCTCGCCCGCGGAAAGCTGGAAATCGCCCGGCTCGACCTGACCGAACCGAGTTTGAACCTGGTGCGCGGTGAAAGCGGGCGCTGGAATATTGAGGCGCTGTTGGAGCGCACCGCGCATACACCGCTGGCTCCAACCGGCAAAGCGAAGTCGGAGCCACGGCCAGCGTTCCCGTACATAGAGGCCACATCGGCGCGCATCAATTTCAAGAACGGGCAGGAAAAGAAACCCTATACGCTCACCAACGCCGATTTCTCCCTGTGGCAGGATTCCGAGAACGCATGGGGCGTTCGCCTGAAAGCCCAGCCATTTCGCACCGACCTGAGTGTCAACGATATGGGTCAACTGCGGGTGAGCGGCACCTGGCAGCGCGCCGCCGCTCTGCGCGATACTCCGCTCGATTTCAGTCTGGAATGGAATCGCGCACAGTTGGGCCAACTTACCAAATTTTTGACGGGCTACGATCAGGGATGGCGCGGCGGCGTTCAACTGGACGCAACGCTAACCGGAACTCCCGCCAACCTGCAGATCGCGAGCAGCACGGTGATTGATGACTTCCGGCGTTATGACATCACGGCGGGAGAGGCTCTGCGTCTGGCAACCGTCTGCACGGGCCAATATCACTCGACGGACCGGGCATTGCAGGACCTGGCATGCAACGCGTCAGTAGGGGCAGGATCGATCCAGCTAAAGGGCGACGTGGGACTACCGGGTAGTGGAAAGTATGGGCTGCTGCTGACCGCGGAAAACGTTCCGGCCAGCGCCGTGCTCGCGCTCGTTCGGCATGCCAAGAAGAACCTGCCTGAAGACTTGACCGCGACGGGCACCCTACATGGGAGCGCAACTATCGATGGCCATGGTGTTCAACCGCAGGTTGAGGGGAGAGGGGAATTCTCGGATCTTCGGCTGATCTCGGCGATGGACAAGACGGAGATTGGGCCGCGCACAGTGCCGTTCGTGGTCAAGTCGGGAAAATGGTCTGGGGCGCCGAAGGGCGTCCACCGCGATTTGCCCAATCTGCGTCCGCCGGATGGAGCCCGCCTGGAGTTCGGGCCGGTTTCTATGAGCGGACACGCTGCTCCCAAGATCAGCGGCTGGATCGCGCGATCGGGGTATGAAGTCGCCGTCGTGGGCGAGAGCGACGTTGCACGGGACCTTAACATCGCCCGATTGGCTGGCCTGGCCGCGCTTCGCGCGACGACCGAAGGCACAGCGCAACTTGATTTGACAGTCAGCGGTTCCTGGGCAGCGCCGGGCAACGGCGTGGCTGCGGCTTTCCGCGGCCCACGGATCGTCGGCACGGCAAAGTTGAAGGATGTCCGCGTGGTTGTACAAGGTGGCGGCGGTCCGATGGAGATTGCGTCGGCGGACCTGCAACTCCTGCCGGACCGAGTTCAGGTCTCCAAACTAAACGCGAAGGCCGCCGGAACAAGCTGGACAGGGTCGCTTGAAGTCCCGCGCGGCTGCGGCACTCCGAGCACATGCGAAGGTCGTTTCGACATCCATACGAAACAGCTCGTACTGAGTGAATTGGGCGCCTGGATTAACCCAGGGACGAAAGACCGTCCGTGGTATCGCGCGCTGGAATCGACCACCTCGGGGCCCGCTCCGTTCCTGGCAGGCGTTCGGGCATCGGGACGTGTTTCGGTGGATCGATTACAGATGCAGAATGTGGGGGCGACCGGGGTTGTGGGCAAGGTCCGACTGGACCTGGGAAAACTTGAGATCACCGGTTTGAGCGGCGACTTCCTCGGAGGAAAATCGACCGCAGATGTTCACTTTAATTTAAGCGCTATGCCGGCAGATTGCGGTGGAAGCGGCACCTTGAAAGGCGTGGCGCTCGCCCGATGGGCTGATGCAATGAAAGATCCGTGGATTGAGGGGACTGCGACTGCCAGCTATGAGTTCTCCGGTACCTGTGCCGGGGGGTTCTGGCAAACCGCGGACGCGGCAATGCGTTTCGACGTGCGCGACGGGCGTTTGCCACACATTACACTGTCGGAGCCATCTGGCATCCGCATGAAGCATTTCTCCGGGCAGGCTCAGTTGCACGCCGGGAAGTTCGTTGTCAGCGATGCAGTACTGGACTCCGGAAGCGGCCAGTTCAAGGTAAGTGGCACGGTGTCGCTACGCCGTGAGTTAGGACTGAAGCTGGTTCGCGAGACTGGAACTGGCGGATATGCGGTGTCTGGAACCGTTGCCGCGCCGCGTGTGTCGGCTTCTGCCGTAGAGCAGGCGAAGCTCAAGTAGCAGCGCCGGAGCATCTCAGGGCTTACGGTTCATATCCCGCGCCCCGCAACACTTTGCCGGGAAGCTCCCCTGTCATCTTTCCCTGATTGACCACCTCAATGCCGTTGACTAACACGTAGTCCATGCCCTCGGAGAGCTGGTTAGGACTATCGAAGGTGGCGTGATCGCGCACCGTCGCTGGATCAAAGACCACGACGTCGGCCCACATACCGGCCTTCAGCACTCCGCGGTCGGTCAGGCGCATGCGCTGAGCAGGTAGTGCGCTGAACTTGCGGATCGCGTCCTCCAGAGTGAGCGCTTTTTCTTCGCGGACGTACTTTGCGAGAATACGCGGGAAGGTTCCATAAGCACGGGGATGGGGATGCGCTCGTCCGAGCATCCCTTCAGGCGAGGTTCCTTCAGAATCGTTATCGATAGAAACCCAGGGCTGTTGAAGTGCCAGGGTCACGTCCGGCTGTGACATCCCAAAAACCGCAACCCCGGTCGATGGATCCTGAATCAGGAAGTCGAAAAGCGCATCCATGGGATCCTTATTCCAAAGCTTGGCAATTTCAGAGAGACGTTTGCCTTGCATGACGAATAGTTGCGGGTTTTCGACGGCGCCGATCATGATCGCGTCCGGTCCGGGAATCTCCTGCCATTCGTTGTCCCAGTCTTTCGACGGAGTCAGCATATCCTTGCGAATGCGGGCTCGCGCGGCGGGATCTTTCAGGCGCTCAACCAGCTTGGCGGTACCGCCATCGTGCGCCCACGGTGGAATGAACGCGGAGAAATCATTGAACCACGCCGTATAAGCGTAGGTGTTTGCGCTTACGTCGGCGCCAGCGGCCCGGGCGGCATTGATTTTAGCAACGACCTCGGGCATGCGTCCCCAGTTCGCCTTGCCTGCGACTTTCAAATGCCAGATTTCGACAGGGATATGTGCTTCCCGCCCAATGCGCAACGCTTCATCGATGGCATCGAGGACTGAATCACTTTCGCTGCGCATGTGCGTGGCATAGACGCCGCCGAACTTGCCGGCCTCGGTGGCCATCGCGATCAATTCTTCGGTTTTGGCATATGGCGCGGGTGCATATTCCAGGGAAGTTGAAACGCCGACCGCTCCGTCTTTCATGGCTTCGCGCACGAGCGCCCGCATCTGGTCGAGTTGCTCGGGGGTCGGCTGCTTGTCGTCATCGCCCAGCACCATGCGGCGAACTTGCGTGGCGCCGACGTAGTCGGCGACGTTGATGCCTATTCCCTGCTTCTCAAGCCGCGAAAAATATTGGCGGAAGCTGCGCCAGTCGGGTGTGAGTTTGTAGTAATCGTAGCCGCTGCGATTTTCCTGGATGATGGCGTCGTTCAGTGGAGCGGCCGAGTTCCCCTCGCCGGTGATCTCGGTCGTGATGCCCTGGTAAATCTTCGATGGCAGGCGAGGATCGACCAGTATGGTCAGTTCCGACTGACCCAGCATATCGATGAAGCCGGGGGCGACCACCTTGCCGCCGGCATCGATCATCTGCGTCCGAGGCGACCCCGAGAGGTTCCCGATGGCGGCGACTTTTCCCCCGCGAATGCCAATGTCGCCCGAGTACCAAGGGGAGCCCGTACCGTCGATGATGTGGCCGTTCGTGATGACCAGGTCGTAGCTCGGATTTGTCTGGGCAAATAGCGGAACAGTCAGAAAAAGCCCGACCAGCACCAATACTCTTAGTTTCATTCATTCATCTCCGTGAGTACGAGAGGAAACCTTTTGCCGCAAAGAAGATCCCGGCACGCAGATCAGTCGTGCGCCGTACTCCCGGTTCGGTGGGCAAGCGCGCCAAGCACAACCCAGGCCAGAAATGCGATCCACTCCGCCAAGGTGAAGTGTCCCGGAATCGCGGGCACGATCTTGATCAGGATCATAGCAATTCCGACCAGCAGGGCACAGATGGCGATGAAGAGCCCTTTTGCCGAAGACGGCGACTCTTTCCGGCTGAGCGCTAGATAGGCGGCGCAAGCAGCCGACCAGCCGGTCGCGCACGCGACCGATCCTACTTCGGTGACGGGGACGAGAATGGCATCTCCCAAAAACATGAAAGCGCCCGTGGCGAGTCCGACCCACAACACCGCGGTGGCGGGCGTTTGCCGTTCTGGGTGGATTGTGCCGACGCGGCGATCGATCATGCCGCGGCGCCCGAGCGAGAAGAACAGGCGGCTGGCCGCGACGAAGTTCCCGTTGAAGCACTTAAACAGCGACAACAAGGCAGCCGCCAGAATCATGTTGACCACCCAGCGCGACAACAGCCCCGGCCCAAGCGCCTGGTGGAACGCCACCGCCGTCATGAACTTCTGCTCCGTCAGTTGCCGCCAGGGCGCAACCAAGGCGACAGCCATGACAATGCCAGCGTAGAAAAGGGTGCCGATAAGCAACGCCATCCAGATGGCGCGAAAGAATCCTTTCGCTCGGAAGTCCGGCCTAGCTTCTTCGGCAGCCTTGCCGACCGATTCAAAACCCGTCATGAAATAGGGCACGATCTGGATGACCAGCAGGATCGATACCAGCGGCGTGTGAGTAAACAACGGCGGAGCATTTTCGGCCAAACCACGGCTCACTCCTACTGCAGCGAAGATTACGAACAAGGCCAGCGTGCCGAAGCTGGTCCAATTCTGGAAAGTCGCGCTGAGACGGACCCCGCGGTAATTGATCACCGTCAGGAACGCGGTCAATGCCAAACCGATGATCAGATGCGGCAGATACACCGGCCGGCCTGCCACGCGATACAATTCCATCGTGTCGAGCGCGGGAAAGATGTAGCCCGCGATGCGCCCCACGGCAACCGCCTCCCAGGGACAGACGATGAAGTAGGCAAGCGTCATCATCCAGCCGGTTGCGAAACTGACGGAGCGCGGGAATACCGCGCTGGTGTAGGCGATTTCACCAGCGGCATCCGGCATAGCGACGACCAGCCGGCCATAGACCCATCCGATGGGCAGCAGCACTGCACCGCCGATGAGAAAACCCAGCAATGCGCCGAGTGAACCGCCGCGCAGCAGCCAGTCATCCATGATGACCAGCCAGCCCACACCCACCATGGTTCCCCAGCCGAGGGTGAAATAATCGGTGGCGCGCAGCTTGCGGGCGAGCGTGCCTGAGAGTGGTTTCGGCATCGGGGAAAGCGCGAATTATAGCGCATGGCGCCGGCGAAGAAGAGGTAGATCCGTGAAGCCGACGCCCGCATCAGCGGCGCGAAATCCACCCTTTCGCGTGGTACTATCAAACACAGCCCTACAAAACAGTGCAGCCTGCGCCGAACCGGCTTGTCGGCTGGGAAACAATCCTGGTAGCGGGCAACGATCCAGTTGGCAACGTAACCATGACAGCGCCCAAAACTCGCAAACGCGTGCTCAGCGGCATGCGCTCGACCGGCAAATTGCATCTGGGGAACTATGTGGGCGCGCTCCAGAACTGGGTGCGAATGCAGGACGAATACCAATGTTTCTTCATGGTGGCCGACTGGCACGCGCTGACAACCGATTACGCGGACACCTCCCGCATCAAAGACAATTCGCTTGAGGTGACGCTGGACTGGCTGGCCGCAGGAATCGATCCGGAAAAATCAGCCGTGTTTATTCAGTCGCATGTTCCGGCGCACGCCGAGCTGCACTTGTTGTTTTCCATGGTGACGCCTCTGGGCTGGCTTGAGCGCGTTCCGACGTACAAGGAACAGCGCGACAACATTAAAGACAAAGACCTTGGGACCTATGGATTCCTAGGCTATCCCGTGCTGCAGGCGGCGGACATCCTCGTCTATCGGGCCGACTGCGTGCCGGTGGGCGAAGACCAAGTCGCGCACGTGGAACTCACGCGTGAAATCGCGCGGCGGTTCAACGGATTCTACGGTTCACCGAAAGATGTCTTCCCCGAGCCGCAGGCCTTGCTGACTCCGGCGGCCAAACTCCCCGGCACTGACGGGCGCAAGATGTCGAAGTCGTACGGCAACACGATCCTGCTGACCGATCCCGAGCCGGTCGTACGACAGAAGTTGAAACCGATGGTGACCGACCCGGCGCGCGTGCGCCGAACGGATAAAGGCAATCCGGATGTTTGTCCGGTCGGCGATCTGCACAAGATTTTCAGCAGCCCGGAGACACTGGCCAAGGTGAACGAAGGCTGCCGGTCGGCGGGCATCGGCTGCATTGAGTGCAAAGGCTGGGCCGCGGATGGAATCGTACAACTGCTGAATCCGATGCAGGAGCGGCGCAAGAAATTCGAGGAGAACCCGCGGCTGGCGTGGGATATTCTGGATGAAGGCGCGAAGCGCGCGGGTGCTGCCGCCGGAGAAACGATGGACACAGTCCGCGCGTCGATGGGAATGTCTCTGGGGTACGAGGCGCCGAAACCGTAGCTCTAGAAGCAAATGCGCAGGTCCTTCGCTGCGCTCAGGATGACAGTAAGCACGTAGATGAGACAGGAAACCAAAGTCGTTTCTCCGGATGCGGCGGCTTCGCCGTTAGCGATCGCACCCTCGACGCAGGCGAAGAGCGACTCCAAGAAAGAAGATAATGATTTCCCGTTCGCCGTCGCCGTAAGCGACGTGTACGAAGGCCCGCTCGACCTGCTGCTCGATCTGATTCGCAAGCAGGACATCGACATTTACGATATTCCCATCGCCAAGATTACGGCGCAGTATCTTGCATACGTCGAGAAAATTCGCGAACTCGATGTGAACGTCGCGGCTGATTTCATCTACATGGCTTCGGTGTTGATTCACATCAAGTCGAAGATGCTGCTGCCGCGCGATCCCGACGCCTTGGCAGAAGCCGCTGAAGATCCGCGCACGGAGCTCGTCAATCGCCTGCTGGAACACGAAAAATTCAAGTCGGCGGCGCAGATGCTGTTGCAGAAGCAGCAGATTGAAGACGCGGTTCTAACCAATCCCGCGCTGAAAGAATTCATGGATGCCGAAGGCACCGAGCCAGAAATCGCCGCGGACGTGATCGATCTGGTGAAGACCTTCCAGCAGATTCTAGAGCGCGTGCGCACGCGGCCCACGATCAACGTCGACGAAGAGACGGTGACCGTGGGACAGATGATCGACTATCTGCGCAAGCGGCTGACGCTGGAAGACCGGCCGATCCGGCTCAAGCAAGTTTTGATGCGCGTTCCCTCGCGTCAGGCGCTGGTCTGCATGTTCCTGGCGATGCTCGAACTGGTGCGGCTGCAGGCAATCCAGGTGCGGCAGGAGAGCATGTTCGGCGAGATCGCGGTGCGCAAGCACACGCACTTTGAAGAGGTAATGAAAGAACAGTCGGCAGTACGAGACGACTGGAGATAAGGCACACCGTCAACAAGATGTCACTCAAAGCACAACTGGAAGCCATTATTTACGCGGCAGAGACGCCGATCACGCTGGAGCAGATGATCCCGCTCGTCAAGGAAACGATCGTCGCCGAAGGCGTGTCGGAAGACTCAGAAATCAAGTCGCGCGTGCGTTCGGCGCTGGAAGAGTTGGCAGCCGAATACGGCGCGCCCGGACACGGCATCGAAATTCGCCAGGTCGCCGGCGGCTATCGCATGTCAACCAAGCCGGAGCAGCACGAAGTCGTGCGCACGTTCGCCAAGAGCCTGAAGCCACCCATCCGGCTGTCCCTGCCCGCGCTTGAAACTCTGGCGGTCATCGCCTACAAGCAACCCGTGACCGTGCCTGAGATCAACGACATCCGTGGCGTCGACTCCGGCGGCGTGATTGGAACCTTGCTCGATCGCAAGCTCATCACCACTGCGGGTCGTAAGCAGGTCATCGGTCGCCCGATCCTTTACAAGACCACAAAGGAATTCCTGCTGCGGTTCGGCCTGAAAGACGTCAACGAACTCCCCAGCATGGAAGAATTCGAGAAGCTGGTAGCGGAATCGTTCCAGGAAGAATTGATTCCGGCGGAGCCGTCGGAATCCGTGCCAGTGGCGGAATTTGCCCCGAGCGATGCCACGCAACCGGTCGCCGAAGCCACGCCGGCCGAGAATCAGCCGCCCGCCGAGGAATCCTCCACACACAGCGTGCCCGAAACCGAGAAGGCCGGTTGATCCATGCCTCTTGAGCGTTTGCAGAAAATCATTTCGGCGGCCGGAGTAGCGTCGCGGCGCAAGGCTGAGGAACTCATCACCTCTGGTCACGTGCAGGTGAACGGCACGGTGGTCACGGAATTGGGCAGCAAGGCCGATCCCGAAGTCGACCACGTCCGCGTCAACGGCAAACTGCTGCACGGCGCGCAGCGCCACGTCTACGTCCTACTCAACAAGCCCAAGGGCTACGTCACCACGATGAAGGATCCCGAAGGCCGTCCAACCGTAATGGACCTGATTCGCGGTGTGAAAGGTCGGGTCTACCCTGTGGGACGCCTCGACTATGCGAGCGAAGGCCTGCTGCTGCTTACCAACGACGGCGACCTCGCACACCGCCTGATGAAAGCCGCGTCTCACGTGCCGAAGACCTATGTCGTGAAGGTCGCGGGCACGCCGAACGAGGATGCGATTACGAAGCTGCGCGCGGGAATTTCCATCGCCACCGACGAAGGCAAGCGCGTGCGGACCGGCCCGGCGTTGGTGCGGATCGTGAAGGAGGCGGCCAATCCCTGGTATGAGATCACGCTGGTGGAGGGTCGAAACCGCCAGATTCGGCGCATGTTTGAAGCCGTCGGGCATCACGTGGAGAAGATCAAGCGCGTGCGCTACGGACCGCTCGCGCTCGACGTTCCGCCGGGAAAATTCCGCACGCTGACCCTGCGGGAAGTCGAGCGACTGAAGTCCGCGAGCGAATCGGGCACAAAGAAAGCAGCTGCAAGGTAGTCGCCTTACTTCTGGGGTCGGCCTTGCTGTGTTTCCAACCTCCGGCAGGAAATCACGAATCGGTGCGCCAGCATGAGTCGATTTTTTGACCAGGTTTCGAAGCCGGTGCGAGTCTTGGGTGAACCTTTCCCCGCAGTTCCGCCGCGCCCGGCAGCCGACGTTCCTTCGCAGTTGATCCACCTCGACTCCAACGAAAATCCCTTCGGGCCCTCCCCACGTGCGCTGGAAGCTATGCGTGCCATCCTCGCGAATGCACATGCCTATCCGGATGATGAATGCCGCGAACTCTGCGCCAAACTGGCGGCTCTGCATCAAATTCCCGAAGAACAGGTCCTGGTAACCGCCGGATCGAGTGCGCTGATTGCCTTGCTTTGCCAAACACTCCTCGCCCCCGGATTGAATGCGGTCACCAGCGAGCGGTCTTTCATCGTTTACGGCATGGCCGTAAAGGCCGCAGGCGGGCATCTGGTCGAAACACCGATGCGCGACGATGGCTTCGATCTGGGCGCCATACTGAACGCGGTCACCGAGGATACCCGAATCGTATTCCTTGCGAATCCAAACAATCCCACCGGCACGATGCTTGACGCCAAGACTTTGGAGCAATTCATCGCCGAGATTCCGCAACACGTGGTCGTCGTACTCGACGAAGCCTATTACGATTACGCGGCGCACTTTGCGGAAGTGCGACAAACGGAGTATTCAAGGTCCCTGGATCATCTCCGGCCGGGCGCTGGTGTGGTAGTGCTCAGAACGTTTTCCAAAGCACACGGACTGGCAGGCCTGCGGATCGGCTATGGCTTCGGACCTGCGGAGCTGATGGCCTATTGCGCTCGAATCCAGAACACGTTTTCCGTCTCCTCTGTGGCGCAGGCGGCGGCGCTAGCCGCGCTCGACGATCCCAATCACGTGAAGCGTACGGTCTTGAACAACGCCGCGCAGGCTCAGATCCTACTGCAGGGGATCGCGGAATTGGGATTTCGCGCGATACCCACGTGGACTAATTTTCTGTACTGCGATGTAGGCGGAGAGGCCTCGGACTTCGCCTCGCGGCTCCGCGAACTGGGCGTCAGCGTGCGGGCGCTCGGAGTTTGGGGCGCACCCAACTACATTCGCGTCAGCATTGGGATGCCGGAGCAAAATCAGGCCTTCCTGAAGGCGGCCCGACGGATCGCGGAAAAACCGCCGGAGTAACCCCGCTACGTGACAGCCATGCGGGCCGCGCCGTACAGGCCGGCATCGCTGCCCAGGATCGCCCGGGTCACGATCGTCTTGCGCCGCGTGAACGGAGCGATCTGCGCTGAGGCACCCTCTTTTTTCGCTGTCGGATCTTCCGGGGCGTTCGCCGCATACACGATGGAACGCTCGCGCATCTCCGCGAACATTCGCGGTGCGAATGCATCCCATGCGCTGACGACTCCGCCACCAATCACAAACATCTCCAGATCGAGAACATTGACGAGATCCGCCATCAGGATGCCGAGTGCCTCGCCAAAGCGGACGAAGATGCGTTTCGCGGGCTCGTTCCCCTGCATCGCAAGGTCGTAGACGGATTTCGCGCTGAAGTCGGATGCGGCGACCGCTTTCGCCAAAGCTGGTGCTTGACCGGTCGCAACCGCCTCCTGGGCCATGCGAACGACAGCGGTTGCCGAAGAATACCGCTCAGCGCAGCCATGATTGCCGCAGCCGCAAGGCACCCCGTTTGGTTCCACAGTAACGTGCCCAAACTCGCCGGCCATGCCGCTCATGCCGTAAAAGATCTTCCCGTTGAGCACGATGGCGCCGCCGATCCCCGTGCCGAGAGTCAGCATTGCCATGTTATCGGCATCGCGCGCGGCGCCCAGCCATTGCTCGCCGAGAGCCGCCACATTGGCATCGTTGTCGAGGAGCACCCGCGCCCCCAAACGGCGCTCGATCTCGTCACGCACCGGATAATCCGTCCAACCGGGAAGATTCGCCGATTTGCGCATCATGCCGGCTTCGACGTCGATAATTCCGGGCACACCGATGCCCGCTCCCAGGAACTTGCCCGAGCTTTGGTGCTTGGCCGTGAGGTGGAGAATGGCGTCGCACATCTCGCCGATCACGTAATCGCGACCCAGAGCGAGTTTCACCCCGGTTGTGATCTTCTCGAGCATCTTGCCGTCGGTATTCACGGCGGCGATGCGCAGGTTCGTACCGCCCATATCGACACCGATGCTGTAGTCAGACATAACGCATGAGAGTAACAGAAATCGCTGCTGGGTGAATGACGCGGCCGGCGGTTTGATTCTTTCTTAATCAGCCATCTATCGCTGGCATTTCGGACAGTAGTGGCTGCTGCGTCCGGCGATCACCACCCGCTTGATGAGAGTCCTGCAAACGCGGCACGGTTCCCATTCCCGGCCATAGACGCGATGTTTGAGTTGGAAAAAACCTTCGGCTCCGTCGGAATCGACGTAGTCGGAAATCGAGGAGCCTCCCAGCGCGATGGCTTCTTTCAGAACCTTCCGTATCGATGCGTGCAGTTTCGCCAAATTGTCCCGCGTAATGGAATCTGCCCTCCGTCGCGGACGAATGCCGGCGCGGAATAAAGATTCGTCCGCATAAATATTGCCGACTCCGCGGAGCAGATTCTGGTTGAGCAGCGCGCTCTTGATTGGAGTCTTGCGTCCACGGAACAGGCGCACGAAATTCTCGAGATCAACCTCAAGTGGCTCGACTCCGGTGGCTGCGAAATCTCCAAACTTCGCAACGCTAAGACGGCCGAAGCGGCGCGGATCAACGAAGCGTAGTTCCCTTCCCGACGACAAGCGCAGGATCGCGTGGGTGTGCTTGGCGATTTCGTCTTGCGGCTCGCACACTTGCATACGCCCGGTCATGCCCAGATGGACGATCCACTGGGATCGTGTGGGGCGGACAGTGTCGGGCACAACATTTTCCAGATCGAACACGATGTGCTTACCCATGCGGCGAACCGCGGCGATGCGGCTCTGCTCAAGCACAGCCGCGATCTCCGCCGGCGGCGACTTCATCAGATTTCTCTTCTTGCCCAGCCAGACGGATTCCACCACCTCTCCGGTGATACGCTTGGCCAGCCCGCGCGCGATGGTTTCGACTTCGGGAAGTTCCGGCATGAACATCCATGATAACCGCATCCCGCCGCTACCCTTCGCAAGTCCTCTCGCCAAGTCGACAAGGTCGCGCTGTGTTATAAATCGCAGATGCGCACGCAGCAAGGATCAATCCACCTGTTTCGGTTCGCAGGCATCGATGTGTACCTGCACTGGTGGTGGTTTTTTCTCGCGATCTATGAGATCAACAGCCGAAAAGGCAGTTATTCGTCAATCACATGGAATGTGCTGGAATATCTATCGCTGTTTGTGATCGTGCTGCTACACGAGTTCGGCCACGCGTTGGCCTGCCGTCAAGTTGGAGGCACCGCGAACCGCATTCTGTTGTGGCCGCTTGGGGGCGTGGCATACGTCGACCCGCCGCAGCGGCCCGGCGCAACCTTATGGAGCATCGCCGCCGGGCCGCTAGTGAATGTGGCCCTGTTGCCGGCGCTGTGGGTGTTGGAAATTCAAACCCGCTCTCTTGGGGCCGGATCTGACCTACACACCCTAATTGCCACCGTCGGGTGGATCAACGAGGGGTTGCTACTCTTCAATATCCTCCCTGTCTACCCGTTGGACGGCGGCCAGATCGTCCGCTCCCTGCTCTGGTTTGTGTTGGGACGGGCGCGCAGCCTGATGGTCGCAACCGTCCTCGGCTTCCTCGGAGTCGCGGCCTTCATCCTGCTGGCGCTAATCAAACGGGACTACTGGCTAGGCTTCATTGCTTTCTACCTTCTGATGAATTGCTGGGGAGGCCTGCGCCACGCGCAGGCCCTGTCGCGCATGGCCAAGCTGCCCCGGCGCAACGACTTTGCATGTCCGGAGTGCAAGGAAGCTCCTCCGGTAGGAGACATCTGGAAGTGCTCGCGCTGCGGGCAGGGATTCGACACATTCGCCAGCCAGGCAACGTGCCCTTTCTGCGGGACTCGGTTCGACGGCACAAAATGCCTGGATTGCGGGGCGGTGCATCCCATGAGCGAATGGGCGGGATCGCTCGTCACGCCGTCGCGATTCTGAGACAGAGACTAATCCTTGAGCGGAACCACGGCCTGTCCGTCGCGGCACAGAGTGGCAACGCGCTGCAGGTCCCCGTTGGCTCTGGGCAGGGTCATCACCGGGCCATAGCAGTACACGGCGTGGCCGCTGGCGGCGAAGTACCAGCGTCCACCTTTGGCGCGCTTCGACATTTGTGAGGTGGGTTGGCGCAACGGCTTGGCAGGCGCCAACTGGCCAACTGGCAAGCTGAATAACAAGGCTAGGGTCAGGACCTTCATCGGTTTTTCCCGGGACTTGCGAATTCCCCACAGTGCTACGGATCCACAGAACTGCCACTCCACAGAACCAACAGCGGCGCCGGAATCTCTGGTTCGGTCGTCGCCTAAATCGTAATCAAAGAACGGTCCGCATCGATGAGGTCCGTTCCGGGTTTGGACGGCATCTCAAACTGCGGTTCCTTCTGGGTTTGCTTTAACGCTTGATGCTGTGCCGCCTGGGAAGACGGAGTCTGCTTTGCTGGTGCCTGGGTCGACGGGTACTGCGATGAACTCTGGGAAGACGGGTTTTGGTTTGCAGGCGCCGGGGTCGTAGGGGCCTGCGTGTGGCGCTGTGCTTCGGCAACCTTGTCCTGCTGCGCCTTCAGGCGGGAGGCCTGCAATTCGCTGGCGTCACGATAGAGTTCGCGAATCAGGATGCGCTGTGACTCGATCGTCTTGCCCTGCTGCACGATCAGGGCGGTCATCAGCCCATACGAGATCAGGAACAGGACGGTCAGAACTGGCAGCCAGCGATGCTTCTTGGCGGGGACCGCTGCCTGGCTGATCGGAACCACTTTCGGAGTGTCCATGGCTTGCACGGTAGCTACAGCCGAGTTTTGAAATAGTGTCGTCAAGTCAAACGTCCCGTCTCTGCCTCTGGCTCGCAGGCAATCTACAAGAGTGCACCTGGCGCGCCAAGCATCCGAAAGCGAGTATCTAATTGACAAATATAGCGGTTAACCGCCTTTCACAGCCACGCCGACGAAGCCGGAAGTGAAATCTGCTGCACATTATGAGCAACCAAGATTTGCCCTAATCTAATCTGCCGCCAGCAGGTTACCGAGGTCATCTTCCGGTTCACGAACCGTCCGTTTTACGATGATGCAAACGCAGCTAAATTAGGAAATTCTCAGGGAAGAAAATCGCTCATGCGGAAGCGACTTGCTCTGATTCTGGCTTTCTCATCTTGTCTTCTAACCGTTGGACTGGCGCAAGAGCAGTCCAGCACCGAACTCCGTCGAATCCTGTCGAAGACCATTCCCGCCTACCCGGAACTTGCCAGGCGCATGAATATCTCCGGCACCGTCAGGGTGATGGCGGTTGTCCAACCGAACGGAAGCGTCAAGGCAGTCGAACCGATCGGGGGCAGCCCGCTGCTGATTCGAGCGGCGCAAGACGCGGTCCTCAAGTGGAGATTCGCGCCGGCGGCAAGCGAATCCAAAGAACCGATTGAGCTGAAATTCACTTCAGACTAGGACGCCATCCGGTCCGTTGCCTACTTTCCTAAAACCAGCTTGGCGATGGTGGCCAACTGCATATTTGAAGTGCCCTCGTAGATCTTGCCGATCTTGGCGTCACGCCAGTATTTCTCAACCGGATAATCCTTGGTGAATCCGTAGCCGCCGTAAATCTCAATCGCCAGGGACGTAACTCGCTCCGCCACCTGCGACGCGAACAGCTTGGTCATGGCGGCTTCCTTCACGAAGTTCACGCCGGCGTCTTTCATGCGTGCGCAGTTGTAGACCATGAGCCGCGCCGCCTCAATCTCGGTCGCCATCTGCGCGATCTGGAATTGGATGCCCTGAAAATCGGCGATGGCTTTGCCGAATTGCTTGCGTTCGACGGCGTACTTGCAGGCAAATTCCCAGGCGCCGCGGGCCAGCCCAATCATCTGGGCTCCAATACCAATGCGGCCTTCGTTCAGCGTCTCGATGGCGATCTTGTATCCCTTGCCCGGCTCGCCAAGCACATTCTCTTTCGGCACTCTGCAATCTTCTAGAATCAATTCGCAGGTTGACGAGGCGCGAATTCCAAGTTTGTCTTCCTTCTTGCCGACCGTGAATCCGGCGAAATCCTTCTCGAGCAGGAATGCGGTGATGCCCTTGTATCCGGCGCCGGGATCGAGCGTAGCGAAGAGGACGAACAAGCCCGCCTCTTTGCCATTGGTGATCCATAGTTTCCGCCCGTTCAGAATATATTCGGAGCCCTTCAGCGCGGCGCGCGTCTGCAGGGCAAAGGCGTCGGAGCCCGATCCGGCTTCGCTGAGCGCATAAGCCCCCACCGTTTCGGTGGCCATCTTGGGCAGGTAGCGTTTCTTTTGATCTTCGTTACCCCAGCGCAGCAGCGCATTGTTGACGAGCGTGTTCTGCACGTCGACGATCACGCCCGAGGAAGCGTCCACCCGGGAAAGTTCCTCGACTGCCAAAATCGCTTCGAAGAACTTCGCGCCGCTGCCGCCGTACTGCTCGGGAATCTCGATGCCCATCAGGCCGAGCTGGAAGAAATCGTGGATGAGGTCCTTGTCGAACACGCCTTTTTCATCCATTTCCTTGACCAGGGGACGAATCTTCTCGTCGGCGAACTGTCGAATGTTGTCGCGGAAAAGAATCTCGTCTTCGGTGAGTGTCGTCAGCGGCGCTGGAGCAGCAATCTGAAACGTAGTATCGGGCATGCAGACACCTTCGCGGGGAGATAGCAAACCGCCCATTTTAGCACTCGCAATCGGGAAGACTCGCGCACCCCACTCAGGGCCGGCTGACCTTTTGCCCTTCCTCCGGCAGGCGGTACGTATAGTTGCTGAAGCGCTGGAAGCTGACGACCTTGCCCGAAGCATCTCGCTGGAATTTCACCTCTTCGGCTTCGCTGCCGTCCTCGCGCACGCGCCGGAACACGTCGCCGCCTTTCGGCTTGAAGACCACGATAGCTTCCGCAGGGTCCGGGTTGGGCAAGTACAACATCGCCAAACCGCCGGCCCATGGCACGATGGCTAGCTCTGAGCCCCACGGCTGCCCTGAGTAATGTCCGGTGTAGGTCTCAAGGTCGACTCCCGTAGCGGGCGCAGGAGCCTTGAACTCGTAGCCTTTGCGCTTGTCGAGAATCGAAAAGACGGCCATCGCAAACGGCCCCGGATCCTCTGAGCCGTTATCCATGACGATCGCGGCAAGTTCATCCTGATTGCGCATCAGTAAGGAAGTCTTGTAGCCGGGACACGAGCCTCCATGGCCGACAAACGTGTCTTTGTCTTTGTGGCGGATGGCAAAACCGAGACCCCACGTCGTCTTCCAGTCCGGATCGATGAACTGCACCCGTTGCATCTCGCGAAGCGTCGACGCCTTCAGCAAATTGGCCTGTCCGGTGCGGAGGAGGCGGAACTGCCAGGATGCGAACTTGCCCAGGTCTTCCACCGTCGACGTATAGCCGGCGGCAGGTGCGATGCCTTTCACCTCGAACGGCTTCACCCGGTCCCGGGTGCCGTCCCGTTTGAGCGCTCCATAGCCGACGGCAAGGCGCGTGCCATACAGCTCCATCGGCATCGAGGGACGTGTATCGCCTAAACCAAGTGGGTCGAGCACATGCTTTTGCGCATACTGCGCATAAGGCTGCCCAGACACTTGCTCCACAATTTCACCCGCCAACGTCAATCCCAGGTTGCTGTATTGGAAATAACGCTCTGCCGGGAAAAGTGGGGATTGCGTCCGAATCGTCGCCCGAATCTGCTCCTGCGTGGGAAATGGGAAATCCGGCCCCGTCCAATATGGAAAATCCGACTCACGCGGCAGCCCCGCGGAGTGCGAAAGAATGCCGCGCACGGTGATCGGAACGCTGTCTTCCCCGCTCTCCTTCAGCGTTGCCCATGGAAGGTATGTCGTCACAGGCTCATCGAGCCGCACTTTGCCCGATTCGTACTGCTGCATCAATGCCACCGACGTGAACAGCTTCGAGATCGAGCAGATCGAGTAGATCGTCTTCGAAGACGCCGGGACTCTGTGGTCAGCGTCAATCGTGCCGTATCCCTTGCTCCAGATGAGATCGTCGCCAGCCACAACCCCAGCAGAGACGGCAGGGATGTGCTGATACGCCTGCACGCTGTCGAGCCACGTATCGGCCAGGCGCAGCGCCTCGGCGTGCTCTCTTGCCGTTCTTCCCTTGTCTGGGCTGCTGCTTTGAGCAAGCGCGTTGGCAGCCGTCAGGACAACTGCACAGAGCAGAGCGCAGACTCTTACACCATTCGAAAGACGGCTCATCACGAGGGCTCCTTTTGGGGGCAGGTCAGGTGTTCTGCGGAACGCTGGGCAGTATAACCCAGAGGGGAGAATGCAAGGCAGAAGCTTAATGGGAAACGACTAAGTGCGGGGTACGCTGTGGACCAACTTCAAGCTGTCCGCCTGCAGGATGCGCTTGATCTGGCTGCGGGCATGCACCGACCAAGGGCCGGAGGTGTCCAGCTTGATGTACGCCTGCCAATGTTTTAGCGCTTTGCGCGGCTCGCGGAGTTTTTCGTACGCCAACGCGAGATTGTAGTGCGCATCCGCGTACGTCGGAGCCAGTTGCAGTGCCGTCTTGTAGGTTTGGACGGCTTCGCGAACGCGTCCGGTTTCGTCCAGCACATTGCCCAGATCGAAATAAGCCAGCGCGTAGCGGGGATCGGCTTCAATGGCCTGACGATAGTGCCGCTCGGCCAGTCCGAATTCCTGCCGATTGTAGAAAAGCGTCCCAAGATTAATGTGCGCCGCCGCGTGGGTAGGCTCGATCTCAATCACTTTTTGATACGCGGCGATCGCTTCGCCTTGCGTTCCGGGATCTTCTTCCAGCGATATACCCCGCGCAAACCACGCGGCCAATTCGCTGTCGCGCGGTGTGGGCTCCGGCTTCGGAACCGGCGTGCTCGTAACCACGTTATCCTGTCCGGCGAAGTCCATCAGAAACTGGCCCGCAATCGGCTCCAGAAGTTTCCCCTGGTGGCGGAAAGCCACGCGATGTTTCGCTGTCGACCACGCTGCTGCTTCCAGCAGCGGATTCTCCACCCCGGCGGCTTGCTTGCGCATGGCATCGAGCGACTGGCGGATCACCGCCGGTCGCACGCTCATGGCGCACAGATCGCGCACCTTCTTGATTTCCAGCAGATCGCGGAAGGAGTAGTTCTCAAGCGAGTTGACTAGGCCGTTGCGCTCCCAGTTGGCCAACTGGCGCGCCGTAATGTGCAGAATCCGAAGTAAGTCAGCTCGGCTATACACCGCAATGCCTGGATGCCTTCACCCGGCAGGGGGAAGGGTCGGCCTATTATCTTGAAAGTGCGCCATTTCGCGCAACTGCAAAGCATGTGCAAACTGTGGAGAACTTGGTTCTTTTGAACCAAGATCATTCACATTGCATCGCTCGCGGTGCAATGTTGGCACGACCTCTCAGCGCCTCGGCTGCTTGCAAATCCGTGCAGGCATTTATGAGACCGGTAATAGACTTTTGGTTGCGCGTGTTGTGGGCAGAGATGCCCGGATCCAAGCGCTTTTTCTTCCGCAGCCGGCCGGCTACA
Organism: Terriglobales bacterium; assembly: GCA_037443605.1. Taxonomy (GTDB): domain Bacteria; phylum Acidobacteriota; class Terriglobia; order Terriglobales; family Acidobacteriaceae; genus Sulfotelmatobacter. The sequence continues at coordinate 51,296 of JBBIOA010000016.1, forward strand.
CCGCGACCGTCGCCGCCTGATACCCCTCATAGGTCCCTTTGAAATCGGTGATCTTGTGATCGCTCTCGAAGTGCCAGACCCGCGTGGCCACTTCGTCGATCAGGTCGTGGTCGTGGGTAACCAGAAACACAGTTCCCTGAAAGCGCTGCAGCGCGATGTTCAGCGCGTTGATCGATTCCAGATCGAGGTGGTTGGTGGGTTCATCGAATACCAGCACATTCGGCTTCTGCAGCATGAGTTTGCAGAACAGCAGCCGCGCGGCCTCGCCTCCGGAAAGCACGCTGGTGGACTTGCTGGCTTCGTCGCGGGCGAACAGCATTTGCCCGAGAATGCCGCGCAGTTCTTCCGTGACCGCACCCGGATCCCACTGGTGCAGCCATTCGATCGCGGTCGTTCCGGTTTCGATCAGGCTGCGATGATCCTGCGCAAAGTATCCGATTGACGCCTCGTGCCCCCAGATCACCTTGCCGGAATCGACGAGCGGCCCATCATAGCCGCTGGTCTTGCGCAGTTCAGTTTCCGGAGTCGTCGGAGAATTCGCCAGCAGCGCGTTCAGCAGCGTCGTCTTCCCTGCTCCGTTGCGCCCCATGATTGCGATCTTCTCGCCGCGGGTTACGCTGGCCGTGAGGTTACGAATCACCCGGTGCTCGCCGTAGGCTTTGGCCAGATGCTCGATTTCCAGAATGTGCTTGCCCGACGGCCGCTTCTGCTCGAACTTGATGAACGGGCGCTGAATGTTCGACCTTGCCAGCTCCGTCACCTGCAGGCGCTCCACTTCCTTGCGGCGCGACTGCACCTGGCTGGACCGCGTTCCGGCGGCGAATCGCGCGATGAATTCATTCAACTGCGCGATCTTCTTTTCGCGCTGCGCGTTCTGCGACTCGACTTGCGACCGCACCTGCGTCTTGGCCACGACCATGTCATCGTACGTCCCGGTATAGGTGATGATGGTTTCGTAATCGATGTCGGCGATATGGGTGCAGATGCTGTTCAGGAAGTGGCGGTCGTGCGAAATGGCGATGACCACTCCGTCATAGGTATTCAGGAACCCCTGCAGCCAGTGGATCGAATCCAAGTCGAGGTGGTTCGTGGGCTCGTCCAGCAGCAGCACCTGCGGATGCCCAAACAGCGCCTGCGCCAACAGCACGCGCACTTTCTGTCCGCCCTGCAGTTCGCCCATCTTGCGCGTGTGCAGTTCGTCGGCAATATCGAGGCCCTGCAGCAGAATCGCGGCGTCGCTCTCGGCGGTATAGCCATCCTCTTCGCCGACGATGCCTTCCAGTTCCCCAAGCTTCATGCCGTCTTCGTCGGTCATGTCGTGTTTGGCGTAAATGGCATCCCGCTCCTGCATGGCGGCCCACAGACGCTTGTTCCCCATGATGACCGTATCAATCACCGTGTACGCGTCGAAGGCAAACTGGTCCTGGCTCAACACCCCCAGCTTCCGCGGACGGACGACCGTGCCCTTCTGTGGCTCGAGTTCGCCGCTCAGCAGCTTCATGAACGTCGATTTGCCGGCGCCGTTCGGGCCGGTCAGGCCGTAGCGTCTTCCGGGAGTGAAAGCAGTGGAAACTTCGTCGAACAAAATCTTGGCGCCGTAGCGCATGGACACGTTGCTGACTGAAAGCATGGTTGTGGCTTCTCTTTGCTAACTTCTGAATTGCTGCAGGAACTGCGAGGAATTCCGCCAAGACGGTGCGCAGCTTGTACTTTTAGAATACCACGCCCTGCATTCTTCGGCGGCCCATGGATTGACGAAACACTTCCCGCTGGCGGCTCACTTTGAGGCTTCCAGCCCCGCCTGCCGCCAGTGCTGGAGAACTGGAAGTTCACTGTCCTCCGTACTTTGCCCGTTCTCATGAATGCCCGATAAGCTTCAGGATAAGGGGAGGTAAGGTCGTGCGAAAGTCTGCCGCCATCTTCTGTCTGCTTACCGCAGCTATTTTTTCCCTGTGCGCCCTCGAAGCACAGAGCATTTCTACGGGTTCGGATCGCAAGGTAGTCAACCGCGTCGCTCCCACGTATCCCGAACTGGCCAAGAAGATGCATATCCAGGGAACGGTAAAGCTGGAAGCGACCGTTCGGGCGAACGGCTCGGTAAAGTCGACCCGGGTGATCGGAGGAAACCCAGTTCTGGTCGAAGCGGCTTCGGACGCCGTGATGAAATGGAAGTTCAGCCCAGGACCGAACGATACGACCGAAATCGTCCAACTGTCGTTTGAGGGCCAATAATCGGTAGATCGTCGGAGAGCCGCGATCCCGCATCCCTTACCCCCACCGAGCGAGCCACCATGTCCTCTGCTTCCGTGAAAACATCGCCTCGTGGCGAGCGCCGGCATCGGCGCCATCCGCGATACCGCACTGAGTTTCCTTTGACCCTGACGGTTTTCGCGGGCGATCAACCGGAACAGATAGTTGCGCACTGCCGGGACCTGTCCGTGGCCGGCATCGGGGTGGTGATCGCGGCGGAATTGCAACTCGGGGACGTGATGGGCATGTTCTTCACCCTCCCGGGGCACTCCGAGGTGTGGAACTTGCGCGCGGTCCTGCGGTATCGGCGCGGCTACCATTACGGGTTCGAGTTTCTTTCGCCGAGCGCGCAACAGAGCGCGGAACTGGCGGGCTACGTACCGGCGCTGGAGCGATTGGAAACCGAGTGGGAGTCGCCGACGGCGGCCCCAGACGGAAACGTGTGACTTAGGTCATCTTGCGGTGGAGTAACCTGCCGGTCCAACCTAGATCAGGGGGCGTCCCCGGCCAAACCTCGCGCGAAACGGAAAGAAGAAAGCCCAAAGCATGAGCCCGGCAACTGGCACTGACTGGACAAGAATACTGTCGGACCCGGATCTGGTCCGGAACGTGGGCAAACTGCTGCAAGCGTACCGGGAAGCTGCGCCGGAAAAGCGGGAGTCGGCCCTGCTGGAAGCGATGCGGCAAATCAAGGCCGGCAGCGCGAGCGGCAGCGACCAGACCGCCATTCAGCCTGCTCCGCAACCGGTGGCGACGCCAGCCCATTCAAGTCCTCCGTTTGAGCCCGATCTTTTCAGCCCCAACTGGGGCAGTGACCGGCGGAAGCATCCGCGCATCAAGTGCTTCGTCGCGGTGGAACTACGAGTCGACGACGCACCGACGCCGATCTGGGGCAATCTTTCCAACACCAGTGCGGGAGGGTGTCTCGTTGAAACCGCCGCCTCAGTCGCGCCGGGAGCGAAAGTGGAGATCGGCCTGTGGCTGGCAAATGGGAAGATCTGGGTGAAAGGCTTCGCGCTCAGCGGCGTTGTCACCCGCAGCGGACCCGCCACCGGGGTCCGTATCCGCTTTGACGGCATGGTCGCGCCGGAGCGCGAGAATTTGCGCGAATTCCTGCGCTTCGTGCAGGAAACCACACGGCAATCACACAGCGAAAATAACTACCTGCAAATGCTGAAGTAGTCCCATTCCGGCAAAGAATCTCCACCTTTTAACCGTGCCGCAATCCAAACCGTGGAACTTGATACACTTTCGGTGATGAACCCTTTCCGGGTTTCGCGATTCTAATTGTTTGTGCCCTGCAAGCTGCGTCAAGGGAAGGAGCCGTTTTCGCATGGTCGCCACCGAGCAATTTTTGGCCACGGGACAGCAACTGGACACACTCTGCGTCAACACCATTCGCACTCTTGCGATTGACGGCGTGCAACAAGCCAACTCCGGACATCCCGGCGCGCCGATGGCGCTGGCTCCGGTGGCTTACTGTTTATGGCAGCAATTTCTGCGCTACGATCCCGCCGATCCGACGTGGCTGAACCGTGACCGATTTGTCCTCTCGAATGGCCACGCCTCCATGCTGCTGTACGCCATGCTGCACCTGGCGGAAGTGCGCCAGATGGGGAAAGACGGCAAGGTCACAAGCGAACTCGCAGTTCCGATGGAAGAACTTAAGCGCTTCCGGCAACTGGGTAGCCGGACGCCGGGGCATCCGGAATCGCATCTGACCTCGGGCGTGGAAACGACGACCGGGCCTCTGGGCCAAGGCGTGGCAAACAGCGTCGGCATGGCCATGGCGGCGCAGTGGCTGGCGGCGCGCTTCAATCAGCCGGGCTACGAACTCTTCGATTACAACGTGTATGCACAGTGCAGCGACGGCGACCTGATGGAAGGGATCGGCGGCGAAGCGGCCTCGCTAGCGGCGCATCTCAAGCTGTCGAATCTCTGCTGGACGTATGACAACAACCGCATCACGCTCGACGGCCCAGCCTCGTGGTCGTTCAGCGAAGACGTAGCGACCAGGTTTATTGGATACGGCTGGAATGTGACGCGCGTGGCAGACGCGAACGATCTGCAGATGCTGGCGCGTGCGTTCGAGACTTTCCAGAAGACGACCGATCGGCCCACGCTGATTATCGTGGATAGCCATATCGGATACGGATCTCCGAACAAGCAGGATTCGAACTCATCCCATGGCGAACCGCTGGGCGAAGCGGAAGTCAAACTGGCCAAAAAGTTTTATGGCTGGCCGGAAGATGCGAAATTTCTGGTGCCGGACGGCGTGCGCGAGCAATTCCGCAACAGCATCGGCAAGCGCGGAGCCGAACTGCATGCGCAGTGGTCGAACATGTTCGCGGAATATTCGCAGAAGTTTCCCGAACTAGCCTCGCAGTTGCGTAGCATGCAGAACCATGAATTGCCGGCGGGATGGGACAAGAACCTGCCGGTCTTCCCGGCCGACGCGAAGGGTGTGGCGACGCGCGAAAGTTCCGGTAAGGTGCTGAATGCGCTGGCGCAGAATGTGCCGTGGGTGATCGGCGGATCGGCGGACCTGGCGACTTCGAACAAGACCACGCTGAAGTTCGAGGGCGCAGGCGAATTCAAGCCGGGCAGCTACGCCGGGCGCAATTTCCATTTTGGCGTGCGCGAGCACGCCATGGGCGCGGCCGTCAACGGAATGGTGGTCTGCGGCGCGCGCGCCTTCGGCGCGACGTTCTTCAACTTCAGCGACTACATGCGCGCCAGCATTCGCCTGGCGGCGCTCATGGAGATTCCCTCCATCTTCGTGTTCACGCACGACTCGATCGGCGTGGGCGAAGACGGGCCAACGCATCAGCCGATCGAGCAACTGGCGTCGTTGCGGGCCATGCCGAATTTGATCGTGCTGCGTCCTGGGGACGCGAATGAAGTGACCGAGGCATGGAAGATCGTCGCGCAGTTAAAGCATTCGCCGGCGGCGATCGTGCTCACGCGGCAGAACCTGCCAACGCTGGATCGCACAAAGTACGCGTCCGCGGCTGGCGTTGCGAGGGGCGCTTACGTTCTCGCCGACGCGGCAGACGGGAAACCGGACGTGATCCTGCTCGGCACAGGGAGCGAGTTGTCGCTTTGCGTCGATGCCTACGAGAAGCTCAAGGCGGAAGGCACCAAGGCGCGCGTGGTGAGTATGCCGTCGTGGGAAATCTTCGAGCAGCAGGACGCGGCCTACAAAGAGAGCGTGCTGCCGTCGAGCATCTCAGCGCGGGTTTCAGTGGAGATGGCATCCACGTTCGGATGGGGGCGCTATACAGGCCTCAAAGGACGCAATGTCGGCATGCGCAGCTTTGGCGCGTCGGCGCCGTTGAAAGATCTGCTGAAGCATTTTGGATTCACAGTGGATGCGGTGGTAGCAGAGGCCAAAGCCGCACTGGGGAAGTGAGTTAGGTTCGTCGGAAGCGCAAGATCGGAATCATATTTGCAGGAGGTTTTATGCAGCCAACCGGGGTTCTGGAAAATTCGAAGGCGACGAAAAATCCGTTGCAGGAGCTTCTCCACTACGGCCAGTCGATGTGGCTGGACTACATCCGGCGCGACCTGTTCACTACCGGAAAACTGAAGCAGATGATTGCCAACGATGGGTTGCGCGGCATGACTTCGAATCCGGCGATTTTCGAGAAAGCCGTCGCGGATAGCAATCTCTACGAAGACATCCAGAAATCGCTTTCGTCGCGCACCGACCTGGACACGGTCGGCAAGTACGAGCAGATTGCCATCCGCGACATTCAGGCGGCAGCAGACGCGCTTCGGCCCGTGTATGACGAGTCGAATTTTCGCGACGGCTACGTGAGCCTGGAAGTCTCTCCGTATCTGGCGCGCAAGACACAGGAGACGATGGACGAGGCTCGCCGGCTGTGGAAGACCGTGCAGCGCGAGAACGTAATGATCAAAGTGCCAGGCACTGCGGAGGGGATTCCCGCGATCCGCACCCTGATTGGCGAGGGCATCAACATCAACGTGACGCTGCTGTTCGCGCAGGATGTGTACGAGAAGGTTGCCGAGGCGTACGTGTCTGGAGTGGAAGATCTAGCGGCACGCGGCGGCAATCTGAAAAAGATGGCGGGCGTGGCCAGCTTCTTCATCAGCCGCATCGACACACTGATCGATTCGATGCTGAACGAGAAGATCAAGAACGACGGCGCACAGAAGGATCTCTACACCAGCCTGCTGGGCAAGGTCGCCATCGCCAACGGCAAGCTGACCTATCAGAGCTATCAGCGGATCTTCGGCGGGCCGCGCTGGCAGGCTCTGGCAGCGAAGGGCGCGCAGACACAGCGCGTGCTCTGGGCCAGCACCAGCACCAAGAATCCGAACTATCGCGACGTAATTTATGTCGAAGAATTGATCGGGCCGGATACGGTGAACACCATGCCTCCGGCGACCGTAGACGCGTTCCGCGATCATGGCTTGCTGCGCAATGCCCTGACGGAAGATCTGCCGGGCGCGGCGAAAGTCATGTCGGATCTGGCGAAAGCCGGCATCTCGATGAAGCAGGTCACCGACAAGTTGACCGATGACGGCGTAAAGCTGTTCGCCGACGCCTTCGACAAGCTGCTGGCGGCGGTAGCGAAGAGCACGCAGAAGTAAACGCGCCCTTGGTCTAAGATCGAATAGGCGCGGCGCAAGCCGTGCCTTCCCCAAAACCGTCGTAGCAGACATTCTGGAACATTTCCGTTTGAGGTACGTATCGTGAGCGCACTGAAGACCTCTCTGCCGGAAGCACTGGCGAATCAAGTGAAAGCGACGATGTCGGAATGGCAAGCGGGCAGCAAGATGGCGCGCTTGTGGCGGCGTGACGCCTCGGTGTGGACCGGAGCCGACGAGGCCAATTGGCTGGGCTGGCTCGATATTATTGAAGAGCAGCAGGCACAGCACGAGCAACTGCTGAAGCTGGCAAAAGAAGTCCAGCTGCGCGGGTTTCAGCACATACTGCTGCTGGGCATGGGCGGATCGAGTTTGTGCCCGGAAGTTCTGCGCATGACGTTTGGGCGCATCCCGCACTTCCCTGCCCTCCATGTGCTTGACTCAACCGATCCGGCGCAGGTGAAGGGGTTCGAGCGCCAGGTGGATCTCGCCTCAACGCTCTTTATTGTGGCCAGCAAGTCGGGCAGCACGCTCGAGCCGAATATCTTCAAGCAATACTTCTTTGAGCGCGCCAAGCAGGCGATTGGTGCGGATAAAGTTGGCAGCCACTTCATCGCGATTACCGATCCGGGATCGAAGATGCAGCAGGTAGCCGAGGCCGATCATTTTCTGCATATCTTCTTTGGACGACCGTCGATTGGCGGGCGCTATTCGGCTCTGTCGAATTTTGGCATGGTCCCGGCGGCGGCGATGGGACTGGACACCAAGCGCTTTCTGGATCGAACGGCTGAGATGGTGAAGAATTGCGGGCCGGCCGTGACAGTGGAAGACAATTCCGGAGCATCTCTGGGTGTAGTTCTTGGCACGGCAGCAAATGCTGGACGCGACAAGATCACGATCATCACTTCGCCGGGCATTTCTGATCTTGGCGCGTGGCTCGAGCAACTCATCGCTGAGTCAACCGGCAAGATCGGCAAGGGCATCATTCCCGTCGATCGCGAGGCTCTCAGCTCTCCAGAGGTCTATGCCAACGATCGCGTGTTCGCTTATGTGAGCCTCGAGGGCGCGACGAATGCCGATCAGGAGGCGAAGGTGGCGGCCATCGAGCGCGCTGGACATCCGGTGGTACGGATACCGATGGCGAATGTCTATGAACTCGGAGCGGAGTTCTTCCGCTGGGAAATTGCGACGGCGGTCGCGGGGGCGGTGATCGGGATCAATCCGTTCAACCAGCCGGACGTGGAGGCCAGCAAGATCGCAACCCGCAGCCTGACGTCGGAGTATGAAAAGAACGGCTCGCTGCCGGCCGAGAAACCAGTGGTCGAAGATGGCGGCATCCGTCTCTATACCGACCAGAACAATGCAGACGCCCTGGCCAAGGCCGCGGGCAGCGATAAGTCTCTTGCCGGGTATCTGAAGGCTCATCTGGGGCGGATTCACGCGGGCGATTATTTCGCGGTGCTCGGCTACATCCAGATGAACGATGAGCATGAACATGACTTGCAGGCCGTGCGGCACGCAGTGCGCGACAAGAAGCACGTGGCGACCTGCCTGGGATTTGGACCACGATTCCTGCACTCCACCGGTCAAGCGTACAAGGGTGGACCGAATTCGGGCGTGTTCTTGCAGGTCACCTGCGATGACGCAGTGGAACTACCGGTTCCGGGGCAGAAGTATACATTTGGCGTGGTCAAGGCGGCACAGGCTCGTGGGGATTTCCAGGTTTTGGCGGAACGTGGACGACGGGCGCTGCGCGTGCATCTGGGGAAAGATCTAAAAGCAGGGCTGGCGACGCTGAAAGCGGCTGTGGAGAAGGCGCTGTAGGTAGGCAACTCGCGGCGAAAGTCCGAGTTTTTCGCGAGTTCAGGTTTTCTCAGGTTCAGGAGCAAAGCATGCAACTAGGAATGGTTGGACTGGGGCGCATGGGCGCCAACATGACGCGGCGGCTCATGCGCGGCGGGCATCAACTGGTGGTTTCCGATCTCAGTGCGGACGCGGTGAAGGGACTCGCCGGCGAGGGCGCGACTGGCTCGTCGTCGCTGGAAGACCTTATCTCAAAGCTAAAAGCGCCTCGTGCCGTCTGGATCATGGTGCCGGCGGGCGCGCCCACCGAAGCCACGGTGCAGAAGCTAGCGGCTCACTTGCAGCCGGGAGACGCGATCATCGACGGCGGCAACTCGTTTTTCAAAGATGACGTCCGCCGCTCGAAGGATCTCAAGACGAAAGGCATCGACTACATCGACGTCGGTACCAGCGGCGGCGTGTGGGGGCTGGAGCGCGGGTACTGCATGATGATTGGCGGTCCGAAAGAAGCCGTGCAGCGCCTCGATCCGATCTTCAAGTCCCTGGCGCCGGGCATCGGCGATATTGCGCGCACGCCGGGCCGCGAGAAACTCGGCGGGACTGCCGAGGACGGCTACATTCACTGCGGGCCTTCCGGCTCCGGACATTTCGTGAAGATGGTGCATAACGGCATTGAGTACGGTCTCATGCAGGCGTACGCGGAAGGTTTCGACATCTTCAAGAATGCGACCAGCAAAGAATTACCCGAAGATATACGGTACGACCTGAATCTGCCCGACATTGCCGAAGTCTGGCGCAGGGGCAGCGTGGTCAGTTCCTGGCTGCTGGATCTGACCGCGATGGCGTTGACGGAGAGTCCGACGCTTTCCGAGTACACGGGCTTTGTGCAGGATTCCGGCGAAGGGCGCTGGACGATTGAAGCGGCGATTCAGGAAGCTGTGCCTGCCGACGTATTGACAGCGGCATTGTATGTGCGCTTCCGTTCGCGGCAGGAGCATACTTTCGCGGAGAAGATGCTTTCTGCCATGCGGCAGAAATTTGGCGGCCACGTGGAAGCCAAGGAAGGGCCGGGCGGCGCGGCCAAGCCTAGCGCGTAACACAGAAACACTCATCGCAAAGATCGCGAAGCAAATCCGCGAAGGACGCGAAGAAGTGCATGCGGCGCAAACCAGTTTCTGCGCTCCAACTTTGATTTCTTGAGGACTGATTGATGGCTGAACTGGCAGAAAAACCGGCGGTGGCTCCGCCGCGCATCGGCAAGCAGGGCGATTCCTGTGTGATGGTGATCTTTGGCGCGGCCGGCGACTTGACGGCGCGTATGCTGATCCCCGCCCTTTACAACCTGGCGCGGGCTGGCTTGCTCTCGCGCGACTTTGCGGTGGTGGGCGTGGCGCGCGCGCAGATGTCGAACGAGCAATTCCGCGATCACGTCCACGAAGCGGTGAAATCGTATTGCGGCGAATGCGTCGACTCTGAGCTGTGGGACTGGTTCGTCAACCGCTTCTACTATCTTGCCGGGAACTTCGGCGACGACAGTCTCTATCCACAACTCAACGACCTGCTCACGAAAATCGACAAGGACCACGCCACCCAGCAGAATTTCTTCTACTACCTGGCCACTGCGCCGAGTTTTTTCGGACCGATTGTGCAGAAACTTTCGGCCATCGGACTGATGACACAGGCGAACGGCCACTGGCGGCGGGTGGTGATCGAGAAGCCCTTCGGGCACGATCTGGAATCGGCCAAAGCGCTGAACCAGCAGTTGCTCAAGGAAGTGGATGAAACCCAGATTTACCGCATCGATCACTACCTGGGCAAAGAAACCGTCCAGAACATCATGGCGTTCCGCTTTGCCAACGGAATCTTCGAGCCGGTGTGGAACCGCCGCTACATCGATCACATCCAGATTTCGGTATCGGAGACGGTAGGCGTGGAGGGTCGCGGCAGCTATTTCGATACCGCCGGCTCGTTGCGCGACATGGTGCCGAACCACATCATGCAGCTGATTTCGCTGACTGCCATGGAGCCACCGATTTCGTTCGATGCCAACGCCGTGCGCGACGAGCAGGCCAAGATTCTGCATGCGATTCAGCCCATGGGCGACGAGGACGTCTTAAGCCGCACCGTGCGCGGGCAATACGGTGAGGGCAACGAAGCGGGCAAGCGCGTCCCTGCGTACCGCGGCGAGCCGGATGTTCCGCCGGATTCCCGCACCGAAACGTTCGTCGCGATGAAGCTGCTGATCGACAACTGGCGCTGGGCCGACGTGCCGTTTTACCTGCGCACCGGCAAGCGCATGGCGGTACGCAATACCCATATCGTGATACAGTTCCGACGGGCGCCTTTTGTGCTGTTTCGCGATACGCCCGTCGAGCACCTCATGCCGAACCAACTGGTGCTGCATATTCAGCCGGAGGAAGGCATCTCGCTGCGCTTTGCGGCCAAGGTTCCTGGACCGGTGATGCGCCTGGGCACGGTCGACATGAACTTCGAATATCAGGAATATTTCGGCAAGCAGCCCAGCACCGGTTACGAGCGGCTGCTGCACGATTGCATGATCGGCGATCAGACGCTGTTCCAGCGCGCCGACATGGTAGAAGCCGGGTGGTCTGTGGTGAACCCGATGCTCGACATCTGGAAGGCGCTCCCGCCCCGCAACTTCCCGAACTATGCGTCCGGGACGTGGGGACCCAAGGAGGCCGACGAACTGCTGGAACGCGACGGCCGCCGCTGGAGGAATTTCGAGAAATGATCCTGGCCGGCGATATCGGCGGCACCAATGCACGGTTAGCGTATTTTCAAAATCAGAACGGGCACCTCAATCTGGTGTCGGAGCGCGTCTTTCCCAGCCGTGACCACGGCGACCTGGGCTCGATTGTCACCAAGTTTCTGGGCGAGGCTGGTACGCACCCGGAAGTCGCCTGCTTTGGAATCGCGGGCCCGGTGCGGAACGGGCGCGTTGAGACCTCCAACCTGCCCTGGGTAATCGAACAGTCACAACTGGCGCAACAGATTCACTTGCCCAGTACGTGGCTGATTAACGATCTGGAAGCCATCGCCTGGGGTATGGGCGCGCTGCGCGACAACGACAAGGTTCCCCTGAATCATGTTAGCGGACCCACGGTCGGCAACCAGGCAGTGATTGCTCCTGGAACCGGGTTGGGCGAGGCTGGATTGTTCTGGGACGGCGCTCGGCATCACGTGTTCGCCTGCGAGGGCGGCCACACGGATTTTGCTCCGCAGGACGATCTGCAGGATCAGTTGCTGCGTTATCTCCGCGGCCGTTTCGGGCACGTCAGCTACGAACGCATTCTGGCCGGGCCGGGGCTGGTGAATGCCTACGAATTTCTGCGGGAGAGCGGCGGCGGCAAGGAATCAGCGGCATTTACCGAAGAACTCAAGAAGGGCGATCCGGCGGCGGCCATTTCCAAGGCCGCTCTCGACGAAAGTGAGCCTCTTGCGGTCAAGGCGCTCGATTTGTGGATCGCGGTGTATGGCGCCGAAGCGGGGAACCTGGCGCTGAAGATCATGTCGACCGGTGGAATGTTCCTGGCGGGAGGCATCTCGCCGAAAATCCTGAAGCGCCTGACCGGGCCGATTTTCATGCGGAACTTCCTCGACAAAGGCCGCCTGCGGCCTCTGGTGGAAGCCATGCCGGTCTATGTAGTGACCAACGAGAAAGTGGGACTGCTGGGCGCGGCACGCTGCGCCGGAGTGCGCGGCGGCAAGGGATAAGTCCGTACCGAGTTGGGAATACCGAGTACAGAGGCAACGGCTGTGAGTTCTTCTACCGAAATCCGCACCCTCACCACGCCGCAAGAGTTGTTTGAAGCCGCGGCGGAGGAAGTCGTCAGCGCGGCGAACGAAGCGGTCGAGCAGCGCGGTCGCTTTACTCTCGCTCTCTCCGGCGGGTCGACACCCAAGAGCCTGTTTCAGTTGCTGGCTTCCAACGCCCGCACTTCCTTGCCTTGGGACAGGACATTTTTTTTCTGGGGAGACGAGCGGCACGTTCCGCCCACCGACGTCGACAGCAACTACCGCATGGCCAACGAAGCCATGCTCTCGAAGATCCCGGTGGCGCCCTCGAATGTCTTCCGCATTCTGGCGGAAAACCCCGATGCCTCCGCCGCCGCGGCCGCGTACGAAACAACGCTGCGCGACTTTTTCGGCGTCGGACCCACCGAAGCACCTCGCTTCGATCTGATCCTGCTGGGCATGGGACCGGACGGACACACGGCGTCTCTGTTTCCTCACTCCGCCGGATTACAGGAACACTCAAGGCTGGTGATCGCCAACTGGGTGGAGAAGTTCAAGACCCACCGGCTGACGTTTACTTTGCCCTTGCTGAATGCGGCGCGCTCGGTGGCGTTTCTGGTCAGCGGCACCGACAAAGCCCCGGCTTTGAAGGCTGTGCTGGAGAGTAATGCGTCGAGCGAAGAGTATCCCTCGAAGCTGATCCATCCTACCGATGGATCGCTCATCTGGTTTATGGATCGGGCAGCGGCGAGTGGGCTTTCGGGTGGAGTGTGAGCAAAGCAAGGTTTCAAAGTGGCAAAGTTTCAAGGTTTCAAAGTTGAAACCAGCGGCCATCCACTGGGTCAGGATCATTCTGTCCTTGCCACGTTGCCACCTTGAAACTTTGCTTCTTCCTCATCCCCTCCAGTCCCCAATTTCCTTCAGCCCTTTCCCGCGGGAGTGCTCGAACAGCCGCACGCGGTGGCGGGAGTGTTCGAACTCGTGAATGTCGGCCCAGACCTCGGCCTGCCAGCCCTTTTCGTGCACCGACGCTTCGCCGCAGGTGGCGCAGCGGGTGTGAAGAGTGACGGGAATCATCTCCGTCCCGACCGGCACCGATCCCGGCAGCTCGACGAAGATGCAGCGGACTTCCTCGATCTCTTCGTTGGCCCCGAGCAGGTGCTCGTAGCGCAGCAGGTAGCCGAAGCCGAGCTTGCGAGCTTCCGATTCGGCCTCGCCGCGGGTGTGAAACGGGCCATACTCGGCCCGGAGTTGCTCGGTGGAATCGCACGCCATCCAGAAGATCTCTTTGTAGGCCATCGGCTGGTTTCGCCCAGGGGGTTCGGAGTCGTCGCGAAGCCGGCTCTGGCTGCCACTCTGGAGCCTGCTCGTTGATATCGAACCCTACAGTGCAATTTCAAGACCGCTTCCGGACTTCGGCAATCGCTTGCCCTATATGAAGTTAGCGATGGCAGAAAGCGGAGCGCGAGCCCGCCGACTGAAAGCCTTTGCAGACTCTGGCTTAGACCGGGTCAACCGGCAGAGGCTCCTCCCCAGCCTTAGCCAAGCGCCCCTGCAGGTTCGATCCGGGCGCTAATCCGCACCCACAGCTCTGAGCGGCGCTTCCTCTACTTCTGGTGGCCAGTTCTTGCCGCCGTGCGCCGCTACGTACATGGCCAGTTCCAGCCGGCTCCAGACGCCGAGTTTGTCGAAGGTCGAACGCAGGTGGTTCTTGATGACCTGCTCGCTGGTGCCGATGACCTTGCCGATCTCGCGATTGGTCAGGCCGTTCCAGACCAGGATCGCGACTTGGATTTCCTTGGGCGTGAGGCGTTCGCGGGGCATCATGATTGCAGTTCCTCCTTGGCAAAGATGGCGATGGCCAGCTTCACGCGCTTGCGGCCATCGCGGATTCCGGCGCGCAGAAACAACGTGCGCAGATGTTGCTTGACGGTGCGCGGGCTGATGTTCAGTTGGCCCGCAATTTCCTTGTTGCTGCATCCCTGCACCAGCAGATTCAGGACTTGCTGATCGCGGGGGGTGACTTTCACTTGATCCAGGTTGATCACGGCCTTTTCCTCCTCAGGTTCCTGGGTTTCGCCCTTTGTGAATGCACGAGTTTCGCCAAGCCTTCGCTCCCACCGGGGCACGTCGAGTAAGTACCTTTGGATCAAGAAACTTATGGGCAAAGTCTCCGGTTTTCAGGTGGCTTTCATCTGGCCCGTGGTAGGCTGTGCGAGTTCCAGATTGGATCGGACCGCGAATCAAATGACCTGGGCTCGCAACCAGAGGTGGACTCGGTTTCCCCTACCCTGCTCCCTTTCATGGCCGCGTTCTCGACCGCTGCCAGGTGCGGGCGATGGCACTCATCCTGTTCTCTGTCAGAAGCTTGCGTCGCCTCGGCGCACAGGCTCAAGTTATGAGGTAAAGGCATGAACTCACCCCCAGACGGCATCGCGCGGTACGCAATTTTGCGCTCCCATATCGGCAAAACAGCTGAAAACTTGGTTTTCATTTTGGTCCTGCTAGCCCTACCCCGTCTGGGTTTTGCACAGGCAACGGAGGTGACGCCCGCACAGGGGAGTACCGCGGCGCAAGGCGCGCCTTTGACCATTACTTTGCAGGACGCTTTGCAGCGCGCCCGCCAGAACGATCCGCAATACCGGTCGGTAGCGGTCACCGATCTAGGCGTGGCCCGGCAGGATCGAGTGCAGGCCCGCGCCGGACTGCTGCCTAGCGTCAACTACAACAACTCCTTCATTTACACGCAGGGTGCCGGGCCGCAGCCCGCCAACTGCGCAAGCACCACGGCGGGATGTCCCGCCTCGCGCTTCATCGCCAACAACGGCGTGCACGAATACATCAGCCAGGCTAACCTGCACGAGGGGCTCTCCCTCGGCACTTTCGCCGACGAGCGCCGTTCCGCGGCCGCCTTCGCCCAGGCGCGGGCCCGGGCCGAGATCGCCGCCCGCGGGCTGGTGGTCACCGTAACCCAGGCGTACTACGGATTGGTCGTGGCGCAGCGCAAGTATTCGACCGCACAGCGCGCGTCCGCGGAGGCCGATCGTTTCCTCGACATCAGCGTCAAACTGGAAAATGGCGGCGAGGTCGCGCACGCCGACGTCATCAAGGCGCGGATTCAGGCGCAACAGGTGCAGCGCGACCTGCAGGAAGCGCAACTTGACATGAACCGCACACGGCTGGATCTGGCCGTGCTTCTGTTCCCGGATTTCAACCAGGACTTCACCGTGGTCGACGACCTGCAGACGCCCGAACTGCTGCCCACGTTTGAAGAAATCGAAGCGTCGGGAAAGAAGAACAATGCGGACCTGCGGGCGGCGCTGGCGGGGTTTCAGGTTGCGGATCACGAAGTGACCGCCGCCTGGGGAAATCTATTACCCGCACTCAGTGTGGATTACTTTTACGGCATCGATTCCAACAAGTTCGCCATTCGCAGCAACGGCGTGAACAATCTGGGATATTCTGCGGTGGCCACGCTGCAGATTCCGATCTTCAGTTGGGGATCGGATCGCAGCAAGCTGAAGCAGGCGGAACTGCGGCGCGACCAGGCGCGGGTGGAACTGACGTTTGCGCAACGGCAACTGCTGGCGCATCTGCGGCAGTACTATCAGGAAGCCAAGACGGCGCGGTCGGAACTGGAGTCGCTGGGCAGTTCGGCGGAGATTGCGGCCGAAAGTCTGCGCTTGACAACGATGCGTTATCAGGCGGGCGAATCGACCGTGCTCGAAGTGGTGGACGCACAAAATACGCTCACGCTGTCGCGCAACGCCTATGATGACGGCCAGTCGCGTTACCGCGTGGCGGTCGCAAACTTACAGACTCTGACAGGACCCTTCTAACGCATGAACCGCACTTCTACTGAGTTCGTCTCCACCGGTAAGCGCCAATTTCGCGCGCGACCTGCTTGCGCCGCGACTGTGATGTTCGCGCTCGCCGCCGCGCTGGCGCTGACCGCTTGCTCAGAGAAAACGGACAACCCCGAGCCCACGGTTTCGGTGCAGGTTGCGGCGGTGGAAAAGACCACGATTGAGCACACCATCACCACCCAGGCGATCCTGTTCCCAAAGCAGCAGGCGACCATCGTGCCGAAGATCAGCGCTCCGGTGCAGAAGTTTCTGATCAACCGTGGAAGCGCGGTGCGCCAGGGACAACTGCTGGCCGTCCTCGAAAATCGCGACCTCACGGCGGCCGAAAAAGATACGAAGGGATCGTTTGCGCAGGCGCAGGCTTCCTATGAAACCATCACCGCAGCCAGCCTGCCCGAGGAAATTCAGAAAGCGGAAGCCGACGCGCAACAGGCGCAGCAGGCGCTCGATGCGCAGGAAAAGATATTCCAATCCCGCCAGCAACTGTTCGATCAGGGAGCGCTGCCGCGCAAGGAGCTGGACCAGTCGCGCGTGGACATCACCACGGCGCGCAACCAGTATGCCATCGCCAAAAAGCATCTCGATCAACTGTTGGCCATCGGCAAGGAGCAGGAAATCAAGTCGGCGAAAGGCCAACTCGAGTCGGCGGAGGGCAAGTACCTGGGTGCGCAAGCGCAACTCAGCTACTCGGAGATTCGCAGCCCGATCGACGGCGTGATCACCGACCGACCGCTCTATCCCGGCGAGATGGCAGCCGCCGGCACTCCCCTGTTGACCGTCATGGACGTCGCCTCGGTAATCGCTAAGGCGCACATTCCGCAAGGCGACGCCGCAGCGCTTAAAGTCGGCGACCCAGGAACCATCACCGCACCGGGCATCGACAAGCCCATCGAGGGCAAAGTCACCGTCGTCAGTCCCGCGCTCGATGCCAACAGCACTACCGTCGAAGTGTGGCTGGAAGCGAAAAATCCCAAGCACGAGGTACGTCCGGGGACTAGCGTCCAGCTTTCGTTGACTGCCAAGACCGTAAAAGACGCGCTGGTAGTGCCGGCCATTTCCATCATCACGGCCGCGGATGGCACAACGTCCGTTATGGTTGCAGGCGCAGACGGCAAAGCGCATCAGACCTCGGTCAAAGTTGGCATCCGCAATGGCGACGACGCGCAAATTCTGGAAGGCGTCACAGCCAACGACAAAGTCGTGACCACCGGCGCCTACGGTCTGCCGGACAAGACCAAGATCAAGATCGAAGCCGCCGAAGCGCCCGCCGAAGGCGAAGGCAATCCGGATGCCGCCAAGGGAGACGACACCAAGTCCAGCGGCAAGCAGGGGTCCAAAACTCCGAGCGCAGGGTCGGATGACAAATAGGGGAGCGACCCGGTGAACGTGACGAACCATCATCCGACGAAAGATCTGGCGGGCAACAATCGCCACTGGATCGCCCAGCATTCCCGGCCTGTGGTCTTTCTGATCCTGACGCTGGCGCTGCTGGGAATCTATCTGGCCTTCACCATTCCAGTGTCAGTGTTCCCTTCGACCAATTTCCCGCGCGTGCTGATCGCGGTGGATAACGGTGTGATGCCCATCGACCAGATGCTGGTCACGGTCACGCGCCCGATTGAAGAAGCAGTGAACAGCGTGCCCGGCCTGCTGAACGTGCGGTCGATTACCAGCCGCGGATCGGCGGAGGTCGATCTCTATTTCCGCTGGGACGTGGACATGTTCCAGACGCTACAGTACGTGAATGCGGCGATTTCACGGGTGCAGCCCGAACTGCCGCCGTCCGCCAAGATCGAAGCCCACCGGCTGACGTTCGCCGCTTTCCCCATCATCGCCTACAGCCTGACTTCGGACACCATGCCGCAGACACGCCTGTGGGAGATGGCCACCTATGAGATGAAGCCCCGGCTCAACCGGCTCGAAGGCGTCTCGACGGTAATCATCCAGGGCGGCCAGGAACCGGAATTCCAGATCACCCCGGATCCGGCAAAACTGCTGACCGCGCAGGTCACCGTCAGCGACATCCTGGAAGCCGTGCGGCGGACCAACCTGATCGATTCACCCGGCCTGCTGGAACGCAATCATCAACTGTTCCTTGGCCTGGTGAATGGGCAAGTGCGCACACCGGAAGAAATCGCCAGCACCGTCATCAAGAACACACAGGCAGGAATCCCAGTTCGAATCGGCGACATAGGGACGGTGGCTCCGAATGTGAAACCGGTCTACACGGTGGTGACGGCGAATGGCAAACCGGCCGTGCTGCTGAACGTCAACCGTCAGCCTGACGGCAACACCGTGCAGATTGCGCAGGAGGTGCACAACGAAATCGAGCGCATCCGCAAGACCCTGCCGCCGGGCGTGGAGATCCAGCCGTTCTACGATCAGTCGATCATTGTGGGCGAATCGATCGCCAGCGTACGCGACGCTATTCTGCTCGGCCTGATTCTGGCGTCGATCATCCTGGTCGTATTCCTGCGCGATTGGGGAACTTCGCTGGTCGCGGGTCTGGTCATTCCGGTCACGGTGATGGTGACGTTCATCGCCCTGAAGATCATGGGGCAGACGTTCAACCTCATGACGCTCGGTGGTCTGGCGGCCGCGGTTGGACTGGTCATCGATGACGCGATTGTTGTGGTCGAAAACATCGTGCTGCACCGCGACGCAGGCCAGTCGCGGATTGAAGCCATCCGGCGCGCGCTCAAAGAGATTACGGTTCCGCTGATCGGGTCAACGATTACACCTGTCGTCGTATTCATTCCCCTGATCGCGATCACCGGCGTGACCGGCGTGTTCTTCCGGGCGCTGGCGGTCACCATGACGGCCGCGCTGCTCACCTCTCTCGTCCTCGCGGTCACTTGGACTCCGACGCTGAGCCAGTACTTCATCAAGGGCAAGCGGGAAAACGATACTCCTGAAAAGGAGTCGCCCAGCCAGGATGGCTCCGCGACCGCCGGCGACGAAACCGACAATGCCCAGAAATTGCTCGAAGCCGAAGAGAAGCATTTGAGCGGCTTCTTTCTCCGCGTGGTGGATTTCCACGAGAAATGGCTGCGGCGCGCCCTGGAGCGCCCACTGTTGCTGGCCATCTTCAGCGTTGTCCTGATTGTGGTGGCGATTGTCTGCTACAACTTCTCCGGCTCGGACCTGCTGCCGGAAATGGATGAAGGCGGCTTCGTTCTCGACTACATCATGCCGGCGGGCAGTTCGCTGGCGGAAACCAACCGCGTCCTGGGGCACGTCGAACAGATGCTGCGCGAAGTGCCCGAGGTCGAAAGCACGTCACGCCGCACCGGCCTGCAGTTGGGCTTGGCCGCGGTCACCGAAGCAAACACCGGCGACGTTCTGGTAAAGCTGAAATCCAAGCGCAACCGCGATATCGAAGAAATTATTTCGGATGTGCGCGCCGACATCAAGCGCGAGGAACCGGCGCTCGACATCGAGTTCGTGCAGGTGCTGCAGGACATGATCGGCGACCTCACGTCGGCTCCAGAACCGATCCAGATCAAGCTGTTCTCGCAGGATCCAAAGCAACTGGAAGCATGGGCGCCAAAGGTGGCCGACGCCATCGGCAAGATCGACGGCGTGGTCGACATTCTGAACGGGATTGAGAACACGATCAGCGGCCCGGCGGTCACGTTCCAGGTCGATCCGAGCGTGGCGGCGCGTGCCGGATTCAGTGCGGAAGAAGTTGCCATCGATGCATCCGCCATCCTGGAAGGCGAACCGGCGCCGACTCCGGTCGTACTGAACGACCGCGCATACACGCTGCGTGTGCGTTTTCCAGCGGCGAATCGCACCTCGCTCGAAGCCATGCGCGACACGCTTCTGGTCAGCAGCAGCGGCCGCACTGCCACTCTGGGTGCACTGGCCACGGTTCAGGAAGTTCCCGGACAGACTGAGATTCGCCGTGAGAATCTGCAGCGCGATGTCGCCGTCACTGCGCGGCTGGAGGGTCGCAGCCTGGGCAGCGGCGTGGCCGACGTGCAAAGAGTCGTTGCCGGCCTGCATATTCCTTCCAGCATTCGTGTGGAATACGGCGGTACCTACGCGGAGCAACAGAAATCGTTTCATGATCTGGTGATCGTGCTGATCCTGGCCGTGCTGCTGCTTTTCATCGTCCTGCTGTTCGAATTTGGAACCTTCGCCGCACCGGTGGCGATTCTATCGTCGGCGCTGCTTTCGACTTCGGGTGTGTTCATCGCGTTGCTCATCACGCGGACCACTTTCAATATTTCGTCGTTCATGGGCATGATCATGGTCATCGGCATCGTGGCCAAGAATGGCATCCTGCTGCTGGACGCCGACCAGAAAATGCGTGGCCTGGGCCTGGGCGCGGAGAACGCGATGCTGCAAGCCGGGCGGCGCCGGTTGCGGCCGATCGTGATGACCGCATTGGCCACCGTGGCGGGCATGCTGCCGCTGGCGTTCGCCCTCGGCGCAGGGTCGCAGATGCTGCAACCGCTGGCGATCTCCGTCATCGGGGGCGTACTGATCTCCATGGTGCTGTCGCTGATCATCACTCCGGCGGTGCATTTCTATCTGAGTGGCGGGAAGAATTCGGGGGAGAATCAAGCAACTGTGGAGTAGTCGCAGCCTCTGCAAAGGAAAACCGGGAGACGCGCAAGTGCTGAGGCTTGCGCGTTACCAACGTCACCCTCGCCCTCGCGAGAAGCGCCGAATCCCTCTACACCTTTACCGCCGGCATCGCATCCGTCGTAAACTGTTGAAGGTCTTGAGTTCGGGCGCGTGGCGTTCCAAGCGCGGCGAAGCTTCCCTGCTCGACCCGCTCCGGCCATTGGAACCAACCTAGGCGCTGGGATGGCTGGCGATTTGCTCTAAAATAAGCGCAACGACCACGGGCCAATGGAGCCATCAAACTCGCCTGCGCAAGCGGCGGTTTGAACATTTTCCGGCGGCAAAAGGCATCGTGCCCGACGAAAAACAAAATCCTGCGTTTGACGAGGAGCCCCTCGCGAAGTTGCTGGAAGCGGCCTTCGTGCTGCAGGAGCACAACGCAACTGCGTCTCCGGAGCTTCCGCCCAAACCACCCGTGAGCGCACCTCCGCCCGAGGCCGCAAAGCCCACTTCCACCCCGGTTCAACAGACTCCCGTTGCAACGCCCGTTCCTCCGCCACCCGCGAATGCAAAATCTTCAGCGCCCACGCCTCCGGCTCCGGTCAGGCTTGCATCCGAACCCGACTACTCCGACATGCTGGGGCAGATCGGCGCGGTTCATGACCAGATTCGTGGACAGAACATGGATTTGGACCGCGCGACCGCGCTGGTCACCGAGCGGCTGGTGCAGTTTGCCCACGCCGGCGGCGCTGCCCTGTGCCTGATCGATGGATTGAATGTTCGCTACCGCGCCGCGCATGGTCAGATGACGCTGCCCGCCGGCACCGAGCTTCCGATGGAGAAAGCGCTCTGTTCGGCCAGCCTGCGCGCCGGGCAGGTGATCCGCTGCTCGAATCTGAACGCTGAATTCCTGCTCGATGTGGAAGAGTGCCAGCGCCGCGGAATCCGCGCCATTATCGCCGTTCCGATCTATCATCAGGGCTCGATCGCAGGCGGCCTGGAAGTCTATTTCGCCAGCGTACAGAATTTTACCGATCAGGGTGTGCACTGCTGCCAGCTCATGGCTGGCATCATCACCGATTTTCTGGGCCGCAAGGAACCCGCGCCGCCCAAGAAGCTGCCCGCCTCCGAGCGCGCGGCAGTGCTCGAAGTTCTGGAGAAACTGAAGCCGAGTCTAGCAGCGCTGGCGGAGGCGCCCGCCGCCCGCGGCGCCACGGTCTCCGCGGGCGCTATAGCCAGTCCTGTCTCGGTTTCCGCCGCCGCCTGCCGCAAATGCAGTAACCCGCTGATGCCGCAAGAGCAGTTCTGCGGTAAGTGCGGAACACCCCGCGTAGCAGGCTACGAGCCCCCGGCCCTGCGCAGCCAGGCCGTCGCCAAATTACCGGAAGTGCCCGCGGACTTGCAGATCGCTCAGTTGAATGGCGTCCCGGAACATACGCTTCCCCCCATCGATCCGCTGGCGCCGGAAAGACCTCTGGCCGATTCGATCGAGGAGGAATTGCCGGAACTTTTCGCCGATCCTGCCCTACGGCTGGACAAGATGCCGCCTCCGCCGAATTTCGAGACGGCTCTGGCGAAAGAGCACGAACACAATCTCCCCGCGGCCCTCGACAAAGCCCCGGTCGAAGCCGATGCCGAAGCAGAACCGTTGCCAGAAGCCGCTGCGGAGACTCCGGAGGCCGCCGCCGAGACCGCCCTGGTTAAGCCTGAGCCCACCCAGAACTGGAGCTCCGCATCCAGCGCCCGCCAGTTTCTGGAGGATCTGGCACGGAACAACCGCGCCGGCGGCTTTGCGAATTTCTGGCAGAATCGGCGCGGCGACGTCTATCTCGCCATCGCCGTTGTGTTGGTGTTGGTGGTGATCCGCTGGGGAATCTGGTCGAATCATTCTGTGGTGGCGCAGGGCAAACCGTCGGCTGCAGCCACCACGACGCACAAACCGTCGCCGGATGCGGACCTGTCCTTGTGGGACCGCACTCTAATCAGCTTGGGCCTTGCCGAAGCTCCTCCTGTTCCGGAATACAAGGGTAATCCGGACACCCAGGTCTGGATCGACCTGCACACTGCGCTGTACTATTGCCCGGGAGCGGACCTTTACGGCAAGACACCCAAGGGTCGCTTCACCACCCAGCATGAAGCGCAGCTCGATCAGTTCGAATCAGCTTCGCGTAGAGCCTGCGAATAGTGTCCCGCCGATTTTGACAACTTCCCGCCGCCGAGTACGATCAGAACTCTAGGCCATCCTGCAGAGTCGAGTCCTCGTTTGCCCCAGCCCGCC
This sequence comes from Terriglobales bacterium, assembly GCA_037443605.1. Lineage (GTDB taxonomy): Bacteria > Acidobacteriota > Terriglobia > Terriglobales > Acidobacteriaceae > Sulfotelmatobacter. The sequence goes on from JBBIOA010000016.1 coordinate 74,438, forward strand.
CGCCATCCCGAATCCCCCGGCTCATTGCCGCGGCCCGAGCTGAATCCGCTGATGAATCCCCTGCTCGGCGAGAATCTGGGCCGCTGGGCCGAGGTTTATATCACCACGCCCGCAGAGAAACGGGAAGATGCGATTCGCGAATTGCTGCGCGAGCTCGAAGCCAAACCGGTTCTTTCGCTCGCGAAGCCGCAGGTCCCCGCGGAGAGGACCGAGCCACCACCGGTCGCGGCACCACCTGGCGCTCAGGCTCCCTTTTCAGCCTTCCGTACCCGAACCGCACTCATAGTCGGGACGATGCTGGTCGTCTTCACTTTGGGCTACATCGCCACGCGTGGAAGAGGACGCAATCCCTCAGCCCAGACCCCGACGGTTTCGCACTCGCTTCCCCCCATCACAACAGAAGTGACATCTTCAAGCGACGCCATGAAGCAGCCAGGTTCGCTCCCGCCGACTCCAGCGATCAGCAACTCGCAAGGTTCGATCGACGGCGCCAGGGAACTCGCCATCGGCCGGGACTACTTGAACGGAACCAACGGCAAGCCGCGCGATTCGGCAGAAGCCGTAACCTGGCTCTGGAAAGCGGTCGCCCGAAAAAACACGGCCGCCACTCTGCTACTGGCAGACCGTTATGCCGCCGGAGATGGGGTTGGGAAAAACTGCGAACAGGCGCGCGTGCTGCTCGATGCCGCAGTCCGGAAGAGAGTTCCGGGTGCAGAAGACCGCCTGCGGCATCTGGCAGCGCTGGACTGCCCGTAAACAGGCGCGCGTTACTGCATAAGCAACGTGGAAGGAACCTGGCGCGACTCATACCACAATGCCAGCTCGACGCGATTCCACAACCCCAGTTTGTCGTAGATGACGCGCAGATAGTTCTTCACCACGTGTTCAGTCGTGCCGATGGCATCGGCCACTTCTTTGTTCTTCAAGCCTTGGGCAACGAGCGCAATGACCCGCTGTTCACGTTCACTGGGGGTACGGTTGCCATAACGTCCATCTGCAGACATGACTGCCTCCGATATAACAGGGTCGCGAGCTTGACTCGCTTGATGCCGCCGGTGATTCCGAAACGCAGGAACAAACGGTTAAAGTGAGCTTTGACGGTGCGCCGGGCCATTTTGAGCTGGCTGGCGATTTCGGCGTTGTCGCAGCCCTGCAGCAGCAATTCGACAATCTGCTGCTCCCGTGGCCCGAGCCGAACATTCTGTACTCCCATTACGTCTTCTCTAAGCATCGCCCTCTCCGCAAGTGGCGCGCGGATTTGGATTTTCAAAAACGTAGTGCACCCGGTATGCCAGACCCGCCAGAATTTTGGCTGTGACGGATGAACATGCTTTTTTCACAGCTCATTGCAAACGAACGCCTTAACCACCATTCAACCCACTGATTTCCACAGCCGGGCCGGAGCCGTAGATTCTTCGTCGGCAACCCGCCGACGGGTGCGCAAAACACGCGTAAAACCTAGCTCAATCCCGATTCAGGAGCCCGAGTGATCGCGCCCTGCCCGCGCCAGATTCCAATGACCAGACGACAATCCCTAGGTGAGAATCCGGTTGCCGCGCTTTGAAGGGTCCAATACAACACGTCCTGCCCGGATAAAATGCCAGCCCATGCTCAGGTAAACACCCTAGAGCGAAATTCCCGTCTCAAGGGGCATTCGCTGGAGAATTTACACGATGGCCGGGACCTCCGCCCGCCCCGTTGTCTTCGCCCGCAAATCAATATCCAGACCGCTTATTTCCTGAACCAGCAAGGCGTGGCTTAGACTAGTCCCTCGACCGACCCGGGCCGATGCTTATCTCCGATCCCAATTTCGAGTTCAAACTACGGCAGGAGTTACCCGCCGAAGAGGTCCACCTCTGGCAGATCGATCTGGCCGAGGTCGCCACGGGGGAGGCGCGATTTCTGCCCGCTCTATCCGCCGACGAGCGACAACGAGCCGGGCGCTTCCACTTCGAGCGGGACCGCCACCGCTACACCGTCACCCGCGGTGTCCTGCGCATGCTGCTCGGCAGTTATCTGGGAGCCGATCCGGCACAACTAGTGTTCGCCTATTCGAAACACGAGAAGCCTTTTCTGCCCCCCGATGCGACTTCGAATAAGCCGTCGATCGAATTCAATGTTTCGCACTCCGGCGCTGTCGCAATGCTGGCGTTCTCGCGCGAACGAGCGGTCGGCGTGGATGTGGAGATGATTCGCCCCGACCGCGATCATGCGGCCATCGCAAAGCGCTTCTTCTCCGAACATGAGCAGGCCCAGCATGCCGCGCTGCCCGAATCCGAGCGCAGCCATGCGTTCTTCCGCTGTTGGACGCGGAAAGAAGCGTTCATCAAAGCGATCGGCAGCGGACTCTCGATGCCTCTGGGGCAGTTTGACGTTTCCCTGAGACCCAGCGAGCAGAACGGGTTGCTCGCCACTCGCCCGGACGGGAGAGAAGCCTCGCAGTGGTCTTTGCGCGACATTCCGGCGCCGGAAGGCTATGTTGCGGCGTTGTGCGTTCGCGGTCAGGGCTGGCAGTTAAAGATGTGAATGCCTCACGCTTGCTTGGCGAGGCTCATCACGACGGACGTCGCAAAGAAGTCGACGCCGGGAATCCGCTTCAGCAGCCAACCGTCCAACTTCCACAAGCGCTTCTCGGATGCACCAAAGGGCTTCAGAAGCGGCACCAATGGAAGACGAAACCGTCGCTCCTTGAGAATCGCGAACCCTCGCGTGACCATGGCAAGTTCTTCCCTCGTCAGGGGATGCTCGAACTCCGAGACATCGGCCTTGGGCGGGGCGAACAACTTCCGCAGGGTCCGCAAAGTGGACGAGAAGCGAATCGGCTCCCGCAGGATCAGTCGTCCGCCAGGACGAAGGATGCGGTAGATCTCAGCCCTCGCCTTCCCGAGATCAAGATGATGCAGCAGGGCCATGCAAAACACGATATCGACTGACTCGTCCGGAAGTCCGGTCTCGTAGGCTGAGCCGACCTGAACCATGGCGGGATTCGGTTCGGGAGCTTCCTTCTCCAGCCGCCGGCGCGCCAACTCGACAAGTTCCGGCGACAGATCGATGGCGAGCACTCTGGCCCCTCGCCTCGCAAGAGCAATCAGATTCTCTCCCGTGCCGCAGCCCAGATCGAGAACCGTCTTGCCGTGAATATCGCCCAGAAGATGAAACGCGTACTCCAGCGAAAAAGCAGTGTCGGCAGGTGGATCCAGGTAGCGATCCACCTCAGCGGGTTTCAATGAAAGCCGGGCCGCCTCGGCCGCGCTGCGTTCTATCTCGGATCGGTCCCGATCCGAGAGACTGGTTGGCATCGGGCCTCCTCCTTCGTTTCGCTCAGTTTGTGGATAATTCGGTCCAGATCAACTTGGTCGCCTCGTTCCACCAGATTTTCGCCGAGCGGCGGTGGCGCCACCATGGAGACTGGAAATCGTCTTCGGAAACACCCTGCATGGTGACGTTTATGCCCGAATTGCGACGTCTGAGCGCTCTCCGCCACAGGATCCCCGCCCGCCGCGTGTGATAGTCAGAAGTCACGACCGCCAGTGACCTCCAGGAATGCGACTGCACGCAGCCCAGCGCGGCCTCAGCTTCCTGCCCGGTGGAATCGACGCCGCCATCGGTCTCGCAGAAGTCGACGCGGGCCGAAATCTCGGCTCCGTAGATACGCTCCAGATAAGTGCGAGCCACGGGCGCAATCGCCTGCCCCCAGAAGGACTCCTTGGGCACGATGATCATCACTCGATCCGCTACGCCGCCCTTTGCCAGATTCATCGCACCCGCTACCCGCGCCTTTTCGGCCGTGACCGAGCCCTGCAGCACGACCGCGGCTTCCACGTGGGTGGGTAACGGGTCGACGGCGATCAGTAACTCTCTGCCCCGCAAAAAGACCGACAGTCCGAACACCAGACCAAGCAGGATCAGCAGCCTCAGGATTCGAACTCGCGGTCGGGGCATGGGATCGGCTCGCACAACGGATCGCAAGCGCCCTCTAGTCTATCCTGAATCGTTTCGTACCCGCCCAACACCACGGAGACACCGAGTCACGGAAAAAATCCCCAGCAGGTGCTAAGCCACCTTTCTTACAAGTCGGAAGCTTTCTCCGTGGCTCCGTGCCTCCGTGGTGGATGTTGCAGCTGTGCGGAGCCTAACCCTCGCAAACCGCGCGTGAAATCTGAGACACTAGGGCTTTCCGATTGCGATGAGCCTGATCACGCGCGCCCTCAAGAACGTCACTTCTAGTTGGGCCGGATTGGCGCTGAACATTGCGGTCGGATTTTTCCTCTCGCCGTTCATCCTCCATCACCTCGGTGACGACGCCTTCGGCCTCTGGGTGCTGATTTTTTCCATCACCGGCTACTACGGCATTTTCGACTTCGGCATTCGCTCCTCCCTGGTCCGCTACGTGTCCAAATTCCAGGCCACGGGAGACAAGGAGCAATTGGCGCGCATCGTCAACACCAGCCTGTTCAGCTACACCTGCCTCGGTTTGCTGCTCATGATCCCGACGGTGCTGGGGATGTTCTATCTCGATCGGCTCTTTCGCATCCCGCCACCGTTTCTGCACGACGCGCACCTCTTGTTTCTGATCGTGGGAGCGTCTCTCGCCCTGGGATTTCCCCTCGGCATCTCCGGAGGCATTCTCGAAGGCCTGCAGCGCTTCTATCTGTTGAACTGGACCAACATGGCCTCGACGATCGTGCGCGCCATTCTGATCGTGCTGGCCCTACGTCATGGATACGGCCTGCTGACGGTCGCCGCCATCACCGTAGCTCTGCCGCTCATCACCTCGGCGGCACGCGCGGTCATGGCGCAACGCATCCTCGCCATCCCCTACGGATGGAGATACATCGATCGCTCCTCGTTCCGCCACGTCGCCCACTACGGCTCCATCACCTTCATGATCATCGTGGCAGTGCGCCTGCGGTTTAAAACCGACGCGGTGATCATCGGGAGCTTTTTGTCGGCCGCCGCGATTACGCGGTTCTCGATTGGAGCGCGCCTGGTGGATTACGCCGGAGAAGTGGTCAGCAGCCTGGCTCAGATTTTTACTCCCATGTCGAGCCAGTTCCACGCCGCCGGCGACCACTCTCGTCTCCGTACCCTCTTCATCGCCGGAAATCGGGCCTGCGCTTTTGTAATGTTCCCTATCTCGGTTTCGCTGATCGTGATGGGACGGTCGGTGATCGAAGCCTGGATGGGTCCGGCCTATGTCTCCAGTTATGTCGTGCTGCTGATCGTGCTGATTCCCTCCACGCTGTACAACATCCAAAGCACATCCAACCGGATTCTGTTCGGCATCAGCCAGCACAAGACGCTGGCGATGGTGGTTCTGATGGAGGGCGTTGCGAATGTAATTCTGAGCGTCGTGCTGGTCCGGCCGTTCGGAATTGCAGGCGATGCGCTCGGCACTGCAATTCCACTGTTGTGCACCTCGCTGTTCTTTCTGCCGCGCCACATGTGCCGCAAACTGGAAGTTCCCTTGCGGAAATTCATTCCCGAAGCGTACTTCTACCCCGCGCTCTTCTGCGTGCCCATGGCGCTGATTCTCTGGCTGGTCCAACGATCTTTTTATGCCCACCGTTATCCACAATTGATCTTGAATCTGCTTGCGGGATGGGCGGTCTACGGAATTGGTGTGCTGTGGTTTATGGCGACTCGCGAGCCCGCGGGGGTGCGCATGAAAGGTGAAGTCCTCCGCTACTTTGCCCCGGACGAAGAAGCCTAACTAGCAGGCTGCTGAAGATCTCGGGGCTGCGTTTGATTCTTGTGTGGCGCTTCAAACGCTCTGTTCGGATTATTTTCAAGCCTGGCTTTTTAGGCGCTGGGGGTGACGCCGCTGGACAGAAAACACTTGTTCAGCCTGCTAGGCGGTTACTTTTGAGACAGTTACGCGGCTGCGCAAAGATCTGCACATCCCCGCTTGCCCGGAGAAAGTGTTCTCTTTTCTGCGCAACAAGTTGCACCCTGATTCCATTGAGAAAAAACTCACTACGGCTTGAATCCGAAGTTAAGCCTTAATCCTTATCAATTTACAGTACAATCGAAGTCTAAAACCTCCGGCATGGCACGTGCGTGGGGGATGGGGTTCGATATTTTTTGGTGTAAACTTTAAGGAACGAAACACGAAGAGCGATCGCCTGGAAGCGACGCTGACTGTTCCCCCTCGCAACTCCAAGAAAACATTGTTCGAAATCCTCAACTGACTTTTGACGCCGTAAATTCCAAATCGACGAATGAACGCTCGACGAACCTGAGGAGGTTCCGCAATTGTCTAGTCATCTGATCGCACCGCACGGCGGTGAACTCGTGAACCTGATCGCCAGCCCGGAAAAGGGCGCTGAACTGAAAGCCCACTCGCGCGAGTGGCCGTCGTGGGATCTGACCGCCCGTCAGATTTGTGACCTCGAGCTTTTGATGAGCGGCGGGTTCTCTCCGCTGCGCGGCTTCATGAACAAGGCCGACTACGAAGGCGTTTGTCACAACCTGCATCTGGCCAACGGCACGCTGTGGCCCATGCCGATCACGCTGGACGTCACCGAAGAATTCGCCAAGAAGCTTACTCCGGGTAGCAGCAAAGTTGCCTTGCGCGACGCCGAAGGCATGATGCTCGCCGTGCTGCACGTGGAAGAAGTCTGGCAGCCGGACCGCCAGGCTGAAGCCAAGGCCGTCTTCAATACCACCAGCAAAGCCCATCCCGGCGCCAATTACGCCATCAACCTGGCCAACCCGTGGTATGTCGGCGGGCGCGTCGAAGGACTGCAGTTGCCTTCGCACTATGATTTCCGCACTCTCCGTTTCACGCCTGCTGAACTGCGCGCCGAATTCGTTCGCCTCGGCTGGCGCCGCGTCGTCGCCTTCCAGACCCGCAATCCTATGCACCGGGCGCACGTTGAACTGACCTTCCGCGCCGCCAAGCAGGTTGAAGCCAACGTCCTGATCCACCCCGTAGTTGGAATGACCAAGCCCGGAGACGTGGATTACTACACCCGCGTCCGCTGCTACCAACTTTTGAGTTCCAAGTATCCTCAGGGCACGCAGAAGCTATCCTTGCTGCCTTTGGCGATGCGCATGGGCGGACCGCGCGAGGCCATGTGGCACGGCTTGATTCGCAAGAACCACGGCTGCACGCACATCATCGTCGGTCGCGATCACGCCGGCCCGGGATCGGATCCCGAAACCAAGAAACCCTTCTACGGTCCGTACGAAGCGCAAGAAGTGTTCAAGAAGCATGAAGCCGAGATCGGCGTGACCATGGTGCCCTTCAGCATGATGGTCTACCTCGAGGGCGAGGACCGCTACATTCCCGATGACGAGGTCAAGAAAACGGATCGCGTGCTGAACATCTCGGGCACCGAACTCCGCCAGCGCCTGAACGAAGGCCGCGACATTCCGGCCTGGTTCACCTATCCGGAAGTCGTGCAGGAACTGCGCCGCAGCTTCCCGCCTCGCTCCAAGCAGGGCGTCACCATCTTCTTCACCGGACTTTCCGGTTCCGGCAAGTCGACCATCGCCAACGCTCTGTTGACCAAGTTCCTGGAAGTCGGCGGACGCCCGGTCACCCTGCTCGACGGCGACCTGGTCCGTAAGCACCTTTCCTCGGAGCTCGGATTCTCGAAAGAGCATCGCGACATCAACATCCGCCGCATAGGCTACGTGGCTTCGGAAATCACCAAGAACGGGGGCATCGCCATCTGCGCGCCCATCGCTCCGTACGACGCGACCCGCAAGCACGTTCGCCAGATGATCGAGCCCATGGGCGGATTCATCCTGGTGCACGTGGCGACCTCGGTGGAAGTCTGCGAGCAGCGCGACCGCAAGGGCCTGTACGCCAAGGCGCGCGCCGGCATCCTCAAGGAATTCACCGGGATTTCCGATCCCTACGAATCGCCAGCGGATGCGGAAGTCACCATCAACACCGGAGAACTTTCACCCGAAGAAGCCGCGCAGGAGATCATTCTGCACCTGGAGCGCGAGGGTTTCTTCGGAGTGAGCGGCCAGAACGGATAACTAGGGCTCGGGCTGGGACTGGGGGAAATCGTGGAACTGCTGGCAGGAAAAATCCTCGTTGGTTTTATCACGGGAATCCTGATCGGGCTGACCGGGGTCGGGGGCGGCGTGCTCATGTTGCCGGTCCTGATCTTCGGTCTGCACGTGCCTGCAATCATCGCCGTCGGCTCCGACGCGATGTTCAACTTCTTCACCAAGATTCCAGCCAGCCTGCTTCACCTGTCGAAGAAGACCGTCCGGCGGAAAGTCGTGCTGGCGCTGGCGGTGGGCAGCGTTCCCGGCTCCATCGCGGGCGTGGCCGTGTTGCAGCACATTCGCAACATAAGCGGCTCCGGCGTCAACGACTTTATTAAGATGGCGATCGGCATCCTGCTGATCCTCGTGCCTTTGCTGCTGCTGTTCCAGCGCCGCATTGAAGATCGCGTGATGCACCAGCCGCCGACTATGCGCTCCTTCGCTGGCATTTCCGTCATCGGACTCGTCGCCGGCGCTCTGGTAGGCATGACTTCAGTCGGCTCAGGCAGCATTATCATGATGCTTCTCCTGCTGTTCTACCGGTTCCCACCGAAACACAATGTAGGCACCGACGTGGTCCATGCCGTGGTGCTGACGGGCATGACCTCTCTGATGCACTTCAAGCTGGGGAACGTAGACCCGCAACTGGTCATCACGCTGTTGATCGGTTCGATTCCCGGCGGCTTGATCGGCTCGCAGCTCAGCACCCAGGTGCCCACGGTCTGGCTGCGCCGCATTCTCTGCACCGTGCTGCTGGCCACCGGCCTGCGCATGGTTGCCCCGATCGGTTCGGTCGATCATAACCCGCCGGCCTTGCACGTCAGTTCGAAATAATCCTCATGCCCGGCTCGCCTTCAAAGGACATTATGGCTTCTCGTTACGCTGACATTCTGCAACGCATCTCGCACGGTCTGGAAGCGACGCACGCGATATTTGACCGCTTCACTCCTGGCGCAGTCGCGACCGAATACAAAGCCGGCCATGATCCCGTCACTGAGGCCGATCGCGCCGTTGACTCCGTATTGCGCCAGAATCTGTTGCGCGACGGCGAAGGTTGGCTATCCGAAGAGACTGCCGACAATCCCGAGCGCCTTTCCAAGCGCCGCGTGTGGATCGTCGACCCGCTCGATGGCACCCGCGAATTCGTCAAGGGATTGCCGGAATTCTGCGTCTCTATCGGATTCATCGAAGACGGCCACCCGGTCGCCGGAGGAATCTACAATCCCGCGACGAAAGAAACCTTCCTTGGCGCCATCGATTCCGGCGTACTTTACAACGGCAAGCCCGCGGTCGCCAGCCAGCGCACCAGCCTCGCCGGGGCCGTGGTGCTGGCCAGCAGGAGCGAGGTGAAGCGCGGCGAGTGGAAGCAATTTGAGAACGCACCCTTCGAAGTCCGCGCCATGGGTTCGGTCGCTTACAAGCTGGCCCTGGTCTCTGCGGGCCTGATCGACATTACGTTCACTCTGACGCCGAAACACGAGTGGGATGTGGCGGCCGGCGCTGCGCTGGTGCTCAGCGGCGGAGGCTATGTGGGCACGCTCGATCACACGCCGCTGAAGTGCAACCAGCCGCATCCGCTGATCACCGGGCTGATTGCATCCGGCGCGGGGCTTCGCGACGAATTACTGGCGGCATTGGAGAGCCACATTCAGCCCGCGGCCGCCGGCTCGTCCTCGCATTCCTGATAGAGTTGGAATCTGCATGCCGCCGAAGAGCCCTCTTTATGTGGTCGGAGGCCGTCTGCGCAGCACGCTGTTTCGCAAACTCGAAGAGTGGCAGTCGTGCGAGCAGGCGCTGCTGATCGAACTCGACCCAGCCGCCAATCAATCGAAGGTTCGAGTTGAGTACGTTTCACCGCCCGCGGTCTGCCCGGCGGATTCACCCGCCATTCTGTTCAAGGTCGCGACCATCAGGGACAACCGCATCTACACCTGCACTTCGACCGAGGTGCTCGTCTACCAACTCCCCGACTTCGGCCTGCTGCATTCGATCTCGCTTCCCCGCTTCAACGATCTGCATCATGTTTACCCTTCGTCGCGTGGGACTCTGCTGGCGGTCGTAACCGGGCTCGACCTGGTGGTCGAACTCACCCCCAGCGGCGAAATTGTGCGCGAATGGAGCGTGCTGGACGAGGATCCGTGGGCGCGATTCTCCCGCGAGACGGACTATCGTCTCGTCGCGACTACCAAGCCACACCAGTCGCACCCCAACCACGTCTTCGAACTCGAGGGCGAAATCTGGGTCACGCGATTCCAGCAGCGCGATGCCATCTGCCTGAATCGTCCCGGCCTCCGCATTGATCTGCCGGGCCAGGGTCCGCACGATGGCCTGGTGATCGGCGACCGCATCTACTTCACTACCGTCGATGGACATGTGCTCCTCGCGAATCGGAAAACGCTGAAAGTAGAAGAGAATATCGACCTCAATGCCATGAGCGAATCTTCCATGCGCGAGGCCGGCGGCCAAATCCTCGGCTGGTGCCGCGGCCTCCTGCCGGTTGACGAACGCTGGATCTGGGTCGGCTTCACCCGCGTCCGCCCCACGAAATTCGTCGAGAACATTGCATGGATCAAGAGCGGCAACTCGCGCCACAAGCCCTCACACATCGCACTCTATGACTTGCAGAACCGGCGTTGCGAAATGGAAATCGAACTGGAACCGCACGGCATCGGAGTCGTCTTCAGCCTGCTCCCAGCCGAAGGAGTCGCCTGATGCCGGAGCCCTCCATCGTTTTCCTGATGTATCACGAACTGGAAGTGCCCGGTAGAAGCCTGCGCCATGCCACACGCGGCTATACGCGCTACGCCGTGCGCACCCAAGAATTCCACCAGCAGCTACAGCGTCTGAAGGATCTAGGCTACCGAGGCCTGAGCGTCGGCGACGCACTCACATTTCCCGATGGCAACAACGTCGCCATCACGTTGGATGACGGCAATGAGACCGATCTGCTCTGCGCGGCACCTTTGCTGCGCAAGCTCGAATTCAACGCCACGTTCTACATCACCGTCGAATGGCTGGGGAAACCTGGCCATCTCTCTGCCTCGCAGCTGCAGGAGATCGCCCGCTCCGGATTCGAAATCGGCTGCCACTCCATGACGCACGCCTCTCTCGATGATCTCGACAATCGCGGTCTGCAGCGGGAAATCGCTGAAGCGAAGTTGCAGCTCGAACAGATTCTGGGCAAAGCCGTGGAACACTTCTCGTGTCCAGGAGGCCGTTATAACCAACGCGCCGCCGAGACCGCTCGCGCCGTGGGATATCGCTCGGTAGCGACCAGCCGTATCGAAGCCAACACCTCCGCGACCGACCGATATGCCCTGGGCCGGGTCGCCATCCTGCGCGGACTCCCGATCAGCGAATTCGATGCGATCTGCAACGGCGAGGGTCTGGCCCAAATGCGCGCCCAAAGCGGCATTCGCGATGTCGCCAGGCAGGTGCTCGGCAGTTTACTCTACGACGGCCTGCGCAACCTTGTGCTGGGAGACGGGAAATGACGAGACGAGAGATGACCGTCTCGCCCCATCGCTCTCGTCGTCTCCATGTCCGCCTGTACAATTTTGCTGCGAGTCCGCGCACATGACCGAGAGCCTGGTGAGCGACGCATCTCAAGCCGAACCGTCGACGGCACGTAGCCGGCGCCCCGTGTTTGTCGCCGGCTGCCATCGCTCCGGCACCAACCTGCTCTACGACACGTTGCTCTCCGCCGGCGGATTCGCCATCTACCGCGGATATCTTCCCGTTCACAAAATGTTGATCCCGCGATTCGGCGATCCCAGCAACCCCGCCAATCGCAAGCATCTGGTAGATGTGTTTCTGCGCAGCAAGGGCTTCGCCCGCACCGGTCTCGACGCCGCCGAGCTTTCCGCCAAGCTGATGGATCAGAGCGCAACCGGCGGCAACTTCTTGCGCACCGTCATGGGTGAAATCGCCGCCCGGCAAGGCGTGGACCGCTGGGCCGTCTACGATCCCGATTCCCTGCTGCACATTCCGCGCATTCGCCGCGATCTGCCCGACGCCCTTTTCATCCACATCGTGCGCGACGGTCGCGACGTCGCGCTCTCGCTCGCAAAGATGGGCGGATTCCGTCCCTTTCCTTGGAACCGCAAACCGCGCGGCCTGCTCGAAACCGCGCTCTACTGGCAGTGGATGACGCAAACCGGACGCCGCCACGGAACCCTCATTCCCGGCGATTACATCGAAATCCACTACGAAGATCTCGTCCAGCGGCCTCGCGACGTGCTGGCCAGTCTGAGCCGTTTCCTGGACCATGATCTCGACTATGAACGCATTCGCGGCGCCAGCCTGGGCCGGCTGAGCGAATCGAATTCCTCGTTTCTGGAGGAAGGAGCCAACTCGATCCAACCTGTAGATCGATGGAAGCAGCGGCTCACGGAAAAGGAAGTGCGCTCTCTGGAAAGCCTGATCGGCACGACTCTCGAAGCCTTTGGCTACCCGCTCGCGTCCGCTGCAGAGCAGCGCCGCAAGACCTTGAGGATGCGGTTTCTGTCCACAGCCTACCCGCAGTTTCTCGACGCGAAACTCTGGCTGAAGCTGAACACACCGCTGGGCCGGTTCGCCGATCTTTCCGCCCTTGAGTTGTCTACGCCGGCGGACGACGTGAATTCCCCGCCCCAAGAGGAATCCTGAACTCATGCCCTCCTCGATTTCTCTGGAGAATCTGCTGCGCTGTCCGGCATGCCGCGCATCCTTGCCTCGGCAGAACGACGTCTACGTGTGTTCCTCCTGCCGGCGCCAATACCCGGAAATCCTGGGAGTGCCCCGCTTCGTCGATCCCAGCAACTACGCCGACAGCTTCGGCTACCAGTGGCGTCAGTTCGATAAAACCCAGCTCGACCGGAACGGAATCAACTCTTCCGAGTCCGACTTTGTTCGCAAGACCGGCCTGAAGCCGGAGGACCTGCGCGGAAAGCTCGTGCTCGACGTGGGCTGTGGCGCGGGACGCTTCGCCGAAGTCGCCACCCGCTGGGGCGCACGCGTGATCGGCGTGGACCTGAGCGCCGCCGCGGTGGTGGCCGCCCGCAACCTGGCCGACCGGGACTTCGTCGCCCTGCAGGCCGACGTCTTCGCTCTTCCCTTCGCCCCGGAGAGTTTCGACTGCATCTACAGCATGGGCGTGTTGCACCACACGCCCGACTGCGAGCGGGCGGTGAAAGTTCTGCCGCAGTTCTTGCGCCCCAAAGGCACGCTGGCCATTTGGCTCTACAGTGGCTACAACAAGTGGTATCGCTTCAGCGATCTGTACCGCAAGATCACCACCCGGCTCTCTCCCCGCACGCTGCACACGTTCTTTCGCGTGGTCGTGCCTTTTTTCTACTGGCTCGATCGCGGCCTGCGGATCGTGCCGTCGGTTGGCAAGCCGGTAGCCGGCGCGGTGCACTATGTTTTCCCAGTCAACCGTCAATCCGATCCTGAAGCTCGTCTGCTCGACACACTCGACTGGTACTCGCCCAAATACCAGTCCAAGCACACCTATGAACAGGTCTTTCGCTGGCTGGAGAGTTGCGGAATGGAGGATCTGACCGTCGGCGAAATCCCGATCGGTGTGCGCGCTTGCAAAAGACCCGCCTCGCCGTGTGATCCGCGGAACGAGGCTCTACAATGAGTCTCCGGTGCTCCATGCGGCTCACGCCTCTGCTCTGGATGATCACTGGCATCGCGAGTCAAGTTTTCGCGCAGTCGCCCCCCGCCCCGGCACAGGGATTGCAGGCCACCTCTGCCCCACGCCCTTATTCAGCGCGCACTGACCGCAAGGTTGTTCCCTATGCTTCCACGCCGCCCGCCATCGGCCCTGCCGGATCCATCGTCGTCGATCCAAATTTCGGCTCGAGAATTGTCCGTGTCACCGACGAACGTTCCGATCCCACCAGGCCCGGCCGCTCGCTGTTCTCACCCTCGTCGGCCGAGCAGACGGCGTGGAACGCGAATTCGACCATGTTCTACGTCAACACCATGGGCGGAACTTTTCTGCTCTACAACTTCGATCCGGCAACCCTGAAGCCGCGCTTCGCAGCCGCCCCCAATCTGCCGTGGACTCCCGAGCCGCAATTCAGCTACACCCAGCCCAACATTCTCTACGGCGTAACTCGGCGGGATGCCATCTTTCAGCAATACGATATTTCCACCGGCAAAGTCACCAATGTCAACAACGCAGCCAAATGTGTGAAGTTGCGAACCGGTGACTCCGTCAGCTCCGTCACCGTCAGCGCCGACGACAGCCGCTTCCAGACCGCCATCGGCCCCGGCCAGGACAAAAACTATCTGGTGTACATCTACGATCGCTCTCGCGGGTGCCGCTGGTACAACACACAAACGGGCGAGATCGGCGGCGACTGGGGACCCAACGGAACGGTCAGCGCCTCACCGCGTTTCCTGATTCACAACTCGCGCATGGCCAAGTCTGGCGACTTCGTCTACGTGATGCCCTCCGCCTCCGGAGGCCGTGGCTGGGTCGTCTGGGAGATCGCCACCACGAACGTCGCCGTCTGCACTCGCGGATGCACCGGCCACCACGTGCTCGGCTATTCTCATATTCTCGGCGCTTCCGGCGTCAGTCATCCGCTGAACATCTGGATGCGGCCCGCGAACCACCTCGAGAATTCCGCCTCGCTGGTGCCCGACATAGAGCCAGCGAAGAACTTCTGGTACGACTCGCACTACTCGTGGAGCAACGTCGATCCCGCCGATTCGACGCCCGTCTGTTTCTCGACCTACCGGCCGACGAATCCAGACACCCCGGGAGCCCCGCTGCTGGTCACGGGACCTTGGGAAAACGAGATCGACTGCGCCGCGACCGATGGCAAGCATTCCACCATCTGGCGCTTCGCGCACACCTATAGCACGGCGAAAAACGGTTTCTGGTCCACACCGCGCGGCAACGTATCACAGGATGGCCGCTTCTTTCTGTTCACATCGGACTGGCAGGATCAACTGGGCAAGACACCTGACCGCACCCACTACCGCACCGACGCGTTCATCGTGGAATTGAAATAGCTTTAAGCTTTATTTGTCGATAAGAATACCGGAGTAGCTCACCATCCATCGCGAGAGCGGCGTGTGAATCTTGGCCCACTGCTTCCAGTCATAAAAGGTGAAATACTCCCACCGCATCGCTCGCGTGGAAAACGTTTTCTCCGCTCCCACGATCGAGTGCGCCAGTGGGTAGCCCAGCTCTTCTAAATGCCGTCCCACCAATTGCTCGAATCGAACCAGCAACGCCGTCGGAAACTTCTCTCTCCACCGCCCCACCGGCGAGAAGTGCCCTTGCTTTAAATCGTCCTGAAAAGCCGTGAGCGGCGTTTGGACGGATCCGACTTTGGTCCTCAGGATACGATCGCAATCGAGTTCGCGACCCAGGAAATCGGCGATTCTCGCCAGCACCGGCTTCGGATCCGCGACCAACTCCTCATACCGCACCTCAATGTACCGAGTGCCGAGCGAACGGCCAGATTCCCTTCCGATCCGAACGATCCACTCCCAATAGAGTCCCGCGGCAAGCAGGCTCCGTGGCCGATCCCACGGCAACGGACGGCTCCATCCGCGCTTGTCGAGCGATAGGGCAACGTCGCGCCCGTCGCGAATAATGTGGATAAAACGCGCGTCGGGAAAGTCACGCGCGATGCGCTTCATGTGCGGAATATTGGTTGGCGTGGAATCAATCCAGCCGTCCGCGCCCTGCCGTGCCGCAATTTCCTCCATCACGATCCTCAGGAAATCGCTGCCGCAGCGGCACTCCGCCATGACATTAGCTTCAATCTCTCCTGCATCCAATCCGGAGACGGCGAACGCCTTGCTTCGAAGCCACTCTTCCATCATGGCTTTCCGCTTCGATGGAACTCGAAGGTCCCCGAATATCGGTTCGAGCACGTCGAATACATTCATCTGCGTATGGAACTCCGCGAATCCCCCCGCGGAAAGCAGCAGGTGATACAGGAAGCTGGTTCCTGACCGCGGACAGCCCACGATAAAGATCGGAGGTTTCATGATTGCCCGGGTCAGGTCGACACAGATCGGGTTGATCTCGCAGAATCCATACGATTAGCTTGCAGCTAATCCGAATCCAACAGTTCCTGCGATGGTTGAGAAATTGTCCGCCGCTGGCCCTGCAGCCACCCTTGTAGCCGCTGTTTCCCGGCAAACAATTTCCGTGCCTGCTGCCGCAGGTTTCCGATCACGGCAAAACGGGATTTCGTAAACCATGGCACCCGGTGCGGTACACAGCCGTACTTCTCCTTATACTTCCCCTCGCCTCCCCAGTCATACACTTCCGCGCCGCGCGCCTTCCAGTAGCGCATGGCATACCAGTGAATCGCCTCGTTGGGACGCAGGTGCAACCCGGATTTCGTACTGGCATTGCCCCAGAATTCTGCAAGCTTGTTGTAGCCCGGGAAAATCCCCGTCGCGATGCAACGCCCGTGAGCATCGCGCGCCCGCAACAACAGCACCCGCCCTGTTGGTCCAAGGTGCTTCACCAGAGCCCGCACTCGTCCCAAAGGATACGTCGGCACCAGCCCCTGCTTCGCGAATACCTCCTGGAGTTGCTCGTAATATTCGTCCGCAAATTCGCCGTCGTGCGCCTCTTCAATGGTCACGCCGCTCTTTTCTGCCTTTCGAATGCACCGGCGGCAGGCGCCCTCCATGCTTTCGAACAAGGCTGCCTCCGACACCGTCAAATCCGTGCGGTACGACACGAAGTACTCGCACTTGAACCCGAGATCCTCACCATTCTCGCTCCGAAAATACGGATCCGAGACTTCCATATGAAGGCACTTGAGCGTTTTCCATGCCAGATCTTCTACAGCCGACAGCGCCTCCTTGCGCGATGCGCCCGGAACAAGATTGAACCCGATATAGGGAGTCGTCCAACCGGGGAAGGAACTGCCAAGCATCGGCATGCCGAACCGGGAGAAAACCAGCCCACTAAAGTATCCGGCAATCTCACCCCCGTCCCGCAACTCGCACACCACGATCTGTCCGCGCTGCGTCTCGCGCAAGAACCGCAGCCATTCCTGGGTTTGAAACACGGTGCGGTCGGCAAACCGGTCCAGTCTTGCCCAATCGACGTGCGCCGGGTCGATCAACTTTGCTTTCATGCCCCGGTGTTCCTGTGCGCTCTGTTCGGCATAGCCTGACCGGCCGGCAATCAGTTCCTGCACGCCCCCGAGCGCGCCAACTCAGCATACCCGAAGCGCCACCTCTTCCGCGAAGAGGGCCTGGTGACTTCTGCGATTACGTTACACAGCCCGAGCCGCTTCTAACGGTAGACTTGATGCGTGGCGCCCCACGTGGAAACTCTCTGGTCGCGAATCTCTCGCATGTCGGCGGGCGAACTGCGGACCCGCGCGCTTCAGGAGATCGGAAAGCGATCGGATGCCCTGAAGAGTCGACTCGGCATGCTTCCGCGTGTAAGCCTTTCGGCAGTGGAGCGACCACCAGCCAATTTCTTCTTCTCGGCAATCGAGATGCCTGAGCGGATTGCGCTCCTGCGCCAACATCTGCCAGGTGAAGTTGAGGTCATCCTCCGGGAAGCAGATGAAATCCGTCAGCATTGCTTCCGCCTTTTGGGATACGGTCCGCTCGACTACGGCAAGGAGATTGACTGGCACCTGGACGCCGTTCACGGCAAGCGTGCTCCGAATCTCCCTGCTTACCAGATCGACTTCCTCGACTTCGACGCCGTCGGCGACCACAAGGTCACATGGGAACTAAGCCGCCATCAACATCTGGTCACGCTGGCCAAAGCCTGGCATCTGACTCGCGAGGCCCGCTACGTCGAAGAGGCCGTGACCCAGTGGTACTCCTGGCAAAAGGCCAACCGGTATCCGATGGGCATCAACTGGGCGAGCAGTCTGGAAGTCGCCTTCCGTTCGCTCTCCTGGCTCTGGATGCGGCATCTGCTGATCGATTGGCCCGGCTTTTCATCGGCCCTCCGGGACGATCTGCTTCGCGCCCTGGCGCTCAACGCTCGCCACATCGATCGCTATCGATCAACCTACTTCTCTCCCAACACCCATCTGCTCGGCGAAGGGCTGGCGCTTTTCTTCATCGGAGTGCTTTGCCCCGATCTCCGCGAGGCCGAGCGCTGGAAGCTCCAGGGCTGGACCATTCTGCTGCACGAATCGCAGCGCCAGGTCCTTCCCGACGGCGTCTACTTCGAGCAGTCGCTTTACTACCACGTCTATGCTCTCGATTTTTTTGTGCACGCGCACTTTCTGGCGGCACGCAACGGCATCGCGATTCCTTCCGCCTTCGACGATGTCCTCCGAAAGATGTTGACCGTTGTCCAGGTTCTAAGCCAGGCCAACTTCGGCGACGACGATGGCGGACGCCTGTTTAACCCTCGCCGGAATCGCGCTGAACACATGACCGACCCGCTGGCTCTGGGCACGGCTCTCTATCCCGATCGATTTTCCGCGCCAGAACTCACCGAAGAAGCGATCTGGTTGTTCGGCCGCGACGCGATTCGCAAAGCAACCGCAACCATCGACCCCCACAGTTGCTCCTTCCCCGATGCTGGCCTCTACCTCATCGCCGACTTGAATCCAATTCCCCAGCAGCTTCTGATCGACGCCGGCCCACAGGGCGCCGGGCGTTGTGGCCACGGCCACGCCGACGCCCTCAACGTGAGCCTTTCCCTGCATCGACGCCCCTGTTTAGTAGATTCCGGCACCTGCGCCTATATCGCTAGGGACAACGTGCGGCAGCAGTTCCGGGGCACTCGCGCTCACAACACGCTTGCCGTCGATGGACTCGATCAAGCCGAACCCGCCGGACCCTTCGCCTGGACAGCGTTGCCCGACGTCAAAATGGAAACGTGGATCTCCGCCCAGACTTTCAGTTTTTTCGCGGGATACCACATCGGTTATGAACGGTTCCCCCAGCCTGTGCGCCATCGGCGTTTCATCTTCCATCCGCACGGTGGATTCTGGCTGGTGCGCGACTTGGCGGAGGGCACGGGCTCTCATCTGCTCGAGACCTCATGGCACTTCGCCCCGGATCTTGAAGTGACGAAACAAGGGAACATCTTCGTCGCGTCGCCAACGGGAAAGAAGCGGCAGCCAAAACAGCTCATGCTGGTACCCGCTGACGATCCGCGATGGACTTGTGAGGTCGTATCGGAATTCATCTCCCCGGCCTATGGAGTCAAGGTCCCTGCGCCAGTCGTCCGCTGCGCCACCCGTATGCAGTTGCCTGTGGATCACGCCATGCTCTTGATTCCGGTGAACGACGCGGAAGCATTCCATCGCCACCACCGCGCCGAAATCGGCTCCGGGACCACATGTGCCACCGCCTATCTCTACGAGACATCCGCCACGACGCACGTCGCCATTTTCAAGCCTGCCGACTGCCCCGTGTGGAACGTCGACGCCCTGACAACGAACGCCGACTTCCTTTACTACTCCCTCAGCGAAAGCATACTGACGCATCTCGTCGTCTGTGGCGCGAGCTCCCTGCACATCAACGGTGTGCCGCTGTTTTCCTGCGATATGCCGCTACAATACCTCGAGTGGACGCGCCAGAACGCGGAGCAGCGCGTGTCCTCGCCGGACGAAGCCGCCGCTCGCGCCGTGGTGGCGAGCGGACTGCTGATCGACCCAACCATCCAATTCCCCTTCACTCAGAGGATTCGCTAACCGATGTGCGGCATCACCGGCATCCTGCAATTCGGCTCCAGCGCACCCGTCGACGCCTCGACACTGCGACGCATGTGCGACGTGATGGCCCATCGCGGCCCGGACGACGACGGCCTCTATGCCGCCGCCAACGTCGGCCTGGCAATGCGCCGGCTCAGCATCGTCGATCTCGTCACCGGCCACCAGCCGCTCAGCAACGAAGACGGCACCATCTGGATCGTCTTTAACGGAGAAATCTACAATCACGCGGAATTGCGCCCGCAGCTCGAAGCCCGCGGCCACATTTACCGCTCCCACAGCGACACCGAAACGATTATCCATCTCTACGAGGAGTACGGCCGCGACTGCGTGCGCCACCTGCGCGGCATGTTCGCCTTCGCCATCTGGGACGCGCGCCGCCAAGCTGTCTTCCTTGCTCGTGACCGCCTCGGCATCAAGCCGCTCTACTACCACCTCGATGCCCAGAAATTCATCTTCGGCTCCGAAATCAAAGCCATCGCCGCCCATCCGTCGGCGCGGGCCGTCTTCCGTCGCGCGGCGATTCCGGAATATCTCGCTTTCGGATATCTCTCCGGCGAAGAAACGTTTTACGAAGGCATTCGCCAGCTGATGCCCGGTCATCGCATGGAAGTAAATGCAACCGGCCAGATGAAGACGGATCGCTACTGGGACCTACCCATCTCAGCCGAACCCGCACGCAATGAACGCGAATACACGCGCGGCTACCGCGAATTGTTGGAGCAGTCCGTCCGCAGTCATCTCATGAGCGATGTGCCCCTCGGCGTATTCCTCAGCGGAGGCGTCGACTCCAGCGCCATCGCCGCACTCGCCACTCGGATTCGCGGCCAGGCGATCGAGACTTTTTCCGTCGGATACCGCGAGTCCGATTCCAGCGAACTGTCTTTTGCTCGTACGGTTGCCCAGCACCTGAACTCTTCCCACCACGAAGTCTCGCTGAACGAAGAAGAATTTTTTGGTACTCTGCCGCATCTCATCTGGCACGAAGACGAGCCCATCGCCTGGCCATCTAGCGTTCCCTTATATTTCGTCGCTCGCCTGGCCCACGAACGCGTGAAAGTCGTGTTGACCGGCGAAGGCGCCGACGAGACTCTCGCCGGCTACTCCCGCTACGCCTTCACCATCAAGAATGCGGCCTGGGACCAGCTCTACCGAAGTCTGACTCCGCCGTCGATCCGCAACTGGATTCGCACATCCCTCGCTGGCTCTTCGCTGCTCGGCGCGCGCCTGCGCCGCAAGCTCTCCCACACCTTTCTCGCCCGCGACGGCGCTTCGTGGACGTCTCTCTACTTCGACAATTTCTTCTCCGCGTTCAGCGCGTCCGAGCAAGCCGGTCTCCTCACACCGGAGCTCTCCCGCGAACTCGCGGGTCAATCGCCCTATCGGAATGCCTTGCATCGTTGGGATGGCTCGCGAGGGGAGATGCTGCACCGGCTCTTATCCACCGACATCGCGACCTACCTCGTCGAACTGCTCATGAAGCAGGACAACATGAGCATGGCGGCTTCCATCGAAAGCCGCGTTCCGTTCCTGGATCACACCTTGGTGGAATTCGCGTTGAGCATCCCGCAGAGCATGCAAATCAAGGGTCTCACGGGAAAGCGGATTCTCAAGAAAGCGGTCGAAGATCTTCTCCCGCCATCGATCCTCTACCGGCCCAAACTCGGTTTCCCCACGCCGTGGAGCCGCTGGCTGCAAGGATCTCGTCTGGATTCGATTCGCGAGCTGCTGCTCGAGCCGCGCAGCCTGGATCGAGGTCTCTTCCGGCGGCCAGCCATCGAGCGCCTGTTCTCCGAGCATCGCGCCTGCACCCACGATCACTACGACCGCATCTGGCGCCTGCTCAACCTGGAACTCTGGCAGCGCGTCTGCCTGGAAAACGACCCCCATGAAGCATTGCGGAACTGACGATAGTCGCCTGACAAACCAACGGCTATTTCCTTCGCGCCCTTTGCGGATGTTCTTCGCGCCCTTTGCGGTTTAGGACTTCTTCACGACCGTCCCAGTGAGCGATACACTTCCAGCCACTGCCCGCGCACCGCTTTCCATGAATACCGCTCCACCTCGCGACGAGCATTCGTCGCCAGCCGCCCGGCCAGTTCCGGATCATGCAAAGCGCGCATCACATTCGCCGCCAGCATGTGCGCATCGTCCGTCGACGACAGCAGCCCCGTCCGCTCGTGCTCGACAAAATAACTCATCCCCTCCGGATTCGTGCTCACCACCGGCAATCCGCAGGCAAACGCCTCGAGTACGGACACCGGCATATTGTCCAGCCGCGATGCATTGATGAAGATATCGGCGCGGTCGTAGCGCCGGCCAATCTCGTCGTGGGCGATCACTCCAGGAAATTCCACGCCTCGCAATCGCAACTCTCGTACCAGCGCGCGAATCTCTGCCTCCGCCGGCCCTCCCCCCGGCAAATCCAGCCGCGCCTCGGGGAATTCTCTCTGCACCTCAGCGAATGCTCGCACCACGATGTCCAATCCGTAATACCGATGAAACCCTCGCGTGCAAATCAGATGCGGACGGCAAACCTTCCTCTCGCGGAACGGCAACTGTTCTAGATCCACAATGTTTGGAATCGCCCGCCCTTCCAATCCGAACTCGCGAAATACATCCACCAGATAACCTGACGGCACCACCAGGCGGTCCACTTCGCCCAAAGTCTCGCGCGCTCCCAGGAACCGCCGCAAGTGATCGCGCGCCTCTCCGCTGTGATAATGCAGCACACTCTTCTTTCCCAGCCAGCGGGCAATCCGCAACGCCGGGGCCGGTGCCAGCAGAAACGACCAATAGGATGCGGAGAAAATGTGGACGACGTCAGCGTGTTCCAGTCGCCGCAGCAACCGGAGCAGATAAATCGGTTCGCGAATCACCGTGCGCAGAATCGGCACGCGTTCCATCCATTTCAAGACCTTCGGAAATTCGGGATCGATGGGAACAAATTCAGCCCTGACCTCGGGATCGTCACGCCAGCCCCTCAGCAGCGCCTCCGCCTGCACCGATTGGCCGCCCACATAGCGCGACGATGCCGCAACCATGGCCACCCGCAAAGGTCTCTGGCCGCGGCCATTTGGACAAGGCATTGCGCCGCTCTGTTTGCATGCAGCCAGTTCGGCGTACAGTTCCTCGTGCTGCCGCGTCATGCGCTCCAGTGTGAAGTTCTCGCGAGCGAACTTCCGCGCGTTCTCCGCCAGAGAGCGGCGCATCGCCGCATCCCGCAGCAGCCTCTCAATCGCCGCCGTCAGCGCTTCTTCATCGCCCGGGGGAACCAGAATGCCGCGGCCCTGTTGAACGACCTCTCCGTTTCCCCCGACTCGAGTCGCCACCACCACCACTCCCGCCGCCATCGACTCCAGAATCACATTCGACAGACTTTCGGAGCCGGACGGCAAAACCGATACATCCAAAGAAGCCATCACTGCCGGGATATCCCGCCGTTCCCCTGTAAAGAGCACGGATTCCCCGAGGCCCAACTCCTGCGCTCGGCGCTCAAACTCCGCGCGAAACGGACCATCGCCCACCAGTACAAACTGCACCCTGGGGAAGCGCGGCCGCAGCCGCGCCGCTGCTCCTAGAAAAAGCTCATGATTCTTCGCCCGCGTATTCATGCGCGCAATCATGCCCACGCGCAGAGTTCCCTCCGTGCGCGGCCACGCCGGCGGAGTATCGACGAATGCCTCCGCCGGCAACCCATTGCGAATCACAACGAGTTTGTCTTCGAGCAGGCCCAGGTCGCGCAATCTCTCCGCCGCCGCATGCGAATTGCAGACCACCGCATCGCACCAGCGCAAAGCCGCTGCTTGTACGCGCTCCTGCTTCCACGTCAGCAGATCGCCCATCTGCCGCTGGCTTCCAATTACCACCGGCACTCGCGCCCAGCGCGCCGCGGGAATCAATGTAAGGTTGGTATAGAAGTCAAAGGCGTGTGCGACCTCAATCTGATGGCTCTTGAGATGCCGGGACAGCCGCCATCGCGTTCGATGGGATTCCAATCCATACAAGCTCCCACCCAATCCGAACTCGGCAATCTCGCCCAGCCCCGTGAGAAAAGCCCCCTCGCGCATGATGCAGCCCAGGTTCACGTCGAATTGCGCACGATCCAGAGAACGCGCCAGCGCCGCGAACTGGCGCTCGCTGCCGCCTGTTTCCAGGCTGTTGGTCATCAGAAAGATGGGTAGAGGGACGATGGGCAGAGGGAAGACAGGCCTAGAACTTGTGCGCCCTACTTCTGTCGGCGGCCCCGGAGTCATCCCGCACTTCCGCTGAGCGCGGGAACGTTACTCAGGCGTGGACGGCTCGTCCCGATTCTCTCCAGGAAATTTCGATGCCACAACTCGAATGCCAGCAAGCGCCACAATCGCGGCGAGTGATCCCGTCGTCCGCACATGTGCTCGTCCAGCATCCGCCGCACCCCGCGCGGATTGAAATACCCACGTTGCTCGGTACGCGATTCCAGCAGCACCGTCTGCACCAGGTCCTTCAGTTCATGACGCATCCAGTGTTTCAGCGGCAGCGAGAAGCCGCGCTTCGGCCGATTTAGAACTTCCTGCGGCACGCCCACCCGCTCTGCCAGCTTCCGCAGAATGTATTTCTGCCGGCCGCCACGCATCTTCCATCGCGGAGCCAGCGCCGTTACCCATTCCAGAAACACATGATCCAGAATCGGAACCCGTGCCTCGATCGACGCCGCCATGCTCATGCGGTCGACCTTCGTCAGAATGTCTCCGGCCAGATAGGTCTTGGTGTCGAGATACAGCACGCGGCTCAAAGGATCCTTCGCCGGCGCGCGATCCAGGCATTCTCGAAAGTGGGCGAGCGGCGTCAGGTCCGTGGCCATGAAGTCCGCCGAAAGAATTCCCATCTCGCGTTGAAACGCCGCCAGCGAAACTCCCTCTACATACCGATCCTGCCACGGCAGCGCGATGCTGTACGCCAGATTCTTTCCCGGCACCGCGTACGGAACTCGCCGATGTGCGCGTTCGCGATACCAGCGCTTCGCCCACTCGGGCACCCGGCCATAGGCACGATCCTGCAGATGAATGCGATAACGCTCGTAGCCTGCAAACGCCTCGTCACCGCCATCGCCGGAGAGCGCGACCTTTACATGTTCCCGCGCCAGCTTCGACACAAAATACGTGGGCAGCATCGACGAGTCGCCAAACGGCTCTTCCATGTGCGCCGTCAGTTGCTCGACCGTACCGGCCAAATCCGGCTCCACGATCAGCTCGTGATGCTCGGTGCCAAACTTCTGCGCCACCAGTCGCGCGTAGGGAGCTTCGTTGAATTCCTCCTGCCGGAATCCGATCGAAAACGTCTTCACTGGTCGCGACGTTTCCCGCGCCATCAGCG
Source organism: Terriglobales bacterium (assembly GCA_037443605.1). GTDB lineage: Bacteria > Acidobacteriota > Terriglobia > Terriglobales > Acidobacteriaceae > Sulfotelmatobacter. The sequence goes on from JBBIOA010000016.1 coordinate 99,472, forward strand.
CCACAATCGTGGAAGAATCCGTCCCGCCGCTCAGCAACGCCCCCAGTGGAACATCGGCAATCAGCCGAATGCGCACCGCCTCCGCCAGCCGCTGCTCCAATTCTCCGAGCACCTGCTCTTCATCCGCCGGATCGTTCGTCCCATACTCCGGCAAATCCCAATACGGATGCAGCCGGGCTTCGCCTTTCTCAAACTCCAGCCAATGCCCGGCTGGCAATTTGCGAATCGTTTGAAACGCCGTCGCCGGATCGGGAACGTAGCCGAAATACATATACGCGAGCAGCGCCTGCCGGTCGACCTGCGCCAGATCGGGCCGCACCGCCAGCATCGCTTTCATCTCAGAGGCGAAGATCAGCGTGCCACCCGACACCGCATAATGCAGTGGCTTCTTCCCCAGGCGATCGCGCACCAGCAACGTTCGGCCCGTCCGCGCGTCGTGCAGCGCAAACGCAAACATGCCCCGCAGCTTGTGGACGCACTCCGCCCCGTGCTCTTCATACAGGTGCACGATCACTTCCGTATCGGTCTGCGTGGCAAATCTGTGCCCGCGCCGTTCGAGATCGGCGCGCAGCTCGCGGAAGTTGTAGATCTCCCCGTTGTAGACCACGGCCACAGTCTTATCTTCGTTGAATACCGGCTGGTGCCCGCCTGCCACGTCGATGATGCTCAGCCGCCGCATGCCCAGTCCCACGCCGGCTTTCACGTGGACTCCAACATCGTCGGGCCCGCGATGCACCAGGGCATCGCACATCCGGCGGATCGTCGCCTCGTCCGCCACGCCTTCGCGATGCACCATACCCGCAATCCCGCACATGCCGCTATCCTTTTACGACCTGCCGTGAAACTTGATCTCGCGCCGAACGTGAGACTAGCGGCCGCTCTCGCTTGAACCGGTAATCGCGATATTCGCCGGGATTCCCTTCCCGCCCGTCGCACGCCGCCAGAATCATATTCACCATCTCGCGCGCCGAAACAAAATGCACGGTCTCTCGCCGCGCTCCCGCCCCACTCACCAGCTCGCGCACAAACGCCCGCATCGGCTCGCCCAGCACCGCCTCATCCTGTGTCGGATCCATCCCGTGGCAATGCAGCTTGATGAAGACCCAATCCGGCCGCCCTTGCAACCCAATCGCCGCCCGCTTCCAGTTCCCCAGCCGCCTCACGCTCGCCGGCCCGCGCGCGGTGATGGCGCCATTCTCGATTCTCCACCGCCGCCCCGGCCCGGGCACGTGAAAATCCAGCAGCAACGGCCCCTGCACCATGATGGGGAATTTGTCGGCCGCTCTACCAAATGCCAAATCTCTACCGCTTCGATGCGGCGCACGTTCCGCAAGCGGCAGCCCGCACTCATACATCGAGTTGATCTTCCCCACTTGCGCCCCATGAAACGGAGCCGCAGGCAGCGTCATATCCGCATAGCAGCCCGTCTCCGCCAGGATCTGCATTTCGCTGTCGACACCGCACGCCGGCCCTCGGTCCGAATTCGCCAGAGCGAAATTTCCATGGACAAAGGCATAGCGCGGTTGCGGCGAATCCGGCGCATACGACAGGCACCCATGATCGCCAGCCATCCGATCGCGAAACTCCAGCAGCGTCGCGCGCGTATGTTCGGCCGAATCCGGCGCATCCATTCCGTGATGCAGATGCACCTCGATCTCTCCCCAGCCCGCGCGACATAAATCCGCCAGCCGTTCCACATGCGCGCGCTCGTACTGCTCCGCCGGATAAAAATACGTGTGCGCGAACAGGCGCCCCTCCGCGTCGCGGAATTCTTCGAATCGGCGGGGATACTCGCTGCACCAGCGCTCCAGCCGTCGTTCCTGCTCGCCATACGGCGCACGTTCTGCACCGCCTCCCGGCACAATCGCCGGCTCGAAATGATCGGCCATCGCGATGATCAGGTGCACTGGTCCGCGAGGTATCGGCCGCGTCATCCTCTGCCAGAAATAGGCCGGCAGCCACCGCGCCGCATAGGAAATTCTTCCTCCCCAACCGATCGTCGAGTTTTCGCTGCCTGCCATTTCAGTGGATTTCTATTCAGCGTACCGGCGCAAGATTTTTCGGAGACGTCCATCCCCGCCTCCAGCGCGGCTGGGGCGTGGACACTGCTCCAACTCTTTCCGCATTCTCCTGAGCCATCGCCAGCAGCACCGACGTGTACCCTACCGCAAAATATGGAAAGAACTGATAGGCCTCCGGCGCAAACAACGCTCCTACCACGAATCCCACCAGCGAGCTGTGCAGTGCCCCAGCAAACAGCGTGGTCTCCTCGTCGAGTGGGCCAACTCTACGCAACCGGCGCAGATTGCCGAAGCCACGCCCGAAAAACAGCAAATACAAGATGCAGGCCAGAATGCCGCCCTCCACCGCAATCTGCAAATAAGCCACGTGCACTTCCCGCCAGGTGCCGGAGTAGTTCGGAAAGTTCCCCACGCCAATGCCCCACGGATAATGCACCATCCCGTCCAGGCTGACCTTCATCAACCGCACCCGCTGTTCATACGATCCGTGCGCGCTCACATCGATGTCGTTGCTCAGTTCTTCGCCCGAGATGGCAAAGAAGCGATCCTTCAGCCGGCCCCCCGCGGTCACTCCAATCACCAGCGCCACCAGCAGCGCCCCCGCCACCAGATGGATCCGCCTGCCTTTCACGCCGAAATGCCACAACGCCACCGCGCCGCTGGCCAGCAACGTCAGGAATCCCGCGCGCGATGCCGTCAGAAACAGCGCCGTGCACATCACCATGATGGCCGCGCCCCAAATCGCTGTTCGCGCCAGGCTCCGCGCCCGTAGCAGGAATGCAATGCAAAATGGAATCGACAATACGATCGCAAATGCCAGGTCGTTCGGATTCGAATAGATGCCGCCCAGCACTCCCTCGAGCCGCGGATGATCGCGCCCCTTCAGCATCGACACCACGGAAATCACCGCCACCGAAGCCGTCTGAATGTAGATGATCCGCCGCAGACGCTCGAAGCTCGTCACCACCAGATACGTCAGCACCCACGCCACCAGCATCTTGCTGAAGTCCAGCGTCTTCGAGAGTGCGCCGCCTTTCCACACCGGCGAGAAGACTCCGGCCACCACCAGCGCCGCGATCATGCCCAGCAGATACACCGTCTCGCGCGGCAGGTCGCGCAGGCTTCGCTTGGCCCGTCCCGCGCTGAACAGCAATCCCAGCAACGCGAAGATTCCCGAGATCTTGGCCAGCGGCACGTACTTCAGTCCCGGAATCCAGTCTTCCGGGCGCGCGCAATAGACCACGTAGAACGCGCTCAGCCAGAAAAACGCGCCCCGCAAAGGTTCGGCATCCGGCAAGTTCGCGCCTGCCGCCGAATCCGCCAAGGACTCGCGAGGCGCCAGAACCCGCGCCCGCTCCGCCTCCCACCACGTTCCCCGCTTCTCTCGGCCCGATTTGTCAGTCACTGCCATCTGTCTTGTCGGTGTATCAAGGAACAGTCAGCGCCCGCGCCGGTCGAGAAGCATGCTTCTCCACCACCGCGCTCAGCACCTCGGCAAACTTCTCCGCGATTGCCGGCCAAGAATATCTCCGCGCTTTTTCCGCCCCGGCAGACCCCATTCGCCGCCGCGCTTCCCGGTCGCCCAACAGAGCCACAACCGCATCCGCGAATCCTTGCGGAGAATAGGCAAGGCGGATGTCGCGCCCATCTTCTACATCCAAACCCTCGGCACCCACGCCGGTCGAAACCACGGCCTTGCCCGCCGCCATCGCTTCGTAAATCTTCAGCCGCGTGCCGCCACCAACTCGCAAGGGAACCACCACCACCGCGGCCTCCCGCAGATGCTCCACCACCGACGGCACTCGGCCCGTGACTTCCACCGACTCGCTCGCCAACGCCTTGACCCGCACATCTGGATTCCGTCCAACGATCCGAAACTTCGCCTGTGGAACGCGCCCCCGAATACTCGGCCACATCTCTGCGCAGAAATATTTCACGGCGTCGGCGTTCGGCTCCCAATCCATTGCACCCACAAACACGACCAGCGGCTTCTCGCGTTCCGGCGACCCCGGAGCAAATTCGTCGATGTCCACTCCTGTCGGCACCACCGTGATGCGCTCGCCATCCGTCCACATGCTCATCAGTCTCTTGTCGTGTTCGGACACCGCGATCACCCGCGCGAATCTCCGGACACTCTGCTGTTCGTACCGCGTCATGCGCCGGAATTCCCTCGCATACAGTGCGCGCAGCGCCAAGTTTGATCCATGACTCGCATGCCTGCGCCAGATCTCACTCTCCACGTTGTGCTGGAACAAAACCGCCGGCACCGCCATGCGATCCGGAACATTGATCGCCGCGTCGAGAAAGTCGCTCACCACGATGTCGATATTCTCTTCCTGCAGGCACCGCCATACTTCCACCCGAACCGCCTCCGACGCGAACCGCCCCACCGCGTACGGCGCTTCATCGGAAAGATGCCGCAGATAATCCACACTCCGCGCCCACTTGGAATCGGCGCGCTTCCCGGTACATACGCAAATCGCCCCAGGCAAGCGCTTCTTGAGTTCCGCTTCATACTCCGGATCCGGCTCGCCATCGTAGTAAGACAAAAAGACCACGTCTTCGCCCTGGGCCAGATGCCGCACAATATTCCACGAACGAATATCGCCGCCGCTGTGCGCCGGAAGAATCTTGTTCGCTTTGACCCAGAGAATCCGCATCAGGCACGCATCTCCGGCCTTAGCGAACCCGGCCGATCCCACCGCGTCGCCTGGCCAGTCGCAAAACTTACCAGCGCCACCACCGCCGCCGCATTCAACATCACCAGCGTGTAGGCAGCGTCAGTCACCCGCGACAACCGCCCCAACTTCAGCCGCGCCCATCCGGCCAGGCCGAGCGCGTAAAACGCAATCTGCAACCAGAACGCCACCTGATAGAAGCGACCTCCCGCCCATGCCGAAGCCACCATCAGCGCCATCAGCGCAAACGGCACCGCCAGCCGCACCAGTTTGTGGCTCACAAACTCAAACCGCAGCGGATTCTTCCCGCTCAGCAGCCACGGCGCCAGCCGCAGCAACTGATAATTCCCGCTCAGCGTCCGCACCTTGCGCCGAAATTCCCGCCCACTGCCCAGGTCCGGACTGTCCCAAGCCCGCGCCCGCGCATCGAACAACACGCGTGCTCCCTGCCGCGCCACGTGCATCGGGATGAACACATCGTCCAAAATCGTCTCCGCCGGAACTTCGGGCACCAATTCGCGCCGCACCGCGTAGATCGCTCCCGTCGTTCCCACCACCGATCCGCTCGCCGATTCCAATTCGCGCACGCGCTTCTCGATGCGCCAGTAAAGCCCCATCCCGCGGCCCGTTTCGCCGCTCGCCGGATCCCCCAGCATCAGTTCTCCGCTCACCGCGCCGACTTGCGGATCGGCGAAGTTCTCCATCAACAAGCGCAGCGCGCCTTCTTCAATCCACTGCCGCGCATCGACGAACACCAGCACTTCTCCCTGCGCCAATGCCACGCCGTCGTTCAATCCCCTGGCCTTGCCCTCAGGCAGTTGATTGAGCAGCGCCAGCACTCGCGAATCCCCCGCAAACTCCCCAAGAATCTTCTCCGTGTCATCCGTCGAGCCATCGGAAACAATCACCAACTGCAATTGCTCGGCGGGATACGACAGCGCCAGCACGTTCTCCATCTTCCGCCGCAACCCCTCAGCTTCGTTGCGCACCACCATCACGACCGAAACTGCCGGTGTGTAGCGCCCCCGCAAACCCGGCCACGGACGCCACATCCCGCGCAGCCGCAGCCATCCCCAATATCCGGCGTAGGCATACCCCACAAACCCAGCCGCCAGCCAGAACAGCGCCCGCCAGATCATTGCGCGCCCCGCCCCAGCACCACAATCTTCACCGTCTGAAACCAGATCAGCACATCCAGTCCCAATGACGCGTTCTTGATGTAGAACAGGTCGTACTGCAACTTCTCGCGCGCGTCCTCCAGCGTGTTGCCGTACTTGTACTGCACCTGCGCCCATCCCGTAATGCCCGGCCGCACTGCATGCCGCACGCCGTAATACGGGATCTCGCGGCTCAGCCATTCCACAAATTCCGGACGTTCCGGCCGCGGCCCCACAAAATTCATGTCGCCTTTCAGCACGCACCACAGTTGCGGAATCTCATCCAGCCGCAGCACGCGCAGAATCTTGCCCACGCGCGTGATCCGCGGATCGTCATCCAGCGCCCACGTCGCGCCCGTGTCCGCCTCCGCATCCTGCACCATGGTGCGGAATTTATAGCAATAAAACGGCGCCCCGCCGCGGCCCACGCGCTTCTGCTTGTACAACGCCGGTCCCGGAGAACTCAGTTTCACCGCCAGCATGATAAAAGGAATCAGCGGCAGGCAAACCGCCAGTCCCACCAGCGCCACCACAAAATTCAACACCCGCCGCACCATCCGGAAAAACAGGCTGAAGCGGAATCCCTCCGCAAAAATCAGCCAACTCGGATATAGCTGCTCCACTTCAATCCGTCCGTAAATCTTTTCCAGCCACGATGTCGCCTCTTCTACCTTCACACCCGCCAGCCGCAGCCCAAGCAATTCATCGACAGGCAGCGTCCCTCGCCGATCCGGCATGGCCACAATCACCCGATGCACGCCACTCGCGCGCGCCAACCCCACCAGATGTTCTCCCACCGACTCGCGCGTCACTTCTCCCGGGAGATTTCCCGCCCAGCCCACGACTTCAATCCCGAGTTCTTTGCGTTTCCTCAGTCCCTCCACCACCCGCTCGGCGCGATCGCCCATCCCCAACACGTACACTCGCTCCCGCAAATATGGCTGCTTCACCAGCCACCCATACAGCGCCCGCCACGCAAACAGCGCCAGAATCAGAAAGACGAATCCCAGCGCCGGCCCGTCTCCCGGCAAGAAACTCGGAAACGCGATCCCCATCGTGCCCAGCACCAGCGCCAGCACTACCAGCATGCGCAGATAATCCGCCGGCGTCCCCAGGATCGACTCGTCATAGCGGTCGAGCCAGTGCGACAGCAGCAGCACCAGGCCTGTGATCAGCAGAATTTTGAGGTAGCCACCCTCAATGAACAGCTCATTCTTCGCCAGCAGCCAGCCTTCGTTGTGCAGGATTAGCCAGCGCCCCTCGGGATTCCTCAGCAGGATCCCCAACACCAGCGACGTCCATACCACCAGCGCTTCAACCGCCAGCAGCACCAGCGTGCGCATCGGGTAGTAGACCTTGAAAAGCCTGATCACAAATTCCCCGGGTTAGGACTTGGCTGCGTCCTTCTGGTAGGTCTTGTAGTAGTAGCGCGAATACGGAACGCTATCCGCGTCCGTGCCGTTCAACACCACGCCCACGAGCATCTCCGGCGCAAATTCTTCGCGCGCTTTGCGGGCCACATCGTAGGGAGTCACGCTCGACCGCACCACCATCACCACGCCGTCGCAGACTTTCGCCAGCATGCCCGCGTCGGCAACCGGAATCGCCGGCGGCGAATCGATGATGATCCAGTCAAACAGCGACTCCACTCGTTGCAGCAGCAGTTTCACCCGCCCGTTGCCCACAAGCTCCGCCGGATCGGCCACCGCGCTCCCACATGGAATGAAGAACAATCCCTCCAGCGACCCTCGCTGAATAATCGCCAGCTCGTCGCATTTTTCCTGCAGATAATCGGAGAGCCCCGGCTCCGCCTTTGCGCCCAGCATTTCGTGCAGCCGCGGCGCGCGCAGATCGGCATCGATCAGCAGCGCCCGCCGCCCATGCTGCCGCACCAGCACCTGCGCCAGATTCGCCGCCGTAAACGATTTGCCCTCCCGCGGCAGCGCGCTCGTCACCAGCACTCGCTTCAGCGTCATCGTGTCCCGCACGTGATACAACCGCGACCGTAACGTGCGGAATTCTTCCGTCCCCTTCGCCGCGTCGTTCGCGCCGTTCATGAACAACATGGTGGCCGCGTCCGGTCTCCAGTTCGCCGGCACGGTCCGCGCCAGCAGGGTTTCGAGACTGAAGGGCGCGCTGAAACTCGGCATGCCCGTACTCGACGCGCCCACTGCCACTGCCGCCGGCGACACCTCCGCCAACTCCCCCTGCATCCCGCTCTGCCGGGCGCGCTCTTCCTCAACTCTCTTCAACGCTTCGTGAATCCGGCTCATGCGTTCCTTTCGCGGGGGAGATCTTTCTCTTCTTCCTGCGGCGGACGCAACCGCTCCGCCAGCGCTGCCAGCGAACGCAGCGCTTCCGCCACATCCACGTTCTCCGTGCGCGGCTGCTCATTACTGTGAGCACTGGCCGGCTCCGTCAACTCGAAATCCCGCGCCACCGCCTCCACCACCGGCGCTCCTACCGTTCTTTGCTTATCGACAAACGCGCTCACCAGGCAATGCTCGCCCACCAGATTGATCACCCGCGGAATGCCCTTCGAGTACCGGTACAGGGCGTCCAGCGCCTCGTCCTCGAAAATCGCCTCGCCATTCGATCCCGCAATCCGCAGCCGCTGCTGCACATACGCCTTTGTCTCTTCCAGCGTCAACGGATGCGTCTTCGCCCGCAGCGTCACCCTCTGTCTAAGTTGCCGCAACTGCGGCTGCTTCAGTTTCTCTTCCAGCTCCGGCTGCCCCACCAGCACGATCTGCAACAGCTTCTCGGTAAACGTCTCCAGATTCGTCAGCATCCGGATTTCTTCCAGCAGTTCTTCCGACAGATTCTGCGCCTCATCCACGATCAGCACCGCGGTCTCGCCCGCGCGGTAGCGCTCCAGCAGCCAGTTGTTCAGCCGCATCAGCACCTGGCTCTTCTCCCGCGACTCGCACCCGATCCCGAAGTCGGCCATCATGTAATCGAAAAACTCGGGCACGTTCAGCTTCGAGTTGAAGACGAACGCCGTCGCCACCTGCTGCAGCCGCAGCCACTCCAGCAGCTTGTTGATGAGCGTGGTCTTCCCCGTGCCCACTTCCCCGGTCAGCAGCACGAACCCCTTGCGGCTCTGCACGCCATACGTCAGGCACGCCAGCGCCTCTTCCGTATGCCGCGTCAGAAACAAATAACGCGGATCCGGATTCACATTGAACGGATTCGCCCGCAACCCATAAAACTCTTTGTACATAATCTCTCGTCGGGTGCCCCATTTCTGCCGCGTTCTTTGCGGCAGAAGTGGGGATTTTCGGCAAGCCGCCTAAACCTGAACCCTCTCCTCCCGCTTCCACATCTTCCCCTTCTTCCCACCGTCCGCCCCAACCCACGGCACCGACACCAACAATGGCAACTCCAGCGCCGCTTCCGCGTCCGCTTCCGTGCGGATCGACTTGTCGCGCACCTCCATCCACATCGCCAGCCCCAGCCCAAGCGCCAGTCCCGCCGCCAATCCGCCGCCCGCAAACAGCCACCGATTCGGGAAGCTCGGCGAATCCGGCAGGCTCGCTTGATTCAGCACGAACATCCTCTCGCCCTGCTCCTGCGTGTTCATACGTACCGTCATGTCCGCCGTCGTTTTCTTCGCCAGCAGATCCTGATACGCCTTCAGCGCGTTGTCATAATCGCGCGTCAACTGCTTGTACTGCTCTTCCACCGCCGGACTCAACGACACGCGCCCCTCATACTGCTGGATTTCCTGCTGCAAGCGTTTCTGATCCCGCGTGGTCTGCGCGATCATGTCGTTGTACTGATGAATCTGCAGCCGCAGTTGGCGAATCTCCGCCGGCTCCATCGCCGATCCCTTCTCGCTCGCCGCCTCTCCGCTTTCCGCCGCCCGGTTCACCTCGTCCAGCTTCTTCTTCACTCCCGCGATGTCGGCCTGCGTCTTGATCACATCTGGATGATCATCCGTATACCGCGCCTTCAAATCCAGCAACTGCGCCTGCAGATCGGACAGCTGTTTCTGCAAGGTCTGCGGATTCGTCGACGACTGCGTCGACTTCCACGCCGCCAATTGCTGCGCCAGAATCGATTCCGTATAGGTCTTATCCTGCTGCGCCCGGTTCAGTTGTTGCGCATTCTGCTCCGATTGCGAATTCAACCCCATCAGGATCTTCAGATTGTTCTCTTCGTCCCCGGGAAGCTGCCCCACGTACTGCTTCTTGAACGCCGCCAGCTTGCCGTCCAGATCGTCCAGATTATGCTTGGCATCATCCAGCCCCTTGCTCAGCACGTCACTTGTGCCGCTCGCGATCGCCGCAATCGACTTGCGATTCTGATCCACGATCTGCGCCGTCAGGTCGTTGCAGATGAGCTGCGCCCGCCGCGGATTCGACGCCTCGTAATTCACATAAAATGCCGGCGACGAGCCCGTCGGCTGGCCCGCCTTCTTCTTCGCGGTCGCCATCTGCGCCGCGTCCACCGACGGCGTGCTCGTGCTGGTACGAATCTCTTCGATCAGGTCGGCGACATTGTCCCCCGGCTTCGCCAGATTCAGACGCTCGATCATCGCCTGCAGGTTCGGCTCGCTCAACACCTGCTCTTTCAGAGTTTCCATGCGCGCCGTCAGATCCTGCGACACCACCGGCTGCACCATGTTCTCCGGCACCTTTTGCCCTTCCACCAGAATCAACGCCTGCGACGTATATTTCGCCGGCACGATCCACGACACCCCAAAACCCACCAGCGGCGCCGCCAGCATCGGGATCAAAATCACCTTCGCCCGGCGCCGCAGCATCGCCATGTAATCGTCCATCGTCAGTTCGCGATTCCCAATCATCTCTGTCCCCTCACGACACTTTCACGTGCGCGAATTCCGCTTCTCTCTGGCGCAGCGATCAGCACCCTCGTTCCATTCAGATACAGCGTTCAGCACCACTGAGTTCCACCCCACAACTTTTCACCCGTGCGCCAGACGCCCGGCCTGCGCTTCAGCAGCCCTGCGGCGGTCCCAGATGCCCAACCCCGACACAACCCTTCATCCCTGCTTCCGCCGCCCGGCCTTCGGGTGTCGCAGCTTCAGTGCTGCGATCGGAGTTCCCCGGCCTTAGGGTGGCCCAGCACTTCAGCCCTGCGATCGGACCTCCCCGCCTTTGGCTGGCGCACCGCTTCACCGCTGCGATCGGACCTCCCTGGCTTTTGGGCGGCGCAGCGCTTCAGCGCTGCGATCGGGGCTCCCCAGCATTTGCGGCTTTAGCCGCTGAGGTGCACCCACCCTAAACTCAATCAATCCGGATTGGACGCGGCGTCCAATCCAGCCCAAACGTCACCACATGCCGGTTGGAAATCCGGCTGCACGGCGCCGCCGTTGTGCAGTACTGATGGTCAAACGCCAGCTCATTGAACTGATAGCTGGCGAACCCATGAAAATTCCTGCCAAACGCCCGCTGCACGCCGCCTCCGGCAAATCCGTACTGATACAAATCCGCCGGAACTCCACCCGCCGACGCCTGCAGCCGCTCGTTCCGCGAATATCCCATATCCACAAACCCATTCCACACCCGGTTCAGCGGACGTTGCCAACTCACTCGCGCCAGATCGGTCTGCGCCCCCGCGAAGAAACCCGCCCCGCTCGTCTGATACCGCTGGTATTCAAACTGGAGTTCCGACCGCGTGAACTTGTACCGCAGCCGGGCCTGTGCCGCCACGCCCAACTTCGTGTTCACCACGGTCGTCAACTGCCCACCCGCCAACACGCATAAAGCAGCAGGAACTCCCGCTAGGGTGCACCCCTGGCTGTTGATCCGCGTGATCTGCGGCCCCGCTCCCATCAGCAGATCCATGCGCCCCGAAAACCGGTACCCATACAGCCCCTGGATCACGTGCGTGTGAAACGCCGTATTCAGCGAGCTGAAATCGAATCCCTGATATCCATACGTCAGCGCCACTTGTGTGTGCGCCGTCAGCAGCCGGTCGTAACCTACCTGCGCCGATACCTGCGAACTCCCAATGAAGTTCACTCCGCTCGAGTCGCCATAAAAATGCGTGAACGCATATCCTCCCGCCGCCGTCAACGCCGACTTCGCCGTCAGATTCTCGGTCAGGTCCGCGACACTCACATTCAAAATGCGCGGCGTCAATCCCAGCGTGCCCAGCCCGCTCCCTCCCCAGAATCCTCCAAACGACGTGTTCCCCAACGACTCAATTCCCTGCGACCCCATCGAGCCGTACGCCCCGCCGAAGTTTCCCTCCGGCAGATAGCTGAAACTGTCGCGCACCGACAGTTGCCCGCGCTTCCACAGAATCTTCTGCTGCAGATCCATCTGCTGCAGTTGCCGGAATCCCGCTCCCGTCGTGTCGTAGTAAGCAAATCCGCCCACGTAGTCCAACGCCAGGTCGTAGTGACTCCACAGCCGCTGCATCGTAAGGCTGCCCACCGCCCGGCTGATCGATCCCTGCGATCCGCTTCCGGTCGCGTTCAGCAGATTCGAATCGTACGACTCGCTCACCGTCGCGCCCGGCTGGATGTAACTCAGCGGCGCCGCATGCGGCTCCACCGGCGGCAAATCCAGCCCGGTAATCGGCGGATTCTCCGTGATCGGTGGCGGCGCATTCTGCTGCCCCGCCGCGTCCTGCGGCGGCGGGCTTCCTGGCTCGGAAGACGTCGTGCCGCTGTCTTGCGCCCATGCGCTTCCTAGCGCGACCACGACCAATACGAACATCCAGATGCTTCGCTTCATCGCCTGCCTACAGAACAAGAATTCGCTTTCCTCTGTGCCCCTCTGTGTCCCCTGTGGTGAACGCCTTTGACTTACGGAACCACAATCGTATCTCCCGGCTTCAGCATGATGTTCTGTTCCGGACTATTTCCCTTGATCACTTCTTTGTAGTTAAACGGTAGCTTCTCCTGCTTTCCGTTCTCCAGCCGCAGCACATAAATCGCCTTCAGGTTCGCAAACTGCGTGAACCCCGCCTGCGCCAGCGCCTGCAGCATCGTCATATGCGGCAACAACGTCATCGGACCGGTGTGCTGCACTTCTCCGGTCACGAAAATCCGCCGGCTGTTCATGGCCGTCACCACCACCGTCACCCGCGGATCGGCAATGTACTTCTTCAGCTTCTCGGTAAGCGAGTCCTTCAACTGCAACGGCGTCAGCCCGGCAGCCTGCACGTCATTCAGCAGCGGCATGGATATCTTTCCATCCGGCCGCACCGGCAGCGTCTCGGTCAGGTCCGGCTCCTTCCAAACCGAAATCCGCAACGTATCGTCGGCCCCGATCACGTAATCCGGCACCGCCTCCGTCCCCGAAGGCACGTCCGCCGTCTGCCCGCTTAGGCCGGATGCGAGCCCAACCGCCAGCAAAACCCCTACCACCCATCTCCTCCCCACACCCATCCCTTTCCTGCCTTTCTCCGCAGACGAACCCATCCCGATCCCGGGCGAAACTAATAGTGTCGATCCTTTATATGAATGCACGGTTAATACCAGAAGCTTTTTATCAGACCGCTGGGGGAGCGACCATCATACTACGTGTTTTCAACGGGTTACCTAAAATCTGCCGCCTCCCTCAATAGCCCTCTTACGCACTTCAACGTCCCGTAGGAAATGTTTTTACAGCCGACACGAAATGTCGGAACCACCTCTGCAGTTCGGCCGTACCCTGCGGTGAAAGCGTCGGCGGACCCAAGCAAACGGGATGCCCCAGGCACATGGGATGCCCCAGGTCTCGCCGCTTTCGCGAGACCTGGGAATCGGAGGCATGGGTTCAACCCCTGCGTTGCTCTCCCCGCGCCTTTCGCATATCCTTGCTTTTTCTTCCCGGCACCTCGCGATGCGCAAACGGTGAGTCCACAAGTGCCCTCCTCTCCGCACGCCGATTCCCGCGTCGCCCCGCTCCCTTGGTGGCAGATCGCCCTTCCTACAGCCCTCCTCTTCGCCCTCTACGCCCCTGTCCTCGCCCGCCTCGTTGTTCAATGGACCGACCCCTACTTCGGCCACGGTTTCTTCGTGCCACTGTTTTCCGCCTACGTCCTCTGGCAAGAACGCAAACGTCTCGCGCGCCTCGCTCCGAACCCGTCCCGCTGGGGACTCCTCATCCTCGCGATCTCCCTCTGCCTCCTGATCCTCGGCACCATGGGAGTCGAACTCTTCACCGCGCGTTTTTCATTTCTTCTCGCCATCGCCGCTCTGATCGTCCTCTCCCTCGGATGGCACTTTTTCCGCGCCGTCTTCTTCCCCTGGGCCTTCCTGCTGCTCGCCATCCCCATCCCCGCCATCCTGTTCAACCAGATCACCTTCCCCCTGCAGCTTCTCGCCTCGCGCTTCGCCGCCGACGTTCTCTCTTGGCTCAGCGTCCCGGTCCTGCTGCAAGGCAACGTCATCGAACTCGCCCACACGCGCCTCGAAGTCGCCGAAGCCTGTAGCGGCATCCGCTCGCTTCTGTCTCTGCTCACGCTCGCCATCATCTACGGATATCTCGCCGAAAAGCGCCGCTGGGCGCGATGGTTCCTCGCTCTCGCCTCCGTCCCCATCGCCGTCCTCGCCAACAGCATCCGCATCATTGGCACCGGACTCATCGCCCAATACTGGGACCCCGACAAAGCCGAAGGCGCGCTCCACGCCTGGTGGGGTGTGATTATCTTCGTCGTCTCGCTGATCATGCTCTACGCCCTGCACGCCGCAATCAACCTGCGCCGCCCCCCACGCGAGACTTCATCTCCAGCAAAATCATTGTCATCTCGACCGGAGCATTGCCTTCCGGAGGAAGGCAATGCGGAGTGGAGAGACCTGCTGTTTCGCAATCAAATACTCCGGCGCAGAAGCCTCTCTAAGATCTCCTCCAACTCCACCTTCGCCCTCGCCACACTCCTTATCGTGCTCTCCGCGACCTTCCTCTACACCCGCACCCGCAACGAAGTCTTCCCCCCGCGCCAGCCCCTGCAATCCTTCCCCGCGCAACTCGGCCCCTGGACCAGCACCGATCTCCCCCTTGACCCCGACGAACTCAAAGTCCTCGGCCCCGGCGACTTCCTCCTCCGCGACTACCAAGCCCCAGTCGCTCCCAGCGTCAATCTCTTCATTGCCTACTTCCCCTCGCAGCGCACCGGAGAAACTCCTCACTCCCCGCAGCACTGCCTCCCCGGCTCCGGCTGGGCCCCCATCGAAAACAAGCGCATCCCGCTCTCCATGCCCGGACACGCGCCCTTCCCCGTCAACCGCTACGTCATCGCCATGGGCGACGCCCGCCAGCTCGTTCTCTACTGGTTCTGGGCACACGATCGCGGCGTCGCCAGCGAATACTGGAACAAGTACTACCTCATCCGCGATTCCATCGCCCTCCATCGCAGCGATGGCGCCCTCGTCCGCCTCGTCACCCCCATGTACCCCGGCGAATCCATCGACGCCGCCCAACAACGCCTCCTCCCCTTCGCCTCCCAAGTCCTCCCCCTGCTGAACACCTACATCCCGCGTTAAAGAAGATGTACCCGACGCCTTCGAGTTCTGTCCTTCCGACGATGCTCTCAGTTTGTCATTCCGACCACGCTTCTCAGCTTGTCATTCCGACCAACGGGAGGAACCTGCTTTCCCCCGCCACCCCAGTGCAGCTTCTTCTTCGCGCCCTTCGCGGATTTTCTTCGCGTCCTTCGCGATTCCCGGCAATCCCCGCTGAACCTCCGCGTCCTCCGCGGTAAAGCGATTCAGAAAGAGGATGCCCGACAGTCTGCCGTCTTGCGAGACGTGGGTTCAATGAAGCCTCAAAAGTGCAAGGGCGGACGCATAAGCATCCGCCCCGCGACGACAAGACCCAGCACTCGCCGACCGCTCTTTACTGGTTCACGCAAATCGCATAGAAACTCTGCGTGTTCACCGTTACCGCAGAGCCCGAAGTATTCGCAATCGCGATGCCCCACGAAGTGTCGCTCGGCGGCCCGTTGGAGATTTCAAACAGAAACCCGTTCGCCCCAAACGACAGCCACCCGCCGCTGATCACCACCTGACCCTGCGGGCAACTCACGATCTGCACATACTCCGCCCCCGCCGCTAGCGTGAAGTTGTTGATGCTCTGCGTGATGATCTGCCGCCCCGACACTCCCGCTGGCCCTTGCGGACCGGCCGGGCCCTGCACACCTTGCGGCCCCGTCAAACCCATCGGCCCCATGGGGCCCGTCGCACCCTGCGGACCGGCCGGCCCCGCCGGACCCTGTAGCCCCTGCGGTCCAGCCGGTCCTTGTGGCCCCGGCGTGCCATTCAGCGAAATCAGCAACTCCGGCTCATGACTCGTCAAGTGCGATTCCTTCGAGTCAAACGAAAAACTTCCCGCTGCCGTGGTCAGTGCCAGTGCCATTCCGTTGTTCGGCAGCGTGCCGCCCAACCACTTCTGGACGAGCGCAGTCACATCGAGCAGGATGAAATGATTATTCGTCTGCGGTCCGACTGTGTACGGATTCCCTCCCGTCGCCGAGACGCCCATCGCAGGTGCATTCTGCGCGGTCAGGCCCGTTTCCGTCCACGCGCTATCCACTTCGAATGCGTCGAAGCTGCCCTTCTGCGCCACCGCGTCCACAAACAGCCGCAGGCTCGCCTTGCTGACGCTGGCATTCGCCGGCAGCGATCCCAGACTGAATTTCAGGTACGTGGTCGCCCCTTGCCCCACCACCAGCATGGACGATGCTCCGAAGTTCGCAGTCGGTTGCGCCGTCGCCACGAACGTGTCCGCGGCCGGCGGCGCCTGCGCAAGCGCCCCACATGCCACCAGCGCGATCGAAGCCAGAGTGAGAGTCGAACGAAGAAGATGTTTCATCGCCGTTTCCTTTCCTCGAATGGTCAAAACCAAATTCTTTCCGCCCACTCTCTATAGCGACGTCTCCCGCCTCGTTCCCTCACTCCTCAGAGGTGTCATCCTGAGCGAAGCCGTTCTTCAGGCGGAGCGAAGGATCTCTTCGACCGTGCACTCTCAGGGATATGAACGACACCCATGCAGTATCATGACTTTTTCGCGATTTTCACTCCGGAGCCTTCATGATCCGTCCCACCCGCCTGCTGCCCTGCGCACTTCTCCTCCTGCTCGCCGCCTGCACCCGCGAACCCAACGTCCGCAAGCAGAAATATCTCGACAGCGGCAATCAATACTTCGCGCAAAATAAATTCGGCGAAGCCGTCATCCAATACCGCAACGCCATCAAGATCGACGCCAAATTCGCCGACGCCCACTACAAGCTCAGCCAGGCCTATCTCCAGCTCCGCGATGCCCGCGATGCCTACGACGAACTCAACCGCACCGTCGCTCTCGCCCCCGACAACTTTACCGCGCACACCGATCTCGCCAACCTGCTCATGGCGACCCACAACCCCGAGAACCTGAAGGAAGCCAAGGCTCACCTCGACATCCTGCTCGACAAGCAGCCCAACCGCCCCGAAACTCACCAGGCCTGGGCCACCTACGATTCCTCCCAGAACAACATCCCCGCCGCCATCGGCGAAATGCAGAAAGCCGTCGCGCTCGATCCCAACCGCAGCCAGTCCTACGTGCTGCTGGCGCTGTTCCAGACCGGTGCCAACCAGCCCGATCAGGCAGAAGCCAACTTCAAGAAAGCCGTGGCAGTCGATCCCAAAGACATGTCCGCGCAACTCGGACTCGGCGGCTTCTATCAATCGCGCAACCGCCTCGCCGACGCCGAGCAGCAGTTCCGCCACGCCATGGACGTCGACCCGAACAACCTCGGCCCGCGTCTCGCGCTCGTTCGCTTGCTGATGTCGGAAGGCAAGAAGGACGAAACCGAAGCCGTCGCCCGCCAGACCAGGCACGATCTGCCCAACCTTCCCGACGCCTACCGCATGCTCGGCGACTTCTACTTCAACAGCGGCGACCTGAACAAAGCCTCCGCCGAATATGCTTCGCTACTGAACGATCATCCAAAAGATCTGCAGGTCAAGAAGAACTACATCCAGATTTTGATCCTGCAGAATCGCATCGATGACGCCGCCAAACTCAACGACGAAATCCTGAAAGCGAATTCACACGACGTGGAAGCCCACGTCTACCAAGGCGAGATTCAACTCCGCCGCAACGACACCGCTGGCGCCATCACTTCCCTGCAAGCCGCGCTCAACGACGACCACGACAACGCCATCGCCCACTATCAGCTCGGCGTCGCCTACAACCAGCAGCGCCAGTCCGATCACGCCATCGCCGAGTGGCGGCAGGCCGTCGCCCTGCAACCCGGCCTTGTCGACGCCCAGCGCTATCTCGCCGCCGCCGAAAAAGAACAATCCGACTACGACGCTCTTTTGCAAACCGCGCAACAGATCATCGCCGCGCAGCCCTCCGCGCCAGACGGATATCTTTTTAAATGTGTCGCCGAAATCGGACGCCAGAAATTTTCCGACGCCCAACAGGACGCGCAATCCGCTCTCGAACGCGCCCCGCAAAGTCCGCAGCCTTATCTGCAAATGGGCAACATCCACTTCGAGCAGAGGAAATTCGACAAGGCCGAATCCTTTTACCAACAGGCCCTCACCAAAGATCCTTCGCTGGTCGAAGGCCTCAGCCGCCTGATGTCCGCCTACCTCGCGCAAGGCCAGGCCGACAAAGCCATCGCCGCCGCCCGCGCCCAGATCGCCAAAGTGCCCGACTCCAGCGGCTTCTACGACCTTCTCGGCACCGTGCTCTTCAACGCGCACAAAGATTTTCCCAACGCCGAAGCCGCGCTGCGCAAGGCGCTCGAACTCGACAGGAACAACACCGACGCCCAGCAGAAACTCGGAGAAGTGCTGGTCGCCGAAGGCCATCCCGACCAGGCCCTCGCGCTCTATCAGCAAGCGCTCAAAGACAATCCTTCCAATGTCGCCGTCTACATTCTTTCCGGAGAAATCTACGAAACGCGTCAGGATTGGGATGATGCGAAGAAGATGTATCAGCAGGCGCTGGCCATCGTGCCCGATCATCCGCTGGCCTCGAACAATCTCGCCTACGTGATGCTGCAGCAAGGCGGCAACGTCGATCTCGCGCTCTCCATGGCCCAGACCGCGCGCCGAGGCATGCCCGACTCCCCCAACGCCGCCGACACTCTCGGATGGGCCTACTACCAGAAAGGCGTCTATCCCTCCGCCATCAGCCAGTTCCAGGAAGCCCTCAAACTCGCCGAAAAGCGCGGCCAACCCGACGACCCCACCGTCCACTACCACCTCGGCCTCGCCTACGGCAAAGCCAACCAGACCTCCCAGGCCCGCCAGCAATTTGAAAAAGCCGTCAAGCTGAAACCAGACTACCCGGATGCGAAGAAAGCCCTGTCAGATCTGAGAGGATAAACCGAACCATGTGGCGACGGCCGCCTCGGCCGTCCCGCAACGGCGAAGCCGAGCGGCCCCAGAAGGAAACCGAGAGACCTCAATTGGTGTCTCTACAAAAAATATGCGCCGCCTCGGCTTCCGCCGCTTTCTTCCGTTGTTGTTCTCAGCCGTTCATCTCACAATGATCTGGTCGACTCTGGCACAACAGGATCCCCGCTGGATTCACTCCTCGTGGTATGGGATGCCCCATGTCTCGCCGCCTTTGCGAGACATGGGTACCACTTCAGCCGTAATCTCATATGGAGGCGAGCCCCGACTGGCGAAGAATCCTGGCGCTCAAACAGATTGTGGAAGGGCACGGCTCTCAGCCGTGCCTAAAGCACCGCGACTAGCGCGGGCTCCAGCCCCTGCGGCCCTCCCAAGCGTGGAAATGCCCGTCGCGTGGAAGTTCCATCAGGAAGTGGGCGGGATCGCGACAGCCCCGATATACGAGCCACCAGCTCTAACACCTGCTCAAAAGACCGCCATCCTTCTGAACCTCCCCGCGACTCACCGTATCGTCGATCGCCCGTGCGTGCTGAAGAACTCCCACGTGGAATCGATGGTCCACGCCTTGTACGTGTGGTCGTAACCCAGTTGTCTCTCGAACTGCACCTCGACCTGCCCGTTGGCCGATTTGAAATGCAGGCGGAACACATTGGCCGAGGGCTTCCCCTTGGTACACAACGGTGACGCGTTCGGAGGCAGTCCATCGGCGGCAAGCCAGTAGTTGAGATCCACATCCATGCTTGGTGTTGGAACCTTGGGCACGGTGGGAAGGGGCCAGATCATTCCTCCGCAATAGACGAGGGTGGGGTCGACATCGCCGTGCGTTTCAAGAATCGAGACCGCCTGCGACGGCGTTGGCGGCACCGGAGCATTTCCGATGTAGACGGTTCCCGAAACCACGGCGCAGGCTGCCAGCACGTCCGCGTTCTCCATGCACATCCGGTGCGCCATCATCGCGCCTGAGGAGTAGCCCATCGCGAAGGTTCGCGCCGGATCCACTCCGTAACCGCCCGATGATACCGGCTTCTCCATGGCCAGGATCAAACTGCGCAGGAACCCGGAATCATCCGGTATCGAGGGAAAGTAAATTTCCGTGCCGTAGGATTCCCAAAAAAAGCGCCCCGTCGGGCTGCCCGGTATATACGCGGAAATGGGGCAAACCAGGAGAAACCCGTTGGCATCGGCGAGCAGATCCCATCCCATGGTCTTGGTGCACACCGTAAGCGGAGGATTCGATTCGGCGAAAATTGCCGCCCCATGCATCGCGATGACCATGGCGGGATTCTTCTGCAGCACCGGCGGAACATAAACGGAATAGAGCCTGGTCAAACCATTCCAGGTTGTGGTGAAGGTCGTGAATGTACCCCGCTGGGCATGCGCCGCACAACCCAGGAGCAAGAGCAGGCAAGCCAGTTTCTTCATTGCTTCGCCCTCCGTTTCGCAGTTTCTTTAGGATCGAACTCTAGCTCCTTGGCGCGTTCAAGCGACCAAGGGAAGTTGAGAGGGGAACAACACCGTCGTACCTGGGGGAGAGCACTGCGCGTTGAGACTTGAATGTTGCTGGAGGGTTCGACCCTTGTCAAGGGTCTGTTGAGACCCTGGCGATCGCCCGTTCAGAACGCCCTGCGGCCATTGCGAGAATCTTCCCCGCACGTCCGCCCGCAACGTGTTTTCCGGGGCTCGGTCAGCCGCTGCTTCGAGCGATTGGAGGTTAGAAAATCTAACCGTCAAAACACCTTTTGGTGGTTAGATAAGGGGGGGCAAGGACAATCTAACCGGCAAAACATCGTTTACCGGTTAGAACATCTAACCCTCTAAGTGGCCTTTTACTGGTGTGAGAGCTCAATCCGCGGCTACGTCTTTGACTGGCTCCACCGGGCGCTGCTTCGAGCGATTGGACGGCAGCCCCGCGTCGCGGATCTTATACAGCAGCGCGCGGTAGCTGATGCCCAGCGACTTCGCCGACTGCTTGCGGTTCCAGTGATGGTTCTGCAGAACTTTCAGGATCACTTTGCGCTCCAGTTCGCGCACGCACTGGCGCGTCAGCTTCTTCAATGAAATCTGGCCATCGACGGGAATGTCGGTGTTGAAGAAATCGGTTTCGCGCGGCTGCAGGTCGTTGGCAATGACGTCTTCGTTGCCAAGAATCACGTAGCGCTTGACCAGGTTTTCGAGCTCGCGGATATTGCCCGGCCAGTGATACTTGCGCAGCACGCCCAGCAGTTCGTTCGAAATCATCTTCGCGCGGCAGTTGTATTTGCGATTGTGATATTCGAGAAAGTAGCTGACCAGGTCTGGAATGTCGCTGGCGCGCTCGCGCAGCGCGGGCAAGTGCAGGTTCACCACGTTGATGCGATAGAACAGATCGGAGCGGAACGTGCCGTTTTCGATTTCCTGTTCCAGCTTGCGATTCGTGGCGCACACCACGCGCACTTCGACTTTCTTATCTTCCTGCGCGCCGATGCGGCAGAATTGGCCGTCCTGCAAAAGCTGCAGCAGCTTCGACTGCAGCGACATGTCGAGTTCGGAAATCTCGTCGAGAAACAGCGTGCCGCGATGCGCCATTTCCACGCGGCCGGGCTTCATGCCATACGCGCCGGTGAATGCGCCTTTTTCGTAGCCGAACAGTTCGCTCTCGAGCAGTGTCCCCGGAATCGCGGGGCAGTTGACCTTCACCCACGGCCCGCTGCGCCACGGAGACGCGGCGTGAATCATGCGCGCAATGATGTCCTTGCCCGTCCCGCTCTCCCCTTGAATGAGCACCGGAACGTTGGCACCGGCGAGCTTGGTCAGGCGGTCCCGGACGGCTTGCATCGCCTCGGTGCGGCCGAAGATCACGGCATCGGGCGGCATCTCCCCCAGCGGCTGGACGAATGTGCTTACACTGCTAGTGGTCATGTGAGCCTTTTTTGCAGGGGGATGCCAGTTTTAGTGCACCCGGCAAGCCAAAGCCGGACACGCTCGCCACGGACCTGTTGAAACTGGTTTATCTGATTGAATCGTAGCAACTTACCGGGGAGCGGGGGCAGCTTACGTCGGTCACCCGCCGAGGTGCCTAGGGTAACCCTGAGACCCAAAACATAGGAAAATGTTTTCACACTGCAGAAACCATCTTCCTACGGCGGCCGTTCGATGCTGCGCTCGAACCATTGGAACCGGCTGCCGCCAGCAGCGGGCGGGAGAACTTCAATCCAAGCAGGTAGTAGCCGCCCGCCGGCATGGTACGCAAGGCGCGGGCGCGCAGCGAACGCGATGCTTTCGGCAGCAAGGCCAGCGCCGCTACCGGAGCGCTTGGAATCTCGATCTCGATCGAAGCCGAGGGCAGCAGTCCCCGCATCGCGATCAGCATCCCGCCCGCACTCACGTTGAGCGCGGTGGCAAACTCCAGGAATTCCTTGCCCTTGCCTCCACGGCTCCGGACAAAAACCGGAATGGCCAGCGGAAGCCGGCTCCATTTTCGTCGTTCCACCGTGGATGTGTCGTTCATTCGCCCAATCCGCCGTGCCAGACGCCCGTGAAAATAGCACCTTTGTGGCCAAAGGCGGCACGGAATTGGCCGAACTCTTCGGAAAACCGGGGCGATTTCCCCACGCGAAACGGCAGAACCGGCAAGGAACGCGGAGTTTGCGGGTTGCCCTCGTTCGCCGGTGAAGAAACCCTTCGCCATCAACGGATACCCGCCCTACCCCCGCGAAAAGTGAAAGGTTTTGCCACACTTGGGTAATTCCGTATCATTTTTCGTTGACAACGAAATGGCCGGTCGATACGATTTTGTTGCTGCCTTTCTCCTCTGATTTAGGCAGGTGTAGTACCTCTCCCCGACAATCTGTGGTGGTACCGAATATGGCGACTGCCCATAAGAATTCGTGTGCGCCCGGGGCGAGTGGAGCTTTGGCCGAGCCCGCCCTCGAATCCAATGTCAGGACCGGCCGTCCTGACTCTGACCTGCCCGCCCCGGAAAACCTCCTGCAGGAGTACACCGAACTCCGGGATCGTTTCCAACGGACGACGAATGCGCTGGCCTCGGCCGCGCATGATCTGAAAACGCCGCTGGCGATTCTGAACGGATACGTCGACCTGCTGCACGGCGAGAAGCTGGGATCGCTGAACCAAAAGCAACGCGAAGTGCTGCGCGACATGCAGGCCAGCGGCCGCAGGCTGCACCAGTTTATCCAGGATTTTCTCACCTTCAGCGCGCTCGAAACCGGCGGGCTGCGCATGCAGTTTGTTCCGGGCAACATCAACGCCTGTCTTTCCGACATGTGCCGCCTGTGGTCGAATCGCTTTCAGGAAAAACGGCTGGCCCTGTATTTTCTGGCGAACGACAAGCTGCCTGAGTTCCCTTTCGATTCTCCGAAGCTGGAGCGCGTGATTTCGAATCTGCTGGAAAACGCCTTCAAGTTCACGCCGCAAGGCGGCACCGTGTGGCTCCATGCCGAGCCGCACATGTGGGACCGGCGAGCGGCGGCCTTGCCTTCGGCCTCCGAGCGCCGCCGGCAAAACCTGAGCCAGCCCAACGCCGTGAAAGTGAGCGTGGCCGACACCGGGCCCGGCATCCCTCCGGAGTTTCATCAGGAAGTGTTCGACGACTTCTTCCGCCTGAACGAGAGCGCGGAAGGCATGGGACTGGGCCTGGCCATTGCGCGCCGCCTGGTACAGGCCATGGGCGGAAAGATCTGGGTCGAGAGCGAACCCGGAGCCGGCTGCAAATTCTCCTTCTTGATTCCATACAAACCGGGGCCGTACAAGCCAGTGGCTGACAAACCAGGTTCTGACAAATCAGGCTCTGACAAATCAGGATCGGCCAGCAAAGGAAAACATCGATGAAATCGACCGCGAAAATCCTGCTGGTCGACGACGAACCGGGCATGCTCCGTTACATCAAGACCCTGCTCGAAGTCGACGACTACCACGTCGAGACGGCGACCACGGGCGAGGAAGCGATCGCCCGTTTCGAAAAAGACCTGCGGCCGGACCTGGTGCTGCTCGACGTGCTGATGCCGGGCATCGACGGCCTGCAGACGCTCGAGCGCCTGCGCCAGATGCAGCCCGGCGTGAAGGTCGTGATGCTGTCGTGCGTGAGCGACACTAAGAAAGTCGTTCAGGCCATGAAGCTGGGCGCGCAGGATTATCTGACCAAGCCGTTTCAGAAGGCGGAACTCGACAACGTCATCGATTTGAGCCTGGGCAAGGGCAATCTGGCCGTCACCGGCGAAGTGGAAGAGCTGGCGGACGATGTGTTCTTCATCGCGGCCAGCCCGCAGATGCGCAAGATTCGTTCGCAGGCGGCGCTGGTGGCGAACGTGGACATTCCGGTGCTGCTGCTCGGCGAAAGCGGCACGGGCAAGGAAGTACTGGCGCGGCTGATTCATAAGCTGTCGCCCCGGGCGCATCGCACATTTTTGAAAGTGAACTGCGCGGCGGTTCCGGCGGATTTGCTGGAGAGCGAGTTGTTCGGCTACGAGCCGGGCGCATTCACCGGCGCCACCCATGCCAAGCCGGGCAAGTTCGAGCTCTGCAACAAGGGCACCATCCTGCTGGATGAAATCGGCGAAATGCCGCCGCAACTGCAAGCCAAGCTGCTGCACGTCTTGCAGGACGGACAATTTTCGCGCCTGGGATCGCGCTCGGTGGTGAAAGTGGATGTGCGCATTCTGGCAGCGACGAATATCAACATTCCCGAGGCGCTGGCGACCAAGCGGCTGCGCGAGGATTTGTATTATCGCCTGAACGCCTTCACGCTCAGCCTGCCGCCGCTGCGCGAACGCAAGGAAGAGATTCCGATTCTGCTCAAGCACTCCATGACCCGCATGGCCGAGCGTTATGCACGGCCTCAGTTGCCGCTGTCTCCGGCGTTGTTAAAGGCGTGCCAGGACCATACCTGGCCGGGCAATCTGCGCGAGTTGAACAACTTCCTGAAACGCTACCTGATTCTGGGCGACGAAAATCTGGCCGCGGCGGAACTGCTGCCGCGCCACGACCTCAGCGGCGGCGGGCACGGAGACGCGCCGGCGCGGGGCGATGCCGGTGGCTTGAAGTCGCTGGCGCGGTCGGCCAAGGACGAAGCCGAGGCGCAGGCCATTACCCAGGCGCTCGAGCAGACGAATTGGAATCGAAAGCAGGCCGCGGCTCTGCTGCAGATCAGCTACAAGGCGCTGCTGTATAAGATCCGGCAGTACGGGATCGCGGAGCAGAAGAGTCATCACCGGCTGTCGGCGGGTGCGTAAGAACCGTCGTCGGTCGATCCGGAATTTCTGAAACCTGCTCTCCGGGCCGTGATGTCCTGAATCTAGGGCATTACAGTCCCGGCTCTCGCCTTCAGCCGCATCCCCTGCATCTATAATGTGGGAGCGTCCTGGCCGTTCGCTTTGAAGCGTCCAGGTTCTGCACCTGAACGCCAACGTGGCGCAACCGGCCCCAACCCGGCAAACCAAGAGCTACCGCAAGCAAGTCATCATCCTGCTCGCGACTTCGGTTTTCTTGCTGCTCTCCATCCTGGTCTCCATGACCGCGTTTGACCTGAACTTCCTGCATCCGGGAAACAATCAGGACATTGCCGTCTTTGCCGCTCTCACCGCGCTGATTTTCCTGCTGTTTGTCGCTCTCACGTTTGTTCTGATGCGCAACCTGCTCAAGCTTTTCGCCGAGCGGCGGCTGGGAGTGTTGGGATCGAAGTTCCGCACCCGCATGGTGGCGGGCGCGTTGTTGCTGTCGTTCGTGCCGGTGATGGTCATGTACTGGTTTTCTTACGGGCTCATGAACCGTTCGATCGACAAATGGTTCTCCGCTCCCGTCGAGGAGGTTCGCGCCGACGCTCAGGCCATGACGTCGCTGCTGGCCAATTACGCCAACCTCAACGCCCGCTCGGAAGCGGCTTCCCTGGCGGCTTCCCCGGACGTTCAGCGGGCATTCGCCGGGCATACTTTTTCCGGCGTGATCGCCGAGTTCCAGCGGCATGAACTTACCCTGCAGGGCGGCTTTGCTCTAGCCATCCAGGATGGCAATGCCGAGGCCAGCTTTGAGGCCCCTGCACCCTGGCCTCTGCTGAAACCGAGGCTGCCGCTGGCCGATGCAGCGGCGGGGAAACCGGCGCAGTTCACCTGGCAACAGACCGACTACACCATCGGCAGCGTTCCGGTCGGCACCGGTGGATCCATCCTGGTGGCGATTCCGTTGCCGCGCGAATTTTCTCAGACCGTGCATGAAGTGGAACTCAGCCAGCGGCGCTACTACAACCTGGCCCGCGAGCGACGCGTCGTGCGCCGCACCTATCTTGGCCTGTTGCTGCTGCTGACCATGGTGGTGCTGTTTGTCACCACCTGGCTCGCTCTTTTCCTGGCCAAGATTGTGACCCGTCCTCTGGCAGCCCTGGCTGAGGCGACGCAGGAGATCTCCCGCGGCAATCTCGACTACCGCGTCGGCGTCAGCGCTGCCGATGAAATCGGCGATCTGGTGCGCTCCTTCAACCGCATGGCCGAAGATCTGGAAGCCAGCCGCCGGCACCTGAACGCCGCCAACACGGAACTGGATCAGCGCCGCCGGCAAATGGAAACCATCCTCGAGAGCATTCCGACCGGTGTGCTTTCGCTCGATGCGGCCCGCCGAGTCATCCATGCGAATCAGGCGTTGCTGCGCATGTTTCATCCCGATCCGAGTCATGAGAGCCCGAACCCCTTGATCCTCGGCGCATCGCTCGCTGAAGTCTTCCCTGCCGATGTGGTGGAAGATTTCGAGCCCCTGATGCGCCGCGCCGATCGCATGGGGATGACCACCAGCCAGGTGGAACTGCAACTGCCTCGCGGCACCCTCAGCGTGGCGGTGACCGTCGCGACCCTGCAGCATGATGGAGAGCGGTCGGGCTACGTCGTCGTCTTTGAAGATATGTCGGATCTTTTGCGCGCACAGAAGCAGGCTGCCTGGCAGGAAGTGGCGCGTCGGGTAGCCCACGAGATCAAGAATCCGTTGACCCCGATCGCGCTTTCGGCCGAACGCATCCGGCGGCATATGGACCGGCCCACCGCCGCCGAACCGTCGTCGCTTAAGGTGGTGCGGGGCTGTGCCGATACGATTTCTGGCGCGGTCGAGACTGTGCGTAAGCTGGTCGATGAATTCGCCACGCTGGCGCGGTTTCCGGTGGCCTCTCCGCAACCGGCCGACATCAATTCCATTGTCGAAAGCGCGCTGGCCATGTTCCATGGCAGGCTGGATGGCATCCAACTCCATAAGTCTCTGGCCGCCGATCTGCCCCGCGTGTTGGCCGACAGCGAAGGCATCAAGCGGGCGGTCGCGAACCTGGTCGATAATGCTGCCGAATCGTTGCAGACTTCCATGGTGCGCGAGATCGACATCTCCACCGCTCTGCTCGGAAACCGGGACGCGGTCGAGATCACCGTCGCCGATACCGGCCACGGCGTGACCCGCGAACTGAAAGAGAAGCTGTTCCTGCCCTACTTCTCTACCAAGAAGCGCGGCACTGGGCTGGGCCTGGCCATTGTGAGCCGGGTGGTGGAGGATCATCATGGCTCGATTCGCATCGAGGAGAATCGTCCCGTGGGCACTCGCTTTGTGATCGAACTGCCCGTTGTGACCGAGTCCGTCGGCAGCGCAGCCACACCCCAACATGCATAACATTCTGATCGTCGATGACGAGGCTGGCATTCGCGATTCGCTGGCGGCCATTCTGACGGACGAAGGCTTCTCCTGCGCCTGCGTCGACAGCGGAGAAGCGTGTCTGGAGTCCTTACATAAAAGTCCGTACGATGCGGTACTGCTCGATATCTGGCTGCCCGGCATCGACGGCCTTGAAACCTTGGAGCGAATCCGCCAGCTCGAGAATCCACCCGAAGTCATCATGATCTCCGGCCACGGGACGATCGAGACGGCGGTACGAGCCACCAAGCTGGGCGCGTATGACTTCCTGGAAAAACCCCTGTCGTTTGAGAAGACGCTCATCCTGCTGAAGAACGCGATCGAAGCCAAGAAACTGCGCCAGGAAAACGTCGACCTGCGGAAACAGTTGCTGGCGAAGTACGTGATCGTCGGCGACAGCATTCCAATGAAGGCGCTGCGCCAGCAGATCGGGCTGATGGCGCCGACCAACGGGCGCGTCCTGATCTACGGAGAGTCTGGCACGGGAAAGGAATTGGTGGCCCACGCCATTCACGACCAGAGCCTGCGCAAGGAGGAGACCTTCGTCGAAGTGAATTGCGCGGCCATCCCCGAAGACTTGATCGAGAGCGAACTGTTCGGGCACTACAAAGGCTCCTTCCCCGGAGCGGTGGCCGACAAGGAAGGCAAGTTTCAGAAAGCGCATGGCGGCACGCTCTTCCTGGACGAAGTCGGCGACATGAGCCTGAAGACGCAGTCGAAAGTGCTGCGCACGCTCGATGAGCAGCGCTTCACGCCGGTGGGAAGCGACAAGGCCATCACGGTGGATGTGCGGGTGATTGCGTCGACCAATAAGGATTTGGAAGAAGAAATCTCGCGCGGAAATTTTCGCGAAGATCTTTTCTATCGTCTGAATGTGATTCCGTTTTTTGTGCCGCCACTGCGTGAGCGCAAGGAAGACATTCCGCTCTTCGCGCGGCATTTCCTGAAGGAACTGGCGGGCACCTACGGGCGACGTCCGCGCGAGATCAGCGACGATGCCATCGACATCCTCATGCGCTATTCGTGGCCAGGAAATGTGCGCGAGTTGCGCAACGTGATCGAACGCATCGTGATCATGAATCCCACGACCACGCGCTTCGATGCCAAGCACCTGCCGCCACTGGTTTACCGCGAAGGCGTCCGGCGGGCGCAGAAGAGCGAGTTCTCCACGCTGCATCAGGCGCGCGATGCCTACGAGCGCGACTACATCCTCAAGACGCTCGATCAGAATCACGGCAACGTGAGCCGCACCGCCGAGGTGCTTGGGCTTGAGCGCAGCCATCTATACCGCAAAATGAAGACGCTGGGAATTGCGACGAAGGAGTAGCGTCGCCGTAAGTGCTTGGTCTGTGCGCGGTTAGCGGCGGATTTTTCGAAATTGACGAAGTGTCCCGGTTTAAACACTTGTGC
>JBBIOA010000017.1:0-87898 GCA_037443605.1 Terriglobales bacterium
TCCAACACTCGCGTCACTCTCCGGCTGGCAAAGCTGGTGTCGACTTCGAGAGCCAGAAAACGTCGGGACAGACGGGACGCTCACCGGGTTTCAGATCATCTATCTTCGGAACGGCTATGGAGCACGGTTCAGGTGTTCCTCCGGGACACGGTTGACCTCTGCGCAGGCTACCCGCCAGTGAACTGGCGGGCTATT
Organism: Terriglobales bacterium; assembly: GCA_037443605.1. Lineage (GTDB taxonomy): Bacteria > Acidobacteriota > Terriglobia > Terriglobales > Acidobacteriaceae > Sulfotelmatobacter. Next base: position 196 of record JBBIOA010000017.1, read on the forward strand.
TTCAGCGGTGCCTGACGGCATCGGCGAGTTCCCACCCTGTCGCAAAAACCGCGACAAGGGTGGGGCAACCTGCTATGGCAGCAACGGCCCTAGTTGGTGATGTACCCCTTCTTTCTCTGGAGGGTGGCGCGAGCTTTGAGTGATCAAAGCCACTACTACTGTGGGTGTCCCGCTCCTGCGCTTGTTGCAGGGGCGGGTACAATGCTGTACGTACGATGAGATTGTCCAGGAAGTCACAACCGGCGCCGCCAGCTGCATCGTACCCACCCTTCGCAAAGTGCGCGAAGAGTGGGGCACCCGCTTTTATAGTTTTGTCCGCGATTTGAGAGCTCGGCCACCCGCCCAAAGACCCCACTTCTGCCGCAAAGGGCGCGGCAGAAATGGGGCACCCGACGGAGTGGGCGCGGGCGAGAATCCACCCGTCAGGGGCCGGGCTCACGGTAGGGATCAAGCGTGCCTACGGCACGCGAGGGATTTTCGATTGAGACCCGGCGTTGAAACGCCGGGCTACTGTCAGGGGTCCCTCCGGGACCGGGGGAACGGGGGGTCGGTTCGGGCGTGGGTCGGATCGGCAGAGAGTTTGGCGTTGGGGCGGGGAGAGGCTGCGGTCCAGGAAAGACATTCACCACGGGGGGCACAGAGGGGCACGGGGAGGAACATCCCCGTTCGAGCCAGAGGACGGGCACCTGCAGCCCCGAAAATGAAAAGCCCCACTTCTGACGCGGGGGACACAGAGGAACATGAAGACGTGGGGACGGACTGAACGTTCACCGGGATTCAGGTTGTCTTTCTCTCAACGGATAGGAAGCGGGGTTCAGGTGTCCCTCCGGGACACGGTTGAGATCTACAGGCTACCCGCCAGTGAACTGGCGGGCTATTTTCAGGGGTGCCTGACGGCACCGGCGGGTTCCCACCCTGTCGCAAAAACCGCGACGAGGGTGGGGCAACCTGGCGGGTTCCCACCCTGTCGCAAAACCGCGACGAGGGTGGGGCAACCTGGGGACCGACGGAACGTACCCCAGTTTCGGAAACCCTGCATTCGCCCCACGACCTAAGTTCTGACCACCAAAACCAGTTTCACCGGTTCGAACGTGTCTCAATCTCGGAGTCGAACCGCCAAAATGACTTTCACCGGTCAGAATCTCTAACCATTCTTTAACTCCACTTCCATCAGCTCCGCAGCGCCGCTTTGATTCTCGTCTGGTATCGCTTCCTAGTCCTTCTGGAACGATGATCGGCAAAGGCCCCACTTCTGCCGCAAAGGGCGCGGCAGAAATGGGGCACCCGACGGAGTTGGCGCAGGTGAGAATCCGCCGTCACAGGTCCGGGCTCACGGTAGGGATCAAGCGTGCCTACGGCACGCGGGGGATTTTCGATTGAGACCCGGCGTTGAAACGCCGGGCTACGGTCAGGGGTCCCTCCGGGACCGGGGGGACGGGTGGTGGGTTCGGACGTGGGTGGCGGCGGCAGAGAGTTTGGCATTGGGGCGGGGAGAGGCTGCGGCCCGGGAAAGACATTCACCACGGAGGGCACAGAGGAGCACGGGGGAAGTCAAAATCCCCACTCAAGTGAGGGATGGTACGGGTTTCAGGGATGCGGTCCGGGAAAGGCATTCACCACGGGGGCACAGAGGGGAACGGGGGGGAACATCCACACTCTAGAGATGGCTTAAGTTGGGTCCGGCAGTCCCGAAAATGAAAAGCCTATTTCTTGGGTAAGTCGTTGATGCGGTGGAGGGTAAGTGGGGGCGGGAGATTTCCACAGGCGGGTATGTGACGGATAACCTTTACTGAGATTTGGAGAAGGGGAATAGTGACAGTAAGGGGGCAGTATGCAGAAGAAAAAGCAGTGGATTGAAGAGTGCAAGAAGCGCGGGGAATGGGTGGAATTGTTGTTCATGGCGAAAGCGGCGGGGCTCGGGATGGGAGTGTTGAAGCCGATGGGAGACTCGCTGCAGTTTGATGCGGGAGTGCTGAGCGGGACGAGGATCTGGCGGGTGCAGGTGAAGTCGACCATTTATAAGAGGAGGAAATCGGAGTACAGCCTGAATGTGATGGGTCCGGGGAGGAAGCGGTATAAGCCGGGGACGGTGGACTTTTTCGCGGTGTATCTGATTCCGGAGGAGGCGTGGTACATCCTGCCGTATGACGCGGTGGGGAAGAAGTTGACGCTGCATTTGCGGGCGACGGGCGGGAAAAAGAAGTATGAGAAGTATCGGGAGGCGTGGGAGTTGCTGATGGAGGAGAAGATCGAGATTCAGGCGTGTGTGGAGGAAGGCGAGCCGTGCGAGGAGTGGCGGGAGGTGCGGGTGGCGGTGATGACGATGGAGTGAGGGGCAGGACAAGTCTTCACCACGGGGGACACGGGGGAACACGGGGGAAAATCCCCACTCAAGCCATAGGGCGGCTTGAGTGGGGCACCCGGCAAGCTTAGGTGGCAGCGCGCTTGGCTTGTGGGGCTGCTACACCGTAGAATCTCCGAACACTTGGAACCGGTTACCCATTTTCTATTCGGCGCGTGCATGGGCCGCGCCGGGCTCAATCGCAAGACTGGGCTGGCGACGCTGACGCTGACGCTGGCGGCGGAAGCTCCTGATCTGGATGTGCTGAGCCGATTTCGGGGATCGGCGTTCGGGTTCGCGCATCATCGCGGATTCACGCATTCGTTTCTGGGAATTTTTCTGGACGCCATTGTGGTGGTGGGATTCGTGTATCTGCTGTGGCGGTGGCGCGGGCGCAAGACACGGGATCCGAATCTGCCACCGCGCTGGGGTTGGCTCTACTTGTATGCGCTGCTCGGCGGGTTGAGCCACATCCTGCTGGACTTCACGAATAACTATGGAGTGCGGCCGTTCTGGCCGTTTTCGGAGAAGTGGTACTCGTGGGACATCGTGTTCATCATTGAGCCGGTGATGCTGGTGCTGATGATTCTGGGGCTGGTGATTCCGGCGTTCGCGGCGGAGATCGACCGCGAAATCGGAGCGCGGGCGCGGGGACCGCGTGGACGCGTGGCGGCGACGCTGGCGCTGGCGGGCATTGTGCTGATGTGGGGCATACGCGACTATGAGCATCGGCGGGCGTTGAATGCCCTGGACGCGCGAACTTATAACAACGCGGATCCGCTGCGGGTTTCGGCGTATCCGGTGTGGATCAATCCATTTCATTGGCAGGGCGTGGTGGAGACGCGCGAATTCTTCGCCCTGGCCGATGTGGATGCACTGGCGCCGGAAGTGGATCCGGACGGCGCACTGGAGATTCGCTACAAGCCGGAGGAGACGGCGGTCACGCTGGCGGCGAAGAAATCTTATGTGGGGCGGGCATATCTCGATTGGGCGCAGTATCCGATCACCGAAGTCGAGCCGCTGGAGCCCGAGGGCGGTTACATCGTGCATTTTCAGGATTTGCGCTATGCGCAGATGGGCGGGCCGCTGAACCGGGGGGGTGGACGGCGAGTGCTGGGTGCAGGGGTGAAGCTCGATGCGAATCTGCACGTGATTGGCGATGTGTTCGGGGAAGGGCCGAATCAGAAGGTCGTGCCGGAACCGGGCAGGTAGGCACGGCGGATCTCGGAGGTTTGCATGCCGTCCGACGAAGGATCAAGACGAAAATTCCTCACTGCCGCGACTGCGGGACTGGCGGTCGGCGCGCTGGTTGCGTTGCCTGAGCGCGCGGATGCGGTCTTGTCACCCGGAACCAGTGTCTTTTTCCCGGTGGCGACTTTTGGCGCCAAGGGCGACGGCCATGCGCTGGACAGCCCTGCCGTCAACAAAGCGATCGACGCGGCGGCTGACGCCGGAGGGGGCACTGTCTATTTTCCGGCGGGCAGTTATCGCTGCTACTCCATCCATCTCAAGAGCAAGGTGACACTGTATTTGTCGCCGGGTGCGGTGATCCTGGCGGCCGACTCTCCCGCGGATGGCGGCACGGGCTACGATGTCGCGGAATCGAATGCGCCGTGGGAACACTATCAGGACTACGGACACAATCACTGGCACAACAGCCTGATCTGGGGCGAGAACCTGCACGATGTGGCGATCACGGGACCGGGGCTGATCTGGGGCAAGGGATTGAGCCGGGGCTGGGATCGGGAGGCGCCGCGCGCGGAAAATGCGGGCGTGGGCAACAAGGCGATCGCGCTGAAGAATTGCTACAACGTGCTGCTGCGGGATTTTGCGATTCTGCACGGCGGACACTTCGGGATTCTGGCGACCGGAGTGGATAACTTCACGATCGACAATCTGACCGTCGACACGAACCGCGACGGCATGGATATCGACTGCTGCCGGAATGTGCACATTTCGAATTGCAGCGTGAATTCGCCGTGGGACGACGGCATTTGCCTGAAGAGTTCCTTTGCGCTTGGCTATGCGCGGGCTACGGAGCAAGTGACGATCAGCAATTGCCTGGTCACGGGAAGCTACCAGGAAGGGTCCCTGCTGGACGCGAGTTGCAAGCCATTTGCGCGGGCTGAAGATGCCTGGCGGACCGGGCGGATCAAGTTTGGGACCGAGTCGAACGGCGGGTTCAAGAACCTCACGGTAACGAATTGCGTGTTCGAGGGCTGCCACGGGTTTGCGATTGAAAGCGTAGACGGCGCCGTGATCGAGGATGTGTGCATTACGAATGTGACGATGCGCGAGATCTATGCGGCACCGATTTTTGTGCGGCTGGGAGCCCGCATGCGCGGGCCGGAGGGCGCGGCGGTGGGGGTGATCCGGCGGTTGCAGATCAGCGATCTGACATGCGTGAATACGGCCGAGCCAAGGATTTCCTCGATCCTGGCCGGGATCCCGGGACATCCGATTGAAGATGTGAAACTGAGCGACATCACGATTGTGCATTCTGGCGGAGGGACACAGGCTGAGGCGGCGGTGGAGATTCCCGAGAAAGAAAATGCGTATCCGGAGCCGACCATGTTTGGGACGACGCCAGCGCATGGATTCTTTTTGCGGCATGTGAAGGGAATTGAGATGAGCGGGATCAAGGTGGAGTGCACGGGAGCGGAGGCGAGGCCGGCATTTTCACTGCATGACGTGCATGAGGCGGATTTTCGATTTATGAAGTTGCCGGTGACGCAGAGTTCAGTGAACTTTGCGCTGCGAGAGGTGAGCGGGTTCAGCGTGTTCCGGAGCAAGCCGGTGGCGGATACGGAGATTGAGCGGGTGGAGAAGAGGGAGTTGTAAGGCGAAAAGAGCCTGAAACCACGGGGAGGCACAGGGGTACACAGAGGAAAGCGTCAGGGTTCGGAGGGCCGCAAAACTTGACGCGCATGCGCTCTAGCGCCCAGAATAAGAATTCGTCTCGCGAGGTGAGTATGCTGCCTTATCTATTCGTTCTGCTGGCCATTGGAGCGCGGTTCCTGAACCTGTCGTCACATGTGTGGCACGTAACGCCGCTGGCGGCGTCTCTGCTGTATTTTGGGGCGCGCGGATCGCGGCGGCAGATGTGGATCCCCCTGGCGCTGCTGGCAGCGACGGATGTGGTCCTGACCAAGCTGGTCTACACGTCCACGCTGGGATGGGATCAACTGGTGACGTGGGCGTGGTATGCGGCGATCCTATGGATGGGGACGGGGTTGCGCGAGAAAAGTACGTTCTGGCGGGTAGCGGGCGCGGCGCTGGCGAGTTCGGTGTCGTTCTTCGTGGTCAGCAATTTTGCGGTGTGGGCGGCGTGGGACATGTACCCGCACAACTGGAGCGGGCTGATGACGTCGTACACCATGGCGATTCCGTTCTTCCGGGGCACGCTGGCCAGCGATCTATTCTTCTCGGCGGCGTTCTTTGGACTGCCGGTGCTGGTGCAGTCGCTGGTGGAGCGGTCGCATGGCGGACAGGCAGCGGCGTAGTTCACCTTCGTTTCTTAGACTCAAGCAAAATACATAGGTCCTTCGCTTCGCTCAGGATGACAAAGGGCGGGGGTGGGATTCGTTTGCCGTTGCAGCGGACTTGCGGCGGACGAGCCAAATCACCAAGGCGGCGATGAGCGCGACGCCGACGGCAATCCACAGCAGATGGCGCTTGAAGGCGCCGCCGACCAGTTGAATGATCTGCGGGCCGAACCACAGGACCAGCAGCGCCAACACCAAGAAGCGCACGAAGCGGCCGGCGACGATCGCGATCAGGAAATCGCGAAATCTCATCTCAAATACGGCGGCAGCCAATACAAAAATCTTGAACGGCATGGGCGGCGGGAGCATGCCGGGGAACATCAGCGCCCAGAATTCATGCTGCTCGAAGGAGCGGTGAATCTTGAGGAAGCGTTCCTCGGAGATGCGTTTGCGCAGGACTTTTTCGCCGCCGAGATATCCGATCAGGTAGAGCGGGACGCTGCCGAGGGCCGAGCCCACGGATGCCATGAAGACGTAGAGCAGGAATCGCTTGCGATCCTGATAGACGTAGGTGGCGACGACAAAATCAACCGGCATGCCGAGCAGAGCGCTGTCGGCAAAGGCGATGACGAAGGGTCCCCACAGCCCGAGCACTTTCATGAGGCCAAGAACCCAGGCGGTGTAGCGCGCGAGAATGTGTCCGATTTTCTTCAACGGAAGGGTTAGTGTACGTGATGAAAATGGGCTGTGTCTCGTTGGGGAGAGGCAAGCTACGTCTCGATGACTCCGGCTGGTATGATCGGGGGCCTATGCGAATGGTACTGAGAGTTTGCGTGCTTTTGATTTCGGCCGTGGCCGCGGCCCAGCAATACGATCTGGTGATTGAGGGCGGGCGCGTGATGGATCCGGAGACGGGGTTGGACGCGATCCGCAACGTGGGGATTCGTGATGGAAAGATTGCGCGGGTGGCGACGACGAAACTGGAAGGCAAGCGAGTGGTCAACGCTGCCGGCTTGGTGGTGGCGCCCGGGTTTATCGATCTGCATGAGCATGGGCAAGAACCGGCGAGCCAGCGGGTGAAAGCATTCGACGGGGTGACGACAGCGCTGGAGATGGAAATCGGGGCGCCGGATGTGGCGGCGTTTTTGAAATTCAAGGCAGGGCATTCGATCATCCACTATGGGACGACCGCGAGCCACGTTGCAGCGCGGGCGCTGGCCTTTGAGGCGCCCATTCCCCCGGAGACTTTTGCCCCCGACGCCGCGGTAACGGAACTGCTTCCGAGGGTTGGCCCGGCGACGGAAGATCACGCGACTCCCGAACAAATCCAGAAAATTGAGGATCGCCTGCGCGCGGAAATCGAAGCTGGGGCGCTGGGCATCGGCATGGGCATTCAGTACACACCGGGAGCGACGCGGCTGGAAGTGATTGAGATGTTCCGTCTGGCCGCCAAACTCAAGCTGCCGGTGTATACCCATATGCGCAGTTCCGGGCGCTTGGAGCCGGGGTCGGCGATCGAGGCAACCGAGGAGGTTATCGGCGCGGCGGCCATCAGCGGAGCGCCGCTGCACATTGTTCATATCAACAGCACTTGCTTACGAGATGCTCCCGAATGCCTGTCGCTGGTGGCTGGCGCGCGGGCGCGAGGTCTTGACGTGACGACGGAGGCGTACCCGTACACTGCGGGGATGACCGCGATCAACTCAGCGGTGTTTAATCCCGGATGGCGTGAGCGGCAAGGCATCGACTATGGCAATCTTGTTTTGCCAGATTCGGGCGAGCATCTCACCAAAGAGCGGTTTGACGAGCTGCACAATTCGAGCAGATCCCGGCCGGTGCTCATATTTTCGAACACGCAGGAGGTTGTGGACTCGGTGATCGGGAATCCACTGGTGATGATTGCTAGTGACGGAGCGCCGGGGCATCCGCGGAATGCGGGATGCTTTGCGCGCGTGCTGGCGCAATATGTGCGGGAGAAGAAGTCGCTGACGCTGATGGAGGCTCTGCAGAAGATGACGCTGATGCCGGCGCAGATTCTGGAGCGGTCAACAGCGTCGGCGCACGCGAAAGGACGCATGCAAGAAGGGGCGGATGCGGATGTGGTTGTGTTTGACCCATCGACCATCGGTGATCGGGCCACGTTTGAGAAACCGATGGAGCCGAGTGTGGGGGTGGAGTTTCTGGTGGTCGCGGGGACGGTGTTGATCGATGGCGGGAAGATGGTGGAGGGGGTGTATCCGGGGAGGGCGGTGGTGGGGAGATCACCTCAGGGGCTGAAGCCCTGAGTCTTTGCGCTGGGCGCAGTCGCAGCGGTGAACCGCTGCGCCACCAAAAAGCAGAGGGTGCAACTGTGAAGCCGTGCGTTCTACCGAGGACACTATGGCAATGCTGAAGGGTTGCGCCACCTGGGATTGAGTTTGCGCGACGACCGCCGCGACACAAATCGTCGCGGCTGGACAGCCGAGGGCGGCTGTCCCTACATGGGGTTGTGTGATTTCAGGCGTGCTCGGTTTTTCCTGCGAGCAAGTCCAGCGCGTGGGGGATTAGTCCGGCGATTGCTTCCAGAGATTCGACGGCGCCTTTGGGGCTGCCGGGGAGGTTCAGGATCAGCGCGCGGCCGCGAACTCCGCAGACTCCGCGGCTTAACACAGCGAACGGAGTCTTCTTCAGGCCCTCGCTGCGCATGCGTTCGGCGACGCCGTCGACCAGGCGATCGCAGACGGCCTTGGTGGCTTCGGGCGTGACGTCGCGGGGAGCGATGCCCGTGCCGCCGGTGGTGACGACGAGACGGACTTTCCGCGCGAGGCGGATGAGCAGGTTCTGAATCTGGATGACGCCGTCGGGGACAATTTCGCGGGCGATGATGGTGAATCCGAGGCGTTCGAGCGCTTGAGCCACCGCAGGCCCGGAGAGATCTGCGCGCTGACCGCGGGCGCTGGAATCGCTGACCGTGACGACGGCGGCGGTGAGGCTGGCAGGATCAGCCATCGAGGAGCACGTCTTCCTCTTCGTCGTGTTTGCCGGCGGCGGGAGCACTGGGGGCAGCAACTGGCGCAGCGGCCGCCGGCGGCGAAGAAGCGGCAGGTTCTTCAGCCGGCTCGGGCTCCGATCCGGTGTCGCGCTGCGATTCGTCGAGCAGGCGCAGGCCTTCCATCAGCAGGCCCTGGGTGTTGAGCTGCGTGGTTTCCTTGTCGGTCTTGCCTTCGAAATCGAGCTCGAAATTTCCGCCGGTCCAGCGCAGCACCTTGAAGACGGCTTCGTCGCCGACGAGCGATCCGTAGGTGGCGTGCTTGACCTGGCCTTCCGCGAAGAACACTTCACACTTATCGCCTTCGTTGGTGAGCGAGAGGCGGCAGCTCTTGCGGCCCATTTCGAGGGACTGCATCAGGTCGATGACGTTCATCTGCGAGAGATTGCCGCGAACCACGCCGTCGGACGGAGCGGTCTTGGCCATCTTTTCGAGCGCGATGCGGTCGATGATGCGCTTGACGCGGCGGGTGGCGTCTCTCAGGAAGAAGGGCTTTTCAAGATATTCGTCGGCGGCGTCCTGCGCGGAGAGGCGCTCCGCGATGTCGGCTTTGCTGGCCATGAGGACGCTGGAGAAATTCGCGGTGGCGGGGCGGCTCTTGAGTTTTTCGACGAACTGGCGGCCATCCATGCCGGGCATGCGGTAGTCGCAGACGACGAGTTCGGGAGGATCATCGACGGCCTTGAGCAGGGCATCGGCGGCGTCGGTGGCGGTGGTCATCTGGCACAGCGACGCCCACGCGTGCTGCAACATCCCCAACACCATCGGATTGTCGTCGACCACCAGCAGCTTGACGTTGTTGGCCATGAGTTATTTCTTGCGCCGATAGTCTCCGCTTTTGCCGCCAGACTTGCGATCGAGCACGATTTCGCGAATCTCAATGCCCTTATCGACGGCCTTGCACATGTCGTACACCGTGAGCGCGGCGACGCTGGCGGCGACCAGAGCCTCCATTTCGACGCCGGTTTCGGCGGTGGTGGCGACGCGGGAGGTGATCGCGACGCCATTCTCGCACACGCGGACATCGACATCAACGAGCGCCAGCGGCAAAGGGTGGCACAGGGGGATCAGTTCGGAAGTGCGCTTGGCGGCCATGATGCCAGCGATGCGAGCGACTTCGAGAGGATCGCCCTTGGGATTGCTGGGAAGCGCGGCGAGCACGGCGGGCTTCATGGCGACGAGCGCGCTGGCCTGGGCCTCGCGGCGGGTCGCAGACTTGCCGGAAACGTCGACCATGCGGGCGCGGCCAGCGGAGTCGTAGTGGGAGAGCTTGGGCATGCGAAGGATTAGTTTACAGGAGGGGGGGAATTGTTCTCAGTTCTCAGTTCTCAGTACTCAGTTCTCAGTACCCAGTACCCGGTACCCGGTACCCAGTCAAAGACGGCGACGGCGTAACACCGTCACCACAGAGGACACGGGGGAACACGGAGGGATTCACGGGCGGAGCAGGATTGGGACGAATTCGTTGGCGGGGATTTGGGGGCGGTCGGGGGGGATCACGAGGTAGCAGTTGGCGCGGGCGGTGGCGGCGAGGTCACCGGAGCCTTGCCAGGGGACGAGTTCGACGGACGTGTTCTCAAATTCGCCGGAGAGGACGGCGGGGAGGAAACGCTTGAGTCCGGTCCTGACGCGGATTTCGCTTTTGAGGCGGACGTATTGGAAGATCAGCTTCGCGGGTTGCATTCCGGCGAGAGCTTCGATCATGGGCCGGGCGAAAAGTTCGAAAGTCACCATGGTCGAGACGGGATTGCCGGGGAGGCCGAAGAAATATTTGGGCTCCGTCACGCGGGCAGGAGTGTCGGCGCCAGACGGACATTTTCCGAAGACGATCGGCTTGCCGGGCTGGATTTGGGCGCCGGTGAAGAAGAATTCGGCGCGCATCTCAGTCAGGACTTGCTCGACAAGGTCAAAGCGTCCCATGGAGACGCCGCCGGTCATCAGCAGAAGATCGGACTGGAAACCGCGTTCGACCAGGCGGCGGAGCATGAGCGGTTCATCGGGGGCAATGGGCAGGATTATGGGCTGGCCGCCCGCTCTAGTGATCTGCGCGGCGAGGGAGTAGCTGTTGGAGTTGCGGATCTGGGTGGGGCCGGGAGTGGAGTCGACTTCGACGATTTCGTCGCCGGAGGCAAGGACGGCCACGCGCGGGCGCTGGAAAACCTGGAGGCGCGACTTGCCAACGGACGCGGCCAGGGCAATGGCGGCTTCGGTGAGGCGAGTGCCGCGATCCAGCAGAAGACTTCCCTGCCGGGCCTCAGCGCCGCGGGGGACGATGTTTTCTCCGGGCGCGGGTTGTTTGGTGATGGTGACATTCTCGCCTTCCGGTGTCGTGTGCTCGACCATCACGACGGCGTCGGCACCAGCGGGGACGGGTGCACCGGTCATGATGGAGACGGCTTGGCCAGAAGCGACTTCCGACGGGATGTTCTCCAGGGCCTCGCCGGCTTTGACTTCGCCGATTACGTTTCGGGTCGCCGGCAAATCGGCGGAGCGGACGGCATAGCCGTCGCGCGCGGAGCGCGGGAAGGGCGGGAAATCGCGGTCGGCGGAAATGGGTTCGGCAAGAACTCGGCCCGGGGCAGCGAGAAGAGGAATGGTCTCAGTTGCGACACGATGAATGCCAGCGGCATGTTCTTCCACGACGCGGCGGGCGGCTTCGAAACTGAGAATCCCCGGGCGAGCCTGGTCGGCCATGGAGAGATGATACGGGATTCCCGGCGTCAGAAACTGCGCCAGAGCAAGACGAAGCCAACGAGGGTCCCGATTTTTACCGGGCCAGTTCCTGGCCGAGCAGCGCGGGGTTGCTGGCGAAGGAGATGCCGGTTTCGAGGTCGACCAGGCGCTCGTGGACAAGCTCGGCGATTTCACCGTCGAAGTACTGCATGCCTTCGGAGGCGCCGGCTTTCATGGCGTCGAGCAAAGTTTTGTTTTCGCGCTCGCCCTTTTCGACGCATTCGCGGGTGCGGGCATTGGCCTTGAGGATTTCGAAGGCGGGGACGCGCCCGCTGCGGTCGGCTTTGGAAATCAGGCGCTGGCAAATGATGTAACGGAACGATTTCGCGAGGCGCTCACGCACGGACTGCTGCTCGGCGGGTGTAAACGAACTGACGATGCGCTCCACGGTTTTCGAAGCGTCCATGGTGTTGAGACTAGAGAAGACCATGTGCCCGGTCTCGGCGGCTTCGAGCACGATCTCAATGGTCTCGCGGTCGCGCATTTCGCCGACGAGAATGACTTTCGGAGCCTGGCGCATGGCGGAACGCAAGGCGTGGGCGAAGCTGGGCGTATCGCTGTGCAGTTCGCGCTGATGAATGGTCGAGCACTTGTGATTGTGCAGGAATTCGATCGGGTCCTCGATGGTGATGATGTGGTAATACTTCTCGCGGTTGATCAGATCAAGGAGCACGGCTAGAGTCGAAGACTTGCCGGAGCCGGCCGCGCCGGTGACCAGCACGATGCCGTCCCGCAGCTTGGTGATGTCGGAGAGTTGCTCGGGCAGACGCAGTGAGGCGAAGTCGGGAATCTGCGTGGGAATGACGCGCATGACCACGGCGCAACTGCCGCGCTGAATGAAGATATTGACGCGGAAGCGGGCCATGCCGGGCAATCCGAAGGAGATGTCGCAGGCGCCGTGTTCGCGCAGGGTGGTGATGGCCTGCTTGTTGTCGCCGATCAAATCGGCGGCGATGTGGCGCGTGTCATCCGCAGTAAGCAGCGTGAAGCCCGGCACTTGCACGGGAATCATCTGCCCATAAACTTGGACTTGCGGCGGGCGTCCGGGAGAAAAAATCAGGTCGCTGATCTTGTCAGCGGCGCGCAACATGGCGCTCAGCAAAGCCGGGGTTGCGACGCGTCCGCCTCCGGAAAAGTCTTCCAGAGCGACGGAAATTGGAGCGATGGTGGGTGCTGCCATTCGACCTCACACTTGGAATGCACACACCACAGACAAGGGAAGAAATGCTCTGAATTCAATGTACCGCGAGGCGAGGCGGGAGGCGAGGACAGTAAGGTCAGGACCCTTCGTAACCCACATAGAAAGAACGGGCGGCCCGTGATGGCCGCCCGTAAGTAATTGATAAAGCTGGGCTAAATTGCTACTTCTTGGTCGCTTTCTTCTTGTTGCCGAAGCTGGTCTCGACCGAGGCTCCGATGCTGGTCAGCATGTCTTTAGCGGGCTGGGAATAGGTTCCGGTCGGGGCGAGTTCCAGATACTTCTGGAATGCCTCCTCGGTTCCCGGAGGCGCGACCATCTTGTTCCCCTGCAGGGTGGCCTTGCCAATCATATTGACGCCCTTCCAGTAGTAGGCGTCGGCACGATTGGGATCGGCGGCAATGACTTTGTCGAAAGCGGTGATGGCGTCGTCCACGCGTCCAGCGTTGGTGTAGACCGCGCCAATGTTGAAAAACGACTGGCCCGCCGCCGTGGGATCGACCTGGGCTGCCATTTCGTAGGTCTTTACGGCATCGTCGACCTTGTGGGCCTTATTCAGCGCGTCGGCCAGGTTGTTGTAGTAGGCGGCCAGGTTCTTGGCGGCGTTGGGATCCTTGTCGTTCTGGATGCCCTTCTTGATGTCGACGGCCTTCTGATAAGCCTCCACGGCGGAATCGAGGCGCTTCTGCTTTTCGGCGGAGTCGGTCTGCTTGGTCGAGGACATGCGGTAGTAGTCGCCCAGCTTGAACCAGACGAGATCGCGGCTGGGATCGAGCTGGTTGGCTTCGGTGAGGGCAGCAATGGCGGTGTCGTAGTCGCCCGCGTCGGCGGCGGTCTTGGCGGCGTTCAGCTTGTCGTTGAGCGCCTTGACGGTGTTGGTTTCCTTTGCCGCCTTGGCCTGCTGCTCCTGCATTTGCTTCAACTGCTCAGGGGAAAGGCCCTGACCCTTGGCGGTGTTCTCCTGTTCCTTTTTCAGATCGAAATCGAGGGTGTTTTCGTCGATCTGAACGGGGAAGCCGTTCTGGTGGAATATTTCCTTGCCGGCTTTCTGGTCGTCGGCGGACTTGTACAACGTCACGTTGTATTTACCCGGGGAGATGCCAAGGGAGAAGTACTCGCCCTTCTTGTTGGTCTTGAGGGAGTATTTCTGCCCGTTGTCCTGGTTGGCCCAGACCACCACGCCATCGGCAATGGGGGCGCCCTGAGCGTCTTTACAGACGCCCTTCACGGATCCGGCAGCTTGCGCGAACGCGGAAGGAACACTCAGCGCGGTTGCGAGTAGGATTAAGAGGAAGATTGCGAGATGTTTCTTCATGTTTGGCCTCCCGGCCGAAGGTATTTCCAGATTGTGGATTGCTGATCGTTGATTGAGGCGATTCGCGCCGCGACTCGGCGGCACTCAATCAGCAATCGGAAACCAACAATTTTACCTGACCGCGTAGGGGATCGGGTCCCGAACTCCCGCGGCGGCAAAGGCGCGCAACCGCAGGGCACAACTGTCACAGACACCGCAGGCCTGATCCTCGCGGCTATAGCATGACCAAGTTAAATCGAAGGGCGCACCCAATTCAAGGCCAAGGCGGATAATCTCCAGCTTGCGCATGGCGATGAGGGGGGTGACGATCTGGATGGAGCCTTCCTTGGTACCAGCTTTCACCACCTGATTGAAGGCCTGGTAATAGGCCGGGCGGCAGTCGGGATAGCCGGAACTGTCGGGCTCCACGGCGCCAATGTAGACCTTTTCAGCGCCAAGGACTTCGGCCCAACTTACCGCTACCGCCAGAAAATGCGCGTTGCGGAAGGGCACATAAGTGACCGGAATGCCTTGCCCGAGCGTGTGGGAGTCGGGGACGGCGATCTGCTGGTCGGTGAGGGCCGAGCCTCCGATGGCGCGCAGAGCTTCATTGCGGACGACGAGTTTGTCGCGGATTTTGAGGCGCTCGCAGATGGCGAGGAACGAGTTGCGCTCGCGCTCTTCGGTGCGCTGGCCGTAGCTAATGTGGACGGCGGCGGCATCGTATTCGCGGGCCGCAAGGGCGGCGCAGACGCAGGAATCCATGCCTCCGCTGAGGAGGACGACGGCGCGGGATTTGGAGGAGGATGACATTGGTTCAGATTACCGCGGAAGCGCACCTCGGGGGCTAAAGCCCCTCCAAACCTAGCGCCGGTCGCAGCGCTGAAGCGCTGCGCCACCCAAAATCCGCGTCACAAGGGATGGGCACAACCAGTTCTCGACCCCATCTGTACGCCCCACTTTCTCGACCCCCATTGTTCTCGACCCAGTGTTCTCGACCCGATCTTCTCGACCTCATTTTTCTCGACCTCATTTTTCTCGACCCAATGTTCTCGACCTAATCTTCTCGAGCCAAATCGGCACGACCAAGATTCTCATGAATCCAGACTCGTTGCGATGCCAAGCTTGTCTCACGCCTCACACACCCTTCAGCGCAGGGTCCCAGATGAACTTATGCAATTGCAGGCCGAGGCGGGCGGGGACGTGGTCGGCGATCATCCACTCGGCCAGTTCCTGCGGATTGAGCAGGCAATGCGAGGCGCTGCGGGTTCCGTTGGCGTCTTTGCGGAAGGCTGGCGAAAACAGCACGGCGTTCACCCGCGTGGCTAGCCGGTGCCGCAGGGTGAAGTCGCGAGCGAAATCGTAGTCGGTGCGGCTGGCGAGCACAAACTTGACTTCGTCGTGCGGCCGCAGAAACTCCAGATTCTCGGGAAGGAAGGTATCACCTTCGCCGGAATCGGGGCACTTCACGTCGACAATCTTGATGACCTTTGCCGGAACGCGCTCCAGGGGGCGTTCTCCGCTGGTTTCGAGCAGGACGGTGTAGCCGTCGTCCAGCAGGTTCTGCATAAGGGGGACGGCCTCGCGCTCCTGCAGAAGGGGCTCTCCTCCGGTGATTTCGACCAGACCGCCGTTGGGGCTGAGGCGGAGAACTTCGTCGTGCACCTCGGCCAGGGTCATCTTGCGTCCGCCCTGAAAGGTGTATTCGCTGTCGCACCAGGTGCAGCGCAGGTTGCACCCGGTGAGGCGGACGAAGACGCACGGTAATCCGGCGTGGGTGGATTCGCCCTGAAGCGATTTGTAAATCTCGGTGATTTGCATGAAACAGCGGTTCAGCTCTCAGCCGTCGGCTTTCGGCTTGTGCTGATCTACCGGGGCCTACTCGGAATACTTTGCGGTCGTGGTGTCGGTCTCGAACACGGTTACGTCTTTGACTCTCACGCGGCCGTTGGTCTTTGTGTGCAGGCGCGTGTTGGATTCGTCGTAGAAATACTTGGCCAGATTCTCGGCCGAGGGGTTAATCACGGTGAAGGGCTCGATGTCGTTGATCATCTGGTGATCGAGCCGCTCGATGACGTGCTTCATGACCTCGCGCAGGTCTTTGAAGTCGAGCAGGAGGCCGGCCTTGTCGAGCTCGGCTCCGGCCAGCGTGACGCGAATCTTGTAATTGTGGCCGTGCGGGTTCTCGCACTTGCCCTTGTAGTTGCGCAGGTAGTGGCCCGCGGCAAACGAATCTTCGACAGTAACCTCGAACATACTCCCCCGGCAGCGCGACGGAAAAACAGGCCCGAAGCGCGATTTCAGATGAATTTCTATTGTAACGCCTGGAGCAGCGCGGGGGCCTCGCTTGACTCTGTTTGGCGAGCGAATGTAGCTTGCCTATTCCGCTATTCGTAGAGGAGGCACCGGTATGGTATGTCGCACCTGGATGATTGGTCTGGCAGTTCTGATGACGGCAGGCGCATGGGCGCAGACCGCGGAGGGTCCGGAGTACAACATCAAGGAACATTACACCAAGTACGAGTACCGCATTCCGATGCGCGACGGCGCGCACCTGTTCACTTCGGTGTATGTGCCGAAGGACACGTCGCGGACATATCCGTTCTTGATCGACCGCACGCCCTATAGCGTAGGGCCGTACGGAGTCGACCTGTACCGCAATTCGCTGGGGCCATCGCCGGATTTCGACAGAGCCGGGTACATTTTCGTATTCCAGGATGTGCGGGGGCGCTACATGTCGGAGGGAAAGTTTCTGGAGATGCGCCCGCACGTCGACGACAAAAAGTCCAAACAGGACGTAGATGATGCGAGCGATCTCTACGACACCATCGACTGGCTGCTGAAGAATGTGGCGAACAACAACGGAAACGCGGGCATCTGGGGGATTTCATACCCGGGGTTCTATACGTCGGCCAGCATCATCGACTCGCATCCCGCGCTAAAAGCCGCGTCGCCGCAGGCGCCGATGACGGACTTATTCATGGGTGACGACGGCTACCATGGCGGCGCATTCATGCTGGCATCCAATTTTGGGTTCTACAATTTCTTCAAGCTGCAGGAAAATCCGCTGCTACCACCGAAGAATTCCGCGCCGTTCGAATTCGCTACCAAAGACGGCTACGAGTTCTTCCTGAAAGCCGGGCCGACGGGGAATCTGCCGAAGCTGATGGATGGCAGGATCCAGCTTTTCGAAGACCAGTTGCGGCATACCACGTATGACGATTACTGGAAGGCGCGCAATCTGGCTCCGCACATGAAAAACATTCATTGCGCGGTGCTGACGGTGGGCGGGTGGTTCGATGCCGAGGATCTGCAGGGTCCCTTTACCACCTTTCACGCCATCGACAGCCAGAATCCAGGGATTTTCAACGCGCTGGTGGTGGGACCGTGGGTGCACGGGGGCTGGGCCCGTTATGACGGCGATCACTTGGGGCGGGTCGAATTTGGATCGAACACCGGCGAATACTATCGCAAGAACATTCTGTTCCCGTTCTTCGAGCAATATCTGCGAGGTGGAAAAGATGCCAAACTGCCAAAGGCATACGTCTTCGAGACGGGGACGAATGTGTGGCGCCAGTATGGCGAATGGCCGCCGAAAGAAGCTGCCAAGAAGACCTTGTATTTCCACACGAATGGCGAGCTGTCATTTGACGCGCCCGGCGGGGAGACTCCGGCGTTCGATGAGTACGTGAGCGATCCTGCCAAGCCGGTGCCGTTCGTGAATTACACCGCGCTGAATATTCCGCAAGAATACATGCTCTCGGACCAGCGCTTCGCCGACAGCCGAACGGATGTACTGGCTTTCCAGTCCGCGGTCCTGCAGGAGGATGTGACCATCGTGGGGCCGCTCACCCCGCGGCTTTTTGTTTCCACCAGCGGGACGGATTCCGATTGGGACGTAAAACTGATCGACGTGTATCCGGCGGATTATCCCGACAGCAAGCAGGATGCGCCGCGAACGGAGGATCGCGAGCGGCCGCGGAAAGACGTGGGAGCGCCATCGTTCACCATGGGTGGGTATCAGCAACTGGTGCGCGGCGAGCCGTTCCGCGGGAAGTTCCGTCATAGCTTCGAGAAGCCGGAAGCATTTATGCCCGGCAAAGTGGAAGAAGTCGACTTTCACATGCAGGACGTGAACCACACGTTCCGGCGCGGGCACCGCATCATGGTGCAGGTGCAGAGTTCGTGGTTTCCGCTCACCGACCGCAATCCGCAGACATTTGTGAATATTCCGGACGCGAAGCCGAACGACTTCGTGAAGGCGACGGAACGGGTGTATCACGACAAGGGGAATCCTTCGGGAGTGGTGGTGCAGGTGATGCCGGGGATGAGGCAGTAAAGCCAAGCGAAAGGGTACTCTTGACTTCTGTTTTCATGTATCCTTACCATTATGTAAGGAATGTTTACTTTCGTAAGGAGACGCGATGGCCTCGGCGACTATGACCTCTAAAGGACAAATCACAGTTCCCGCGCGAGTACGAGAAGCGATGGGGCTGGAACCCGGTGTTCGGATCGAATTCGTGGAAGATGAGAAGGGTCGGTTCAGTATCGTCGCTCAAACTCGCTCTCTGCGGGAATTGAAGGGAATGTTCAAGAGGCGGAGGCACAACCCCGCGACCATCGAAGAGATGGAGGCTGCGATCGCGCGGGGCGCGGCTCGATCGCGATGATTGGGTTGGACACAAACGTTATCGTTCGCTATGTCACCCATGATGATCCCGCGCAGACGCGATCTGCGATTAAATTGCTGGATTCACTGTCGAAAGAATCTCCGGGCTTCGTCTCGCTCATCGTCCTCGCTGAGTTGGTCTGGGTATTGAGGTCAGTTTACGATTTCGGAAAGGATGAGGTCACACCGGTTCTAGAGATCTTGCTTCAAAGCGACAGCCTGGTGATCGAAAACAGAGAGGTCGCGTGGCAAGCGTTTCTCAAGTTCAAGTCTGGCGTAGCCGGCTTCTCCGATTATTTGATTGAGCGGAGCGGGGGTGCGGCTGGCTGCCTTCACACCGTGACGTTCGATCAGATCGCGGCAAAGTCTTCCGGAATGAAACTTCTCAGATAGCCGACTTCAGCTTCCCACTCCGAAGAATTCTTCCACCGCGCTCATGTCGGTGGTCCTCTTGTAGTTTGGAAGACTGTCGACGAAGGTGCGACCGTATTGCTTCTTCAGGATGCGGTTGTCGAGCAGGACGAGCAGGCCGCGGTCGTGGAGGGAGCGGATGAGGCGTCCGAAGCCTTGTTTGAGCGTGATGACGGCGGCGGGCACCTGATACTGGAAGAAAGCATTGCCGCCTTCAGCGTCGATGGCTTTGACCCGCGCGGCCACGACCGGATCACTGGGCACGGCAAAGGGCAGGCGGTCGATAATGACGCAACTCAGCTGCTCCCCTTGCACGTCCACTCCCTGCCAGAACGAGGACGTTGCGAACAGCACGGCGTTGGGCGTCAGGCGAAACTCCTCGAGCAGAGCGCTTTTAGGGGCATCTCCCTGGCGCAAAATCGGGAACTCCAACTCACCCAGAAGCCGCTGATGGATTTCGTTCATCTGCGCATAGCTGGTGAACAGGACGAACGCGCGGCCGCGGGTTACTTCGAGCAATCGACGAATGCGCTCCGAAGCTTTAGCGAGAAACTGCGGCGTGCGCGGATCGGGGAGATCGGGCGGAACGTAGAGAAGCGCCTGACTCTGATAGTCGAAATGCGAGGGTAGGACGGATTCGCGGGCATGCTCGAAGCCGAGACGCTGGCGGATGTAATCGAATCCGCCACCGACCGCGAGGGTGGCGGAAGTGAGCACCGCCGTTTCCAACTTCGACCACAAACATTCTCGTAGAATCGGACCGACATCAATCGGTGTGGCCTGGAGGAAGACATGCTGCCGGCGGGGCGCACTCTGAGGGGCTGAAGGTCCCTTCCCGGAGTGATCGCTCCCGGCACGGCTGAAGCCGTGCCCTTCCCGGGATGTGCGCGTCCCGCGGCGCTCGATCCAGAAGACGGTATTGCGATCTTCAGCTTCGAGCGCATAACTGAGCTGCACCTGAATTTCCTGCGTGCG
Source organism: Terriglobales bacterium (assembly GCA_037443605.1). Taxonomy (GTDB): domain Bacteria; phylum Acidobacteriota; class Terriglobia; order Terriglobales; family Acidobacteriaceae; genus Sulfotelmatobacter. The sequence continues at coordinate 20,330 of JBBIOA010000017.1, forward strand.
GCGCACGAAGTTGAACACTTCTTCGGGCTTTTGCGGAAGACCTTCCAACTCGCCGGCAAGCCGCGTCAGCGACTGATTCAGCGCTGAGAACTCATCGCCGTTTTCTTCCAGAAATTCACGGCGGGTATCAAAGGCGAAGCGGCCTTCGCCGGGGGGCAGCACCGAGAAGAACAGTTGCGAGCGCTCGCGCAGGCTGCCGAGCGCGCCCGAGAGCGAGGCCGAGAGGATGCGATTGTGCTGCAGCGAACTTTCAACATCGCGCGCCAGTTCGTCGATGCGCAGATTGCTGACCATAATTCCGAAATAATTCCCGGCGACGTCTTCGAGTTCATGCGCTTCGTCGAAAATCACGGCGGCAGCTTCGGGGAGAATGCCCGCGTCGGGCGCGCCGTCGGCCTGCAACTTGATGGCGAGGTCGGCGAAGAACAGATGGTGATTGACGATGATGATGTCGCTCTCCATCGCCTTGCGCCGCATTTCGGTGATGAAGCAGCGGTCGAACTGGCTGCATTTCTGCCCGGTGCAGGCGTCGGCGCGCGCGTCGAGCTTGTGCCAGAGCAGGCTCGCTTCCGGGAGTTCTGCGAGTTCGGCGCGGTCGCCCGTGGAAGTGTTCTTTTCCCAGGCGGCGATGGCACGATATTGCTCGATCTCCTCGAGGCCGCTGAGCACCGGCTGATCGGTCAGGTCGTAGAGCTTCTTGCGGCAGAGATAATTGTTGCGGCCCTTCATGTAGCAGACGGAGAGGCGGCGGTCGCTTGACTCGCCGAAGAGGGCTTTTTCGAGGAATGGGACATCTTTGTAGAAAAGTTGCTCCTGAAGATTCTTGGTTCCGGTAGAGACGATGACGCGCTTGCCGGAGCGGATGGCGGGCACGAGATAGGCGAGCGTTTTGCCGGTTCCGGTGCCGGCTTCCACGATCAGGTGGCGCTTTTCTTCAAGCGCCTGTTCGACGGCCTGGGCCATCTGCAACTGTCCGCGGCGGAATTCGTAGGCAGGATGGTTGCGCGAGAGGACTCCGCCGGGAGCGAAGAATTGGTAAAGGGAGGCAGTGCTGCCGTCCGCAGTCGAGGTGTTCGACGCCGGAAATGAAGCGGGTTTCGAGGGAGGAGGCACGGCAGTCTCTATAATAGCTATTCGCGCAGAGAAGGGCAGGCTCGTCAACATCCGCCGGACCGCGCAAGCCTCATGTCGACAAGATCCTCAACAACTCCGCTCATCGCCATCGTCGGACGGCCGAACGTGGGCAAGTCCACTCTGTTTAACCGCATTGTGGGATCGCGGAGGGCCATTGTGGGCGACGAGCCCGGCATCACGCGCGATCGACTGTATGGCGAGGCGGAGTGGCGCGGGCGGAGGTTTCGGATTGTCGATACGGGCGGAATTCTGCCTGAGGACAAGGACCTGATTCCGTCGGAGATTTTTCGCCAGGCGCGGGTGGCGCTCGACGAAGCGGCAGCGATTGTGATGGTGGTGGACGGGCGCACGGAACTCGCAGGGCCAGATATGGAACTGGTGCGGTTGCTGCGCAAGGCCAACCGGCCATTGTTTCTCGCCGTGAACAAGGCGGATAGCGAAAAACAGATCGGCATGGTCGATGACTTTCATCGGCTGGGTGTGAAGCAGATGTATGCAATTTCCGCGGAGCACGGGCGCGGGGTGGATGATCTGCTGGACGCGGTGATTGCCGAGTTTCCGCAGGAAAGCCTCACCACCGGGGACACAGAGGTCACAGAGGAAACCGGCGCAGAGCCAACGACCGACGGCCAACAACCAACGACTGAGGTAAAGGTGGCCATCATCGGGCATCCGAACGTGGGGAAATCCACGCTGCTGAATTGCCTGACGGGATCGGATCGGGCGATCGTTTCTCCGATTCCGGGCACGACACGAGACGCAGTGGATGAGGTTGTGGAACGCAATGGGCGAACCTTTCGATTCATCGATACGGCCGGCATCCGCCGCAAGGGCAAGACGCATCTGATGGCCGAGAAGCTATCGGTGGTGATGGCGCGCAAGCATCTGGAAGATGCCGACGTTGCGCTGCTAGTGATCGACGCGACCGAGGGCGTCAGCCAGCTCGATGCATCGATTGCAGGTTATGCGCATGAGAGCGGGCGTTCGGTGATCATCGTCGTGAACAAGTGGGATTTGGTGATCAGCGGAAAGCCCAAAACCGGCAGGCCGACCAAAGCGGATCGCATGCGCGAATCGAAACGTCCGGGCGACCGCAGCGCGTACGAAGAGCGCCTGCGGTACGAATTGAAGTTCCTGAGCTACGCTCCGGTGGTCTTCATCTCGGCGCAGAACGGCAAGGGCACAGAGCAAATTCTTCCTTTACTCGAGCAAGTGGCCGACGAACGGCGCAAGCGCATCCCCACGTCGGAGATGAATCGGTTTATTGAGAAAGTGGATTTCGAGCGCGCTTCGGTGCCCATGCGGCAGCGGGTGAAGATTCTCTACATGACGCAGGCATCAGTGGCCCCGCCCACATTCGTGCTGTTCACCAACCGGGCAGTGAAGCTGCATTTTTCGTATCAGAGATTTCTGGAAAACCGGATTCGCGACGCGTTTGGGTTTGTGGGGACGCCGATTTGGATTAAGAACAGAGCGAGGGAGTAGACGTTAAGGATGAGCAGATACGGTTGCCCTTCGCTGATCCGCGAGGAACGCTACTCTCAAAATGCCCGCCGAGCGTACTCCATCCAGCACGGGCTTCACCGCACGCCACTGTGCATCGATGTCAGCCCTGATGTAGACCTTTCGCTCGACGCCGCGATCTTTGAGGCGCTCCGCGATCTTCTCCAGCAATGAATTGGGGTCAATTTCATCGGTGCCGAAATAAGTTCGGCCATCGCGAGAGATGACTATGCTCAATGCGTCCTCGCGTGCGGCGCCAGCCATTGAGATTGGATGAGAGACCTTCGGCAGTTCAGGGCCGCCACAGTGAAAAGGTGGGGTCTGCACCATCGACACAACGAGCGGGACGAGCACTACCATCACCATGACGCTGGCGAACTGCAGCGTATTGAAGTCGCTGAAGAGCTTCGGCGGTCTGCGCCACGTTCGAAGCATGGCAGTCCCTGGAATCATTTCACCATCTCCTGGCCTCGCAGGAAGGTGACGATCGTCACCGCTGGGGGTCACTCTCCCTCCACCATCCGGTCTTGCGTCAGCAGGCCAATGCGGTCCACGCCTGCATGGTGGGCCACGTCGATGACTTCGGCGACGTACTGAAAGTCGACATCCTTGTCGCCGCGGACGAACGCTACTTTCTCGGCGCGCGTCAGGTAGATGCGGGAAAGGCGCTCGTACAGGTCATCCCATCGGACATCCTCGCGATTGATCTTCACCACTGGCGACTGATCTTTTCCGGTCCAAGCCACCTCGATGACGACAGTACGCACGGGAGGCGGAGCGTTTGCAGTCTGCTTCTGATCGGGCTGCGGGATTTGCGTCTTTTCTTGATATTCCTTGTCCATGGAGACGACGACCATGAACACGACGATCAGCGTAAGCAGCACGTCGATCAGCGGGGTGACATTGATTTGAGGCCGGGACGGGCCTCCGCCTGCCATGGAGAACGCCATAGTGTTTTGCTCCTCTCAGGCACGCGTGTCTGGGAGATCAGACACCCGGACGGAGCGCGGAGTTCCCGCGAGCTGCATTTCGGCGAAACGACTTATTTTGTGCAGGCGAGATACTTCCGCGCGCTGGGGAAACGCGCGCGTTCGGGATGACGCCACATTCGCGGGTTCCTGCGAATTGGCCGCGGTTGCGCGTTTCTGCGAAAACCGTGCATGATGGAACCAGATGGTCGCGCGTGGTGTCGGGCGGCCAGAGAATGGCCCTTGCCCATGGCGCGTCCAGCACAGATTCTCGCCGTCATCGTCATCACGATTCTTTGCCTGCTGACTCCCCGTGCGGTCAAGGCGCAGGACAACTACGAAATCCAGGTCTATGGCGTCGATACGGTCGCGCCGCGCTCGACCATGGTGGAGATTCATTCCAACTTCACCATCGACGGCAGCAAGACCGTGCAGGACGGCGTGCTGCCCACCAATCACGCCGAACACGAGACGCTGGAAATCACGCAGGGGATCAACGACTGGGCGGAAGTTGGCTTCTACGTGTTCACCAGCATTCAGCCGGATAGCGGCTGGCAGTGGGTGGGGGATCACATCCGGCCACGGGTGCGGGTTCCGGAGCGCTGGCACTGGCCGGTGGGCGTGAGTTTGTCGCAGGAGATTGGGTATCAACGGGCTGCATTTTCCCCGGACACCTGGACTTGGGAAATTCGTCCGATCATCGACAAGAAGATCGGACCGTGGTATCTCGCGTTCAATCCGGCGCTGGACAGGTCATTTCACGGGCCGAGCGTGAACAAGGGTGTGGAGTTCTCGCCGAACGTGAAATTCAGCTATGACTTCACCAAGAAGATTGCCGGGGGGCTGGAGTATTACGCGTCCTATGGATCACTCTCCGGGTTCGACGCGCTCCGCGACCAGCAGCAGCAATTCGTCCCCACCATCGACGTAGATTTTGGACCGGACTGGGAGTTCAACTTCGGCGTCGGCGTGGGGACAACGCACGCCACCGATCATTTGCTGGTGAAGTGCATTGTTGGGCGGCGCTTTTCCTGGCCTCATAAGAAATAGTCAGGACTACTCGTAGCGCAAAGCTTCGACGGGATCCAGTTTCGACGCGCGCAGGGCAGGCACCAGGCCACTGATCACGCCCACGACCAGAAGCACGGCGGCGGATAGCGCCACGGTCATGAGCGAAATGCGCAGGTGGATGTCGCCCTGGCCGGAATCGTCTTCGAATAGCGGCCCCATCATGGGCAGAGTACCGACCGCCCACGAAATTATGTAGGAAAGCAACACTCCGATCGCTCCGCCGATCAGCATGATCAGCAGCGTCTCGGCCAGGAATTGCAGCTTGATGTGGCGCTTGCGGGCGCCCAGGGCGCGACGAAGTCCGATCTCGCGAATGCGCTCGTCGACCGAGACGAGCATGATGTTCATCACGCCGACGCCGCCGATACCCAGAGTTAATGTCCCGATAAACGTGAGCAGTACCTGCAAGCCGATGGTGAGCGCGTCAATGACCGGGCGGAATTCGTCGCGGCCGAACATTTGAAATGCCTTGGGATCGGTGGGCGAAAAGTTTTGCCGAGTGGCGACCGCCGCGAGTACCTGCGCCATGGCTTTCTTTTCGAACTGGGGAGCGATGGGCTCGAAGACCATGACGGCGGCGTAGCGAGTGTTCCACAAGTCGCCGGCAGCGGAGTAAGGGATCCAGGACGATTCGTCGTCGCTCGAAAAATAGTTGCTGAGCTGGATTTTGCGGGCCATCACGCCAATCACCGTGAAGCGAACGCCCGACACGAGGACCGTTTCGCCAACGGCGGGGCGGCCGCTGAATAGCTGCTCCTTCAACCGGCCACCGAGAAAGATCACGCGGCGGCGTTCCAGTTCATCTTCGGCATTGATCCATCGGCCTTCCGACGGGACTTCGTTACGCATCTCGCCATATTCGGGACAGACGCCGCGAACCGGAGCGGTGCCCACCATGCGGTCGCCATAGGCAATGCCGGGACGGCGAACGGTCTCGCGGCACACATGTTTCACGAGCGGAGCCGTCGCTTTCACCATGTCGATGTCTGCTTGCTCGATGACCACCTTCTTGCCGGCGCGCTGTCCGCCGGGTTGCTCGCTGGTTTGCTGCGGCCAGCAGATGACGACGCTCTTCCCGAAGGCATCGAAACCGTGGACCAGCACGCTGCGAAAACTGTTGCCGTAGGCGATGAGCAACGTCACCGTGGCAATGCCCCAGACAATGCCCAGCATGGTCAGCAGGCTGCGTGTGACGTTGCGCCTTAGCGCGATCCAGGCTTCGAAGATGATTTCAAACAACATGTTTCAAGGTTGCAAGGTTGAAAGGTTGCAAAGTTATGGCTCAGGAATTCAACCGGCTCTACGATTACCAAGATGGCTCGACCCTATCCTCCCGCTTCGTAGCGCAATGCTTCGATGGGATCAATCGACGCAGCGCGCCGTGCGGGATACAGGGCTGCTCCCACGGCGATCGCACCCAGCAACCCGGCCGCGGTCAGGCCGGAAGTCCAACTCGGCAGCAGCCCGGCGAAGAAGTCGGGCATGGGCAACAGGTTCACCAATGCGCATAGCCCGAACGCGACGCCCAGTCCGATGCCTCCACTCAGGAAGGCGATGATCAACGCCTCGAAGAAGAACTGACGAAGGATGGTCGGGGCCGGTGCGCCGATCGCCTTGCGGACACCGATTTCGCGCGTGCGCTCGCGAACGGCCACCAGCATCACATTCATTACACCCAGGCCACCGAGCAGCAACGTCACAATCCCGACGGCCCCAAGGAAGAACTTCATGCCATCGGTCATGGTCTTGAAAGCCTGTGCTTCCTGCACCGTATCCCAGATAGGGCAGGCCTCTTTATCGTTTGGGTCGTAGCGATGCATACGAGCAAGCGCTGTGCGGACTTCATGCTTGCAGGCATTGTGCTGATCCACCGATCTCGGAGTGACCAGCAACTGATCGAAGGTGGTGTTGGTCCCGGGGGGCTTATCGGGAAAATCGCGACGCATGGCGGCAAAGGGAACGAAAATTTTGTTGACGTCCCAGCCGTCGTAGCTGGAATCCTGCTTCTTCTTGGCCATCACGCCAATCACGACGTAGGGAAAATCATTCAGGTAGACCGTATCGCCAACTGGATTTCGGCCGGGAAACAACTGTTTCGCGGCTTCCGATCCAAGAAACGCCACCCGGCGTGCTTCCCGCATATCGTTCCAGTCGTAGTAGCGGCCGGTGCCCACGTCGAGACTGCGGACATACGCGAACTCTGGATACGACCCCGTCACCGTGAGGGCTGCGTTGTTGAAGTTCGAGTGCGTGCGGACGGTGTCCTGCTCCAGTTCTGGAATGGCATATTCGCAGTCCGGAGACTCGGTTTGAACCGCGGGCACGTCGTCGTCTTCCCAGTGGATGACGCGTCCCGCGTGGGTGCCGCCCGCTTGCAGGCTGGTGCGGCCGTGGAACACGATCATGACGTCTTTGCCAAGGTTGCGCGCCTGCTCCGCCTGGCCTTTGCGTAATCCCTCCCCGGCGGCGACCATGAGCACGATGGAGACGACGCCCCAGGCGATCCCAAACATGGTCAGGAACGCGCGAAGCTTGTGCGCCCACAGTGTGCGGAGCACGTCAAGCATGAGGTCGCGCAAAGTCATGGCAATGGATTGGACGTGGACCGGGCGCGAACGTAACCCAGTCCAGCTACGGGTAGATACGCGCGGAACGAGGCCTTTGTTCGGTCAAAGTTTAGGTCGAAATAGGGTTAAGTCTGGGTCGGGACGGGCCCGGCCAGTTCCAGCCAGGCATCGAATTCGCGCAGCGCGGCCTCGCATTGCAGGCGGCGACGCTCTTTCCGGTCGCGGACTTTCTGCTCCAGCGGCGGAAGCAGATCGAAGGTGATGTTTGCCGGCTGGAAGTTCCGGGCGTCGGCGTGGGTGACGTAGTGCGTGAGTGAACCGAAGGCCGACGCGCGCGGAACCGGGGGAATCTCGGTTCCGAGAGCAAGGGCGGCGGCATGCATTCCAGCCAGCTGGCCGGTGGCGATGGACTCGACGTATCCCTCGACGCCGCAGATCTGTCCGGCGAAGAAGACGTGCGGGTGCGCTTTCATCTGCAGCGTTTCGCGCAACAGTGTCGGCGCGTTGATATAGGTGTTGCGATGAATCTGGCCGTAGCGGAGGAAGCGGGCATTCTCTAATCCCGGAATCAGCCGCAGGACGCGTGCCTGCTCGCCGAACTTGAGGTGATTCTGGAAGCCAACAAGATTGTAGGAATCCGCGCGCAGATTTTCCTGTCGCAACTGCACGACGGCATGGGGAGTGCGGCCAGTTTTCGGATCTCGCAGACCAACCGGCTTCATCGGGCCGAAACGCAGCGTGTCGCGTCCGCGGCGGGCGATTTCTTCGATCGGCAGGCAGCCCTCGAAGTAGTTGAGGTTCTCCCAATCGCGCTCCTCCACAGATTGCGCGGCCAGCAGCGCGTCGTAAAAGCGGTCGTATTCCTGCGGAGTCATGGGGCAGTTGATGTAGTCTGCCGAGCCCTTGTCGTAACGCGCGGCCATGTAAACACGGGACATGTCGATGGAGTCGGCTTCGACGATGGGGCTGATGGAGTCGAAGAAATAGAGGTGCGGATTTGCCGAATTCCCGGGATTGGCCGACAGACGGGCGATTTCAGCGGCCAGCGCTTCCGATGTCAGCGGGCCCGTGGCGATGATGGTCTGCGCCGTGGGATCGATCGAGGTCGCTTCTTCTCGACGAACCGTGATGCGAGTCTCCTGAGAGATGGCCTCGGTAACGCGGGCAGCGAAGGTCACGCGATCCACGGCCAGGGCATGTCCGGCGGGAACGGAGCACTCGCGGGCCATTCGCAGCAGCCGCGAATCGGCGCGCCGCATTTCTTCTTTCAGCAACCAGGGCGCAGTATTTTCGCTGTCCGACTTCAGCGAGTTCGAGCAGACCAGTTCGGCGAAGTCCGCAGTTTGATGCGCGGGCGTGTTGCGCACCGGGCGCATTTCGAACAACTCCACGTGCACGCCCCGCCGGGCACACTGCCACGCCGCTTCCGATCCAGCGAGTCCTGCTCCGATGATGCGCACATTCTTTGTCACTTGGACCTTTTCGGAGTCAACGCCGAGGCATGCTCAGTGTAAAGCAGGAATCACTCGAGGGCGAGTTCAGGCAGGGGCTTCCGAAGGAATGGCCGAGTCCGGAATCGGTCAGTGCACAATCGGGGTGGCCTGGGCGGCGACGCACACCCAGGTAGAGTTCTTGTAGACCCAAGTATCGACAAACCGCCCGCGGCGCGTGACCAGCCTGGCGTTTTCGAATGAGGTGGCCTGGTAAACTCCGGTCACGATGGCGGTATCCCCATGGATTTGCACAGACATGGATTGCGTGACGACTTGCTGCAGATGGGCGCTTCTGGCGTGTTCCAGGAATGCCGCCTTGGTGAAAAGCGACCCATCGGCATCCACATACACCAGGGCATTATCGAAGAGCGAGTCCAGAGATTTCACGTCATGGAACGCCTCGGCTTGGTTCCAGGCGTGTTCCAGGGCGAGAATCTTCGAACGCGCGGACCCATCAGGGTTATCTTGCGCCCGCGCAGGCGCCAGAAGTCCGATCGTCCCGAGGATGAAGATGCAAACGGCGAGACGGCAGCCACGACTCCTCATATGGACTGGTATCGGCAGTTCAGCCCGATACTTTAGGGATCGTGCGGCGCGCGGCGGGGCTGGCCGGGCCTAGTGGAGAACGGGAGTGGCGTTGGTGGCGATGCAGACCCAATGCCCGGCCTTGTACAGCCAGGTGTCGACGAAGCGCTCCGCGCGCGAGTAGGCCTTGCCGTGCTCGGTTCCTTTCACCCGCATCACTCCGCTGGCGATGGCGACCGCGCCATACACATGCACGGTGAGCGACTCCGGCGAGACCTGCTGTTGTTGCGCGCTGGCGGGCGGAGCGGCTTTCACGCTGGCCAGAAACTCGGCCTTGGTCTGCACGGAACCGTCATCGTTAATCAGCACAATCGCGTCATCCAGAATCGAATCGAGCGCTTTGATGTCGCCCGCCTTGTAGGCTTGATTCCAGAGTTGCTCGAGGGCTGCCACCTTCGATTTGGCCTCGGACTCGGACTGGGCAAGAACCGAGCAGGGCAGCAGATACAGCAGCAAGAGAGTTCCGGCGAGCCTCATCCTTCGTTCACCCCCGGCAAAACGCCTGACTGGATTATGGAACATGCCAGATGGCTGACAAGTATCGAGTTCTATCCGCGGAGGTAAGTGGGCAAGAACCGCAGTTCCTGCGATGATATTTCTATCTTCTTTGTGGGGAGAAACCGATGGCACGTGTCAGTTTGATTGAGATGGATTCGGCTAGCGCGGAAGTGAAAGAAATCTACGAAAAAACGTTGCGCGGCAAACCGGGCAATGCGCAAAAGGTGCTGGCGCATCGTCCGGAAATGCTAAAGGGCTTTCTTGCCTTCTACGGCACGGTGGGACGGTCTCTGGATCGCAAGCTCTATGAGCTGATTTACCTGCGCGTCTCGCTGATCAACGGCTGCTTCTACTGTTCGCAGCATCATGTGGCGTCCTCGAAGCGGGCCGGGCTGACTGCCGAAGATTGGGCGGCGCTGAAGGCTGGCGACTATTCCCGCTACAGCGACAAGGAGAAAGCGGCGCTGGCCTATGTGGAAAAGCTGACGCGTACGCCCCATGACGCGAGCGACGCGGATTTTGTTTCGCTCAAAGCGCATTTTTCCGAGCCAGAAATCGTTGATCTTCATTTGCTGACGGGACTGGCGAACCTAACCAATCGGTTTACCGATCCACTGGGGTTGGAACTGGAATTTCCCGAAGAAAAAATCTAAAGGATTTCCCGGGCGTCGCCGACGCGGCGGGTCACGCGCTCGCGGTCCAGATATTCGAGCAGTGGGATCGCGTATTTGCGGCTGACGCCGGTCATCTCCTTGAATTGCGCGACATCGATTTTCGGGCTTCTTGTTTTCTGCACGGCCAGCTGCTTGCGCAGAGACTCTAGCGCAGTGCGGTGAAACACGAGCTCGTCGGAAATCTTGACGATCGCGCGTTCGCGCAGCAGCAGGGTGACGATCTTCTGGGCGCGCACCTTGTCGACTTTCAGTCCGGCAATGACTTCATGCAGCGCGGGGACTTTCAGTCCGGCGACGGCAAACGCTTCCTCGATCTTTTTTTTCGATTCGGCCTCTTCGTCCTTCATGACGACGCCGCGGCCCGAGAGACGGACGAGATCGCCGGTGACTTCGATTTTCTTCTCGGTGACGAGCGCCCGCAGGATGGCCTCGAATACCGCAACGTTGCTGGCGCCGGAGTGGACCTGCAGGTCGGCCTTACTCATCCCAGGCGCGAGCGGATTCTCCCTATGGAAGCGCTCCAGGATTGGCACGAATTGCCGCGTCAATGCTTCCCATGCTTCGGCAACCAGGAAGACCTCACCGATCCGCACAATTTGGCGCGCCTTGGTCAATTCCGCCAACTGACTTTCAACCACTTGCCTGAGCCATCCAGTCGCCGCAACGAGATCGGCGAGAGGCGCGCCGTCATGGTGGCAGCGCCCGATCCGATGCCGGAGAATCGCTGGCCTGTCTTCACTCGCCAGAATCTCCAGCATGTTTTTTTCGGGGCGAGTGCGCGAGATGGGAGCTGCGTCTACGACGACACCGCCACCGATCGTCACGACCGGCGAAAACTGGCGGATGATGAAGCGATCCCCGGGAAGGAGGGGCGCCGGTGCGGGAAGCGTTATGCGCGCGAAACCCGCTTCTCCCGGCCGCAATTGGGACGGTCCGTATAGAGTCATCGCCGCGACTGTCTCCATGGTGTGGCAGTGGAAATGGACTCGCGTGCGCGACTTCAAGGAATGCGGCGCGGAGGGCAACAGCGTGACGCGCACGTCGCAACGGCGAGTGATTCGAACGGTGTCGAGGGGCGCGAGCATCATGCCGCGCGCCAGCTCTTCTGTGCTCACCCCCGCCAGGTTCAACGCGGTGCGCTGTCCTGCGATGGCATGGTCGGCGGCGTGTCCGTGGACTTGGATGCCGCGTACCCGAACGCGCTGGCCGCTGGGGAATACTTCCAGTTCATCCTCGCGGCGAATTGTGCCGGCGATCAGCGTCCCGGTCACAACCGTGCCGAAGCCCTTCATGGTAAACACGCGGTCAATCGGCAGGCGAGCGAGCGACTGCGAGTCGCGCGGGCGCAGTTCGGCGGCGGCAGCGATGATGGCCTGTTTGAGTTCGTCGAGTCCTGCGCCCGTCAGCGAACTGACCGCTACGATGGGTGAGCGCGGAGGCTCGAGGAACGTTCCACGCAGAAAGTCTTCCACCTCGAGGCGAACGACGTCGAGGGTCTCGGCGTCGACGGCGTCGGACTTGGTGAGCACGGTGATGCCGCGCTGCACGCCCAGCAGTTGCAGGATGTCGAAGTGCTCACGGGTCTGCGGCTTGATGGACTCGTCGGCGGCGATGACCAGCAGGACAAGATCCATGCCGCCCACGCCCGCCAGCATGTTCCGCACGAAGCGCTCGTGTCCAGGGACGTCGACGAAGCCGATACGCAGGGTCTCGCCGGAAGGCGTCGGCAGGCTCATGTGCGCGAAACCGAGATCAATGGTGATGCCGCGGCGTTTTTCTTCCTCGAGGCGGTCGGCGTCGATGCCGGTCAAAGCCTTGACCAGCGCGGTTTTCCCGTGATCGATATGGCCGGCGGTGCCGAGGATGAGGGACTTCATCTGAAGGAATCGTAGCACGCGAGTTTCGAGGCGAGTTGCGGGGCATTGCGGCAGTCCCGGCGGTGGTCGCTTCGCTGTGGGGTGGACGAATGCGTCCGCCGCTGCATTCTGGAGGATGGATTTGTTCCCCTGAAGATGCGCGGAAATGCGAAAATAGAAGCTCCCCATGGCAACTTCCCTGACTTCCGCATTTTCTCCGGAAACCATCCGGCAGCATGGCTTGACCATCGACGAATACGAGAAGATCAAGCAACTGCTGGGCGGGCGCGAGCCCACCATCACTGAACTCGGCATTTTCAGTGTGATGTGGAGCGAGCACTGCTCCTACAAATCGTCGCGCGTCCACTTGAAGCGGCTACCTACGCGCAGCAAGCGGGTTCTGCAGGGCCCGGGAGAAAACGCCGGCATTATCGACATCGGCGATGGATGGGCGTGCGCCTTCAAGATCGAGTCGCACAATCACCCCAGCTTCATCGAGCCGTTTCAAGGCGCCACCACCGGCGTGGGCGGCATTCTGCGCGATATTTTCACCATGGGCGCGCGGCCGGTCGCGGTGATGGATTCTCTGCGTTTCGGGCCGATTACCGATCATGTTGGGACAGGCGCCTCGGCTGTCTTGCCAGCCGAGCTTCGCTCGGCCGGACAGCCGGGGGCGGCTGTCCCCACACAAGCAATTCCTGGCAGAACCGAGATTCACAAGAACCACTCGATCATGGAAGGCGTGGTCAGTGGCGTCGCCTCGTATGGAAATTGCTTCGGCGTGCCCAACCTCGGCGGCGAGACGAAGTTCGAGCCCTGTTATTCGGGCAACCCGCTGGTCAACGCGTTTGCGCTGGGACTGGTGAAGAAGAACGAAATCTTCTACGCGAAGGCCGCGGGCGAAGGAAATCCGGTCATCTACGTGGGCGCTAAGACCGGGCGCGACGGCATTCATGGCGCCACCATGGCCAGCGAGGAGTTCAGCGAAGCTTCGGAAGCAAAGCGGCCCAATGTGCAGGTGGGCGATCCCTTCCTGGAAAAGCTGCTGCTGGAAGCTTGCCTCGAGGCCATGCAAACCGGCGCGATCGTGGGTATTCAGGACATGGGCGCGGCGGGGCTGACCTGCTCGACTTGCGAGATGGGAGCGCGCGGCAGCGTGGGCATCGAGATCGAACTGGATCGCGTGCCGCAGCGCGAGACGGGCATGACTCCCTACGAGATCATGCTCAGCGAGTCGCAGGAGCGCATGCTGCTGGTGGCGCAGAAGGGCCGTGAGCAGGAAGTGTTCCGCGTGTTCGAGAAATGGGGACTGGACGCCGTTGAAGTCGGCAAGGTAACGCCGGACAATCAACTGCGCGTGCTGGAGCACGGCAAGATCGTGGCGGAGATTCCGAATCCCGCGCTCACCGATGAAGCGCCGCTGTACAAGCGTCCGCTGGCGCGATGGGAACCGCCGGTAGCGCGCGAAATGCCAGATCACGTCAAAGTCGGAGCTACGCAGAACTTTGCCGCTCCGCTGAAGCAACTTCTCTCCAGCTCGAACGTCTGCAGCAAGCGCTGGGTGTGGCAGCAATACGACCACATGGTGCAGACCAACACGGTGGAAGCGCCGGGAGCGGGCGATGCCGGCGTGATTCGCGTCAAGGGCTCGCAGCGTGGGCTGGCGATGGCGCTCGATGGCAATGGACGGTGGTGCTATCTGGATCCGAAACTGGGCGCGGAACATGCCGTGGCTGAGGCCGCGCGCAAGGTTGCTTGCTCCGGCGCGACTCCGGTGGGCGCGACGAACTGCTTGAATTTCGGTAATCCCGAAAAGCCGCACATCATGTGGCAGTTCTCGCAGACGATTGACGGCATCACCAAAGCTTGCGAGGAACTCGAGATTCCCATCACCGGCGGCAACGTCAGTTTCTACAACGAGACACTCGGCGAAGGAATCTATCCGACTCCAGTGCTAGGCGTGGTCGGAATCCTCGACGACGTGCACAAATCCGTGCACATGCATTTCGCCGCGGCCGGACGCACGATTGTGCTATTGCGCGGCGGGGAAAGCGGCGATATCACCGATGCCGAGAGCGAGTTCGGCTCGTCTGACTACGCCAAGGAAATTCTTGGGACCTTCTGGGGATATCCTCCGGAACTGGATCTGGAAAGAGAGGCGGCGCTGCAAAAGTGCGTGATTGGCCTGATCACGGACAGACTGGTGGAGTCGGCCCACGATTGTTCCGAGGGCGGCCTGGCGGTGGCGCTAGCCGAGAAGGCTCTACCGAAAGGCGTGGGAGCACGGGTGAACCTGGCTTCCGGCGAGCTTCCCGCTGAATTCGTACTGTTCGGCGAGGACGCCAGCCGCGTGCTGGTATCGTGCGACCCGGAGAGCCTGCCGCGAATCAAACAGGCAGCGGAGAAACATGGCATTTCTGCCGAGGTCGTTGGGGAGACGATTCCCGAGATGTTGGAAATTTCGGTCGGTGGCAAGACTGTGGTCTCGGCTCTGGTGACGGATTTAAGCGCGGCCTATGAAGGCGCGCTGGAAGCGGCGCTGCGTACGGATCCGGAACTAGTAGCGGCAGATTGAAGTTTTGTGATTCTCGGCAAAGCGGCGAACCGACGTAGTTTGCCAGTGAGGCAAGATGCATAGGTCGTTCGCGGCACGAACCGCCGCTCAGGATGACCGTGTGGGTTTTGAACGAGTGGTTCTCGAGTAGTGGGTGCCGGCACCTCGCAGCAAAAAGGGCTCAATGCATAATTCAGACAAATTTCATGATGAATGCGGGGTAGTGGCCATCTTCGCGCACCCGGAAGCGGAGAAACTCGCGTACCTCGGCTTGCACGCGTTGCAGCACCGAGGCCAGGAGTCGTCGGGGATTGTGACTTCCGACGGGCTCACATCGCGGGTCCACAAGGCTATGGGCTCGGTAGCGGACATTTTCACTGAAGACGTGCTGTCGCGCATCCGCGGCACGCTGGCGATTGGGCACACTCGCTATTCGACGGCGGGGGACTCCGCTTTGCTGAATGCGCAGCCGATCCTGGTGCAGTCGAACAAAGGCTCGATCGCAGTGGCGCATAACGGCAACCTGACGAATGCGGTGCAGATCCGATCGCGGCTGGAGAGCCACGGGTCGATCTTCCAGACCAACAGCGATACGGAAGTCATTGTGCACCTGATCGCGCTCTCCAAAGAACTCACGCTGCCCGAGGCCATGGCGGATGCGCTGCGGCGAGTGGAGGGCGCATATTCGCTGGTCATGATGACCCACGACCGGATTTTTGCGGCGCGCGATCCGCGCGGATTTCGCCCGCTGGCGATGGGGCGCATCCCCGCACTCGAGGACCACAAGCACGACACCATCGTGTTTGCCTCGGAGACCTGCGCGTTCGATCTGGTTGGCGCCGAATACGTGCGCGATGTGAAGCCGGGGGAATTGCTGGTGGTGAGCCCCGAGGGCATCAGTTCTCGTTTCTACGCGACCTCCGTACCGCAGTCCAGCTGCATTTTCGAGCACGTATATTTCTCGCGGCCCGATAGTCTGGTGTTTGGGCGTTCGGTGCAGACCAGCCGCGAGGAACTTGGCCGTCAACTGGCGCGCGAGGCCCCGGTCGAAGCCGACTTGGTCGTGCCGGTTCCGGATTCCGGCGTGACTTCGGCGGTGGGATATGCGGCGGAGAGCGGCATCCCATTCCGCTTCGGACTCATCCGCAATCACTATGTTGGGCGCACGTTCATCGAACCGAGCCAGAGCGTACGCGACTTTGGGGTAAAGCTGAAGTTGAATCCGGTGCGCTCGCTGCTCGAAGGCAAGCGCGTAGTGATGATCGACGATTCGATCGTGCGTGGCACCACCAGCCGCAAGATCGTCCGCATGATCCGCAATGCGGGCGCGCGCGAGGTGCACATGCGCATTTCCTGTCCGCCGACGATCTCGCCGTGTTACTACGGCGTGGACACGCCGTCAAAGAAGCAGCTCATCGCGGCCAACAAGTCGGTCGACGAAATCCGCGAGTATATTGGCGCGGACTCTCTGGCGTATCTCTCCCTGGAGGGATTGAAAAAAGCTTGCGGCGAAGGTGGGAACCTTTCGTATTGCTCCGCGTGTTATACGGGGAAATATCCGACAGACATCATCGACGTTGAGGAAATTCAGGCGGCGAGCCGGTAAGGCATTTTCTTCCTGAGATCGCACTTCTCGCAGCGTCGGCGAGACCTGGGGCACCCCAATCCACGCCAGACTGCAAGGGCCACTCCGTCGCCTTTGGCGTACGTTTGACTGCAAAAGAAAACAGCCTGCGAGAAATTCTCGCAGGCTGTTTCGGTTGGTACGAACTTACCAGTTGATGGCTTGTCCGTAGATCGCTTGGCTGACGCCATCGCGCGAGTCAGTCCATGCAGCGTACACGCCGTTCGGACCCGACGAAAGCTGAGTGTAGTCTCCGAAGAAACCGCAGCCCGGGAAGCCCACGCAGGGATTGAACGCAACGTCGCTGACCGCCTTCTGGGTCGGGAAGGTCATGCCACCATCCGTTGACTTGGCGACCCGGTACTTCACCTTGGTTAGGAATGGGTCGTCCTGATCGTCATAGTACCCGACGTAGACAGAACCATTGGCCGTAGTCGCTGCCCAAGGAAAGATGTGGTCCTTGCTGTCGTTGAACGGATCGTTGTTGACGCGGGCCGTCATGGACGCACCCGTCTGCGTGTTGACGGCTGCGACATAGGCGCTCAGGTTACCCTCAACCGGGCCGGTACCGACCTGGTTCGCCGAGAAGGCGCAGTACGCGGTGTCTTTGGAGATGCCGCATCCCGGAGCATAAGTGCCGGACAGGCGGAAGCCCCAGTTCGGCGAAGCGATTGCGAATACCTGGAACGACGCAACCGGAGTGGAACTGACGACCCAACCCGTAGAGGTTAGAGTGGACATGTACATGTTGATGCCCGTACCCGACGAGAAATCGTCGAAGAAGGCATGCGGCACTCCATGGCTATCGACCACAACCGAGGAGAACTGCTCGGCGGAGAGGCCGACGCTGACGATCTGCGGAGTGGAGAACGGCTGGCCCGCGCCGGGCGAATGCGATTCGACGATCGCCGAACCGAACGCCGGAATGCTTCCCGATCCGTAGGCACAGGCCGCGGGACCGCAGAAAACTGTGTAGTACACGTAGATGGTGCCGTTATTCGGGCTGCCGGCAACGCTGTCGACCGTGATGAGCGGCTTGTCCAGCTGGGCCGGGCAATTGAAGGTTCCGGTGAACAGTCCGTTGCAGGGCTGGGTGTCGATCGTGATCGGTGCCAGATTCGCGTAGGTGCCGTGATTGAAGCCCTGGGCGACCATAACTTCGGTGTCGACGTTCTCGTACCCGTTATTGAAGTCGAGAATCAGGTTGCCGGTGATGGTGGACAGGAAGCTGTGGCCACGATCATCAAAGGCCACGCCGGGATCGCTCTGGAAGGTCAGCGGAATATATCCGGAGTAAGGATCGGAACCGCCAACCATGGCGTCGTCGGTCCAGGTGGCTCCACCGCTGGTGGAAACGTGGAAGTACATCTTGTCGTAGTTCTCGCGGAAATCGTTCGTCATCACCACGACGGAGCCAGTGACGGGATCGATGCCCGTGCCGATCTCGGCTTTCGGCCAGGGATCCCGGTCGCGATTGATTTTCACGTTCGTGCCGCTGGGAGGCAAAGCGGCAGCGCCGGCCAGCCGCAGACTATTGGCCATGATCCTGGCAGCCGCGCCTGGAGGCAGGCGAACGCCGTCACGGTCGAACGGGGCTTTGTGTTGGGCGGCGAACCAATTGAAGAATGCGTCCACAGTCTTGAATTTTGGAATTTTGGTAGTCGCGTTCTGTGCGCTGGCGAATTGCACCGACAAAGCGAGCAGCATGACGAAGCCTGCGCGCAACATATTCTTCATACAGTTTTTCTCCTTGAGATTGGGGGTTTAAGATTTGGTGCCGAGAAGCCCACGGACTAGGGGGGCCAGTGTGACCGCGTCTGAATGCCGCTCTGGAGGCTGACCCCAGCTCAACACTCGTTTCCTCCTAGGGTGAGTAGTAGGCCATTGGTCATCCTCGCGCGTCAAGGCTAATCGAAGATTTATTTTCCAACGCCGAAGGCGAGTTCTGTTTATGTGCAAACTTCTGCAGCATCGGACTTCACTGAATCGGACTGGCCACAACCACGCGAGGGATTCCTTGCAGATCGGGGAGAATGCGAAAGGTGCGCCAATCGCAAAAAAGTGGAGACATCCGTGGCGCGATGGTGCCGCTGATCTCCATCACGAGCCATCCGCTCGGAGCGAGCAGGGAGCGAGCCTGCGGAACCAAACGAGTAATAACCTCGAGGCCAGTCGCCCCCGCAAAAACCGCGTGACGCGGCTCGAACTTGCGCACTTCAAGCTGCACCTGATCTTCTTCGGAATCGCCAACATACGGAGGATTCGACACAATGATGTCGAACCGCGGCGCCAGGCCCGCCAGCAAATCTCCATGATGAAACTGGATTCTCTGGTCCAACTGAAGTCGATTCGCGTTGGCGCGCGCGATTTCGAGAGCTGCCGGTGAAATGTCCGTAGCGTGAATTTCGGCGTGCGGCAGCTCTTTTGCGAGTGCGAGCGAAATGCAACCCGATCCGGTGCCGACATCCGCGATGCGGAGAGACTGTTGCGCTGTTATGTTATGACGGTCAGGTAGAACCTGCAGCACTGCTTCAATCACGTGCTCTGTTTCCGGACGCGGGATCAAGACCGCCGGAGTAACGATCAGATCCATGCCCCAGAATTCCTGGTGCCCTGTGATGTATTGCGCCGGCACGCCGCGGCTGCGCTCGGCGAGAGCGGCATCGTATCGCGCTTGCTCGTCGCCCTGCAGTTCGCGTTCAGGATGCGCGTAGAGATACGCGCGATCGCGGCTCAGCGTAAACATCAGCAACAACTCGGCATTCAGGCGGGGCGAAGGAACCTGATTGGCGGTCAGGCGGGCGATGGCTTGCGCGAGAGATTCCTTCAGTTGCACGAGGATATTTCAACACACCGGGGGAAGAGTTCTCAGTTCTCAGTCAATCAGCTCTTCCGCGTTTGCTGTTGCCACTCATAGTTCAGGTAGATCATCTGTCCAACGTGGTGCTGCATGTGGGCGGCACACTGCACGACCATGTCGAGACGGCACGAGGCGTTTGCGCCCACGGCCGAATACGTCGCGGCCCAATCGCCCTGAGACTGTGACTTAATCGTCTTCACCACCATGGCGACGGCTTCGTCGAGCCCGCGCAGAGCTTGCTCTTTGGACGGCGGGTTGGGATCGCTGAACTCGCGCGGACGGTCGCGTACGTAGCCGGTGTTGGCGATCTGCGCGCCGATGTAGTAGTTCAGGTTGCCCGTCAAGTGCAGCACGAGGTGGCCGAAGCTGTTGCCAAACGAAAATGGCTTGGCCCAGAACTGCTGCTCGGTCAGCGGTCCAGCCAGCTCGCGGATGCGGGCAAGGTTCCCGGAGTAGCGATCGCCGAGAACCGTGGCCAGCGTGACGTTGAGATCGGACACTTTCTCCCCCTTCGCAGGCGCGTGCGCCCACGCTTTCCCCTAAACCGCGCTGGCGGCTTCCTGCTTGAGCTTTTCGGCCTGATAGTGCGTGACCAGCGCTTCGATGAGCGGCTGGAGTTTGCCGTCCATGACGGATTCAAGCTGATGGATCGTGAACCCGATGCGGTGATCGGTGAGCCGGTTCTGCGGGAAATTGTAGGTACGAATCTTCTCGCTGCGGTCGCCGGAGCCCACCATCGCTTTGCGCTCCTTTGCCAGGGCCTGCTGTTGCTTCTCCATTTCGATTTCGTAGAGGCGGGAGCGCAGCACGCGCATGCCTTTCTCGCGATTCTTGATCTGCGATTTCTCGTCCTGGCAGCTTACGACCGTGTTGGTCGGAATGTGCGTGATGCGAACCGCGGAGTAGGTGGTGTTGACCGACTGTCCTCCAGGACCCGAAGAGCAGAAGGTGTCGATGCGCAGGTCTTTGGCTTCAATCTTGATGTCGACGTCTTCGGCTTCGGGCAGCACCGCCACGGTGACGGCGGAGGTGTGTACTCGCCCCTGCTGCTCGGTCGCGGGCACGCGCTGCACGCGGTGCACCCCGCTCTCGTACTTCAGTTGCGAGAACACGCGATTGCCTTCGATGATAGCGATGACTTCCTTCAGCCCGCCGGCCGACGATTCCGAAGACGAGAGCACTTCGACCTTCCAGCGCTGGGTTTCCGCGTACCGCGTATACATGCGGAAGACTTCGGCCACAAAAAGCGTGGCCTCGTCCCCGCCAGTGCCGGCACGGATTTCCAGGATGACGTTCTTCTCGTCGTTGGGATCCTTGGGGATGAGCAGGACTTTCAATTCCTCCTCAACCTTCAAGAGGCGCGCTTCGAGCTGGTTGAGCTCTTCCTGGGCGTAGGCGCGCATGTCGGGATCTTTTTCTTCGGCGACCATCGCTTTACTATCGGCGATGCCCTTGGTCAGATCCTTGTGCTCGCGATACTTGTCGACGATATCGGTGAGTTCAGCGTGGGCCTTGGCGGTCTTCTGGTATTTCGCCGAGTCGTTGATGATCTCCGGCGACGCCAGGGCTTTGGTCAGCTCTTCGTAGCGTGCTTCGATTTGGTCCAGGCGTTCAAACATCGTCGTCGGTCGTTAGTCGTCGGTCGTTGGCCGTGCGCTTTCAGGCTGCCCTTTCAGCAATCGAGTTCATCAAGCTGTTCAGGCAGCGACCAATGGCGTCTGACGACTCTAACAACTGTTTCCCTTCTTCCTGCGTTATGTATTGTAATTCCCGCGCGATCATTAGCTGGGTTTGGACCTCCAGCAGCGACCCTCGTGCGTGTAACAGAAAGCTTCTGAATTCGCGATCTGAGCGGTGTCCCTTGCCTTCCGCTATGTTGCTTGGTATCGAAACTGCGGCGCGTCGTAGCTGCTGGCTTAAGCCGTAGAGCTCATGCTTTGGGAAGTTGCCGGTCACGCGATAGACACCTATCGCGAACTTCATTGACTCCTGCCAAACGCGCAGATCCTTAAATGACGATGGCATGTTATTCCTCCAGTCATCAACTGTAGGCGTCAAAGGCTGCAAGGCCAACGACTAACGACCATCGACGAACGACGCTTTTCCAAGTTGGGAATCGTATTCGCGGAGGCACCCGCTACGCAATCACCAGTTCGCCACCCTGTTCCTTTTCGAGGGACATGGCTTGGTCGAGGGCTGCGATGGCGCACTGAGCCTGATCGTCGGTGGGCGCTTTGGTCGTGATGCGCTGCAGCCAAAGCCCGGGGGCGGTCATCAGGGCGAAAAGCGATCCGCGATGTTTGGCGGCAAAGCGGATGATCTCGTACGAAACTCCGGCGATGACCGGCAGCAGCACAATGCGTGAAGCGAAGCGTGCCCAGAAAGTCGTGTACGGAATCAGCATGTAGAAGCCGATCGAGATCAGCATCACCGTCATCAGAAAGCTCGTCCCGCAACGCGGATGGTAGGTGGAATACTTCTGAACCGCGCCCACGTCGAGCGGATCGCCGTTCTCGAAGGCAAAGACTGTCTTGTGCTCGGCTCCGTGATACTCGTACACCCGGCGAATATCCTTCCACAGCGAAACTCCCCAGATAAAGAACAGGAACAATCCTAGCCGGATGGCGCCGTCGACCAGGTTGAACACGATGCGCCCGCCGAGCGCCGGGTCAACCTTCTTAAGTTCCGTTGCCGCCAGCAGGGGAACGTACTTGTACATGAAAATGAAGAAAGCCAGCGAGATGATCAGATTGAAGATCGCCATCCAGTTGCTGATGGTGGCGGCTTTTTCGCGGCTCTCGGCCGTGGCCGGCTTTGGCTGCGCAGGTGCGGACTTGGATCCATCCGCCGCCGTTTCGTCCATCATGTCTTCAATGGCCACGTTTGCGGAAAAACGGAGCGCCCGGTAGCCCAGATTCATGGCGTATCCCAGGGTCATGACGCCGCGCACGATCGGCCACGCCATCCACCTATGCTTCTCGGATGGACGCTCGAGCGGTTCGCTCATGGTGACGACCTCACCCGAGGGCTTGCGGCACGCGATGGCCCAGGCGTGCGGCGAACGCATCATCACGCCTTCGAGAACGGCCTGGCCGCCGACCAGGGTCTCCTCCCCGCTCTCCAGCGCAGGCAACAACTGGACCGCAGCGAGAAACTTCAGATAATTCCGCAGGACGCGCACGTTAATTCGATGATCCTTTCAGGCGACACGATCCACATAGTAGGGTATCACAGGGAGAAACGAGAATTCCCTGCCCCTCTTCGTGACTTTCGCGATGGAACATTCGATCGGCAACTTCAATCTTGTGAACTAGTTAGGATTCTATGCAACGCCTGGCCTTGGCCTGCGAACAGGTCGCAGCCACCACAAAAAAGCTCGAGAAAACGGCGACCGTTGCCGGCTACCTGAAGTCGCGCACGGTGGAAGAGGCTGCGGTGTCGGCGATCTTCCTTTCGGGGCGGGCGTTTCCCGTCTGGGAGGAGACGACGCTGCAGATCGGCGGCCGGTCGCTTTGGCAGATTGTGGGCGAACTGGCGGGGCAGGACGAGAAGGCCCTCACCGCGGCGTATCGGCGTCTGGGCGATCTGGGGGCGGTTGCAGGGGATGTGCTGCCCGCGCAATCGGGGCAGGGCCTGTTGATCCTCGAAGTTGCGGGCGCATTCCGGCAAATCGCGGCGGCTCGTGGGCCAGCAGTGAAAGCAACGCTCGTGCAGGATCTTCTCTCGCGCGCCACGCCGCTGGAAGCGAAGTACGTCATAAAGATCATGACCGGCGATCTTCGCATCGGATTGAAAGAGAGCCTGGTGGAAGAAGCGATTGCCAAAGCTTTTGCAGCGACGCTGCCGGAAGTGCAGCGCGCCAACATGCTGCTGGGCGATTTGGGCGAGACGCTGCGTCTGGCCTCGGCGGGCAAGCTCGCTGAGGCGGGGATGCGGCTGTTCCATCCCCTGGGATTCATGCTGGCAAGCCCGATTGCATCCGCCGAAGAAGGGCTGAGCTACTTTGCCGGCGCTGCCGTCGAGGACAAGTACGATGGCATTCGCGCGCAGGCGCATGTGAGCGAGGGCGAAGTGCGATTGTTCTCGCGCACCCGCGATGACATCAGCGAGTCGTTCCCGGAATTGCTGGATGCGCTGGCTGGAATTCCGCAAGCGGCCATCCTCGATGGAGAGATTGTCGCGTGGGATGCCGCGGCAGGACGCGCCCGTCCTTTTAGCGTGCTGCAGCAGCGGCTGGGACGGAAGAAAGTCAGCGACAGGATTCTACGCGAGCTTCCGGTCGCGTTTCTGGTGTTTGACGTTTTGTACGCCGCCGGGGAACTGAGAATTGACCGTCCGTTGCGGGAGCGCGCGCAACTGCTGGACGAGTTGCTCACCTTGCCGCGAAGGGTCATTCACCACGGAGGCACAGAGGCACCGAGAAGAACCGGGCAAAGAGAATTGTGCTTCGGCGGTGAAAACGAAGTCGACGCGGCCCGCATCATCCGCGCGCCCGTATTCCAGGCTGCGTCCGCGGATGAGCTAGAAGAACTCTTCGGCGCCGCCCAGGAACGCGGCAACGAAGGGTTGATGATCAAGGACGCGAATTCAACCTACGCTCCCGGCAAGCGCGGCAAGGCGTGGCTGAAGATGAAGCGCGAACTGGCTACGCTCGACGTTGTCGTGACAGCAGTGGAGTATGGCCACGGCAAGCGGATCGGCGTATTGAGCGACTATACGTTCGCGGTGTGGGACCGGGATTCAAAGGCAGACGAAGCTCGCCTGGTGAACATCGGCAAAGCGTACTCGGGACTAACCGACGCCGAGATTGCCGAGATGACGCAGTGGTTCCTGGAGCACACAGTGGAAGATCAGGGATTCCGGCGGGTGGTCGAACCGAAGATCGTGCTGGAAGTAGCCTTCAACAACATGATGCGCTCCGACCGCCACGAGAGCGGCTACGCGCTGCGTTTCCCCAGAATCGTCCGACTGCGGCCAGACAAGTCGGCGGAAGAGGCAGATACGATCGAGCGAGCGCGGGAGATCTACGCGCGACAAACCCTGTAGAGCACGGCTTCCGTTTGGGCCATCGCGTTGCGGACTGGAGCGATGGACGCGGTTCAATAATCAGAGCGCAGATACGATTCCGGTGGGTGGGGCCTTGCATTCGAGCTACTCCGAAATAAAAATCGAGCAAGCGGGAGGATGTAGCGTTGGCAGCCTATCGGTAGTCTGGGAGCTCGTCAAGCAAGGCGTCGGCTAATGATGATGGTGATGCGCCTCGCCCTCGCTCACCGGCATCACGCAACCATGCGCCACTTCGCAGTTCACGTGCTCGAACTGGATCGTGGTGTGGTCGATGCGGAAACCGTGGTGCAGGCATTCCTTGACGTCGCGCAGAATGCGCTCGCTCACCGACGGAGGAATGTCGGCAATCGAAATGTGGCAGGAGAGCGCGTGCGATTCCGATCCGAGGCTCCACACGTGCAGATCATGGACATCATTGACGCCTTCGACCCCACGGATGGCGGACTCAATTTTTTCCAGTTCCATGCCGCGCGGCGTGCCTTCGAGCAGAATGTTCAACGTCTCGCGCACAATGCCAATCCCGGACCAGAGGATCAAAGCTCCGATCGCGATGGAAAGCGCGGGATCAATCCAGAACTTGCCGCTGACCCAGATCATCGCGCCGCCGGCGATCACGGCAGCGGTGGAAATAGTATCCCCGACCTCATGCAGCAGGGCGCTGCGAATGTTGACATCGCCGCCGGAGCGATACAACAGGAGCGCGATCGCGCCGTTCATCACGACGCCCGCGCCCGCAACCCACATCATCAAGTTCGCCTGCACCGGCTCGGGATGCTGGATGCGATGGAACGCCTCGTAGAAAATGCCGAACGACACGATCACCAAGGAACTGGCATTGACCAGCGCCGCCAGCACGCCGGCGCGCTGATATCCGTAGGTCTTGGTGGAACTGGCCGGCCGCCCTTGAAAATACACCGCCACCAGCGACAGCAGAAGCGCGAGAAAATCAGAAAGATTGTGTCCCGCCTCGGAAAGCAACGCCAGCGAATGCGCGCGAATGCCGGCCACGACCAGCAGCACGATGTAGGCGAGCGTCACGCCCAGCGAAATCTTCAGCACTCGCTGCGGCGAGCCCGCGCCATGAACGTGCACGTGCATCGCTTAAGTTTACGGGCTGGCGGGAGGACGCTTCAAGCGGGCCGCGATCAACTCTTGCTCAGGCTGCTCAGGTAGCGGTTGTTGTGGAATGCCGTCGACTTCTGGACGAACTCCAGCACGCGGAACATGCGCTCGCGGGCCTCGCGATTCATTTCGCGGAACTGAACCGCAACCCCAGAGCCCGGATCGAGGCGGGCCACCACTCCTTCGGTCGTCAGACTGGGATCGTCCATCGAGAAGAGAATCTTGAGTTTGCTGCCCGGACCAAGGATGGTGCTGGTTTCGACGAAGCAGCCTCCCATGCTGATATCGGTGAGATTGGCGAACTGCGGCTGCCCGCCTTCTTCGGTCTGCAATTCGATGGTCACCCGGCACTTCATGCGCGGGTGCGACCGGCGGTCCTTGTAGGCCAGCTGCTTCTGCTTCTCGATGTACATGCGGCGGTCGGCTTCGGCCAGCAGCTGCTCGGCATCCTTGCCATCTTCCGGATACATCGCGCGGCCTACGCTAAGCGAAAGGATATCCTCGCCGCACACTTCGTGACCTGCCTGCTTGGCCAGCGCGCGCATCTGTTCGGCCTTCTTTCCGGCGGCGTCCGCGGCGAGACCGGGCGCCACGACGACGAATTCGTCGCCGCCCATGCGCGCCACGTAGTCATACTCGCGGCAGCTGTCTTTCAGCGCCTGGGCGAACAGCCGCAGAACGCGATTGCCTTCCAGGTGGCCGAAGCGGTCGTTGATCTGCTTGAAGCCGTCCATGTCGGAAACCATGACGGTCAGGGTGGAGTTGTCGCGTTTGCAGCGCGCCAGTTCGCGATCCAGTTGCAAGAACAGCGAACGCGCATTCGGCAGGCCGGTCAGATAGTCCGTGGTGGCCGAACTTTCCGCCTGTTGATACTTCAGCGCATTTTCGATCGACAGCGCCATCTTGCTGCTTACCGCCAGCAGAATGCGCAGGTGGTCGGAAGTGAACGCATCGCGGTCGCCCCTGTAAAGCGCCAGGACGCCGATCACGCCGGCCACGCCTTCCAGCGGCACCGCCAGCGCGGAGCGCAGCGTGCTGAATTTCGACGGATCGTTCAGGTAGCCGGGCTCAACTGACGGATTGCCGTTGATGATGGGCTTGCGATTCTGCGCCACCCAGCCGGAGAGTCCCTGCCCAACCGGAATCCGCAGCGACGAGAACAGGCGATAGTTGTCGCCATTTACATACTCGGGAACCAGCTCCTCATCGCGCTTCACGTAGATGGCAATGGCGTCATACGGCACCATCGGCTTGAGCTTCACCGAGAACACCGACAGCGTTTCTCCGAGACTTAACGACGCACCCAGATCCTGGCTCAACTCGAACAGCGATTGCGCTTCCTGGCGCGCCGCCGCGATGGACGAGAGGAATGTCGTCTCGCGACCGGCGTAATCCTGCGCAACCGCGTTCTCAAAGCCGGCGGCCGGCTCCAGCCCACGCTCGATCTTGATGGCAGTCGAGAGAGGCCCGTTCGGATCGGAGCTGGACTTGGCCACCGCCATTTCTTCCAGATCCCGGTAGCGCTTCTGCAGAATGTCCACGACTTTCGGATCGAAGGATTTACCGGACTCTGCGGCGAGCTTCTGCATGACCTCCTTGAGCGGCAGCGCACGCCGGTACTGGCGATCGGAAGCCAGCGCATCGAGGTAGTCGACTGCCGAGAGGATCCGCGCGCCAGTGGGAATCTCCGCCCCTTTCAGGCCCAGCGGATATCCGGAACCGTCCCACTTCTCGTGGTGGGCGCGTACGATCGGCACCACCGGATACGGGAAGCGTACGCGCTCCAGGATCTCGGCGCCGACCAGCGTGTGAATCTTCATCTTCTCGAACTCTTCCGGCGTCAGTCTTCCCGGCTTCGAGATGATGTGCTCGGGCACGGCCAATTTCCCGATGTCGTGCAGCAGCGCCGCTGCGTGCAGAGCTTCAAGCTCCGGGCCGTTCACGCCCAGTTCTTTTGCGACTTCAATGGCATAGACGCGCACGCGTTGCAGGTGCTCGTGCGTCGTATGATCCTTGGCTTCAATCGCCAGCGCCAGCGCTTCGATGGTGCGCAGGTGCAGGTTCGCCATTTCCTCGACGTGGCGCTTTTCGTCTTCCAGTTTGCCGAGGTAGAGCCGGTACGAGCGGTAGATCAGGTACACCGCCGGCACCAGCAGCAGGGAGGTTTCCCAGTTGAAACTGTGATTCAGCCAGCCCACCGCTCCGGCAATTCCCGCTCCCACCAGATAGTAGGGAAACGACCAGAAGTAGCAATCGACCAGAATGCGCGTCAAGGGGCGCCGTTCGGTTAGCGAGATCACGGTGGCGATCGAACCGGCGTTGGCGATGAAGTACACCGTCGCCGCCACGCCCAGCAATACAGCCGGGCTTCCGATCAGCGTCATCGCCAGCGGATGGTGGTAGACCCAATAAGCCAGGGCGGTAGACACCGAGCCGGCGCACACGTTGAAGGTCACCTGCAGTGCCTGCGGACGCTCCGGATACAGGCACTGGGCCAGCATGGAAACCGCACCCAGAATCAGCGTCTCGGTAAAGCTCAGTTCCAGCACCCCGATCAGAATGAACAGGAAATTGACCGAAAGGGTGCCGGTGATCCCCGGAAGGTTCACTTTCATCCGCGAGGACAGAATGGCGATGCCCAGGTAGCAGATGAATTCCGCGATGTTCTTGCTGCTCTGATGAATGCCGCCGTAAATCAGCGTCGCCAGGCCGGCCAGCACCGTCACGGTGATGAACAGACGCGCCGGAATGGACAGACTGCTCCAGGAACGCGAGGGCGTAGGCAGACCGATCGATGCGCTGGAAGCACCAGTCATACGAGTGCGCACACGGCGGCGCAAGAACCGTCGCGGCTCCTCTATGAATATCAAGTAACACTTTTAGATACAACGATTTGGCGGCTTTCTGGGAAACTTCGGTAACTTGAAACCGCGCAAGAGGCCAAGCCACGGAGTTGTCCTCTCGGACAGGCAGGAGTCCCTTAACTCTTTCTGTATCAGTCACGGAGCCAACCGGACGCATTCGTCCGGGGGTGCGGAACGCAGCGATGGCAGACGCCGGGGGCTGGGTCGCCCTCTGCACCAGGCGATTACACCGAGTGCGAAACGTCTTCAGCCGCCAGATCCGAGACCACGTCCCCGTTGGTCGACGCCTGGGACACAGTCTTCCCGCGGCGCATGGCAACGATGCCGGTCCGGACCATCTCCAGCACGCCGTACGGACGGAGCACTTCGAGCAGGCCGTCGATCTTGTCTTCGCCACCCGTGATCTCGATGGTCAGCGAATCGGGCGCCACGTCGACCACTCGCGCGCGAAACACGCTGGCCAACTCCAGCACGTGCGACCGCGCCTCGTGCGTGGCCGCGACTTTGATCATCGCCAGATCGCGGATAATCGCGGGCGCGTTGGTGATGTTTTCCACCAGCAGCACGTTGACCAACTTGTAGAGATTGGCTTCGATGCGCCGTGCCTGATCGCGGTCGGCATCGACAGTGATCGTCATGCGCGAGACTTCAGGCTTCTCCGTCCGCCCGACCGTCAGCGAATCGATGTTGAAGGCGCGCCGCCGAAACAGCGATGCCACGCGCGTCAGCACGCCCGGCTTATTTTCCACGTACACCACATATGTATTCAGCATGGGTTTACTCGTCCGCCGCCGTTTCCACAATCTTGCTGGGCCGCCGGATCATCTCGTGTAAAGACGCACCCGCCGCCACCATGGGGTAAACCGTGTCCTCCTGCTCCACCCGGAAATTGATGAGCACGGGGCCATCGTGTTTCCGCGCCGCCTGCACCGCGGGCACCACCTGCGACCGCTCGCTGACCGTCATGCTGCGAATGCCGTACGCCTCGCCCAGCTTGGCGAAATCCGGATTCAGCAGCGGCGTGGCCGCATAGTTGCGATCGTAGAAGAATTCCTGCCACTGCCGCACCATGCCCAGGAAGCCATTGTTGATGATGGCGATGTTGACCTTTAACTTCTCTTGCACGATCGTCGCCAGTTCGCACAACGTCATTTGGAAGCCGCCGTCCCCGACCACCACCCAGACATCCGCCTCCGGCCGCGCCACTTTCGCGCCAATCGCCGCCGGTAACGCGAAGCCCATCGTTCCCAGGCCGCCGGAAGTGATCAGGCTGCGCGCCTTCTCGTGCTTGTAGTATTGCGCCTCCCACATCTGGTGCTGGCCCACGTCCGTCACCACGACGGTTTCGCCCTCGCGCGTCTCGCGCCACAAGTCGTTGATCACGTGTGCCGCGTACAGATGGCCGCTGTCCGGCAGGTTCTGAATGTCGCGCACCGCCGCATCGCCCTTCAGCTTGTCGATGAAGTCCAGCCATTCGCTGCGGTCGATCGTTTCCACATGCGGCAGCAATTCGTGCAGCACTTCTTTCAGGTCGCCCACCAGCGGCACATCCACTTTCACGTTCTTGTTGATTTCCGCCGGATCGATCTCGATGTGAATCTTCTTCGCGTTCGACGCGTAGGTCTTGAGATTGCCGGTTACGCGATCGTCGAAGCGCATCCCAAAGGCCAGCAACAGGTCGGCTTCCTGAATCGTGTGGTTCACCCAGGCTTCGCCGTGCATGCCCATCATGCCGAGATTCAGCGGATGCGCCGCCGGGAATGCGCCAATTCCCAGCAGGGTCATGGCTACCGGAATGCCAGCCTTCTCCGCGAACTCGCGCACTTCGTGCATCGCTCCGGAAATGACGATGCCATGCCCTGCCAGAATCACCGGCCGCTTCGCCTTATGAATCAGTTCCAGCGCCTGCTCGTACTCCTTGTTCTCCGGCGAAAGGTCGGGACGGTAGCCCGGCAATTGCGGCTTGGCCGCTTCATAGTCGAACGCGCAGGTGGTCTGCTGTGCGTCTTTGGTGATGTCAATCAGCACCGGCCCCGGCCGCCCCGAGCGCGCCACGTAGAAGGCCTCGCGCACGGTGCGGGCCACTTCGCTGGCGTGCGTGACCAGGTAGTTGTGCTTGGTGATCGGCAGCGTGACGCCGGTGATGTCGGTTTCCTGAAACGCATCCGACCCGATGAGCTTGCTCCCCACCTGCCCCGTGATGCACACGATGGGCGACGAATCGAGCATGGCCGTGGCAATCCCGGTCACCATGTTGGTCGCACCCGGGCCGGACGTGGCCACCGCAACGCCAACTTTGCCGCTGGCGCGCGCGTAGCCGTCGGCCATGTGCGTGGCGCCCTGCTCATGGCGTACCAGGATGTGATGGATCTTGCTGCCCTTCAGCGCGTCGTACGCGGGCAGAATCGCACCGCCAGGATACCCGAAAACTGTCTTGACCCCTTCGCGCTCAATGCATTCCCACAGAATGCTGGCGCCGGTCATGTTCTTGCCGGATTTTGTGTCTTCACTCATGGACCCTTCCTTATTAAAAGCAAAACCCACCGGGCCATTCAGTGGCGAGGCGGGATTCGGGAGCTTCGACGTTTTGCTTTGCGCTCAGCTCGCGGTTTCCCTCCACACCGCAAAAGGTACCGTAACTCGTACCCTGCGGACCACGATGCTAACTCGATGCAGATATCGATTCATAGCTGCCGTCTAGATTGAATGATGGTACCGAAGCTGAGGGATTGCTGCAAGGGAAAAATCGACCGACCGGTCGGATGGTTTCTCCCTTCCTGCCGAACGCCTAAATTTGAACCACTCCCCGCCGTACGTCTTCCTCTGCCTGCGCGATGGTCCCCGGCCGGCCCAGGTCCCGCCAGTAGTATCGGTCGGCGGCGAAGCCCAGGATCTTCTCTCCCCGGCCAGCCAGGCGCAGATACGAGGTGATAATCGAGAACGCGCCCTCTTCCGCGAGCATAGGCAGCAGTCGCGGTGAAATCACATGAATACCGGAAAACGCCCGCGCCTTCTCCCCCCGCGCAGGCCGCACGATTTCCTCACGGTCATGCGAATCCTTGACGCTGGTTCGACGTCCGAATAAGGCATCCGCTTCGTCAAAAAGGAGCAGGCGCGACGAGGCGCGATCCTGCACCGCCAGGGTCGCCAACGCGCCGCGTTCCTCGTGAAACTCGACCATGCGCTGAATATCGATGGTGCTGATCACATCGACGTTGTGCAGAATGAAGGGCGACTCCGGCGCTTCCAGAAAAAACCACGCTGCCTTCTTCAACCCACCGCCGGTGTCGAGTAGAACCTCTTCGCGGGAAATTTCGATCCGCATCCCGAAGTTGCCGTTCTTCTTCAGATACTCGACCACCCGGTCCGCGAAGTGATGCACATTGACGATGACGTCGCGAATGCCGAAATGCCGCAACCGCGCCAGGGTGACGTCGAGCAGCGTGCGTGCGGCCACTTCGACGAGAGCCTTGGGACGATCGTTGGTGAGCGGCCGGAGCCGCGTGCCCAGCCCGGCGGCAAGAATCATCGCCCTCATCGCTGAATTCTCATAGCACGCCCCTCACTGGCCTGCCTTCTGCGGCGTTGCCCTCTCAGCGGCCATGCGCTCCAGTTCGCGATGCGTCACCACAACCTCCACGCCGCTCCGTCCGCACAGATGCTTCGCCAGTTGCTCCGCCAGATACACCGAGCGATGTTGTCCTCCCGTGCATCCGAACGACACCATCAGGTGCTTGAAGCCGCGCTGTTGATAATTGCTGACGCTGGCATCGACCAGTGTCATCACGCTGGCCAGAAACTGATGCACGCTCTCCTGCTGATGCAGATATTCGATCACCGGCGCATCGCGGCCGGTTAGAGGTTTGAAGCGATCTTCGCGGCCGGGATTGGGCAGGCTGCGCCCGTCAAAAACGAACCCGCCGCCGTTTCCGCTCTCGTCTTTCGGCAAGCCGCGATGGAACGAGAAACTCGTGATGCGCACGTTGAGGTTGTCGGCATCGGAGGCAATGCGCTGCAGCGTTTCCGACGCCAGCATGCTGTGGAACGCTTCCAGCAAAGTGGGCAACGCGATCGGCAGCGTGACGTTGTGTTGCAGCCAGCGCAGATTCTTCAGCGCATACGGCACGCTCTGCAGGAAGTGCGCCTTGCGCTCATAGAAGCCGCGGAATCCGTACGCCCCCAGCGCCTGCATAATGCGGATGTACACGTAGGCGTAGTAGTGCTGCAGGAAAGCGTCGCGCTTCACGTCGGCGAAGCGGGAGAGCGAGTCCAGGTAATGATCGAGCAACTGCTGGCGCAGTTCGGGCGGCAGATCGGCCTTGGCGTCGAACAGCAACGAAGCGACGTCATACTGCAGCGCGCCTTTGCGTCCGCCCTGATAGTCCAGAAAATACGGCTTGCCGTCGCGCAGCATGATGTTGCGCGACTGGAAATCACGATACAGAAAATAGTCGCGCGGAGCGCTTAGCAGAAACTTGGTGAGCCGGCTGAAATCATCTTCTAACGCCTGTTCGCTGAACGGAATTCCCGCCAGCCGCAAGAAGTAATACTTGAAATAATTCAGGTCCCAGGCAATCGACTGGCGATCAAAACTTCCACGCGGATAGCAAACCTTATAGTTCAGATCGCGTCCGGCCTCGATCTGAAATCGCGGCAGAATCGAGATGGCTTCGCGGTAGGCATCGATCACCGGCTGGGAAATCTGCTCCCCCGAGCGGTTCGTCGACAAGAACTCGAACAACGTGGTGTCGCCGAGATCTTCCTCCAGATACGCGCCGTGATTCAAATCCTCGGCGTAAATTTCCGGTACGGGTAATCCGTGCTTGCGGAAATGCCGCGAGAATTCCAGGAACGCGACGTTCTCTTCGCGCACGTCGTACAAAATCCCGATGGCGCGCGCCTTCTCATTGCTCAGGCGGATGATTTTCCGTCCCGACCCGCCAAGCTGCCCCTGCAGTGGCTGCACCTCGGTCACCGGCGAGTGAAAATGCTTTTCGAAAAGTTGTTCCAGAACGTCCATGCGTGGCGGACGCACATCCGGCGTGGTCCCTTCACCAAGATACACCCGCACGCATTCGTGCAACTGCGTAGGCATCATGGAGAGAAACAGAACATGAAATGTAGGGACAGCCGCCCTCGGCAGTTCGAAGCAGAAGCTAGACAGGGCAGGAATCAGGAACTGGCAACTCGCTCCACCAGATCGCCGGTGAATCGGGCGCAAGCTTCATCTGATAAGTAAACCCGAGCCGGTCGAGTTCAGCCAGCACCGCCTCAATCGCCTTATCCACCGCTCGTTGCACCGGCTCGCTCAACGTCGCTCCCGGCTCGTAGCACTCACCCGCCACTCCGACGAGCAGCACGTGTTCCGGGGGCACACCCAACATCTCAGCAGCCATCAGGCATTCCGACAAAGCAGGGGAATGCGGATCGAGCCGCTGCGCCGGAGTCTCGCGCACAATCTCCTCTTTGCGGAACAGCTGGATCGTGCCCGCAGGCTGTTCACCGGCCACCGAATCCACCAGGATCAGCGCATGCTTGCCCACAATTTGATGAGTCAAATCCAAGGCAGGCGTGCCAAGATCGGCAATCTGCACACCCTCCGCAAACGAGTATCGCGCTTCGAGCATTCGCACCACGTAGGGCCCGATGCCGTCGTCGCCGAGCAGCACGTTGCCAATCCCGCCGATGAGCGCCGCCTTCACAGAATCTTCACCGCCGCAATCTTCCGTCCCGACGGATCGAAGGTGTGGCAGGCGCAGGCCATGCACGGATCGAACGAGTGTACTGTGCGCAAGACTTCAAGGGGCTCCTCGGGTCTCGCCAGTGGCGTGTGCAGCAGCGACGCCTCGTACGGACCATGCACTCCCGCGTGATCGCGCGGGCTCGCGTTCCACGTGGAGGGCACCACCGCCTGATAGTTCTTGATCTTCTCGTCTTTGATGACCACCCAATGCGAGAGCGTGCCACGAGGCGCTTCGTGCGTACCCACCCCTTCCGCTTCGTGGCTCGGCAACACCGGCTGGTTGTGCACGGTGTAGTCGCCTTTGGCAATGTTGTCGGTCAGCAGTTGCAGATGCTTCTGTGCAAGTTCCGCCAGCATGCAGGCGCGGATGGCGCGCGCCGCATGGCGTCCCAGCGTAGAATGCAGCGCCGCAGGCGTAGCATGGGGCCCACCCACCGCGGCAATCTTCTCAATCGCCAGGTTCGTATACTTGCGGGTCAGTTCGTGACCCTGCGCGTACCCGATCAAAACCTGCGCCAGCGGACCAACCTGCATCGGCTCGCCGTTGAAGCGCGGCGCTTTCACCCACGAGTATTTCTGCTCGCTATTCCATCCGGTAAATGCAGGCTCCGTTTCGCCCGACCACGGATGCAGCGGCTTTTCGCCCTGGTAATATGCATGCATCACATCTTCAGTGACCGACTGGCGGAAAATCGGATCAGCGGCCGTTTGGAATGACGTCACTCCCGCAATATCTCCGCCGCGAATGTACCCGCCGGGCAGATCGTAGGACGATCCCTTGCTGTCGAGCGGCAGGTCAGGAACGGCCATGTAATTCGTCACGCCGCTGCCGATCTTGAACCATTCGGGATACATCGCCGCCACTGCGCACACATCCACGAAGTACACCTGCTGCACGAACGTCGCAACCTCAGCCAGCAGTCCGCGGATCATCTCCAGCTTTTCCATGCCGAGCGCCGACTGGCTGTCCAGGTCGATCGCGTTCGAAACTCCGCCCACGGTCAGGTTCTGAATGTGCGGCGTCTTCGACCCCAGCAGACCGACGACCTGCAATGCCTTGCGCTGATACTCAAGCGCCTGCACATAGTGCGTAAACGCCAGCAGGTTCACCTCGGGCAACAACTTCATCGCCGGATGCCCCCAATACCCGTTGGCAAAAATTCCCAGCTGCCCGCTGGCTGCCACCGCATTCACCCGATCCTGCGCGGCTTTCAGTTCGTTGCGCGAGTTGCGCGTCCAGGGCGAAATGCTCTCCGCCAGCTTCGACGTCGCTGCCGGATCGGCTTTCGGAATGGTGAGCACATCCACCCAGTCCAGCGCCGACAACTGATAGAAGTGCACAATGTGATCGTGCAGCGCGTGCGCAATCAGAATCAGATTGCGGATGTACTGCGCATTCGGCGGAATCTCCAGCTTGAGCGCATCTTCCACCGAGCGCACGCTGGCCATGGCGTGCACCGTGGTGCACACGCCGCAGAAGCGCTGCGTGAACAGCCACGCATCCCGCGGATCGCGCCCGCGCAGAATCTTTTCGATGCCGCGCCACATGGTGCAAGACGCCCACGCGTTGCTCACGCTGTTGTTGTCGACCTCCACGTCGATGCGGAGGTGGCCTTCAATTCGGGTGATGGGATCGATTGTGATTCGTTTCGCCATATGCGCCTGTTGTGATCAGCTTCCTAGTCGGCACTCGCCGATTCGGTTTCCTTCTCGTTCTCGCCGAAATGCCCGTACTTGAAATAACCCGTCCACCGGATGTAAGGCCGCCGGAAGCGGAAGTAACTCGCCATGTCGTGCCACTCCTGCAGCGGAGCGGGAAGAATTGCCAGCCGTTTCACCGCGATCAGGAATCCCAGAACGCCCAGCGAGATGAATCCCAGCGACACCAGGATTTCGATCGTCGCCGGAAAGTACAGCGCTTCGGGATTCGGGCGGAACGCCAGCGTGGTCGGACTGAAGCGGTAGATCATGCCCCCGGCCGAACTCAGCACATAACCCACGAACATCGGCTGCGGATCATGGAAGCGCTGCGCCTTCCACAGCAGGTATCCTCCGATGCCGACCAGCAAAATCTCCAGCCAAAACACGCCCGCGAACCGGTCGAAGTGAAACGCAGTGCCCAGAGCCCCCCGGAACAGGATGTCGAGCAACCGCAGGCCGAGCCATCCGAAAATCAGCCACGCCGTGATGCGCGCTGCTTCGTCGAGCACATCCATGTCCATGCGCCGTTTCCACACCAGGCAGCACAGCATGGTCGTGCCGGCTACACATCCGAACGACATAAAGCAGGCCGCGCCCAGGTACAGCACCGGAAGCCACGGCGTCTGCCACAGCGGGTGGACGCGCTCCCCGGCCAGCAGCATCAGCGCACCGAGTGACGACTGATGCATGCCCGGCAGCAGATACGCCGCCGCGATGATCCACGGAAAGAAGTAGTGCAGGCGGCGTTCCACGTTCTCCACGCCGGGTCGCAACCGCGAATCGAAATACCACAGCCGCTCCAGCAGCGGCGGCAGGTTCTCCACCGCCAGCGGAATCATGGCGTAAATCGACATGCAGATTGCCACTTCCGCCAGCGGGGAGTGCATGTTCCACTTCCACGGAAACACCATCCAATAAAAATTCCACGGCCGGCCTGCATCAATGCCCAGCAGCAACAGTCCGCAGGCATACGCCAGAAAGCTGGTCAGCAACGCCATCCGCATCAGCGAGTGCAGCCGCTTCCGCCGGAATACCCAGGCCGCAATCCCCACCGCGAACGCGCCCGAACCCAGCGCCGTCAGCACCATCAAGTTGAACGTCTTCCAGATGCCCCATCCATACGCGTCATTCATGCCGCTGACCGGACCCAGGCCCGCCAACTCCCGGTACCCGCTCAGCACGAATGCCACCAGCACCAGGGCGGCCAGCACCAGAAAAAACTTGTTGATGACCGGGAAGCCGTATACCGGCACATTCCGTTCCCAACGTGAACTCTGCTCGCGCTCGATCGCCGCCGTGCTCATAGTTGCGCCCTCAGTCCGGTTTCTTTTTCGCGCTCGTGTGCTTCCGCCTCATGGCCGCTCAGGCTCTTGCGGATCACTTGCACCAGCCCCGCATACAGCACAGCGGGCAGCGCGAAGTACTGATAGAACCGCCGCTGCCAGCGCAGCGTCTTCGCCGGCACCGACTCCGGTCCCAGCTCCGGCAGTCCCAGTTTTTCGAAAGGCACTTTCGACAGATACAGAGCCTGCGTGCCGCCGTTGTCTTTCTCGCCGTACACGCGATTCTGGTAGTAGCGCCCGGGACTCTTCTGGATGCGCTGCTTCGCTTCGAGCAACAGCACCGGCCGCGGCCCGAAAATCACCGCACCCGTCGGGCAAACGCTCGTGCATCCGGGCTTCAATCCTTTTTCCAGGCGCGAACTGCACAACTCGCACTTGGTCACCCGCGGATTGAATCCTTTCCACTGGAATCGCGGAATGTGGTACGGGCACGTGATCGTGCAATACCGGCAGCCGATGCATTTTTCCTCCGTCCAGCTGACAATTCCGGTTTCAGGATCCTTGTGCAGCGCCTGGAACGGGCAACCCGCCGCGCACGCCGGATCCAGGCAGTGCATGCATTGCCGTTTGACGAACGAGAACGCTGATCCATCTTCTGCCTTGTAGAGCTTGATGACGTTGCGGGTCAGATCGTTCAGGTCGCTCGGCGCCTGGTGCAGCGCATCGCCACGCGTATCGGGCGGTGTGTCGTTGGCTTCCGCGCAGGCTGCCACGCACGCCTTGCAACCGATGCAGATGGTCGCATCGTAGAGCAATCCCACCGCTGCGCTCGGAACCGGCACCGGCTCCTCGGCGCGGATCACATCCGTGCCCACCGTAACCGCCACAGCCGCCGGCACGCTGGCCTTGGCGAGCCCACTGAAAAGTTGTCGCCGCGTGATGGCCACCTTAGACCTCTTTCTTCTCGTCAGGCTTGTTGGCGGGCGGGTTGCCGTAGATATCGGCAGGCCTCGCTGATTTCGATTTCGCGTTCTCCGCATGCGCGATGTCAGCCGCGACTCGCGCCACGCCCGCTTCCGTGCTGCTCTGGAAGCGTTGCGACGCGACCCACGCCGAGCCGCCAACCGCGCCGGCAATCGCACCGACCAGCGTCGCGGCTCCAACCTTCAACTGTCCTGCCGTGCTGTAAATCGGCGGATACGTATCCGGCGGCGTGGCCAGATGAATCGGAACCGTCTCCAGCGTGCTCATTTGCCAGACCACGCCTTTTTCCGTGCAACCGACGCACGGCACGCCCAGCCCAATCGGCCACACACCCGGGATTTCGTTGAAGTGCCGCGTAGAGCAAGCCGCGTGCGTCACCGGCCCCTTGCATCCCAGCTTGTACAGGCACCATCCCTTGCGATGTCCCTCGTCGCCGAAGGCATACGCGAATCGTCCCGCGTCGAAGTGCGCCCGGCGCGGGCAATTCTCGTGAATTACTCGCTCGTAGGCGAATTTCGGACGATGCAACTCGTCCAATTCCGGCAAGCGGCCCATGGTCACGTACTCCAGCACCACCGCCAGCAGGTTGTAAGGATTGGGGGGGCAGCCAGGCAGGTTGATGATCGGCTTTCCAGAGACCACCGAATCCACCCCCGCGGCGCCGGTCGGATTCGGATCCGCCGACGGCACTCCGCCCCACGACGCACAGGAGCCGATCGCGATCACCGCCGCTGCTTTCTCCGCGACCTCCTTCACCACCTGCACGCCGGGCCGGCTGCCCAATTCCATGTAAACACCGTCGTCCTTCGACGGAATCGCACCTTCCACGACCAGTACAAACTTGCCCGCGTTCTCCTCAATCGCCGCTTTCAACGCCGCTTCCGCTTGCGTGCCGGACGCCGCCATCAACGTCTCGTGATAATCGAGTGAAATCACGTCGAGGATGAGATGTGCAACATCGGGCGCGGAAGTCCGCAACAGCGTTTCTGTGCATCCCGTGCAATCCTGCAGATGCAGCCAGATCACCGACGGCCGCCGCGCCTTGCCGACAAGTCGTGCGACTTGCGCTGCTGTGGCTTTATGCGTCAGGGCCAGCCCTACCGGCGCCGCAACGATGATTTTTGAACACAGCTGTAGAAAACTTCGGCGGGAGACTCCGCACCTCGCAAGGTGAGTCCCAATGGTTTCCTTCTCGACTGTCGTCATGGACAGCTCCCTGGCCCGCGTGGCCGCGGCAGAATTGCCTCTCCCAGAAGCAACACTTATCCCTTTCGGTGCGGGAACAATTCGCGCACCGACAGCAATGCACACTCGCTTCTTGGGATCGTTCTATCCGGCCGGTTGGGTTGGCAGAGAGGCTTGGCTTGGGAAATTTAGGAATGCGATGAAATGACAGACTATTCTTGGAGTGCGCTTGACCCCGTCCCGATTCGCCGCCGTCTCCCTTCCCTTGGTTGTGACCGCTGGTCCGTTGGTCAGTCCACCGCTGCCAGACGCATCGTTTATGCTTGATTCGGGAAATCGCGACCGTGACTAAAATCACAGCTGCGCATGATGCACGTCACGCGGACCCGCAAGCGACGGCGTAGTAGCCGGACCACACGGTATCCTTGCCGACGAGCCTTCTACCTCGCCCTTCTCCCCCTTCGCCGGTCCGAAAGCGGTACAATCGTGTCCACTTTCCAGTTCAGTTTCCAGCAGATCGAGGACGCCATATGGCAACCGTGCAAGCGGACAGTGAGCAGAACGCCGTGCTGATCGAGCATTCTGCCGGCGAACCCAAGGCCATCGGCCGCCTCGTCTCGCTCGACGCACTCCGCGGCTTAGTCATGGCGCTCATGCTGGACGAGTATCTCCAGCTGCCGGAAGTGGCGCGCTCGTTTCCGCACAGCGCCATCTGGAGCTTCATTGCTTTCAATACCGACCACGTCCCGTGGCAAGGCTGCTCTCTGCACGACCTCATTCAACCGGCATTTTCCTTCCTGGTCGGTGCGGCCATGCCGTTCTCCATCGCCAGCCGCCGGGCCAAAGGCCAGAGTTTTGGAAACTTGCTGGCTCACGCCATCTGGCGCGCGTTTCTGCTGATGGCGATCGGAATCTTCCTTCGTTCTCTCTTCCATCATCAAACCTATTTCACGTTTGAAGACACGCTCACCCAGATCGGCATGGGCTACGTGTTCCTGTTCCTGATTGCCTTCACCCGCGTGCGAACCCAAGTCATCATCACTCTGCTGATCCTGATCGCGTTCTGGGGCGCGTTCGTACTCTATCCCGCTCCCGGCCCGAACTTCGACTACGCCCGCGTCGGCGTGCCGCCGCATTGGGACCACCTCTACACCGGCTTCCTCTCGCACTTCAACAAGAACGCCAATCTCTCCTGGGCCTTCGACACCTGGTTCCTCAACCTGTTCCCGCGTGAGCAGCCCTTCGTCTACAACGAAGGCGGCTGGTCCACGCTGAGTTTCATCCCCACGCTGGCCACCATGATTCTCGGCCTCCTCACCGGAGAATGGCTCAAGGGCAACAAGTCGAAAGAACAGAAGCTGCGCGGCATGGTGATCGCCGGCGTGGCACTGGTCCCTTCCGGACTCATTTTCCAGTGGCTCGGCATCTGCCCGATCGTCAAACGCGTCTGGACTTCCGCCTATACGCTCTACAGTGGAGGTCTGGTTATCCTGATGCTCGCCGGCTTCTACGCGCTCATCGACTGGAAAGGCCGGAAACGCTGGGCCTTCCCGCTGATCGTCATCGGAACGAACTCCATCGCGATTTACGTGATGAGTTGGACCATGGGCCAGTTCTTTGCCGCCGCCCTGGAAACCCACCTGCCCAGGCTGCTGGCCGCATTCGGCCCAACCTTTCAACCGGCGGTCGAGGGTTTGGGCGTGGTCCTGATGTTCTGGATCATCCTGTTCTGGATGTATCGCCGCAAGATCTTCCTGCGCATTTGAATCTGGTGGCGGCGGCTGGACTCGAACCAGCGACCTACGGATTATGAGACCGTCGCTCTAACCACCTGAGCTACACCGCCAATGGTCTACGTTGGAAGGAGTTGCGAAACGGTCGTGCAGGCTTGGAACCCTCACGCCCGCTGCCCGGAAAGCAGCGGCCCGTCGAAGCATCGCGTCCAGCCTTTCATTCTAGAAGGCGCCTGCCCGATAGGTCAATTCATGCCGCCCCGCACCGTCTTGGCTTGCCCACCGACGGATATATACTGGCTATCGCTCGCCCCACGATGAAAGCCACCGCCGTCATCCCTGCACGCTTGGCCTCCACCCGCCTGCCGCGCAAGATGCTCCGTGAAATCGACGGCAAGCCTCTGATCGGAGTGGTCTACGAAGCGGTGCGTCGTTCGCCGCTGTTGTCGAAGGTCGTAATCGCCACCGACTCCGAAGAGATCCTGTCCGTCTGCCGCGCCCATGGCTGGGACGTGCAGATGACCTCGCCCTCGCACCGCAGCGGCACCGAGCGCGTCCATGAAATCTCCAACAGCGAATCCGCCGACGTCTATATCAATGTTCAGGGCGACGAGCCGCTGGTCCGGCCGGAACAACTCGCCACGCTCTTACGCGTGATGGAGAATCCCGCGGCACAGGTCGGCACCGTGATGACGCCCTGCGCCGACATCGACATTTCCAATCCCAATGCCGTGAAGGTCGTTACCGATCTCAATGGCCGCGCGCTCTATTTCTCCCGCGCCACCATTCCCCATGATCGCGACCGCACCAATCCGCGCTACTTCAAGCATCTCGGGCTCTATGCGTATCGCAAGGCCGCGCTCGACCGTTTCGTCACGCTGCCCGAGTCTTCGCTCGAAAAGGCGGAGCGCCTGGAACAACTGCGTTTTCTGGAAAATGGAATTGATCTCTACGTCGGCGAGACTCCCTTCGACAGCGTGGGCGTGGATACGGAAGAAGACTTCCAGCGCGTGGTCAGGATTCTGGCGAAACCGTGAAGAGGATCAAACCTGCGGGTGCGGCGTCTGGCGATTCCACGCTTCCGCCGCCGCCAGACGCTTGGAGATGGAAGGATCAGAATGGAAAAACCACTCCACGAATCCGGAAGGCGTCTTCTCCGCCAGGTTCTGCTCGGCCAGCTTGTTCATCGATGAGATGAATGGATCGACGCTGGCAATGGATTCGAACGCGTATCGGTCCGCCTGACGCTCGTTGAACCGCGAATACGCATTCAGCGCCGGCATCAGCAGGAACGACAACACCACCGAAACCAGCGCCAGCAGCGGCAAGTTGGCGAAATCCGAAATGCGCAGGAACATTCCCTGTTCCACCGCCATATGCAGCGTCCAGTTGGCGGCCCAGAATCCGAGCAGCGTAATCGCTGCCTGAACGAAGATGCTCTTCAGGATATGGCGGTGCACGTGATGCCCCAGTTCGTGCGCCAGCACAGCTTCAATCTCATCGGGCGTGTAGTTGTCGAGCAAAGTATCGGCCAGAATAATGCGGCGCGTCGCGCCCAGCCCGGTCAGCGCCGCGTTCGCCTTCTTGGTCTTCTCCGACAGCTTCCAGCGATACACGCCGCGCACCCGCGTTCCGGCACGCTCGCTCATCACCACCAGGCGGCGGCGCAAGTCCTCGTCTTCGAGCGGCTCGAATTTGTAAAAGATGGGAAACAGCACGATCGGCGCCAGTTGTGCCAGTACGATGAACAGCACCATGAACAGCGCCCACGCCAGCAACCACCAGTTCTCCGGCCACTGCCGGATGGTGAAATACAATAACTCCACCACCACCGACCCCAGCACCAGCGCGACCAGAAACCCTTTCGCCTCATCCCACAGCCACGAGCGAAAACGCTGCGTCGACAAGTGGTACTGCCGCTCGATCCGGAACCCGTAGTAGTCGAATCCGATGCCCAGCACCTTGCTGATCGACAACAGCAGCAGCATGTACATGAAAACCGACAGCGAATAGTTCTGGAAGCCCATGCGCTCAGCCAGATCGCGCAGCCATCCCGACCAGTGCGTCACCAGCAATACCACCAGAAACACGAAGCCCACCGCGAAGTCGGCAATGCCCAGCCAGCGCCGGATGCGGTTGTAGCGCTGCGTCTCGGGCGAATCGCCCTGCTCGTGGATCGGTTCGTCAGCCATGCTTCTACTTAATCTAGATGCTTTGCCGCCTGCGCGGGAGTCAGGACTCCCGTACGGTCACTCAACCCTTCACAAAACTCTCGCCCGCTGTCAGGAGTTCTTTCACCAGTTCGGGCGACGAGGCCTCGCTGTAAAGCCGCAACAGCGGCTCGGTTCCCGAAGCGCGGAACAGAATCCAGGCTTCGGCTCCCTTGCCGTTGGTGGGCGCGTCCAGGAAGAACTTGACGCCGTCGAGGTGTTCCTTCTTCTGGATGCGATACCCGGCCAGGGCCTGCATGCCCTCCGCCCGCGCGCGCTGAATCGCATTCTGTTTTACGTCGTCAGGAATATGCAGATCGCGGCGGCCATAATAATGTGGCCCGAACTCCTTTTGCAGATCGGCCACCAATTGCCCCAGCGGCTTGCCCTCCTCCGCCATCACGTTCGCCAGCAGCAGGCAATTCAACACTCCGTCGCGCTCGGGAAGGAAGCGCGAATACCCGATGCCGCCCGACTCTTCGCCGCCAATCAGAATCTCGTGCTCCATCATCAGATCGGCGACGTACTTGAAGCCGATCGACGTCTCATGCAGCTTCCGCCCATACTTTGCGGAAATGCGGTCCAGCATTCGCGTCGTGTTGAAAGCTCGCACCACATCGCCTGGCCATTTCTTCCGCTCCAGCAGCCAGTGCAGCAGCACGCAAAAAATCTTGTGTGAATCGACGAACGTGCCGTCCTCGGCAACCGCTCCAATACGGTCAGCGTCGCCGTCGGTGGCAAGACCCGCATCGCACTTCTCTTTCACCACCGTATCCTGCAAAAGGCGCGTGTGCGGCTCGATCGGCTCCGGATTGATTCCCGGAAACAAGGGATTCACTTCCTGGCGAATGGCAATATGCTGCACGCCACGCTCGGCGAAAATCCCCCCGAGCACGCCGCGTCCCGAGCCATACATGGCATCGACCGCAAACTTGAATTTCGTTTTCGCGATGCGGTCCATATCCGCGAATCCGCAAACTGCGGCCACGTACGCCTTCTTCAAATCGACTTCCTCGACCGCGCCCTTCTGCCCCTTCGGCATGGCGTTGGCGGCCAACTCCTCTTCGATCCTCTTCATGATCGCCGGCGTCGCCGACCCGCCAAAATTGCCCTTGAACTTCACGCCGTTCCAGTTCCACGGATTGTGGCTGGAGGTCACCATCACGCCCCCGGCCGCACCCTGCGTTTTCACCGCATAGGAGACCGCAGGGGTCGGCGTGTAGTCGTCGGCCAACTTGACCCCGATGCCCGCCTCCGCCAGCACTTCGCTGGCGATCTGCGCCGCGCGCCCTGAGGCAAAACGCGTGTCGTAGCCCACGATCACCCCGCGCTTCGCATCTTCGTATTTCAAAACA
Source organism: Terriglobales bacterium (assembly GCA_037443605.1). Lineage (GTDB taxonomy): Bacteria > Acidobacteriota > Terriglobia > Terriglobales > Acidobacteriaceae > Sulfotelmatobacter. The sequence continues at coordinate 64,964 of JBBIOA010000017.1, forward strand.
TACGAAGCGATGGCCCCCGCCACGCGCCGCACATTATCAAACGTAAAGTCGTCGGCGATTACTCCCCGCCAGCCGTCAGTCCCGAACTTGATTGCGGTCATGAGTCTCGAGTTTCCGGTTTCCAGTTTCGAGTGACGAGGACGGAATCAGCAGAAGTGCCTGTCCGAAACCTGAAACTCGAAACCTGAAACTAAGTCAATTTGTGCAGCTTCTTTTCATCCAGATGTTTCACCACTTTGCCCACATCCTGCGCGTGTTGCCGCGTGGTAATCAGCAGCGCGTCCGGCGTTTCCACCACCACGAGATCGCTTACGCCCACCGCCGCCACAAACTTCCCCGGCGCATGCACGTAGTTCCCGCGCGCGTTCAGTAGAAACATTCCCGTCCCCGCGATCAAGTTACCTTCCGGCGGACTGCTCTTGGCCGTGTGGTGCTCGTGCAGCGCGGTCCAGGACCCAAGATCGTTCCAGCCGAAATCCGCCGGCAGGCAGAAAATGTTTCCGCGGAACTCGCCCTTCGCCGACCGCGGCTCCAGCACCGCGTAGTCCACGCTGATGTTCTCGCACTTGGGATACAGTTTGCGGAAGGTTGCCGCAAACTTGCGTGTGCCGAACGCTGCCGCAATTTCTTCCAGCAACGGCGCGGTCTTCGGCAGATGTTCCTTCAGCGCATTCGCCAGCGTGCGGGCGCTCCACAGGAACATGCCGCTGTTCCAGAAGTAATTTCCCGCTGCCACGAACTCGGCGGCCTTCGCGGCGTCCGGCTTCTCGGTGAACCGCCGTACTCGCAGCACGTCACCTTCAACCGCGCTCCCCGCCTCGATGTATCCGTACCCGGTTTCGGCGCGATTCGGGCGGATGCCGAGCACGACAATGTTCTCTCCCGCCGCCGCAAGCTCGACTCCCCGCGCAATCGTCTCGCGATAGCGCTTCTCATCGGCGATCACATGATCCGACGGAAACAATCCCAGCACCGCCTCGGGATCTTCGCGTAGCAACAGGAACGCCGCCAGCCCGATCGCCGGTGCTGTATTCCGCCCCATCGGCTCGGCGAGCACCTGCGCTTTCGGCAGCTTCGGCAGTTGTTTCGTGATGGCCAGCCGCAGATCGTCGTTGGTGATGATCCAGAACTTCTTCGCCGAAGCCAGCGGCAAGAGCCGCCCCACGGTCTGCTGGATCATCGTCTGCTTGCCGTCAAGCGCCAGCAACTGCTTTGCCCGCTTCCTGCGGCTCAGCGGCCAGAAGCGCGTTCCGCGCCCTCCCGCCAGAATTACCGGATAGAAATTTGTGTTCTTCGCCACGGATTCCTTGATATTCGGCCTTTCGTTCTCGCTCGGAACTGTGTCATCCTGAGCGCGTTCTCTGCGCGAAGGACCTATGAAACTCGCCTTCGCCGCAGATAGCTGCGCTCAAACGAACTACACAGGTCCTTCGCTTCGCTCAGGAAGACAACCAATCCTGCCTACAATCTCGTCTCCGGCTCCGGCAGCTTCTCCCCCGGCACATACGCTCGTAGAAACTCCAGCGCCCACTGCGGACGCACGCCGAATTTCTCCACCGACGCCGGAACAACCACCGCATCGCCCTTCGCCAGCGTCACCGGCTCCGCTCCCGCGGACTCGATCACCCCGCAACCTTCCACCGCCACCAGAATCTGCACCGAGCTTTTTCCGGACCGGTCGCGGGTCGATACCTCGAGCGGATCCTTGCCTTCAAACATGTCGACCACAAAATACGGCGCCGAGACCAGAGGCGCATGCCGATTCTTGCCGCCCGCCATCGTCTGCGGCGCGGGCCGCACCACCTTGCCTGAACCTACTTTCTCTTTTACTGCAGCCATGCCGTTTTTCAGATGCAATTCGCGCGGACGCCCGTAATCATACAGGCGATACGTCGTGTCCGACTGCTGCTGCGTCTCGACAATCACCGAACCCGGCCCCAGCGTGTGCACCGTGCCACCCGCCACGTAAATCATGTCGCCGGTGTAGACGTTGACCCAGTTCAGCGCTTCCTCGGCGCGATTCGCGTGGATCGCCTCTTCCAACGCCGCCGCCGTTACGCCCGGTTTCAGTCCCAGCCCAATCTGCGCGCCCGGCTTGGCATGCGCCACATACCAGCATTCGGTCTTGCCCCAAGGCTGGCCCACACGCAACGCCTGGGTGTCATCGGGATGCACCTGCACCGAAAGTTTTTCGTACGGAAACAAAAACTTCAGGAGCAGAGGAAAACGCTTGGGATCGCGCGCCGCCTCGCCCACCAGAGCCCGCTGATACTGCTCGCTCAACTGCGCCAGCGTCTGGCCGCCAAACCGTCCACCAGCCACTTTGCAGTCGTCGCCGCTCAGCCACGACTCGCCAATCTTCTCCGAGAACTTATGATTCGGATAAATCGGCGACAGATCCGTCGTGCCCCACGGCCGCGGATCAAACCCCGGTTGCATCAACAATGCAGAAAGTTTTTCCATGCCGATTGACTCGCACCCCTAAGCTCACAAAAAAGGCCGCTCGTGTTTGAACGGCCTTTGCCGACTCGGTTTCCTCTGTGTCCTCTGTGGTGAAAGGGGTTATAGGGTAGCGAAGAATTTCCGCATGCGCTCCAACCCGCGATCGAGTTCCGCCTTCGACGTCGCATACGAAACTCGAATGTGCTCGCTGGTGCCGAAGCCCTCGCCCGGTACCGTCGCCACGTGCGCCTCCCGCAGCAGGCGTCCGGCTACGTCCGACGCCGATTTCAGCCCGCCGCGCCCGAAATACGCCGACACATTCGGAAACGCATAGAACGCGCCTTCCGGCATGGTGCACGTAATACCCGGAATCGACCGCAGCCCATTTACGATGTGGTCGCGCAGCTCAATGTATTCACGCTTGAAATCGTCCACGCACTGCTGCGATCCCTTCAGCGCCGCCACTGCCGCCTTTTGCACAATCGACGTCGGATTCGACGTCGACTGGCTCTGCAGCTTCGCCATCGCGCTGGTCACCGCCACCGGCGACATCGCGTAGCCCAGGCGCCATCCCGTCATCGAATACGTCTTCGACAGCGAGCCCAGCACAATCATCCGCTCCTTGTACTCGCGCAGCGACCCAACCGAAAAATTCCGGCCCGTGTAATTCAGATAGACATAGCACTCGTCCGACATCACCCAGATGCCGCGCTCATGGGCAAAACGCACCACCTCGGTCATATCCGCGGGGCTCATCACCGCGCCCGACGGATTCGACGGCGAATTCAGAATGATCGCCTTGGTCCGCGGCGTGACCAGTCGCGCCACCATCTCCGCCGTCACCCGGAATCCCTGCGCCTCATCCGACTCCAGCAGCACGCAGTTGCCGCCGGCATAGCGAATGATGTCTTTGAACGACACCCAGTACGGCACCGGCAGGATGACTTCGTCGCCGTGATCCACAATGACCTGAATCGCATTGAACAACGCGTGCTTGCCGCCGACCGATGCGATCACTTCTTCGCGCCGGTAGTCGGAATCGAAATCCACGTTGTGCCGGTGCGCAATCGCGTCGCGCAACTCGGCCGTACCCGCCACTGCCGTGTACTTCGTGAAATTGCCCTGGATGGCTGCGATCGCCGCTTCCTTGATGTGCTGTGGCGTGGGAAAGTGCGGCTCGCCCGCCGTGCAATCCACCACGTCGATGCCCTGCTGGCGCAGCTTGTCGGCTTCCGCCACCGCTGCCATCGTGGCTGAGGGTTCAATGCGACTGACTCGTTCCGCCAGTTTTACCGCTTCCGTCGTTGCCGTGGTCATGACTTCTTCTTTCTTTTGGGGACTTTCACCAAATTCTCGGACGCCAGTTTGTACGCCGGGTCCAGCTTCTCGCGCACTTTCTGCTCTACCGCCTCCGGCACCAACCCCTTCACCGGGCCGCCGGCCTGCGCCACTTCCCGCACCAGCCGCGAACTCACATAGGAGTACTTATCGGCGGGCATCATGAAGACCGTTTCCAGCGTCGGCTCCAGCTTGCGGTTCATCAACGCCATCTGCAGCTCGTACTCGTAATCGCTGATGGCGCGAATCCCGCGCAGCACGCACATGGCATCCATCGACTTCGCGTACTCGACCATCAACCCGTCGAAGGTGTCGATCCGCACGTTGGGCAGATCGACGGTGAGCGTTCGCAGCATCTCCGCCCGCTCGGCCACGCTGAACATCGGGCTCTTCTCCGGGTTCCGGAGGATCGCCACCACCAGTTCTTCAAAAATCTTGCTGCCTCGCTGGATCAGGTCGAGGTGCCCATTGGTGGGCGGATCGAACGAACCGGGATAGATCGCGAGACCCTTGTTCAATGTCCCTCTCTGGAACGACGTGGTTCAGCCAAGCGCGGCAAAACAGAAGCAATAGAAGATTTTATGCGGGCAGGAGAGGGATGGCAATCGAGGATTTGCCGCAAGAGAGCTGGGGACAGCCGTGAACATGTGGGGACAGCCGCCCCCGGCTGTCCAGTCGAGCAAAGCTCGACGGCAACTGCGGCGTACGACTACAGCGACAGAAGATTTTATGCGGGCAGGAGAGGGATGGCAATCGAGGATTAGCCGCGAGAGAGCTGGCCACCCGCCGTGAACATGTGGGGACAGCCGCCCCCGGCTGTCCAGTCGAGCGAAGCTCGACGGCAAATGCGGCGTACGACTTAGAGGAATCGCCGGGCGGAACGCGTCATGGGGCATTCCCGCACGCCTGCTTCTTCACCGCGTGCCTCGCCAGATCCACCGCATAGCACCGCGCCTTCTCATCCCTGACAAGAAGAGTCTTGTCGTTCAATTTCAGCTCGTTGATGAACACCCACTGCACATCCTCTTCTTTAAAGGGATCAATCCGGTTGCGAAACACCCGCACTTTCCACAAGACTTTCTCGGACGAAACATCCTGAGCGACGACGTACTCATCCCGCCCATCGCCATCCACCGAATATCGGACTCCGTTGGAGGTTATCGGTGGGACCGGCCTGGGCGGAATCCGCTTCGCTGCGGCAACCGCCCCGAGCAGCGCAATCACACCGCAGAGAAGCAGGAAGCAGCTACCCGCTCTGGCCCCAAGCTGAAGCACTCTCTTCATGCCGTTCTAAATCGAATCCGCCTACCGCCGCGCCGCCACAATCGGCGCTTTCGAAGCCGCCGTCTCTGGCATGGTCGCAACTTTTCCCGAGCCGGTGGTGCCAGTCGGTGCCGCCGCCTCCGCTGGCTTCGCCGGAGTCTGAATCAATCCCAGCGCCTTGCGCACTTCTATATCCAGCTTGGCCAGGATGTCCTTATTGTCTTTCAGGAACTGGCGCGCATTCTCCCGACCCTGCCCAATGCGCTCGCCCTTGTAGCTGTACCACGATCCGGACTTTTCGACGATGTTGTGGGTCGACGCCAGGTCCAGCAGATCGCCCTCGCGCGAAATGCCCTCGCCATACAGAATGTCGAACTCCGCCTCGCGGAACGGCGGCGCCACCTTATTCTTCACCACTTTCACCTTGGTCCGCGACCCGATCACCACGTCGCCTTCCTTGATCGCCGCAATCCGCCGGATATCGATTCGCACCGACGAATAGAACTTCAGCGCCTTGCCGCCCGTCGTCGTCTCCGGATTGCCGAACATCACGCCAATCTTTTCGCGAATCTGGTTGATGAAGACCAGGCACGTCCTCGACTTTGAAACCGTGCCCGTCAGCTTGCGCAGCGCCTGCGACATCAGCCGCGCCTGCAGCCCCATGTGCGAATCGCCCATTTCGCCGTCCAGTTCGGCCTTGGGCACCAGCGCCGCCACCGAATCCACCACCAGCACGTCGATCGAATTCGACCGCACCAGCGCTTCGGTGATTTCCAGCGCCTGCTCGCCGTAATCGGGTTGCGACACCAGCAGGTTGTCCACATCCACGCCAAGTTTCTTGGCATACGCGGGATCGAGCGCGTGCTCGGCGTCGACGAACGCCGCCATTCCGCCGGTCTTCTGCGCCTCGGCGATCACCTGCAGCGTGATGGTCGTTTTGCCCGACGACTCCGGCCCAAACACTTCAATCACGCGTCCGCGCGGAAAGCCGCCCACGCCCAGCGCCGCATCGAACGAGATCGATCCCGTCGGAATCACCGCGATCGGCAGGATCGCGTCCTTCGACCCCAGTCGCATAATCGACCCCTTGCCAAACTGCTTTTCGATTTGCGAAACCGCCAGATCAATCGCCTTCGCGCGCTCATCCGCCATGGTTGGCTCCTTTGAAGAATCAAGACGGGCGCTTCGGAAGTGCCCGTGGAAAATAAGTTCGTTCTAACAGCCCGGATTATACATTCAGATCAAAGCGAAGAAAAGGCGAATCAAAAGAATAACTGTGGAAACCGTCCCAATTCGGTCCGACCCGTTACCTCGGATTCCCCGCACATTGTCATCCTGAGGCCCGCGTTCTGTGCGGGCCGAAGGACCTCTGCACCTTGCCGCAAGTGTTCCGGCTCGCCGAGACCAAGCCCTAGAATGCTGTTGCATAATATGCGATCCCATCGCATATTACGCATGACTCCGCTACCTGGTGAACTATGAGGCTCCAGCATTTTGTCTTTGCCTGCCTAACCTGTTTGGTCTTGTGTGGTTTTCAAACCCCTCCCAAGCCGACCAAGGCCTCGGGCGCTGGCAGCAAGCGACCTGTCGCCCTTGAAAAGCAAGCGCAAGACTCGCATCAGCCCTCAAACCTGACCCCAGCGCTCGCGGAACCCAACCATAAGGAAGGGCCTCAAAGAGTCGATGTCGTCTCCCTTCCACAGCCGATGAGAACCCAATCCGAAAGAGATTTCGTCGACTACATTGCCATCATTTGCACCATCCTGCTGACGATCGTAGGCGGAATCGGCACTTGGGCCGCCGTGCGATCGCTGATTCAAATCAGGCGACAAGCGGACATCTTGGTCGAGCACAGGGCACACCTGGAACGGCTTGCGGAGGCGGCCAGCAGCAACGCCGCTGCCGCGAAGGCCAGTGCCGATGCCCTAATTAATGGCGAGCGGGCATGGATTGTTACGAGGATCACTTGGCAACCTGGAGCGGGCAGAGAACTGGTCAATACTAGCGGCGACGGAGAGAGGAGCACTTGGTTAAATGTGATCCTGAAGTTCAGGAATGACGGTAGAACGCCTGCCTGGATTACTAATCAACGAGTGTGGTGCAACCTGTGCGACGAGACACCGCCCGCTATGCCTGACACTTCGTTGCCGCCAAGCTTCAGTCGCCTTGGACCCGATCCCATAAGTATCGGGAGGCGAGTGAAGCAATCGACAAATCTGCAATGCAAAGGCGTCCGAGAGCCTATGGGACGCGCCTTGATCATCTACGGTGTCGTGAACTATCGCGATGCTTTCGGCGAGCACGAGACTTGGTGCGGTTACATAGTTCGAGGTGCGGCCGATTCACCGCGCCTTGAGCGCCTCGCAGGATACGAACACTACAACAGGTACACTTAAAACTCCCCCTACCTCTTCAGCAAATCCACCGGCGCGGTCACATCGTGCACCCGGAAATACTTCGCCAGCGCTGGATACTTCCGCGCCACGGCCTCATACATCGCATACGCCACGTTGCGATACGAAATGTGCCCCGCCGGCCCCGTCCGCAGTTCGGTAATGTAGTTCACCTCGGCAAAGTCCATCTTGAACAGCGCGCGCTTCTTGAACGCCAGCGGAATCGCGTACTGCGAATTCTCCACCGCCTCCGCCGACTTGCGCGACGCCAGATTCTCCACCGTCGTCTCGACCCGCCGCATGGCCGCGTCAAACCGCCCGCGCACGCCCGCATCTTCCAGGTCGAGCAGCATTTCATATCCATGTTTAGTGGTGGCAGCCTGCATCACCTGAATGCACCGCCGATGCCGATGCATGTCGCGGAACCCGCCCGTATCCATCAGAATGTCGAAGCGGAACTGCTGCCCCGCGCGGAACCCGCGCAGCAACTCGTCGTGCTTGCCCCGATGCCGCAGCCCTAAATCGATAATCTCCCTCCGCCGCCGTTCGCCCGCCACCTGCACCGCCTGCCGAATCTGCCGATAGGAAAAATGCGAATGCTCGTACAACAGCGTGGTCGCAATTTCGATTTCCAGCGGCTCTTCATCCAGCAAATCGACAATCGCCTTCGACGGCGCCAGTTGCTCGTCTTCCATCAACTCCGCAGCCGCCTGCCGCAACTCGCGCCGCGTCGCCATCTCATATTCATTCGGATCGGCATACTTCACCAGCGTCGGAGCCACGCGCACCTCGCGCAGCAATTCCTGCTCCGCCCGCGCGCCCAACTCCGCATTCACCCCGCGAATCTGCTCCACCAGCCCGCGCAGCGAATCCGAATGCACGTTGTACGCCGCGCCGGTCGCAGCTTTCTTCAGCGCCTCACCCAGCGTCCTGACTTCTTTATGGGTATGACTAAGAAGATGCGCCACCTGGTTCTCCAGCGTGCGCGCGTTCACAATCTCGCCCAGCGACGTGTTCGCCGAAAGCGGCAGCAGATACCGCGTAATGTCGAACGCCCGCGCCCGCAGCGTGCGCTCATACGCTTCCTGCTTCATGTCCGCCGGCTTCGGCGTGATCGTGATCAGATAGTCCGCCATGTGCGCCGACAGCGCGTCATACTCGGCAAACAGAAAATCCATCGTCTCGCGATAGATCTTGCGCGCCTCCAGATCCGACCCAAAATCCGGAGTGTAATATCCGCTCTTCTTAAAATCCTGATACCTCGTCGACCGCTCCTGCCCATCCCAGCGCTGCTCGTCGGCCAACTCAATTGCCGCCAGAATCGACAGCCGCTCCACCGCCAGCGCAATGTGCGCCAGATCGGCGATCGACCGGTGCCCGTACTGAAAATAAAACGTGTCGAGAAACTTTTCCGCCTTCTGCGTGCTGATTTCCCGCAGCGACTCCTTCATCGACAGCGCCGACCGCGAATACTTCGCCATCGCATACGCCTGAATCTCCGGCTCCACCCCGAACACCGCAAACACCTCGGTCGACGGTTCAGCCTGTGTGGCGCGGACACTCCTGTCCGCGTCTGCCTCCTTCGGCACCAGTGCCGGCTTGGCCGCAGCATGCTGTCGCGACCGTCTCCGGCCACTCTTCTCCGTGGACTTGTCGTGAGGAACCTCAGGCATGGGAATCACATTCGACGCATTCGACATGGGACAAGAATGGTACCCGCCACGCTTGTGGATTAGCAACGCGAATTCGAGCGGGGTAGCGTCTCAACTCACACAGGGTTCAGACAGTGCCTCAGTCCATCGAGGCCTCCCATGTGGGGACAGCCGCCCTCGGCTGTCCGTCGAGCGCAGCTCGACCGCTTCCCCTCGGCGTCATCCCGTAGCCCCGAGTCCGGCAGCGCCGCGGAAGGTCGAAAACCTGACCCCGTCCTGGAACACCTGAAACAGCCCAACCATCCAAAATTCACGCGTAAATGGAACCGCGTCATTTAACACTGATCTTCATGCTCACCGGCAACTCCCGCGACGATCCACCCACCAACACCTCGCGCGCCCCGGCAGCCCTGATCCATTGATTCCCGCCCTCCGACCATGCCTCCAGCCGCCGCGCCGGAATGTGAACCCTGATCTCTCGCGACTGCCCCGCCTCCACATGCACCCGCTCGAACCCAGCCAGGGCATGCACCGCATAATCCACTCCCTTCGGCTGCTTCGCCGGCGCTCCCAGATACACCTGCGCCACCTCATCGCCGGCTACCATCCCCGTGTTCTTCACCGTGAAGCTCACCTCGAGCCCTCCATTTGTCGCGGCCACCACCTTCAACCCCGAGTACGCGAACTTCGTATACGACAATCCAAACCCAAACGGAAACAGCGGCGCGATCTTCTCCTTGTCGAACCACCGGTACCCCACCTGCACTCCTTCGCTGAACGTGGTCACTCCATTCACGCCCTTGGCCGACCGCTCCGGATGGGCCGGATCCGTCGCCGCATAATCCTCCAGCTTCTTCGCCCAGGTAAACGGCAACCGTCCCGCCGGACTCACCTTGCCCAGCAGAATATTCGCCGTCGCCCATCCCCCTTCATCGCCCGGCCACCACATCTGCAGTACCGCCTTGACGCGATCCAGCCATGGCATGGCAATCGGCTGGCTCACATTGAGCACCACGATCGTATTCGGATTCACCGCCGCAACTTCCTCAATCAGCTTGTCCTGCTCTCCCGGCAGCGCAAAGTCCGGCTTCCCCCGCGTCCACGCGAACACCACCGCAGTCCGCGCGGCCCTTGCCGCTGCAATCGCCGCCTCGTGATTCGCCTTCCTCTGCTCCGGCGTCGACCACGCCAGCCGGATTTGTTCCGGCTCATTCGAAGTGTCCCCCTCAACCGACACCGACAACACGTGCGGCCCCGCCGTCAGGTCGACCGCCGCCCGCAGATTGTCCAGCCCATCGGTCGTCGGCATCAGCCCGTCTTTGCCCCCGAGCACCGTATCCCCATGCACGCCGCCGCGCATCCCGTTCGCGCCCGCAACTTTCTTCCCATCAATGCTCACGCTACCCGCCGCGCCCAGCAGTTGCAGGTTGATCCAATACGTCCCCGCCGCCGGCACCGTCAGCTGGCCAGTCCAGCCCGCTTCGAGATTCGCCGCCAACGGACTCCCGCTCTTCTTCGTGAAGTCCAAAGTCTCGTCGACCTGCGTCGCGCCCCGCTTGTCCGTCCTCAGCAATCCCGGCTTGCCGTCGTGCGAGAACGCCACCGCCGGAATCGCCACGCCGGTCATATCGTTATCGACCGCGAACGTGATCTTTGCATCCGGCGCAAATTTCTTCATCGCCTCATACGGCCCAACCTGCCGCCAGGGAAATCCCACCGACCGTTCCCCCGCCGTCCCAATCGCCACCACCTGCCCCGCTCCCGGCCCAATCATCGCCAGCGATCCCAAATCCCCGGCGCTCAGGGGCAGAATGCCTCCATTATTTTTCAGCAGCACGGCCGCATCTTCCGCCGTCTTCTGAATAATTTGCGCATTCTCCTCGGTCGCATGCGGACGAATCTGATGGTCCGGCGCATGGTCAAGATACCCGAACTTTTCCATCTCAAAAAGAACGCGCCCCGCCGCCTGCGTGATGGTTTCTTCCTTCAGCGCTCCCGCTTGCGTCAGGCTCCAGAAGTTGATCCGCGGATCCTTCCCGAAGAATGCCGCAAAGTCCGGCGGCGTCGGTTTCGGCTCCTCCGGAATCGAGCTGAAGAAGCCCTCGAACATCGAGGTATCGCGTTTTCCCGAGGGCGGTGGTTCCGGCTTCTCCGTGGTGAAGAAGGAAAAGAAAAGTGCGCTCATCGGATCTTCTTTCCGCCCCGGCCCCGGCATCTCCATATCGAGTCCGCTGTTGATGAACGACGGCGAGTGCGTCGCGCCCCAGTCGCTGGTCACAAATCCCTTGAATCCCAACTCCTTGCGCAGTATGTCGACCAGGGCTTCCCGATTTCCGCATGCGTAGGTCCCGTTCAGCTTGTTGTACGAACACATAATCGACGACACGCCCGCATTCACCGCATCCACGAACGGCGCCACATAGATCTCCCGCAACGCCTGCGCATCAACCACTACGCTCCGCGCATCCGTGTCATACGCCACGTAGTGCTTGGCTTGCGCCATTACGCCCTGCCCCTGAATCCCGCGGATCAGTCCCGCCCCCATCGCGCCGGTCAGCACCGGATCTTCTCCATACGTGTTGTATCCGCGCCCAAACGTGATGTCGCGATCGATGTTGATGAACGGCTCCAGCACCACATCAATCCCCAGCGACTTCGCCTCGCGCCCGATCACCACGCCGTTCTCTTCCGCGTCCTTCACGCTGAACGTCGCCGCCAGTCCCATCGTCGCCGTCTCCGCCTGCGACGGCTGCCGCGTCAGCACCCCCGGCGGCCCGTCCGACATGCGAATCGGCGGAATCCCCAGCCGCGGCACTCCCGCCAGATATCCCGCCTGCCCCTGATCGGTCGCGTGATCCTCCCTCGCCCCGCGAATCAGCGCCATCTTCTCCTCCAGCGTCATCTGGCTGAGCAGTCTGTCGACCCGGGCATTTCCGGTCACCACCGGAACGGTTTGCGCGCCGCCAGGAATCGCCATCGCGATCATCATTGCGAGAAGGACGGCAATTCTGCCGGCTGAGTGAATGAAAGGAATCTGCTTCCATGTCTGGAGTGTCATCGTGGGCTCCCGGTCGGCCTGCTGGGTCCGACGTTCATAGGTTCGCAGCGCGACTCGGCGCCGCCTACTTCGTTGCAGCAGGACATAGTAGTCCCGAAGGCTGCCTTTTACCTACTACCCATCTCATAAATTCTTGGGCAAGATCAGGCAGCTTCGACGGCGACCCCAAAAATCGGCCCTATCATGAGGGCCGCCCTCATCGTGAGACATCCTTCCGCCGTCTCCGCTCGCTCTGCTTCACCATTTCGTTCAAGTCCGCCGCCGGGCGAATCTCGAAAATGCTGCCGTACTTCAGGGCCGGATGCTGTGCCATGAGCTGTACGGCCTGATTCAGGTCCCGCGCCTCAAGGACGAGTATGCCGCCAAGTTGTTCCTTGGTTTCTGCATACGGACCGTCCGTGGTTGCGACTTTGCCGTTCTTCCAATACAGGGTTAAGGCGGTTTCCGCAGGCTGAAGCGCTTCGCCGCCGGCCCAATGCCCGTTGGCGCGAAGGTGGTCGTCGTATTCAAAGCAGGTGTCGAACATCCCGTGTTGCTCCTCCTCGGTCATGCCTTCGTGTTTGCCTTTGTCGTAGTACCCCAAACAGACGTATTTCATCGTTCTTCTCCTCCCGGTGGAAAACAGCAACACAGCCTTGTGCCTTGGATCGCTCATCTTATAGTCGCCGTACAAAGAAAAAATCGACAGCAGGCGCGGACCATTTTTGGCAAAACCGGAGAACTCCCTCCGTCCTGCAGATTGTGCTTGCGTTACATTACACCCTATGGTGTAATGTTGCCGTGGATCAATTGACTAATGTATTGACTGCAATTTCCCACCCCACCCGGCGAGCGATTATTGGACAACTGGCCAGCGGCCCGGCTCGCTTTCTGGATGTCGCAAAGCCGTTCGACACCGCTTTAAATGCGGTGACGAAACACCTGAAGTTGCTCGAAAGAGCAGGGTTGATCGAACGCAGAAAACAGGGCCGGGAAGTCTTCATCTCTTTTCGCGCGGAACCACTTCGACAGGTGGCGGGATGGGTTCATGAGTACGAACGCTTCTGGAATCAGCGCCTCGACAGCTTTGAACAGTACTTTAGGGACAAACGCAAGCAGGAGAAGAAGTCATGAAGAAATCGGCGAAGACCATTGAAGTTAGGGTTGAACGGACAATCCCTGCTGCGCCGGACGAGGCGTTCGATGGGTGGCTCAATCCAAGCATCCCTGGCAATCCCTGGAATGCAGCCGAAACATTTGTCCTGGACCCAAAAGTCGACGGCCTCTTCTACTGGCTCTTGAAACGAACTGCCCATTACGGGCGATTCATGAAAATAGATCGGCCCGTCAGAATTCAGCACACCTGGGTATCACCAAATACGTTGGGACAAGAATCGACGGTTACCGTGATCTTCAAGAAACAGGCAGAAGATACCCTGATGACCCTGGTGCATTCCAACCTTCCGGACACTGACGAAGCGAGAGGCCATGAGCGCGGCTGGAATTATTTTCTGGGAATTTTTCGTGAGCAATTTGGAAGCGGTTCACGCCAGCCATACCGCTGGGCGGATGCTCATCCAGCGGAGGCAGCGAAAAAATGAACCACCACCTCAACAGACGCGGAATCCGCCCACTTGTTGGCGCAATCCTGCTGCCGCTCCTCGTGGCCTCCCAAGCGATCGGCGGAAATGGCCTCGATCCGGCACAGACTCAGACCAAAGGAACAGTCATGAACACACGCACCAGCGATCCAAAGAAGATCAAAGGGTACGCGCCAGTCAACGGACTGACGATGTATTACGAAATCGAGGGAACCGGAGCGCCCCTCGTTGTGATTCCGCCGGCTTTCGGATTTGCTGGCCGGGAATCCTTTCCTGCGCTGCTGCAAAATCACTCGGTCATTACGGTCGACCTCCAGGGAAATGGCCGCACCGCAGATATCCCGGATCGTCCGATCTCCATCGAGCAATATGCCAAAGACGTGGTTGAACTATTGAGATATCTTGGCATCCCTAAGGCCGACTTCCTGGGTGAAAGCTACGGCGGCGACACAGCAGCTCTCATCGCAATTCGCTATCCTGAGTTCGTCAATCGTGTGGTCACTTATTCTGCGACGTTTGCCCCGCCTCCCGGCACCTTAAATCCGCTGACCACGCATTATGATCACACGCCTACCGCTGAGACTCGAGACATCCAATTTCAAAGAGAAAGCTACAAGAAAGTGGCGCCCGATCCGAGTTACTGGCCCAGGATCTATGAGAAGGTTGGCAGCATCCAGTGGAAAGGCTTCTCGAACGAAGAGTTGGCTTCGGTCACAGTGCCATTTCTCATCCTTCAGGGAGATCACGATTTTGTCCGCCTCGAGCACTCGGTTGAAACCGTCAAACAGATCCCGCACGCCGAACTTGCGGTGATCCCGGATGCGAGCCACTTCGCCTTATCTTCGGAACAGGAGAGGGTCATCCCCATCATCAAACATTTCCTGGAGAAGCCTGACCAGCGACTCCCCTTGGCGACCGCCAACACAGGCTATCGCCCCGGTGAAACCAGATAAGAGCCGTGAGTCGCTCATCGTCTTCCGCCAGAATGGGCCAAGTCCAAGTCTGCCACCGGCGCCTTCATCAGTCATGATGGTTGCCCGCAGGCGTTCCGTCGGACCAATCGGCCACCCCGACCAGGAACACCAGCATCGGTGGCAGCCCTTTCAGTTGAGACGGTTCCTTCGACCAGAAGAACCAATACGGAGCCGCCATGACCGGCGAGCCCACCTCTCCAGAACCCCAATCTTTACCGTCCTTGACCAGAGTGTAGAACATGAGATGAGGTAGGTTGTGACCCCCTTCGTCGGTCAGATACGCGGATTTCGACATCATGTAATCCATGGCGCCGCTCTCGAGCTCCGGCAGTTCCCGGTTCTCGAACGCCGCCTTGAGTGCCGACACCATCTCCGTCTTGGAACGGCCCGCCATCACCATCCGGGCGCGCAGATAAAAGATGGGCAACATCGAACGCGCAGCCTGCGGGTTCAGACAATCGGCTGCCTTCACCTTCGGGTTCCAGAATTCCGCCCAGTCGAACGCAGCCATCCAGCCTCGACCCACCATGCAGACAAACCCGTTCTTGCCTTCAACCGCTGTCTCGTAGCCCTGCCGCCCCAACACTAAGACCGTCGCGTCCTTGGAGACGGCGTCGGGAGCGGCACTTCGCGCCAATTGAATCTCGGCGTCTCTTTCCATCAGGTATTGGGCGACTGGCGCCATCTTCGGATATGGATCCGTCTGTGCGGCGGCCTTCGCCATACCCCAGCCCAGTACGATGACCAACGCAACCCCAATCGTGAGTTCACATTTCCGGCTCATCTTTCCTCCCTCCGGTTGAGAGCCAGCGGCGTAGCCCTCGCGCTGGCTCGTTCCTCCCACGGCCCAGACGGCCCATCTTTCCGAAGTCCCGGCGGATGAGATTATTCCGTGGCGTTCTCCGGAGCCGGGAAGAAAAGTAGCTCGCGCACCTCGCCCACCACATCGCAGATGATGGCCGCCTTCTTCGCCCAGCCCAGCGCCTCGTCCATATTCGCGCATTCCAGGATCCAGAAACCGCCCATATGCTCTTTGGTCTCGGTGTACGGCCCGTCGGTGACCAGCACCTTGCCGTTGGCCTTGGACCGCAGCGTCTTCGCGGCGGCAGGCGGGGCAATGCCGCAGGCAAACTTCCTCACTCCGGCAGCAATCAATTCGCGGTTCAGCGCGTGGATGTGTTCCATCATCGCTTCGGTTACGGTGGACGGGTCGAAGTCGTCGGGCATGTAATTCGCAACCAGATACTGTGGCATGACGTTTTATTCTCCTGTAAAGGTCTTGATTCTGTGATCTTTGGCCGGGCCACTCGCCCTGCCTTCACGATATAGTCGAACGCCCCCGCCGGAATTCGACAATTCCTCCAAACTTTTTTCCGCGCTTTCGCTGGGGCGACCGATACCTCAAAGTGGACCAGGGTGGAAGGTCAACGTGCAGCAGCGGTCTGCTGCTTGGTCAATGCCTGCTCGAAAGTCTTCTGAGCGTTAGCGACGAAATCCTTATAGCCTGCCTGGTCGAGGAAGACACGGGGGCCATCCTGCGGATAGTGCTCCAGTTTCGTCAGCATATCGAAGTACCCGCCGTGTGCGCCAAGAAATACCTCACAGGGCAAAGCACGTAAAGCCGCAAATGTGTGTTGGAAATCCTCGACAATGCCCGGATAGCTTACAGGGTGGCTGCGCGTAGCCACAAAGTGGTACTCCGACCAAAAACCCGTCCCTCCGACAATGACGATGTTGCGCGACGTTCCCGCTGGTTCGCCTGGGAGATGAGAGCGCATGGTCCACGTCGTACATCCGCGCGTGTGGCCGGCCGTCTTATGGGCCGTCAATACGACTGCCCCCAGGGTTACAGTGTCGCCGTCGTGCAGTACTCGGTCCACGTGCACCGGAGTGTAGCCGGGGACATTGGGTGAAGGCGAAAGGAAATCTGTTCGCGCGCCGGTTTCCACCACGCTCGCGTCGCCTTCCATCACCATGTTCTTCGCATGGGTCTCACGCACCACTTCGGCCGCGCCAGCCATGTGATCGTCATGCGCCTGACTATTGAGCAGAATCTTGATATCAGTCCAGCGGAAGCCTAGTTTCTCCACGCTCGCGCGTATCTGCGGCGGCGAAGTAGCCAGGTTGGCATTGATGAGAATATTCCCGCTCGGAGTGACCACCAGATAGCTGGCAAGGTCCTTGCTTCCCACGTAGTAAAGGTTGTCGGCAATTCGGAACGGTGCGATCGGTGTAGTCCAGGAGCGATTCGTTTCCGCATGGGCGAGTGTGCATGCGCAGAACAGAGGCGTCCACACACAGCAAAGAAAAGCGCGCATTTTTCATGTATAGCACACGAAAAAAACCATATCGCCCGGTGCCCGGACTGGTCCCGAGGACTGGGCCGGTAGCCGCCGGGTGCCCCATTTCTCGCGTTCTTTGCGAGAAGTGGGGCTTTTGATCCATCGGGGGCCGGCCCACCCTTTCATAAATTCCCCAAGTGAGGGTTGCCCCACCCTTCCCGCGTCTTTTGCGGGAGGGTGGGCCTCTACGCTGACCACAAGCTGCATGAACGCACGTCAAACCAGTCCGCTATCAGAAGAATGTGCGGACAGACGGAACGTACCCCGCTTCCCCTGGCGATGCGCCACCGACATCGTTCCTATTTCAACTTTTGAATCCGCCCCTGCAGGAATTGCCGCTCCGGTTCCTGCTGCGTCAGCGCCAGCGCCTTCTCGTAACACGCCCGAGCCTCCGCCGTCCTTCCCAGCCTGCGGTACAGATCCGCACGGGCGGAATGCGCCAGATAATAGTTTGCCAAGTCGCCTTGTTTTCCTGAATAACGTTCCAGCACCGCGTCGATCTGCGCCAGGCCCGCCTCTGGACCATCACGCATGGCAACGGCCACCGCGCGATTGAGCTCAACCACGGGCGAAGGCTGAATTCGCAGCAACTGATCGTAAAGTGCAACAATCCGCCGCCAGTCCGTCGCACCGACCGATTCCGCCTCCGCATGAACGGCCGCAATCGCAGCCTGCAGCGTGTAGGAACCGAAGCGGCGGGACTGCAGCGCCTTCTCCAGCAAGGCCACCCCCTCCGCGATCTGCTTTTTGTTCCAGAGCGCGCGGTCTTGATTCTCCAGCAAAATCAGCTCTCCGCTCGGAGAGGTTCTCGCGGCGCGACGGGATTCCTGCAGCAACATCAGGGCCAGCAGCCCCATCACCTCCGGCTCTGGCTGGAGCTCCGTCAGCAACCGGCCCAGTCGAATCGCCTCGCCGGTGAGCTCGGCCCGCGTGACCTCCGCTCCCGCCGCCGCCGAATAACCCTCGTTAAAAACCAGATACACGACATGAAGCACCGCGCCCAGCCGCTCCGGCAATTCCTCGGGCGCCGGCACTTCGTAGGGAATCCGTTCCTCTCGAATCTTTGCCTTGGCGCGCACAATGCGCTGCGCCAGCGTGCGCGGAGTGGTGAGGAAGGCCTTGGCGATCTCCTCGGTGGTCAGCCCGCACACCTCACGCAAGGTGAGCGCAACCCGTGCTTCCGGCGCTAGCGATGGATGACAGCAGGTAAAGATGAGACGGAGGCGGTCATCTTCAAGGCTGTCCTCGTCATTGGATTTTTCCGCTGAACTCGATTGCGCTTCGAGATGTCGCGCGAGTTCGTCTTGCGACCCATCAATTCTTGCCCGCCGGCGCAGACGATCGATGGCTTTGAATCGGGCCGTCGAAATCAGCCATGGTCGCGGGCTGCCGGGGACTCCACTCGCCGGCCACAGGCTCAGCGCCGCCGCAAAGGCTTCGTGCATCGCCTCCTCGGCCAGATCAAAATCACCCAGCAGGCGGATCAGAGTAGCCAGGATTCGCCCCGACTCCTCGCGATAAAGCGCGTCGAGCAAGGTGCGTATCTGGTCATGGTTCTGCTTGCGGCAACCTTCGGACGCGACCCCCTCGGACGTGACCCGCTCGGTCATGACTACGACCTTAGCAAACCCGCTACCTCGAATCAATTTGGCAAACACAAAGCGTCCTTCACGGCTTCTCTTCGCGATGGTTGCGGTTCTCTCAGGATGCCTTCGTCATGGCCTGCAGTTCGTCGCGGAGCACGTCAGCCTTTGCGGGAATCGCCATCTCCGTGCGCTCGCCGCGACGAATCATCACGATCGCCCCCAGAATCGCCACCGACGCCAGTACCACCCGCATCGTCAAAGCCTCCGACGCCAGCAGCCAGCCCAGCAGCACCGCCACAATGGGATTCGCATAGGTATGCGTCGCCACCAGCGCCGGCGGACACCGCTGCAGCAGCCACGTGTACGCCGTGAACGCCACGATCGATCCGAACGTAATCAGATACCCCAGCCCCAGCGCCGACTTCAGCGAAATGCTTGCCCAGTGCGTCGTCTGCAACTCGCCCGTCAAAGCGGACGCCAGCAGCAGCATCACCGCGCCACACACCAGCGGAACCGCCGTGCGCGCCAGCGCGTCCGTCGGCAGCTTGAGCTTCCGCGTGATCGCCACTCCTACCGACCATGACAGCGATCCCGTCAGCACCGCCAGCAATCCGATCAGGCTCGATCCCTTCATCGTCAGTTCGCCGCCCATCAGGACGCCCACGCCCGCCACGCCCAAAGCCAGGCCCACCGCGCTGATGCGGCTGATGCGTTGCTGTCCCATCGCCCACGCCAGCACCAGGATGAACATCGGCTCGGTCGCGATCAGCAGCGCCGCCAGCCCTGATCCCACATACTGTTCCGCCCAGTGCAGCGTGCCATGCCCGATCAGAAAGAAGAGCGCGCCCAGAATGAATCCTGACTTCACATGCTCGCGCGTTGGCCGATAGCCTCGCGCCATGGCCCACAGCAGCAGAGTCGTTCCCGCGGTGGTGTGCCGCAAACCTGCCGTGACCAGCGGAGGAATGGTTTCGATCGCGAAGCGAATCGCGAGATAGGTTGATCCCCACACAAGAATAGATGGCGGCGAAGGCAAGGGCCAGCTTCAGCGTCTCGGTGCTGCGATGGTTCGGCGTGGGGTTCGTCATGGTCCGGCGTTGCGCCGGTACCACGACCGGCCTCCCTCCAATGTTGACCAGCTTTTCTCCTTTGATTCGCCCGATCGGGATTCCGACTCTGCAATTAAAGCGAGGGCCTGACATGGTTGTTCCAGAAACATATTCTAACCTCCAAAACTCGTTTTGACGGTTAGATATTCTAACCATCAAAAGACGTTTTAACGGTTAGAATGAGTCTAGGAGGAGGAATTCTAACTTGTCAAACGCGTTTTGACGGTCAGATAATCTAACCGGTCAAATGGCTATAGACGGTCAGAATCCGGCAGCCGCAAGGCGACGCCCCCCGAAATTTGAGCTGGTCGCGGAGAGCCTCTGCCTCGATTTCGTCAACACGCTCGACAATCGCCACGCCGAAAAGCAGAACGAACTCCTCAAGAGATATGTCGACCTGGCGCGCTTTGGGGAAGACACGGGGACGCTCGATCCGCATCTGGTAGATACGCTGTTTACTTTGAGCCAGGAATCACCCGAGGAAGCGGAACGGGCGCTGCGCGCCGGGGTTCAACTGCGCGAAGCGATCTACACAATCATTTGGGCGATCGTGAACAAACGCACGCCAGTGGAGACGGCGCTGTTTACGCTGAATCAGTACGTGCAGGTGGCGGCGCAGCACGCCAAGCTGGTGCAGCGCAACGGGCGGTTCGAGTGGCAGTTCGACAAGCTTCCCAACTTGCAGGCGCCGCTGTGGCCGATTGCGCGCTCGGCGGCGGATTTGCTGGCTTCCGATCAGCTTGGGTTGGTGCGGGCATGCTCTTCAAAAGCCTGTCAGTGGCTGTTTCTGGATACCACCAAGAATCATCGGCGGACCTGGTGCGATATGAAGGTGTGCGGCAATCGCGCCAAGGGCAAGCGGTATTACGCCGCAAAGAAGGAGCACGATCCCGACCGGCGGGTGCGCCGAAAGCGATCGCGCTGAACTATTTCGACGCCTTCAGTACCGGCGCGACCAGCCGCATGTATTCCGACAAGGTGACGAAGCGGTAGCCACGCGCTTTGAGCGAAGCGATCAGCTCGGGCATGATGGCGGTGGTGCTGGAGAGCTCGTGGAACGCGAGGATGTGCGTGAAGACGCCTCTCTTCTCGCGTTGCCCGATCTGGCGCAGAACTCCCTCAGGCAGCGACGGCTTGGGGCAGCCGCTGGGATTGCGGCCGGCGCAAAGATAATCCAACGAATTGATATCGCGCACGGCCACGGGATTTTCCGACGAGATGGTCAGCAAGCGGAATCCCTGGCGCTCGAGATCGTGGCGGGCGTCGTCGGAGATGCTCCAGTCGGGCGGACGCAGGTAGCGCGGCTGCGATCCGGTAACGGCCTTGATGGCGGCGGCTCCGCGGTCGGCGTCGCCGAGCACCCACTGCACGCCGTTCTTCCTCTCTGCTCCCTTCAGTTCGATGTGGCTGTAAGTGTGATCTTCGAGTTCGAATCCGTCTTTCACCAGGCGCTGGGCAGCGTCGAGGCAGGTGATGCCGACGTTCTCTTCATGGTGAACGTCACCCCAGGTGCGCGGCGTGAGGCGCCATCCCACGACGAAGAAGGTGGCTTTGACACCATTGTGATCGAGCACGTCGATCAGGCCGGGGCCGGGGTGTTCCTTGGAACCGAAAAGGACATAGGGGCGAGGGCCATCGTCGAAGGTGAGGGCGATGAGCTTGTTGTCTTGACCGAAAGCGGGCAGACCGAGCGATAAGAACGCGAGGGAAACGAACCATTTACGGGGCATTGCGCGGATCTCCACCTGAGTCAATTATCGAAGGGCCGTGAGGCGTGAGCTAGTTACGTTGGGTTGTGGCCCAGGAGGCTGTGGGTAATGCGCTTGAGCCTTCGAAGACAAAGCCCTCAGGGGCTAAAGCCCAGGGACTCTTTTTGCGGGGGATGGCCCAACTGAAGCCGGGGGCCTTCCCAGTTCGTGGCTTGGGAAAATCCCCACTCAAGCCAAATGCGGGCTTGAATGGGGCACCCCGCATCGGTGAGAAAACCTGTCCAGATCCTTCAGAGAGTTCTGCTCCCGTTTACAATCGGCGAGCGTCGGTTACATGTTTACGGAGGGCTCTGTGATTTCTCGATTGCTGGTTGTATTGCTTCTTGCCGGCGGCGCGCTGGCGCAGAATGTGGTTCACTACACCACCACGAATGCGAATGTGAAGTATCTGTTTGCGACGGCGGAGCCTGTGCTGCGGCTGAAGCCGGGGGACATTCTCGATACGAATACGCTGGACTGCTTTGGCAACGGGCTGAAGAAGCCGGGAGATACGCTCGCCATGGCCAAGGGCGATAATCCGCTGGCGGGGCCATTTTTTGTGGAGGGCGCGGAACCGGGGGACACGCTGGCGGTGAAGATTCTCGACCTGCAAGTGGATGGAGATTACGGCGTGGGGGCGTTCTCGCCGGGGTTTGGGTCGATCAATGCGTCGCACTACACGCCGATGCTGGAGCGGAAACCGTTTGAGGAGCGAGTGTGGTTTTATCCCATTAATCATGGGGACAACACGGCGACGTTCAAGGCGCTGGACTCGGATTTTTCGGTGAAGATTCCGATGCATCCGTTCTTTGGGTGCATTGGGGTGGCGCCGGCGGAAGGCGAGGCGCGGAGTTCGATTGTGCCGGCGGAGTTTGGCGGGAACATGGATTCGCCGGAAGCGTCGGTGGGGAACACGGTGTATTTTCCGGTGAATGTTCGCGGTGGGTTGCTGTACTTAGGCGATGGGCATGCGGCGATGGGAGACGGCGAGGCGGCGGGATCGGCGATTGAGGTGCCGCTGAAGGCGCGGGTGCAGGTGAGCGTCATCAAGGGGCGGCATATTGAGTGGCCGCAGTTTGAAAATGATCAGGCGATCATGACGGTGGGGGCGTATCGTCCGCTGGAAGATGCGACGCGGATTGCGCTGACCGAGCTGGTGAAGTGGATTCATAAAGATTACGGGTTGTCGGAGGTGGATGCGTATGAGCTGCTGTCGAAGGTGGGGAAGATCCACATGAATGAGATGGTGGATCCGAATTACGTGGTGGTGGCGTCGGTGGAGAAGAAGTATTTGCCGAAGAAATAGTTACTCAGTACTTAGTCCCTAGTTAGGATCCGTGGGTTCGGGTGCAAGGTGGGCATTTTTTCACCACAGGGGACACAGAGGGACACGGGGGAGAACTGCTGACGGTCGCGACCTTCATGGTCGCCGTTTTTTGGACCCGTCTGT
>JBBIOA010000017.1:87998-117223 GCA_037443605.1 Terriglobales bacterium
GGACCCGTCTGTCTTTTCTAAGTACTGGGTACTTACTGTTTCTCAGGTTGCTCTTTGGCTAGCTTGACTTTCGCGGCGTCGAGTTTTTGCTGGACTTTGGCGAAAGCGTCGGCGTCCTGCTCGGCGGGGACGGTCTTGTTCCACTCCTGCACCGAGCGGCCCCAGTGTTCAGCGGCCAGCTTGAGGCGATTGGTTTTCTGGTAGAGGTCGCCGAGATGCTCTTGGACGGTGGGGTCGGAGGACATTTTCAGCGACGCTTTGGTGAGGTTTTCTTCCGCCAGGTCGTACTTGCCCATCTTGAAATAGACCCAGCCGAGCGAGTCCAGATAGGCGGCGTTGCTGGGCTCGTAGACGAGCGCCTGCTTGATGAAGCCAAGAGACTCTTCGAGCTTCACGCCGCGGTCGGCGTTCATGTAGCCGAGGAAGTTGAGGGTGGCGGCGAGTTGCGGGTCGGTGGGCGCGAGGTTGGAGAGGGCCTTGCGGAGTTCAGCGTCGGCCTGATCGAACTGCTTCTGGCGCTGAAAGAGATCGCCACGCAGATACCAGATGTAGGCCTTGTCGTCGACTTTTCCGGCGAGCGATTCGGCTTTGGCAAGAGCGTCTTCGGCGTCGGGATAGCGCTTGGCGCGAGTGTAGATGATGGCGAGGCGGATGTAGACTTCGCGATCCTCGGGGCCACCTTTCAACATACCCTTCACGTCTTTGATGGAAGGCTCGACGTCGCCGGTGTCGGCGAGTTGGGCGTCGAGCACCATGCGCAGGTCGCGATCGTCAGGCATTTTCTGGACGGCTTCCTTGGCGACGGCGGTGGCTTGCGGCCACTGCTTGGCTTCACGGTAGGTATCGATGATTTCCTGATAGCCGCTGCGGGTATTTTCGTCGCCGAGCGGGAGCATCTTGCGGAAAGTCTCGACTGCGGCGGTGTAGTTCTGCTGCTCGCGGTAGATCATGCCGAGGCGATCGAGGAAGATGGCGCGGTTATTGCGATCGGCCTGGCTGGTGCCGACGGTGCTCTTCTCGGTCTGCTTGATCAGATCCTGCAGGACTTTGACGGCGTCGTCGTAACGTCCCTGAGCCTGATAGACGGCGGCCATGTTGTAGGCGACTTCGGCCTGGTCGGGAACGAGGGTGTCGGCCTTCTTGAGATTTTCGAGAGCCTGATCGTACTTGCCCTGGCGGCGATAGATTTCGGCGATGCGGACGTAGGTCTGGGCGTCTTCGGGATTGGCGTCGGCGATGACTTTGTACTGATCGAGGGCGGCGTCGGCCTGGCCGTCGTTGAGAAGATTTTCGGCGAGGCCGCGGATGGCATCGAGGTTGTCGCGGTCGAGGACGATGGCTTGCCTGTAGGCGTCGACGGCGCTCTTGTAATCCTTGCGCTGCTCGTAGGCCGCGCCGAGCGCGGAGTAGAGCTTGGCCGAACGGGCGGTGTCAGGCACGGCAGCCAGGACTTGCAGGGCGTGCCCGGTGTCGCCTTCGTCGGTGTAAAGCATGGCCAGCGTGGTGACGGCTTCTTCGGACGTGGGATCGAGCTTGACGGCGGTCTTGAGTTCGCCTTCGGCTTTCTGCAGATCGGAATTCAGGCGATAGAGGCGGCCGAGGAGAAGGTGATCATCGACGTTGTTGGGTTCGATGGCGACAATCTGCTCGTACTGCTCGATGGCGAGCTTCAGCACATTGTCGGAGCCGTTGCCGCCGGGCATGTCGCCGAGCGAACGGAGATAGATGCGTCCGAGAAGCTTGTGGGCTTCGAGATTCTTGGGGTCGCGCTTGATGATGTCCTGGCACTCGAGGACGGCGTCGCGGATGCGGCCGGTTTTGACGTAGAGCTCGGCGAGGCCGGAGGTGAGGAATTCGGAGGACGGGTCGGCGTCGATGGCGAGGCGATATTCTTCGATGGCCTTGTTGGCCAGGTCGCTGCGGCCGTAAATGGTGACCTGCTCTTCGTACATGTGAGCGACGGCGTAGTGGTAATAGGCGGCGGCACGGTCGACCTTATGCGGGGCAGGCTGGGCGGGCTTGGAGTCCTGCGCGAAAGCGGCGCCGGCGGCAAGGGTGGCCGAAACAAGGGTAATCCGCAAAGAAAAGCGAAAAATTCTGTTCATTTGGACCTGACTGCGCTCGCGCGCGATTCTGAACCTCAGCTTACTTGGATGCAAGGCCGCCGGGGGATATTTGCCTATTATTTTACCGCGCGAGGGGATGGGGGGAGGGAAAAATCGGGGGGCGCGGAAGGACAGGGACTGCTGGGGCGTGTCACAAGGTAGCAAAGTGGCAAAGTGACAAGGTGGGGCTGCGAAGCGCAAGACTTAGCAATCCCTGTTCCGCCTGGGTCTTTGACACTTTGCCACCTTGCCACATCTGTCCCTTTGCCACTCAGTGGCGAAAATGGCGGACGCCGGTGAAGAGCATGGCGAGGCCGAGGCGGTCGGCGGCGGCGATGACTTCAGGGTCGCGCTGGGAGCCTCCGGGCTGGATGATGGCGGTGGCGCCGGCTTTCGCGATTTCTTCGACGCCGTCGGGAAAGGGGAAGAAGGCGTCGGAGGCGGCGACGGTGCCCTTGAGCGGAAGTTGCGCTTTCATGGCGCCGATCTTGGCGGAGTCGACGCGCGACATTTGTCCGGCGCCGACGCCGACGGATTGGCCGTCGCGGGCATAGACGATGGCGTTCGATTTCACGTGCTTGCAGACCTTCCAGGCGAATAGCAGCGCGCGAGTTTCTTCGGGCGTGGGCGGGCGCTGGGTGACAACTTTGAGATCGGCTGGGGAGAGCGGGCGCACGTCGGCGTCTTGCAGGAGCAAGCCGCCGGAAATCTTCTTGAGAATCCATTTCTGATCGGCTGGTGGAACTTCGACGAGGCGGAGATTTTTCTTGGACGCGAAGATGGCTTTGGCGGCGGCGTCGAAGGCGGGCGCGGCGATGACTTCGAGGAAGAGCTCGTGTATCTCCTCGGCGGCCGCGGCATCGATGGGGCGATTCACGCCGATCACGCCACCGAAGGCGGAGACGGGATCGCATTCGAGCGCGCGCTTGTAGGCTTCGGCGAGCGTGGTGCCGGTCGCTGTGCCGCACGGGTTGGTGTGCTTGATGATGGCGCAGACGGGTTCATCGAATTCCTGGGCGAGATCCCAGGCGGCTTGCAGGTCGACGATGTTGTTGTAGGAAAGCTCCTTGCCCTGCAGTTGGCGGGCGTTGGCGACGCCGGAGCCGGAGCCGTCGGAATACATGGCGGCCTTCTGGTGCGGGTTTTCGCCGTAGCGGAGGTCGAGGGTTTTGTGGAAGGAGAGACGGAGGGTTTCAGGAAAACCTGCGGAGCTGTGCTCCGCTGGACAGCCGGGGGCGGCTGTCCCCACATGGTCCGCGGAGATACTTTCGAGCGTGCTCGCGATGGCGGAATCGTAGGCGGCAGTAGTGGCGAAGGCCTTCTGGGCGAGATGCCATTTTGTGGCCTGGGACAGGCTGCCGTTTTCTTTTTGAAGCTCGGTGGCGATGGCGTCGTAATCGGCGGGGCTGGTAACGACGGCGACATCGTGAAAGTTCTTGGCGGCGGAGCGGATCATGGACGGGCCGCCGATGTCGATGTTCTCGATGAGTTCTTCGAACTTCACTCCCGGTTTGGCGGCGGTCTTCTCAAAGGCGTAGAGATTCACGACGACCATGTCGATGGGCTGGATGCCGTGCTGCTGGACGGAGGCGACGTGGGCGGGGTCTTCGCGGCGGTGGAGAATGCCTCCGTGAACTTTGGGGTGAAGGGTTTTGACGCGCCCGTCGAGCATCTCGGGGAAGCCGGTGAGGCCGGAGATGTCTTTGACGGCGATACCGGAGTCGCGAAGAAGTTTGGCGGTGCCTCCGGTGGAGATGAGTTCGATGTGGAGCGCGGCGAGTTTGCGGGCGAAGTCGACGAGTCCGGTTTTGTCGGTGACGGAGAGGATGGCGCGATGGATGCGGGACATAGGGCCTCGGATGTGTTTGGGTGAACGGAAATTCTATCGTAAATGCCGTCGTTGGTCGGTTGCCGTTGGTCGTTGGCGATGTGAGCTGCTGCAAAGGTGGCGTCCGGGAAGGCATAAACGCAGAGGACGCAAAGGGATCGCGAAGGACGCAAAGAAAAACCCGGGCTTCACGCCAAACGACGAACGACCGTCGACTAACGACGGTTCAGAATCAAAACCCGGAAAAACATAAACGCAGAGGACGCGAAGGGATCGCGAAGGACGCAGAGAAAAACCCGGGCTTCACGCCAAACGACGAACGACCATCGACCAACGACGGCGTTTACGTTTTCGCTTTCGCCTTGAGTTTTACATGGCCGTTGGCGAGTTCGACGGTGTATTCGACGTTGTCGCAGTGGTATTGCTTGCGGATCTGGTCGGTCTTTTTCTTGACGAAGGAAGTGAAGGAATCGAGATTGCCGGTGACGTTCTCGCCGGCTTTCTTTTTGGCGGCGACCAGCGTGTTGTAGAGGCGCTCAAGCTGTTCGTGATCGGACTGGTCGGCGTTGTGCAGGGTGAAATGCGGGGAGTGGGCTGCGCCGTCGGCTCCGGCGGCGGCCGCGTGTTGCAGGCCGTAGGCGTGATGGTGCTGCGGCTTGAGTTCTTCCTCCGTGGTGCGGACGCCCTGGACGGAGAGCAGCGCGTCCTGCGGGCGGCGGTAGCCTTCCTCGCGGATGCGGGATTTTTTGCGCCAGAGATCGCTGTAGACGGCGTAGCGCTGCGCCATTTCGTTGTAGCGGTAGCGCTGGGAGAAATTCATGCGTCCGCCGTCGGAAAACTTGCGAAGCAGGGTGACAACCTTCCACTCGATGTCGGTGGGAGGACGCTTGGTCGGGTTGCTGAAGAAAATCTCGTACTCGATTTTCAGGCGACGCAATTGCGTATCGAGAACTGTCAGTTCCTCGTCCGTGGTCACAGGAATCTCCAGTGTCAGTGTATGGCGAGGCGGGAGGCGCGGCGAGGTATCGATGGGGCACGGAAGGGAATGGTACGAAAGTAAGCAGCTTCTAGCTTCTAGCCGCTAGCTTCTAGCTCTGCCAGGACGATAGACCGCTAATTCTGCGCCGAGGGGCCACGAAGGAGACACCTGGTGCCACAATCGCATTCGAACTTTTGAGTGTTTGGCTAGAAGCTAGGAGCTAGCAGCTAGAAGCTCACTTCGCGTTGGCGGCCATTTTCTTGACCATGGCGAGGACGAGTTTGCGGTCGCTGTCGTTGAGGCTGACGGCGTAGCGGCGGATCTGGCTGAGGAAGCGGACCTCGTCGTCGGAGAGCTGGGGCAAACCTTTGGAGCCGTTAGTGTGGCCGGACTCGGCAAAAAATTGCGAGAGCGGAAGTTCCATGGCGCCGGCGATCTTGGAGAGCGTGTCGAGCGACGGAATGGTGTGGCCGTTTTCCACGCGCGACAGGTAGCAGCGCAGCAGGCCGGTGCGTTTTTCGATGTCGCCTTGCGACATGCCTTTTTGCAGCCGGTAATTGCGGATGGTCTCGCCGATATTCATGGTGGGAGTCATTTAAGGATGCGCCATAGTAACCAGATCAGCATCGTCTGGCAAGTGGGAAATTGGTGCTACATCGCGGAAATAAGTGCCATATGAGATGTGCGTCCGGTTGACACGCGATTCGGGCTACGTTGCAGGAAAAGTTATACAAAGTGCAAGAAATGAGCCGCTGAATCCCTTGCGGGACAGGCGGTTTCGGGGCTCTTATTTCTTCAAGGTGGCGGCGAAGAAGGCCACAGTGCGCTGCCATGCGTCGGCGGCATCCGTAGCGCGATAGCCATCTTTGTTGTTTGGATTTTCGAAGGCGTGTCCGGCGTCGTCGTAAATCTTGATGTCGACTTTCTTGCCGAGTTGATTGAGCGCGGCTTCGAATTTGTGCACGTCGTCGGGCGAGATGCCGCGATCCTGCGCGCCGAACGATCCGAGAATGGGCGCGTTGATTTTCTTGAGCGCGTCATTGTCGGTGGCAAGGTGGCCGTAGTTGATGACGGTGGCGGCGAGCGTGGGTTCCTGCAACGCGACGTCGAGCGAATAGCCTCCGCCCATGCACCATCCGATGGAGCCGATGCGATCTTTCTTCACGTTGGGCTGCGAGGCGAGAAATTCGAACGCGGCGTGCAAGTCACGCTTGGCGCGGTCTTCGGGCACGCCGCGCATGATTTCGTGGGCTTCATCGGGCGTTTTGGCAACTTTGCCGCGGTAGAGATCGACGGCGAGCGTGACGTAGCCTTCGTCGGAAAGTTTGGAACCTTCTTCTTTCACCCAGTCGTTGAGTCCCCACCATTCGTGGATGACGATGATCGCGGGGAATGGGCCTTTACCGGCGGGCGTGTAGAGCATGCCTTGCACGGTTTCGTCGCCGGATTTGTAGGAGACGGATTTGCCGTCGGCAGCGAAGGCGGAGATGGCGAGAGAAATCACGAGTGAGAGCAGGAGGAGGTTCTTCATCGGAGTTCCTTTCGGAGGGTGGGGGTATTTTGAGGGAAGTGGGCGGGGAAGGCAAGCGGAAGTGTAAGTGTGGATCGACCGGCTGATAGGAAAATGCAGAGGTCGCATCCGACGGCGGATTTAGCTCTTGCGGCGTGCGCGCCGATTGCCGATTGCGATAAGTGCGGAGACTACGGCGAGCGACGCCAGGATATAGGCAGGATGGCCAAATTGCGCCACCACTACACCCGCTCCGAGATACAGCAGCACGACGCCGATCCACTGAACGACGCTAAGAGGGCGCTGACCAGACCAGAATTTTCGGTCACCTTCGCTTGCGCTCTGCCGAAGCAAGTCCGCGCCGGTTGGCGCGGTCTCATGGTCCTTGGAGTGCTCGTGCATATCAAGAAGAATAGTCCTGGCGTCAAGCAATGTTGGTTCAATCGTTTGGGAAGAGGGCGATTTGCGATGTTTCAGGCGTGCCTCCGGCACGCGATGCCCGTTTTCCGACTCTTCCCCGGCGTTGGAAACGCCGGGCTATTGTCAGGCGTCCCTACGGGACGGATCGATTGAGGCTGTCAGGATGTCGCTGTGCGACTAGAGTGCAAGCTCCATGTAGAGGGCGCCGGGGATGGGGTTGTCGCAGTACGGGGGGATTTCGTGGAAGCCGAGGCGGCGGTACATGGCGACGGCGTCGGGCATTTTGGGTTCGACGGTGTCGAGGCGCATGCGGTGGTAGCCGAGCTGGCGGGCTTCGGTGATGATGCGATCGGCGAGGGCGCGTCCCAGGCCTTTGCCGCGGAATTGCGGGCGGAGGTAGAGGCGCTTCATTTCACAAACGTCATAATCTACAACCTCGGAAGTGACGTTGTAGACATCCTCCGTGTTGAGTTTGTGCAGTGCGACGCAGCCGGCGATGTGGAATTCGTATTCGGCGAGGAGGAGGCGTCCGCGGGGCGGGGCGTATTTGCCGGGGAGCGAGGCCAATTCCTTGTCGAAGTTTTGGAAGCAGAGGCTGAAGCCGAGCGAGTTGGCGTATTCGAGGAAGAGTTCGCGGGCCTGGGCGATTTGGGCTGGCGTTGTCGCTTCGAGGAAGGTCAAACCCTTCACCACAGGGGGCACAGAGGTCACGGAGGAATGTGATTCGAGTTTCAATTCCACTTTCTCCGATCATCCATTTGCTGCCCTGGCCTTGCGCTCGTCCCGGCCAAAAGCAGGTTCCTCGCTGCGCTCGGAATGACAAGCCTCGAGAATCATCTGCGGCGGGTATTCCCAGGTCTCGCAAATGCGGCGAGACCTGGGGCATCCCATCTTTAATTTATCGATCCAAAATTTATCGATCCAACAAAGCTACGTTCTATCCCATCAGCATGCCGCCGTTGACGCTGAGGGTGTGACCGGTGATGTAGGAGGCGTCGTCGGAGGCTAGGAAGGCGACGGCACCTGCGATGTCGTCGGACACGCCGACGCGGGCAAGCGGAATCTGCTTTACCGCGTTCTGCTTGAATTCGTCGCTCAGGACGGCGGTCATGGCAGTTTCGATGAATCCTGGGGCGACGGCGTTACAAGTAATGTTGCGCGAGCCGACTTCGCGGGCGATGGCCATGGTGAGGCCGATCAGTCCGGCTTTCGAGGCGGAGTAGTTGGCCTGGCCGGCCTGTCCCATCTGTCCGAAAACGCTGGAGACGTTGATGATGCGTCCCCAGCGCTGCTTGAGCATCGATGGGATGACTTGCTGGATGAGCAGGTAGGCGGAGGTGAGGTTGGTCTGGAGGACGGAGTCCCAGTCGGCGCGCTTCATGCGCATGACGAGCTGATCTTTCGTGATGCCGGCGTTGTTGACCAGGATGTCGATTTTGCCGAACTGCGCGATGGCGGCTTTGACGGTGGCTTTGACTTGCTCTTCGTCGGCGACGTCGAGGGGGAAGGCGGCGGCTTGGCCCCCGGCGGCGGTGATTTCGGCGACCAGTTCGTTCAGCTTTTCCTGATTGCGGGCGGCGACGGCGACGGTAGCGCCGTCTTTGGCGAGGCGGACGGCGCAGGCGCGTCCTATGCCTTGGGAAGCGCCGGTGACGAAGGCGACGTGGGTGGAAAGGGACATGAAGTTCTCCCGAATGAATGAGTGGAACGGGAAATTATACGTGGGATGAGAGTGAAGTGGCGTCATTCACCGCCCGCTGGCGGAAGCTGGGTTACTGTTGGTCCTTATGAGACTTTGGCTGTCGAGGCAATCGCAGCGCTGAAGCGCTGCGCCACCCAAAATCGCAAACGTTAAGTCGCAAGCCTAACTGCGACACCACCGGATGCTATTCTGAATTTATCCCCCGAGAATTCATCAGACTGAGATAAGAGCAGACACTTCGACGGATGCACGACTTTCTTCTACTGCTGCGCCGCAATCGCAACTATCGCCACATGTGGATGGGGCAGATCGTCAGCGAGATCGGCGACCAATTTAACAACATCGCGTGTTTGCGCTGGGGCTCGCGCTGACGCACTCGGGGCTGGTAGTGACCGGGATCATGCTGGCGCGGGCGATTCCGGCGGTGACGATGGGGCCGGTGGCGGGCGTGGTGCTGGACCGCTTCGATCGCAAGCGGCTGATGATTGCCAGCGACCTGATTCGGGCGGTGGTGGCGCTGGGATTCATCCTGACGGTGACGCATCCGCGCATCTGGATTCTGTACGCATGCAGCGCGCTGCTGATGGCGGCGTCGCCGTTCTTCACGGCGGGGCGGTCGTCGATTCTGCCGACGATAGCCGACAAGGATGAGATCCACACGGCGAATTCGTTGACGCAGACGACGCAGTGGATGACGCTGACGATAGGTTCGTTCCTGGCGGCGACGGTGATCACGGTGGGATACAAGTGGGCGTTCGCGCTGAACGCGCTGTCGTTTGTGTTTTCGGCGTGGGCGATCTGGAATTTGCGGGCGCCGAAGGGCGGGTCGTTCCGGGTGGAGCGCAAGGATTTGACGGAGACGGAAGTGGTGCGGCCCTGGCACGAGTATCGCGAAGGGCTGCGCTATATGCGGTCGGTGCCGCTGGTGCTGGCGATCATGCTGCTGGCGGTGGGATGGGCGACGGGAGGCGGCGCGGCGCAGATCCTGTTTTCGCTGTTCGGGGAAATCGTGTTCAAGGCGGGCGCGGCGGGCATTGGTGTGCTGTGGGGATCGGCTGGCGTGGGCCTGATCATTGGCGGCGTGATCGGCAATGTGATGGGCAAGAAACTGTCCTTTGAGGGATACAAGAAGACGATTTTCCTGAACTACCTTGTGCATGGCGGGGCGTATGTGCTGTTCAGCCGCATGCCGCGACTCGATCTGGCGCTGGTGTTCATTGCGGTGTCGCGGGCGAGCATCGCGGTGAATTCGGTGCTGAATTATTCGTACATGCTGCGCACGGTTTCGAACGAATATCGCGGGCGCGTGTTTGCCACGATGGAGACGCTGACGTGGACGATGATGATGATGTCGATGATGGGCGCGGGGATTGCCTCGACGCATTACAGTCCGCGGACGATTGGAACGGTGGCGGGATTGTTGAGTTCAAGCACGGCAATATTTTGGGGATGGGCGAACTGGAGCGGGCGGCTGCCGTTTCCGGTGCAGGCGGGCGTGGAGCGGAGAGAAGTCGAGGTGCATGGGGATCCGGTGGCGTAGAGTCTTGCTTCGCCGACCTCTTGAGCCTGAAGGACAATCCCCACTTCTGCCGCAAAAAGCGCGGCAGAAATGGGGCACCCAAATTAAGGTCAGGTCAGGCGCGGGACTTGTCGATCATTTCTTCCCAGATGCCTTTGGACTTGAGAATGAGTTCGACGGCTTCGCGGACGGCGCCGTGGCCGGCGAGGGCGGCGGTGGTGTAGTGGGCGGCTTTTTTTACTTCGGGGACGGCGTCGCCGACGGCGATGGCGAGGCCGCAGCGGCGGAGCAGAGGAAGGTCGGGAAGGTCGTCGCCGACGTAGGCGACGGCGGAGTCGGAGACCCCGGCTTTTGCGAGAATTTCTTCGTACGCGGGAACTTTGAAGGGCTGCTTCATGTAGATGAATTCCATCTTCACTTCGTTCGCGCGGCGGAGGAGGGCGGCGCTTTCGCGTCCGGTGATGCATCCGGTGCGAAGGCCGGCGGTGTGGGCGAGGCTGAGGCCGGCGCCGTCGTGGGCATCGAAGGTTTTGATTTCGATGGCGGAGCCGTCGGGCTGGGAAAGCAGAGTAACGCCGCCGTCGGTCATGGTGCCGTCGACGTCCATGAGAAGGACTTTGATCTGGGCGGCGCGCTTTTTGAGGGCGGGAGAAATTTTGGGAGTGCGGGGCAAAACGAGACCTCCGAACGAGAATGAGATTAGAGTGTACGTGAAACGGCGCGGGAGTGAGATTTACGACATTCACCACAGGGGGCACAGAGGGGCACGGGGGAAATCTCTTCGTGGTTCGGCAGTTGGGTATGATGATTGCGCAAACGAGAGCCAATACTTTCAGGAGCGGAGACGATGGCGAAATACATGATTCAGACCAAGAAGGGAGCGCCGCCGCAGGGGGCGTATTCGCAGGGGTGGCGGGCGGGGGATTTTGTTTTCGTGACGGGGACGGGGCCGATCGATCCGGTGTCGGGGGAATTGGTGGGCAAAGAGATTGAGGAGCAGACGGAGCGGACGATCGATAACATCGCGGCGATCCTAGAGGCGGATGGGGTGACGCTGCACGATGTGGTGAAGGTGAATGTGCATTTGAGCGATACCGGGCTGTTTGCGCGGTATAACGCGGTGTATGCGAAGCGGTTTTCGAGGCCGTATCCGGTGCGGACGACGGTGGGGAGCAATCTGGGGCACACGCCGGGGATGCTGATTGAGATCGATTGCGTGGCGTATAGCGTGAAGCCGGTAGCGAAGAAGAGGGCGAGGAAGAAATAAGCTTCGAGATCACCGATCTTTCCAGTCAAAAACCGCGACTCCTGTTACTTCAGGCCTCTTACTTTAAGCCTCACCTTTTTGGGCCTCACCACAGGGGGCACAGAGGATCACAGGGAAACCGATTAACTTCTTAGAGTCGTGAGCAGCGGATTCTCTCGGCCGCGGGCGGTGACTGGTTCGATGGCGTCGATTTGGGCGTTGCGGACGAGCAGGGCGTGGTCGAAGTTGTTGACCGTGGGGCAGATGTGGCGGGGGAGAAGATAGAGGGCGTCTCCGATTTGTGGGGCCGGGGAGCCTTCGGCGATCGACATGGGGAGATGCTCTTCGCTGGGGCCGAGCGGGGTGAGTTCGGGATGGCCGAGGACGAGGCAGGTGGGGACGCCGGCGTCGGCGGAGACCGCTTTGTGGCCAGCGTCGCAGGTGATGATTCCGGCGTGGGGATGGCTGACGACGCGCGTCAGCACAAGAGCGGCGGGGGCAAAGCCGTATTCGGCGGGGAGTTGCGCGAGGCTGGTCGAGTCGTTGTAGACGATGGTGCCGGGGGAGACGCGGTGAAGAAAGTTGCCTCCGCGAAAACCGGCGTAGTCGAGGGAGCAGGGGAATGTGGGCGTACCGGCGGTGATGAGTTCGGGGATGGTGACACCTGCGCGTTCGAGTTCCATCACGACTTGAAGTAAGCGGTCGTAGCCGGCACGAGCCTGACGGCAGCGCTCGGTGTGTTCGACATTGCCATATTGTCCGTCGTAGTAATGCAGGCCGCGGAATTCGACTTGGCTTGCATGGATTTGGTGGGCGAGCGTCAGGATTTCTTCGGCATTCGTGAGTTCCATGCCGGTGCGGTTCATGCCGGGATTCAGATCAAGGAAAATTCCGACGGGGCTGGCTTGCCACTGGCGGATCTGCGCTTCATTCTCGGCGAGGGCGGAGATGCGGACCTGGGGGTACTCGTCGGCAATCTGGCGGACGCGGCGGGCGTTGGCACCGTGCACGGGATAAGCGAGGAGGACGTCTTCGGCGCCGGCGCGGCAGGCTTCGAGAAGTTCGAGGGTGGTGGCGCACTTGAAGTGGCGGACACCGCGGGAGACCAGCAGGCGCAGTGTGAACGTCAGCTTGGCGGTTTTGATGTGAGCGCGCCAGCGTGAGGGATCGCCCACGAGGCGGAGCATGGCGTGGATGTTCGCGTCGACTGCGTCGGGGTAGACAAGCAACGCGGGGGTGAGGACGTCGTCGAGGTTGGCGAGGCGATAGCGATCGTGCCAGGGGAATTCGTGGAGCAGGGGACCGGGCATGGGGTAATGATAACGCGGGGAAAACATTCACCACAGAGGACACAGAGGAACACAGGGGGAAGCCGGACGAACGGAAGTCAAAGTCCCCACCCTGTCGCTGAAAAGCGCGACAAGGGTGGGGCAACCTCGTAGCAAGGGGAGAAGCAGGTTCCTCCTGTTGGTCGGAATGACAACCGAGTGTTTTGGAAAGCGTTGACCGGTTCCACGCAGCCAGAGTAGGCTCGGGGTTCTTTTCTCATGAGCGAACAAATTCAATCCAATTCCGAATCGCGCGCGTTGGTGCGCGGGCTGGGGATGTGGGCGGCGACAGCGATCGTGATTGGCGACACGATCGGGACGGGCGTGTTTCTGGTGGCGAGCGATATGGCACGGGCGGTGGGATCGTCGGCGTTGACGCTGGTGGCTTGGGTGCTGGGCGGGTTCATCGTATTACTGGGGGCGTTCTGCTATGCGGAGCTGGGCGCGGCGTTCCCGAAGGCGGGCGGGCCGTACGTTTATTTGAGCCGCGGATTGGGGCCGCTGTGGGGATTTCTGTTTGGGTGGATGAGTTCGTGGCTGGAGCGTCCGGTGGCGATGGCGACGCTGGCGGCGGGGTTCGTGCGGTTTCTGAGCTTTCTGTTTCCGGTGGCGGGGACGCCGTTGTTTCACGGGCATGTAGGCTCGTATGACTTCACGTTCACCGTGGCTCAGCCATTGGCGGCTTTGGTGGTCATCATTGCGACCGCGCTCAATTATTTCAGCGTGAAGTTGGGCGGGGCGATCCAGGTGCTGCTGACGTCGTTCAAGGTGGGAACGATTCTGTTGATTGTGGTCGGAGGCGCGTTGCTCGGTGGCAGGCATGCCGCATCGACGGCGGCGACTCCTGCGATCGGGCTGGGAACAATTGCCGCGCTGCTGACGGCGCTGGTGCCGGCGATGTGGGCGTACAACGGGTTCAACGATCTGGGCGACCTGGGCGAGGAGATTGTGGAGCCGCAGAGGAATATTCCGCGGGCGATCATTCTGGGGTTGCTGACGGTGGGCGGACTTTATCTGATGGCGAACGTGGTGTATTTCCGGGTGCTGCCGGTGGAGCGTGTGGCGGGGTCGCAGCATGTGGCGTCGGATGTGGTGGCGATGTTTGCGGGGGCGCGAGGCGCGGCGTGGCTGACGGCGGCGATGGCGGCGTCGGCGATGGGGGCGCTGCATGTGGTGATCATGACGGGGGCGCGGATTCCGTATGCCATGGCGCGGGACGGAGTGTTTTTCCGGTTCGCAGAGCGGATTCATCCGTCGTTTCATACGCCGAGCGGGGCGCTGATTTTTCTGGGAGCGATTGCCGCGGTGCTGGCGCTCACCGGAACCTTCGAGGAACTGTATTCGCTGTTCGTGTTTGCGGTGTGGATTTTCTTTGCGCTGACGGCGATCGCGGTTCTGCGGTTGCGGAGAACAGAGCCGGATCTGGTGCGGCCATACCGGGCTTGGGGAGCGCCGTGGACGCCGGCGATTTTTCTGGTCGCGGCGGTGGCGCTGACGGTGAATTTGTGGATGGTGCGGCCGGTGAGGTCGTCGGTGGGGCTGGCGGTGATTGGGTTGGGGGTGCCGTTTTTTTACCGGTGGAGGAAAGGCGAGGAGCTCGGGCGTCCCTCCGGGACGCGGTGATTTTGTCTCGTCCCCACCCGGCGTTGAAACGCCGGGCTATTGTCAGACGTCCCTATGGGATGCGGATTCGTCTCCGGACTCTTTCCCGCCAGTGAACTGGCGAGCTACTGTCAGAGGTGCCTCCGGCACCGTGTGTCGCCCGGTCCGTCCCGATAGAAATAAGTAATCCCGGCCAAAAAAATTATCGTTCGCGAGAGGCTACCGGAAGACGCCAAATTCGCGTAGAGTTCACGTCATCACTTCAGGCGGCATGCGAGAGTCCAGCCCTCGTATTTCCCTGCCGCTGCGCACGGCCAGCTAAGACGCTCGGGTGCAGGAACGCGGATGGAGTAGTGCATTCGCGAAGACCGCGAAATCAAAACTCAGGATACTTATGCCGACTCGAATGATGATTCGAATCTCCGTTTCTCTTTTTCTTACGATTGCGGTGCTGACACTCGCTTCCAGCCTGCCGGCGCAGCAGACGCTGGGCGGCATTACGGGCACGGTCACGGACAAAACCGGGAGCATTCTGCCGGACACGAGCGTGACGATTGTGGGCGACCAGACCAAGCTCACGCGCTCGCTGAAGACGAACGGGAACGGCGCCTACGACTTCGTGAACCTGCCGATTGGCACGTATACGCTGACCTTCACGCATGAAGGATTTCAGACGCAGCGTGTGCCGTCGATTGTGGTGCAGGCGGACCGCACGGCGACGGTGAACGCAACCTTGCCCGTGGGGCAGGTGGGGACCGTTGTGGATGTGCAGGCCGATCCGCTGATGAACGCGGTGGATACGACCAACGGCTACATTCTGGAAGAAAACCAGATCTCGAACATCCCGCTGCCGACGGGGAGTTTCACCGGGCTGGCGATTCTGTCTCCGGGCGTGAATGCGGAGTTGCCAGGCGGCACGGGCGCGAATGAAGGGCTGGGGAATCAGCCGATCTGGGCGAACGGGCAGCGCGACACCAGCAACACATTCCTGTTGAACGGAGTGGACGCGAGCAACCTGTTCAACGGCAAGAGCACGAGTTCGGTGGCGTCGGCGCGCATTGTGAACAATACGGGCGTGGCGGGAGCGGGCAGCACGACGGCGGAAGTGATTCAGAGTTCGGCGGCGCCGTATCTGGCGATCGGGCAGGCGTTGCCGACGCCAGCACCGGAGACGGTGCAGGAATTCCGGGTGAATACGTCGATGTATGACGCGCAACAGGGGTCGACGAGCGGTGCGCACCTGGACATGAGCACGGCATCGGGGACGAACGTGTTTCATGGCGGAGCGTGGTTGCACCGGGGTACGGATGCGCTGAACGCGGCGCCGTATTTCTACAAGCAGGATGCCAACATTCCGGCCAGCCAGGATGTGCCGCAGTTGCACCGGTACGAACTAGGCGGCAGCGTGGGCGGACCGATCATCAAGGACAAGTTGTTTGGCTACGCGAGCTATCAGCACATTCATACTTCGGATTTGGCCATCGGGACGTCGCGGACGGCGGTGCCCGGCGGGCTGACCGACGATCGCAGTCCGGGAGCGCTGGCGGCGGTTGCGATGAGCGCCTGGGGTGGCACGATTAACTCGGCAATCGGAGTGAACGTACCTGGGAGCGGGGGGGCGCTCAATATCGATCCAGTGGCTTATTCGCTGCTGACGGCCAAGTTGCCCAACGGGCAATATCTGATTCCATCGGCCAATGCCAGCTACACGCCGACGCTGAACTTTCCGGAGAACGTGTTTCTGACGCAGCCGGCATACTTCATTTCTGACCAAGCAGTGGCGAACCTCGACTATCAGGCGAGCACGAAAGATACGCTGGCGTTGAAGTACTACTACCAGCACGACCCGACGACGGCGCCGTTCGGGTTGTCGTCGGTCGAAGGATTCTCACAACATCTGGATGCCGGGAGCCAGGTGGCCAGCATCACCAATACGCAGTCGCTCAGACCGAACTTGAGCGTTACGGAAGTCTTCGGATTCATTCGGGAAAAAATTTACAGCACGATTGGCCAGCCGTTCAGTCCGGCATCGATCAACATCAACACGTTTGGGTCGACGCTGTTCCCGGGGATCACGATCGTGGACGATCTGGGAAATCCATCGAGTGCGGTTCCGAACCCACCGGGCAACCCCGGCGGGGTGTTCAATGCGGGGATCAATATTGGATCGACGGCGGCCTCACAGAGTTCGTTCACGGGAATTTTTCAAAACCGGTGGCGGCCGTCGGCGGCCGTAATCTGGAGTCACGGCAAACACACGATTACGGGCGGCGGAAGCTACTCCTACACCCAGCTGAACTCGCGCGATGAGCGCACGAACAACGGAATGATCGGGTTCACGAACTTCGAAAGTTTCCTGACCGGACAGCCGATCACCTACACGGCGAACGGATTCATCACGACAACGTTCCTGCAGGGTAATGCGAATCGTTATTACCGGTCGAACGAGTCGGGCATGTTTTTGCAGGATAAGTACCAGGTGCGGCCGAACCTGAGCGTCTCGGTGGGGCTGCGATTCGACTATCACGGCGGCCTGAAGGAGAAGAATGGTAGGATCTTCAACTTTGAGCCATCGCTGTACAGCTACGATGCGACGAACGACGTGATCACATCCAACGGGTTCGTCGTGGCGGGAAATAACCCGACGTTCCATACCAAGGGAGTGAGCGCTTCGACGCTGACGGGGCGGCAGTGGGGACTAGCACCGCGGGTGGGACTGGCGTGGAGTCCACGGATGTTCAACGATAAAGTGGTGGTGCGCGCGGGCTGGGGCTTGTATTACGACCGCGGCGAACTGACGGCGTATCTTTCGCCGGGATTTGCGTCGGGCGTGATTGCGGGCGGTCCCTTTGGAACGAATCAATCGCCGCCATGGGTGAATGCGCAGTCGTGCAGCGTGTATGCGTATTCCAAATGCAGCACGTTCGAGGCCCCGTGGGGCGACACGCTGGGGCCGCCGCCGAGCGGAGACCCGTCGAAACTGGCTTTGCCGAATGCGAATACCATCGCCACCGGCATTCCATTGTTCTCGTTTGCCGACTATGCCCGCAGCAACACGCTGCCGTACACGATGAACCAGACTCTCGACGTGCAGTGGCAGCCGCGTCATGATCTGGCGATTGACATCGGGTACGTGGGGAACCTGGGACGGCATGCAGTGATTCCGATTCCGTTCAACCAGGCAAAGATCGCCTCGCCCAGCAATCCGATGCGGCCCGGCACGCCGTTCGAGCAGGACTATAGCTACGGCTATTCGATTGTCACCGAAAACACCGTGTTCCCATATCCGTCGATCAACTTGCCGAACGGCCAACCGTACCAGCAGACGTTTGAAGGCGGCAACGTCGATTTGCGCGTGCCTTACATTGGATATTCCGCGGAATCGGAGTCGTACAAGACGGCGGGGATTTCCGCGTATCACGCGCTGCAGACGCACGTGGAGAAGCGCATGAGCCACGGGCTGGAGGTGGGATTCTCTTACACTTACTCGCACGCGACGGATGAGCAGAGCGCCATGGGATTGTTTTACAACGGCAACAATCCGTTGAATCTGCGCTCCGGCTACGGACTGTCAGACTTCGACCGCAAGCACGTGATGAACTTCACCTACACCTATGAGTTGCCGAAGTTCTTCGCGGCGACGTCGATGAAGGGCAAGCTGGCCGACGGATGGGCGATTTCCGGATTGACGGTGTTGCAGAGCGGACAGCCTTACAGTGTGGTGGATTATACGGGCGCGGTGGGCAGCATTTTCTACGGCGTGAACGATGGCATTGCCAACCCGATCGTGCCGCTGACCAGTTGTTCGCCGAAACAGGCCATCACCGGGGCATCGGGGGCTCACTACAATGGCGATCCCAAAACCTTGGCGCTCAATCCCAGTTGTTTCGGGCTGCCACTGCTGAATCCGGGCGATCTGAACGGGGCGGTTCCGGCCAACGATCCTTACGAGACCAACTTCATCCAGAGTGGACAACGCAACATCTTCCGGCAGACGTGGCAGCGGCGGGCGGACGTTTCGATCATGAAGATGACGCAGCTCACCGAGCGTTTTTCGCTGAAATACCGGATGGATATTTTCAACGTGACGAACACGGCGAGCTTCGACATTCCGATCGACGACATCAGCCAGAACATCAACTTCCAGGGCTTCCCATACCAGGGGCAACCGTCGACGATCGGGAAGTGCGATACGTCGTTCACGGCGCTGTATGTGTGCCCGTCGCTGAGCGGACTGGGCATTACGAACAAAACCATCGGCAGCCCGCGGCAGATTCAGATGTCGCTGAATTTGATTTTCTAAGACGCAACGCGCGGGCGGGCCGGGCGAAAGTCCGGCCCTTTTTTATTTGCGCGAGAGATAGGCGG
Organism: Terriglobales bacterium; assembly: GCA_037443605.1. Taxonomy (GTDB): domain Bacteria; phylum Acidobacteriota; class Terriglobia; order Terriglobales; family Acidobacteriaceae; genus Sulfotelmatobacter. The sequence goes on from JBBIOA010000017.1 coordinate 106,606, forward strand.
CGACGACGAGGGCGCAGGCTTCGACGAATTCCTGCTCCGGGGGAGTGAACGCGTTGGTGAAGTAGCTTTCGACGTCGAGTTCGCCGGCGAGCTTGCCTTTGGCGGAGATGGGGACAACGATTTCTCCCTTCACCAGCGGCGATCCGGCGAGATAGCGCGGGTCTTTGGTGACGTCGTGCACCACGACGGTCTCGCCGCTGCTGGCGGCGGCGCCGCACAGGCCGGTGTCGAGGGGGATGCGCTTGTTGGGGGTGAAACTGCCGACGTAGGCCCCGACCAGCAGGACGTTGGCGTCGGTGGGATCGACGAAATAAAAGCCGACCCAGTTGTAGCGCGTCATCTTCTCGTGCAGACGCTCGCAGATGTGCTGCATGAGGGCTTCGGCCTTGGGCGCGGTCTTGGCGAACTCCTGGAAGTCGCGGAGAAGTTCTTCTTGCGCTGGCGTCATGCGGGACCCTTGGTGCGGAGAAATGGTGAACGCCTATTATCGGATAAGTTTGCGCGGGATTCTGTGAATCTGTGGGGTTGAGTGCATCGAAGGTAACCGGAGGGCCCGCGGCTGTGGAGTGCACCTCGGGGGCTAAAGCCCTGATCTCGACCGCGAGTTTTCGCAGCGCTGAAGCGCTGCGCCACCCCAATTCTTCTCGACCGGGGCTGAAGCCCGAGTCTTTTCGGGCGTGATGCGGACCGACTAAAGTCGGGGCCTTCCCGTTCGCTGAAGCAGCGTCTCACGAAGTACTGCTCAGGTGCACGCTCCCACGTCTCGCAAAAGCGGCGAGACGTGGGGCATCCCATTGCGGAGAAGACTACACACAGAAAGCCACTTCACTTCGCCGAGGGGGCGTAGCCGAAGACGGATTTTAGTTCGAGAAATTCTTCGAAACCGGCCTGGCCCCATTCGCGGCCGTTGCCGGACTGTTTGTATCCGCCGAAGCTGCCGGCGAAGTCGACGCGGGCGTTGTTGATGTGAACGTTGCCAGCGCGAATGCGGCGCGCAACGCGGCGGGCGCGGTCGGCGTCGGAGGAAGTCACGAAGCTGGAGAGGCCGTAGGGACTATCGTTGGCGATGCGGACGGCGTCGTCTTCGCTGTCGTAAGGAAGAATGCAGAGAACCGGGCCGAAGATTTCTTCGCGGGCGATGGTCATGTCGTTGCGAACGTCGGAAAAGACCGTGGGCTTGACGAAGTAGCCTTTGGAAATGCCATCGGGACGGCCGGGGCCGCCGGCGACCAGGGTTGCTCCTTCATCAACGCCTTTCTGGATGAGGCTCTGGACTTTGTTGAATTGGGCCTGGCTGACGAGCGGACCGACGAAGGTGTCGTCGCTGCGAGGGTCGCCGCATCTGGTGGACTCGGCTTCCTGTTTGGCGATGCCGGAGGCTTCGGCGAGTTTGGATCGCGGCACCAACATGCGGGTGGGCGCGTTGCAGGATTGCCCGGTATTGCGGAAGCAGGTTTGGACGCCGTCTGTCACGGCCTTGGCGAGGTCGGCGTCGTCGAGAATGATGTTGGCGGACTTGCCGCCAAGTTCCTGAGTGACGCGCTTCACAGTGGGAGCGGCGGCGGTGGCGACGGCGACTCCGGCGCGCGTGGAGCCGGTGAACGAAACCATCGCGACATCCGGGTGTGAGGCGATGGCGGCTCCGACGGTGGGGCCGTCGCCGTCGACGAGATTGAAGACGCCCGCGGGAACGCCGGCTTCGTGGAGAATCTGCGCGAACAAATGGGAAGAGAGTGGAGCGAGTTCGCTGGGCTTCAGGACCATGGTGCATCCGGCGGCAAGCGCGGGAGCGACTTTGCAGGTGATTTGATTCATGGGCCAGTTCCAAGGCGTGATGAGACCGCAGACGCCGATGGGCTCTTTGCGCATGAGCGTGGTGCCTTTGAGTTCTTCGAACCGGTAGGTGCCGAGGACGCGGGCGGCTTCCATCAGGTGGCCGAGTCCGGCGGGGGCCTGGGCTTTGCGGGCGAGGGTGATGGGAGCGCCCATTTCGCGGGTGATAGCGTCGGCCATCTCTTCGCTGCGGGACTTGTAGATTGCGATGATGCGATTCAGCAGGGCGAGGCGCTGCTCGACGGGACTCTCAGAGTACGACGGGAATGCGTGGACGGCGGCCGCGACGGCTTTGTCGACATCGGCGGCGCTGCCGAGCGAGATGGTGGCGATGGGTTCCTCGGTCGCGGGATTGACGACCGAACCGTCGCGCTGGTGGGCGGGATCGATCCATTTTCCGTCGATGTAGAACTGGCGAAGATCGAGCATGGGCAGACTCCTATGAGTACGCTGGTTCCCCGTCTTCATCATAACGTGAGGAGTGTGGATAGAATTGGGGGGAACGGGAAGGGATACCTTCAGGTTGATCTCGAGCCTTCCGCATCACGCGCGTGGGATGGAAAAACCCCACTTCTGGCAAAGGCGGCCAGAAATGGGGCACCCAGATCGCTTTGCCACCTTTCGATGGATCGCGGGGCTGGGGCTGGTCGCGCTCGCGGGCTTCTGCAGTTGTAGTACGCGGACGCAGACCAAGATTGAACTCAGCGATCCACCGGAGCAGCGTGCCACCACGATGCGAGCCACGGCGGCACCGGCGCAACTGCGCTGCCCACAGGCAGGAGCGCCGATGTTGCAGCCTTCGGAGAACACCGGACATCACCGCGTCACGCTGACCTGGAACGCGAGTGCACCGTCGGCTCGAAAAGAAGATGACGCCGTCGGATATTGCCTATATCGAAGTCCGACGCAAGGAGCGGCCAAGAAGAATCCAACCTGCAACGCATGCGAGCAGATCAACACCATTCCGGTTGCGGGGACTGCGTGCATTGACGACCTGGTGCAGGATGGGGCCAACTACTTCTACGTTGCGATCGCCATCAATGCGGCGGGGAAGACGAGTGTCGCATCGAACGAAGTTCCGGCGCAGGTTCCGGCTGATCCGAATAGTACCGGGACTCCGCCGAATTATCCGCTGTGCCGGGCTCCGGGAGGACCGCAAAACACGTCCAACGCCGTTACTGGCGGGGCTAGTAGGCGATAGGTCTGTAACACGGTCGGGCGATTGACGGGGGGAGGGGGGTGCCTTACCGTACCAAGGGCAAAGAAAGGGGACCGATGGCAGCACTCAGCTGGTCGAAAACGTGGACCTATTTTGAGGACGCATGGCACGAGGGCAACGTGCCCATCATGGGGCCGCGGACGCATGCGGCCTGGCTGTGCTCGCTGGTCTTTGACGGCGCGCGCGCGTTTGAGGGAGTAACCCCCGATCTCGACCTGCATTGCGCGCGGGTGAATGAATCGGCGAAGAAGCTGTATTTGAAGCCAACCGTTGCGGTCGAAACCTGGATGAAGCTGGCGCAGGAAGGAATCGCGCGCTTCGACGGGCAGACCGCGCTCTACATTCGTCCGATGTATTGGGCGGAGAAGGAAGGGCCGTGGGTGCAGGCGCACGAGCCGGAGTCGACGCGGTGGTGCCTGTGCATTTACGAAGCGCCGATGCGCGCGCCGAAGGGATTTTCCATCACGATGTCACCGTTCCGGCGCCCGACCTTGGAGACCATGCCGGTCGACGCCAAGGCGGGTTGCCTGTATCCCAACAATGCGCGGGCGCTGTTCGAAGCGCAGGCGCGTGGATTCGACAATGCCATCACATGCGACATGCTGGGCAATGTGGCGGAGCTGGCGACGTCGAATGTGTTCATGGCGAAAGGCGACGTAGTTTATACGCCGCTGCCGAATGGGACGTTTCTGAACGGGATTACGCGGCAGAGGGTAATCAAGCTGCTACGTGAGGCGGGCGTGAGTGTAGTGGAGACAGCGCTCAGTTATCGGGACTTCGAGAACGCCGACGAAATCTTCTCCACGGGAAATTATTCGAAAGTGGTTCCGGCCACGCGGATTGAAGGCCGGGTGCTGCAGCCGGGGCCGATCTACACCAAGGCGCGTGAGCTGTATTGGCAGTTTGCGCATTCCGGCGCGCGGGTCACGCTGAAGAGTGGCCCAGGAAAACCTGAGCCGGTGAAGGCATAGGCGCCGCGCGTGACGAATCGAATTTCTCTCGGCGTACAATTTGCCGCGCTCTGCGCGCTGTCCGCGGTGTTGGCCTGGCGCCCGCTGCTGGCGACTTTCTCGCTGGCCAGCAGCGAGGACGAGTACACGCACATCCTGCTGATTCTTCCGGTAAGTCTGGCGCTGGGCTATCGGCTATGGCGCGAACGGGAATTTGAGATTCAGCGCTGGATGCCGGCGGCGGGATTCTGCCTCGTACCGATCCTGCTGTGGTGGGTCGCCGGGCGGGTGCAATCCGACTTCGAGCTGTGGTACGAGATGGCGGCACTGGTCGTGTTCTGGATCGCCTGCTTCGCGTTTTGTCTCGGTTGGCAGGCGTTTCGGGCGCTCTGGTTTCCGCTGTTGTTTCTGATCTGCCTGGCGCCGCTGCCTCGGGAAAAAGTCGATCGCATCGTGTTCCACTTGCAGCAAGGGACGATCGTTGCCGCGGAGTTTCTGTTCCGCTTGTTCCGCGAGCCGGTGTCGCATTACGGGACGATGATTACCATCCCCGGTCTGGACATCGACGTCACGCCAGACTGCAGCAGCATCCGGTCCAGTTCCATCCTGATGGTGGTCACGCTGGTGCTGGCGTACACGCTGCTGCGGTCGGCGAGGAGAAGAATTCTGGCGGTACTGTTCGCCTTGACGCTTTCCGTGGCCAAGAACGGGTTGCGGATCTTTGTGATTGCGATGCTGGCCACCCGCGTCGATCAGGGATATTTGACGGGAAGGCTGCATCGGCAGGGCGGGGTTCTGTTCCTGGCGATCGCGATTGGGGTGGAGTTGCTGCTGATTTGGTGGCTGCGGCGACGGGAGAATCGCGAGGGACTCAGGGCTGCTGCGGGGTAAGGCTGCACTTTCTCGAATTTCGGCGCAGCTACTTTCGGCGAAGAACGCTAAGAAGTGGTTTCACCACAGGGAACACAGAGGAGCACAGGGGAACGACTGATGGACGTTTATCTGGTCGACGGGACCTACGAATTGTTCCGGCACTTTTTCGCGGTGCCCTCGTCGGTGGACAGCGGAGGGCAGGAGGTTGGGGCGGTGCGGGGCGTGGTGGGGTCGGTGTTGTCGATGATCGAGGGCGGAGTGACGCATCTTGGGGTGGCGACCGATCACGTGGTGGAGTCGTTTCGCAACCAGCTTTATCCCGGATACAAGACGAGCGAAGGGGTTGCGCCGGAATTGTTGTCACAATTTCCGATTGTTGAGGAGGCGCTGGCGGCGCTGGGAGTGATGGTGTGGCCGATGGTGGAGTTTGAGGCCGACGACGCGATGGCCTCGGCGGCGTGGAAGTCTGCGATGGATGATCGAGTTGGCAAGGTGTTCATTTGTACGCCCGATAAGGATCTCAGCCAGTGCGTGGTGGGTAAGCGCGTGGTGCAGATGGATCGGCGAAAGAATGAAGTGCGCGATGAAGATGGAGTCGTGGCGAAGTTTGGGGTGAGGCCGGAATCGATTCCGGATTTTCTGGCGGTGGTGGGCGACAGCGCGGACGGATTTCCGGGCGTGAAGGGATGGGGAGAAAAAGCGGCGGCGGCGGTGTTGTCGCACTATCCGCATCTGGAGCAGATTCCCAAGGACTGGCGCGCGTGGCCGGCGTCGATCCGGCGGGGGAAGGCGCTGGCGGAGTCGCTGTTTGCGGCGTGGGACGATGCGTTGTTGTTTCGCAAGCTGGCGACGTTGCGGACGGATGCGCCGGTGTTGGAGTCGGTGGATGAGTTGCGATGGCGCGGGCCGCGGGAGGGTTTCGCTGCGGTTTGCGAGAGGATCATGGCGCGGGATTTTGTGAGAAGGGCGGGGGCGGCTGGAAGGCACCTTGGGGGCTGAAGCCCCTTCTTGATTTAGAAGGTTTTATCGCAGCGCTGAAGCGCTGCGCCACCCAAATTCGGCGAGCTTCCCTATTGACGCGTGGCGGCGCGATGTCCCGGACTGGGTTGCGTGACTTTTCCTAAGCCGTCATAACCTGCAATGCTAATGCGAATTTCGCAGCGTACACTCGTCGCTCGCAACTCGGGGAGGAGGAATCCCTCCGCCCTACCAAGGCTATGCGGCCTCTTCCTGGGTTTCTGGAATGACGGGCTTCTTCTTTAGGTTGGTGGCGAAGAACCAGCCCAGGCCCAACGTCAAATACAGAAGATAGATGTAGGGCAACTTTCCGTAGGGGCCTTCGGGGACGGGATAGAGATTTCCAGCCAAGGCGAGCAGCATCGCGATGGCGGCGAACGCGGGCAGGATTCGCGACGACGGACGATAGGCGTTGTGAATGCGCAGATACTTGGGCAGAGCCAGGCAGACCAAGGCGTAGGCAACGATGAAACCGTAAGTGGCCAGAGAGCCCATCCAGCCGTAAACGTCGAGCCCGCTGGCACTGCGGGCGGCGAGCACGGCGACCGGGGCAACGGCGGCGATGCCGGTGACGATTACGGCGCGGGTAGGAGTCTGATTGCGGGCGTGCGTATTGCGGAACGAAGCGTGCGCGAGGCCTTCGTGCGCCATGAGCAGCAGCACGCGCGCGGCCGCAGTGATGCAGGCGAGTGTGCCGGCGAACAAACTCACCAGCGCTCCGATGTCGATCAGCAGTCCGAGGATTGGGATTCCGCCAACGCGCGCCAGAACGTACATGGGCGCCTGGCTTTGGCCAAGATCCTGGCCGACGATGTGAAAGCCGAGAACTTCGGCGTAGGCGCAGACCACAAAGAACGCGCCGGCGAGCACGGCGCTCTGGATGACGGCGCGGGGAATGGTACGCAAGGGATTGCTGGCCTCCGCGCCCAAGGTGGTCGCACTCTCGAAGCCGACAAAGCTGAAGAGCGCAAGAACCAGGCCGAGGCGGAGTCCGCTGCCGGTCATGCCGTGGAGGTGAAGCTGGTTCGAATCCCAGTGCCAGCCGTTGCGGATCAGCAGCAGCGCGACCACGATCACGATGACGGAAACGGAAGTGGCTTCGATCCAGAGCATGAGGCGGGCGGAGATCTTCACATCGCGATAGGCGATCCAGATGGAGACGCCGGTTACGAACAGCGAAAGTAGAACGGCCGAGAGGACGTGGCCGGTGGCGTCCTTCAGCAGAAGATTTGCATAGTGGTAGAAGCCGCCGATGACGCTCGATCCCGTGGCCACATAGGCGAGAAGCAAGCTCCAGGCGACCGTGGCCGAAAGCCATCGGGGTAGCACGCCCGAGGCGTAGGTATAGAGCGAGCCGGGCGAGGCGGAATGGCGGGCGAAGCGGGCAATGCAGAGGCCGACCAGAAAAATTGCGCCGGTGGCGAGGATGTACGCGAGCCAGGTGCCGTTTCCGGCCAGGGCGCAGACCAGCGGGATGGTGGCGGCGGGGGTGGTGGTGGGCGCCATCGTGGATACCGATTGCGCCAGCGTTTCCATGGGAGACAGAATCCCGCGCCGCAGGCCGTAATCCGGCGATCGGGACGGTTCCGACGCCACCGTTTGGGTCAAGCCGAGCACGCTCCTTGAGTACCGATTGAAGCGGGATTGTACACGATCGGCTTGAGGCTTTCTTTACAAATCCCGCACGGCTTTTCAGTGGAAAAATCAATCGCGGCGAATCGAAAAGAAGCATGCGGCGGCGGTGGGAAAGCGTGCTACTTTGCCGGTATCTCAGCGGAGATCGTGGCTCCGGACAGGAGGTCGAATATGCGAGTGTGTCCCAATCCGAAATGCGTAGCGTATTCGCGAATCGTGTATGCCGTGGCGACGCGTTGCCCGATGTGCCGGTGGGATCTGAAGAGCGCGGTTACGGTTCAGCAGACGGCGGCATCGGCGAAGGTCCCCGCCCTTCGACAAGCTTAGGGCAAGGTTCGTGGCGCGCGCCAGAAACGGACGATGCGATGAACCATGCATCTTCGTTGCGCGTTCAAGACGCGAGTTCCTCAAGGCTGAAGCCCGCATGCTTTCGCGCACGGCCCGACTGAAGTCGGGCGCTTCCTGTTCGTTTCCTGCCGTGGCCTGGGAAACAACTCCCCACTTCTCCGCAAAGTGAGCGGCAGAAATCGGGCACACGCCGGTTATCGAGTCACTGCCCCGCCCTAGCAGGCTGGGTCGGCTTTCAACCAGTTACGGAATCACTACCTTCACAGGGCTGGAGTAGCCGCTTTCCTGGCCGCTGCTGCTCACGGCGGTGGCGGCGTAGTAATACGTCTTGCGGCCGACCACGCTGGTATCGGTGTAGGAGGTACTCGTATTGAGCGCGGAATTGAGCTTGGCATAGGATCCCGGCGCTGGGCCGCGATAGATGTTGTAACCCTGCACAGGCGAAGTGCTGGGAGACCAATCGAGGCTCACTTGCGGCGGAGTTCCGGTGCCACTGAGAGGCTCGACATCCGGGGAGTCGGTGGCGTTGCTGAGCAAGGAAAGCTTGGCCGACGCGGTTCCAGAGGCGGTCGGAGTAAAAACCACATGAAACTGGGCGGTCTGGCCCGCGTTGATGGTAAGGGGAAGGGTTAAGCCTGCGAGCACGAATTGCGAGCTGCTGCTGGCGGCCGAGGAAATGGTCACCGGGCCGCCGTGGGCGCTCAATATAAGAGTCTGCGTGCTGGGTATGCCAACCATCACCTTACCGAAATTCAATGGATCGGGACTTACGGCAAGCGTCGCGCCCGCGGAACCGGTTCCGGTGAGCGGGACGGACATGGATGGACCGAGGATGAAGACGCGTCCAGCACTGAGACCTGCGGACTTGGGAGAGTAGGTGACATGGAGAGTCACGCTCTTGCCCGAGGCCAAAGTCACCGGCAGCGGTCCGGTGGCGGAAAATCCAGTTCCGCCGATTTGCAGTCCCTGCAGGCTCTCACTCCACGAGTGGGGATTGGTAACAACCACCGAGAGCGTGACTTGCGAGCCTACGGCAACCTGGCCGAAGGACAGACTCGCGGGCGATAGGGTCAGGGGATCACTTTTCACGCCTACTCCGCCGAGAGGAATGCCCAGGCTGGGATTGGAAGCGGTGCTGGTGATGGTGATGGTCCCGCCCAGCCATCCGTCCTGCGTTGGAGTAAAGGTCACTTTCGCAACGGCGCTCTTGCCCGCTGCCAGCGTCAACGGCAGTTTCATGCCGGAAATCTTAAAGACGGAATTGCTGGCCGCGACGGCGGAGATCGTTACCGAGCCGCTACTTTTATTGGTGAGGACCACCGTTTGCGTTTCAGATTGACCGACGGCAACGGAACCGAAGCGCAGACTGGTGGGGGAATCGGACAGTCCGCTGGTTGCGGCCCAGGCACCGGTAGTAACCAGGACGGCAAAGATGGCCGCAAAAAGAAAGAGAGGTCGGCGGCAAGACCGGGGGAGTCTCATCCCATCAAGTCTGCCGTTGGCGAACGAGAACTGAGTAGATGTCAGTAGTGCATCGGGCAGACTTTCGGCCTACCGATCCGAGCCTGCAGCAAAAGGAGAACGGGCTGTAATCAGTCGCTAATTCATTGAAAACAATAGTCTCGGCGTGGAGACCGAGGCCTGCGGAGATGGCTGACTGAGTAGTCCCGGTTCGGAACGATTACGGAATCTGCACGTTGGACACGATGTTGGAATACGCGCTCTCGTTATTGCTGGCATCCACAGCCGTGGCGGCATAGCAGTAGGAAGTGCTGTTGGCCACAGTTGAGTCGGTATACAGCGTGCTGGTCACGAGCCCGAAGAGATTGAGCGCGGAGTACGAGCCGCACTTGTTGCTGACATAAGGTGCGCGGTACACATTGTATCCGGCGATATTCGAAGAAGTGCTGGCGTTCCAGCTGAGATCGACCGAGTGCGACGAAGCTGCCGTCCCGGTACCGGTCAAGTTCTGGACGGTAGTGGAAGGCGAGGCGTTGCTGGTGAAGGTCAGGGTCGCGGAGACCGAGCCGGCGACCAGCGGACTGAAGGTCACGCTGAAGGGGACGCTGTTGCCGGCGGGAATGGTAACCGGCAGCGAGAGTCCGCCCACGCTGAAGACCGAATTGTTGGTGGTAGCCGCGGTGACTGTAACGGCGGCGCCGCTCGCGGTCAGGGTGCCGGTCAGGGTGCTGCTGGAGCCGGTCACCACGTTGCCAAACGCCAGCGTGACCGGAGAAACGGCGAGCGTGCCGGTCGCTGAAGTGCCGGTTCCGGACAGCGGGATGGTCAGAGTCGGGTTGGAAGCATTCGAGGTAATCGTGACGCTACCGCTGGCGCTGCCTGCCGCGGAGGGAGCGAAGGTCACGCTGAAGGTCGCGCTCTGACCGGCGGTGAGGGTCACCGGAGCGGTAATGCCGCTGATGCTGAATGCGGCACCGCTGACAGAGACTTGTGAAATCGTGACCGTGGATCCACCGGTATTCGTGACCGTTTCAGACAAGCTGGAGTTGCTGCCGACTTGCACGCTACCGAAACTCAGGCTGGCTGGATTGGCTGAGAGTGCACCCGGAGTGACGCCCGTTCCCGACAGCGGAATCGTGAGCGTCGGATTCGAAGCGTTGGAGGTGATCGTGACGCTGCCGCTGGCCGCGCCCGCCGAAGCCGGGGCGAACTTCACGCTGAACGTGGCGCTCTGACCGGCGGTCAGGGTCACGGGAGCGGTGATGCCGCTGATGCTGAATCC
>JBBIOA010000018.1:0-115934 GCA_037443605.1 Terriglobales bacterium
AGAGCTACGGCGCTCCGCTGGCTACGGTGACCACGCTGTTCTTCATGTGGGGATTTCTCACCTGCCTGAACGATATTCTGGTTCCACACTTGAAGTCGATTTTTGACCTGAATTACGCCAAGGTCATGCTGATTCAGTTCGCGTTCTTTGGCGCGTATTTCATTTTCTCGATTCCTTCCGCCAAGATCATCGACGCAATCGGCTATCAGCGCTCCATGGTTGTGGGTCTGATCACCATGGGTGTGGGAGCTTTCCTCTTCGTCCCTGCGGCAAGCGTTCCCTCCTATCCGTTGTTTCTGGGTGCACTCATCGTGTTGGCCGCCGGCATTACCTGCCTGCAAGTCGCCGCGAATCCCTACGTTACTGTACTCGGCAAGGCGGAAACTGCCTCCAGCCGCCTGAATCTCACGCAAGCGTTCAATTCGCTGGGCACATTCCTTGCGCCATTCTTCGGCGGACTGTTCATTCTCACTGCGGCTCGCAAGATCGAAGAAGTGCGAGCGATGGCTCCGGATGCGCTTCAGGCCTATCGACTGCATGAGGCAGCGACGGTCAAAATGCCGTATGTGGGCTTAGGAATAGCCCTTGTGTTGTTGGCGATCGCCATCGGCAGCTTCAAGCTACCCAAGATCGAGCACGCGCAACATAAGGTCGGCGAGAAGGTAAACGACTCGATCTGGGATCACCCCAGCTTGATCTTCGGAGCCATCGGCATCTTCGTTTACGTGGGTGGCGAGGTCTCGATCGGGAGCTTCCTGGTGAACTACTTCACTCAACCCGAGATTGGTGGGTTGACGGAGAAGGTGGCGGCCAGCTTCGTTGCGTTTTATTGGGGCGGCGCGATGGTGGGCCGCTTTATCGGTTCCGCCTTGCTGCAAAAAATGAGAACGGGTTCCTTGCTGGGCATTTGTGCGGTATGCGCCGCGGCCCTCGTGGCCATTTCCATGCTGACCACCGGCCACGTCGCCATGTACAGCATCATTCTTGTCGGTTTTTTTAACTCCATCATGTTCCCCAGCATCTTCACACTGGGAGTAGCCGAACTCGGTCCGCTGACCGGCGATGGTTCCGGTGTCATGATTATGGCAATCGTTGGCGGAGCGGTGATTCCGGTAGCGCAGGGCTGGATCGCCGATCGCATCGGCATTCATCATGCATTTTTCCTCCCAGTCCTTTGCTACCTCTACATTCTGTACTTTGCCCTAAGGGGCTCGAAGCCAAACAGCGAGCGTTATGCGAAGGCATAGGCTGCAAAACGTGGTATCGAAGTTGAGCCCCGGCAACCTCGTCGTTGCCGGGTGGAACGATTTAGCAGACCATGGGTCAAACTAAGAAGCCTGGACAGAAACCGGCCGTAGTCACGCTGAAAGCTGTTGCCCAACATCTTGGACTTACCCCAGGCACGGTTTCCGCCGTGCTGAATGATTCCCCTTCGGCGCGCTCGATCCCACCGGAAACGAAGAATCGCATTCACGCGGCGGCCAAGGAACTCAACTACCGCCCTAATTTTTTCGCTCGGACGCTGCGCAACAAACGCACCTATACGATTGGGGTCATCGCCGAGGAAATCGGCGACACCTACAGTTCCCCGATCATCAGCGGGCTCGAGCAGTACCTGCGCAAGCGTGACTACTTCTTCCTGACGGTCGTGCACCGCCACGACATTGAGTTGCTGAATCGCTATGCGCAGATCCTCTCCGAGCGCGGGGTGGAAGGCATCATCACCATCGATACAACCGTGCAGGACGCTCCGGCGCTGCCCACGGTTGCCATTGCCGGCCACACGAAGATCAAGGGAGTCACGAACATCGTTCTCGATCACGAGCGAGCCGCCGTTCTGGCGCTGAGCCATCTCAAGGAACTTTCCCATCAGCGCATTGCGTTCATGCGCGGTAATCCGGTGAGTTCGGATGCCAAAGACCGCTGGGATGCCATCTGCAAAGTCGCCGCGCAACTCAGTCTCGAAGTCGATCCCGATCTCGTCGTGCAATTGGATACCGAGGATTCCACGCCGCAGCTCGGCTATCCGTTCGCCAAGCAACTGTTGGCGCGAAAGAAGCCCTTCACTGCGTTGTTTGCCTACAACGACATTTCCGCCATCGGAGCCATCAAGGCCTTCCAGGAGCAGGGCCGACGCGTGCCGCAAGATATTTCCGTGATTGGCTTCGACGACATTCCCGGCGCCGCCTTCTACACTCCCAGCCTCACCACCGTTCGCCAGCCGCTCAATCGCATGGGAGAAGTCGCTGCGCAGATCTTGCTGGATCGCCTCGAGGGCAAGCAAGAAGATCCGGTCGAGATCGCCATCGAGCCTGAGCTGGTCGTTCGGGAGTCGACCGCGAAGTCTCCTCAAAGCTGAGCGCCTCAAGGCTGAACCGTCGCGAACCCGGTGGGCGGATCGTGTATCCTTGACCCCCATGTCCGCCACGCCGTCAGTACGAACCGTGAACTCCGCCAAGGCTCTCACGGTGGCCGCGCACGCTGCCTTCGTTCCCATCGGCATCGTGACGGTTCTGCTGGCGCCGTTGCTGCCCACACTCTCCGCGCAGTGGTCGCTGAACTATTCGCAAGCCGGCGGCCTGTTTACCGCACAGTACGTTACTTCGACGCTCGGCGTCGGGTTGTCCGGCTGGCTGGTGACGCGATGGGGATACCGCTTCGCCATTAAAGGTGGGCTGGTGGTTTGTGCTGCGGCCGTAGCCATGCTCATGTCCGGTTCGCGCACTCTGGGCCTGGTCTGCATTGCGGGCTATGGCCTGGGCCTGGGTCTCGCGGTTCCTCCGTGCAACCTGCTGGTGGCGATGGTGAACCCGCAACGCCGCAGTGCCGCCCTGAACCTGCTGAATTTTTCCTGGAGTGCCGGCGCCGTGGCATGCCCGTTTCTAATCGCCGGTGCATCCAAGGGACATCACATTCCCGGCCTGCTTTGGGGAGTGGCTGCCTTTCTGTTGCTGGTGGCGATCGGGATTGCGCTGATGCCCGCGAGCGTCGCTGAACCCGCGGCCGATCGCGATGCGGGCGGCAACCGTCCGCCGATCCCCTGGCGCAATCCGGCCCTGCCAGTGTTGGCGGCGCTGTTCTTTGTGTACGTGGGCGTGGAGAACGCGTTCGGCGGATGGGTCGCGTCTTACGCAAAGAGCCTCGGCACGATGGCGCTGCCGATGGCTTTGGCGACTCCATCTTTCTTTTACTCCATGCTAATGCTCGGACGCTGGATCGCTCCATTCGTGCTGCGCAGCGTCAACGAAATCCGTGTGGCGCAGGGTGGACTGATCCTCGCCTGCCTCGGCATGGCTGGGCTGGAAGCCGCGCACACGCTGACTGGCGTGGCCCTGAGCGCCTCGCTTGCCGGGTTGGGGCTTGCGGCGGTGTATCCCATCACGATCGCGCTTGCGCCGCGCGAATTCGGCGCCGCTGCATCTCGAATTGGATCGCTTCTGTTCTTTGCCGCGAATCTCGGCGGCGGATGCCTGCCCTGGATGGTCGGCGCTGCTTCCAACTCGTTTGGCACACTGAAGGTGGGGATCGCGGTGCCGCTTCTCGGCAGCGCCTTGATGCTCATGCTGTATCAAAGGAAATGGAGTCCGGAAGCCGAGCCAGCGTCGTAGCGGTTTCAACGCGCAAGTTTTGCCGCCAGCCGACCGAGTCGTACCACCCGATATAACGGAAACAGCGGCGCCGGCAGCCGTACCACGCTCCACTCGCCCGGCCCTGGGGTGAAGATCAGCCTTTGCAGAAAACGCGTTCGATCTCTTACGCGTTCCCGCAGCCGAATCATCAGGCGGAAGTAAGCGATCGACTCTGTCCGGAAGACCCTTCCATCCAGCATGTGCGGGCGGATTTCTTCCAGCAGAGGTTGTGCAGCCGGATCTTCGGGAAGGTGGTCACGCGCCTGCGAGGGGGGTGGGGCTCCAAGCAGTTGATGTGCAGCGAGCATGGTCACTCGCAAGATTCGCACCAGGCCGAGCATTCTCGCCTGTGTGCCAATCAACGGCCAGTCGAGATCCTTGCGATGCAGCAAGCGAGCGATGTCGCACAGCCACAGCAACCGCTCCCACACATGTTTGGCGGCGTGCGCCGAGAGAACCAGGAGCAGGTCCGACGGCGAAAGCGAACGCATGGGCTGCCCCGCGACGTGAAAGGTCACGGCTCGCGCGAACAGACCCGCCATATCGAAATCCACCGCATAGAAGCGGGGCTGGATTGCCCACTGCAGCTCGAGCAAATTCGGGCCCGCTTCGCCGTCGAAGGCGTATTCGTATCCCGATTTCAGATACGCGCGTTCCTCGGCGGGGGAAAGCGCGAGGTGCGGAGTGTAACCCAGTTCGCGGACGGCATCCCGCACGCACGGCAAATCCTGCGGCCGAATCAGCAAATCGAGATCGCCGGTTTTGCGCAGCGCAACGTCTCCGTAGGCCATCTCTGCCAGCGCCAGGCCTTTGTGCGGGATCACATCAATTCCCCGCGCCGACAGGCTGTCGACAATGCGAATCAGCTCGCCTGACAGCAGCATCGCCTTATGAATCTGGGTTCGTTGACTCTGATTGAGCCTGCGCATCGGCTCGGCAGGAATGCAATCGGACAAATCCTGCAGCGCTTGCTGCAGCAGCGATTGCACCCCGTGATGGTCGGCTAGGGTAAAGAGCGCGTTCCAGTCGGTGGACGGATTCAATAAGGAACGCAGCCGGACTGCTCGCTCCCCTGGCGAGAGCAAGCTGCAAGCCGCGAGCAGGATCGCCCACTCGCGTTCGAGCGTGGCGTGAGTTTCCATTGGCTAAAGGAATAGTACAGCCGGGTGAGGCATCACGCCGTTGCGCCGGGGGCGGTCGCGACAAGAATGGGACCTTGAATGGGCTGAATCTGCACCAGGTTGGACGTGGCCCGCTTCTTGAGCATATTCGCCGAAGGGACTCCGGTCTTGGCAAACGACTTCTCGCAGTCCGCAGAGGACGGCCCGCGCATGTCACCTTCCATGTACGCCAGTCCCGGACAGCGCGTGCATCCCGCCTGGTGCGTGCAGGAAGTGCAGGTCGTCATATCTTTCAGCCGGATCGAGCGCACTTCGTTCATGCGGGCGGAATGCCGCCAGATGTCGAGAAAGCGCTGCTGGCGCACGTTTCCCGTGGGCAGCGGAAACTGCACGCAGGGAAAAACGTCGCCATAGGGCGAGACATAGCAACTGGTATGGCCGGCGCTGCAGGGCAAGGATTGCAGCAGGCTTTCGTCGGCCGGGGCAGCAATCGCGCAGAATTCATCTACGTCGCCGACCAGGTCGGCGTCGCGGAAAATTTCCCGCAGTTCCGGCTGTCCGATGCCCAGGTTCAGCACACCACGGTCGCCGTCCATCGTCGGCGTGATGGTTGGGTCGATTGTGCACTCGACGCCCAACTCCTCCGCCAGTGCTCGCACGCCGCGATAGTCCTGCACATTCTGGATCATCAGAACATTTGCGATGACCACGCGCAAGCCCTGCGCCTTGAGAAACCGGATCGCTTCAATGGATTTCTTCAACGATCCCGGCACCAGCGTGATCGCGTCATGCACTTCGGGCCGGTGAGAATAAATGCTGATCTGGATGGACTCCACGCCCAGGTCGCGGATGAGCGCCGCTTCTTTTTCGCGAATCAGCATCGCGTTCGTCTTGAGCTTCACGCAGAACAGAAGTTGGCGCCGCGCATATTCGAGGATCTCGAAGAAGTCCCTGCGCAGCATAATCTCGCCACCGCTCAGCGTGAGAACGAACACTCCCGCGTCGGCCATCTGATCGAGCAGGTTCTTGATCTCGGCGGTGGTCATCTCGCCATGATCGTCGTGGTCGAGATAGCAGTGGACGCAACGCTCGTTGCAGCGGTAGGTGAGATCGAGTTGCACGCCGAAGGGCACATTCCGTTTCAGCGCCTTCTCGGTCATCTCTTCCAGAAGGCTCTTCATCGCGCGTCTCCAGCGGCATTGCCGGCGAGTGGAGCCGCCTGCGCAATCGGCGCTTCGGAAATCTGCAGAATCTGGTGACCGGCGAGTTCGCGCGCCAGCGTCTCAGCATCCTGCAGAGCCTGAGCCGGTTCCACATCGAACTCAGGGCAAATGCTGCGCTTCACAATCTCATCGAGCGGAGTCTTCCCATCGGCGGCCTGCCAGATCAGGGTGGCGGTCCGATTCAGCGTAAACAGCGTGGAGTCGCGTCCCGACATGATCATCATTTCGCCGTCGAGACTGCGCGCCGCTACCCGCGGACTGCGTGCCACATAAAGCTTGCTCATCGGATCAACTCCCACACTCGCGCATCCGGCACGAAAGTCAGACGCGCCACCGGCACCCGGCTGACAAACTGCAGAGCAGAATCAAAGACGGAGTGCACAAAGTCCTCGTCGTTGGCAAAAAACAGGACGTTTGCCAGCAGCCCTCGCGCGGCTTCGCCAGGCGCGACCGGATCGATGCGATTCTCCGGCCCCTGGGCCAGCAGGTAGAGCGTATCGACCGGCGCCGATACATTTTCGCCCAGCTTGGCCAGTTCGCCGGTAAACGGCGTGCCGAAAGCCACGTAGCCGGCGCCCAGCTTGCGAACGTATGAAATCTCGTCGGTCAGCAAAGTCGCCTCCGGCGGAGCCAGGCGGGAGATCGTCGTCTTCCCCGCGCCCGAGACGCCCGCGAACAAGAATGCTTTGCCGTTTCGGATAGCGCTGGCCGAATGCAGCAGGAATCCTCCCTGCCGCGCCAGCACCAGCGTATGCACAATTCGCAGCACGGCATCGATGGAATACGGATTCGCCGATTGCCGAATGCGGCCCTTCCCGCTAGCCGGTTCCCATTCCGCCCGGAAATCTCCCCGGGTCAGCGACCACCGGCCGTTCCGCTGGGTGACGCGAACTGGGGCGGCGGGATCGGCGAAGGCACTCGTGGTGAGTTCGATCTCGAACTCATACTCGGCCCTCTCGGATCCGCTGACAAAACCGGAGTAGCGCTTCTCGAGCAGATCCAGAAACGCCGCGTCCGCCGTATGCACGCGCACCGGCATGCCCCCGATTTCGATTACGAGGCTCAGGCGCTCGACTTCGGTGATCAGTTCTGGCAAGAAGAAAAGCCCAATCTGGTGAAATTCAGTTCGACCACTTGCGGCGTATCCCGTGTACGCCCACAACGACACGGGCCGCCAATCTCGAACTCCGCACCAGCACCGCGACAGCGCGCTCGGAGAGCCGCAGCCTGCGGGCTGGTTCGAAACATCGTCCATCCCGATGGATGGAGGAAACTCTGCCCAAAACACGCTCCTGGTCGAGGGGCGGATCGGCGACCGGCATGGCGTCGCCGCGCGTCACCAGGCCACCGTCGGCCAAACCCTTCGCCACGAGGCGGTGAGCGAAAAGCCTGCGGTCACGACTGAACAGCACGATGTCGCCTTCAACCAGTGCGCGCATTTCTACGCTCTCGACGGTGAGGGTGTCTCCGGGCCACACCATCGGGAGCATGCTCCACCCGCTCACCTGCAACCGCAAATTCCCCGAGTCGCGAATGGCCTCCCGCGCCAGCTCGCACTTGGCGGCATGCGCTTCGTCGAAAAGCTGCGCGGGAAGGCTCATGAAGCGCTGAGCGATGTGACTACGCAGTTGTGGTCGGTCGAGTTGATCTTGCCGCAGGACAGCGCGGTCGTGACGAAGACCTGCTCGAACCGGAAAGCCGGCTTCTCGTACGGTTTCTTGATGCCCGGAATGCGCGGTGTATCGGAAGAAATATCGTTCATAGATAGAATCCTTTTTTTATTGTAGCCCGGTCTGCGACGCCTGCACAGCGCAGCCACTCGGAGTAGCCACTGAACCGCAGTTGGTCGTCTGGTTCGTCAGAGTGGTGAAGTATACCTCGGAATCACCAGGCACCGTAGCCGTGCCTAGGACGTTGTCGATAATTATCTCACTCGTGCCTCCCGCAACGGGAAGGGCGGCGGTGCCGAGGGCGCCGACGTTGGTCCAAGCAGCCGTGTTGTCTGCGGTAATCGCTCCAATCGTCGTGCTCCAGGCAGGCTGAGCCAGGCCTGATGTTCCCGTGGTCGTCAGCGCCTGGACATTGCCGTTCGGATCGAGAATCTTGACCAACGGAATGGCAAAGTTGTTGCTCGCGACCCAAGTCGTAAAGGGAGAAGTCAAAGCCCCCTGATCGATCCAGACCAGAGTATTCGGGCCGTCGCTTAGAGTCGTAGCGATCTGGGTCGACCAGGCGGGTTGATTCAAAGCGATCGCACTGGTCCCCGCAGTCATCACGGTCTCGACGTGCATCTGAGGACTCAAAATCTGCTCGCCCACCACATAGACGTGGGTTGGCTTCCAAGGTCCGGAAACAAAGCTCAGGATGCACCCACCGCCCCCGCAGGGACTGGAGACGGCGTTGTTCGCTACGCTGACGAACAGGCGCTCAGACGGAACCGGAGGCTGATTTGGATTCGGCACGTTGATGACGCCCGAACAGGCCGCAGTGGACCCCGCTGTTGTAAGCGGGGTCACCGTGGTGGCAGTGGTCGACATGGCACCGCTGGTGATCGGAATCTGGTACAGCGTGGCGTTCGCGCCCGTATTGCCGCAAACATACAGGTTACCGGTTGGAGAAGCGGGTGTTGAAGCGTAATAGGCGCTGTCAAAGCCGCCCATCAGCAGCGGATTGGGGAATTTCGCCAGGTTGCTGGCTCCGACGACCGCCTTGGTTCCTCCGCTTAAGGCTAAGAAAGTCGCTGGGAACTGGTAGACCGCATTGCACCCGACGGTCGCACCGCCACAGTTGGTGGTGCCATCATCGTCGCCGAACGCGTAAACCAGCCCAGCGGACGCGTCGATGATCGGTCCCCCAATCAGCGTGCGGTTGCTGAAATCCAGCTGCGCCGACTTCGTGGGCAACCCGGTCGTGAGATCCACGCGGTTCAGGAATCCACCGGAGTCGCTTACAAAGACAGTGTTGCTGCCGGAATCGTAAACCGGGCTTCCCAGATCCGTTCCAGGACTGATCTGAGACGGAAATATTCCGTTGTCGATCCACGTCGGCTGTCCCTTGAACACGCCGGTGAACTTGTGCAGCCAGCCGAGGCGGCTGCCTACCCAAGCGACGTCGCTGGCATAATCGTAGAAAACCGACGACTTAGGGTCGTCCAGCGGCGTGATTCCGCCCGTGGTAAAGATGGGGACTTGCACCATGCAGGGCGCCGTGCAGCCGGGATAGGTGGCGGCACTCTCCACAGTAGGCGCCACCGGCGCTCCAACCGAGCCATCGCCCTTATGCCACCTCAAGACCACCAGGCTGGCGGCGCCTGCATTGGTCTGCATGAATGCGACCTGAGTACCATCGAGCGACAACACGGGAGACGTCAGAATCTGTCCGCCGGTGTTATAGGCAAAGAACGACATCGGCACAGTTCCCGTCAGGCATCCGCTGTAGAGGTTGTCAAATGCCACAATGCTGGCTTGCGTCCCAGATCCCGCCAACCCGGTGCTGTAGACGACGTAATCCGGAATCGGGAGGTGCGCATCGCAATATGCTGTGTTGGTGGCAAAGGTGAACTTGGCGGGATAATTTCCCGCGCCGGCGGAGCCCCCGCTGCCAAGAACCTGCGACCAGTCGCGATGGAAGTTCTTGGTGGTCGCGGGGTGACGCAAGCGCGACAAGATGCGCGAGAAAAGGCTGGGCTGGGGTGGAGCCTGGACTCGCAGCACCTGCTGCTGCCGGGCCACCTGCTGCCAATAGCGGGGATCGTTGCCCACGCGTGCCGCCTGCTCCACCGTCGCTGGGCGGGAGAAGATCACGTGATAGTGCGTCCAGTCGGTGGGCAAGGGAACACCCTGCCGGGTCGGCCGGGCCGCCTGGACTGTCAACACATACCCCACGGTTACCAGTACCGCCAAACTAATGGCTAAGCGGAAGAAGCGCGCGCGATTACCGTTCATCGTCCCACTCCAGAGTCTTCGAGATGCACAAGATTTGCCCGTTGTATTCCCACCGCTCGATCGGCGGCGGTACACCTTTGAAACCTGAGAAACCGCGTCTGGCGACCATACTTTACGTTTTCGGTCGATCGCTCCTCTGCCCGCTCCCATTCCGGACGGAGCGTGGACGGGGTACTCCTGTTGGCTGGCTGGATAATGCAAAAGTCTACTCTCTCGGGGCGAGCCAAGTAAACATACTTTTGACGGTCTCCTGCCGCGCCGGTTGCCCCTTTCCGCCGCGGATCGTTTAGAATTCTCCCGCAATGAATAAGGTTGTGGCGAATGCGGATGAAGCCATCCGCGACGTCTTTGACGGCGCGACCATCATGATTGGTGGTTTTGGCCTGTGCGGCATGCCGGAAAACCTGATCCGCGCTCTGGCGCGCAAAGGCACCAAGAACTTAAAAACCATCAGCAACAACGTCGGCATCGACGGCGTGGGCAACGGACTGCTCCTCGCCGCCGGCCAGATCGTCCACCACATCGGTACCTACGTTGGCGAAAACAAGCTGCTGGAAGAGATGATCCTGGCCGGCAAGATCAGGCTCGACCTGGTTCCACAAGGTACGTTCTCCGAGCGCATTCGTGCCGGTGGAGCCGGAATTCCTGCGTTCTATACGCCCACAGGCGTGGGCACGGTGGTCGCGGACGGCAAAGAAACGCGTGAGTTCGACGGCCGATTGTATGTGATGGAGCGCGCACTGAAGGCAGATTTCGCCTTCGTGAAAGCATGGAAGGGCGATCGCTCCGGCAACCTGATCTATCGCAAGACCGCGCGCAACTTTAATCCCATGATGGCAACTGCGGCGAAGATCACGATTGCGGAAGTAGAGCATCTGGTCGAAGTCGGCGAACTCGATGGAGATCAGATTCACACGCCCTCGATCTACGTGAAACGCATTTTTCAGGGCGAGTTGTATGAGCGCAGGATTGAACGGAGAACGGTGAGAAAATCGTAAGATCAAAATTCGCATTGTCATTCTGAGCGAAGCGAAGAACCTATGCAGTCTGCCGGTTGCGAGAGAAGTGCATATGCAGTTTCGCGGCGTCCAGCGAATACATAGGTCCTTCGCTTCGCTCAGGATGACAAGCGGTTTTGGGCCAACGACGAACGACTAACGACCAGCGACGGATCATGACCATGCCCGCCAAAGACAACGACAAACGCGAACGCATCATCAGGCGCATTGCCCGTGAGTTGCGGGATGGGTTCTACGTAAACCTCGGCATCGGCATGCCCACGCTGATCGCCAACTACGTGCCCGAAGGCATGGAAGTCACGCTGCAGTCGGAGAACGGCATGTTGGGGATCGGCCCGTATCCGGTCGAGGGCACCGAAGATCCCGACCTGATCAACGCCGGCAAAGAGACTGTCAGCGAAATGCCGGGAACGTCGTATTTTTCAAGTGCCGATTCTTTTGCCATGATTCGCGGCGGCCACATCGACCTGAGCGTGCTGGGCGCGATGGAAGTCGATGAGACCGGCAGCATCGCCAACTGGATGATCCCCGGCAAAATGGTCAAAGGCATGGGCGGCGCCATGGATCTGGTCGCCGGCGCGAAGCGTGTGGTGGTTGCGATGGAGCACACCACGAAAGATGGCGCGCCCAAAATTCTGAAAAAATGCACGCTGCCCCTGACCGGCGTGAACGTGGTCGAAACCATCGCCACCGAAATGGCCTACATTCGCGTGACCAGGAGCGGATTGGTGCTGGACGAGATCGCTCCGGGATTGACTCCCGAAGACGTACAGAAGGCCACCGAAGCGAAGCTGGCCGTGAGCCCCCAACTCAAAGTGATGGAGTTCTAGGTTGTCTGGCTTCACGACTCTTTATCGCCCGGTCGGCCGAAAAGAGCTGGAACTGATTCGCGCCGCCGAGTTCCGCGCGTTCCCGCCGCGAATGCCCGCGCAACCCTTTTTCTATCCTGTGCTCAACGAAGAATATGCCACGCGGATCGCGCGCGACTGGAACACGAAAGACGAAGCATCGGGATTCGAAGGCTACGTGGAGATTCTCGGTGCGGACGGCATTCTTGCGACGGTACGATGTGCACGTCGCCGGTAGTTCGACGCACCGCGAGTATTGGATTCCTGCGGCAGAACTACTGCTCTTCAATCGGAACATCGAGGGGAAGGTTGAGATTCTAAGTGAATTTCGAGGCGCGCAACTTTAGTCCCTTCCAGGTTTTTCACTGACCAAGCCATCGCCGCTGCGCGGCCGAACAGCCGAGGGCGGCTGTCCCTACACAAAAATCAGGCGGCAGCGATCCTGCGCATCAAATCTTCCTGCTCCTGCTTGCTCTCCGCGCCGATCGTGAACGCATCCAGCGCACCGTTAGAGAGCGCGAACTTGATCCCTTCATCCTGGCGGTTGCGCAGCGCGCCCTGGCCCAGGATCTTCATTCCAACCACCGCCTTCCCCGCTGCTTTCATTTCTTTCAGCACACCGATCACGGTTGCGGGATCAGAATCCATGATGGCGCCAACGGGGTTGATGCGTGCGAGATCGACTTCGACCCACGGCGATTTCGCGGCGGCGCGCAAAGCCTCAATCGAGTGGCACGAGCAACCATGCGCGCGAATGGTGCCTTTCTCTTTCGCCTCCGACAGCACGTCCATCGCGCCGCGATAACGGTCGGTCCAATCGGCCTCAGTCATGCAGTGCATCAGGCAGATGTCGAGATAGTCTGTACCCAGTTCGCGGCGGAAACGATCCAAATCCGCGCGCATGCCGGCCGCATCCCGCGCCCAACTCTTGGTCAACACTGTGACCTGTTCGCGCTTTACATGCTTCAGCGCCTCGGCCACATGCGGATGGCTTCCGTACGAATCGGCGGCGTCGAAAAAGCGCAGGCCGTTGTCGTAGCCATTCAAAAGCAGCTCGGACAGACCTTTCACGCCGAGCGCAGTCTGGTGCGAATGGTGTTCGGAGCCAACGGTGCCGGTGCCCATCGCAAGGCGACTCGTCTTGATGCCCGTGTTGCCCAGGGTCACGGTGTCAAAGGCAGCAAACTTTGTGGGCAATGCCGTGTTGGCGAGTGCGTGGAAGATGGCTTTCGGAGTAAGCCACATGGCTCCGGCGGCGGTTGCCGACCGAATCAGGAATTGGCGGCGATGCATAAGTCCTCCCGGCACGCGCCCGATTCTAGGAGCCTACACCCAAACCCGCAGCCTATGGATGAAAGTTTTTCTTGGGAGCCCCGGAGCATGACCCCGGGGCTCCACGACTATTTCAAGTCTGCGAGATCGGCCTGCAACTGCGCGAGATTGAAACCCTCCGGCGTCACTTTCTTCTTGGTCAGGTAGTCGTTGCTGACGATGGCGTAGGCCTCTTCGCAATACGTGTCCCAGAAGGTCCAGGTCATCGTCTGCAGGGCGCCCCAGGTCACGATGGTGACGCCGCGGGCGTCGTAGGCGACGACGGGCACCGCGTGGCCGCCCCAGGAGCCGGGTTTGCCGTCGCCAGTTGGGCCGCCGGGCGGCACCGACCACGGCTGATGATTCTTCACCTGCGCCTGCGCGCTGACCGGCAGCTGCAGCCCGATGTAGCATCCCTGGAAAACGTAGACCGAATCCATGACGTGTGCGTGGTTGCCGGGCTCAAGCGAAACGAAGGCGCCGATTTTGTGTCCGGCGACGCCGTGTTGGCGCCAGAAGTTGAGCACGTCGACTTCGACTGCGCCATTGTCGTTGGCACCGGTTTTCGGATCGTAGCCAGTGACGGCGGAATAGGCGGCGACGATCTGCGCGTCGGTGGGCGTGAACATCTTCTTGCCGGCGTTCGCCGTCCATTCCATCAAGAGGTGTCCGGCCGCAGCGCAGGTGCAGTCGCCGAGCTGATCGTTTTCCATCATGCCCCAGTCCGCGCCGACCTTGGCGGTCAGGTCGAAACTCTCGGGCGGCGTGGGCAGCCCCGCTTGAACGTAAGACGCCAGCAGCAAGGCGCGAGGATCGTGCCGCGCCGCCTGCTTGCCGAGCTTGAGCTTGTGGGGATCGACGCGAGTGGGGTCGTTGCGTAAGGCGACCTGCTTGCGGGATTCGGGCAATTCGTGTTTCGTCGTGGCCATCGAGGCGCTCCTTCAGAAAATGTCGTACGGCGGAATCAACAAAAATAGTGAACGTGGGTCCCTCTGCGTTTCGCAGACGCAGTGGGAACGGAAAAACAACCGGGGGGAATTGCAGCGCATAGTATGCGCTGGGAGGAACGGGGTCAAGCGGAGATGAAGAGCTGTTACAAAAAGCGGACAACCTGCCGTGTCGACGGTCTAAGTGGCGGAACTGCGCGCGGCGGCATAAGTCTCGCTCATGATGCGGCGGGTTGCGTTCCGGCGGATGAAGAGGCGCAGCGCGATCACACCGACGAACAGGAAGAACACGCTTGGGGCAAACATGGGACCGGACTGATCTCCCCACGGAGAGAGGAACAGGCAGACCAGCAGGAAAGAGAACACGCAAAGCAGTAGTGCGAGGATCGTAACCAGGTAGTTTCCCACGCGGCGGAGCTGATACTGGGGAGCAGGATCAGTTTTTTGCGATCGGTACGACTGCCAGCGATTCTGCCAGAGTTCCGTCAGGTGGCTGGCGTCTCTTTCCGTGGGAATGCCGAGGAGCGCGTGTTTGAAGAAGTCGCCGACGTGGAGTTGGCGCATCGCACCCAGCGGCGCGGAGAAATCCAGTTCCGACTTCACAGTTTCCAGGCCGATGCCGGAAGTCAGCGCCATCTTCTTCTTCTTCAGGTCGTCGAGTTCGAAGCGTTGTTTGCTGACCTCCATTTCGAGCTTTTCGCGATTGAGGGCGTTGACGCGGCGGGCAGCGGTCCAGAAGTCATAGCCTTGATAGGCGGCGTAGAAGATCACCACGACCACGATGAGCCAGGCGAAGAACGTGTCGAGACCGGGCGGAATATCTCGCAGTCCCGGACCTTCTTTGGGGACGAGGGTTTCGACCAGGCTGACGAGCGCGGGAGTTTCGCGGTTCCAGCAACGGTTGCTCAGTTGGGACCAGGAGATGGTCTTGTCGAACGGATTGTTGGGATCGGGGCCTCGTCCGGACTTACAGTTGGGGTCGAGTTCCACTCGCCGCACGACGTCGCGGCTGTAGAGACGGCGAGCGCTATCCTTCGTCGTCATGATGAGATGGTCGCAGGTCAGCTCGGAGATGTCGCCGGTCACGCCCAGGTAGGCAGCGTCCTGCGACTGTTTTACGAACACGGTGTCATTACAGGTTTGCGCCGATGCCGCGGCGAACAGCAGGCACAACGCCAGCAGCGAAATCAGCAGGCACCGGGCAGGAACTGCACCCCACATGATGGGATGACATTATGCACCCGGAAGGGAGATTCGCCAATGAGCGAGGCTTGTCGAGGCTTGTCGAACAGGGCGCCGACCAGAAATCGCAGTGTGTCCTCAGCGCCGCCTCGATCAGCGCGCAGATCGAGAATCAGGGCGTGATGCTTCTTGGCTTTGCCCATCATGCCGGAGATCATCGCGTTGCTGAAAGCGAAGTTCGGCATCCCGGGCTCAAGATAACTTGGGATTGTAACTGACCAAAGCGCGCATTATTGACGGAAAAGCTTGGCCGGCGGGAGAGGTTTCTGACGAGAACTCGTCAGACGCCCCATCCTCTTCGATTGGAGGATGGGGCAGTCCGATGGAAGACTACGGGACGAAGACGTACGCGGCGCCTTGGTAGAGGAAGGTGCCACTATCGGTGTGGGCCGGAGCGCCGACTAACGCCGTTGCGCCGGTTCCAGTCAGGGAGACCGAGTAGCCGACGTAATCGCCGGCCATGCCGTTGGAGGGGAGCAAGGCTGTGGTTTCCGTGGAGTTGGTCCAGCCGCTGGCTGGTTTTGCGAACACATAGGCCTTGCCGGTGCCGTTGTAGGAGCCGTCAAAGGGATAGAGGTACGAGCCTACGAGGACGGTACTGCCGCCGATGACTGCCGAATAACCGAAATTGTCTCCGGCTTTGCCGTCCGATGGTTTGAACTCGGCGAGCTGATTGCTGCCCATGAAGAGGTAGGCCTTGCCGGGCGCCTGCGGGCCAATCTGAGGGTTGCCGAATTGAGGAGCACCGACGAGGACGGCGCGGCCCTGTGCCGCCACCGACCAGCCAAAGGCGTCGTACAGAGCGCCGTCGGAAGCGGTGAGCGTTGTGTTTGGGGTGGAGGAGTTTCTCCATCCGGTTGCGGGCCGCACGAAGACGTACGCGGCACCCGTGGAGTTCACGTTGGGCGCGCCGGCAGCTACGATGTCGCCGGAGATGGAGACTGAGGCCCCGAGCTGATCGCCGGTGCTGGCTTGCGATACGGTCAGTTTCGCGAGCTGCGTCGCGTTCGTCCAGCCGGTGGCGGGCTTCACGTAGACGTAAACCGCTCCTTGGAACGCCTTCTTGTTTACGATGTTGCCGGCAGACCCGACAACGACGTGACTACCGCTCACAGCCACGGAATTTCCGAACAAGCAATACGCACTCGTCGAACAACTGGTGGCCGCGTCCGACGGATTCAATTTCGCGGTCTCGGTCGTACTAGTCCAGCCAGCAGCCGGTTTGGTGAAGACATAGACTTCGCCTTGGGCCTTGCCATTGACCGACTTAAAGGGCGCGCCGACTACGACCGTGTTGAGGCCGATAGCCACCGCCTGTCCGAAAGAGTCTCCCGCTGCGCCGTCGGAGGCCGTCAGCTTGGCGACGAAGGTTGACGTTGTACCCCAGCCCGCTGCGGGCTTCTCAAAAATGTAAGCCGCGCCCTGGCAGCGGTTGGATCCGATCTTGGCGCACGGCGAGCCGACCACTGCGAAATTGCCGCTGATGGCCACGGAGGTTCCGAGTTCGTCGCCGTGCTGGCCATCGGAGGCAGTGAGTTCGGCGAGTTGTTGAGCGGTTTGGCTAAAAGCGACTGATGCAAAGAGCAGGCAGGCGAAGGCGGGAGACAAAGTTCTGATGGATCTCATACCGGCTGGAAATCTCCTTACTTAGATTGGGACGGGACGAACTTTGGGGGACTATAGCACTGGCCGGTCGGCGTGCCTAGAGTGAAAGAACTTGCAACCTGGAACTGCGATTGTAGTGGTCCGGTTTGATCGCGACTTTCCGTGGGGTCATCCCGAAGCCCGCGCTTTCACCAGCGAGGAGAGAGATCTCCCATAGGGTAGATCTTCGGGAGATCCTTCGCTCTGCCTGAAAAACGGCTGCGCTCACGATGATGCCGTCTAGAAGAGCATCGATCAAACTGCACCACTACCCTGCGATTCGAGAAACGACACAAGCTCAGTGGAGCGCGTAGAATTCTAGGTCCGCGATATTTCTAATCTTCCGTTGGAGGTCCTTATCCATGCCAGAACTTCGGCAGAATTTCATGACCAAAGAATGGGTTGTCATTGCGACGGAACGCGCCAAGCGTCCCGATCAGATGGTAGTGAAGAAAGCGGCAAAACCGGCAGTGTCGTTCGCAGAGAATTGTCCGTTCTGCCCGGGCCACGAGAACCAGACACCGCCGGAGATCTTGCGATTGCCGGACGGCGATCGTTGGAAGGCGCGAGTGGTGCCCAATAAATTTACGGCCCTTTCGCCCACGGCCAAGCCGGAACGGACGATTCATCGTTCGCGGCGGTCGATGGGCGGATTCGGCGTGCATGACGTGATCGTGGAAACGCCGGATCACTCGCTGCCCATGGCGCTCATGGCCGATGCGCATGTAGCCGACATCCTGCGCATTTACAAGATCCGGTTCGATGAGCTCAGCCTGGATCCGCGGATTGCGCATGTCACAATCTTCAAGAATCATGGTACGGACGCAGGCACGAGCCTGGAGCATCCGCACTCGCAGATGATTGCGACGCCGATCATTTCGCATCAGGTACGGCAGCGATTTCAGGAAGCGCTGCAGCATCATGACGACTACGGCTGCTGCATTTTCTGCCAGATGATCGAGGAAGAACTCCAGGAAAAAGAGCGTGTGGTGCTGGAGAGCGAGCATTTTGTGGCGGTGGAGCTGTATGCATCGCCATCTCCGTTTTTCACGCACATCTATCCGAAGCGGCACATGGCTAGTTTTGGCGACATCAGCACAAAAGAAGTTTCCGACCTGGGTCGAGTGTTGCGCACGATGCTGGCGAAGCTGTATGTGGGGCTGGAGAATCCGGATTTCAATTTCACGATTCGCACCGCGCCGGCGGAGTTGGTGGGCGTGCGCTATTTTCACTGGTATATGAGCGTGATCCCGCGGCTAACGCGGACGGCAGGGTTCGAGTTGGGATCGGGAATGTTTATCAACACCGTGATTCCGGAGGCTGCGGCGGAGTTTCTGCGCGGGGTCAAGGTGGAAACGGCGGTGGGGGCGAGCTAGCCTTCATCCAACCGCATGCCGGCGTTCCGCACGGGGAAGCTGAACAATCATCTACCCTCACGCGACTGGCGGCCCGCGCTCGTCGCGACTAGGGGGCAGACGAGTGCGTCCGCCCCACATTACTGCACATACACGAGTGCGGTCGCTCCGGGAAAAGGCTGCGCGCTCCCGGCTGGCGTGAGGTTGCCGCTCGCATCCAGAGCCAGCGCCTGGATGCCGTTCGATCCGCTGACGTAGATCGCGTTTCCAAAGGGCGAGGCGACCATGGCTGCCGCAGGAATTGCGAAGGGAGAATTCGGCAGAGCGGTCAGGATGCCGGTGGTAGCGTCGATCTGGTAACCGGAGATGGTTCGGTCGCCGGTGTTGGAGACGTACAGATAATTACCGACAACCGCAAGCATGAGTGGATTGTTGCCCGCCGGGAACGGTGAGCCGGGGACGGGGTTCAGTGCTCCGCTGGGTGTCGCGATCGTGAAGGCCGCGACCTGGCCGGTGTTGGTGATTGTGGTGAAGACGAACTTTCCCGAAGAGTCAACGACGATGTCGCCGAGCTGGGCATCGGTAAGACCGCCCGGTACCACTGGGAAAGGCGAGCCTTGCACAGCCTGCAGTTCGCCGTCGGATGGGCTGATGGTAAAGGCCAGAACACCGCCCGGAGGATCCTGATCGGAGGCGAAAAGGAAGCGGTTCTGCGGATCGACGGTCAGAAAGAGATTCGACCCGGAAGTGAATGGCGAATTCGGAACGGGAGTGAGCGCGCCGGAAGCATCGGCTTGCAGGGCGTCGATTTTGCCGGCGTCCGCAACGTAGACGACGTTGAGGGCGTTATCGGTGGCGAGTCCTGAAGGGACGCTGAATTGGCCGAGAGTATATCCGGAGAGCGGGTTGAGCGCACCGCCCTGTCCGATGGAGTAAGGGAAGAGATCGGGCTGGCCCAGCGGGGCCAAAAACGTCGAAACGTACAGGAACTGATTGTTGAGGGCGGCCATGCCGAGGGTGAGGCTGGGCGCAGTTGTGGTGCTGACGGAAGGACCGACTGGACCGCCGGGCGTCACTTGAAAGGTGGAGATGTGGCCCTGGCCGGTGGCGATGACATATTGCGGCGCAAAGCAGGCATCGTTGTGGGCGCAGCAATTTGAGCCTGGGCAGACGGTCCGGGAAGAAGCGCAGCTGACGAAGAAAACCGCGAACACTATGAGTGGGGATAGGAGAGCGCGGCGAGCAGGCGTGAACATGGGCCTCCTTGAATCGGGCACGTACGGAAACGGCGGGCGATCATCGAACGCATCCTAGGCGCGGAGGCGTGACGGCGGACACGGGCTGAGACAGTTTCCCGAGTGTCACAAACAGAGCGTCGGAGCCAGATCCAGTCTGGTGCAACCCGGACGGGAACTGGAGGTTGCCTAACAACTTCTCAGATTAAGGATATGCCCGGCGGGATGCCCGAAGCGAACTAAACCCAGAAGTCGTGGCGAGGCGCGGGGCCCTGGCCGGCCGTGGCGGCGCGGCCGAGGGAGGGTTCGACTCGGTTGCGGCCGGCGTTCTTTGCCTGGTAGAGAGCGACGTCTGCGGCGTGAAGAACCTTTTCGCTTTCTTCCGCGGCCTGGCCGACGGCGACTCCAAGGCTGAGGCTGACGGTGACGCTGCCTCCGGTCATGTTGATGCAACATCCGGCAACGTGGCTGCGGACGCGCTCGGCGAGTTCGACGGCGTCGGCGAGCGCGCAGCCGGGAGCGACGATCAGAAATTCTTCTCCGCCGTAGCGGCCGACGGAATCGTAAGGGCGGACCACCGAGGCGATGCCGCTGGCAATGATGCGAAGCACTGCGTCTCCGGCGGCGTGGCCGCGGCTGTCATTGATCTGCTTGAAATGATCGACGTCGATCATGATGACGCCGACGGGCGACTGGTCGCGCTCGGCGCGCAGCAGTTCGCGGTCCAGAATCTCGAAGATAGCCTTGCGGTTCCACAGGCTGGTCAGGCTGTCGCGGGCGGCTTCCCGGCGGAGTGCGTCCTTCATCTCCACCAGGCGGTGTTGGGTCACCAGCAAGCGCGCACTGGAACACACGAAGGAAAAGAAGACGATCACAGCGGCCAGGCCGAGCCGGGCGCGCGCGATGCGCAGCGACATGAACAGCACCAGCAAAGGATAGATCAGGAACAAGATCTCGTTGTAGATGCGCCTGGAGCGCCGCGGTGGGTCAAGGACGACCTCCGGAGATTCGTCCTGCTTCCAGGTGCTCGCAATCATTATGGGAGTAACGAGCAACGCGCTCCATAGCAGGTCGAACCATGCGCCGGTGTCAAGGCCGCGTCCGGGGCCGTAGTAGTAGAGGGCGTCGATGCAGCCGGAACAAGCCAGGAAAATTCCCATGCGCCCGAACAGGACGCGGTCGTCGCGAAAGCGGGTCAGAATGGCTCGCAGCAGGAAGGATCCGGCGAAGAAAGAGTAGCCGACAAAGTACGGAGCCCAGACTTCATGCGCCAGTTCACTGGACGCGACCGCCTGCGGCAAATAGAAAAAATAGACGTAAGCGGCGACGCAGACCAGCACGGCCTGAACAAAATCGAGGGCGACGAGGGTGTCGAGATGTCCGGCTTCGTGCTCGGAGTCGAGGAATATCGCCATCGCCAGAGGCACCCACCAGAAACAGAACAGGAGGTTGTTGATCCAGGCGATGGTTTCGGATGGACGAAGATCGTTATAGACACCCAGCCCTTGAGCGACGATCAGAAATGCGTAAGAAGCCGCAGTGAGCCGCCAGAAAGAACGCGCCAAGCCCTCGGAGCGGCGGGCGGCCAGCACCACCGCGGTCACCACCAGGCAACCGAGCGAGAGCTGAAGCAGGTCGGAGAGCAGCGGGCCGGGGGCTTGGCCGCGGAGGCCGACAACGACACCAATGTGCGCCAGCCACAAAAGGGCTGCGAGCGCGGCGAAGATGCGCACACGGGACAGAGTCATCACCTCGCAAGAAAACAGAACTTTCGCTGATCGTGTCGCGGGAGGGAAACCGGACGGCGGGGGTCATTTTACCCGCAAACCGAAGCAGATGGCACACTTTCAGCCCCAACACAAAAAGCAGTACCCACCAGTATCGGCGGCGAGGGCTGTGCATTTCTACGTGACTTTGGTACCGGGTGCGGAGATTACCGGACGCGTTCAGGACCAGTGCTGGAGCAGGGATTGGAGAATCTCGACCGCCCGGGACAGATCGGCAAGTGCTTTGGGCGGAAGAGCTTCGAGATGGGCAGCGAGATCGGCCACGCGGCGGCGGCGGCCCTGGTGAAGCAGGCGGACACCCTGCTTGGTGGGGCGGATCTGCAGGCGCCGGGCGTCGTGGGGGTGGGAAGTGATGGTGACCAGGCGGCTGCGCTTGAGTCCGGCGACGATGCGGCTCATGGTGGGCGGCTTGACCTGCTCGGCGGCCGCAAGTTCGCCCAGAGTTTTCGGGCCTCCGAAGACCAGCACGGAGAGAGCGGACAGGCGGGCGGGACCTTGTCCGCTGGCGGCGTCCTGGCGGCGGACGCGGCGCAGCAGGTGGATGGCGGCGGAGTGGAGACGGTCGGCGAGAGGAAGAGGGGCGGGATGTTGTTTTGACATGCGCATGGATTCACCGTGGCGTACTTCGCGGCAATTTCTTTGCTACATCTGCGGGTAAACGTTCCAACGCAAAGATCGCAAAGAGGTCACGCGGGACGCGAAGAAGAATCTTGACTCCCGTGAGTGAATATAGTTAGCTATGCTAATCAATTTACCCGGGGAGAGCAAGCGATGACCGATGCCGGAGTGGGGATTACGCGGCTGGGACAGATCCAGATGCGGGCGCACGATGTCGAGCGCGCCGCCAACTTTTATCAGGAGGTGCTGGGCCTGAAGCTGTTGTTCAAAGCGGCGCCGAACCTGGCGTTCTTCGATCTGGGCGGCGTGCGGCTGATGATCGACCGGCCGGAGAAGCCGGAGTTCGACCATCCGGGATCGATCCTGTATTTCGCGGTGCCCGACATTCAGGCGGCCTATGCGAAGATGAGAGCCGGCAACGTGAAGTTTGAAGACGAACCGCACCTGATCGCGAAAATGCCGGACCATGATTTGTGGATGACGTTCTTCCGTGACAGCGAGGGCAACCTGCTGGCGCTGATGAGCGAAGTGAAACGATAAATCCAGGGTGTTGCGGCGAGCGCCGGAGTCGTCCGAAGCCGAACGCTAATCCATGTTGAATATGCCCGCCGGGGCTGCTCCGTCCGTCCACTGCGATTCGGACCGCCGAGTTTCTCCAGCCAGGGGCAAACACGTGCCAGAATCCTGCGCTAATATGAACGCGCTATAGGCCCCCGTGCTCCAACCCGTGTATCGTTGCGCCACCTGATTTGTTGGGGAACTCAATCATGACCTGGATTCGCACCGTGTCGCTCGCCGAGGCCGATGAAAGACTGAAAAGCGCCATCGAAGGCGAAAAGGCCTTCTATCCGAAGGAATACGCCACGCCCGTTCATCCCGATGACTCCGGCGCATCTTCCATCGTGGGATCGCATACTCTCATCCCCGACGCGCTCTTTCATGCCTTCGCCACCTTTGGTTCGCTGATGTCCCCTGATCTGCCGCTGAGCCGCGCCCAGCACGAAATGATCGCCACCATGGTCTCGGTGACCAATCGGTGCGTCTATTGAATCGAGTCGCACGCAGAGTTTCTGCGTAGGGTGACTCTGGACAAGACACTGGTCGAAGCGCTGGAACTCGACTATCCAAATGCGCCAATTTCCGCCGAGGACCGGGTGATGCTCGATCACGTCATCAAGCTGACCAAGGACGCGACCCAGGTCTCGAAGAATGACATTGAGGGCCTGCGGAAGGCGGGATTCGACGACCGCGGCATTCTGCAGATCACGCTGATCGCGTCCTGGTTCAACTACATCAACCGCGTCGCGGATGCATTAGGGGTGGGGAGGGAGTAGGCGGTTACTTGCATGAAGCCCATGTAACATTCTCGGGCCTCGCCCCACTGGCGTCCACTCCACGTTGACAGGGTGCGTTGCAACTTCTAACCTGATTTGTCCCTTATGAAAGTACTCGTTTTAGGCAGTGGTGGGCGCGAGCACGCGCTGGTCTGGAAACTGCGGCAATCACAGCGGATTTCAGAGCTGTTTTGCGCGCCGGGCAATGGCGGGATTGCGGACGAGGCTACGTGCCTGGCGGTGGATGCTAAGAGTGTGGATTCGATGGTGGAACTGGCAGCGAAGCTGCAGCCAGATCTCACCGTGGTGGGGCCGGAGCTGCCGCTGACGCTGGGCGTGGTGGATGAGTTCACGCGGCGGGGATGGCGTGTGTTTGGGCCGACTCAGGCGGCGGCGCAGCTGGAGTCGTCGAAGAGCTTTGCGAAAGAGTTCCTGCAGCGGCATCACATTCCGACGGCGCACTATGCGATTTGCGATTCGGTCGAGCAGGTGCGGTCGGCGCTTCCGCATTTTCATGCCCCGGTGGTGGTGAAGGCCGACGGGCTGGCGGCGGGCAAGGGCGTGGTGATCGCGAAGTCGAAGGAAGAGGCGGCCAGCGTGGCGGCGGAAATGCTCAGCGGAAAGATGGTGGGCGAGGCTGGGGCGCGGGTGGTGCTGGAAGAGTGTTTGCTGGGCGACGAACTGTCGTTCCTGGTGTTCAGCGACGGAGAACGCGTCGCGCCGCTGGTGGGAGCGCAGGATCACAAGCGCGTGGGCGATGGCGATTCGGGGCCGAATACAGGCGGGATGGGCGCGTATTCGACACGCGATATTGTCGACGATCAGATGCGCGACTGGCTGGTGCATCACATTGCCGAGCCGGTGGTACACGGAATGAAGGCGGAGGGCGCGGAGTTCAAGGGCGTGCTGTATTGCGGCCTGATGATGACGGCGCGCGGGCCCATGGTGCTGGAATTCAACTGCCGGTTTGGCGATCCGGAGACGCAGCCCATTCTGATGCGGATGGAGAGCGATCTGGTAGAGGCGATGGAGGCGTCGATCGAAGGGCGCCTTAGCGCTGGGGATTTCCGTTGGTCCGACGATGCTTCCGTCTGCGTGGTGATGGCGTCGGGAGGGTATCCGGGGACGTACGAGCAGGGGAAGCGGATTGATGGGCTGGCGGATGCGGGCGCGGTTTCGGGAGTGAAGGTATTTCATGCCGGGACGACTCGCCGGGATGGCGCGTATTACACGGCAGGCGGGCGCGTGCTGGGAGTGACGGCGCGGGCGGCGTCGTTGGAGGCGGCCGTGGCTCGGGCGTATGAGGCTTGTGGGAAGGTCACGTTTGATGGGGCGCATTATCGGAAGGATATTGGAGCGCGGGCGTTGTTGCGGTAGGTCTGCGAGGCGAGGTCTGTATATCTTTGTCGCAATTCCGATGATCTTGTCGGTTGTAACCGGCTTGTTTTTTGTTCTCATCCTTGTACCGTATTGGCTGATGCGGGGGTACAAGCTGTCTATCGTGCAAAAGATGACAGCAAGATTTGCTATAGCAGGATTGGTGATCCCGCTGTTCTTTCTGGGAGAATATGCGATCACCCGGTCGGAGATCGTCTCGCAATCGATGTGGTTATGGCCAGCGTCGTTTGGATTGGCCGCGTTGGATCGTTCTGCGACTTTTGCCAATTGGGTGGTTGTCTGCGGAATCTCCATAATGAGCAATGTGGGCGTTTATTGCTGGCTGGGGTTAGCTATTGGCTCAGTGTGGCCAAAAAAAGTCTAAGTAGTAGTCAAGATAGACGGGGGAATATGAGTCAACCACTGGTATCGATTGTGATGGGGAGTGATTCCGACCTGGAGATTATGCGGGAGGCGGGGAAAGCTCTCGATGAGTTTGGGATCGCGTGGGAGATCGACGTGACGTCGGCGCATCGATCGCCGGATCGCTCGGCGGAGTATGCGAAGAATGCGGCGGGGCGCGGGATTCGGGTCATCATCGCGGGCGCAGGCGGAGCGGCACATTTGGCCGGAGTGATCGCCGCGCATACGACGTTGCCGGTGATTGGCGTGCCGATTCCATCGACTTCGCTGAATGGAATGGATTCGCTGCTGTCGACGGTGCAGATGCCGGCCGGAATTCCGGTTGCGACGGTGGCGATTGGGAAATGGGGCGCGACGAATGCCGGGATCCTGGCGGCACAGATGATTGGGCTGGCCGATGAGGGCGTGGCGAAGAAGTTGGTTGCATACAAAGAGAAGCTGGCGCGCGGAGTTGAGGAGAAGTCGAAGAAGTTGAATGAAGGGAAGAGTTAGGCATACTCGCAAGATTGCAGCCTGTTGATTTCTGATTGCAGATTTATCGAAGGCGCTGAACCTTACAGCGCCCGATTTTCACTCCGATAAAAATTCCTTCCATGTTCAGGCCTCTCCTGCAAACAGCTGCTGGAGTTGTGGCTCCGTGTGCTTACCGCGGGCCGAATGAGGACGTCCAACAGGGATGACAAAACTGGCGCGGGTCATGGTCGTGGTGATGGGCGTTGCGGGGAGTCTGGCGGGGCAAGCAACTCCCGATGCCTTGCGGGATGCGGTTTACGCCGGGCTGGCTGGAGAGTGGACGGGTCAGTTGGAGTATCGGGATTACACGAGCAATGAGCGCGTGACGCTGCCAACGTGGCTGGAAGTAAAGGACACGCCTGACGGCCGCTCGCTTGAGTTGCGCTACACGTATGATGACGGGCCTGCGAAGGTCGTCACGGAGACGGCGACGGTTACGATCGACGCGGCGAAGGGCCAGTACACGGTAACGTCGGAGGATCATTCGTCGAGGGTGTATCGGATTGAGGGGGTGGCCGCGCCTGGGCGCTCGGGGCGGATGCAATTCGCGCTCGCGGGCAAGGGTACGGAGAACGACAAGCCGGTGGACGTGCGGATCAAGATCACGATCGAGGGGAATCTCTACCGGTTTGAAAAGGAGACCCGTGTGGCAGGGCAGGAGTTCGCGTTCCGGGACGGATATGTCATGACCCGACGGAATCCGGTGGAGAAGAAGTAACGGTATGGGAGGAATGAAGAGGCGACTTTTCAGCGCGGCGGGCGGAGGGCTGCGCCGATGGACGATTTGCGGTGAAGAGGCGCGAGGGAGTCGAGGTAGGTGCGAACGCGGTCGCGGTCAGCCTCGGAGATTTCAGTGAAGCGGACGCCGACGCCGAAGCCAGGTGTGCGGTGCGCGACCTCGCCGTTGGCCCAGACGCGATCCTGACCGAACCAGATTCCCAGCCTTAATCTGGTTCCCGCCTCGAGGGGGATGGGCATTTCCACGTAACAGCCGGCGATGCTGAGATCGGAGAGGTTTCCCCAGAAAGACGCGCCGTTCTGGATGTGGATCTCGATCGAGAGCTGGCACCGATAGCGGGGACTCTGGCGCCGTTCGACGGAGCCGGGCTGGTAGGGGTCAGGGCAGGAGGCGTCGAGCGGAAAGTCCCAGAGCGGCTTGCCGGGCGCGATGTTGAGCAGGCCGACTCGGCCGGCTTTCGGTGAGTTGGGGGCTCCGACCCATTTAACGCGGAAGTGGCCGCGATTGTTACCGTAGGAGAGGCCGACGATTTCGTCGATGGCGAGTTGCGGTCCGACGCCGGCGAGTTCGACGCCGTTACGGCTGACATTGACGGTGACGGCTTTTTGGGAGAAAACGGCGCCGGTTTTGTCGGTGCCAAAGATGCGCACCGGAACCTCAACGTCTTTTCGCGGTTCTCCGCGTTGTCCCATGCGGGTTGCGTCCTCTAAGGGCACAGCCTTGGGGTGTTCATTCTTGGACTGCAACGACGGCCTGATCGCACTTCACGCCCTAGAATCCGAGTCTAACCCCATGTTCGGTTTTCGGATAGTTGCAAAAGGAGGACTTTGCCGAGCCTACAGCTTTAGCGTTTTCAGATAGTCGCGGAAGGGGCCGCCCAGGTCAGCGCGCTTGAGGGCGAATTCGACGGTGGCTTTCAGGAATCCGAGTTTGTCGCCGGTGTCGTAGCGGCGGCCTTCGTAGACGTAGGCGTACATTTTTTCCTGCTTGAGCAGCATGCGCATGCCGTCAGTGAGCTGGAGTTCGCCGCCAGCTCCGGGCTGCGTGCGCGCGAGGCAATCGAAAATGGTGGGGGTGAGGATGTAACGGCCAATGACGGCGAGGTTCGAGGGAGCCTCTTCGAACTTGGGTTTTTCGACCATGTTGCGGATTTCGAAGAGGCGACCGTTGTAGCCGTCGGCCAGTTGGGCGTCGAAAACGCCGTAGGAAGAAATCATCTTGCCTTCGACAACCTGCGCGGCAATGACGGAGCATTGTTTCTGCTCGAAGACGGTGGCCATCTGCTTGAGCGCGGGCGGGTCGTTGTCGATGACGTCATCCGCCAGCAGGACCGCGAAGGGCTCGTTGCCGACGAGTTCGCGGGCCATGAGGACGGCGTGGCCGAGGCCGAGAGCTTCTTTCTGGCGGACGTAGGCCAGATGGATCATGTCGGAAATAGAGCGGACGATCTTGAGGAGTTCCGTCTTCTTGCGGTCCTCCAGCATGCGCTCGAGTTCGTAGCTGACATCGAAGTGGTCTTCGATGGATTGCTTGCCCCGGCCGGTGATGATGATGATCTGGTCGCAGCCGGACGCCATGGCTTCTTCGACGCCGTATTGAATGATGGGCTTGTCGACCAGCGGCAGCATTTCCTTGGGCTGGGCCTTGGTGGCGGGGAGAAAGCGAGTGCCGAGTCCGGCGGCGGGGAAGACGGCTTTGCGGAGTTTCATCATGACGGTCGATGGTCGGTGGTCGCTAGTCGTCGGCCAGGAACGATTTATTGTAACTGGTTGGGTTTGCGGATGGCATTCGACGCGGCTTTCTTACATAGCGTTCATCGGAACTGCGCACAGGGCGCGGAGTTCAACGATCAATGGGATTTCCCCTTCGCGTCCAACCCCGCTTCTGATCCCAATTCTGCGCTTGCCAGTTGCTGTAAAACTGTGCGGAGGGCGCGGAGGACTTCGTCTGCAGCGGTGGCCTTCAGCATGAATTTCAACGTTCCATCCGGCGTAAATTGCGTGCCGCGCTGGGCGGCGACGAAGCGCGCGAGCTGCTCGGGGTTCACGGCGGCGTTCTGGCGGAACTTGAAGCTCACCTGGTCGCGCTTGCGCTCGATGGCGTTGACCCCGATGCGGACGGCGAGCAGCTTAAGGCTGGCGTAGTCGAGCAGGTTCTTGACGGCTTGCGGCGGCGGGCCGTAGCGGTCGGTAAGTTCGGCGGTTACGTCGCCGAGTTGCGACTCGGTTTCGACGCGGGCGACGCGCTTGTACATCTGTAGCCGCTGGTTTTCCTCCGGGATATATTCGCCGGGGATACGGATATTGAGGCCGAGGTTGAGTTGGGTTTCGGCCTCGTCGGGCGCGGCTTCGCCCTTCATTTCGCGGACCGCACGCTCGAGCATTTGGGTGTAGAGCTCGAAGCCGACGGCTTCGATGTGTCCGCTTTGTTCGCCGCCGAGCAAGTTCCCCGCTCCGCGCAACTCCAAATCTAACGCGGCGATTTTGAATCCGGCGCCAAGGTCGGAGAACTCTTTCAGCGCGGCGAGACGGCGGCGGGCGATGGGTGTGAGTTCGACTTCCTTCGGGATCAGCAGGTAGGCGTAGGCGCGGCGATTGGAGCGGCCGACGCGTCCGCGCAATTGATACAGCTCCGACAATCCCAGCCGATCAGCGCGGTTGATGAGGATCGTATTGCAGAGCGGGATGTCGAGGCCGTTCTCGATGATTGTCGTGGCGACCAGGATGTCGGCTTCGTGATGCATGAATTTGAGCATCACTTTCTCGAGTTCAGTTTCGCCCATCTGGCCGTGGCCGACGATGATGCGCGCCTTGGGGACGAGATCCTGTAGCTTTGCGGCGATCTCCCAGATCGTGTCCACACGGTTGTGCACGAAATAGACCTGGCCGCCGCGCTCGAGTTCCTGCTCAATCGAGGACTGGATGAGCTTGTCGTCCCAACTGGCGAC
The DNA here is from genome assembly GCA_037443605.1 of Terriglobales bacterium. Lineage (GTDB taxonomy): Bacteria > Acidobacteriota > Terriglobia > Terriglobales > Acidobacteriaceae > Sulfotelmatobacter. The sequence continues at coordinate 29,257 of JBBIOA010000018.1, forward strand.
AACCGTCTGAATCGCCATGCGATCTTTGGGCGGAGTTTCGATGACGCTCATGTCGCGCAGGCCGACCAGCGACATGTGCAGCGTGCGCGGGATGGGCGTGGCCGACATGGTGAGCACATCGACCTGCTTGCGCATCTGCTTGATGCGTTCCTTGTGGCGGACGCCGAAGCGCTGTTCTTCGTCCACGATGAGGAGGCCGAGGTCTGCGAATTTCAAGTCTTTCGAGAGGATGCGGTGCGTGCCGATGAGGACGTCGATTTTGCCGGCTTCCGCTTTTTGCAGAATTTCTTTCTGCTGCTTTGGATTGCGGAAGCGGCTGATCATTTCGATGGTGACGGGAAACGGCGCGAAGCGCTGCTTGAAGGTTTCGTAGTGCTGGAAGGCGAGGACCGTGGTGGGCGCGAGGACGGCGACCTGCTTGTTGTCGCTGACCGCCTTGAAAGCGGCGCGCATGGCGACTTCCGTCTTACCATAGCCGACGTCGCCGCAGAGCAGGCGATCCATGGGAAGAGTGGACTCCATGTCGCGCATGACGTCTTTGATGGCTTGCGCCTGATCTTCGGTTTCGTTGAATTCGAAGGTGTCTTCGAACTCACGGATGAATTCGTCGCCGGAGGGGTAGGCGTGACCCTGCGCCACTTTGCGCTGCGCGTAGAGCTTGAGCAGTTCCTGGGTCATGTCTTGCATGGCCTTGCGCACGCGGGCCTTGGTCTTGGCCCAGGCCTGGGTGCCCAGATGATTCAAGGTGGGTGCGGCGCCTTCGGAGGAGCGGTATTTCTGAATCAGGTCGAGGCGGGTGAGCGGGACATAGAGGCGCGCGCCCTCGGCGTATTCGAGCAGCATGAACTCGGCATTGCCGTCGCCCTGATTGATCTCCTTGAGGCCCTGGTACTGGCCGATGCCGTGTTCCACGTGGACGACATAGTCTCCGACTTGCAGGTCGCGGAAATCGGAGAGGAAGGCGGAGACTTTGGACTTCTGGCGGCCGGGGCGCGAAGCGACGGTGTCGGATTCATCGAAGAGATCGCGCGCGCCGAAGATGGCGAGGTTTGCGTCGGGAAAGAGGACGCCGTCAGGCACGTACGCTTTGGCGAGCGTGGTGGTGAGGACTTCTCCGGCGAAGTAGCTGGTTTCGTCGGCGTAGCTCTCGCCGCCGCGGGTACGGCTGCCGAGCTTGTAGCTGACGTTGTATTCGGTGAAGATGTCGGCGAGGCGCTCAACTTCCCCGGTGCTGGGGACGGCGAACATGACCTGACTGCCGTCGCGCGTGAGCTTCTGGACTTCTTCGAGCATGGCCGGAACCGCGCCGTGGAAGCGGGGAGTGGGCTGGGTGAGGAAGCTGATGGCCGGGTCGTCTTCGCTGCGGGTGATGCCGAGATGCTCTACATCGGCGCCGGTGAGCGAAGCGACTTTCCGCCACCAGTCGTCGGGCGCGAGGTACAGATCGGCAGGGCGGACAAGGTTGCCGACACCGCTACGCTCGTGGGCTTCTTCCACGCGAGTCCAGAATCGGTCGAACTCGGCGCGAAGGAGGTCGGGTTCGTCGAGCAGAATGGCGGCGCGCGGGAGAAGGTCGAAGATGCTGCGATCGGCGCCGGCGACGGGAGCGTAGAACTCCCAGCCGGGGAAAACGGTGACGCCGCCGGATTTGATGGCGGCCTCGATGATTTCCTCATTCCCCTCGATGCGCTTGCCGGAGAGGCGGGTGTGGATGGCGCCAAGAAGCTGGTCGCTGACCGGAGTTTCGGTGAGCGGCAGGAGCAGGGCTTCGTCGATGGGGTTGGAAGAGCGCTGCGAGGTGGGATCGAAGCGGCGGATGGAGTCGACTTCGTCGCCAAAAAATTCGATGCGAACTGGACGCTCCGTCTCGGGCGAGTAGACGTCGAGGATGCCACCGCGCAAGGCGTACTGGCCGGGCATTTCGACGACATCGGCGGAGGCGAAGCCGACGGTGTTCAGGTGCGCGAGCAGGTTGTCGAGATCGAAAGACTCGCCGCGGCGGAGCGTGCGGGCGAGATCGGTGTAGTAGTCGGCGGAGCGCTGCAGGATGGCGGTGGCGGCGATCGGAGAGACCACGATGCTGGCTTTGCCGGTCGCTATCTTCCAGAGGGCAGTGGCGCGTTCTTCCTGGAGTTCGGGGTGCGGCGAAAGATTCTGGAACGGGAGCACATCGCGCGCGGGAAGAGCGACGACGGAGTCGGGATCGCAGGCGGAGGTGAGTTCGCAAAATCCGCGGAGCAAGGGAACGAAATCCTCAACGGCGCGGTTGTCGTTCACCACGACGATGAGCGGCCGGTCGGCGGCGCGGCGGAAAAGCACGAGCAGCAGGGCTTTTGCCGTGGGGGAGACTCCGGCGACACGTACCCGCCCCGTGCCCTCCTTGAGGTGGGAGGCTACACGCGAGAACGCGGGAAGCAATTCTACGTCCGCGAAGAGTTCGCGGACGAAGGGAAGCAGCATGCCGTTTGATTTTAGCAGGTGCGGGAGGAGAGAGGCGCGACGGGAGTTAAGAGTGAAATCGCAATGTCCCGCCGCCGACCGAATACCAAGTTGGCCGGTTTGCGCTAAGCTCTCTCCGATCGCGTTTTCAGAACCATGGCCCTACGACTCTTGCCGTTTGGGGCTGCAGAAAACTAGGAGGAATCCGGAATGTCGAAATCCACCAGACGTGAGTTCATCCGGCTCAGTGCGACTCAGGCGGCGGGCTTGGGGCTGTTAGTAAATGGCAGGCTCGTCGGCGTCCCTGCTTCGCCCTTGCCGAAACCTGCGGCTCCGAATGACCGCGTCAATCTGGGATTCGTCGGCTTCGGGATTCGCGGCAACATCCTCCTGGAAGCGGCCAAAGAAACCCGGCAGGCCAATCTGGTGGAAGTCTGCGATTGCTACCAGGGGCACCTCGAGCGCGCGAGAGAACGCACCGACGGCAAGATCGCAACCAATTTTGCAAACTACCAGAAGCTGCTCGACCGGAAAGATATCGACGCGGTGGTTGTGGCCACGCCGGACCACTGGCACAAGCGCATCGTGCTCGACGCGCTCAGCGCGGGCAAGGACGTATATATCGAAAAACCGATGACCCAGAGAATCGAAGACGGCCCAGTGATCATTCAAGCAGCGCGTGACCACAAGCGCATGGTTCAGGCGGGCAGCCAGTGGGTGTCTTCCGACCAGCACAAGAAAGCGCGAGAGATTGTGATGTCGGGGAAAATCGGCAAGGTCACTAAGGTGACGGCATCTTACAACCGCAACAGTTCCACCGGTTCATGGAACTATCCCATCCCGCTGGACCTGCAAGAGGGAGTGAACTTCAATTGGAAGGAATGGCTGGGCCCTGCACCGAAGGTCGATTACAGTGCGGAACGCGTTTTTCGTTTTCGCAAGTATTGGGACTATTCCGGCGGCATCGCCACCGACCTGTTCGTTCACCTCATCACTTCCATCCACTTCATCATGGGCGCGGAAATGCCGAAAAGTGTGGCCGCAAATGGGGGAATCCTCTATCGGCGCGACGGCCGCGAGGTACCAGACACGCTCGACGCCCTGTTCGACTATGACGGCTTCTGTGTCAACATGGCTGGCACATTCAACAGTGCCAGCACCGCCGGACAGGGAATCCAATTCCTGGGAACGGAAGGATCGCTTTCCATTCTGCTTGGCGCCGGAATGATTGAACAGGCAGAGTACAAACGCGAAGGTTATGAGTACTCGATCGACAGCTGGCCCAAAGCGATGCAGGACACATTCCTGAATACAGGAAACCACCGGGCAGAGTCACAAGGAACAGGAGTCAAGCCGCAGCCGGAAAATCTGGAATTCACGAATAAGCCAGACGCAACCGTATTACACATGGCGAACTTCTTCGACGCGGTCCGCACGCGGCAGCCCAGCTATGAGACCGCAGAGGTGGGACATCACGCCGCCGCTGCAGGGCACATGGTGAACCTGTCGTATCGCGGTGGAAAAAGAATGCGATGGGACGCCGCCAAGGGCAGCGCTTCGGAGGTGTAGTCCACGACGGCATCCCTTGGGGTACAGTTCTGGAGTTATCTTCAAAATCAGACCGCGCGAATCGAAAAACTGCACCCCCGCCAAGGCCTGAGCGCAACTGCTCTCTACGGCCGCGTCAGGAAGATGGGCAATCCTAGTTTGTGATCGTACTTGGGCCGGTAGCGCTCGATGTTATACATCGAGTCGATATCGACCTTGCGCGGGCCAAGTTTGGGATCGGGAATCGGCACGATCGCATAGCGGCCTTCGTTGATGGCCGTCATCACGCCCGACTTACCTTCTTCGAGCGAGTCCATCGCCATGCCCGCGAAGGTAAAGGCGACCAGCTTGTCGACGAAGTCGGGGCTGCCCGAGCGGAGATCGTAGGTGAGGTCGCTGACGACGGTTTCTTCGCCCGTGGCCTGCTTGATCTGATCGCTCAAGTCTTCGGCAACACTCATCTTTTTGCGATGGCCGAATGCGTCGGCTTCGCCGTATTCCTTTACGGTATAGCCCTGCCACTCGGCGCCTTCGGAAAGGATGGCAAGCGAGTAGTTACTGGGATTGCTGCGCTTGTCCTGGATGAGCAAGTCGATCAGGTGCTTGAGATCGACTTTGAACTCAGGAATGCAACAACGCACGCCAGTCACGTAGGCGGTGTAGAGCGCTGTGTAACCGGCGTCGCGGCCGAAGACGCGGAAAACGCCAATGCGCTCGTGGGAGCCGACGGTGGTGCGTTGGCGAGTGATGGCATCCATGGCGCGCGTGATCGCAGTAGAGAACCCGATGCAGTACTCGGTGTTGCGGACGTCGTTATCCATCGTCTTCGGCACGGCGATGACCTTCATGCCCTTGCGGTCGAGTTCCGCAGCGTAGCTGAGGGTGTCGTCGCCGCCGATGGCGATCAGATAGTCGAGGCCGAGAGCTTCGATATTCTTCAGCACACCCGGCGTTACGTCATACACCGTGCTGGTCACACCTTTCTTCGTCGACTCCCTGGGTTCGAACTTCTGGCCCTGCATCGCAGGAGGAACTTTCTTCATTTTGGTCGGGTTGGTGCGCGAACTGTGCAGGAAGGTGCCGCCGGTGCGGTCGATCGTGCGCGTATTCTCGCGATTCAGGGGCAGGATGTAGCGCGTCTTGCTGGCAGCGTCCTTCAGATCGACATGCGTCAAGCCTTCCCAGCCGCGGCGAATGCCGATGACTTCGCAATCGATTTCTGCTGCGCGATAAACGACCGACTTGATGACGGAGTTGAGACCGGGGACGTCGCCGCCTCCGGTGAGAATGCCGATGCGATGCTTTGCCATGTAAGACTCCTGAAGGATAAGGAATGAACTCGAAAGTGGGAGCAGGGAGCACGGCGTGGTGCTACGCCTGATCCAAACTTAATGAGAGCTAAACATCTTATATCGTGCGGGGCTGGAACCCAACTGCGGAGAGTCGAATGCACCCTGCATCCGCATACTCTTCCCGTCATCTATTGTTGTGCGAACTACCAAAGGAGAAAGTCATGCAGACAACTGCTCCAATTTCAAAGCCGATGATGTGGACTGGACGCATCATGAGCGCGATTCCGGTTCTACTGATCTTGTTTGGCAGCGTGATGAAGCTGATGAGGGCACCGTCGGTTCTGGAGGGCGTAGGCCGGTATGGAATTTCAGAACAACTTGTCGTGCCAATTGGAGTCATTGAACTGGTGTGCGCGGTACTGTATCTCATTCCGTCAACTTCGGTTTTGGGAGCAATCCTGATTACCGGGCTCATGGGCGGAGCGACGTTTACGACATTGCGCATCGGCGATCCGACCTACGTGATGAACATCATCCTTGGGATGATGGCCTGGGGCGGACTGTATCTGAGGGATCGGCGTATTCGGGAGTTGATTCCGTTGCGCTCAAGCGGAGAGTAGATAATTCGCTCGGGTGGAGGTTTACGCGCGCAGTAGCGGGCGTGTGAGGCATGTCGGCCCGCCGCTGCCGTTGATGCAGAGTTCGGAGCCGGGGAAGGTGCGGACGTCGAATCCGGCGGCGCGCAGCTTGGTATTGGTCTTGTGATTTTCTTCGAGGGCAAGCAGGCGCTGATTGCCGAGAGCCAGCACGTTGCACGCGAGAGTGTCGCGCTCGGACGGTTCGATCTCGATGAATCGCATTCCACGGGATTCAAGAAATTCTAAGGTTTCAACCGCGATCCAGGAGAGATCGACGATTGCGGTGCGTTCGTCGAGCAGGCTGATGAGCGACATCAGGTGCAGGCAGGCCGAAGGGCCGGGGCCGTAGGGAAGCGAGGCAGCGAGCACGTCCACGCCCTTAGGTGCGAGTAGAGATCGCATCTGGTCGATGCCGGCAGAATTGGTCCGGTAGCCACGTCCAATAAGCAGGGTCTTCGAATCGAGCCAGAGGATGTCTCCCGCTTCCACCGCGCCAGGAGTGGTGATTGCAGCGAAGACTGGCATACCCTTGGACTCGCAGAACGATCCGTGATTGGCGCCTTCCGGGACGCGATTCGGCTTGCCGGGATAGAGAACGATCAAGCCAAAGTCGGTGGCGAGCGAGGCGTCGTGAGTGTAGACCGCGTCGAGGGAAAGATCGTCGGCGGGAGGGAGTTCCAGAACTTCCGCGCCTGCGTTTGTGAGTTCACGGCACAGGGCGTCGTGTTGCGATTGGGCGATCAAGAAGTCTGGAGCGTGGTGGAATCCGAGATCACCCCAGCGAGCGAGGCGTTCAGGCTGGTTCCACCCAGCAGTGCGCGGGGAACAGACGAGAACGCGGCGAACGGGAGCCACCATGGAGTGGCCGTTAAAAGACTGCGTTGGAAGCCCGGCAAGCGTAGTTTTCATTGAGAGACTTGGTCTCTCATTCTAAAGGCTTGTCGCGGCGAATGACCTGAAAACTCGAAGCCACTCAAAGACACAAGAGCCATACCGCAGGGAACCTATTTTGCGCGGGTCCTATTCGGCGAATAAGACGTGGGCGTCGGCGGGCGGAAGCAGGTCGCGGACAGCGTGCTTATGTTTCCCCTTGACGTGCGCGGCGCGACGGCTGAGCCAATGCTTGAGGTGCCTGCGGGCCTCTGGAGACAGCTTGGAGAAGAAGAGCCCGGCGCGGCCGTGGTCGCTGGCCCAAATCACGTCCGCGTGGCCGTGGAGCGTGAATTTGGTTCCAGGCAGCAGGCAGCGGAACGCGACGTTGGAGACGATGGGCACGGGTTCGGTGGCCTGCAGAGCGAGGCCGTGCTCGCCGATGTCGATGCTGACGGCGGGGACGGTGCCGCTTTCGAGTTCGAGATAAACCAGCGTCTTCAGGTCGTAACGCGCGGATTTGCGGCGGCCAGGGGGGTGCGGGTGCTTGCGGCCCGATTTCATCGCTTGCGTGACCTGATCGGCATCGAGCGGCCGGTAAAGGATGCGATTGGCGCCGGACTGAAATGCCTGACCGGTTCCAGGCCAGGCGCGGCTGGCGACAGCGAGCAGCGCGGGTTTCTGGCCGGGCGGCAGCAAGGACGCCATGGTAATGACTTCCTGTGCGCCGGGAAGGTCGAAGTCGACAATGAGCGTGGAACACTGGCCGGTGACGACCATCTCCAGGGCTTGTTGCCGGGTCCTACAGGCGAGCAGGTCGACGCCGAGGGCTCCGAGACTGGTTTCCAGGGTTTCGAGCGAGGCATGGTCGGGACAAAGAACCGCAGCAGACTGACGCATGGCCTCAAGGTAGGGGCAGATTAGAGACGGGTAAATGTCACAGCGGTAATCGGCGGAGAGGTTACCGAGGGACTCTGGAACGTCAAGCGGGTCTGCAATTTAGGCCCTGCTACAATGGAATTCAGCAGGACAGCTTGACACTTTGGTGATGTACTGCCGCTAAGACCCCACGCAGTAGAATGGACTGTATGCCGAATCCAAGGAAAATGGCCGCTGCGCCGAAGACCAAGTCCGCAATGGACACCCTGCTGGAAAGCATGGATGAGCTGGCGGATTCGGCGGCCGAGAAGATGTCGGCGGAAGAGCTGCGGCGGTCCAGCAAGGAAATCAACGCATCGATCGACCGTGTTGTCGCTGGTGGTCGGCAACGGCGTCGCGAAACTGCTTAATCAGTTCCTTCCTTCTCTCCTTTTCCATCGTCGGTTCCAGCTTGTTGATGATTTCGACGTAAGTTGATTCGGCTTCTTCATTCCCCACTGCGGCCTCTGCGACCAGTTCTGGGATTCGCTTCATCGCTTCGCGAAGAAGCTTGGCCTCTTCTTCGTTCTGATACGTCCGTCCGGGGTCGCGGCGAGTTTTGGTCCACTTGGTCATTGGGGCCTGAAGGTTGTTTGCTAGTGCTTAAGGGCCACAAATTTCTCTCTGCCGCTTCGCCTAGTTTTGAATGTTCTCTTATGCGCCTCTATGGCCGATTCTAGAGCCTGTCGGGACGCTTTGATTCTTAGGCTGCTCATGACGTTTTCGAGTTCGACTATGCGCAGTTCTTCGACTTGCCTGACCACTTCGCGGATCATTTTCCAAAGAGGGGTTTCTTCACGGATATCATTCGGAGCTTCGACGGGGATTCCTACGCTGTCCAAGAACTCGAAGGCGGACCCTAGGTCATCACCTTCCTGATCTGCCAGCAACGCCATGGCGATTTTGACTCTTTCGACCTTGGACTCGAGATTCCCCGTAAGTTCGCGATACCTCTGATACGCTGCGCGCAGATTGCCTAGTTCTTCTCCGATTTTTCTGATGTCATCAGCGTCCGACATTCTCTGCTTGCGCAAACCGTCGAGAATGTCTGGGAATCTAGGCATATTCGCATAATACAACTTCGACTCAATGATTGCAATACATTTGGTTGTATCTATATTGTATCGATAAGAGCGCTGTTTATGTCCTGCTATAATCAAGAATTGCGCTCATGACTACGAAACGATTGATTCGATCGACGACGGTTTTGTCGGTGCGGCGAGGCGGAAGCGTGGTGCTGGCCGGCGATGGGCAGGTCACGCTGGGCGAGTCGGTGATCAAGCACACCGCCAAGAAAATCCGGCGGCTTTATAACGACAAGATTGTGGCGGGGTTTGCGGGATCGACCGCCGACGCCTTCACGCTGTTCAGCCGGTTTGAAGCAAAGCTGGAACAGTATCACGGAAATCTGGGTCGGGCTGCCGTGGAACTGGCGCGGGACTGGCGCACGGATAAGTTCTTGCGGCATCTCGAAGCTCTGCTGCTGGTCTGCGACAAGGAGCAGACGTTTTTGTTGAGCGGACAGGGCGACGTAATTGAGCCGGATGGCGGCATTGCGGCGATTGGCAGTGGCGGCCCGTTTGCGCAGGCGGCCGCACAGGCGCTGGCGGAACATACGGAACTTTCGGCCCGGCAAATTGCGGAAGAAGCAATGAAGATCGCAGGCAAGATGTGCATCTATACGAATGATCGGGTGACGATCGAGGAACTCTAGTTCTCAGTTCCCAGTTCTCAGCTCTCAGTAGAGACAGAGAACTGAGAAACGAGAACTGAGAACTTTTTATGGCCATTTATCTTCCCTCCTCCGCCGAAGAAGAACAGCTTGCGCTGGATGAACTGACGCCGCGCGAGATTGTGGTGGAACTCGACAAGCACGTCATCGGGCAGAAGGATGCCAAGCGTGCAGTGGCGATTGCGTTGCGGAACCGCATGCGGCGGCAGAAGCTGTCCCCCGAGCTCGCCGAAGAAATCATTCCCAAGAACATCATCATGATCGGCCCCACAGGGGTGGGCAAGACCGAGATCGCGCGGCGGCTGGCGAAGCTGGCGAATTCTCCGTTCTTGAAAGTTGAGGCGTCGAAGTTTACGGAAGTCGGCTACGTGGGGCGGGACGTGGAGTCGATGGTGCGCGACCTGGTGGAGATCGCAATCGACAATGTGCGCGAAGAGAAACTGGAAGATGTGGCCGACAAGGCCGAGTTGAATGCGGAAGAGCGGCTGCTCGACATTTTGCTGCCACCGACGCCTCCGCCTGCGCCGAGCCCGGCACCCCCTGCGGGCGGAGTGGTGATTGATGGCGGATCGACGGCGCTGACCGAGTCTTCGAGCCGGACCCGCGAGAAATTGAGGCAACAACTGCGCGAAGGCAAGCTCGACGACCGCACGGTGGAAATCGATGTGCGGGAGAGAAACTTTCCGTCGTTTGAGATTCTGACGAACCAGGGCGTGGAAGAGATGGACGTCAACATCAAAGACATGTTGCCGAACATCTTTGGACAGCGCACCAAGAAGCGGAAGATGAAGGTGAACGAAGCCTTCGAATATCTGATCCAGGAAGAAGAGCAGCGGCTGATCGACATGGATCAGGTGACGCGGACCGCGATTGACCGCGTCGAGAACTCGGGCATCGTATTCCTGGACGAGATCGACAAGATCGCAGGGCGCGAAGGCGGCCATGGACCAGACGTTTCGCGCGAAGGCGTGCAGCGCGACATTCTGCCGATCGTAGAAGGCACGACGGTCAATACGCGCTACGGGATGGTGCGGACCGACCATATTCTTTTCATTGCGGCCGGCGCCTTCCACGTATCGAAACCGAGCGATCTGATTCCGGAATTGCAGGGGCGTTTCCCGATTCGCGTGGAATTGCAGTCGCTCACGATGGAGGATTTCGTCCGGATCCTGACCGAGCCGAAATCTTCGCTGGTGAAGCAGTACACAGCGCTGCTCGAGACCGAAGGCGTGAAACTGGAGTTCACGCCGGAAGCGCTGGACGAGATTGCGCATTTTGCGTTCCGGGTGAACGAGAGCACGGAAAATATAGGAGCGCGGCGGCTGCACACGATCATGGAACGCGTGCTCGACGAGCTGAGCTTCGATGCGCCAGAGAAAAAAGGCCAGCAGATCACCGTCGACGCCGATTACGTGCGCAAGATGCTGACGGACATTGTGAAGGACCAGGATTTGAGCCGGTACATTCTGTAGCAAAAACACTCACCACAGAGGGCACAGGGGTACACAGAGGAATTCCTCGGTGGTTCTCTGTGTCATCTGTGGTTTATCTTTGTTCACCATGAAAACCATTGATCGCACTCGCCTGCACTCGCTCATGCAGCGCGAGCAGAAGAAGTTCGTCGACGAGCGTCCGAAGTCGAAGGCGCTGTTTGAGCGCGGGCGGAAGTCGCTGGTGGCGGGCGTTCCCATGAACTGGATGGTGAAGTGGGCGGGTGCATTTCCGCCGTTCGTGCGCGAGGCGCAGGGGGCGCACTTCTTCGATGTGGATGGACATCGTTACATCGATTTCTGCCTGGGCGACACGGGCGCGATGACCGGCCACTCTCCGTTTGCCACCGTCAAGGCGGCAGAAGAGCAGATGCGGCGCGGGATTACGCTGATGCTTCCAGGCGAAGACGCGATCGTGGTCGCCGAAGAATTGCAGAGGAGATTCAGCCTCCCCTACTGGCAGTTCTCGCTGACGGCGACCGATGCGAATCGTTTTTCGATCCGGCTGGCGCGGCAGATCACAGGGCGTCCGAAGATTCTGGTGTTCAACTGGTGCTATCACGGGACTGTGGATGAAACGTTCGTCACCATTCAGGACGACGGATCGGCGGGGCCGCGGCCGGGCAACATCGGGCCGCCAGTAAATCCGGCGGTCACGACGAAGGTCATCGAGTTCAACGACGTCACGGCGCTGGAGCAGGCGCTCGCTGAAGAAGACGTCGCGTGCGTGCTCGCCGAACCGGCAATGACGAACGTGGGCATCGTGCACGCGCAGCCGGGATATCACCAGGCGCTGCGCGAACTGACGCGCAAGCACGGGACGCTGCTAATCATCGACGAGACGCATACGATCTGCGCGGGGCCCGGCGGATATACCCGTGCCGAGAATCTTGATCCCGATGTGATTGTGTTCGGCAAAGCGATTGGCGCCGGGATTCCGGGCGCGGCGTACGGATTCTCGCAGGAAGTAGCGGACCGCATTGTGGCCAGGCAGGAACTGGAAAACTGCGATGTCGGCGGCATTGGTGGGACGCTCGCGGGGAATGCTCTGTCCCTGGCCGCCATGCGCGCGACGCTGACCAAGGTTCTGACCAAAGACGCGTTCGATCGCATGATTCCGCTGGCGCAGCGCTGGACCGCAGGCGTGGCTAAAGCAATCGCAGAAGTGGAGTTCCCGTGGCACGTCACGCGGCTCGGTTGCCGTGCCGAATACATGTTTGGACCGGAGCCGGAAAACGGCAAGCAGGCGCACGACGCCATGGATTTCGAACTCGAGAGATACATGCATCTCTACGCCATGAATCGCGGCATCCTGCTGACGCCGTTTCACAACATGGCGCTGATGTGTCCCCAGACGGAAAACGACGACATCGATCGGCACACGAAGGTGTTTCGTGAAGCGGTGAAGGAACTGGCTGGGTCTTAGGTCCTCCGCGGCTTGACTCACCACGGAGTCACGGAGACATAGAGGGAACCAGGGAATGTTTTCCTGGTCACCTTCTACCTCTGCGGTGCACCGCGCCTTGCTACACATCCATCAACAAAGAAGGGATTCGCGGATCAGCAGACTCTCCAGGTCATCGATCGCGCAGTTTGCGTTTTCCAGAACCTTTGGACTTGCTTCCGGTAGCGAACGCAGCAAATCCTCGATCCGCTCGGGAAATCGCTCCGGCACTTTCTGACAATTCCTCAGGGCATACTGCAAGATTCTCTTCTCGCCCGGGTGCGGTTCCTCGTTTACGGCAAAGAGAATGTCGAAATAACTGGCCAGGAGCGCGGTGGTACGGTGATTGAGGCTGACCGCATCGTTACGCTCGACGGCGAGTTTCATCTGATGCAAATAGGAAGACATGTTGCGGCGGAGGATGGGAAAGTTCTTCGCCACGATGGCTTTCTTGAGTGCCAGTGGGTACGGCTGGCGGGCGGACTCCTGCAAACGTGCGAACCAGCCGCCGCTGTCGAACACCATGATCGAGTGCAACACGTTGAACCAGAAGCATGTGCTGTAGCTGATAGCGGCTTCATGTCGTTGTAGGACGGCGGCCAGGCGGTCTTCGATCCACCTGAGCTCGCGAAACATCACGTCGATATGAATGCCGGTGGAGGAGTCGATCCACTCGTCACCGGGCTCCCAGAAGCTGTTGCCAAGTTCGGCGCGGACATGGGGGGCGGCAACTCGTGCGCGCGCTTCGAGCGATAGCGACTCGCGGACGTAGACGTAGAGATCGATGTCGGAGTTGGCGTCATCGGCGCCGGAGGAGCGCGAGCCTCCGAGGGCGACGGATTCGACGGCTGGGAGCGCGGCGTAGCGCAAGGCGACTTCGCGAGCGAGGGCGGGGATGCCGGTGATCGGCAACATGGCTATCAGTGTAGAAGGAGGCGTCGTGCGGTGAAAGCGGAGACGGGCGCTACTTCTGTTAGTCTGGTTTTCCGATGAGAGCGTTCTGGCGAGACGGACTGGCGTTGATTGCGTCCCTGATGCTGGCGGGGTGTGCGAATATCGGACCGCCGCAGCCGCCGTCGCTGGACCTTCCGAAACCGCCGCTCGATCTGCAGGCGGTGCGCAAGGGAGATCGGGTGGTACTGACCTGGACTGTCCCGACTAAGACGACTGATCGGCAGACGATTCGGAATTTCGGTGTGACGCGTGTCTGCCGTGGGATGGACGCGGAGCTTTTGAAGTGCGATGCCGTGGGGGAAGCGCTGGTGAAACCCGGCACGGCTGCGACGAAGTCGAAACACAAGGGGGACGGAACTTATTCCGACTTGCTGTCGTCGCCGATCGAGAGCGACCATCCCGGGAGTTTTGCGACCTATGCGGTCGAGGTGCGGGATCCGGAGGGAAGGAGCGCGGGACTTTCGAATCAGGTGCGCGTGCCTTTGCTGCGATCGCCGGGAACGCCGCAGGATTTTCAGGCGAGCGTGAAAAAAGAAGGCGTAGCGCTGAGTTGGAGTGGAAAGCCGAACTCCGATGACGCGGCCCTTCGTTTTGTGTATCGCGTGTATCGCGCGCCGCAAGAAGGGACGTGGACTGTTCTGACAGAAGTGCCAGCAAGCGGGGAAAGCGGTTTCAGCCTGATGGATTCGAACCTCGAGTGGGAGAAGACGTATCGCTACCGCGTGGTACAGGTGGCGTTGTTCGTGCGAGACGGAAAGCAAGTAGAAGTAGAGGGAGACGATTCGGCAGAAGCCAAGGTGTTCGCCGATGATGTGTTTCCTCCGGCAGTTCCTTCGGGAGTGCAGGCGGTTTTTTCCGGGCCAGGGCAGGCAGCTTTCATCGATTTGATCTGGACGCCGGTGACCGATGTTGATCTGAATGGGTACAACGTATACCGGCGGGACGAAGGGACAGTTCCGGTCAAGATCAACGGGGAGTTGGTGAAGACGCCGGTGTACCGGGACGTGGGCGTCGTTTCGGGGAAGAGATATTCTTATTCGGTGTCGGCCGTGGACTTGCGGGGAAATGAGAGTGCGCGGTCGGAGGAGGCGGGGGAGCAGGTGCCGTAACTGCTGAAGGTGACGCTTTTGTTTCGGCAGAAGTGGCGCACCCCGAGTGGAAAGGATTCCATGAGATATTGCCGGTTTCAATTTAATGGGCAGGCGCAGTACGGGTTGGTGGAGTCGGTGGCGGGGCGGGAGGCGATTGTACGGCTGCTGGTGACGACTCCGGAGGAAGCTGGCGGTGACATGGAGAGCCTGCGCACGCGACGGATTGAGGCTATTCCGCTGGAGGAAGCGGCGTTGCTGGCACCGGTGCGGCCGTCGAAGATTGTGTGCGTGGGGCGGAATTACCGCGAGCATGCGGCGGAATTGGGGAATGAAGTGCCCAAAGAGCCATTGCTGTTCTTCAAGCCGGCGTCGTCGTTGCTGGCGCCGGGCAGCACGGTACGCCGCCCGAAGATTGCCGAGCGGGTGGATTATGAAGGAGAGTTGGGCGTGGTCATCGGGAAGACCTGCTATCAACCGGCGGCGGATGCGGATGTGCGGCCGTACATTCTCGGATATACGTGCGTGAACGATGTAACGGCGCGCGATCTGCAGAAGAAAGACGGGCAGTGGACGCGAGCAAAGGGATTCGACACGTTTTGTCCAGTCGGGCCGGTGGTGACGGATGCAGTGGACCCGTGGGCGGGGATCGCGGTGGAGACGCGCGTGAATGGCGAGGTACGGCAGTCGGGGAATACGCTGGATTTGATTTTCGCGTTGGATGTCGTGATCCGGCATATTGCGCAGTGCATGACGTTGTTTCCGGGGGATTTGATCGCGACGGGGACGCCTGCTGGAGTGGGCCCGGCGGTGGCCGGAGATGTGATGGAGGTCAGCGTGGAGGGTGTCGGAACGCTGAGGAATCCAGTGGCGGATGAGTAGGCGCGACTAGGAAGTCTCACTGCAGGCGATAGCGGTCGCGGATGAGGCGTTGCAGTCGCGGTTTGTAGATCAGGTCGAAGGCGAGTTCTTTGTCGGGGAACATGGCGAGGGCGGCGCGTTTGGCGTCGGCGGCCATGGCGGAGGCTTCTTCCAGAGTGATTGTGTGGTCCTGGCTGATGACGGACGAGACCATGCCGATCATCAGTTGCAGGCGGCGGATCTTGCGGGCTTCCTCTTCGCGTTCGCGCACAGCCTCGTCGGATGGCACGTTCGAAAGACCGCCGGCGCGCTGCGGAGAATTCATGGCGTCTCTGCCCCCACAACATTGGATGTCGCAACTGGGTCAGGAGTTGCGACTTCCGCTAGGGTGCATTCGCGCCGAAACGGGGAAGAAGCGAGCACTCGAAGTGTGGCAAGCGCCGCACTCCCACTCTGGCAGAACCGGATCGGGCGGCGGGTCACGGACGGGGAGTAGAATCGTAGCCGAGACGCAAAGCTCGGAATCGAGTGGGCGGCCGGGAGCGTCGATTCCGCAGAATGGAGAGCATCATGGCAGAGCCTGAAACTTCTGATTCGCCGCTGCGTCCTGATCCCAACCAGAAATTGGTGAAGGTCTTCGATACGGAAGACGAGACGGAAGCGCTGGTGGTCAAGGGATTGCTTGAATCGGCGGGCCTGGACAGCGATCTGCAGTCGGCATCGCTTCTGCAGGATGCGTTTCCCGGCATGGGCGGCATGCTCATCCTGGTGCGGGAAGGCGACGCGGGGCGGGCGCGGTACTTGATTGAGGACTACCGGCAATCGCCGGGGGACGACGACGCGACCGCGGAGATCGAGGCTATTCCGGAAGAGCCACCGAAGGCGTAACCGTTTGGCCGTCAAGATAGAACGTGGTAGCGCCGTCGAGGTCGGTGCGGTAGACGCGGACTCCAGCCTTGGCGAGGCGGTCGAGCGTCTCGATGCGCGGCAGGCCGAAGGGGTTTCCGGTTCCGACCGAAATTACGGCGAACTGGGGTTTGGCGGAATCGACCAGCTCGGTGGTGGTGGCGTTGGCGCTGCCATGGTGGCCGACCTTCAGAAGATTCGCCGACGGATGACTCCTCTCGGCGATCCGCCGTTCCACTTGCTTTTCCGCGTCTCCCTCCAACAGGACTGAAGTATCTTCATAGGTCACCCGCAGGACCAGCGAATCGTTGTTTTGGGGCCTGCTTCCTGCGAGCCAGTCACGCGGCGGAAATAGTACCTGAATGCGAGCCCCGCCGAGATTGAAATCATCTCCCTGCCAGTGGTGAATGATGCGAACGCCCAGCGATTGCGCGGTGTTCATAACATGATCCAAAGCCTCACTCGGCGGCAACAGACTTAGCCACAGCTCCGCAGGACGAAAATTCTTCAGAATGGAAGGCATGCCTCCGATGTGATCGGAGTGGGCGTGGGTGATGGCCACGGCGTCGAGGCGCGAAATGCCCCGAGCCCACAAGTAGGTGGACACAACGTCCTCTCCGAAATCGAGTTGCGATCCGCCGGGGCCGATGGGGCCACCGGCGTCGATGAGCAGTGTGCGGCCTTGGGGAGTGACCAGGAGGATCGAATCGCCCTCGCCGACGTCGATGGATGTGACTTCCAGCGTGCCGGGACGGACTTGCGGCGTTGACGGAAAAAATGATACCGCGATTGCCGAGAGCAGCAGAGCCGCGATGCCTGCAGTCGCGAATCGGGCACGATGGCGCGCGGTCCAGATGGCGGCGATCAGGGCGCAGGAACAGAGAACGATCATCACCAGCGATGGCATGGCGACCCGAAGATCGGCGAGCCGCATGCCGCCTAAACCGTGGACAGTTCCCGTAATGCCGTGCAGAGCGAGAGTTGTGAGCGCGACGGGGATCTTCGCGATCCAGAAAGCGACGAAGCTCAAACCGATCGCGGCGACCGCGGCGGGCATGAGTAGTTGCATCAGCGGAACAACGATGAAGTTCGCCGGCAGCGCCATGGTAGTGGCGCGGTGGAAGTAGTAGGCCATGGGCAGGGCGAGGCCCAACTGCATCACCACGGAGACGAAGAGCAATTCCCATGCGTCCAGCGAAAAGGCCGCGATCCGGCGCACCAGGAATTGCGCCGGCTTCTCGCCGACGAAGAGCGCCAGCCGCGAAGTGATGAATTGCAGATCGACGCGGAGTTGGGCGACTTTCGGCGGGAGTTGTGCCGCGTAGCTGGCGGAGTCCCAGTTCTTGAGCGCGTGTTTGTGGAGCTGAGACGAGCGCTGCAACAGCGGTACCGCAATCGCGGCGACGATGAGCACGCAGAGAAACGTCATCTGAAAGCTGGCGGTGAAGAGTTGCCGGGGGTCGAAGACCAGCACGACTAGGGCGGCGGTGCCGAGAGCGTTGACCATGGCGCGGTCGCGGTAGAGAAGGCGAGTGCCAAGATAGACGGCGCACATCAAGGTCGCGCGCCAGACCGGAGCGCCGACTTCGGTCACGAATGCGTAAACGATACAGAGAATCACGGTGAGCAGCGTGGCGGGTATCTCCGGCAGGCGAAGGCGGCGAAACGTCCAGAAGACGGCGAATGCCAGGATGCTCACATTCATACCGGAGACGACCAACACGTGGTAGGTGCCCGACCGCTGGAAGTCGACGCGGGCGTCGCGGTCGATAAAGGCCTCTTCGCCGATGAGCATCGCGTCGAGGAGCGCGGCATCCGGCGCAGGCCAGAGCTCGTGAACCTTCGCGACGGCTGCGCGGTGAAGTCGGCTGCGCCATGCGTCGAGCCGGTTGCCAGAGAAACCCGCAAGGTGCTCGACGGCGTCAGACTTAGCGGAGCCAAGAGCGGCGATGCCGTGATCAAAGAGATAGCCCTGGTAATCGAATGCGCCGGGATTGCGGAAATTGCGCGGCAACTTCAGCTTGGTGGAGAAGCGCAGGCGGTCGCCATAGTGGAATGGTTCGGTGATTGCGGCGGGCGGCTCCCGGGAGGGTTGGGTGTAAATCGACAGGCGGACGCCGGAGTGAAGTGGGAGGACATCGCCAGCCGCGGTCTGTATTTCCTCGGTTTCAACATCGAGAGTCTGGCGAACTTCGCCGAGGGCGCCGGGTTGGATTCGGCCGTCGCGGGTAACATGGGCGGTCATCTGCAATTCCCGATGATCGGCAAAGGGTTGGATGGATGTGTCGAGGCTCGTGGATGCATTCCGCAGTTGAATCTGGAGCGCTCCAATGAAAAAGAGAGACGTGAGGGCGATGGTCCATCCGGCTTGACTGCGCCGCCTGGTGAAGTAGGTAGCCGCAGCGACAAAGACTGCTGCTGCGACCATCCACCAGAGCGCAGGACGCCAGAAGTGGGCTCCAGCGGCGATTCCAGCACTGTAGGCCCCCGCGGCCCAGAGCATGGGCTGACGCGGCGGTTTGAATCGGAAGCTGGGAGGCGAGGTGGAATTGGCGGAAGCCATGGATTTCGCCGTCATCGATTCGGCGGTGTCCTCCGGGACCGAAGCCCGTATCAAAGCGAGTTACGATTCACGTCCGCTGAGATCAAGGAATCCCACGTCTCGCAAAGCCGCGAGACCCTTTGACAGGCTCAGGGCAGGTTGTGGGGCATCCCTGAGGTTCTCAGCGAACTAACTGCAAGACGCTCTCGAGGTGGAAGGTCTGGGGGAAAAGATCGAATAAGTGCAGCTGTTCGATCCGGTATCCCGCGGCCAGGAGAGTGACCAAGTCGCGGGCCAGGGTTGCCGGGTCGCAGGAAACATATGTGACCCGCGGCGCGGACAGCGCCGCGAGCGACTTCGCAACTCGTTCTCCCAAGCCGTTTCTAGGCGGGTCGACTACGACAAGATCTGGTCTCAGCTTCTCGGAGCTTGCACCGATCAGGTACTGCTCAGTCGTGGCCTGAACCGCCTTTCCACTCGCGGGAAGATTGTAGGCAAGGTCGGCTGTGGAAGTCGGTGACGACTCAACAGAAACGATGTGACGGATATCACCAGCCAGCGCTGTGGAAAACAAACCGACGCCGGCGTAGAGGTCGAGTGCGAGACTGCCGGATTGTCCGTGAGTGACAACTTTGACCAGTTCTTCTGTCAGGTGGCGGTTGGTCTGGAAGAACGATCCGGCACTGACGCGGTAGGAGGCTCGGCCAACTTGGTAAACAAGGTGGTCGTTACCGACGACCGCAAGTTTCTCGGGGGCGGCTTTGCGGGCTTTCGGGTCGGACTCGCGAAACGCCACGACGCCGGCAATTTCGGGGAGAAGCTCACGCATCTCTTCGCCCCAGACGCGCACGGCAGCTCGGCGGGCGGTCGATGCGCAGTACACGTCGAGCAGGAGTTGCGAGTCGTCGGCGTTGGCGAAGAATTCGACCTCGCGCACACCTTCGGGAACTTTTCCTTCGCGGCCACTTCCCCAAAGAATGGCGAGGCCGCGATTGATCAACGGAGAGCTGATGGGGCATTGCTCCACCGCCAGGACTTCGTGTGATGCCAGTTTGAAATATCCAGCCTTGAAGGCGGGCTTGGTCAGGATTTGGAAGCGCGAACGGTTGCGGTAGTTCCAGGGTGGTGAGGCATGGATTTGAATCTCATCGCGGAGTTCGAGCTTGGCGGTGCGTTGCAGAGTCTCGCGCAGGATCTGCGATTTGATTTCGAGTTGGTGCTCGTAGCTGGTGTGCTGGTAGTGGCATCCGCCGCACGCGGCGAAATGAGGACACGCGGGTGCGATGCGGTGCGGGGATGGTTCGACGACCGATTCGGCGCGAGCGCGGGCGAAGCCGGGCTTCTGCTCGACGATCCGGGCTTCAATTGTTTCTCCCGGCAGAACGAATGGGATGAATACGGCTTTGCCGCGGCCTGCCTCGTCGGCAGGCAGACGCGCGAGGCCGTCACCGCCATAGATGAGCTTTTCGATGGTGAGGAGCAAGAGGTGATTCTAACTCAGCAGATCACAACGCCCTGCCCGCCGCGGCGCCCGATGACCACGCCCATTGGAAATTGAATCCGCCGAGGTGGCCGGTGACGTCGACAACCTCGCCGATGAAGAAAAGTCCTGGAACCTTGCGGCTCTCCATGGTTTTGGCGGAGAGTTCGTCGGTGTCGACGCCGCCGACGGTAACTTCGGCTTTCTCGAAGCCTTCCGTGCCGGCGGGATGCAGGGTCCAGGAGTGCAATTGTTCTTCGAATTTCGTGAGCGCTGGGTTTGCCCAGGAAACAGGCGTGTGGTGGTCAAGCCAGCGATCGGCGAGGCGCTGCGGGAGAAGCTTGCGAATCTCCGCGCGAAGAGCGGGAAGAGTTCGAGGTACGGTGGGATCCTGAAAAACGGCGGTGAGTTGGGCTTCGGGCGCGAGGTCGATCTGGATGGGCTGCGGGCTCTTCCAATAGGAGGACGCTTGCAGGACCGCTGGTCCGCTCAGACCGCGATGCGTGATGAGCATCTTTTCGCGGAACTGTCGGCCGTCGCAGGTGGCAACGACATCGGCGGAAACCCCGGCAAGATCGCAGTAACGGGAGCGATCGTCGGACGCGAGGACGAAGGGCACGAGGCCAGGGCGAGGCTCGCGGATTTTGAGTCCGAACTTGCGCGCAAGATCGTAGCCGAGCGACGTAGCGCCGATCTTGGGGATGGAAAGGCCACCGCTGGCGACGACCAGAACGGGTGCGCGGAAGTCGGCTGTCGGCGTATGGACGGCGAATTCTGTCGCTCGTGAGACTTCTTCAATTCTAGTGTTCAGGAAGATTTCGACGCGTGCTGCGCGGCATTCTTCTTCGAGCATCCCAAGAATGTCGTGGGCGGAGCGATCGCAGAAAAGTTGGCCGAGCGCTTTCTCGTGGTAAGGGATGTGGTGCTTTTCCACCAGAGCGATGAAATCTCGTTGTGTGTAGCGTGCAAGCGCCGATTTGGCAAAGTGAGGATTGGCAGAGAGAAAATTCTCTGGGCGGCAGTGTAGGTTGGTGAAGTTGCAGCGTCCGCCGCCCGAGATCAGGATCTTCTTGCCCAGGCGGTCGGCGTGCTCGAGCACGCCGACGCGGCGTCCGCGCTTACCGGCTTCAATGGCGCACATGAGTCCCGCGGCGCCGCCCCCTAGGATGAGCGCGTCAAAGTGATGGGTCAGGTTGGCGACGGTGCACCTCAGCGGCTTAAAGCCGACAATGAAACTCGATCTTCCGGTAGCGCCGAAGGTCTGCGCCACCCGCATCATCACATATAGAACAGGCTCAGGCGCGGCAGATGATATTTCTCCAGCAGGCGTTTGTGAAGATACTGCTTCTGCAACTGATCGATCTGCGCACCCGACATTTTTCGGCGGTAGGGGACCAGATCGGCATCCGCCTGGGCGCGAACGGCGACGATTTCTTCATCGGGCGTGGCGGCCAGCAGCGCGGCGAAGAGCTTGTCTTCCAGTACGGTGAGGCGGCGCTCCAGGTCTTCCAACCGCGCCGCGGATTTATTCTCGATCTCTTCGGCAAGACCGCTCAAGTTTTTTGCGGCGTCGCGCGCGACGGTCTGCGGAGAGATCCCGCCGCCATCGGGCAACTTTGCTGAGTCGAGCGCAGCCGCATTGCGACGAAGGAATGCCGCCACGGTCGCAGACTCGAACCCTTGGTCCCTCTTCCTTTCCGAGGGCTCGGTCGAGGTCCCGACGGCAGCTTCTTTCATGTCCTCCGCCGCGGAGAGGACGAGTTGCGAGCAATACGCAAGGCCGTTGATCTTCTTCGTTTTCGACGGGCGCTGCTCGTACTGATCAAATGCCTCGTCGATCCCGCGCAGAACTGCGGGGAGTGGGATGCCGGCATCTTTCCAGGTTTCGATCAACGCCCAATCCAGCGTGGAAAGTAGTAAGCCGCCTCCGCGCCGTCGAAGGAAACGCTCTTCGATTTCCGAAAAATAATTGAAGTAATTTTCCACGGTGATCAGCGAGCGGAACGCGAGGCCGCGGGCGAACTGGCACTCTTGGATTTTGTCGGTGCGGAGCCAGCCTTGGAGGTGGCTTTCTCGGCGATCCCACCTTTGCGCGGGCCGCGATCGTTTCGCTCCCAAATGATGCGCAGGCCTTCGAGGGTCAGAAACTCGTCGACGTGCTTAATGTATTTCGATCCGGTGCCGATCATCGGGCCGAGACCGCCGGTCGCAAGTACCTTCGTTTCGGTGCCAAGTTCGGCGAGCAGCAATTCGAGGATGCCGTCGACCAGGCCAAGATATCCGTAATACAGACCGGATTGCAGGCTACCCACAGTGTTCGATCCGATGACGCGCGGTGGCTTGCGAATCTCAACGCGGGGCAGGCGCGCGGTGCGCTCGAACAACGCGTCGGCAGAAATGCCGATGCCCGGGCAGATCACGCCGCCAAGATATTCGCCCTTGGCCGATACGCAATCGAACGTGGTTGCGGTGCCGAAATCGACGATGATGCAGGGGCCGCCGTATTTCTCAAATGCGGCGACGCCGTTGACGATGCGGTCCGCGCCCACCTCGGCGGGATTGTCATAGTGCACCGGCATGCCGGTCTTGACGCCGGGTTCGATGAAGAGCGGTTTCAGATTGAAGTAGCGTTCGCAAACCTGGCGCAGGACAGGATCCAGCGGAGGCACGACCGAGGACACCACAATGCCGTGAATGCCTTTGGCCTCGAGGCCGGCCATGGAAAAAAGATTGCGGAAGATGACGCCATATTCGTCGACGGTGCTGGTGCGGGAAGTGGCCACGCGCCAGTTGGCGACCAATCGCTCGTAGCGATGAGGTTCGTCGAGATCGCCGCCAGGATGGACCTTGGCGACTCGGGCGAAGACGCCCAGTACCGTGTTCGTGTTGCCTACATCGAGGACGAGGAGCATAGAGCCGTGAGCTATGAGCCGTGAGCGATGAGCTGCGAGTTGGTGGCTCTCACCTTCATTCAATCACTACGATTGTTCTCTAACCGTTCCGCTTAACACCGTCTGCGTTCCCTGCGTCGTGCGCACCAGCAGGAATCCGCGCGGGTCGAGTCCTTCGGTGGTGCCTCCGAAGCTCGATCCGTGTTCCTGGATGCGGACCTGCTTGCCTCGCACCCAGGTCGAGCTCTCGGAAAAACGGGAGAGAATGGACGTGCGCGCTTCGGGATCCGAAATCAAAGAGCGATATTCGCGATCGAGTGATTTTAACAAAGCCGCCACCAGTTCGACGCGCGACCACTCGCTCCCGGTGACGAGGCGCAGAGAAGTTGCGGACAACTCCCGCGGAAAGGCAGCCTGATTCACGTTAATCCCGATGCCGACGACGATGTAGCGCACGCGCGTGGCCTCGGCATTCATTTCGGTGAGGATGCCGCAGACTTTTTTGCCCTCGACGAGCACGTCGTTGGGCCACTTGAGATCCGGCATCACGCGGGAGTCAATCTGCTGGATCGCGGAGTGCACGGCAAGTCCGGCAGCGAGAGAGAGCACCAGCACGTCGGGAGGCGCAAGCGCCGGCCGCAGCACCACGGAGCAATAGATGCCTGTCGAGCGCGGAGATTGCCACTCGTTCGAGCCGCGGCCGCGACCGGCAGTCTGTTCCTCTGCCAGAAAGACGGTGCCTTCGGGAGCGCCCTCGGCGGCGGCGGCCATGGCGGCGGTGCTGGTCGATCCGATCTTGTAGAAGTGGTGGAGATGCGCGTCAAAAATTGTGCCCCGCATCAGAGGCCGAACGAATTCTGGCAACAAAAGATCGGGAACGGTACGCAGTTGATAGCCGGTCGCGGGATGGCCGGCGACATCGACGCCAAGTCCGCGGAGCTGCTGCATCAGCCGCCACACTTCGGACCGGCTGGAGGAAATCTCCTCTGCGATCTTCGTGCCACTGACGACCACGGTGGCGTGCTCGCTAAGCAGGCGGAGGATGCGTCCGAGTCGGACGTCGGTCGGCTCAGATGCTGAAGCGGCCGGGCTTCCGGAACGGCGGCGAATTATGCGCGTCTGGCTGATGCGGAGATTATGCGCGATTGATCGCCAAACGACAATGGATACTAGACGTGGGCCAGGGGTCTCCGCGGGCTCTGTGGCGAGGGGCGCCGCAGAGTCCGCGGAGGTTGCACTACTGCGCGGTTTCCGTGAACACGACCATCGGGTGGCCCAGCGCGTACTGGCCTTCGGCAGTTACGCGTACTGTCCCTGGGGTTGAGGGCAAGGTAAGAACCACTGAGGCTTTCCCCGTCGAATCGGTCGTGACAATCCGGTTGGAGAGCGATCCGGCGCTGGTGGTCAGAAAGACCGTCGCTCCAGACGCGCTGCCGCCGGACTGCCCGGCATTGAGCGTAACGGAGAGATTCAATTTGCTGCCGGGTGTGCCTTTCTGGTTGTCGCCGGTTTTCGTCAACGAAGCGGACGGATTGCCGACGATGATCCATCCACTTTGTTGCTGCGCGATGCCGGCCGTATCGGTGCTGGGAACGGTGTAGTGATAAAAGCCGGGCGTGGAGCCGGCGGTGACGGTGATCGCTCCGGGATGGCCAACACTCACGCTCGATTGAGTGACTGCCAGAGTGATTCCGGTGTCGGCCTGCGGCGTTCCGAGCGTTACGGTTGACGAGCCAGACGTTATGCGCGGGTGCAAGGTCACTCCATGGCCGGCGGCGACCATGGTCGTGTCCGGGTTCAAGTCCCATTCGGCGGCGGGAAGCTGGCTCGTGCCCGACACCACCAGAAGCGTCGCGGTATACGGCGCAAAGCTGATGGACGAGGACCATGCGGTAGACGCGGACGCTACGATGTGCGTCGGATTCGTGGACGCCAGCGTGTAGGACGTGTAAAGCTGCGGAGTGAATCCATTCATGGCAAACTTCGCCTGCACCGTGTTCGATGGATCTTTGTTGAGCACCAGCAGCGTCAGCGTCTTGCCCGTCGAATCAAGGGCGGCGTAGCTGCTGAACAGGCTCGGATCGCCGGTGTTGATGTCGGAAACCGAGACGGTCCCGAACTTGTGGTGCGCGCCGTCGTAATTGGTGAACAACTTCAGAGCGAGATAGTTGGGGTTGCCGGGAACGGGCGCCACCCAGCGCGAGGCAAGATACATGCGCTCGCGGCCCAGAACGCCGTAGGCGTCAGCGTCCCCGAGAGCGGTGGAGAAATCCGATTCACCGGCAACCGCGGCGCTCCACTCCGTGAAGCTAACGGGAGTGCCCGGATAGATCATGTTGGCGATGGCGCGCAGGCGCGGTATGCGGAACGGGATCGTCTTCTTCGGCTGAATGAACGTCGTCCAGTTCTGGTTGATCGAACTGGATTCGCTCACGTAGGTCGGGTCCCAGTAGTCGCGATAAATGCGCGCGCCCAGAGCCTGCTTCTGCGCCTGCGTCCAGGTGGACGTGTCGGGCGTGTCCGGATAAGCGTGCAGATCGAAGACGTTAACCGAGCGCGTCCCGGCGATCTTGTCCTGCCAGTAGACCTCGTTCAGCCACCAGGGGAGAAAGTCGATCCCCGCGTGCGCGCCTTTGTCGTTCCCATTGGCGCCGTTCCAGTAGAACCACCAGCAGCAGGTGATGGGACCGAGACGAATGGCCGCCGGGTCCCAGCCCTTCAGCGCGCGCGACTCGGCGAGGAATGTGTCGCGCATTTCGTCGTAGGCGGTAGGATTCGGATGCACGTCGCGGTGCGTCCCGCCCCAGATTTCGATCTCGTTGTCCATATCGTAGAAATGAGGAGCGGTGCCGAACGCCTTGGCTAGCGCTGCCGCCCACTGATTGCGGTAGACGCTGCCCGGAGGATCGTTGGTTCCTGGCTGGTCGAGCAAGGGGACATTTGCGTCGCTTGGATTGGCAGTAAGCGCCGTGCTGCAATCGGACTTCAACCCGTTGCCGGCGTCGACGTTGTATGGATCCGTGCCGCATTGTGCGCCGTATTTGTTGACCGAAAAGCTCCAGTGATAGTTGTTGGTGCCGCCCTGCGTCACCGAGGTTTCCGCGCTCTTGGCCACCCAGTTCAGCATGGGCATGGTCATCAAAGGATGGCTGCCTGCATTCTTCACATCCTGAATGAATTTCGCGGAGTCGCCGTCGCCGATCTCGGTGTAATCGAAATCTTCGTAGTACCAGTCGTTCGCGGCGTTGATGGTGAACAGTTTCCAGTTGTAGCGTGAAGTTGAATTGCCGCCCCAGCGCACGACGCTCAGGCCGCTGTCGGTGATCGTCGGCGCGTCCTGCGGATAGGCGCCGCCGTAGACGTAAGGACTGATCGGGTGCCGGTTGCTGAGTGCGTCGATGGTGACGTTCACGCTAGTTGTGGAGGGTGCGGATTCTTGAGTGGACTCAGTTTGAACAGTAGCCGCATGCGCAGAGGCTGGAGCCGAATCGCGGCCTCCGCTGGCGGAAAAGGTGGCTGGGAACAAGACGAGGCAAAAGGCTGCGAGGGTGCGGGTGAGGAAATACACGGGGAGGGACCTCCTGAAGGCCTAATCTAGCGCGGTTTCAGGGGGGATGCAGCACACAGAGGTGCATTGTTGCAAAAAGCGGAATTGCGACGTTTCTGGTGCAAATGCGACGTTGTGGGCTGTACTTAATCTCGGCAGGGCGCGAATTTGTACAGGCCGGCCTATGCCGGTTGCACACGCATGCTCATGGCTACAGCGGGAGCCGAATGCGTGATCAGGCCAACCGAAATAAAGTCTACGCCGGTTTCGGCGTACGCGCGCACGTTCTCGAGCCGGACGCCGCCAGAGCATTCGATCGGAATCTTGCGGGAGTCGGGACCTTTGCCAGCATCGGCCTGCGCGCAGCGCTCAACGGCGCGGCGCACGTCATCGGCGGGCACGCGTTCCAGCAGAATCGCTTCGGCGCCGTGATGCAGCGCCTGATCGAGTTCGTTGAGCGAACGAACTTCGACTTCAATAATCTGCGAGCCGCGGCGGTTGCGGATAGCGCGATCGAGGGCAGATGCAATTCCACCGGCGAGGGCGACGTGGTTGGCCTTGATCAGCACGCCATCGGACAAATCGAGGCGATGATTCTGGCCCCCGCCGCAACGCACGGCAGTCTTGTCCAGAACGCGGAGGCCGGGAGCGGTCTTGCGGGTGTCGAGAATCCGAGCCTTGGTGCCCGACACGGCGTCCACAAACTTGCGAGTAAGTGTCGCGATGCCGCTCATGCGCTGCAGGAAATTGAGGATCACGCGCTCGCAGGAGAGAATGACCCGCGCGTTGTGGCGAATCACGGCAATCGATTGTCCCGCACGGACTCGCACACCATCGAAGATCTCAGAATTCGTGGTGACGTCGTAATGCGTGGTGACCGCTCCGTCGAGCGCGGCGTAGACGTCGAGGATGCGGGCAACGCAGCCGATGCCCGCCAGGATGCAATCTTCGCCGGCAACAATGGTCGCGGCTGCAAGCTGATTCGCATCAATGCAGGCATAGCTGGTGGCATCGCGCGTGGCGCGATCTTCCACCAGCGCGTTTTCCAGAATGGCCGTGATGCGCCGCGAGTTCCAGTCCATAAGATCAGTTACGGTTGCTTCACTCTTGTCGCGCTTTTTGCGACAGGGTGGGCTACCGGCACCCCAATTCCTTCAGCTTCTCTTCTGTCTTTTCCTTCAGTACCCCGAGTTCCTGGCGCTGCTTGCGCAGGTTTTCGACCACATTCGCCGGAGCCTTCGCCAGAAACTGCTCATTTCCGAGTTGCCGTTCGCCGCTGGCGATTCCCTTCTCGATCTTCTCCAGTTCTTTCTTCAGGCGCTCGCACTCGGCGGCGACATCGACCTTGCGTTCGTAGACGACGTGGACGTCAAATCGCGCCGTGCCCCGCGCACCCGCCAGCTTGGCAAGAGAACTCTCGACGAATGTCATCTTCTCAACGTTCGCCAGCCGCTCCAGCGCTCCGCGATTTTGCTCGATCATGGTGCGGACTTCCCGCTCATGCGCAAAGAGTTCGATCGGAACTTTGACTTTCGGTTCCACTTTCAGTTCGGCGCGCAGATTGCGGATGCTGACGATCAAATCCTGCAGAATCGCCATGTCGGTCTCCGCAGCCAAGTCGAGCTGCTTCTCGTCGGCCTGCGGATAGGAAGTAAGCGCAATCGATTTCACCGCGGCCTTACCCTCTTGCATGGCCTGCCAGATCTCCTCGGTGATGAACGGCATGACCGGGTGCAGCAAGCGCAATGCAGCGTCGAAGAGCGCGACCAAGTTTCCGCACGCTGCTCGTGCGGACGAGTCCTCGGCCATCAAGCGCGGCTTGATCAGCTCCAGATACCAGTCGCAAAATTCACCCCAGAAAAAATCGTAAATGCGATTCGCCGCCTCGTGAAAGCGGTAAGTCGCCAGCGCATCGTTTACATCTGCTGTAACGCGATTGAATCGCGAAAGAATCCACCGGTCCTCGAGCGTCGCAGCCTGGAATCCGTCAACTCCAATGTGGAGACAGCCGCCCTCGGCTGTCCCGGGCCGCAGGCCCGGCTCAAGCCGGCCCACGTTCATGAACATGAACCGCGCCGCATTCCAGATCTTGTTGGCAAAGGCGCGATATCCGTCGGTCCGGTTCTCATTGAACGCAATATCGGTGCCCGGCGCTGCCATCGCCGCCAGCGTAAACCGCGTCGCATCTGTCCCGAACCGCTCGATAATCTCCAGCGGATCGATCACGTTGCCCTTCGTCTTCGACATCTTCTGCCGCTCGGCATCGCGCACCAGCGCGTGAATGTACACGTGACGGAAAGGCACGCTGTCATCCTTCTTGCCGGCGTATCCGCTGGCCTTCTTGATGGCCGCATCCTGTTCGTGCCCCTGCATAAAGTGGCAGCCGAACATGATCATCCGCGCCACCCAGAAGAACAGAATCTCGTACGCCGTGATCAGCAGCGTGGTCGGATAGAAGACCGCCTGATCCAGGGTCTTCTCTGGCCACCCCAGCGTCGTAAACGGCAGCAATCCGGACGAGAACCAGGTGTCGAGAACGTCAGGAACCTGCTCCAGCTGCGCACCGCCGCACTTCGTACACTTCGTTGGCGCTTCGCGCGCCACCATCACCTCGCTGCACCCCGCACATGTCCAAGCCGGTATCTGATGCCCCCAATAGAGCTGCCGGGAGATGCACCAGTCGTGGATGTTGTTCATCCAGTTGATGTAGATCTGGCGGTAGTTGTCGGGGGCGATGGTGATCTCGCCGGACTCGACGGCCTCTCGCGCACGGTCGGCCAGGGGCTTGATCTTGATGAACCACTGCTCCGACAACCGCGGCTCAATGACCGTGCCGCAGCGCTCGCACTTGCCGATCGACAGTGCGTAGTCTTTTTCGGCGACAAGGAATCCCTGCTCCTGCAAATCGTGGAGGACGCGCTTGCGGGCTTCATATCGGTCTAACCCCGCGAAGCGTCCCGCATTTTCGTTCATGCGGCCGCGCGGATCCATCACGTTGATCTCGGGCAGGTTGTGGCGCTTGCCGGCTGCGAAGTCGTTGGGATCGTGGGCGGGCGTGACCTTGACCGCGCCGGTGCCGAACTCCGGCTGTGCCAGCTCATCGGTGATGATCGGAATCTCGCGATTCATCAGCGGCAGCAGAACCTTCTTGCCGTGCAGATGCGTGTAGCGCTCGTCCTTGGCGTTGACCGCGATGGCGGTGTCGCCCAGCATCGTCTCGGGCCGCGTGGTCGCCACCGTTATACATTCCTGCGAAGGGGGGTGCCCCATTTCTCCCCGGTTTTGGGAGAAGTGGGGATTTTCCGTCCCCACCACCGGATAGCGAATCTCCCACAACTTGCCGGGAACGTCTTCGTGCTTCACTTCGAGATCGGAGATCGCGGTCTCATGCCACGGGCACCAGTTGACGATGTAGCTGCCGCGATAAATCAGGCCTTGCTCGTACAGGCGGACGAAGACTTCGCGCACGGCGTGCGAGAGGTTGTCGTCCATGGTGAAGTATTCGCGGTCCCAGTCGACGGAGGCGCCGAGGCGCTTCATCTGGTCGAGGATGGCGCCGCCGTACTCGCGCTTCCATTCCCAGACGCGCTCAATGAAT
Organism: Terriglobales bacterium; assembly: GCA_037443605.1. Lineage (GTDB taxonomy): Bacteria > Acidobacteriota > Terriglobia > Terriglobales > Acidobacteriaceae > Sulfotelmatobacter. The sequence goes on from JBBIOA010000018.1 coordinate 59,495, forward strand.
TTCTCGCGGCCCATTTCGCGGCGCTTCTTGCCTTCGCGCTCCAGCTGCTTTTCGACCATCATCTGGGTGGCGATGCCGGCGTGGTCGGTGCCGGGCAGCCATAGGGTGATGAAGCCGCGCATGCGATGCCAGCGCACGATGATGTCCATCTGCGTCTGGTTGAGCATGTGCCCCATGTGCAGACGCCCGGTCACGTTGGGTGGAGGCAGCAGCAGCGTAAACACCGGCCGCGTTTCACCTTCAGGCGGCGTCGGGACGGAGAACAGCTTCTCCTTGATCCAGTAGTCGGCCCAGCGTTTTTCGATCTCGCCGGGTTCGTATGCTTTCGGCAGGTCGTGAGGCATAAAAAGTCACAGCACAAAAAATGGACAGCGCTCAGCAGTTCGCCCTTAGCATTTGGCTTTCAGTGGGATCGAGAGAACGGACACCCAAGGCTTATAGCTGCTTGCTGATTGCGTAAGGTTGAGTGTACAGGCGTGGGAAAAGAGGGGTCAAACCGACGTTGGGGTGAGAACAGGAAGGGAGGGAATATGCACCCCTTTTCCGGCGACCGCGACGCCATTAGTGTGGTATGCTTCCGCGCGGTGTTCTCGGAGCAGCGATGTTTACGTATCGCCGATTTCCGTTTCTGGTTTTCTTTTTACTGGGTGGTTCCCTTTTCGGACAGCGGGTAACAGCAGCCCCTCCCAGACCGCCAGCTCCGTTTGTCTTTATCTTGAACACGGGCGAAGCTTACGGCGGACCTCCTTACTGGGGAGGTGATTTCGTCTACATTTCTCCTTGCGATCAGCTCAGTGGAAGCTCCAATCAAGCGGTTGATCCGATTACCTTCTTTGCGTCAAAGAGCGCGGGACTAAACAGCGCGACGGGCACTCTGCGAGTCACCGTCGACAAAATCGGGTACCACGTTTTTTCCCAGGACGGCGGTCTCTATGTCTATGCTCTCGGGCCTCCCGGCACATCTTACCATCTAGACTTTACAAGTACCGGTCGGGCGATCTCGACACTGACGACTGCCCCAGACGCGGATTACATGTCGCGCACCAGTTCAGTTCTTGGTGTCTATTCACAGCAAATCGGAAGCGTTGGCACGACAACGAAATCACTTACAGTGAGGGAGTCTGTTGATGGAGTAACTTCCACGCCGACATTGACGTGCTTGGGGCAGAATTACTCTTACGCAACGGCCCGATCCCTGGCTAACGTCGCAGCCGATATGGAGCCCAATCTCTACAATAATCCGCCTGCGGGAATTTCCGATGCAACGGGAACAATCGGAGTCAAAGGGTACTTAGTCCGCGCGAACCAGACGCCGCCGACTGCAGTCATTGACCCTATTGGGCAAGTGACGGTTGGTGACCCGGTGAAGCTGAACGGCTCGAACTCATTCGATACGGATGGAGACAGCATCATTCAGTACCAGTGGACGATTCAGAACTCAAAAGGTGGCAGCGACTCGCGTTTGGGAGCAAGTGTGCAATACACGTGGGGTGACACTGGCCCTCACCTCGTTGTCCTACACGTAACAGACAGCGATGGACAGACAGGGATGACCGAGCAGACCGTTAATGCCGTCGGATGCGGCGACAACGACGAGCGTGACAAGATCATTGAGGAATATCCGAAGTATGGTGTGAATTGGATTCCGACGTGCGATGATTTCACTACCAGTGCGCGATCTGTCGATTTCGGACCTCATGCCCTTAAGTCACCGGACTTCCTGCACTACCTGGCTAGGCAGCCACTCATAGCACCCAAGGAGCAACAGCCGCCCCGTGGGATCGATGCTTTCGTTGCCTTCTACGGCGCCCCTCGAACCATCACGAGCGCATATCGAAGTCCGGCGCACAATGCGAAGGTAGGGGGTAAACCAAACAGCCGTCATGTCTACGGCGACGCTGCCGACTTCTTGAACAAGACTGGGAGCCAATCTGAGTGGGATGATATGGTCGTTGCCGCGCGGAGTGCGAAGGCCGACGGAATTGGACAGGTAACCTTTCCTGACGCTTTGTGTGCGATCTCTTGTGTGCATACAGACTGGCGTGATCATTCAGGGGGGTATGTACAATCTTCTGGTGTCGTAACGAAAGTAGAAAACGAGGCTGCGAGAGTCGATGACCAAGTAAAACATCATCCATTGACCGTGTCTGAAAGGCTGGCGCTGGTAGAGAATCTAAGGGCACAAAACGCTTTTGTGCTGCGGCATCGCATTTTGACAGAAGCATATTTTAGTGATTACAGCGAGTTGATCGACCAGGTGGCAAGTTTGCAGGACCCGATGGCAATGGATGCCTTACTAGGCTGCATGACCACAGGGGAGACTGCAACACGTGGCATAGCACATTTAGGAGAGATTGCCATATTTCCCGTGATCAAGAAATTAAGCGATCAAGACATAAATGTTCGACAGTCTGCCGCAGCGGTCCTTTCAGACATGTTGGACCCGGAGTTAAGGCAGTCCCTACGACCCACCTCGATAGAAAGAATCAAACAAGCTCTCGTCGAGGCTGTTTCAGATGGGAACCCGTACGTCAGAATAAGCGCGATTCAAGGACTCGCCAACATCGGAGGGGCAGACGTTCGTGCTCTTCTGGAAACACTTGCTTTACAGGATCCCTATGATGCCTCCGCTCACGGCGGTGACAAGGACAATTATCCAGTCAGGAATGCCGCGAGTCTCTTGTTGTCGGCGTCTCGTGACGCCAAGCCTTAACAAGACGTGGTCGATATTCAGACCTACAGCGCAGCAAGTCCTTGGCGTACTGGAAAGTTCTTAACCTGCCGAGAACTCAGACCTCAGAACTACCGATTTCGGAGGCGGCATTTAGAAAGCTATCTTTACGATGACGAGATATTGGAGGCCCTATGCATCACGAAAGGTCATCCCGCCGTAGCTCCCGATTTGATAGGTGACAAAGTGGCAGCAATCGCCGCGAGTGTTGGTCGTGGCCACCCGCCAGACGTCGTAAAATCCGCATCTGGTGAGATTTACAACGCGGCGAAAAGACGCTTGAGTCTTGTCGGAGTCGGGAACAACGCTAGCGCATTTATGCGATCGACCCTCGCTCCTCTTGTCACGAACAGTACTGTTGTATGCAGAGAATTACGGCGAGAAAATTTTCGGTATCTGAGCGGGCTAATTTCTAGCTTGGTCTTGTTCCGCTTAGTCATCTTTCAGCATCACCCCACTTGTCATTCCGACCGGAGGGAGAAGCCTGTTGTTTCCCACCGCCCTTGAGCGCGCAGACAAAAAGCAGGTTCCTCCCGTTGGTCGGAATGATAAACGGTGGGGCAGTCGAGGACGAGGGATGGTCCAACTGTTCTCCGGGCCTTGTCTCGAAGTGAGACGGGAATTTTGTCAAGGGGGTCTGGGATCACAATTCTTTGTAAGTGGATGAAAGGCAGGCAAATATAAAGTTCGTGGGCCGGTTACATCTACCCCCCGCGACTTGATATTCTGGATATATAGAGAAGAATTTGGCGAGAAGGCGCGGCCTATGGGTCGCGCCTTTTGCTTTTTAGCGATGAGCAATGAGCGATGAGCTGTGAGCTAAACCTAGCGGGCGGGGGTGAGGATGAAGAGGCGGGGGCTGTATGGGTTCCGGACGTTTTCGGAGCGAGGGGCGTGGGTGGAGATGCTGTTTATGGCGGCGGCATCGTTCAAGGGGTATCGGGTGCTGAAGCCGTGGGGAGAGGGATTACCGTACGATGTGGCGGTGGAGGGAGCGGGGCACGTGCTGCGGGTGCAGGTGAAATCGACGAGTCACAAAGCAGGGGCAGGGTACTTGTGCGAGTTCACGCCTTCGAGTGGAGGGCGCATTCGACGGTATAGGGCGCGGGATCCAGACGTCTGCGCGGGGTATGTGATTCCGGAGAAAGCGTGGTACATCATCCCGGCGCACCGCGTCACGGGGAGCAGGGGGCGGTCGGCGATTACGCTGTGCCAGTTTGAAGGCGTGCGGAACCGGCCGAGGTACGAGCAGTATCGGGAGGCGTGGGAGTTGCTGGGGAAGGACCGGAGCGAGTTGGCGCGGATGTAGAGGAGAGCGGCCGGCCTACTTTTTCTTTCCGAGCTTCTTGGAAATCTCGGCGACGATTTTGGGACGGAGGTCGGCCAGGACGCTGTCGACGATGTTCTCGATTTCAGCAGGCTCCTCCGCCGCTTTTTCTGCGCCGGCGGCGACCGCCATGGCGTTGGTATCGGATGGGGCTGCAGATTCGTGCTTCGGCTCCGCTTTCGGCGCTACAGGTTCCTCGGAAGCGGGCCGGTGATCGGTCTCTCGAATGCGACGCCAGCTGGCCCATGCTGCGGCCGTGGTCGCAGCGATTTCGGATTCCTTCTTCGCGATATCGGCGAAGCCAGAGGCAACTGGCTCCTCGGGCTTGGGACTGCTGGCAGGACTCTCAATCGAGGCTGTGGTGGCTGCCAGCGCAGGCTCGGGAGCCGAAGAGAAAGGTTCCGAGGCATCCTCGGCTGGAGACGGTGCAGGGATGACAGCTTCGACCACTGGGGCGGAGACCGCAGCGGCTTCGACGATTGGTTTCTCGCTCGGGTCAGGCTGGGGCGTAATTTCACTGACCGCTAGCTCTGCCTCCGGGTTCCTTGCGGTCTCGATAGAGGTTTGGGGCTGCCGAGCGCTGGCCGAGACTTCCGCGGAAGTGACAGGTTGCTCCTCGATAGACCGCTCTTCGACGGGCGACGCCGCTTCTGTCTCTGTAACGGGAACTGAAGTCTCGATGGCGGCGACGGTCTCGGGCTCGCTCCTTGGCGACTCCAGGCGCGCCGGTTCGACCTCCGAAGCTTGGTGGGGTATCTCTGGCGCGGTCTCGGCAACAGGCTGGGGCAAAACGGGTTCGTCAGCGACCGGGGGTTCCTCTTGTTGGAGCGGCGCTGGCGTGTCCGCTTGAGCTTCGAGTGCCGGGGCAGGGACGGCGTGATCCTCGACCTGAGTAGCGGTCTGCGGGGTCGCAAGCGACTCCACCGAAACTTGCGAAGCAGCGTCGTGGGAGAGCGAGACTTTCTCAAACTGCTTCACGGCCGGAGCGGTCTCGAAAGCAGGCTCGGCTGGAACGATGGTTACAGCTTGCGGCTCGGCACAGCTCGGCGTTGGTTCGGGCGATGCGGCGGCCGGGGAAAAGATCTCGGGAACAACTGGCTCGACGATCGATGCGGATTCAACCGGGACGGCGGGCTCCGGTGCAGGAATCGGCTCGGGACTGGCGACGATTGCAGGTGCTGCCGCGGCCTGGGCGACCTTTGCCAACTCGCGCGCCATCTCGAGCTCAAGGGAGGCGCTGGACTCTTCCGGAGAGATCGCAACGGCAACTGCCTGCCAGCGCGAAGGCGTGGCCAGATATTCGGCGCCGGCAGCCACTGCCATCGTGATCGGCTTCTCCGCAGGCATTTCTGCCACAGTGGGCTGGTTTTTCGGCTCGGGCTCCTGCACCTTTGCGGAATCCTCTGATGAAGCGACGGCGTCGGCGGGTTTTGGGGAAGCTACTTCGGGAATCTCGGCTACGGCGCTTAGCTTTTCTGCTTCCGCGGGGGCGGATTCTTCTGCTTCCCGAACCGCGAAAGTAGCGCCAGAGGCTGGCTGCTCGCTCGCACCCGCGGTGGCTGCGGTGGCGATGGGAGCAGCTTCCGCCGCCAGGTCTGCTTTGGATTCCGGAGCGACTGCCTCGACCGGCTTTTCCGCGACCTTCTCGGGCGCCATTGTCTCCGCCACTGGCGTAGCAACCGGCTGATCCGCGAGCTTTTCATCGAACGGATGCGCTTCCGGCTTAGGCGCGGAGGCCTTCGGCGGCGTCAACGACTCCTGCGCCCGCTCGGCCTGACTCTCTTCCACGCGAGCCTTGACTTGTGCAGCGGCCGCAGCCAGGGCGGCGATCTCCTCCGGCGTCACGTCCTTCGGCAGACCCTCAGGAACCAAGGCACCCAGATCGACGCGGCTCTGCTCGTAGGGGACCGCGTGCGGCGAGGTTGGACGGCGCTGCTCCACGGTAGTGCGCAGATCTTTGTTGACGGGGTTGTACAGCGATTCTTCGGCTTCGGGTTCGGGCTCCGCCTTCTTGGCCTTCGACGGGAAGCGGATGCGTTCCTTCCAGCCGGAATCTTCCTCTTCGTCTGCGGGCACTCCGTATCGAGTCTCTTCAATGGCGGCATTCGCACGGGCAAAGCGGCCGGGCTTGGTGGTCTCCGGACGGGGAACAATCTTGTCTTCGAGTTTGGTGAGTGCGGCCAGCAGTTCACTGGCTTCAAACGGCTTGACGATGAAGCCTTCCGCCTTGACGCGCTTGGCTTCCTCGGGCTTGAAAGGCTCGAGTTTCCCGACAGTTAGCAGGATCGGGATGCGGGAGGTTTCCTGCGCTTCCTTGAGGCGCTGGCAAACTTCCAAGCCGCTGTAGCCAGGCATGTAGACGTCGAGCACGATGACGTCAGGTTTGGCCTCGGCGATCTTCTTCAGCGCGGCCGAGCCATTATTGACGGTGATCACCTCGTAGCCGGCATCGGCGAGGATCTTCCGGCCCATGTTTTGGGCGGTTACGCTGTCATCGGCGAGCAGTATCTTCCTGGCCAAAGGTCTTCCTCTGCAGAGGTGGAGATACCGCGAAGGTAACCTGTAGCCGAGGCTAAGTCAATGATTCCGAAGGGAAGTAACCTGTTACCAGTGGCCAGCAACCACTGGGGTGCCAAAGGTAACCGTTGCATCTCGGTCAGAACGGGTTCAGCTTGCGCAGGCCCTTCTTTTTCTTGCGCTTGCTGCTGGAAATGTCTTTATCGCTGGCGGGCGTGGAATCGTCCGCGCTCGCGATAGCACTGGACTGTGCGCCATTGGCAAGTTCGTTGACCTGCGGCGGTGGGGGCAGGGCCTGATCGCTGCCCGCGTCGGCGGTGGGCTTGAGTTCGTTGGGATCGGGAGCATTGGGCTTCAGCTCGTTAGGGTCGGGAGCTGGAGGCGCGTTGCCTGCATTGGCGGCTGCGCCGAACGGAGATCCGCCGGGAGGGGTTGCGTCGCTCGTTGCGGAGGAATCGGTGTTCTTCACGACTTCCACGCCTAGCTTATTCGAGGAGCCTTCCGGCAGGCCGGACAGATTGCGCACGACTACCGAAGCGCTGACCGGTGTCTTGTCCTCCAGCGACGGCTCGCCAACGCTGGCCGCGGCCGATACGTCGGGGCCGCGCCTCACGAGATTCAGGAGTTGCTGCGCCGTGGTGGGTTGCTTCCGGCTCTCGTCCTCGGCACGATTCAGAGCGACCGCGGCTTTCGTGGGACGCGGGACCGGCTGATTCAACGCTTCCAGCCGCTTCTTCGAGTCGTCGGAGCGATCCATGATTGGATAACGCGTCAGCACCAGCGCATACCACTTTGCCGCTTCCTTGGTTTCTTTCTCGATGAATTTCGATTTGGCTTCTTCCGTGGTGCAGCCGCGTGGCAGGAAGTGGGCATCGCAGGTTGGGACATTCCTCATCCGTGTGATCAGCCCTTCGTGATTCTGCCCGAGCAGGTACGCCGCTTCATCGGCACGGCTGTAGAGCGGATAGTTGTCGATCAGGGACTGAAGGCGGGCGATCGACGCCGGATACGACTCGCGCAGGAAATAGAAGCGTCCGATGCCGAACTCGCGATCGGCTAGAACTTCCTGGACTTCGAGCAAACGCTTCTTGGCTTCCGGAACAAGCTTGCTGTCAGGGAACTGCAGGACCAGATTACGATATTCGTCTTCCGCGCGGACCGCATGGGTGTAGTCGCGATCCGGTTTCTCCATCTGCTGGTAGTGGATGTTGGCGATCTTCAGCTGCGCTTCGGCGGCTTCCTTCATGTTGGGGAAGAAGGTCTTGAAGTCGCTGTATTCCTGCTCAGCCTGAGCGAGAGCGGCGGTTCCGCCTTCTGCGTACCAGGAGTCGCCCACCGCCAGCTTGGCGCGCGCGACGAATTCGGAATCCGGGTAGGTGTTGATCAGGGTCTGCAGGGTGAGCCGGGCGACGTCGAAGCGGTTGTGGTGCATCGCGTCCATGGCCTTGTCGAACAGGACCTTGTCCGGCTGCTTGGAGCCGATGCCGGCGAGCGGATTCTTCGCCTTGTTGTTGGTGCAGGCAACGGTGAGGGCCAGCAGCGTGGCGAGCAGGATGATCGATGAGATGCGAGGTGACATAGGAACCTTTAAGTGCAGGTTTCAAAGTTTCAACGTTTCAAAGTCTTTGTCCTTGAAACCTTGCAACCTTGAAACGTTGAAACGTTGAAACTTTGAAACTTTGAAACCGGCTTCAGACTTTGGCCAGCGCGGCTTCGGTAGCGGCCTTCAGCAGCGCCTCGGCATTCTTCTTTGGATCTCCGTGGCCGAACACGGCGTTGCCCGCGACCAGAATTTCGGCTCCGGCGCGGACGACATCAGAAACTGTTTCGGGAGCCACGCCGCCATCTACTTCGATGCGATAGTTCAGGCCGCGTTGTCTACGAATTTCCGTTAACTGGCGCATTTTGTGCAGGGTTGACGGGATAAATTTCTGCGCGCCAAACCCCGGGTTTACCGACATCACCAGCACATAATCCACGATATCGAGCACTTCCGAAAGCGTGCTGACCGGCGTGGCCGGATTGATGACCACTCCCGCGCGGCAGCCGTGGCTCTTGATCAAGTGCAGCGTTCGATCCAGGTGTCGGACGGCTTCCTGATGCACGGAAATCCAGTTCGCGCCCTCGGCGGCAAAGACCGGAATAAAGTCATCCGGGTTCTCGATCATCAGGTGGCAATCGAGCGGAAGGTCGGTGGCCTTGCGCAACGAAGCCACGACCGGCGGGCCGATGGTCAGATTCGGGACGAAATGCCCGTCCATGATGTCGACATGGATAACATGGGCTCCGCCAGCGGCGGCAGCTTGTACCTGCTCGCCCAGCCGGGCAAAATCCGCCGAAAGAATAGAAGGCGCCAGTTCGATCAAACCTGACTCACAGAGACCTGATTCTCAACAACCTGAGCCGCAAGCTACAGATACCGCGTGGAAGAATTCTACCATGTGGAAAAGTGGGATGGGGGCGTCGGAACGCCGACCAGGGTAGAGCCCGCAACTCGCCTGCAAGCCCGTGATACCCTCGAGGCCACGTGACTCACTTTTCCCAATATGCGCCGACGCTGTTCTCGTCGCTGGCAGTGGTGGTTTGGGGAGCGGCGGATTTTGCCGGCGGAGTGGGCTCGCGGCGGGCGAATGCGTTCGTGGTGACGGCGTTCTCTCACGCGTGTGCGTTTGCGTGGATGTTTCCGATTGCGCTGACGCAGCACGCTCCGTTTCCTGACCGTGCCAGCATTCTTTGGGCGGTCGCGGCGGGAGCGATTGGGGGATTCTCACTGGCGATCTTCTATGGAGCGCTGGCGGCTGGGCAGATGGGATTGACGGCTCCGATTGCGGCATTGCTGGGAGCGGCGATTCCCACGCTGGCGGATATTGCGATGGAGGGCGCTCCTAGCCGGTGGATGATCGTCGGCTTCGCGCTGGCCATTGTGGCGATATGGCTGATTACGCGGCCGGAGCCTGCGCCGGAATCTTCGGTTCGAGAATCACCGGGACCAGAGTCTTCACGACGGCCGGCGGGTGTGGGGATGGCGGCGTTGGCGGGCGTGGGATTTGCGGGGTTCTATTTATGCATTCATCAGGCGAGCGGTTCGCCGTCGTGGTTGGCTTCCATGTCGCGCATTGGGTCATTTACGGCGACGACAATCGCCGTGCTGGTGACGCGAGCGCCGCTGAGGCTGAATTTCGGGAGCGCAGGATTGGGAGCGTTTGCGGGGTTCTGCGACATCAGCGCCAGTGCGATGTTTATCTACGCCAGCCAGCATGGGCGGCTGGATGAGGCGGTGGTGATTACGTCGCTGTATCCGGCTATGACGGTGCTGCTGGCGAGAATCTTTTTGAAAGAGCATTTCAGCCGGTGGAGGATGGTGGGATTGCTGGCAGCGCTGGCGGCGGTGCCGCTGATCGCGGCGGGGTAGTATTTCATGTTCCGGAATATGGAATGAATCATGAAAAATTAAGTCTAATGATATAATTTTAGCCTGTTCCATATTCTGGAATATGAAATGGCGCTTCTTTCGCAGGATGTTGTCGTGGCATTGAAGCTCGTCGCAAAAGGCGACGCGGGTCTGCGCTGGACCTACGCTGAGTTGAGCGAGGAACTGTCGAGCAGTCCCTCACAAGTGTTCCGATCGGTGCGGCGAGCCGAGACTGCACATCTGTTGAGTGCGCCGGTCCCTGCGATGAGGCCTCTTGACGGCGCTCCGGTCGGAGAACCTGGCGTGTTCTTGTTTCCAATCAAGCACAACCTAAGAGAATTCTTGATTCATGGGGTGAAGTACGCATTTCCTGTTGAGCGCGGTGGGCTTACTCGCGGGGTTCCGACCGCGGAGGCGGCAGCGCCACTGATCGCACATTTTGGTAGTGGCTTCGCGATGCCCCCCGTCTGGCCCCATCCTGCCGGCTCAACTCGCGGTCTGGCATTTTCGCCGCTCTCCAAGAACGCGCCTGAAGCAGCGCTGAGAGATCCCAAACTCTACGAATTGCTTGTACTCGTCGACGCCATTCGCGAGGGGCGGGCGCGGGAACGGGAGATTGCGATTCGGGAACTCTCTGCGAGGCTTGATTGAACCCGTCGCGAGTGAATCCCAATCTGGCCCGACTTGCGGCACTAGCCGAAAAACTGGGACCACTGCTCGACAGGACTGCGTTCGTGGGAGGTAGCGCGACCGGGCTACTATTGACAGATCCTGGATCGGCGCCGGCGCGGCCCACGCTCGACGTGGACGCGATTATTGCGGTGGCCTCCTATTTCGAATTCACTCTGCTTGAGACTCAGCTTCGAGAATTTGGATTCCATCAATCGCACGCAGAGGTGATCCGATCTGCCGCTGGCGGAGTGGCGATCTGATTTTCGATTTGATGCCGACCGACACATCGATTCTGGGATTCAGCAATCGCGGTACGACGCCGCACTGAACACGTCGACCAGAGTTCAAATCGGCCGGCTCAGCATCCGCGTGATCACGGCTCCATATTTCCTAGCGACCAAGCTGGAAGCATTTCATGGACGCGGTCAAGGAAACATCCGGAGTCATGATCTGGAGGACATTGTGACGGTGATCGATGGACGCTCCGAGATTGTCCAAGACGTGCTTCAGTCGCCCGGAGAACTGCGGAAATATCTCAGCGATGAGTTCCACTCATTTTTGTCGAATCGGGATTTTCTCGAAGCTCTACCGGGACATCTGTTGCCGGACGCGGCGAGCCAGCAACGGCTTGGCCTGGTTGTCGATCGCATGAGACAACTAATTATCAAAGGATGAGCGGCATGCCCCTGCTGGAAGTCCGGAACCTGACGAAGGTGTTCCAGCCTACAGTGTCCCCGTTTGGGGCCGGGCCTAGTGCAGGCTCAGGGCGCGAGGTTCGCGCCGTGGATGATGTTTCTCTCGACATACAGGCTGGGGAAACTCTGGGACTGGTGGGTGAGTCCGGTTCGGGGAAGAGCACGCTGGGAAGATTGATTTTGCGGCTGATTGAACCGACTTCGGGCAGCGTTCGGCTGGAAGGGCGTGACCTGATGGCGGCCAGCAAGGCGGACATGCGCCACCTGCGCAGGAACCTGCAGATTGTGTTTCAGGATCCGTTTGCGTCGCTCGATCCGCGGTTTCGGGTGGAAGATATCGTCGCGGAGCCATTGGTGATTCACGGAGATATTGCCGGGGACGGGCCGTCGAGCTTCGCTCGAGCCGTCCGTTCGGCGGAGTCCCTGGCGGACAGCCGCGGGCGGCGGTCTCAAGATAAATCTGGTATTCGAGCGCGGGTGGTGGAACTGCTGCGTGCGGTGGGGTTGGACGAATCGGCGCTGCGGCGGTATCCGCATGAGTTTTCCGGAGGCCAGCGGCAGCGCATTGGGATTGCGCGGGCGCTGGCGCTGAGGCCGAAGTTTATTGTGTGCGACGAGCCGGTGTCGGCGCTGGATGTGAGCGTCGGGGCGCAGATCGTCAACTTGCTGGCGCGACTGCAGCGCGACTTTGGGCTGACCTACCTGTTCATCTCGCACTCGATGCCGGTGGTGCGCTATCTCTCGACCCGCATTGCGGTGATGTATCGCGGCAAGATCGTGGAGCTTGGGGAAGCGAGCCAAGTCACGGAGAGCCCGCAGCACGAGTACACCCGCAGTCTGCTGGCGGCCACACCGGAAATATCCATCTGACGGGCGGGAGCGCGATTCCGCATTTTCCCGCAAATTTCTGTAACAAAACCCGCGCAATGGCATTTCTTGGACATGAGACCGCTCGGTCGACAGCGGCCTTGACACGGGCAACCGTGGGGAGCCCTCGACGGGAGCGGATTCGAGGACTGCAGGGGGTGCGTATGGCAGAGGTTGTGATTCTGGGAGCGGGCGTATCCGGACATACGGCCGCGCTTTTCCTGCGCCGGTGGTTGGGCAGAGAGCACAAGGTGGTGGTGGTTTCGCCCAATCGCAACTACAACTGGATACCCTCGAATATCTGGGTTGGGGTCGGTTTACTCAAACCCGAGCAGGTGCTCATTCCGCTGGCCCCCATCTATCAACGGGCCGGGATTGAATTCAAGCAGGCCAAGGCGGTGGCGCTGTACCCGGAGGGTGACGAGCAAAACGGGAGACCCGCGGTTGAGATCGAGTGGACGCTGGAGGGCCAGGCGGGACAGCGGGAGAGAGTCGCCTATGACTTCCTGATCAACGCGACAGGGCCGAAGCTGAATTTCGAAGCGACACCGGGCTTAGGTCCGGGAAAGAACAGCCTCTCGGTGTGCGCGGCCAGTCACGCGGCCGATACCGCTGGGGAGTTTCTGGAACTGGTGGAGCGCATGCGCCGGGGCGAGCGCAAACGATTTGTGGTGGGGACCGGGCACGGCAATTGCACGTGCCAGGGAGCGGCGTTCGAGTATGTCGTCAATCTGGAGTTCGAGTTACGAGCGCGTGGAGTTCGCGAGCGGGCCGAGGTCGTGTATCTATCAAACGAGTACGAACTGGGCGACTTCGGGATGGGAGGGATTCACATCCGGCGCGGCGGTTACGTGACGCCAAGCAAGATTTTTACCGAGTCGCTTTTTGCGGAGAGAGGGATCCAGTGGATCACACGGTCGCACGTCAAGAATGTCGAACCGGGCAAAGCGCAATACGAGACGCTGGCGGGAGAAGATCGGGAGATCTCATTTGATCTGGCGATGCTGTTGCCGCCGTTCTCGGGCGTCGGGCTGAGGGCGTTGGATCGGAAGGGCGAGGAGATTACGGGGAAGGTATTCTTGCCCAATGGGTTCATGCGCGTCGACGCAGACTACGCGAAGAAGCCTTACGATCAGTGGCGAGCGAGGGACTGGCCGAGAACCTATCAGTCTCCGGCGTACTCGAATGTCTTCGCGGCCGGGATTGCGTTCGCACCACCGCATCCGGTTTCGCAGCCGCACACCAGCCCGAACGGGACATTGATAGCGGCAGCGCCGCCGCGGACCGGGATGCCGTCAGCGATGATCGGCAAGGCCATTGCGCGAAGCATTGTGGATATGATTGGCGGCAGCCCCAACCCCACGCACACGGCGTCGATGGCGGAGATGGGAGCGGCCTGCGTGGCCTCGGCGGGTGCGAATCCGTTTACCGGCACAGCCGCTTCGATGACTGTGTTTCCCATCGTGCCGGACTTTGACCGTTACCCGGAGTACGGGCGTGACCTGAAATACACGTTTGGAGAGATTGGCCTAGCGGGGCATTGGATCAAGATCCTGCTCCACCACCTTTTTTTATACAAGGCTCGCATGCGGCCGGGCTGGTGGATGATTCCCGAATAGTAGAGAGAATTGATCCAGGAGATGAGCTTATGCATCCGGACACGGAACTGAACCCGCAGCAGAAAGCGCACCTGCAACCGTCTTTCTATGCGACCAAGCCCACTGCGGCGACGAGATTCCTGAGGACGTTTGTTCCATGGCAGGTCTGGCGTTTTATGCGCATCAATCTGAAGATGGTCACGATTATCCGGCGGAGCCACCGCGCGCACCCCTAATGAGTCTTTCCCGCGTGGGAACGAGGCACAGGCGCCGGCGTTACCTTCGGCTTGAGCACGAATTCTATCGGAGTCGCGCCTGGCTTGATCGCGACCCGCGCCCCAAGTTGCTCCACCGATGTAAGGCCGGCCCCCTCACATGCGATTCACTTGAGCGGGCGGACGACGGCAAGCTGCATGCCCGGCTGGCGCGACGACAACTCCCGTTCGGCAGGGGTGGGGAAGAGTTCGCGTCCGGTGGGATTACCCCGGACCCACAGAGCCGACAAGAAATAAGTCTGCCCGTAGCGATGGAACACCAGCTTGCTGTCGTCGCTGTGGTTGCGCCGGGAGGCGTGGGTTGGAACGAAGACGCCCGTCGTTTGGCGGCTGAAGATCCGGATCCGCGTTTCGTCGAAGGCGGCCAAGACGTAGTGTCCGGCAGGAAGCGTCTCTCCTCCGGCTACAAACGAAAAAGGAATGTCCACCACCAAATCCCCGACATGAGTCTGCCCCGCCAGGTTGTGGGCGACGGTCAACAACAGCCAGAACAACAGTACAAGCAAGTAGACGATCCGCAAGTTCGTCATCTTTCTTTCTCCAATCTCTCGATTTGGGGGGATCAGCACACTGGGCATTTAAAACGGAGGGAAGCGGAGGAAGCGCACTGGAGGGGATTCTTTAAGCGCCCGGACGATCTTGCCAGCATAGTGCGGCCGCTTAGTCGAACGTTACAAACCAGGTGGTTCGGGCGGCGCCGCTTGTATTCTGGAGCCAGCCGGAAATAGAATCCTGTCGGATTCCTTCAGGAGGCTCTATGGCTGCCGCTCCGGTCTTGCCCGCTTCGCCCGAACCTACACCCGAATCCGTTCCGATGTCGCAGGGGGCGCGGATTATCAACACGTTTATCGCGCCGACGAAGACGTTCACTGACCTCCGCCGCAGCGCCAGTTGGTGGGCGCCCTGGCTGATCATTGCTTTTTTCTCGGTCGTCTTTATTTTCGCGATGGGAAAGCAGGTTGGATTCGAGCAAGTCGCCAAGAACCAGGTGGAACACTCTTCTCGCGCGGACCAGTTCGACAAGCTCCCCGCAGATCAGCAAGCCAGCCAGTTGCGGCTTTCGGCAAAGATCATCCAGGGTTTCGCCTACGGCAGTCCGGTCATGCTGCTGTTGTATTGCCTGATTAGCAGCGTCGTGCTGTGGGTTACCTTCAACGTGGGGTTGGCTGCCGAAACCACTTTTGGGCAGGCGTACGCCATTACGATGTACGCCTGGTTGCCGGGAATCATTGGAGCCGTTCTGGGCACGGTTGCATTGTTCGCAGGAGTGAACGCCGAGGGCTTCGATATCAATAATCCCGTCGGAACCAATCTGGCGTATTATCTCGATCCGGAAACCACAGGCAAGTTCGTGCGCGCGATGGCATCATCACTGGACGTGTTGACTATTTGGACCATCGTGCTGCTCGGCATCGGCTATGCCTGCACCAGCAAGGTGAAACGCACGACTGCGATCGTGGTCGTTGTGGTGTGGTACCTGCTGTTCAAGCTTGGTACATCGGCTCTGGCAGCGATGTAGCGATACATTCATCGAGCTCACGAGGGGTGTGACACAAGTCACAGCCAAACGGCATCCGCATGTTCGATGATGTCTGGTTTTCAGGAGGCACGTATGCGTTCTGCTTTCTCCTGGGCCCTGCGGATTCTTGTCAGCCTCGCCCTCGTCTCCATTTTCTTTCCTCCCAGCGCAGTCTCGGCGCAGGCAACCGCTGCGCAATGCGTCGACTGCCACAGTAAAGTCACCCCTAACATTGTTTCGGATTGGAAACTCAGCAAGCACAGCGCCGCTGAGATCACCTGCGTGGCGTGTCACGGCGATCAACACACTTCGGCCAGCGACGTAACCAAGGCGAAGATCCCTACGCCGGAGACCTGCGGGCAATGCCACGAGACGCAAGTGACGCAGTTCCATAAGGGCAAGCATGCGATTGCCTGGGCCGCGATGAAAGCGATGCCCACCATCCACTGGCAGCCCATGGCGATGACGCAGGGAGAGAAAGGCTGCGGCGGCTGCCACAAGATCGGCGACAAGTCCGCCGCCGAACTGGCCGAGCTCCGCCAGAATGGTGCGGGCATGGAGTTCGGCGCGGCGCAATGCGACGCCTGCCACACGCGCCATACGTTCTCGGTGGAAGAAGCCAAGTCTCCGCAGGCCTGCGAGACCTGCCACATGGGCTTTGACCATCCGCAGTGGGAGATGTATTCGGCGTCGAAGCACGGCGTGCGCAGTGAGCTGAAACAGAAAGGTATTTTGAAGGCGGATGCCTCTGCGCCCACCTGCCAGACCTGCCACATGCAGGACGGCAATCATGAAGTGCGTACGGCGTGGGGATTCCTGGCGGTGCGCCTGCCTCTGCCGGAAGACAAGCAGTGGGCCGCCGATCGGGCGACGATCCTGCAGGCGCTGGGCGTGCTCGATCCGCAAGGACAGCCGACCAAACTCGTCGACGTGGTCAAGGCAGCGGACCTAGCTCGCCTGACGCAGGAAGACTGGCAGCGCGAACGCGACAAGATGCTTAAGACCTGCGGCCAGTGCCATGCGGCGAGCTTCGCCAAGCAGCAACTGGAGCAGGGCGATGAGATGATCAAGAACGCCGACCACTTGATGGCCGAGGCGATCCACATCGTCGCCGGCCTCTACAAAGACGGCGTCCTGCCGAAGCCGGCGAACTACGCGTATCCGTTCCCGAACCTGCTGACGTTCCACGACGCGCCCACCGTGGTCGAGCAGAAACTGTTCGTCATGTATCTGGAGCACCGCATGCGCACGTTCCAGGGCACATTCCACGCGAGTCCGGACTACGCCCTGTGGTACGGGTGGAGCGAAATGCAGCGCGATCTGGCGGAGATCAAGGAACTCGCGGCGCAGATGCGGCGGGAGAAGCAGGGAGCGACGCTGAAGCCGGCAGCGGCGACCATCAAGCCGGCGATTAAGTAGCGGAATCAGCCCGCCATCGATTCGACGGCGCGGACGACCTCGACAGGAAGCACGATCTGCAGACTGTCGAGGTCTTGCCGCATATGCTCGTCGCTGGAGGTGCCGGTCAGCGGCAGCATTCCGATCGCGTGCGCAAAAGCGAACACAATTTGCGCCGGATTTGCATTCAGGCTCGCGGCCAGCTGCACGAACGGAGGATGACCGAGCACTTCTGGATTTGCGGTGAGCAGCGAGAATCCCTGGTAAGTGATACTGCGCTGGTTGCAGAACTGGCGAACGTCGCGGTCCCAACCCAGGCGGGCAAAGCAGCGGTTCTGCACGAAGGCCGGCATCTCTAGACGTTGGGCGTCCATCTCGTCGAGATGCTGCAGCGACACGTTGCTGATACCGAGTGCGCGTGTGCGTCCGGCATCGCGTTCGCACCGCATCGATTCCCAGACTTCGGAGTCCGCATCGGTCCAGCCATAGCCCGACGAAGGCCCGTGCAAAACGTAGCTGTCGACGTAATCCGTGCCCAGGTGCTCCAGAGAACTCGCCAGAGATTGAGATACCTGCTGCGGCAGCGGAGCCGCGGGATCGTAGGGCAGGCGATGATCCTGACCGCGCTGGTAGGTGTACTTGGTCTGCAGGAACAACTCCGAGCGCTTTGCGATTCCTGCGCTGTAAGCTGCAGCCAGTCCCTCGCCGACGCCCGCCTCGAAGTAGTGCCGCCGCTGGTTGGCGGTATCGACAGCACGAAATCCAGCGCGCAGCGCCATTTCCGTCAGGCTGGCAGTGCGATCTTCTTTCCAGGCGGTTCCGTAGAAAAAGGGAGAAGACGGCATCGCAGCGGGCATCGCGCTATTGTGCCACGGCGGATGATTTGCGCAACTCTGTGTTTCCTGTGAGGAATGTTTTGTCATTCAATCGGTAGAGCAACGTGACCATTCATCCCTGCCCGTTATATGCTAACCACCTCAGGAGGCTCCGTGAAACGCACTCTCGCTGTCATCAGTATCGTGGTGTCTGCCGCGCTCGCTTATGCCCAAGCCCAGGCACCGAAAGCTGCCCCCGCCGCTGCGCCAACCAAAGATCCAGTCGCAACTTCGCTTCGCTTGTTGATTCAGCGCTCGCAGACCAACATCGTGGGCGCCGTCGAAGCCATGCCCGCCGACAAGTACTCTTACAAGCCGACCGCCGATCAAATCACGTTTGCTCATTTGGTGGCGCACATCGCTTCTTCGAACAATTCCCTTTGCTCAAAGGTAGCTGACGTCCCTGCGCCCAAAGTCGATGAACCGAAAGACACCGACTCCAAAGATGTGCTGGTGGCGGCGGTGAAAGCGTCTTACGTTTTCTGCGGCGACGCGCTGGGTAAGATGGATGATTCCAAGCTCGGCGATACGGTGGAGTTGTTCGGTGGACGCCAGTTTCCCCGTGCCATGGCTGCATTGGGCTTGGCTAGCGGATGGGCGGACCACTACGGCGCGGCGGCGATGTATCTGCGGATGAACGGAATCCTGCCGCCAAGCGCACAGCCGAAGAAGTAGGCTTTCAGATTCGGTGGCTAGCCGAGGGCGGACAGCTTACTTGATCTGCACCAGTTCGCGGGGTGGCGCCGTGGCGACGGGCGGCGCGGGATGCTGCGGCGCGCGCCAGGAATCAAAGATCGACACCTGATGCACACACGACACCGTGCAGTGCGGGGCGCAGGATTTTTCCGTCCGATACTCGCGCCGCAGGTCGTCCTTCGTGTAGGTCGCAAGCGGAACGCCGGGATATCCGCGCTGCTGCGAGCAGTAGTGCACGAGGCCGTCCTCGCAGATGTAGAGGTAGCGCGCGCCGGCGCGGCAACGCCAGTCATTGGGCTGGCCCTTGGCGATGTTGTCCTGAAACGCGTTGATGCGGGTGAAGCTGCTCTTCTCGAGCGCCTGCATCTCGTGGTAGATGCCGCGCTCCACGTCATTCAGCGGCTGCAACTGCCCGCTGCCGTCGTGAATGATTCCGATCGTGGAGCTAAAGCCGAGTTCCACGGCTCGCTTGCCGATGACCAACGCATCTTCCGGATGCGCGATTCCGCCGCCGACCACGGAATTGATGTTCACGTGAAAGTCCGCATGCTCGGCGAGCAGTTGCAGCTTCTTGTCGAGAACTTTCAAGCTCTTCTTTGAAACTTCATCTGGATTGACGTTGTCGATGGAAATCTGCAGCCACTCAAGCCCGGCGCGATTCAGCCGCTGGATACGGTCAGCGACCAACAGATATCCGTTGGTGATGAGCCCCGCCACCATGCCGTTATGCCGAATGCGGCGAATCACGTCGTCGAGTTCGGGATGCATGAGCGGTTCGCCGCCCGAAATCGTGACGACGGATGTGCCAAGGGCGCCCAGTTTGTCGATTCGGCGATACATTTCTTCGATCGGAACGGGCTTCGATACGTCGTCGAACTCGTTGCAGTAGGTGCAGGCGAGGTTGCAGCGCCGCATGGGAATGATGTGCGCCAGCAGCGGATGATCGGTGTCGGCAACAGCGTTTGCGATCATCTTCGCCCCGCGCAGGTTGCGGTGCAGGGCAAGGGAACGACGGCGCAGGGATGTAAGAACGGAAGGCATTTGAGGTCGATGCTTCTATTACAGCATACGCTGGGCCCCAAGATCTTCCGGTTACATCCGGACGGAGTATTTCTGCCAGCGAGTGGCAACGGAGAACGCGGCAACGGAGAACGGCTTGTAATTCGCCCATGGCTGTGGTATTTTCCCGCCTTCCCCACAGGGCTGAGGTTTCCATTTCGCCGTTGTTCCTTCCCCGGTCGGGCTCCTGCGGTAAAGGCCATCTGAATAAGCACCGCGATTTCTGCCACGGTGAGGGTGCCTTGTTGTTCGCATACATCCTTTGGAGCGGGCGGATCCATGAACGAGATCAGCAAGAAAAAGCCGGAGAAACAGGAGCCATCGAACCGGGGGACAAAAATGGGTCCTCCCAAATGCCTAGGAAATTTTCGCCGGGAAGTTGTAAGAGTCGAACCGAAGAAGTGGTGAATGCAGTCGCCTTAGCTCTTGAAGAGACGCTTGATTGCAATCGCCAGCAGTCCGGCCACTTCACCAATGGTCGCTCCTCCCAGCCACTTCAGGATGGAGGTATCCAAGTTGAATCCCCATAGCTTGAAGCCCTGCAGGAAGAAGATCAGCATCGTGGCCGCCAGCAGGCTGCCATAAGCCACAAGCAGAAAGGTAACGATCCGGTCCTGGGTCGCCCGGACCCATTCTTTCGCCGTCACTGATGACGTGGTGCGATTGGGGGAAGGGCTCATTTCGAACGCTCCTGTTTCAAGTACATGATTGTTAGTACCCGATGAGTCGAGCAGGTCCCCGATGACTCCCTATGATTTGGCTGCGGCGGCTACTCTTGTTGGGTCTTCTTTGGACTTTCTAGCTATCCCTTGAAGAATGGGTGTAATGAGTACGCGGTAGACCTGTTTTTCTTCGTTAATCGCCGCGATCTCGTTGCCCGCTTCGGTTTCGTCGATTGTCCATTCCAGGATGGTTAGCGCGTTATTCACTAAGTCCTTCATCGTCTCAGCCTTGCTACGGCTGAGAAGGACTTTTAGATCCTGGACCCGCTCGTCGGAAAACTCAAAGTTTAATCGCATGGGTTTAGGCCGCCGCCTCGCCCCGCGCTTTTCGGGCCACCCGGTCCAGCACCGGGGTCGATAGGACCCTGTATACTTCCTTTTCTTCGTTTACGGAAGCGATCTCGTTATCGGCGGAAACCTCTTCTACCGCCCACTCCAAGATGCTCAACGCGTCGTTTACTAGATCCTTTAACTGCTGGGTACCTGTCGCCGCCAGCAGCCGTTTAAGGTCTGGTTCTCGTTCTTTGGAAAACTCCAGTCCCAGATTCATCACATTCCTCCAAAGTTGGACCACTCAGATGTGCCCGCTTCTGCTAATTCCTCATCAAGCCTATCGTCAGGATATGAGTATGTCAAGCGTAAAATATACTCATAAACAGAGTACTAATTGCCCTGTCCGGAAGGTTTTTCGTTGGGCGTTACACGATGTAAAGCATTGATAATAAATATATTGCTTGAAACAGTGACGCGGAGCCATCGTTCCCGCGCTAGGATCCTTTCTGTTCGTGGATAAGTATTCCCCGTTCAGTTTTTCAATCGATGGCCAACGGCCTGCAACAGATCGAGGGTGGTTCCCTCGTGTTCTTCCTGGATCAAAACGTAGTCGGTGTCGAAGGTCGAGATCGAAAAAACAGGAATACCGCTTGCCGAGATTGGCTCAATGAATGACAGCAATATTCCAGTCAAGGAGAAGGGGAACGGGCCTTCGAGCTTCAGGCAGATCCAGCGGTGCGACGAAAGCACGTTTGCGGGAAGATTCTCAATCGGGCAAACGACGGAGAGTTCATCGGGGGTGCGCGTGATCGAGCTGAAGGCGCCCTTCGTGGCCCAATCGGGGACTGGCGCGTCGGGAGCGAGGCGGACGATGGCGTAGGTGCCTGGGATTTGGCGGAATTTGAGTTGGTGAGTGGGCACTATTGCTCGGTCCTTGATTTCGGATTTATGCGGTCTCCGCACCCGATACTCTACGGCTCCGTGATTGTGTCCGGCTGACGTGCCGCTGCCGGCGCTCCTGCGAGCGAACCACCAGCCCACCTACCGAACCTCAGCCTTCGATTGCCTTGGACAAGGCCGCCCTTGCCAAGATCCGCGTGGAGTCGAGTGTGGGCAGCGGCGAGGCTTCTGGCGTCACCAGCAGCGGAATCTCTGTGCAGCCGAGCACCACCGCGTCGCAGCCTTCGCTCTTCATCTGGCGAATCACCGACAGGTAATACTCCAGCGACTGTGGCAGGAATTGTCCATTCACCATTTCGTCAAAGATGATCCGGTTGATCTTCTCCCGCTGTTTTGCCGATGGTACGCGAGGCTCGATGCCCGCTGTAGCCAGCGCGTCACGGTACACCTGCCCTTCCATCAAATACCGCGTGCCCAGCACAGCCAGCCGTTTGAACCCGCTGCGTTGTGCTTCCGCCGAAACTTCACGCGCAATGTGCAGCCAGGGCCGCGGCGAACGATGCTCCACCAGATCGAAGCACTGATGAATCGTGTTGTCCGGGCAAATCAGAAAGTCGGCACCCGCCCGCGCCAGCTTTTGGGCCGACGACAGCATCAGCTCGGATACGCCCACCCAATCATCCGCATCGATGCACTTCATGTACTGCGCCAGCGAATGCGAATGCAGGGAAACCTCGGGATGATCGTGGCGGCCCAGCCTCTCCGCACCTTCCAGCGAGATGGTGCGATAGCAGAGAGCCGCTCCTTCCGTGCTGCAGGCGACAATGCCGATATGCAGCGCCATCACTTTGCCTGTGTCACCGCATAGGGACTCGCATCACGATAGCGTTTCTCGAATTCCTCGCGCGTAACGATCATTTTGGGATCGGTAACGCGGTCGATGCATAGGATGCCGTCGAGATGATCGATCTCGTGCTGCAGAAGTTCGGACAAATCCCGTTCTTCGCCCGCATCGAACTCAAGAGCCTCACCCTGCAGATTCTGGTAGCGCACGGTGATGTTCCGCTTGCGTTCCACCTGCATGAAGATCGAAAGAAAGCTCAAGCATGCGTCCCACACCACAATTTTCTCCGGCCCGTAGTCGACGATCTCCGGATTGATCAGCGGCCAGGGTTCAACCCCGGGCAGCTTCAAAAAGATCACGCGCTTCAACACGCCCAGCTGGGGGGCTGCAATGCCGCGTCCGTAGCCAGTGGCCGCGCGCGAATGCGCCAGCGTATCACTGAGGTCGCGCACCAGATCACGGATTTCCCCCGTGTCTGGATCGTCCACCGGAACCGTCCTCTGCCGCAAAAGGGGATCACCAAGTTGAAGGATGGGACGAACGGGCATAGTGCTTTCTCCGACGGATGACGCTCCCCGGGTTCGGCCTACGGAAGTTTACTCGGAAATGCGATTCAGCGTGCGGCGGCGGCGTCAAACAACCCGAGCATCTCGACCTTCTTCTCCACTGGCAGAAACGAGGCCTCGAACGAATTCCGAGCCAGTTCCCGCAGATGTTCATCCGTGAAGCCAAAGCTATCCTGCGCCAGCTGATATTCGCGCGACAAGGTCGTGCTGAAGATCGCGGGATCGTCGGTGTTCAGCGTGATCATGATTCCCTGATCGAAATAGTTCCTCACCGGATGCTCGCCGATCGCTTTGCACACTCCGGTGCGCAGATTGCTGGTCAGGCAGATTTCCACCGGAATCTGACGGTAGGCGAGTTCCTCGATCAGATCCGGATCTTGCGCGGCGCTCAATCCGTGGCCGATACGCTCCGAGTGCAGGTTCAATGCTCCCCAAATCGACTCCGGAGATCCCGTCTCTCCCGCATGCGCGGTAAGCCGGAGGCCGTTCAATTCGGCGTAACCGTACACGCTCCGAAAGAGCTCCGGAGGTGCTTTCTGCTCGTCTCCGCCGATACCGATGCCCACCACATTCCGGTCGTGAAAATGCACCGCCAGCTCAAACACCCTCTGCGCTTCTTCGACTCCGAAGTGACGCGTGGCGTCGAAAATCCACAATAAAGAGACCCCAAAATCCTTCGCCCCGCGCGCCCGCCCACGCTCCAGCCCCTCAAAGATAGCTGGGAAATCCTGCCTGCGATACAGGCACACACCGACTGCAACATAGACTTCGGCATGCAAGACGTTCTCTTGTTTCAGCCGCTGCATGAGCCGGTAGGTGATCAACTCGTAGTCGTCGGGTCCGCGCAAATGGGCGCTCACTTCCTTGAACGCCATCAGGAAACTCTGAAAGTCGTTGTATTGGTAGAGTGCCTGGACTGCTTCCAGGGTCGATCGGTCGCCGTGAAGCTCTCGCAATTCGAGCAGCGTGGCCGGTTCGACGGCTCCTTCCAGATGCAAATGCAACTCCGCCTTGGGAAGCTGACGTATAAAGGCGCTTGGTGTACGGTCAGCAGACATACTTTCAGATTGTAGTTTGCAGCCTGCAGATTTGCGAGAGACCTGGCCCGGGACCCTCCGTCATCCCATTCGTCGCCGCTTTCCGTTACAATCCGGAGTCCCTGAAAAAGCTGGAGGCAAAGACATGCACTCGTCCACCGTCCGCAATGTGCTGATTGCGTTGATCACCATCGCCGTTTCGCTGAGTACTTTTGCTGAATCGTCCACGCCGCGGGTCAAAACCAGGTTGGGAGTAGTAGAAGGCAAGGACGACGGGACGGTTCGCTCGTTCCTGGGGATTCCCTACGGCGCGCCGCCGGTCGGGAACCTGCGCTGGAAGCCGCCGGTGCCTGCCGCAAAGTGGAAAGGTGTGCGTCCGGCGAAGGAGTTTGGCGCGCACTGCATGCAGGGCAGGGTGTTCGGCGACATGAATTTCCGCGACTCCGGGGGGAGCGAAGACTGTCTTTCCCTGAATGTGTGGGTACCCTCGAAGTCCGCTGCCGGCAAGCTTCCCGTGATGGTTTGGATCTATGGCGGAGGCTATGTTGCCGGCACCACCAGCGAAGCGCGCCAGGACGGCACGCATATGGCGCAGCAGGGTGTGATCGTGGTGTCCATGAACTACCGCCTCGGCGTGTTCGGATTTCTCACGCATCCCGAACTGACCAAGGAATCCCCGCACCACGCTTCTGGCAATTACGGCCTGCTGGATCAACTGGCGGCGCTGCGGTGGGTGCATGAAAACATCAGAGCGTTTGGCGGCGATCCAGGCAACGTAACGATCTTCGGCGAAAGCGCCGGGTCGTTTTCCGTAAGCGCGCAAATGGCATCGCCACTGGCCAAGGGATTGTTCCAAAAAGCAATCGGCGAAAGCGGTGCCGCTTTCCGCGGTCTATCATTCGAGCCGCTCACGGAGCGTGAGCAGAAGGACCTCAAGACCGTAAAAGAAAAAGTTGGTGTCGAGTCCATGGCTGAACTGCGCGCCCTGCCGGCCGACAAGCTCCTCGAAGCGTTCGCGCCGCCGAAATCGCAGGGCTTCGACTTTGGCCCGGATATCGACGGCTATTTCCTGCCCGAGTCCGTTCCTGCCATCTTCGCGGCAGGCAAGCAGAACGATGTACCGCTGCTGGCGGGCTGGAATCACGACGAAGGCAGCTTCGAGATTGCCTTTGCTCCGCAAAAGCCCACGGTTGAGAGTGTGACGGCGAATGCAAAGAAAGAGTTTGGCGATAAGGCGGACGAACTTCTTCGCTTGTACCCGATCGATACGGAAGAGCACCTGACGCGCTCGGTGATGGACTTCGCCGGGGACCAATTCATTGCGTACTCGACCTGGGCGTGGATCGAAGCGCAATCCAAGACCGGCAAACAGCCCATCTATCGCTACCGCTTCGACATGGCCCCAACGCCGAAAGATCCCAAGGCGCCGCATCTGGGCGCGTATCACTCGGCGGAGATTGAATACGTCTTCGGACAGCTCGATTCCAAGACAGATGCCAACTGGACGGCGGATGATCGGCAGGTCAGCGAGCTGATGCAGAAATATTGGAGCAACTTCGCGCGCAGCGGCGATCCAAATGGCGAGGGCCTGCCGAAGTGGCCGGCGTACAAGGCTTCTGACGGGTATCCAGTGATGTTCCTCGACGCGCAATCGTCCGCGCATAAGGACGAGTTCCGGGATCGGTACTTGTTCCTTGAGAAGGCTTGGACGAAGTAGCTTCCGATTACTTCGCTGCGAACTCGCTGCGGTGACGGCTGTAGAAAACGTAGATCAGCAGGCCCAGTGCGAGCCAGATCACGAAGCGCAGCCACGTGATCAGGGTGAGGCCGAACATCAGGCCTCCGCAAAATAGCACGGAAAGAAGCGGGAACCACGGTACAAACGGAACCCGGAACGCGCGCTTGCGATCGGGCTGTCGGCGGCGCAGCAGGATTACGCCCAGCGAAACCAGGACGAAAGCAAACAGCGTCCCGATGTTGGCGAGATCGGCGGCATCGCCGATATCCACGAACCCCGCGGGTATGCCCACGGCAAAGCACGCGATCCAGGTGGACCAGTGCGGGGTTTTATATTTCGGGTGCACCGCCGAGAACAGTTTTGGCAACAGGCCGTCGCGAGACATGGCATACCAGATGCGTGCCTGCCCGTACTGGAATACCAGCAACGAGGAAATCATCCCCGTCAAGGCTCCAATCACGATGACGGACCGGAAGAACGGGTGTACGCCCAGATACTTCATCGCATAGGCCACAGGCGCTTCGGCGGCCGCTCCGGAGACGAAAGTCGTGTACCTCATCATGCCGAGCAGTACGACGGCGACGCCGACGTAGAGCAGCGTGCAAATCACCAACGACATGATGATGCCGAAGGGCAAATCCTTCTGCGGATTGCGCGACTCCTCAGCGGCGGTGGAGACGGAATCGAAGCCGATATAGGTAAAGAACACGATGGCCCCGCCGGTCACGATTCCACCGAAGCCCGAAGGCGCAAATGGAGTCCAGTTCGCCGGCTTCACCAACATTCCGCCAACCACCAAAAACGTGAGGATGGCGCCAATCTTAATAGCGACCATGATGTTGTTGGTCTCGGCCGATTCCTTCATGCCGCGCACCAGCAACAGCGTGAGGAAAAACACAATCAGAAATCCCGGCACATTGAAATATGCGCCCGTCCATTGGCCCGAAGCCCACACTGGGCTCGCCCATTTTTCGGGCAAGTTGAGGCCGAAGACCGCCAGTTGTGCCTTCGAGTAGCCGGCAAAGCTCACCGCCACGGCAACGTTGCTGACCACGTATTCCAGGATGAGGTCCCAACCAATGATCCAGGCGAAGATTTCACCGAGCGTGGCGTAGGAGTAAGTGTAGGCACTGCCTGCGATGGGAATCATCGAGGCCAGTTCGGCGTAGCACAATCCGGCGAAGCTGCACGCAATCGCCACCAGGAAAAAAGAAATAGCAATCGATGGTCCAGCCGGAGGCCTGCCATGCATCAGCGCTCCCGCGACGTGACCGGTGCGCAGGAAACTGACAATCACGTCAAGCGCCTGCGCGTGCAAAATGTTTGGGGCCTGGAAGTACTCTCCCGCCGCCGCAGTGCCGGTGAGTACAAAAATGCCGGACCCGATGATAGCGCCGATCCCAAGCGCAGTCAGCGACCACGGCCCCAACGACTTGCTGAGCCTGCTTTCCGGATGATCCGCGTCGGAAATCAGCTTGTCGATGGACTTGCAGCAGAGCAGTTGGCTGCTGGACGTACGGACAACTTTATCGCCCGGAGGTTCGGTGGTTGTCGGTTGCGCCAAAGGGTATGGT
Organism: Terriglobales bacterium; assembly: GCA_037443605.1. Classification (GTDB taxonomy): domain Bacteria; phylum Acidobacteriota; class Terriglobia; order Terriglobales; family Acidobacteriaceae; genus Sulfotelmatobacter. Next base: position 86,790 of record JBBIOA010000018.1, read on the forward strand.
TCTCCTGGACGGCGGGATCAGATCCGAACGCCTGCACTCTTCGGCCGTCCCACCCCGCGTTAGTTTCACGGGGCGGGAACAGTGCCGAAGAATTCAATGCCGAATGCTACCTACCGCTTCGCCTGGCCGCGAGCCAGCTTCTTGACCTTCGGCTTTTTCGATCCACGCGGATAATCGCGAGGCTTGAGCGGCTTTTCCGCTTTGCGCTTCTTGCGCGCGGTGCGTTTTACTTTCTTGCGTTCGTCTCGGCTTAACTTCGATGTATTGGCCATTCCTGTGTACTTACGTCCTCGTTTCGTTAATTGAATTGCAGTTACTCAGAACGGTGGGAAGCGATCCTGCGCTCCCCAACACTGAATGTCGTCACTCCACCAGACGTTCCCATGCTCGTTGGTCTGGAGGATGCGTGCGCCCTCCGCGACGGTGAACTCCACGTAGGGCCACCAGGTCTTGTTGTTCGGGTCGCGGCGGCGCTGCAGATAGGAATCGATGTAGTACCACTTGCGGCAATCAAGCGCACCGCGCGGGTAGACATCGTTGTTCGGATCCTGCGGCTTGGCCGTGTAGAAATTGTGAATCTGAAGTCCGACGGGCTCGAAGTCGCCGTCGGAATTCATGACCTGCAGTTCGATGACGAAATCATAGACGTCGATCGGCTTGTTGGTGCCGACCTCGGTGTCGTGATGCAGCGTGAGCAGCATGGGCGAACCGTCGAGGATCGAAAAGAATTCTCCGCTCGGCGCTGGAGTCCCGGGGGCCGACGCTGGCTTGGCCGGATCCGGCCGCCGCGTCGGGCGCGATGGAGCCGATCGCTTCTGCGCGAACCCAACGGCGGACAATAGCAGCACAACGGCTACCGCGAGCTTCGATGTCTTGTTCATCATGATTTCGGGGATCGCTGCTTTCGGCTGACCACAGGTCAAGCTTTTTCCAGCTGGGCGTACTTCTCCACCAGCTTCTTCAAGCCGAAGCGTGGAAATTGTACCGTAATCTTGGCTTCTTCGCCTTCTCCTTCTCGCTGGTAGACCGTGCCTTCCCCGTATTTTGGGTGCCGGACGCGCTGTCCGGGGCGGAATCCACGCTTGCCCGTCGGTTCCTCGACGGGGGCAGTTTTGGGTAGGGAGAACTTTTTGCCGCGGGTGGCAAAGAACTCGGCAATGTTCTCGATCGAGTTGTAAGGACGCGCTGGCGGCGTCGGTTTGGAAGCAGGCGGACGCTGGTTCCGTCCTATCCCGGATTCATACCAGGATGCGCTTTGGTCTTCGTCTTCGTAAGAGTAGTGCCCGGATCCGGAGTCGTAGGTCGTTGACCCTCGGCCCGCGGATCGACCGTACGTGCCCGTTCCCGTGCGAACCCGCGCCCCTCCCAGCTCTTCAATCAACGGCCCCGGTACTTCCTCAAGGAATCGCGACGGGACGCTGGCTTCCGGAAGGTCGCTGCCATAACGCCGCCGGTAGACGGCCCGTGACAGGATGAGTTGATCCATGGCCCGCGTCATGCCCACATAGCAGAGGCGACGTTCTTCCTCAATGTCCTCGGGGACGAGCATGGTACGGGAATGCGGGAAGAGTCCTTCTTCCAGCCCGCTCAGAAAGACCAGTGGGAACTCCAGGCCTTTGGCTGCGTGCAGACTCATTAGCGTGATCTGGGAGCGCTCGTCGTAATCGTCGGCGTCGGCGATGAGCGCGGCGTGGTCCAGAAACTGGTCGAGTGTTTCGCCACGATCGCGCGAATCCATGGCGGCGTTCACCAATTCGCGCAGGTTCTCGATGCGGGAGAACGCTTCCGGCGTGTCCTCCGCTTCCAGCAGCTTGATGTAGCCGGTACGGTCGATCAGGAACTTGAGAATGTCGGACGTGTTGACCCTGGGAGTTGGGAAGGATGCGTCAGGCGGGGTCCTCGCGTCCTCACTCGGGTTGTCATCCCGAGAGGAGTCGAGAGACCCTTTGTGTTCTCCGGTTTCCCCAGCCGCGGCGCCAAAATCGAAAGAGAAGTTTTCAAATTCCCCGGGATCAAACTCAGCCGCATCGTCGACCGCGCGATCGGTCGATTCCACCGCAACGTCCTCGACCTCGGCGGGCGCTGACGCCGCCGCGCTCTGCTCCAGTTGCTCCACGATCGTTCCCGCCAGCATGGCTCGGGCATCCTCAATGAGCTGCTGAAAAGTCTTGAGCGACGAGATCGCCCTCGGAGGCAGCAATTGCCGCTTGATCGCCTCTCCAATCGCACCCCACAATGACAACCCCGTTTCCAGCGCCAGTTGCTCCAGCGTGTCGATGGTGCCCTTGCCAATCCCGCGCGCCGGCGTGTTGACCACGCGCAGCAGGGAAATCGAATCATCCGGGTTCAGGATGACTTTCAGGTACGAGATCATGTCTTTGATCTCGCTCCGCTCGTAGAACGAAAACCCGCCGACCACTTTGTACTTGAGGCCATAGCGGCGCATCGCTTCTTCAAATAGCCGCGACTGTGAGTTGGTCCGGTAGAGCACGGCCGCGCGCGGAGTTTCGCCGTGCTCGGCGTGACCGCCCGCTGCGCGCAGATATTTCGCGATGTGGTCGGCGGCAAACAATGCTTCGTTCTCGCCGTCGGGCGCTTCGTAGTATCCGATCCTGGTGCCGCCCTGGCGCGCCGTCCATAGGTTCTTGCCCTTGCGGCGGAGGTTGTTGGCAACCACCGCCGAGGCGGCTTGCAGAATGTTCTGCGTCGATCGGTAATTCTGCTCCAGCCGGATGATCTTGGCCTCGGGAAAATCCTGCTCGAACTCCAGAATGTTGCGAATGTCCGCCCCGCGCCAGGAATAGATCGATTGGTCCTCATCGCCCACGGCGCACACGTTGTGGCGCTCGCCCGCCAGCATGCGCATCAGTTCGTACTGCGGACGGTTCGTGTCCTGATACTCGTCAATCAGCAGGTACTGGAAGCGCCGGTTGTAGTATTCCCGCACCTGCGCCGCCGACTTCAGCAACCGCACCGCTTCCAGCAGCAGATCATCGAAGTCGAGCGCGTTCGCTTTGCGCAGTTCCTTGCGGTATTCCTCGTAGAGGTGGGCGATTTTCTCGGTCTTCGGATCGGCCGATTGCAAGTACAGTTCCTGCGGATCGAGCATGTGATTCTTGGCCCACGAGATCCGGCCCAGCACGATGCGAGGTGTGAGCTGTTTGTCGTCGATGCCAAGCCGCTTCATGATCGACTTCACCACCGACTGCATGTCGCTCTCGTCGTAAATCACGAAGTTCCTGGTGTGGCCGATCGGCGGCTGGCCCGGCACGGACGACGGAATGCGCAGAGCTTCGATATCACGGCGCAGAAGCCGCACGCAGAACGAATGGAACGTGGAAATGACCGGCTTGGCGATGCTCAGCCCGCCGACCAGCTTCTCGACGCGTTCGCCCATATCGGCGGCAGCCTTGTTGGTGAAGGTCATCGCCAGAACGGATTCCGGCATCGCTCCCTTATGCTCGATCAGATAGGCGATGCGGTAGGTGATCACGCGCGTCTTGCCGCTGCCCGCGCCGGCAAGAATCAGCACCGGGCCCTCGGTGGTTTCGACGGCCTCGCGCTGCTCGGGATTCAGTTGGTCTAGAAAAGACAATGCGGAAGCGGCTCCGGTGGTGATGATTCGATTTTACAGGCATTCGCGGTTGCGACGGAGAGCGACTCGTCGGATCCGATTGAGGACTCCCACTCACCGCCACGCGCTCATCAGATGACCTAGTCCGCCGCGGACACGCAGGCCATCGGTACGGTCGTTGAAATAGCGTGCGTTGAGGTGTTCGCGGTCGAGGAATTCGGTGCGGCGGAATCCCATCTCCCTCAACTCCTTCTGCAATTCTCCAGGGTCAAAAAACAGCTGGAAAGGTTCGCCTGCCGCGGCAACGCGCCTGGCGAGGGCGTCGAGGGCCATCCGCTGACCCGGATTGAGCAGTTTACGGTCGACTGCGAAATCGAAGACCACGCCACTACCGGCCGGCATTCTCGCAATGAAACTTAGCGTTGCCATGCAGGCGGCTTGAGTGAGGTACGGCGTCACGCCGAGCCAGGAGAAGAATGCCGGTTGGTTGTCGTCGAACCCTGCCTGCCGTAGACCATACGCTAAGACCTGCAGTTCAAAATCGAGCGGCACGAAAGTCAGATTTCGTGGAATGGCAATGCCAGCCGCGTGCAATTGAGCGCGCTTCCATTCCTGAGTTGCGGGATGATCCACCTCAAACACTTGCAGGCCGGAATGGGGGTTGCGGCAGGCGAACGTGTCCAGACCAGCGCCGAGCACGACGCATTGTTTGACACCGCGCGCCACCGATCGAGCGAGCTCGTCTTCCGCGTAGCGGCTGCGTGCCGCCATGAACGCCCGGAAGGCGCGGGAAAAACCGTGGTTTTCCTGCGGCGAGGATTTTAGTCCATCCGCCGCCTCAACTCCGATAATGCGCATCGCCAGCGGATCGTCGAGTACCTTGGGCTCGTCGAAAAGCTGATGCGCGGCTCGGCGCAGGGCTACCCTCTGCGCGGTCTGGCTGAACCGATTTTCCCGCATTGGCGTGCTCCCGTACGCTACGCCCCAGTTTCCAGCGGCTCGGACTTGCAGTCCTCGCACGGGCAAATTTCCCGCAAATAGCGCCACGAATAGATCCCCAGATCGTGGTCGTCATTCCAGGTGAACTTGATGGCATATTTGCCTACGCCTTCGGCCGAAACTGGTTTGGCGGCGGCCTTGAACATCGGCAGCGCACCGGGCGCGAGCCTGGGTGGATCGCCACGGCGCCGTCCGGATTTCGTGCGCTCCTCCTCGCACATGGCGCAGGGACAGGCGTCGCGCAGGAAGACGAAGTTGTAGTGCGATACGTGGCCGTCGTTCCACTCGATGTCAACGCCCGTGCCCGTGGTCAGATTTACCTTAACTGACTTGGGATCGGTGGCTGCAGCGGCTGATGGGAGGGGAGACTGCATGAAGTCAGTATCGCACAGGCAGGGTTGCTGAATCTGCGCCTACTCCTGTAAAATCAGGGTTTGCCCTACAAGTTCTGAACGATCCGGGAGTGGTACTGAATCATGGCACAGCAATGCGACATCTGCGGCAAGAAGCCGCAAGCGGGGAACCGCATCAGCCACGCGCACAACGTGACCAAGCGGCGCTGGAACATCAACCTGCGTCCGGTGCACGCCAAAGTCAATGGTCAAGGCAAGCGCATCCGCGTCTGCACGTCCTGCCTGCGCAGCGGCAAAGTTGTAAAGGCGTAGTTCCCTTTCACAAATTCACGGGTTCCGCGCAAGCTGGGATTTGTGTGTCTGCCTTATTGTGCGGGCGGTGACACTGCCAAAAGCTGCACGTCAAAAATCAGAGTGGCATTGGGCGGGATGATGTCCTTATAGCCCGTCTCTCCGTAAGCCAGCTCAGGCGGAATCCGCAGCTGGCGCTTGCCGCCGACTTTCATTCCGGTAACGCCTTCGTCCCAGCCTTTGATCACATCACCCTTGCCGACCGTGAACTCGTAGGGCTGGTGCGCGTCGACGGAACTGTCGAACTTCTTCCCGCTGGTGAACCATCCGGTGTAGTGGACCTTCACGTGGTCGCCGTCCTTGGCTTCCTGGCCGGTGCCGGCCTTGATGTCCCAATACTGCAGGCCAGAGCCGGTTTTGACGCCGTCGCCGGTGACCTTGGTGGGAGCGTTTGTATTGGGACGAACGACTTGAACTTTGGGCTTCTGCGGCGTGGTCTGTGCCAGGAGACTGGTGGCGGTCAGCGCGAGAACTGCAGTCACCGCGACCGAGTGTTTCGTCATGGCACGTCCTCACTCCACGGCAATCGCATCAATTTCCACCAGCACGTCTTTCGGCAGCCGCGCGACTTCCACGGTCGACCGGGCGGGTGGAACGCTGCTGAAATACTTGCCGTAGACTGTGTTCATGGCGGCGAAGTCGGACATGTTCTTGAGGAACACGGTGCAGCGCACGACTTTACCCAGTCCGCTGCCGGCGGCTTCGAGAATCTCCGACAGATTGCGCAGGACGCGGTCCGTCTGGGCGGCGACATCGCCTTCGATGACCTGCTGCGTCGCCGGATCGATGGCGACCTGGCCGGACGTGAAGATGAATCCGTTGGCCTTGATGGCTTGCGAGTAAGGCCCGATGGCTTGAGGAGCGTCTTTGGTGGAGATGACTTCGCGCATAGCGTCAGTACCCAGTAAAACCTGCAGAGGGCACAGGGTAACACAGACCGCGGCACCCGATTGTCAGGCGGAACGCAAGCTGGCGAGCGAGCGTGGTTCATCGGACCCGGAGGTCGCTTCTGGTTTCTGGGTAGTTTGCACGGGAAGGGGTTTTGAGCGAAATGGCCTGGTAACGATAGTCATGCTGGATAACGATGTTGTTGGCCGAGTAAACTGCTGCCATGAAACGCCTGCTTTCATCATTCGGGCTTCTCATAATCCTTACGGTTTCCGGAAATGCGAGTGACCCATGCCAACTCATTCACGGTCGCGCTAGTTTCTACGGGGGCGACGGGCAACTGCGAATCTGGCACATCGGGACTCACCACGAATATCGGCCGGACGAATCTTCGTCGGATAGAGTCATCGGATGGCTGGAAGCGGGTCTGGCGAAATCAGAGAGGACGAAGTACACAAACCCGGCATCGGTTGTCGATCTCTACGCCGACTTCTTGGTGTGCCCAACGGAGCCTTTCCGAAAAGGGCTGTCCAGGAAGCAACGATCAAGACTGCGTCCCATCGCCATTACGTGAAGAAAACCGATTGAAGAATTGGTTAAGTGTCGAGAAATCCCGATTTCACTCAAGACCCACCGGCTTGAAATCGGCGACTAGATTTTCTGCAGCCGTTGCACTTCGTGGACGCCGGGAATCTTGCGTAGGCCAACGATGATCGTCTCCAGGTGCTTCATGTCGGAGATGTCAAGCACCACTTCGACTCTGGCCTGGCTGTTGGCCGTGTGGGCGGTGATGTTGCGGATATTCGATTTCGCGTCGCCGATCACGCCCGTGATGTTCTTGAGCATCCCGAAGCGATCGTCGCAGAACACGGTAAGTTTGACCGGGTAAGACGTAGGCGTGGTGTCGTCACGAGCCCATTCCACTTCGATCTTCCGTTCGGGCTCATACATCAAATTGGTCACGTTTGGGCAGTGCAGGGAATGAACTGCTACACCCTTGCCGCGCGTGATGTAGCCGACAATGCTCTCTCCGCGGATAGGATTGCAGCATTGAGCGCGATAGACCAGCATGTCTCCCTGGCCGCGCACGGTGATGGCATTGTGGTCCCCGAAGACGCGTCGCACCACGCTGGCAATCCCGCCGGGTTGGGAGGTAAGCCCCTCGGATTCAATCTCGCCGGAGATGTTGTGCGTTGCGCCAGCCGGCAGCACGCGTGCCAGAACCTGGCGCGCCGAATACTTTCCGTAGCCGATACCGGACATCAGATCGTCGACTTTGCCCAGGCCGTAGCCGGAGGCGACCTTCAGCAGGTCTTCGTCCTTTATTTCCTTGAGCGCGATGCGGTATTTGCGAGCTTCTTTTTCGATCAATTTCCTGCCAATTTCAATGGCGCGCTCGCGCTGGTGAACGTTGAGCCAGTGCTTGATCTTGTTGCGCGAACGCGAGGACTTGACCAGCGCCAGCCAGTCGCGGCTCGGCTTGTGGCCGGGCTGCGTAAGAATCTCAACGATGTCGCCCGAATGCAGCTTGTGGCGCAGCGGCACCATGCGTCCGTTGACCTTTGCACCAACGCACGTGTGTCCGACTTCGGTGTGAATCGTGTAGGCGAAGTCGATGGGTGTGGATTCCCGCGGCAACACCACCACCTTGCCTTTCGGCGTGAAGGTGTATACCTCCTCGGGATAGAGATCGACTTTCAGCGTGGAGAGGAATTCGTTCGGATCGCTGACGTCGCGCTGCCACTCGACCACCTGCCGTAGCCATGCCAGTCGCTGCTCGTCCTGCGCCGAGACCGGGCCGTCTTTGTATTTCCAGTGGGCGGCGATGCCTTCCTCCGCCATCTTGTGCATGTCCTCGGTGCGAATCTGGATTTCAAACGGCGTGCCGTCGTCGGTAATAACCGAGGTATGCAGCGACTGGTAAAAATTCGGCCGCGGCATTGCAATGAAATCCTTGATGCGCCCTGGCACCGGCCGCCACAAATTGTGAATGATCCCGAGCACCGCGTAGCAATCCTGCAGCGAGCGCGTGATCACGCGCATGGCGCAGAGGTCGTAGACCTGGTCGGCCGAAATACGCTGGCGCTGCAGCTTCTTGTGAATGCTGTAGAGGCGCTTGATGCGGCTTTCCACCCGCGCCTGGATGCCGGCCTCTTTGAGCTTGTCGCCGATGATGACCTGCATCTTGGCCAGGAACGCTTCACCCTGCTTGCGGCGAGCGTTCACCGACTTTTCGATCTGTTCGTAGCCAACCGGGTCGAGGAAGCGGAAGCCCAGGTCTTCCAGTTCTCCGCGGATCTTGCCCATGCCCAGCCGGTGCGCGATGGGCGCGTAAATTTCCAGCGTTTCTTCCGCAATCTTGCGCTGTCGGTCGGGCTGAAGATGCTCCAGGGTGCGCATGTTGTGCAGGCGGTCGGCAAGTTTGATCAGCACGACGCGGATGTCGTCGACCATGGCCAGCATCATCTTGCGCAGATTCTCGGCTTGCTGTTCTTCGCGCGTGGCGAAGTCGATCTTGCTGATCTTCGTCACGCCTTCCACGATGTGCGCCACCTGCTCGCCGAATTCTTTGCGGATGTCGACGATGGTCACTGAGGTATCTTCGACCGAATCGTGCAGCAGTCCGGCGGCAATGGCGACCGGGTCCATCTTCATTTCGGCAAGCACCAGGGCCACTTCGAGGGGATGCACCAGGTAGGGCTCGCCCGAGGCGCGCGTCTGGCCCTCGTGATTCTTCAGCGAGTAGTCGTAGGCCTTCTTGACGATGGTGAGGTCGTCGTTGGGACGATTCTCCTGCATCCGTTTCATCAAGTCGCGAAACTTGGTGAGCGTAAGGGCAGTGGTAGCGATCTGTTGGCGCAAGCTCGCCATGATGGATTATACCCGCGCGGTGTGGGGGCTCCGGCAGATGAAACGCTGGCTGAATTATACGATGTCGCGTGGGAGTGCCCGAAGGCACCGAGATCGCCTCGCCACGCGTTTGTGTGATTCGCACTTCAAAAACTACGGCACGGATATTCCAGCCGGAACAATCGTCCAGGTCAAAATTTCAGAAGCGGGCGCCGGCCACGCCGGACTCTGTTACAGTTTGCTCGTAGCGAGGAACCCATGCGCATCCTGGTGAGCGGAATGTCGGGCCCGATTGGGCTGGAGTTGCAGCCGTCGCTGGAAGCTGACGGAGCGACGATTGTGCGGCTGAAGCGGGCTTCGACCGCCAGTGCGGGGAAGGACAGCGTGGTTTCCTGGCGTCCGGACAGGCCGCTCGATCCCCAGACGGTTTCCGGCTTTGATGCGGTGATCCATCTCGCCGGCGAAACCATCGTCGGCCGCTGGACCGATGCCAAGAAGAAAGCCATCCGCGACAGTCGAGTGCTGGGCACGCGCCACCTGGCGCAAGCGCTGGCTCAGACGCCATCGAAGCCGCGAGTTTTCATCTGCAGTTCAGCGATCGGCTACTATGGCGATCGCGGTGACGAGATTGTGAACGAAGCAAGTGCGCCGGGGACTGGCTTCCTACCCGAGGTTTGCATCGAATGGGAAGCTGCCGCGAAGGCAGCGGCCGAATCCGGTATTCGCACCGCGCATATCCGCACCGGGATTGTTTTGAGTCCCAAGGGCGGCGCGCTCGGCCAGATGCTGACGCCGTTCAAGCTCGGCCTAGGAGGCCGCGTCGGCAGTGGCCGCCAATGGATGAGCTGGATCGACGTGCAGGATATGGTCGGCGGCATCCTTCATGTATTAAGAAACGACAGGATTCACGGCCCCGTCAATTTCGTGGCTCCCGCGCCGGTCACCAACCAGGAGTTCACCAAAACGCTGGCGAGCGTCCTGCATCGCCCGGCGGTTTTCCCTGTCCCCTCGACCGCCATCAAGCTTCTTTTCGGAGAAATGGGAACCACGCTGCTGCTGGGCAGCACCCACGTCGAGCCAGCGCAACTCAAGGCGAGCGGATACGCCTTTCGGTTTCCTGACCTGCGCACCTCGTTGGTGCATATCCTAACGAGTTAGGAGGTTCACAGTCTGTCGACTGGGAAGGCTGCTGTGCCTCAAAATCCGAAAAGACCGCCATGGCCTGCTGCCATCGCGAAGCGCACAGCTAAATACCTGACAGAAACATCAAAGCCCCCGGCTTCGGCTGGGGGCTTATTGATTCCGGGTAGTCACGGAACCTACTCCGTGCGTGTAGGGTTGATGTCATCGTGCAGTTTCTGCAGAAGTTGGGCGCGCTGCTCGGTGCTCAGTTCCCGCTTCAGTTCTTCCAAAGCTAACGCCACGATGTGATAGTGATGTGCGCCCGCGAACTTGGGATCCGTCGTTACATCCAGCCACAGCTTATGCATCAGCTCCACATCCTGTGGACGCATGCGAGGCGTATGCGGGCCCAAAGCGTATTCACGCACCGCCCCGTCGGGACCGCAGACTTCCATGGCCAGCCGGGGACGCGGCTCGGGCAATCGCTCCCAGGCATCGCCAGTAAGTTTGGCCTGCTCGTCGGAGGTGAGTTTGTTGGAGAGGCCACACACCACGCGCGAGGAGTCCAATCGCTGTGCCGTGACCATGATCGCTTCAAACACGTCCGTCGCCGGCACCACCAGCAGCGAGATGGGCTTGCCTTCTTTCTCTGCCACCGCCACCGCTGCCGTGAATAACTCCTGCTCGTAGTGATCGAACACCTGCGTCGCGTCGAATACGGTGCTGCCGCTGAACGTATGTTCGCGATGATAGAGCCGCGCGCTCATCACGACCACGTCCTGCTTGGTCGTGTTGGTGTGGCTGAGGATGTGTCGCAAATAGTACAAATTCCGCGGATCGCGCACCGCCACCAGAACGTTCCCCGGACGCACTCCCATCGCGCCGCTGCCCAATTCCTGATTGCCATAGACACGGAACTGGTCGAGTTGCTCAGGCTTGCCGTGACGTTCTCTCGCCACGTGGCGTTCCGAGAACGTGAAAATGCCGAAGAAGGCCGCACTGAAAATGATGCCGGCGATCGTGGCGTCGTACTTGGTGAACAGGTTCACCACCGCGGTGATAAGCAGCACGGCGGAAATCAGAGTCAGGCCGATCGGAATCTCGGTCTTGCCGAAGTGAATGTTGCCCGGGACTTTCCATTCGCGGTTTTCGGGCTCGGTGAAGCGCAATACGAGCACCGCGATGGACTTCATGGCAAAGCTCCAGATCACGCCGAAAGCGTACAGCGCGGCCAATTGGTAGACGTCGCCGCGGCTGAGAAGAATCGTCAGCAACTGCATGCCGACGATCAGATTGATGATGCGGTAACTGGTGCCATAGCGGTTGTGGGGCTTCTGGAACCAACTGGTAAGGACTCCGTCTTCGGCGACGCGGTTCAGAACTCCGTTGGCGCCGACGATGGAAGTATTCTGCGCACCCGCAAGAATCAGCACGCCTACCAGCACTACAAAGCCGTGGAAGATGAGCTTCAGATAAACCGGCCCCGCCAGGTACATGGCGATGCCGCCGATCAGGTTGGCGAAGAAGTTGGGCCGCACGCTGTCCGGGATGATCATCACGGCGAAGAACGACACCAGCGAGGTGAACAGAAGGCTGTAGATGAAGATGACAGCGCCGGTCTTCTCCAGATTCTTCAGCTTGGGATGCTCGATTTCGCGGTTCACCTGCGCGAGCGTTTCTTCGCCGCTCATCGCCAGCACGGAATGTCCGAAGCCGACGAACGCGATGATCGAGATGAGAGCTTTGAACGGAAGATGCTTGAACCATGCAGCGTTGAGCCAGCCGAGAGAATCCTTGTTCAGCGGAACCACGCCCGCGTGAAACGGATTCGGCGGCAGCACGATGGGCGCGCGCAGAACCGTGATCGTGCACCAGATCAGCAAGATGACCACCATCACCGTGGTGATGGCCATGATCTGAAGCGCTTTCTGGCTGGATTCGTGCATGCCTTGGGTGTTTTTCCACCAGAAATAAATCACGACAATCACGGCCAGCCCGGCGGCGAAATGATTGTCGGAAAAATCCAGAGGGCGATGCATGTAAACGCCCATGTCCTTGATGAAGCCGGCGAGATATTGTCCGGCGGACACGGCACTGATGGGTCCGGTCAGCACATAGTCGAACAGGAGGGCCGATACCGAGAATTTGGCCAGAGTGCCGCCCATCGCTTCTTTGACCACGCGATAAACGCCGCCGCGCACGAACATGCTGCTCGACTCAATGTAGAGCGCGCGGACTGCGTAACTGAACAGCATGACCGCCAGAATGAACCAGGGGGCGCTCTTGCCGATGACATTCTCGGCGTCGCCGCCGGCGTAGTAGGCGGAGGAGGCGAGGTCGGAGAGGACGATCGCCGAGGCTCGCCAGAAGGAGATGAACGTCAACATCACCGTGGTGGCGACGAAGACTTTTACGGCCGGTTTTGTGTCCCCGGGGGCTGTAGCCATGTTGCAGTCGGATGAAAACTACGCATCAAACCAGACCTATGAAGATAGCACAGGGGAGCGCCCGCATAAGCCACTTCGGCTTTAGAACGTGTGAAAAAAATCGTTCATCTCAATCGTTTCGGTCGATAGGCGCGTCGTTTATTTGCCGGGGGTTGGAGGGGCTGATCTCGGCGCAAGATAGGTATGGGTGGCGCGGTCATGCCAGCAGAGCACGTCTTCATCCAGGAAAACCCACGCGTAGCCCATCCCCAGGGAAATGGCGGAGAGCCAGGACGCGAAAACACGCCAGCGACGCAACCGGCGGCTGGGGGCAGAGCCATCGAAGCGAGCCAGTCGAAGTCCCGCCACACGCCACCCTGGAGTCGTCGCGGAGTACACGACCATGAGGTATTGATACGCGGCCCAGAGTAGCCACGGGAGCGCTCCGGCCAGCGCCAGAAGCTGAATCTTAGGCGGGCGGATGGCCGTCACCTTCCAGAAAATGAAGCCGAACAGTGCGCTGGCCGCGAGAATGATGACTCCGTCGACCATCGCCGCCGCTATCCGGCGCGCGGTCGACGCCGCACTCAGAGGAACATCGATACCCGGCCGCTTGGCGTCTTCCGGTGCGGCTGGAGGATCAATCGTGATCCCACCCAGTGCAGGTGGCGGAGGCACCACCTCCGGCGCCTCCAGTATCCGCGGACGGTCCGCGACCGGTTCGGCCAGTTGATCGGGCGGCGCAGGCGGCGGCCCCCACGTAACCTTGGGAAACTCAATGATCTTAGCGGTGCGTGCCGGCGAGGGACTAAGCGGCGTGGCGAGGGCAGAAGTTCCGGGCACCGGCTGTTCTATGGGGACCTGTCCAACGAAGGCCTGAACGGGTTCACTCTCCACGACGTGGCCATGCGTGCCGTCGAGAGCGAGCGCATGTTCCGACACTGGTTCGTATACCCTCTGGGAGCCAGGAGTGCTGGCATCCCGGTCTGCGCTTGTCTCAAACGGCAAACGCAGCGAAGGATACCGCGGCGGCCGAATCTTCCGCCGTGCGCGATAGCGAGTCAGACGCGCGGCGACTTCGCCTCTCCAGGCCTCCGCCGACTCCGCCGGAAAAGTTATTCCCTCGGAAGACTCTGCCAACGTGCTTGGCCCGACCCTTGTGTCCGTCGTCTCGTCGACGGCGACATTTCCCTCGGGCCGCGACAAGGATACGCCTGGTACGGAAGACTCCGGAGAACAACGGCAAACTTCGCCACACACCGAACAAGTCATGAAATCCAGTCTTTATTTAGTCCTACCTGCGAGGCATGGAAGACAACCGGGAATGCATTCACAGGAATCCAACATTCTTCCGCCACTTTCCCTCGCCCCAAGCGGCGTGCTAACTTCACGTTGCCGGTACAGCGCGACTGGCGGTTCGCCTGCGATGGGCGTTCTTAAGCCGTCGATTTCTCCGATGAAGCTTCGCATTAGATTCCTTATCACGGCGCTGTTCCTTTGTCATCAGCTTCCGGCGCGTTCGCTAGTAACCAGCCAGTTGCTTTCTGAAATCCCTCAATCAGGCGCCGCGAATGCAACGCAAGAGAAACAAGAATCGGAATCCGAACCCGCCGCTGAGACCCCGTGCGCCAACCGCGCCGTCACGCAACTGAATGACGGAACGCTGATCTGTGCCCTCCAGCAGGAGAAAGACGGCGACGTCTACAAGCTTCGCGGAGACGTCGAAATTCATTACCGCGATTACATCCTTCGTGCCGACGAGGTCAGTTACGACTCCAATACCCGCGAGGCCACCGCTTCCGGCCACTTCACCCTCGAGGGCGGACCCAACGACGACCACATCAAGGCCAGTCACGGGAATTACAACCTTATCGCCGAGGCCGGTCGCTTTTACGACGTAACCGCCACCACCGGATACCACATCCGCGATCACCGCATGGTCCTCAGCTCGACCGCGCCTTTCGCTTTCAATGGCAAACGTGTGGAGAAGACTTCTCCCGAGCAATACTACGTTTATGACGGCAGTATCACGACTTGCGAACTGCCCCACCCCCGCTGGCATTTTGCGGCGCGCAAGATCAGCGTCGACGTCGGCGGCAACGCGCAGATTTACCACAGCACCTTCTGGCTCCGTGGCTTTCCGGTCCTCTACCTTCCTTACGCCACTCACCCTGTCGACCGCGAGGCGCGCCAGACCGGGTTTCTCATGCCCATGGTCGGCCGCTCGTCCACCAACGGAAATGAGATCGGCGATGCCTTCTACTGGGCCATCAATCGCAGCCTCGACGCCACCATCGGCGCGGAATATCTCTCCAAGCGTGGATGGTCCCAGCGCGGCGAATTCCGAGCTCGCCCCAGCGACACTTCCTATGTAGATTTGACTTATTTCGGAGTTGTGGATCGCGGCATCAGCCAGGGCGCGGGCGCGCCCAACCTGCGCGAGGGTGGCCAGGAAGCCCGACTCGTGGCGGAAGGCAACTTCCACGGCTTCCGCGCCGTCTCCAACGTCGACTACCTCAGTTCCTTCCTGTTCCGCCTGGCCTTCAACGAGATTTTCACCCAGGCCGTGAACTCAGAAGTTAAATCCCAGGTTTTTCTGTCGAAATCATTCCGCGGATTCTTCATCAGCAGCATGGTGGAGCGTTACCAGAACTTTTTTCAGACGGCCAAAGACGGCGTGCTCTTGAACCCTCCGGTATTCGACGACGTCCAGGTGTGGCACGCCCCGAGCGTGGACATCTCTAGCGTCGAGCGTCCGCTGGCGCGCACCCCGCTTTTTTGGTCCTTCGATGCTTCGATAGCCGGGCTCTCACGCGGTGAGCCCGGATTCCACACATCGGAGTTGCTGGCTCGCTTCGATTTCAGCCCGGAGGTGTCCATCCCGCTCCTGTTTGGAGGATGGTCCCTGCGCCCGGCGCTCGCCTTGCACGAGACGCTATACAGCGAACGGTTCGTCGCCGGACAAGCGATCAACGATCCCACCAACCGCCAGGCTCTCGAGGCTTCCGTGGAACTACGTCCGCCGGTGCTCGAAAAGATATTCGGCGGGGAATTCCTGGGCCGCAAATGGAAGCACGTCATCGAACCCCGCGCCGTCTACCGCATGGTAACCGGGGTCAACGATTTCTCGAGCGTGCTGCAGTTTGATGAACGCGACATCTTCAGCAATACGCACGAGGTAGAGTACGGATTCGTCACGCGGCTCTATGGCAAGCGGACTGTGCCGTCACAAACTCCGAACACCGACTGCGAAGCGCAGATGACCGGCATCGCTGTCGGAAGCGCTGCCCCTGAACAACTCGTTCCGTGGCAGCGGCTGCCCAACCTCAACAGTCAGCCCTGCGCGCCCGGTCCGGCCGCGCGCGAAGTCTTTACCTGGGAAGTGGCGCAAAAGTACTTCCTCGATCCCACCTTTGGCGGCGCACTGTCTTCCGGCCGGAGAAACGTCTTCACCACCACCGAAGATCTTACCGGCATCGCCTTCATCATTCAGCCGCGCCACCTCTCTCCGGTCGTCTCGCGGCTTCGAGCCGCCACCAGCAGCCGCACCGATACCGAGTGGGATATGGACTACGACTTCCAACTCGGACGCATCAACGCCAGCACATTGCTGCTGAACTACAACTGGGGACCCTTCACGGTCGGGGGTGGGGACGCATTTCTTCAAATTCCGCAGTTCAATACGCCGAACTCCAGTTCGATTCCAACCATTGGGAAGTGCAGTCCCGCCGCCGCTTCCGGCAGCCAGATCACCTGTAAATTCCAGCAGTTCCGCGTCGCACTCGGTTACGGCGGCCTGACGCGACGGGGCTTAAGCGGCGCCGCCAGCTTCGGCGTGGACGCCGAAACTGGGCGTCTGCAGTTCGCCAGTGCCCAGACCACCTACAACTGGGACTGCTGCGGCATGACCCTCGAATATCGCCGCTACTCCATCGCCAACGTCCGTAACGAAAATCTCTTCCGCTTCACCTTCAGCCTGGCCAACATCGGCTCCTTCGGAAATCTGCGGCGTCAGGAGCGCCTGTACTAGGTGGTCTAAAGATCAGGGAAGGCTTCCAAAGGGGAGAGATCCCTCGAGGGCGTCGTTGGCTGGTACCATAAGTTGAGATGCCGTCGTCCGAGATCAACTCGAAGCAAGCCCGCCTCCGCCAGCACATGGGCCGTCTGGGACGCCTCCTCGTTGCATATTCTGGTGGCATTGACTCGGCCTACCTGGCCTGGGCTGCCCATTGCGTGCTCGGCGACAAGATGCTGGCCGTCATCGCCGATTCTCCCAGCCTCGCACGCACCCATCTTGCCGACGCCATCGCCTTCGCTAACGAGCAGGGAATTCCCCTCGAAGTCATCTCGACCTCCGAGTTCGATCGCCCCGAATACGTCCAGAACGACGGACAGCGCTGCTTCTACTGTAAAGATGAATTGTTCGATGTGATGGAACGCCTTTGTACCCAGCGCGGCTTCGATACCATCGCCTACGGGGTCAATCTCGACGACCAGGGCGATTTCCGTCCCGGACAGCAGGCCGCGCGTCAGCATCGCGTCGCCGCGCCGCTTCTGGAGGCCGGTCTCATCAAGCTCGAAATCCGCGAATTGGCACGCGAAGCCGGTCTGCGCGTCTGGAATAAGCCCGCGTCGGCCTGTCTCTCCTCGCGCATCGAGTACGGCCGTCCCGTCACCCGCGAGGCCCTGGATGTAGTTGAGCGCGGCGAAGACGCCCTTCGCGCCCTGGGTTTCCGCCAGTTCCGCGTCCGCCATCACGGCGAGATCGTGCGCATTGAAATTGCGCAAGAGGAACTGGCCCGCGCCCTGGATCCCGCCATGGCTGCCGAGTTCACACGAATCTTCAAAACGCTCGGCTTCAAGTTCGTTACCCTCGACCTGGAAGGCTTTCGCTCCGGCTCCATGAATGCGCTCCTGCCGGTCGAACAAGTCCGCAAGCTTGGGTAGTGGCGGCGCCGCGTCTGCCTCGCGAGCCGGCGCCGCGGGTCGCGCCACAATCCCTGTGAGATAATCAAATGTTGAATTTACGATGCTTAGGCGGTTCTTGGTGATCACAGTCCGGCGTTCATTCTTCATCCTGCTCCTCATCTGTCTTGGCTGCATCGCTCAATCCGTCCCGCCCGAAACGGCGCGTCGTATTGAGCATCAGGTACGCGCGCACTACGATCTTCCTGCCGAAGTGAAGGTCACAGTCGGCGACATCGTCCCCAGTTCGGACTGGCCAGGCTACGACTCCGTCAACGTAACCATCTCCGGCGAGAACAAGAAGCAGGACTTCCAGTTTCTGCTCTCCCGGGACCGCAACACCATGCTGCGGATGCTGAAATTTGACCTGACCAAGGACCCCTACGCCGAGCGCATGAGCAAGATCGACATCACTGGGCGCCCGACCCGCGGCGCCAAATCCGCCAAGGTGGTGGTGGTCAACTTCGACGATTTCGAGTGTCCCTACTGCGCCGGCATGCACCGCACGCTTTTCCCGGAGATCGTCAAGGAGTACAGCGACCGGGTCACATTCGTGTACAAGGACTATCCGCTGGCGGAGATTCATCCCTGGGCCATTCATGCCGCGGTCGACGCCAATTGCCTGGCAGCGCAGAACGCCGACGCCTATTGGGATTTTGCCGACTACATCCACGCCAACAAGCGGGAAGTCGACAACGAGAAAACGCCGTCGGCTCGCTTCGACGCCATCGACCGCATCACTCTGCTGCAAGGCGCGAAGCACAATCTGGATGGCGACAAGCTGCAAGCGTGCGTCAAGGCGCAAAATGAAGATGCCGTTCGGTCCTCGATGAAGCAGGCGGACGACATCGGAGTCAGCGCTACGCCCACGCTGTTTATCAACGGACAAAAGATTGATGGCGTAGTTCCCGCAGGTACTCTTCGCGCCGCGTTGGACGCAGCCCTGCGCGAGGCCGGGCAGCCTGTATCGGACCATGCCAATCCGGTTTCGTCGCCTGTTCCGGGAGCCAAATAGTCCGGCAAAATGGCATTGCTGACGGTTCCATTTCAGCCGGACGTGCGCCGGACACGGTTTTTGAGAATGTCTCTGTCGAGACGGGAGAAACTCTCTTGAAAAGAAGCTCAATGCAGGGCCGCTCGGTAGCAGCCGCAATCGCCCTGGCAGCTCTGGCTGGCTGTCTGACAGCGTGCACCTCCAAGGTGGGCAGCGACGTGATGGCCAGCGTGGATGGCCAGAAGATTTCTCGCACCGATGTCGACAAGTATTACGACAATCAGGTCGCCGCCGCCTCCGGCCAGCCCGTCCCGAGCGGCGAGCAAGCCACCGCCCTGCGCCTGAACATCCTGCACCAGATGATCGACGACGAGATCCTGATGCGCCGCGCCGAAAAACTCGGACTGCTTGCCACCGACGAAGAAGTCGACCGCAAGTTCAACGAGTACAAGGCGCCCTTTACGCAGGAAGAGTTCGATCAGCGACTGAAAGACCGAAAGATCACGCTCGCCGATTTCAAACGCGACATTCGCCGATCCGTCACCGTCGAGAAGGTGATGAACAAGGAAGTGTCCTCGAAAATCAACATTACTGACCAGGATATCAACGACTACTACAACGCCCACAAGGCCGAGTTCAACCTGATCGAGCCGCAATATCATCTGGCGCAGATTATGGTTACTCCAATGCCCAACCCTCAGGTCCCGAATCAAAACGAAAAGGCGCAGAACGAAGCCGACGCCCGCAAGAAAATCCAGATGATCGGCAACCGCCTCGACAGTGGCGACGACTTTGCTACCCTGGCCATGAAGTATTCGGAGGATCCCGAGACCGCCGGCAATGGCGGCGATCTCGGCACCACTCCCGAGTCCGGTCTGAAATCGGCCGACCCGGCCACGCGCGATGCGGTGATGAAACTGAAGCCGGGGCAGTACAGCAGTGTGATCACCGTGATGGCCGCGCCGAATCGACTCGTCGGATTTCGCCTGGTGAAGTTGATCGCGAAGGAGCCTGCAGGGCAGCGCGACCTGTCCGATCCTCGTGTGCAGCAGGCGATTCGCTCGCAGCTCCACGATCGCCGCGAGCAGCTCCTGAAAGCCGCTTACTACGAAGTTCTGCGGGATTCGGCCAAAGTCGAGAACTACTACGCGAAGAAGATTCTCGACAGCAACGGGATCGAAAAGTAGAGCAAGGTTTTTCGTTGTGTCGCTTGAGTTGAGAGTCGTTAGCGACTGCGACTCGAAAGTCTATTCCACAATCGCCAGCACATCTCCGGCGCTGACTGCCGCCCCCTCGCCGACCAGAATCTTCTGGATCGTGCCCTTCTTGGGCGATTTGATCTCGTTCTGCATCTTCATCGCTTCCACCACCAGCACGCCCGTCCCCGCCGCGACTTCCGTCCCCTGACTCACCAGAATGCGCACGATTTTTCCAGGCATCGGCGCTGTCAGTTTTTTCGGTCCGCTGTCGTCCACGGATCCCACACGGCTGCGTAGGGACCGCGGATCGCGCACATCCACGGCGAACCGCTTGCTCCCCACCCAAAGATGCATATCGCTGGCGACGCGCTCGCATTTGATCTCGTACGCTTTATTCCCGATGCGCAGCGACAGCACGTCCGGACGCGCCAGCACCGCATCGATCTCCACCTCGCGTCCGTCCAGACAGCACGCCCAGCGCCCGTCTGCCCGGTCCAGTTCCAGGCGGTGACTCTTGCCGTCGATGGAAACGTCGTAGATCATGGCATCCTACCGCACCGCTTCGGAGCGCGCCGCCTTCTTCCATCCGGTGAGTGTCTTCCCATTCGCAGTCGTCGATCCGTCCGTGCCCGCGCGTTCTCCTGCCGCCGCTGCCGTCGAACCGAGTACTGCAAACATTCCGGCTGCGATCGCGGCCACATCTTCAGCCTTCGCAGTTCCGCCATCGATCGGCGCATCGTCTTCCTGCTTCAGCATGCGATCGAGGAAGCCCGTGTCCATCTTCGCTGCGCGGAAATCCGGATGTCGCAGAATTCTCCGGAACAGCGAAATGTTGGTCTTGATGCCACCCACAAAATATTCATTCAGTGCCCGCGTCAGCCGCCCGATTGCCTGCTCGCGGTCGCTGCCATAGCCGATCAGCTTCGCCAGTAGCGGATCGTAATCCATCGGCACGGTCCAACCTTCATACATACCGCTATCGCGACGAATGCCCGGCCCCGACGGCTGCAACAACAGCGTGATCTTGCCCGGGCTCGGGAAATAGTTATTGTCTGGATCTTCGGCATACACGCGGCATTCGATGGCGTGCCCGCGAATCTTGATGTCGTCTTGCGTGAATGGCAGCCGTTCGCCCGCGGCAATCCGAATCTGCAGGTGCACCAGATCAAGCCCGGTAATCAGTTCGGTGACCGGATGCTCCACCTGCAGCCGCGTATTCATCTCCAGGAAGTAGAAGTTCTTTTCCTGATCGACCAGAAATTCGACAGTCCCGGCGTTGGCATACCCGGCCGCCTGCGCCACCCGCACCGCGACTTCGCCCATCCCCCGCCGCATGTCCGGATCGACAATCGGCGACGGCGCTTCCTCGACCACTTTCTGATGCCGCCGCTGTAGCGAGCACTCGCGCTCGCCCAGATACACCGTATTCCCGTGCTCGTCGGCAAGAATCTGCATTTCGATGTGGCGCGGATTGAGGATCGCCTTCTCGATGTAAACTTCGCCATCGCCGAAAGACCGCTCGGCCTCGCTTCTCGCCCCTTCTAGAGCGGATCTCAAATCTTCCTGCGCATGCACCAGCCGCATGCCCTTGCCCCCGCCTCCCGCCGCCGCCTTCAACATCACCGGATACCCAATGCGCTCCGCCACCTGCTCCGCCTGCTCGACTGACTCCAGCCCCCGCGATGTCCCCGGAACGAAAGGTACCCCAGCGCGCTCCATCGCCTGCCGGGCGCGGGTTTTCGATCCCATCGCATCCATCGCCGCCGCGCTGGGGCCGATGAACTTAATCCCCCCTCCCGCGCAGGCGCGAGCAAACTTCGCATTCTCGGAAAGAAATCCGTAGCCAGGATGGATCGCATCAGCTCCCGAGCGCCGCGCCACATCAAGAACTTTCGGAATGTTCAGATACGATTCGGAAGCCGCCGCCGGGCCGATGGGATACGCTTCGTCGGACTTTCTCACGTGCAGCGCGGCCCGATCCACGTCCGAATACACGGCCACGGCCGCAATCCCCATTTCGTGGCAGGCGCGGATTACGCGCACTGCAATCTCACCCCGGTTCGCGATGAGGATCTTCTTGAACATATTTCGTGCGCCGCGAAGCTGTCCGCTTCAGAAACGCCGGACAGACCCGACATTGTACTCGACTGCGAAAAGCCACGCTGCATTTCGATTGCAAAATGCGGTGTCATCCTGAGCGGACCGCTTTTCAGGCGGAGCGAAGGATTCCCCGCGCCGATGCTTTTTAGGGGCGATTGCCAGCCGGTCGAAGCGGCGGCGGGATGTCGCAAAAACGAGACCAGGGACTTACTCTTTTGGCAGGCGCGAATAGCTGATAGCAAACGGTGCCTCGCTCAACATCGGCTTTTCCCAAGTCCGCCGCGAGCCAAACCGGTGGCGAATCAGCGTCCAGATGGCCAGCCAGCCATCCGAATGCCGAATCTTCTTGCCTTCCACTGCCGACCGCGGATGATACGAGATCGGCACTTCCGCAATCTTCTCGCCCATGCGGCACAACTTCGCCGTCACTTCCGGGCAGAATTCAAAGCGCCGGCACTCCAGCCGCATGCGTGCAATCACTTCCCGCCGCACGACTTTGTAGCAGGTGGCTTCGTCGTGAATTCCAGCGCCGTAAAGCAGATTCGTCAGATGGGTGAGCAGTTTCGCTCCGAGAAAGAAGCGCAGACCGCGCTCCGGCCGATCCGGCCTCACGCCATAGACCACGTTCGCTTGGCCCAGTTCCAGCGGTCGCAGCAATGCCGCATAGTCCTGAGGATCGTACTCCAGGTCGGAATCCTGAATCAGGATGTACTCGCCACGCGCGAACGCCAGCGCCGTGCGAATCGCCGCCCCCTTGCCGCAGTTTTTCTCGTGGAACAAGATGGTGAGGCCATCGCTCGGCGGCAGGGATTGCAGCTTTTCCCGGGTGCCGTCGGTGGATCCATCGTCAACGATGACGATCTCTTTCTTGACCGGCGACGCCTGTATCGCCCGCAGCAATTCATCGATGTGCGCCGCCTCGTTATACACCGGCACAATCACCGACACGCAGCCCTTCCAGGGGGCCACCATTCCAAGAGTCGCCGGTTCCGGCATGCAGGCTGCTGCGTTCATTCCTCGGCTTGAATCTTCGACAACGCAGGGCGGCAAACAAACGCACCAGACGACCCTGCTTGTATCGGCCGAAACCCATAGTATCATCTGCGCATCGCCAAAATGGGATCACCACTTCCATCGATTCAGACCTCCGAATCCCGCTCCGCGTGTTGGTTCGAGACAAGTTTGCCGGTTCTCATCCTGATTCTCGGACTCTTGGCTCGACTGCATCCCGCGTTCCGTCTCTTCCTCAATCCAGACGAGGCTCTTCACAACCTTCTGGCCAGCCAGACTTCGCTGCGGCTCGCCTACAACGCCGCTCTGACCAATGCCCACCCTCCGCTCCTGATCCTGCTGCTTTACTACTGGCGGGCGATGGGTCACTCAGAGTTATGGCTGCGCTTACCGTCCGTGCTGGCGGGTACAACCGCCGCGTGGCTGCTTTACCGCTGGCTCAAGGTGATCGCCGGCCGCGCCACCGCGCTGATGGGTCTCCTGCTCGCTTCGCTGGCGCCTTCGCTGGTCGGGATTGCTGCCGAAATCCGCCAGTACGCTCTTCTACTCTTCTTCATTGCGGCCTGCCTCTACCTGTCCGAAATGGCTCTCCAGAAGAATTCCCCGGGGCGGATGATCTTGTTCTCCGTTTCCCTTTGCGGCGCGATTCTCACCCACTATTCCGCATTGATGTTCGCATTCACCATCGGTGTTTATCTGCTCATCCGTCTGTATCCCTATCGCGATCGCCTGAGTCTGGTTGCGACCTGGGCTGGCGGCCAGGTCGTTGCTGCCGCTCTCGCCGCCTATTTTCTCCTCACGCATCTTCCCCGTCTTCGCCAATCTGGAATGGTCCGTGCCGACCTGGATTCCTACCTCCGCAAGGCCACCTTCCATGCAGGCGAGCGTAACCCGGTGGAGTTCCTCGCTTCCCAAACTCTGCGCGTGTTTACCTATACCCTCAGTCACGGACTCATCGGGACGCTCGCGTTGCTGGCATTTCTTGCCGGCATCTTCTGGCTGTTGCGCGCAAAGGAAAGTGGCCCCGGCAAGACGCCGACAGGACCTTCGCCGCGTCAACTCGCGCTCTTGCTGGGACTTCCATTCCTGGTGACATGGGGAGTGACTCTCGCCGGCTTGTACCCATTGGGAGCCACGCGCCACAGTTCTTTCCTGGCGCCTTTTATCGTCGCCGGCGTGAGTGTTGGACTTGCCGGCTGCGTCCCGGTTCGCGAGTCGATCAAGAGCGTTGTACTCGCTCTCTGCCTCGGAGTTTGTACGTTCTTTCCTGCTCCGCCGCCCGCCATTCGCGCCAGGAACCAGTCTGCCGCGCACATGAGAGACGCGGTGGCATATGTGCGCGCCTCAGTTCCCACTCACAGCACGATCCTCGCCGATTACGAGAGCGGTCTGCTGTTGGGATACTACTTGTGCGGCCACGGCGTTGTGCAGATATTCCCCCCGCAGCAGCCCTTGGCTCCAGCCGACTGCGGTCCGTACTCGATCGTCGCCACCTCATTTCGCGATTGGAGATTCGTTCCCGATAATTTTTCCGGTTACGTCGCCAGCGCCGACCGAGGCCTGTCATCCGATCGCGATCTCTGGCTCTTCTATGCAGGTTGGATCAATGACTCCACTCCGCTGCTCCGTCAGGATCTTTCCCGGTTCGGCTGCCCCGCCCCGCAATCTTTCGGCGAGAATATTCTCATCTGCCGGCTCTCTCGCCCTCGCGCGGCCCTGACGAAACAGGAGTAAGAAATAAGAAAGCCCCCTTCGCCAGCGAAGGAGGCTTGAAGTGTCGCGACCTTGCGACCGCCCTGATGGGTTTACTTGCCTTGGTCCATGGTGATGCCGCCGGCAGCCTTCTGCGCTTCCTTGTCGGCTTTCACCTTCTTGATCCGCAGAGTCTCATCAACCCAGTGATCGGCGGTCTTCAGATCCTCGGCGCGGGTCCCGGGATCGTCGCAGTCCAGATCGCCTTTCTCGCGGTACATCAGGTTGAGATAGGCCGTCGCGTCGTCATATTCCGGACGCAACTGGATCGCCTTGTTCAGGTTGTCGATGCCCTCGGTAATGTACGGCGTATTTTTCGACTTCAGATCGTCGCAGATCTGCTTCTGATCTTTCTTCTTCGGATCCAGATGTTCTTCAGGCTTCATGCCGACCTTGGCGCGCGCTTCCATGCGGGGCTGGTAGCACGCCATCCAGTCGATGGTGCCGATCGAGTAATACGGTTCCGGATCATTCGGGTCCAGGCTCGAGGCCATGCCGTAGAACTTCTTGGCGTCGTCCAGCCTCTTCATGTTCAGGTAAAGATACGCAATACCCTTGGCGCTGTTGACTTTCTGTTCGCGCGAAGGATTGGCATCGATCACCCTCTGGTACTGGTCGATCGCCTGCTGCGCTGTGCGCAGGTTATCGGGTGAATCCACGCCGGGAATGTATTGCGATACGAAGGCCGTCGCCAGATACAGTCTCGCGTTAATCAAAGCGGGATCGAGCTCGACAGCCCGCTGGAAATGATCGATGGCCTGCTCGTAATGAGAATTCTTGTAGGCCTCGACACCCTTGTTAAGCTGGTCGCGGGCCCGAAGTTTGTCGCAGCCCGCTGCGGAGAATAGCGCCAGCGCCGTTGCCGCCAGCATGAGCAGCCTGAATTTCTTATTCATTGCGGTATAAGTCTCCCTCGCCACAGCATCCTAGGCCCAGAGACAGCTTTTTGACAAGTACGCGATGTACGCGCAAAATATGCCACGCTCGGCAAGGTTCGCAATCATCGAACCGTCGCCGCGCCCGCTGCGGAATAGGCCGGCACAACATCAACTGAAACGGCTGTGTCGTTGGCCGTCAGTCGTTCGCCGTGAGCTGTTTCTGCTCACGGCCAGCGACCAACGACCAACGACGGTTTCTTGCTAGTTGCCTGCTTCGATCTTCGCGGTGATCAAACCGACCTTGTCGACTCCGGCGGCGTGCGCGATGTCGATCACGTTGGCGACGTTCGCGAATGCGATCGCGTCGTCCCCCTTCACGAACATCACTTTCTCGGCGCGCTGCTTGTAGATGTCGGTCAGGCGTCCCTGCAGGTTGTCCCAGGTTGCGTTCTCGTCGTTGATCTTCACGCCCGGATCCGAGCCCGCGCCGCGATCGATTAACTGCACCACGATCGTGCGATCCGGCTGGGTATTTTTCGGGGCATTCGGCGGAGGCGGCTGGGGAACCAGCGCATCCAGTCCTTTCGGGGTCACCGGCGAGATCACCATGAAGATGATCAGCAATACCAGCAATACGTCGATGAGCGGTGTGACGTTGATGTTTGCACTCTGGCCTCCGCTCGGGCCAACTGCCATTCCCATGGTCGTTCTCCTCTATTGCCCGGGCGCGGCCGGAGCCGGCGGGGCGTTTGGAGCAGCTTTCCTCTGATCGGTGAGCAGGCCCAGGTCATCGACCCCGGCAGCCCGGACGGCATCCACGACTCCAACCACGCCGCCAAAATGCGCGCGCATGTCGGCTTTCACGTACACCCGCTTGTCGGGCTTGTTCGCAAGGCGGTCTTTCACCTTGGTGGTCAGCGCATCAACATTGATCTCATCGGTGCCCAGAAACACATGGCCGTCCCGGGTTACCGAGACCAGCAGTGCGTCTTCCTTGTCGGCGTCTTCCATCGGCGTCGGATTGTTTACCTTGGCCATGTCAACGCTCACGCCTTTCTGCAACATGGGCGTGACCACCATGAAGATGATCAGCAGCACCAGCATCACGTCCACCATCGGTGTTACGTTAATGTCGGAACTGACCTTCGATCCTTCGTCTCGTTTCGCAATTCCCATAGCGTCGCATCTCCCGCGTTTCTGAACGCGTCTGGCAGCGGCTTTCGGTTGGGAGATCCGGCGCCGGAACCGTTCCAGCGCCGGATAAGCAACTCAGGCAGAAGCCAGCGAACCTCATTCCCGCCCCTTTGAGCGAGAGGAGGCGATTTACCGGCGGTCTCCGCGCTTCTTCAGGAAGTAGTCGATCAATTCGGAGGACGAGTTGTCCATCTCGACGTCGAAGGCTTCCACGCGGCCCGTCAGGTAGTTGAACATCATTACGGCCGGAATCGCGACCAGCAGTCCGATAGCGGTCGTCACCAGCGCTTCAGCGATACCGCCGGCCACCGCGGCCAGACCGGTCGCCTTCGTGTTGGCGATGCCCGTGAATGCGTTCAAAATGCCCATCACCGTGCCGAACAGTCCAACGAACGGGGCCGTCGAACCGATGGTGGCCAGTCCGCCCAGTCCGCGCTTCAGTTCCGCGTGGACGATGGCTTCGGTGCGCTCCAGGGCGCGCTTGGAGGCCTCAATGGTTTCGCCTGGGATGGCGCCCGGGCTGTCCTGGTGAGCCTTGAATTCCATCAGGCCGGCGGTGACTACCTTGGCCAGGTGGCTCTTCTTGTTGCGCTCCGCAACCTTGATGGCTTCGTCGATGCGGCCATCGCGCAACGCGCCAGCCACGGCGGGTGCGAACGCTCGCGATTGTTTGCGGGCGGCGCTGTACGCCATCCAGCGGTCAATCATGACGCCGATCGACCAGCCGGACATGACGAAGAGAATGACGACCACCGAACGCGCAACCCAGCCCATCTGCTTCCACAGGCCGAGCGGATCGGTAGGCATGCCGCCGCCTTCTTGGATCATCCAGGTGGCGACGGCCGGAATGTGACTGAGAACTACCCCTACGCTAGCTGCTAACATGAGTTGCTTTTCCCTCCTCGGAGAACTTTCTTAAACGTCTTGAATTGCTCCTGCTTTCCTTAGACACTTCGATGCGTCCCGCGGTGCCAACCGCTGGCCAGGAACTCGAACATTAGAGAGCGCTTGGTGCTGCCGCGCACGGCCGGGACCGGATGAAGGAACAATGGCGGTTCGGCGGCCTTTGTTCGAGCTTCTGAAGGGCCGCTCCCGGCCACCGTCTTGAGGTGGGAATGGGGAGGGGCTCACGCACACGAACACTTGCCTGCGGACAGCGGCCCTCCGCTGCCCGCCAAAACTCTGCTTGGCGGGCTCTCGCCCACCCGCACAGCCGAGGGCGGCTGTGCCTGCGGCGTTCTAGCCGCCGGCCAGCGTAAAGTTCACCTGGACCTGCGTCTCCACCTCGACCGGTTCTCCGTTCAGCAGGTACGGCCGATACTTCCACTGCTTCACGGCCTCGATCGCGGCCGGAGCCAGCATCGGATGCCCGCTGATCAGTTGCAGATTCTCGATGTCGCCCGTCTTGGAGATCTGCGCCTGCAGAATCACCACGCCCTGAATACGCGCCTGACGCGCCAGCGGCGGATAATTCGGCTGAACCTTGCGTACCAGTAGCCCCGAGACCACACCCGACGATACACGCACGCGTTGCGGCGTGGCAATCTTCGGAGCCGGCATGGCCGCGCCCGCGCTGACAATGCTGCCCAGCACGCCGCCCATCTGCCCGCCCGGTACTCCACCCGGGACGCCTCCCACCACTCCGGCCGAAGGCATCACCGGCGGCGGAGCCTCGTCTTCCTTAATCATTTCGATTTTCTTTGGAATCTTGGTCGGCGTACGCAACTGCCCGTTCACGATGTCGGTCTGGATAACCTTTACGATTTTGACCGCTGCGGCGGGTGGCGGTGGTGGCGGTGGCGGTGGCGGGGGGGCCACCAGAAGGAACATCATCTGCCCTTTCGGCAACGCTTCAGTGAAGATCAGCGGAATCAGAATCATGACCCCGATGATCATGACCTGGATGGCGAATGAAACCATCGACGTCCACCCGCGCTTCGTCTTTAGCCTGCCTCCGGACTCAATTAAACTGTCTTCAAACATAGAGTTTCTCCCCTACTTCAGACCCTTACGCAACGTTAGACACCGGCGGCTTCCCCTTTGCTCCCACGATTGCCTCAAAATCGCATGCCGACCGCCCGGTCTGCACGTCTTTCGAGCCAACCCCTTCCAACTCAGTCAAGTAAGAAGGCCAACGCCAATAATTGCAGCCCCTTGCCGGCTCTACTTGCCTTTGCCTGCAGGCATGGCTACCGGACGCTTGCCCTTTTCGACCCGCCAATCCTGATACGCCACCAGAATCGGCGCCGCGATCGCAATCGACGAATACGTCCCAATCAATATGCCAATGACCAGGGCAAGGCTGAATCCACGCAACACCTCGCCGCCGAATAAGAAGAGAGCAAGTACAGTAAGGAACGTAAGGCCCGCTGTCAAGATGGTTCTGCTAAGAGTCTGGTTGATGCTCCGATTAACGATGTCCGACAGCTTCTCCCGCCGCATGAGTTTAATGTTTTCCCGGATGCGGTCAAATACCACGATCGTGTCGT
>JBBIOA010000019.1:0-112305 GCA_037443605.1 Terriglobales bacterium
AGAGCGCCAGATTCACCTTCGCCACAGCCCCGTTCGCGCGGTAGTGCTGCATCTTCTGCACGAAGTCGGGTGAGAGATGAATCGGATCGGTGAGTTTTAGCAGCGTGCGCTTCGGATCGGCATTCGAGATGACGGCCTTCGCGTGAATTTCTTCCCCACTCGACAGCAAAACGCCGGTCGCGGCGCCATTGTGCACCTGAATTCCTATGACGTCGGCTCCGCAGCGAATCTCAGCGCCGGCGGCCTTGGCGGCTGACTCCATCGCCTTGGTGATCGCGCCCATGCCCCCGGCTGCGAACGTTGCCGAGCCTGCCGGATGCGGATCGCCGGCCGCGCGAATCAGCAGCACCAGCGTGCTTCCCGCCGACCACGGCCCTAGAAACGTGCCGAACACTCCGCGTGCCGCGATCACCGCCCGCAGCAGTTCCGTCTCAAAGTATTCCGCTGCGAGATCAGCCACAGCCATGGGTCCCCAGCGCAGCAGGCGGAACATATCTTTCTTGCCGAGATTGCGGATGGCGCGTCCGGTCTTCAGCATGCTCCACAGATCACCGCTCGAAGGATGATCGATGTCCGGCGGAGCCGTGGCAAGAGCATCGGCGATCACGCTGCTGATCTTCCCCAGCGACTGCGCGAACTCCGGATACTTCGCCGCGTCCTTCTGCGAGAAGGCAGCGATTTCCTGCGCCGCTTTCGCCGTATTCTGATAAAGCGAAAGCGCGCGTCCATCGGGCGACAGGGCCGTTACGGCAACTTCCGGCACGAGCATCTGCAGCCCATGCTTGTCCAGTTGCATGTCGCGGAAGACTTCGGGGCGGATCGGACCTGCGGTGTGCGCCAAGGTTGAGCAGCGAAAGCCGGGATGAAATTCATCGGTGACCGCCGCGCCACCAACCTGGGAGTTGCGCTCCAGCACCAGTGGCTTGAATCCGGCTTTGGCGAGATAGAAGGCGGTGATGAGGCCGTTGTGGCCGCCGCCGATGATGACCACGTCACGTTGTTTTTCGTTGTTCGTCGACATGGCTACGCTGCTCCCTTGTAGTCTTTCAGAATTTCCAGCGCTGCCAGACGTCCGTTTGCGCCCATGATGCCGCCGCCCGGATGGGTTGCCGATCCGCACATGTACAGGCTCTTGACCGGCGTCCGATATTGCGCCCAACCCGGCACCGGACGCAGGAAGAAGAGTTGTTCGAGCGAAAGCTCGCCCTGGAAAATGTTGCCCTCGCTCAATCCCCACTCGCGTTCCAGATCGAGCGGCGTGACGACCATCTTGTCGATGATGATGTCTTTGATATTCGGCGCATACTCGGCAATGGTGTCGACCACGGTATTGCCGAAGGCTTCCTTCTCCGTATCCCAGTTCAGCCCGGGCGCCAGTTTGTACGGGGCGTATTGCACGAAGCATGACAGCACGTGCTTTCCGGGCGGCGCGACCGAAGGATCGGTCAGCGACGGAATGACCATGTCGATGTAGGGACGTGGCGAGAAATGGCCATACTTCGCCGCGTCGTATGCACGTTCCATGTACTCGACCGAGGGCGAGATCGAAATCGCTCCCCGCAGATGCGCGCCCGGTCCGGGCATGCACTTGAAGTTCGGCAAGCCGTCAAGCGCCATGTTGACCTTGCCCGACGACCCGCGATATTTGTAGCGATTGACTTCTTCGAGGAAGTCGCCCGGCAGATGCTTCGATTCGATGAACCTGGTGAAGGTCAACCGCGGATCGACGCTCGACGAAATCACGTTCGCATAGATTTCATCGCCATTCTCCAGAACGACGCCCTTCGCCTTGCCATCTTTCACAATGATCTGCGAGATGCCAGATTTGGTGCGGATTTCCACGCCAGCTTCCCGCGCCGCATCGGCAATGGCATTCGAGATTGCGCCGGTGCCGCCGCGCGCAAAGCCCCATGCGCGGAATGCGCCATCGATTTCTCCCATGTAGTGATGCAGCAGAACATACGCCGTGCCCGGCGAGCGTACGCCGAGGAACGTCCCGATGATTCCCGAGGCCGACATGGTTGCCTTGAGCACGTCGGTCTCGAACCACTGATCCAGAAAATCAATGGCCGACATGGTCATCAGCTGCACCTGGTTGTACTTGTCGTAACTCGACATGCCCTGAAAGCGCTTGCCGATGAATAGGAGCTTCATCAGTTCGCGCGGATTGAGAGTGGTCGGGTCGGGCGGGACCATACTAAGAATGGGTTTCACGAAGCGGCACATCGCCTGCATCGCCTTGCCGAATTCGTCGTAGGCCTCGGCGTCGACGCGCGAGTGGCGCGCGATTTCGCGGTGCGTTTTGCCGTGATCATTCACGCGCCACAGATGATCGCCATTCGGCATCGGCGTGAAAGTGCCGTCGAGCGGGAGGATTTCGAGGCCGTGGCGCGGCAGGTCCAGGTCGCGAATGATCTCCGGTCGGAGCAGCGATACGACGTACGAGCACACAGAGAACTTGAATCCCGGGACGATTTCTTCCGTGCAGGCCGCGCCGCCCAGGACGTAGCGCCGTTCCAGAACCAGCACTTTCTTGCCGGCGCGCGCCAGGTATGCGGCGTTGACCAGTCCGTTGTGTCCGCCGCCGATTACGATGACATCGTAGGAAGAACCAGCCATTAGCTTCTAGCTCCTAGCTCTTAGCTTGAATCTGTTCGTTTCAGGAAACGCAATGATACTCGCGGAGAGAATGCGGCGAAAGCGGATCAGAGGCCGCTGGGGAGGACGGTCCAGCTGCGAAGAATACCGCAAAGAGATGGCAGGATCGCGCGCATATAGGTTCGCAGTCGAAGCCGTATTCTATTCGAGAACCTCGGTTTTGTCTCGCGTTTGTGGCGGCTCGCTGGTTTCGCCAGCAGATGTATAATCCGGCTTCGGCGCCTACAGCCGACTTGAGGATACTTTCTTGCCCATCGGAACCGCATTTCACGAGCGCACTTTTCCTCTCTGCCACAGCCTGAATTACCGCGAGTGGTCGGGATACTACACGGTCAGCGTGTACGAAGTGCATCACGAGCACGAGTACAACGCCATTCGCAATGCCTGCGCGCTCATCGATATTTCGCCGCTCTACAAGTATCTGATCACCGGCAAGGACGCGACTCGCTTCGTCAATCGCGTCATCACCCGCGACATCAACAAGGTCAAAGTCGGCCAGGTGATCTACTGCTGCTGGTGCGATGAAGAGGGCAAGGTCATCGACGACGGCACGATCTCGCGTCTCGCCGAGAATACCTACCGCTGGACCGCCGCCGATCCCAGCCTGCGCTGGTTCCGCCAGAACGGCCTCAATATGGACGTGCAGATCGAGGACATCTCCGAGAAGACGGCTGCTCTTGCCCTGCAAGGTCCAACTTCGGCCAAGCTGCTCAAAGCGGTGGCCGATGCCGACATCGCGAATCTGAAGTACTTCCGCGTCACCAGCGGCAAGATTGCAGGCGTTCCCGTCGACATCTCCCGCACCGGGTACACCGGCGACCTCGGCTACGAAATCTGGATGCCGTGGAACGATGCGGTCAAAGTCTGGGATGCGGTTGCCGAAACAGGGAAGCAATTCGATCTGCACGCCGCCGGTATGCTCGCGCTCGATGTCGCTCGGGTGGAATCCGGCCTGCTACTGATTGAAGTGGACTACACGAGCTCGAAGAAAGCGCTGATTCCTTCGCAGAAGTACTCGCCGTACGAACTGGGCTTCGGGAAGATGGTTCATCTCGACAAAGAGAACTTCATTGGCAAGCGTGTCCTTGAGAAAGATTCAAAGAATGGCGTGCCGCGCCAACTTGTGGGCCTCGTCGTTGACTGGACGGATGTGGAACAACTCTACGAACGCTACGGACTGACTCCTGCGGCTCCAGCGCAGGCTTCGCGCGTTGCGGTCCCGGTCTATTCAGGAGACAAGCAGGTCGGGAAGGCAACGACCACGTCCTGGTCACCGACTTTGAAGAAGATGATCGCGCTGGCAAGTGTGGAAACGGAATACTCGAAGCCGGGAACGCCTCTGCAGATGGAGGTTACGATCGAGGCCATGCGGCTGAAGACGAACGTGCAAGTGGCGACTTTGCCGTTCTTCAACCCGGCGAGGAAGACCGCAAGCCCAGTCTAATTCCGAATGTAGGGACAGCCGCCCTCGGCTGTCCTGGGGTGGGCGGGCTCTCGCGCCGGTTGGACACGAGTCGAATGGCTGCGGCCCGATACATCCGGCCGCTGGACAGCCGGGGGGCGGCTGTCCCTACACGAGCTTCTTAGAGCTCCGCTTCCAGTACAAATATCCCGGCACGCCGATCAGAACAATGGCCATGCTCAGCGCACTCTCCCAAGGCCGCCGGATCGTGGTATTCAGAATCCAGGCCACGCCAATCAGTACATAAATTCCCGGCAGCCAGGGGTATCCCGTGCAGCGATAAGGACGTGGAATGTCCGGCCGCTTCCAGCGCAGCCAGAACAGAGCCATCACCGTGAGCGTGTACGACAACACCATTCCGTAAATCACGTATGTGTAGAGCTGGTCGTAGCGCCCGCTCACGGCGAGCAGCGCCGCCCAAATGCCCTGTCCAATCAGGCTCAGCGCCGGAGTCCGCCATTTGGGATGAATCGCCGCCATGCGCTTGAAGAAGATTCCGTCCTGAGCCATCGCCATGTAGACCCGTGCGCCGGACAATGTGCAGGTCGCCGCCGCGCTGAAACACGAAATCGCAATCATCAGCGAAAGCCATACCGCCGCCTGCGGAGAAAACAGCACGGCCGCTGCCGCATAGACAATCGTTTCGTGTTTTGCGATCTCGGTGAGCGGCAAGGCATACATATAGGTCACGTTCATCGCGATGTAGATCACACCCACCACCAGCACGCCCAACACCATCGCCAGTGGAACCGTCCGCCGCGGCTCCTTTACTTCTCCTGCTACCCACGTGATGTACACCCAGCCGTCGTACGCCCAATAGACTGCGATCAATCCGACCCCAAGCGCGGAGATCAACTGCGCCGGGCTCAACCCCATCGTCAATCCCACGCCGTGTGCCTGAAAGTTCGACCAATGTCCTTTGCCAATGACGAATCCCAGGGCGACGAAAGCCGCCATCGCCGCGAACTTCGTCCAGGTGGAAAGGTTCTGCAGCAGAGCGCCCCAGCGCAGCCCCACTACATTGATGTACGTCAATGCAAAGATGAGCACCAGCCCAAAAACATGTGCCCGCGTGAGGATAACTTCCGCCACGGCTCGGGCCAGATGCCCATCCGCGAAACTCACCCAGGGCACATGCCAGTTCGCCACGATGTGCGTCTGCGACACAAAAGGGAACACCTCGCCGACGTAGGCCGCCGATGCGACCGAGAGCGCGGCAATCGTCCCCCCGTTGGCCACGCTGAACAGCATCCAGCCATACAAAAACGCCGTCAGATCCCCATAGGCCTCGCGCAGATAAATGTATTGACCGCCGGAGTCCGGAAACATTGACCCCAATTCGGCAAATGCGAAGCACGCGCACAGCGAGATCGCCGCGCCCAGCACCCACACCAGTAAGAACATCACTGGATGCGGCAGCGGCCCGGCAATATCCTTCGCCGTCAGAAAGATCGACGACCCGATGATCCCGCTCGCCAGCAGCAGCACGGAGTCGAGCAGGCCCAGACCGCGAACTAAGGTTGGTTTCTTATCAGAGGTTTCAGGGGATAACTTGGCGTGTGTGGCAGGCGAAACCTGGGAGGATTCCATTTATCCGATTCCGAGTTCGTCCGGCGACTCCAGCGGCGTCCCGCATTTCCGGCAAATGACCGCCGAACAATCACCGCAGGTCAGCGGGTCGGTTACTTCCATAGCGCAGGCCGGACAGTACAACACATCCCGCTCCGGTAGCGGATTCTGTGGGTTGGTCGCCATGAGGGAAGAAATGTAACACAGAAGCAGATCGCCCACTAGCACGCTACTCCGCACCTCGGGGACTGGCGTGACCACTCTCACAGACAGGACTTCTGCCGAACGATTAAACTCCGCTGCGGAGAGTTGTAGGCAGGAGGTCCCTATGCATCGACTCACTCTCGTGCAAAGTTCCCCTGAGGAACCTGAGGTGGCAGTCTTGAGACTCTCAAGCGAAGAGCACCAACAGCTGCACGCTCAGCGCGAAGGTTTCCTCAATCATCACCAGGTGTTTTGCAAGAATGTCCGCGGTGTCACCATGCAACAGGAGTCGCACCCAGGGCTCGCGCATGCGGCATGGATTTCTGTGGTCGTCCATTACCCCCATTGCATGTGCGTCGCGGCTTGTATGCCGGCCAAGCAGTAGCGGTTACTGCGTCAGTCCCATCCGTTTGGATAGCGTCTGGAATCGCGGGTCGGCGCGCAGGGGATCCATGGCCGGGTCCACTTTGATGCCAGCCAGATAGAGATCCCGCTCGGCGTAGGCCCGATCCAGCCAGAGGAAAGCCTTGTCTGTCTCGCCCAACGCCGTGTAGAGCTCGGCGATGAAGAACGGCGGGACATAGGTCTTTTGCGAACGTCTCAAGAGCTGGTGCAGAATTCCGCGAGTGGCGGCGCGATTACCGCCTTGCGCATGAGCGCGCCCCTCCATCACAGCCCAAACTGGCGCATCGCCTGATAACGACCGGGTCTTTTTGCTCTCCTCCAGCGCGAGCAGGGAATTCCCCTTGCCAAGGTAGTTGTATGCCATGCAAGCGTGGGATCCTCCGTCGTTCGGGGCGAGTTCCGCCGCTTTGCGGCAGAATTGCAGTGCCTGATCATAGCGGCGCGCGCAATAAAGGTCCCATCCCGCTGTCGTATTGTTCGAGTTGTACAGGGGATCCAGTTCCTGGGCTGCCAGCACCTGTGCCAGGGCTTCATCCGCGCGTCCCATCGCTGCCAGGAATACGGAAAACATGCGATGCGCCTCGGCATCGTTGGGATTGAGTCGCAAGGCCCGCTGATACTCTGCATCTGCTCCGGCCCAATCCCAGTCGCCGTAAAACCGCACCGTGGCCAGCGAAACGTGGGCTTGTGCGAGACGATCGTCCAGCGCAACGGCCTTCAGCGCATACTGGCGAGCCTTTGGCATGGATTCTCTCGCGGGCAAGTCGATGTCATTCCAATAGTTGTCCGCCAACCCCGCGTACGTAGGCGCGTAATTCGGCTCCAGACGCATCGCCTCCTCAAGATAGGCGCGCGCCTTTAGCCGTTGTTCCGAAGTGTCCCCGAACTGCAGATAGTGACCTTTGAGGTAAGCCTCCTGCGCCGCCGGATCGATTTGCCGTTGCGGCTCCGACTTCGCCGGCACCGGCAGACTACTGTGAATCTCGCGCGCGATCCCCAACGCCAGTTCGTGTTGCAAGGCCAGTAAATCGCGGAACTCGCTCTCATAGCTGTGCGACCAGAGCTGCCGATCGTCGGCTGCACTCACCAGCCTTACGGCGACGTGTACGGTTTTGTCGGACCGAATGACCGATCCTTCCACGACCGCATCCACATTCAGTTGCCGCGCAATCTCCCGCAAGGATTGGCGGTCTGTTTTGTAATGTACGACTGAGGTTCGAGAGATGATCCGCTGCAGAGCCTGCATTTGGCCGAGATCGGTGATCAGAAAATCGGTGATCCCATCCGCCAGGTATTCTTGCTGCGGATCTCCCGAGAGATTGGCGAAGGGAAGAACCGCAAGAGACTCAATCTTCGCGCCGGGCGGCACATATCCTGGCCTCCACTTATGCGCTGCCCAAGTGATTCCTAGCGCAGTCAGTAGCACGAACAACGTCACACCGTACTTGAGCGCCGGGCGCATGGCTTGCGGGGGCGGCGCATCCAACTCACGCAAAGCTTCAAGCAGTTCAGTTGCCGAGGCGTATCTCCGCTCCGGATCCTTCTCCATGCATTTCAGGATGACCGCATCGAATTGCGGCGAAACGCCAGACCGAAGCCGCGAAGGCGGAATCGGCCTTCTGTGGAGAATGTCGTCCACCATGCCTGTGAACAATTTCTGTTCGAATGGAGGTCGCCCGGTGCAGAGCTCAAAAAGCACTGCTCCGGCCGAGTAAATATCAGTTCGGGCATCTGCCGCCCTGCCCAGTACCTGCTCGCTCGCCATGTACGGTAGCGTTCCAGAACAGTCCCCGGGGCCATCGATGCTCGCGGTACTGGCCTGCGGGCTGAAACTGAGGGTGGACCGCGCCAGCCCGAAATCCAGGATCTTCAGCCGCTCATCCTCGGTCAGACGCAGATTTCCCGGTTTCAGGTCGCGATGCACTACGCCCTGTTTATGGGCAGCCGCCAATCCCTCGGCCAATTGGATGCCGATCTGAACGACCTCCTTTTCGCCCAAGGGCCCCTCCCGGACTTTTTCGTCCAGAGCCTCTCCGGGCACATACTCCATCACCAGGAAGTCCACATCCTCCTGGGTATCGAAATCGAGAACGGTCACAATGTTGGGATGATTGAGCCTGGACAGGGCATGAGCTTCTTTGCGAAAGAGCTGGCGACTGTGTTCATCGATGCCGGAAGGCAGAACCTTGAGGGCGACGCCGTGTCCCAGGTGCGAATCATGAGCCAGAAATACTTCCCCCATGCCGCCTTCGCCGATCTTCTCGACGATACGGTAGTGGCTCAGTTCGCGGCCAATCAGCGAACTGGGGCTGATCGACGGGTTCATCCGGGGAAGTCTCCTTCCCCCACAGGCAAATCGTAGGTCCGGAAGTAAGCTGAGTCAATAACGAAGTCACGCTCATGATAAAAAGGGAAGAGAGCCTGCCGCCATGCCTGACAAGCCTCAAACTCCCGACGAGAAGTTGCAACGGGAATTCAACCGCTGGGCCGCCGCCGGGGAAGGCCCGAAGATGGAGTCGCACCATCTCGACATCACCGAGAAGACTCTTCGCCGCATGAACCTTCGCCCCGGTGAGCGCGTCCTCGATCTCGGCTGCGGCTCCGGATGGGCCACGCGTCTGCTCGCTCGCCTCGCTGGCGAAGGTCCCGAAGGATTCGGCCAGGTGATCGGCCTCGATGTCTCAGACGAAATGATCCGCGTGGCCCGCGAGACCTCGCGCGATTTCGACAACATTCTTTATGTATGGGGATCGGCCCAGCAGATTCCGTGGGAAGAGAACTACTTCGACAAAGTCCTGTCGGTCGAATCGTTCTACTACTATCCCGATCAGGATCGCACCCTGATGGAGCTATTCCGCGTGATGGCGCCGCGCGGCCGGCTGTTCATTCTGATTAATCTCTACAAGGACAACGTCTATTCACTGCAGTGGGTCGACAAGCTGAAAGTCCAGGTCCACGTGCGCTCTGCCGCCGAATACATCCAGCTTCTCCAGAAGCACGCATTCGAAAACGTCGAAGCCGTTCGCATCCCCGACGACACCCCCACTCCCGATGACTACAAGACCAAGTCCTTCAACAGTCTCGACGATCTCCGCGCCTTCAAGCGCGAAGGCGCCCTGCTGCTCACGGCGTCGAAGCCCGACCTGCGAACTCCCGCGCCGGGTTACACGATCTACTGAATAGGCAGCGCCGGCCCCGTTACTCACCAAACACTAGATATCGCTATCGTCATCCTGATCGTCGTGCTTGTGGCCATTCAAATCCCTCACCGGACTCAGCGCCCGCCCATCTTGCGCATGATGAATCTCAATCCTCCCATTCACATTCTCCAGTCGAATGTGTGCCCCGCCGTTGCCCAGTTCGCCGCGCAGATCATGACCCACGAAGCGATGATTGTTCACGTGCAACCCGAAGTCGTTTTCAATCCCGCCCGAGACTGTGCTCGCTTCGACTTCCGCTTTCGCATCCGACGGAATGGTCAACTCCACCGATCCATTCACCGAGTGCAGATCCACCGAGCGCTCACCCAGTTGCTCAAAGCGCGCGTCGAGACGACCGTTGATCGTCGATAGCTCCGCGCGTCCCGTCAGGCCGCGCGCGTCCAGCCGCCCATTGATGCACGACGCCCGCACCTCGCCGCTGATGCCGCTCACCTCGAGCGATCCATTGATCAGCTTGATTTCGTGCAACCGCACCGTTCGCGGCACGGTCAGCGTGTATTCCACGCTCGCCGGATTGTTGTGGGAGCCCCAATTGAAAGTGTTGTTGTGGCTTGGGTATTCGGTTCGAATGGAAACATAGTCGGCGCCGGCGTCGACCTTGATTTTGGCTTCATCCAGACGTTCCTTCGAATCTGCGTACTTCACCGCGTCGAGTTTGACCTCATTCTGGTCCCACGCCGTGATGTGCACCGGGCCGTTGATATTGTCGAGTTCTACGCGGCCGTTCGCCGTGATGGCGTAGGTCTGATGAAACTCGTCGGTATAGGCGCCACGATGGTCCGACGCATACGCAGAAAGCGCAAAGGCGCACAGTGCGCACAGAGTCCCGATGGCGGCCCCCATCCAGGTGGCGAGTGTTCGATAGCGGTTCATGATTCCTCCGATCTCAACGACTTAGACGCAAGCAGCCGGAATTCGTGAGTTGCCGGTCTGGAAATCGCTTAAGGGCCCTCTGAGCCTGGATACGTCGGTTACCTCGGTTATGTTCCGTTCGCACGATCCCTGAAGCACAATCCCTTCAAGAGTTTGCGTGGGGTTCTTCGTGTCGTTGCAATTTCTGTTTGGCGGTCACTGGCGAACGCATGCCGCGGCCCGCTTGCTTATGGCGGGAATGGTATTCGTGTCTCTGGCCTCGGCCCAGACTCCAAGTGCGTCGCCGGATGACGAGAAGGCCGTTCCCATTCTCACCGGCAACGTTGGCACTTTCAGCTTCGTGACCGCAGGTCAGAACCTCATCGACACCCAAATCAATCCGGTGCTACTGGTTCCCTTGGGTGATCGCTGGCTCATCGAATCCCGCGCCGAATTTGAAGGAAAATTTCAACGTCCTCTCGACGGTGGACCTTATCAGGGGCCGGTGAACAAGCATGTGGACTATGCCCAGTTGGACTACATCGCGAATCCTCACCTTACGGTGACGGTGGGACGATTCCTCACCCCGTTCGGTATTTTCAACGAACGCCTGTATCCGGTCTGGATTCGCTTCCTGCAGCCCGATCCCCTGATCCTTCCCATCAACACCGCCCCCAGCGACGGCGCGATGTTCCGCGGGGGCTTCCCGCTCAGCTCGAAACTCAACCTTAACTACGCAGCGTACGTCTCCGCCGCCTCCATCGGCATCGGCAGCGTGGACTCCGAACGACATGTCGGCGGGCGCATTGGCGTCTTTGTTCCCGGCCATCGGCTGGAACTCGGCGGTTCTTGGCAAAAAACGTTGCAGGACGAGCGCAAGAACGCTTTTGGTTTCCACATGGAGTGGCAGCCCGGCAAAGTGCCGCTCACCCTGCGTTCCGAATTCGCCCATTCGTTTGAAGGCAGCGGTTACTGGGTCGAGGGCGGTTACCGTCTCAGCCAGATGACGCGCTGGCAACGAGCCATGCGCCGCACCGAGGTGGTCGCTCGCCTCCAACAGTTTCATACCGGCGAAATCGGTGGCGGTGGCGATGCGGCGCTCGGCTTGCCTAGCGCCGATACTCGCGAGGCCGATTTCGGCGTCAATTACTTTCTGCGCGACGGATTGAAGGGCATCTTCAGCTACGGCCGCCAGTTCAGCTCTGCGGGAAATGCCAATCAGTGGTCCTTCGGATTGGCCTACAGATTCCTGATTCCGCTGGGCCGGGTTCAGTCCGCGATAGAGCCCGCCAATGAAGCTCCAGAGAGGCATAACCCATGAGCCAGCGCCAGTCCGCGAAGACTCTGTTCGCTCTACTGCTGTGGACGCTCACGTTTGCAACCTGCCTTTTTGGCGGAACCGGTCCCGGCCGCACCGGGTCGGCCAAAGAGGCTGCCGCCTCGGCCGTCGTTCCCGTCATCGACGCGGTCAACATGCGCATTCAGGGTGAGCAGCGCTTCCACGCCAACTGCGGCCGGTGCCACGCCGCCCCGGAGAAGTTTCCGCCGCGCATGATGAAGACCGTTCTGCGTCACATGCGTGTGCGAGCCACCATCACCGACGAGGATATGCACCTCGTCCTGTTTTATATGACGCAATAGCAGGAATGTGGAGGGCCACCGTAGGGTTCATGGCGAGGGACGATCGTGATGCGCGGTAGCATTTTGCAGATGACTTTAGCCGTGGTCTTGCTGGGCAGCATCTACCCAGCGAGCGCGGAACCTCGCGTCATCGAGTTCACCGCCGACCACGACAGCCGCTACAAGATGGCCGGGATGAAAGCCCCGGAGATTGTGGTCAAGGCCGGCGAGCAGGTTCTTTTGCGGGTCACCGCCAATCGCGGGAAATCGTGGAATCGTGACGGTTCCATCCACGGCTTCACTTTGCTCCGCGCCAAAGATCGCAAGCGGGTGGATGGCTGGGATCTGCTGTTCAAGCCCGGCACCCAGGAATTTCTTATGACCGCTCCCACGGAACCGGGAGAGTACGTCGCTGTTTGCACGGTGATTTGCAGTCAGGACCACGAAGGCATGCACATGAAGTTCGTGGTTCTGCCATGATTTTCAAGAAATGAGGTCTGTATGAAAAGAGCCGCCATGTTCTGTGCAGCGGGAATTCTCTTCGTCGCCGCTGCCGCCCATTCGCAAACGAAAGTGTTCCACGGCGAAGTGTCTGACAGCCAGTGCGCGCTGAACGTGCACTCGCTCACCCGCTCGCATCAGGAGATGCTCAAATCGAAATCGATGGGCGGAACCTCCAACACCTGCGCCGTGTATTGCATTGAGCATTTGGGAGGCTATCTGGTGCTCTCGTCGGGCAAGGACGTCTTCCGCCTAGACCGCTCCGACCTGGTCCACGGCTTCGAGGGCCAAAAGGTCAAGATCGTCGGCGTTCTCGATCCCAAGCTCAATCAGATTCACGTGCTCAAGATTGATCTCGAGGAGAAGCCGTAGGTTTCTTGCCCGCCTCGGTCAGCAAGAACACGCAGAGAATCGCCAATTCGGGCTCAATCGGAACGCGATATCTCGGAATGGAATAGACGAGGTAATACACCGCCGGATACAACAGCACCAGCCAGAACAGCAACCACGCACCCGGTTTGTCCTGGCGCAACGCGCGCCCGAGTCCCCAGAGCGCCAGCGCCGACGCTGCCAGAAACAACGAATTCTTCGCCTGCGTCAACCACCACTCCTGGCCTTCCTTCGGTGGCCCTGCCCAGAAGTAAACAAACCTTCGCAGACTCAATTCCGCATACCGCCCGTAGTCCGCGCGGATGAACTCCACCGCCTGCCGCTTCCGCATGGCGATATAGGGCAACTCACCCATCGCGCGAAACTGCCGCATTGCGTAGGGATCATGCGTCGCGTCCAGATACAGCATCAACGTTCCGTCGGCTCCGGGGCCGTTGCCCAGCCGCAACTCAGCCCCAAAATTGTCGCGCACAAAAATAAACTGCCCGAATGTCCGGTAGTTGCGCACCAGCCACGGAGTGATGCAGGCAAAGAAGATTACCGAAGCCAGTACTACTCCGCCGAGGGATCGCTTGCCGCATTTCGCGCGCCGGTACCATGCCCACAGTCCCGCTGCCGGTAAGAACGACAGCAGGGAAGTGCTGTTCAAAGAGGCGATCCCCCACAACACTCCGAACTCCAGCCACGGCCACACCCCATCGCGATCTTCCATGGTCAGCGCCAGCCAGATCAACGCCGCCACCAGCAATGCCGACAGACTCGTCTCCCACACCGCGCGCGTGCACCAGAACATCACGTTTGGCAGCAACACCCACGCCCACGCCGATCCCACCGCGACCTTTTCAGAGAACATCCGCCGCCCGATGCGGAAGATCGGCACGCAGGTTAAAGCGGAAAACACGCTGTTGATCGCCAGCAGAACAATCGCTGACAGCCTCGAATAGATCCCGAACACCTTGAACACGCCGGCAATCAAATATGGATAGAGTGGCGGTTCCCAGGCTGTAGGTCCGCTTTCCACGCCAAATGGGTGGCTGAAGCCGTGCCCCGCCGCGACCGAGGCCCCGATGCTCCCCATCTCCCAGCCAAAGCTGAAATTTCCGTCGGAGGTTTTGAACTTGTAAGTATGCCCGACCAGGATCCACCCAACCCGCAAAACGAGTGCGATCCCCACCATCCAGGAAGTCGAGGCGCGAATCCTCCGCCAGAACGAGAGCGGGTCACCTGTTCCTTGAGTCGACTCTGGGTTCTGTGCTTGCATGGAATCGGGAAAAAGAATATCACCTGCAAAGACAGCCACTTACGCAATTTTCACAGGAGGCCAGACAAAATTCTCTTGACATCCGGTACCATGGAAAACTAAATTAACGTTGTTAACTAAACACTGTTAACTTAGGGATTGGCGTTCATGGGAGTCAAGGAAAGACGCGAGCGCGAGAAGTCGGAGACGCGAGACAAGATCCTCGACGCCGCCCGCGAGTTGTTTGTCAGCGAAGGCTACGAAGGCGTTTCCATGCGCCGCGTTGCCGAGATCATCGAGTACTCGCCCACCGCCATCTACCTGCACTTCGCCGACAAGGAAGAGCTCTTCCGCGAACTG
This sequence comes from Terriglobales bacterium, assembly GCA_037443605.1. Lineage (GTDB taxonomy): Bacteria > Acidobacteriota > Terriglobia > Terriglobales > Acidobacteriaceae > Sulfotelmatobacter. The sequence continues at coordinate 14,483 of JBBIOA010000019.1, forward strand.
TGCCACCAGGATTACGCCCGCCTTGCCGAGGTCTTCCAGAGCTCGGCCATATCGTCCGACCCTATCGAGCGCCTGAAGCAGATCGGAGCCATCTACATCGAGTTCGGCACTCGCAATCCCAATCACTACAAGTTCATGTTCATGACGACTCAGCCGGTGCATGAGCCGGACGAACTGGACCGGGAAATGATCGGCAATCCTGAAGTCGACGCCTACGCCTTCCTGAAGTGGGCGGTGCAGCAGGCCGTCGATGCCGGAAGCTTCCGTCCCGAACTGACCGACGCCGACTTGATCTCGCAAACCCTCTGGGCTGCGGTTCACGGCGTCATCTCGCTGCAGATTGCCAAAGGATCTGATCAATGGGTCGACTGGCGCCCATTGGCCGATCGCGCCGAACTCATGCTCGAAACTACTTTGCGCGGCCTGGTGCCGCCGCAGAAAGTCGAAGGGTAGTCATGCCTCCTCTGGCGCAGCGGAATCTATTCCACGACAAGGTTCGACTCACGGTCACTTTGACCGGCATCGTCTTCTCGGTTGTATTGATCGTGGTGCAGCTGGGCTTATTCATCGGATTCACCACCGCCACCTCGAACTTGATTGACCATTCCGGCGCCGATCTCTGGATCACCTCGAAGAAGGTCCCCTACGTCGAGCAGGCGACCGCGTTCAGCGAGCGCAAGCTGAATCAGGTGCGCACCGTGCCCGGCGTTGCCGATGCCCAAAAAATGATTGCCCACTGGACGCAGTGGAAGCGCCACGACGGAGGGGAAGACTCCGTTCAGATCGTTGGCGTCAATGTCGACGATCCGCTGGAACGCCCGTGGAACCTGGTCGAAGGCCGCGTCGAGGATCTGAAAACGCCCGATGCCGTCATCATGGACGTGCTCTACAAGCAGAAACTCGGCGTCTCGCACGCCGGCGAAGTCTTTGAAATCGGCGGCCACCGCGCCCGCGTGGTCGGCTTCACCAGCGGCATCCGCTCCTTCACCACGTCGCCCTATGTTTTCACGACTTTCAAGAATGCGCAGACCTTCAGCAATCTGCGCGAGGACCAAACGTATTTCATCCTGGTGAAGGTCGCCAAAGGCGCTGACATCCAACAGGTCCGCGGCGATCTGCTCGCCCACGTCACCGACGTAGAAGTCTTCACCACGGCTCAGTTCAGCCGCATGACCACTTTTTACTGGATGTTCACCACGGGAGCCGGAGTCGCCGTACTCATCGCCGCGGTCCTGGGCCTGGTTGTCGGCTTCGTAGTCGTCGCACAAACCATTTATGCCACCACGGTGGATCACCTGCGCGAGTTCGGCACGCTAAAAGCCATGGGCGCACCGAACAGCTATGTCTACAAAGTCATCATGAAGCAGGCCGCCATCAGCGCGGTGATCGGTTACGTGCTCGGCATGATCGTAAGTGTCTTCGTCGTCAATGCCAGCCAAAAAGGCGGCGCGGCCATCCTGATGCCCACCTGGATGGCGATCGGCATGTTCTTTCTGACGTTGTTCATGTGTATCGGCGCCGGACTGGTTTCGATCAACAAAGTGACCCAACTCGATCCAACCATGGTGTTCAAGGGGTAGGGGTACTGGGGTTTCGCATCAGGGCGCGGCTTCGGCCGCGTCGAAACGGGGAAATCGCGAGGCGCCTTGAGGCGCTGGGGGAATTTCATGCAGCCAGCCATCTCAGTCCGGCAACTCACCAAGAGCTACGAGGAAGGGTCCAGCGGCACGCTTGCCCTCCGCGGCGTCGATCTCGACGTTCCCTCCGGCGAGGTCCTCCTGTTGATGGGCCCCTCCGGCAGCGGCAAGACCACGCTCCTGTCGATCATGGGCTGCATCCTCACCGCGACCTCCGGCAGCGTCCGCCTGGCGGGCAGGGAAGTGGTCGGTCTGCGCCAGACCGAATTGCCCCGGCTGCGCCTGGAACACATCGGTTTCGTGTTTCAGGGATTCAATCTTTTCCCCACGCTCACGGCTGGAGAGAACGTTGAACTCATGCTTGATTTGAAAGGTGTCTCGAAGGCAGCCGCCAAGCGCCGCGCCGAAGAATTGCTCGATCAGGTGGGCCTCGGCAACAAATACCAGGCTTTCCCTGCGGACCTGAGCGGCGGCCAGAAGCAGCGCGTCGCTATCGCGCGGGCCTTGGCCGGCGATCCCGGAATCATCCTGGCCGACGAACCCACCGCCGCGCTCGATTCCCACACCGGCCGCAACGTGATGGAGACGATGGCCAACCTCGCTCACCAGCGCGGGCGCGCCGTCGTCATTGTGACGCACGATTCTCGCGTGACCAGTTTTGCCGACCGCATCGTCCACATTGAAGACGGCGCAATCGCCAAGAACCCGGAAGTCGCCTCCGTGCCGCCCGGTCTTCTGCATCACGATTTCTCCCAGGCCGTTGTGGGCCTGGTCTAGTTCAGGATCGCAGCCTTCGAAGCAGGACTTCGAAGTGAATCACGAAGTGGAGAGCATTATGAGTTCCAATTTTTCGATTGCCGCCCTGATGAAGAACCGCATCACCTGGATCGTCAGTCTGGGTGTTTTCCTGCTGACCATCTCCTTAGCCGTTGCATCGAAGCATGGGCGCGAGGCTGCCGTTGCGGCGTCCACGGCGCCACACGCGCCGCTGATGATTGCCGGCCCCGGCCGTGTCGAGCCGTTTTCGGAGGACATCAAGATCGGCTCTGAACTCAGCGGCCGCCTGAAGTCGGTCAACTTCGAGGAAGGCGACGCCATCCATCGCAACCAGGTGCTGGCGGAACTGGAAAACGCTGACTATCGCGCGCAGGTTGAGTCCGCCCGCGCGAATGTCGTTGCCAAGGAAGCCACGCTGCGCAAGGTCGTCAACGGCGCCCGCCGCCAGGAACGCGATGAGGCATGGTCGTCGGTAAATGAAGCCAAGGCGGTGATGGAAAACGCGCAGTCCGAGTTGCGCCGCCGCCAGGCGCTATTCTCAGCCGGCGTCGTCTCCCGCGAGGAACTCGATCGTTACTCTCGCGAAGCTGACGTCGCCAAGGCCAAGTACGATGCTGCCGTCCAGCAGCATGCTCTGGTTGATGATCGCGCCCGCGAAGAAGACCGTTCCTTCGCCGAAGCCGATCTCCAACTCGCCAAGGCGCAGTTGGAAGAAGCCCAGGCTCGTTACGAAAAGACCTTCATCCGCTCACCCATTGACGGCACCGTCCTGCGCAAGCATCATCGCAGCGGCGAGAGCGTCTCCAATTCTTCCACCGTGCCTGACCCGATCCTGACGATCGGAGACCGCAAATCCATCCGCGTGCGCATCGACGTCGACGAAACCGATGTCGCCAAAGTCCGCGTTGGCCAGCGCGCCTACGTCACCGCCGACGCCTACGGCAAACAGAAATTCTGGGGACAGGTCATCCGCATCGGCCAGCAACTCGGGCCAAAGAACGTCCGCACCGACCAGCCCACCGAGAAAGTCGACACCAAGATTCTGGAAACGCTGGTCGAACTCGATCCCGGCTCGCCCCTGCCCGACGGGCTTCGCGTCGACGCATTCATAGTCCCCGACGGCGGCGAAGTGGCCGACAACCGCTGAGAAAGAAGAGAGCCGTTCACCACGGAGTTACAGAGGTACGGAGGAGATTTTCAGCAAGTGCTCTCCTCCGGTCCCTCTGTGTCCTCTGTGGTGACTCTTCGGTTATATCGGCCCAATCCGGTAAAATAGCCGTCGTACTTCGATCTCCTACTTGAACCTTCATTCCATCTTTATTGCGGCGCTGGCCACTGCCCCCAAAGGCATTGGTCCCTACATCCGTCAGCATTTCCTCGACACCACGTTTAAGGGCCTGTATCACCCGAACGCTTTCGATCTCGGCCTGCTGATTCCATACTTTGTGGTTCTGATCTTCCTCGCGGCTTACGGCGCCCACCGCTACGTTCTCGTGTATCTCTATTACAAACATCGCGACAAGCGGACGACCGAGCCCGCTTCGCGCTTCGCCGATCTACCCCGCGTCACGGTGCAGTTACCGATCTTCAACGAGCAATATGTCGTTGAGCGCCTGCTCGACTCGATCTGCAAGCTCGACTACCCCCGCGAGAAGCTCGACATCCAGGTGCTCGACGACTCCACCGACGAGACGGTCGAAGTCGCCCGTGGGCTGGTCGAGCGCTACGCGACCCTGGGCCACCCGATCACCTATCATCACCGCACCAATCGCGAAGGCTTCAAGGCCGGAGCCCTCGCTGAGGGCCTGAAGTCCGCGCAGGGCCAGTTCGTCGCCATCTTCGACGCCGATTTCACTCCGCCCGAAGACTTCCTTCTGAAGACGATTCACCACTTCGCCGACCCGAAGATCGGCATGGTGCAGACCCGCTGGACACATATCAACCGCGGGTATTCATTCCTCACCCAGGTCGAAGCCATCTTGCTCGACGGCCACTTCGTGCTCGAGCACTCCGGCCGTGCCCGCACTGGACTCTTCTTCAACTTCAACGGCACCGCCGGCGTGTGGCGTCGTCAGGCCATTGAAGAAGCCGGTGGTTGGCAGCACGACACCCTTACCGAAGATACCGACCTCTCCTACCGCGCGCAGCTTAAGGGATGGAAGTTCCTCTACCTGCAAGACGTGGAATGCCCCGCCGAACTGCCCGTGGAGATGACCGCCTTCAAAACCCAGCAGGCGCGCTGGGCCAAGGGACTGATTCAGACTGGCAAGAAGATTCTCCCGCGGGTGATGAAGAGCGACGCTCCGCTCCATACCAAGATCGAAGCCTGGTATCACCTGACAGCCAACCTCAGCTATCCGCTCATGATCGTGCTGTCCGTTCTGCTGCTGCCGGCCATGATCATCCGTTTCTACCAGGGCTGGTTCCAGATGCTCTACATCGATCTACCGTTGTTCATGGCATCGACGTTTTCGATCTCGAGTTTTTATCTCGTCTCCCAGCGCGAACTCTTCCCCCGCAGCTGGCCGCGCGCCCTGCTTTACCTGCCATTCCTCATGGCTCTGGGCATCGGCCTGACCATCACCAACACCAAAGCGGTCATTGAAGCTCTGATTGGCAAGCAAACCGCGTTTGCCCGCACCCCGAAATATCGTGTCGAGACGAAACAGGACAAAGTCGGCGCCACCAAATACCGCAAGCGCCTCGGCTGGGTCCCGTGGATCGAGCTCTTGATCGGAACCTATTTCTCGCTCACGGTTTATTACGCCATCGACAACGAAAACTACATTACCGTTCCATTCCTTCTCTTGTTTGTAGTCGGATACTGGTACACCGGCCTGATGTCCCTGCTGCAAGGCCGTTTCACCGGCGGCCTCCGGACCACGACGCATACTAAGCCATTCCCGGTCGGCGTCTAGTTAGCGGTGGTGTTTGCGCTGATGAGGAGCAGAGCCGGCTGTTCGTCTCCCGTCTTGACGATCTCGAAGAAGGCTCGAATCGGACTGTAGTACTTCGTGTCGAGGTTCAAGACGTTGATATCCAGCTTCCTGGCCAGATGGAGTACTCCGTTGCTATTTTCCGCCGAGATGGCATAACCCACGACGTGCAAGTCCTGATTTTGCGCCTTCGGCATGCTCGCGACTTGCCAACCCGCGGGAAGCGCAACCGTGTCGTCGTCCAGTTCCTGATACAGCATCTCGAAATAGACCGGGTAAGTACGCGATGCGTGCTCGAACACATGCTTCTCACTGCCGCCGAAGAGGCCGATCGGCAAAACGGCACGCTTCCCTGTGATCGCTGCCCATCCCGGTACCTTGATGTCGAAATCAGCAACGAACGGCAAATCAGAGCTTGTCCATTCGGGCTGCTTAGTGAGTTCCACCTCGGCAGGAAGATATTCCTTAACCTCATCTTCGAGGAACTTCTTTCGCGCAGCGGCGTCTTCGTTTCTTTCCTCGACTCTCCGCCGCTGCGCTTCCAGACCGGTGAAAGTCACCGTCAGTTTTCCACCCAGATCTCCAGTTGGAGACAGTGTCAGTGTTGCCTTGCGTTCGATTCGCGACGCCGAGCTCTCCGGTAAACTGGTCTGCACCCAGGCCCCGCCGTCCTTGTCCAGTTTCAACCCCGGGACTGCGCTCTCCTGCCAAGGCAGCAACCCGAACGGCGTAAAAGCGGTTCCCGGATCCAGAAAGAGGTCCTTTCCGTCCAGCTTTGCCAGCACAAGAGTCGATTCTAGCTTTCCACTCTCCATGCTTTGCGGGTTGAAGAGATGGTTATTTCGGTCTGCCGCTATTACGGCGTAGGCTTCGACTCCCGCAGCCCGGACGAAGGCCAGATACAGCCAGGTGAGCTCCCAGCTTTTACCGGCCCCCCGCTTCCAAACGTCTTCCACATTTTGGTTGTCGCTGGCTTTGTCCCGCTGTTCCTCCTGTTCCGTTTTCCGCGCCTCGTAGGAAAGGTTCCGCAGTTGCTGCACGCGGGAATAGAGCTTCCGCAGCTTCGTTTCTGGAGGGTCGGACGGTGACACGATCTGCGAAACTGCTTGTTCCATCGCGCCGCGCTTGCCCGCGAATTTCTCGACCTTGTCGTATCGATCTTTGCCTACTCTCTTCCAGAATTTGCTCGCGTCGGCCTCAAACGCGTCGTTGCTGTAGATGAAATCTACGCGCGCCTTCAAGTCATCCTGGGGAGGCATATAGTCTTCTGGCTGGAAGGCCGCGATGTTTGCCGCCTCGAGTTCCAACCTGTCGTTATGCATCTTCGGAGAAAGCATTCCTGCCGGCAGGTGTTCATTCCACCGAAAACTCAACTGATACCCGTAGTCACTCTGGAAGGGCCGCAATGCAAACTTAGCTCTCCTGGTGAAGAGCTGGTTACTCAGAACCCAGTGGGAGAAGAACAAGTAATTTCCTTTTACCAGGTTGATGGTGTAGTAGTACTCGAGGACGCTTCCTACCTGTACGTTGGGCATTGTGAAAGTTTTGGCGACATAGTTAAGGCCTTTTGCCTTGTGAAGGGCTTTTTCAAAGACCTCTCCGCTGAGATTGATCACAGTGCCGTCGGGCTCTATGGTGCGGGCATGAATGTTGCCCACACTTCCGATTTCCCCCAAAAGTGGGATTTCGACGTTGCCGTATTCGCGTCCGGCCTCCGTCAGGATCTTGATCCGGTAGTAGTTCTCCTCGAATCGGTCTACACTCATGAACCCTACGTTCGCGCTGTGGCAGGTCGCACCGCAGTCATCCCGGGATAGCTCACGATACAGGATGATCGCGGGGGCCCCCGGAGCCTGAGGTTCACTCGTCATTTTGAGTTCTTCTTGCGAAACCGGCTGGAACTGCACGCCTCCGGCCTGTGCACTTATGCAGAAGATGAGCGGGATGATGCAAGCACTCGCGGCAGCAGCGATCCGTTGACTTAGAGACACAAATCTCGTCCTCCTTAAGGACATTCTCCGGCCAAATGCTGGGGAATGGGCAGTATGCCGGACTGCTGCTTTCTCGTATTGCGGCTTTCGGCAGCAGCCGGAAAATGTAACTCATCAATACACAGAAAACAATATCTTCAATCACGCTTTGACCCGACGATACCTTCATTTCCTGTAACTTTTGCCGCCGCAATAACTCCTATAGTGCGCAGGAGTCCCTCGACAAGCCGGCGCGAGGCTATCTATGAGATCGTTGGTCCTCTCTTTTGTGTTGATGTTCTTGTGCGCAGCTTCCGCCCTTGCTGGCGACAACCTCAAGCTCAACCCCAACCCCAAACTCGACTACACCAGCGACAGCCAGGACGGCCCGTTGATCACTGGTGACAACATGGATGGCGGCTTCGTCCCCGGCACGCCCGCCTACGTCATCCTGTACGGCGAAGGCTGCTACAACTCCAAACGCCAGGCCCGCCGCACGGTCAACCTTTATCAGAAGTACCAGGGACGCGTGCAATTCGTGGTGATTGACCTCGACCACCCGCTCTCGGCTGCCCAGCAGCAACTTGAGACCAAGTACTACCGCGGCTACATTCCCCATGTTGTTGTGCTCGACTCCTCCGGCACGGCGCTCTACAACTCCTCCGGCGAAGTGGACGAATCAGCGATTGCAGCCGTCCTGGACAAAGCTGTTCACTAGTCGTCTTTCACTGCCGTGTCCCGAGCATCGCTGCTTTTCAGGTGAGCGAGGAATCTCCCGCGTCTCGAAACTCAAACGCGGCACGACCTCGCTTTCCCTTGACCCCTCGTTTACAATCCACTCGCTGCTTGTTTCCGGCCGCGATTTTGCGGCCCGAATGTTCGAAGGAGGATGTCATGTTCCTCTCGCGCAGAATTCTTCTATGCGTCGCTCTCGCCGTCTCGACAACGTTCGTCCTCAGTTGCGGCGCCACGCATGACTCCGATGAGTTCTTTGTCTTCGTATCTTCCAACTTGCAGGTGAGCTACTGGAAAACCGCCGGCGCAGGATTCTCCCACGCCGCCACGCAAATGAAAGTCCGCTCCGACTTCACCGGGCCCACAACTTACGACCCCAAGGGTGAGCGTGATGCGTTCGACCAGGCCGTACAGAAAAAAGCGACCGGCATCCTGCTCGCCGTCACCGACGCCTCAGTGCTCAAAGACAGCATCGACAAAGCGGTTGCCGCCGGTATCCCGGTGATCACCGTCGACTCCGACGCTCCCGCCAGCAAGCGCCTCTTCTTCATCGGCACCAACAACTACCAGGCCGGGTTCACTGGCGGACAGCGACTCGCCCAAGAACTAAAAGGAAAGGGCAACGTCGTCGTCTTCACCATGCCCGATCAACCTAACCTGCAGGATCGTCTGCGCGGCTACAAAGAAGCGCTTTCCAAAACGCCCGACGTCAAGATCACGCGCATCGTCGATATCCAGGGCGACCCCCGCATTGCTTTCGACACCACCACCCAGATCATCGGCAAGGAGCGCGACAAGGTCGATGCTTTCGTTTGTCTTGAAGCCCAATCCGGCAAGGAAGTCGCCGGCGTGCTCAACAGCTATCACGTCACCAACAAGGTCGTGATCGCCATGGACACCGATCCCGAGACCCTCGACCTGATCAAGAAAGGCGAGATCGCTGCCACCATCGGTCAGAAACCTTACACGATGGCCTTTGTCGGCATGCAGATGCTTGACAACCTGTACCACCACAAGCCGTCCTCAATCGACGCCGACTGGTCGAAAGACAGCTATGCGCCCATTCCGGTGTTTGTGGATACTGGATCGGCATTAATCGACAAAACAAATGTCGACGCTTTCATGCAAGCGGTAAAGGACCTGACCGCGGCCAAATAGAACTGCGCAGTAACGACGATTCTTCCAGCCTCAGGAGCCTCGATGCGCGAGCTTTGTCTGTTTTTCGTGTTGCTGGTCTGTGTGTCCGCCGCCGCTCTGGAACGCCAGCCCGGCGCGGATTATCACGCGCGCCGCGAGGCTCTCGCCAAGAAAGCTGGAGTGGTCGTGCTCATGGCGCCGCTCGAACCTTTGGACGCCACGTACGAATTTCGCCAGGAGAACAACTTCTACTACCTGTCCGGCGTGACCGTTGCCGGGGCGGGCCTGCTCATCGCCCCGGCCGTCGAAGCGAAAGGCGACGTTCCGGCCCGAGCTTATGCCGAGATTCTCTTTCTCCCGCCGCGCAACGAGCGGATGGAGAAATTTACGGGTGTGCAACTCGGCGCAAACACTCCTGACGTCGCCAGAGTCACGGGCTTCGACCGCGTCGAAGACATGAACAAGTTGCCGGAAGAAGTCGCCAAACTGCTCTCCGGCGGACCTCCAATCATTCACACCGACGTTTCCGCGCAGGGCGATCCCACGTCGAGTTCGCAGGCGCTCGATTTCCTGAAACGCACGAACACCATGGTGTTCTTTCAGGACGTCAAGCCGATGATTGCCTCGCTGCGCAGCAGCAAGGACGCCGGCGAAGTTGCTCTCCTTCGCAAGGCCGTGGATGCGTCCGTGGCAGCTCACCTCGCCGCCATGAAAGCCATCAAGCCCAACGTCAAAGAATATGAAATCTCGGCTCTCATGGAGTACGAGTGGGGAAGGCGCGGCTGCGAACGTCCCGCTTATGCACCCATTGTCGGCTCAGGCCACAATTCGACCGTGCTGCATTACTCCGAGAACACGGAAACCATGAAATCTGGCGACGTCGCGGTGATCGACGCCGCAGCCGAGTATTCCATGTACGCCGCCGACATCACTCGCACCTACCCCGTGAATGGCCATTTCACGGCCCGCCAGCGTGAGATCTACGACATCGTGCTCGGCGCGCAACAGGCCGCCGAGGCCGCCTTCAAGTCGGGTGTATCCAACATGAAACGCGAGGGTGCCGATTCGCTCTTCAAGGTCGCCTACGACTACATCAACACCCACGGCAAGGATCTGCACGGCCAGCCTTTGGGCCAGTATTTCATTCACGGCCTCGGCCATCCCATCGGCCTCAACGTGCACGACGTTACCGATCCCGGCGTGGCGCTCGGCCCCGGCCAAACGTTCACCATCGAACCTGGCATCTACATCCCCGAAGAGAATCTGGGAGTTCGCATCGAAGACGACTACTACGTCGATACCGATGGGAAGCTGATCAAACTCAGCGCGGCTCTGCCCTCCAAGGCTGAAGATGTCGAGAAGGGGATGGCGGGGAAGTAATTGGCGCCGAAAAACAAGATCAGAACTGATTCAGTTTCATCCTCGCGGTCACATCTGCCTCCACCGAGAACGCAGAAGCTGGCGATTCTGTGAACTTGGCCTCGAGCTCGTAAGCCTGCTTCTCCAGCGGAATCTCTTCATACGACCCGCCGGTCAGGAATCCGCGCACATAATGTTCCGCAAATCCCCGCAGCCCAAGATGCTTATACTGCACGGCATGCACCAGCTCATGAAACAGCAATGGTAGAGTCAGTGGCTCGATGTGGACGACCACATCCTGAAACGTAATTCCCGCCATCTCCGAAAACGGAGGAGCGTTCCGGATCCCCATCACGCGCAGCCCCGCATAAAACTTTGGCTCCGGCGCACGCCCGCGAACCACTCGGACCATCTCCAGCACATCGGCCGGAAAGAATGCCTGTAGTGCTTCTCGATGTTCCACCGAGATCGGCACAGCCTGTCCCAGAAACGCGGCTCGCTGCTCGCCAATATAATCGGCGACCCAGCCTGCCGCCATCCCTACCTGCATTTCAGTCAATGAAAAAGGCATAAGTGTTGCACGGACCTGCCCTCAGCGCTCGTCGAAGCGCCTCCTGCCCGCAAACTGCACCAAGCGAAGTGATTCTCGGGAAGTCAATGCCGCAAACCCCTACGCAATGTACTCCCGGATATACTCATCCCGCGTATGGGCCAGCTCCCGCACATCGCCGTCAAAAATTACTTTCCCTTCGCGCAGGATCAGAAAACTCATGGGCACATCGCAATACTGTCCGCGAGGCAGCGTCCGCATCTGATTGCTCTTCACATCGAACTGGTGGGTGGCCATGGTAAATGCATCCTGCAAGCGGTGCGTCACCAGCAGAGAACTGGTCTTGTACACATCGCGTTGCTTCATGATCAGCTCGACAATCGTGTTGGACGTGACTGGGTCCAGCCCGCCGGTTGGCGAATCGTACAGCAGCAACTCCGGCTGCGTGATAATGGCTCGCGCAATCGCTACCCGCCGCCGCATGCCGCCGGACAATTCCGAAGGGTACAGATCTAGGGTGTGTTCCAGTTCTACGAACCGCAGTGCCTCGCGCACCCGCCGGTCGGTTTCCTCGTCGATGAACCCGCGTTCTTCCATCAGCCGGTACGCGACGTTCTCCCGCACCGTCAGCGAGTCGAATAGCGCGCTCTCCTGGAACACCATCCCGAGCCGCCCACGCATCGGAAACAATTGCCGCTCGCGCATCTCGGTGACTTCATTGCCCAGCACGGTGATCTTGCCGGAATCGGGCCGCAGCAAGCCGAGTGCTAACTTCAGAATCGTGCTTTTCCCGGCACCAGCCACACCGAACAGAGCCTTCGTCTCACCGAAGGGAAGTTGAAACGACACCCCTTGAAGCACCTGGTTCTCCTCGAACGCCAGGTACACATCTTCAAACACAATCGCTGAATCTCGCGGTGTCTGCTGGCTGGGGGAACAATCGGGTGGGGAAGAGGTTGACATCGCTTTACTTGAACGACAGTACAGAGATCAACAGCTTGGTGACGAAGAAGTCAGTGACCAGAATCAGCACAGACGAAGCGACCACCGCCTGCGTGGTCGCGCGGCCTACGCCCTGCGTCCCACCACGCGCCGTGATGCCGTAATAGCACCCGATGGTCGCGATGATGAAGCCAAACAGCACTGGTTTCAGCAGTCCCATGAAGACGTCCTGCAGTACCAGCACTTCCCAGGCGTTCGACCAGTATTGACGGGCATCCAGCGCCAGAAACAATTTCGCGACCATGAGTCCGCCCGCCAGTCCAACCAGGTCCGAAATGACACTCAGAAAAAACAGCATGAACACCGTCGCCGTGACCCGAGGCGTGACCAGTTTTTTCATCGGATCGGTGCCCAGAGCGCGCATGGCATCGACCTGCTCGGTCACCACCATCGATCCCAGTTCGCTGGCCATGCCCGAAGAATTGCGCCCAGCCACCATGAGCCCGGTGAGTACCGGACCCAACTCGCGCACCATCGACGTCGAAACCAGTTGCCCGATGAGCGTGATCGATCCAAACCGCTGTAAGGTGTTCGCCGTCTGTAGCGCGAGCACCCCGCCGGTAAAGAAGCCGGTCAGCACGACGATCGGCAAAGAGCCCACGCCGATCAGGTCGGCCTGCTGCACCATGTCGGCAAAATAGAGGGGTTTGCGAAACAGGTTGGCCACCGATTGCACGGCCATCAGCGTGTATTCCTGAACTGACTGGACCTTGTCCTTGGCGAACTCAGTTGGCGAGGTAAATTGCATTCAGTTCAGACGCCCGGCCTCGCAGAAAGATGCGCGCACGCCCGGCTTGTCCGAACTATAACAGAGATAGCTATCAGCCATCAGCCGTCAGACCTGCGTGAGAACACATAGTGGGTTAAGTGAAATTGACCGCGCGTCCAAATGCTGGGAATCCTGCGTCGATCGCGCTTAAAGTAGATACGTGGACAGACCTATTTCCCCGAACGAGGTCGAAGTCGTGCACTGGCTTCTAGACCATGCATTAGTAGACGTGACAGAGTATAGGCTTCGACCTGTCGAACAGCTGCGTGTTGTAGGAGTGTGCGGCTGCGGATGTACCAGCCTTCACTTCAAGCCTTTGGAGCAGCTAAAAGGCAAGAAAATGCTTGCCGACGAGTTAGCCATCTATCCGGATGGTCAACGTGCGGGATTGATTGTGTGGGGACTTGACGGCGAGATCGCGATGCTAGAGGTACACGATTGTGATCCGGGATCGTCGCATCGTTTTCCAGAAGTGGCTAACCTGTGCAGCTGGGACGAGTTGGGGCGGAGAGATTCGGCTGCAACTGAGACCTAACCGCAGCAACTGACCACTGGCAACTGCCTTTCTACCCCCGCCCCTTCTTCTTGATCTCAATATTCAGCCGGCGAATCTTCTGATTCAGCGTCGACAGCGGGACGTGAAACCGCTCCGCGGCTTCGGTCTGATTCCAGTTGCAACGTTCCAGCATGTCCGTGATGACGCGCCGCTCCACATCTTCCACGATCTCAAACAGCGAGGCGTCCGATGGGGCGTCGTGCAGGCTCAGCGCCGATCCCCGGCCCAGCAGCGAATCCGGCAGCAGGTCGAGCGTGATCTCCGGTCCCGATGACAGCACCACCGCGCGCTCGATCACGTTTTCCAGTTCGCGGACGTTGCCGGGCCACGAGTAGGCCATCAGAGGACGCAGCGCTTCCGGTGTGATCCGCGGCATCGAACGCCCATTTTCTTCGGCATATCTCTTCAGGAAGAACTCCACCAGCAGCGGAATATCTTCCTTGCGCTGGCGCAGTGGCGGCAACTCCAGCGAAATCACATTCAGGCGATAGAACAAGTCTTCGCGGAACTTTCCCTCGCGCACCATCTGCCGCAGATCGATATTCGTCGCGGCAATAATGCGGACATCCACCTGAATCTCGGAAATCCCGCCCAGATGCATGAAGCGCCGGTCCTGCAGCACCCGCAGGATCTTGGCCTGGGTCTCCAGTCCCATGGTGGCGATTTCATCCAGGAACAGCGTGCCCTTGTCGGCGACTTCAAACAGCCCTTTCTTCGACGCAATCGCGCTGGTGAATGCGCCCTTTACGTGGCCAAACAGCGTCGACTCCAGCAGATCGTGCGGCATCGACCCGGTATTCACCGGGACAAACGGCTTATCCCGCCGCGGAGAATTCAGGTGAATTGCCTTGGCAATCACTTCCTTGCCCGTGCCGCTCTCCCCCTGCAGCAGAACTGTCGAGCGGCTGTTCGCCACCTGCGCCACCAGGTCGAAAATCTTCAGCATGGGCTCGCTCTTGCCCACAATGTTTTCGAAGTTGTAGCGCTGCTTCAGCGCGCGCTTAAGCTGGACGTTCTCCTCTTCCGCTTTACGCCAGCCGATTGCCGCCCGCACATCGGCAAGAAGTTTTTCGTTGTCCCATGGTTTCTGGACAAAGTTCGCCGCGCCCGACTGCATGGCCCGCACGGCATTTTCGACCGTGCCGTAGGCCGTAATCATGATCACCGGCAGCCGCGTGTCATGCGTGTGAATCTCCGCCAGGATGTCCATCCCGTCGCGCCCAGGAAGCGCCAGGTCCAGCAGCACCAGGTCAAACGGGCGGTCGCCAATTCGCACCAGTCCTTCTTCGCCGGTCTCCGCCATCTCCACTTCGAAGCCTTCCAGCTCGAGCAGAGTCTGCAGGGATTCGCGAATCTCCGCCTCATCGTCAATGATGAGCACGGAGCCCGCCGGCGACGGATTTCCGTTCACCGTACTGCGCGAAATGACTGCTGCCTCAGACATGTACCGCCTTCCTGCTCAGGGGGAAATCCAGCGAGAACGTCGTGCCTGCGCCGGGAGTGCTCTCCACGCGAATCTTTCCCGCGTGTTCCTGGATGATTCCGTACGTCACCGCCAGCCCCAGCCCGGTGCCGCGCGGCTGGCCTTCCTTCGGCGAAGTCTTGGTGGTGAAGAACGGATCGTAAATGCGATTCACATTCTCCGGCGCGATTCCGCTTCCTGTGTCGGCCACTCGTACGCTTACGAATTCGCCATTGCTCGTCGCCACGTTGAGCGTGCCGCCGCCCGGCATGGCGTCTTTCGCGTTCAGGAACAAATTCAGAAATACCTGCTGCAGCCTTCCGGAATTTCCCTGGATGGTCGAGATCCCCGGCGTCAAATCCGATCGCACCTGAATCTTGGTCGTCTTGAACTGATGCTCCAGCAGGGCCAGCGTATCGAGAATGACCTTGTTTACGTCCACTTCGGCGAACTCCGTGCTGCTGGTCCGCGAGAAATTCAGCAGGTTGTTCACGATCTCGGATGCACGAAACGTCTGCCGCGTAATCTTCTCGAGCAGCCCCGTCTTCTGCGGATCGCCTTGCAGTTGCTTGGCCAGCATCTGCGTATACGACGAAATCACGGCCAGCGGCGTATTGACTTCGTGCGCCACCCCCGCCGCCAGCAAGCCGATCGAGGACAGTTTGTCCGCCTGCGAAAGCTGGGTCTCCAGTTCCACCCGCTCGGTGATGTCGTCCATGATCACGATCCGCCCGATCACCTGGAAGGTTCTGGTCACCAGCGGCGCGATCGCAATGTTCAGAATCCGCGTCTCTCCCGCGGGATTCTTCAGCCGGAACTTGTACAGATTGTTGATGCCTGCGTTCTGCCGGATGCGATCAAACTCCTCCACAAACTCCGCCGGGAAAAGCGCTTTCACCGTCTGCGTCAACGCCTGCCAGCGGGGCAGCGCATACATCACTTCCATTTGCGCGTTCCAGCTCTCGATGCGGTCTTCCATGTCCAGCGCCATCACGCCCACGTTGATCGACTCGACTATGTTCTCGTTGAAATCCTTCAACCGCTCGTACTCGGCAACCTTCTTCTGCAGCGACGCGTACAAACGCCCGTTCTGGATCGCGATCCCCAGATATCCGCCCAGCGTCTCCAGCAGTTCCACGTCTTCGCTCGACAGGAAGTCGCCTTTGCTTGTCTTCCCCAGTCCCAGCACCGCGACCGTCTTCTGCTGGGCGCGGCACGGGATGTAGTAGTTCAAATCCAGGCGCGCAATTGCCGCCTGCGCTTCGAAACTCTCGTGCGGAACCTGGTGCGTGTTCTCTAAGAACAGATGCCCGGCTTCCTCCGGACGTGGCCTGCTGAGGAAACTAAGATCGAGATTCTGGTTGGCATACACGCCCGCCGATTTCGCAACGACGAACCGGTCGGTTTCCTCTTCGGCTTGCAGGAAGATCGCAATCCGATCCACCGATAGCGTTCTTCCCAGCCGGTCGATCACCGACGACAGCAGCGCATTCAAATCCGTCTCCGAACTCAGTTCGCGTCCGAATTCAATCAGCGTTCGCCGGTAGTCATAAACCGTGCGATAAAACAGCTGGTCCACTCGTTCCTGGAACCACTTGCGCACAGGATCGAACAGAAGCGCGGTTACCACCACGGCCAAAATCAGCCCGACGGGTCCCGCGGCCGGCTTTTGCGTGTGTACGAATTCCGCCACCGCACCCACCATGGCGAAGTACAAGCCAGCGACCGTTGCGGCGGACAGGGTGTAGACCACCACCCGCTTCGAGATCAAATCGACGTCCATCAATCGATAGCGGAAGATTGCGTAGCCAAAGGTCAGTGGCAGCAGTGCCAGGGACAGCACCGACGCATTGATGACGACGTCCGGCAGCCAGCCCACCACATGCGGAAACACATACGAAGGCACGTAGACGAGCGTGTAGGGAATGATTGCCAGGATCGTTCCGCGTGTCACCCACTTCAGTTGCTGGCGCAGAATCGTCGTATGCGCGTTGCGGTAGCTTTGCCACAGCACGGACGCCGCCAGCAGGAAGAACACCGCGCCATACGACACATCCAGTTGATCCACGCCGCGGCTCAGCCGCCCGCTCGCCGTCAGCAGCCGGTGCGCTCCCAGCCGAATCCCCAACAGAATTAGCGACGGCAGATACACCAGGCTCAATGCCCACGCATGTTTGCGAACGAACTCGCGCTTTTCCGGGAACGTCAGCACAAAGTGCAGGAACAGCGCCGGCTGCAGCAGCCACGACACCACATTGCTCCAGTACACTTCGGCGTCAAACGCATCCAGCTTCCCGGTGTACTTGAACGAATACGCGATGAACGATACCAGGCAGAAAATGTAGAAGTGCAGGGACCCGGGCGCCGTCCAGCGCCGCAGCAGAACATACACGCCAATTCCCAGATAGATCAGCGCAATCAGCCGCAGCAGGTTGTTCAAGTCACGCGCCGCCGGCTCCAGGATCACGGTCGAATCGAGGCTCACGCCGTGCCGGATCAGCGTGTAGGTGGCCTTCGAATAAATTCCCGAGCGATAGATCTGCCGCTCCAGTGCGGCCGTATTGTTCACGTCCTGGCCGTTGATGGCGACCAGTTGATCCCCGGCCTTGATCCCAGCCTTGACCCCGGGCTGGTTCGCCTTCAGTTGGTCGGCAAACAAGTGCCCGTCTCGTTCCAGCCATACCACGCCGTCGGTGGGCGCGGTGACTCGACTTTCGGTTTGGAAATTAAACCAGGCAAAGACGACCGCCGTCACGGTGAGCAGGAAGAGAATGACGGCAACAAAGCGGTCTTTGCTTTCCCGGTTCATAGGCAGAAGACGGGGCCCCGAACCGGCAAACCGCTGGCTGGACGAGACCGCGTGTTCCGAACCATTGTCAGTCTGCAACTTCGCTGCCATGTTGTTTCCAACTTTGGGAAGGCTAAGCCCTGAAGAAATAGGCACTTCCGAGATTATAGATGCATTTTCGAACGCAAACTATGCCTTTCGGAAGGTTCCTGTGGGATTCTGTATCCAGTTTTTACGCGGTGGACTTAGCGCCCTTCTTCCCCTGATCCGGATCAATCTGGAGCGGCTCCTCGTCCCACTCAAACGAAAGCGCCCGCGCGGTGGTCTCGATGGGCTCCAACTCGGGAATATCCTCCGCCACTGACGCTCCCAATTCCGCAAACTTCCGCGCCGAAACCAGCACCCGATTCTCCAGCGACCCCACTGCCTGGTTGTAAGCCTCCACCGCACGATCCAGATTCGTCCCCACCGCCGTCACGTGCGTGGCCAGCCTGCGCAGCCGCTCGTGGAGTTCCTTCCCGAGTGCGCTGATCTCCTGTGCATTCCGAGCCAGCTTCTCCTGATTCCATCCGTACGCCACCGCCTTGAGCAGCGCAATCAGCGTGGTCGGCGAGGCCGGTATCACCTTATTCAGCACGCCCTGCTCAATCAGACCCGGATCCTGCTCCAGCGCGGCGCTGAAGAACGTCTCCCCAGGAAGAAACATCACTACAAATTCCGGCGTAGCTTCGAACTGTTCCCAGTAACTTTTCCCGCTGAGCGTCTTCATGTGATCGCGCACTTGGCGGGCATGATTCGCCAGAGCCACCCGCCGCGCCTCTTCATCGGTCGCCTCATACGCATCCAGAAACGCCTGCAGAGGAGTCTTCGCATCTACGACCACATTTTTTCCGCCCGGCAACTTCACCACCAGATCGGGCCGTAGCCGCCCGGTCTCGCTCGTGATCGTCTCCTGCTCGGCAAAATCGCAATAAGGAAGCATCCCCGCGATCTCCACCACCCGCCGGAGCTGAATTTCTCCCCAGCGTCCGCGCACATTCGGCGTGCGCAGCGCCCGCACCAAGTTCCCGGTCTCGGACTGTAATTCCTTCTGCGTGACAATCAGCGATTGCACCTGCGCCCGCAGATCGCCGTACGCCTGGCCGCGCGCGATCTCCATCTTCTGAATCTGTTCATCTACCTTGCTGAGCGACTCGCGCACCGGCGTCACCAGATCGGCCACCGCTTTCTGCCGCGCTTCCAAATCGCCCTTTGCTTCCGTCTGAAACCTCTTTAAAGTCTCCTGCGCGATCATCAGAAAGGACTGATTGTTGCTCTTCAGAGCCTCCGCCGCCAGAGCCTTAAAAGCATTTTGCAGATCCTCCCCGGCGCGTGTCAGCAGCTCCATCTTTTGGTCGTTGGCCTTTCGTTCCGCTTCCAGTGTTGACTGTAGCCCTGCCCGACTCTCCAGCAATTCACGCTGGTCCTCCGAAGCCCGCGCCAGTTGTGCCTTAGCACCGTCTAAGTCTTTTTCCATCAACGACAAATGAGCCTGCAAGGCCGCCGTACGCCGCCCCAGCCATAGCCACGCGGCCACCGCCCCCACCAACAGTCCAATGATGCTCCCGACTCCGATACTCAGTTCCATAGGCTCTAAGTAACTTCTTCCCTCGGTTCGTACCCTCTAGCCTAGCACCAGGCGCAAAAGTTCTAACCCGAATAGGCCGTTAGGATGCATAACGGCTTCGGTGGGAGCCCTCCCAGGGGCCTCAGTGGTGGGTCAATGCGATGCACAGGGCCCACAGTTTATTCTTGAGCTTCCTGCTCGGCGCAGCCGCAGTTCCACTCGCCGTGGGAGCCCAGCAGGCTACCCTCAAAACCGCCGCAGCCACTGCCGACGTTCCCTTCGACAACACCGAAATCCAGGCCGAACAGCAACTCCTGGCGCTGGCCAACCGAGATCGTCAGCAAGCCGGAGCTCCTCCCCTCACTCTTGATTCAGGACTTTCCCACGCCGCCCGCAAGCACGCCTACGCAATGCTTGAAGCGCGGGCACTTTCGCATCAATGCAACGGCGAGCCCACCCTCCCCCAGCGCCTTGCCGCCATGACCACTCTGCAACTCGATCAAGAGGGAGAAAACGTCGCTCTCGACTATTCCGCAACGGACGGCCACGAGCATCTCATGCACTCTCCGCCACATCGCGCCAACTTGCTCAACGCCAGCTTCAATGTCGTTGGTCTAGCCGTCGTCCGCAGCGGAAGCCGCCTCTACATTGTCCAGGATTTCGGCCACGCCCTCCCCACCTTTTCGCCCGCCGAAGCCAAGAACACCATCGCGGCTACCGTCAATCAGACGCGCCTGAAATCGAGCCTGCCCAATCTGCCGCGCCGGGATCTTCCCACCGCCGACGCAGCCGCCTGCTCCATGGCGCAAGCCGACAAACTCGGTACCACCCCAGTTCAGCAACTCGCCCAGCGCTTCACCACGTTGACCTACACCACGCTTCATCCCGAGACTCTTCCCGACGGCGCCGGCCACGCCATCGCCAGCCGCAACCTCCGCAGCTTTTCCCTCGGCGCCTGCTATGCGAAAACTGACACGTATCCAACCGGAGTCTATTGGGTGGTTTTGACCCTGGATTGAGCCAATCCGATCCCTCCTGGCGTCGATCCCGGCCGTCGCCTCAGTTGCCACAAGCCCTAGGCAAAGCAGTGTGGACTCAGCCAGCGAGGAAATCTGAGAAACGCTGATCTATTACAGAACTCTGACGATCGGAATCCCACATCTCTGAAACAATCAAGATTTTAGGTCTTCCTCTATGAACGATCTTCCTACGATTATTCAGGGCGGAATGGGCGCCGGCGTTTCCAGTTGGCGACTTGCGCAGGCAGTATCCAAACTAGGGCAACTCGGCGTAGTTTCCGGAACCGCGCTGGACTTAATTCTTGCCAGACGACTGCAAGACGGCGATCCCGGCGGCCACATGCGCCGCGGCCTCGATCGATTCCCAATTCCAGAGATGGCCGAGCGGATCTGGCGAACTTATTACATCCCGGGTGGCAAGGCGGAACGAGACTCGTACATACCCGTGCCGACGCAATCCAAAGATGCGCCTCGCGAACTCGTGGAACTTTGTGTTGTCGCCAACTTTGTGGAAGTGATTCTGGCGCGCGAAGGCCACAACCATCCCGTCGGCATCAACTACCTCGAAAAACTTCAATTGCCGCATCTGTCTTCCATCTACGGCGCCATGTTGGCCGGTGTGGGCTACATTTTGATGGGGGCGGGAGTGCCCCTCAAGATTCCAGGAGTGCTCGATCGGTTCGCCAAACAAGAGCCGGCAACGTACCTGCTGCAGGTCACGGGCGCGGACGATACCGACGACAGAACGATGACGTTTTCCCCGCGGGAGTTCATGGGGACTGACCTTCAACCCTTGACCCGACCGAAGTTCCTCGCCATCATCGCGTCCAACACCTTGGCCACGACCCTGCAGAGGAAGGCCGATGGCAAGGTGGATGGATTTGTCATCGAAGGCCCCACCGCTGGAGGCCACAACGCTCCTCCCCGTGGCAAGTTGCAGGTTGACGAAAGAGGAGAGGCAATTTATGGCGAGCGCGATGTCGTTGATCTCGAGAAGATCCGGGATTTGGATATCCCGTTCTGGCTTGCCGGGGGATATGGCAGCGCCGAGAAACTGGCGGAAGCCCTGGCGGCGGGGGCCGCAGGCGTACAAGTGGGGACTCTGTTTGCCTTCTGCGAAGAGTCAGGGCTAAGAGAGGATTACAAGCGAGAGCTGCTGGCTAAAGCCATTTCCGGAAAGGCTCGCGTGGTTACCGACCTTTCGGCATCGCCAACCTCCTTCCCGTTCAAGGTGGCCCAGCTCGAAGGCACACTCTCCGAGGAAGATGTCTATGCCGCTCGACCACGGATTTGCGACCTGGGATTTCTGCGGGAATCCTACAAGACCCCCGCGGGGACGATCGACTACCGTTGTTCCTCGGAGCCAGTGACGATCTACGTCGCCAAGGGCGGCAAGGCCGAAAATGCCGAGGGGCGGAAATGCCTCTGCAACGCGCTCATGGCCAACATTGGCCATCCCCAGACACGGAATAGCAAACACCTGGAACGGGGCCTCATTACTTCTGGCAACGACTTGGTTGGACTCGCGCGATTCTTACCGCCAGGCGCCACCGCATATTCCGCCGCCGACGTTGTCGCGAAATTGATGAGTTCGTGTTGATGCCCGACGCAGGCCAGACGAAATGAAGTGGAGGCCTTAGCGCTCAAGATCCGCCGCCCATTGGCTTTCAAATCCGCGCGGCCTGCCAAACTGCTCCATAGGACCGTCGACTAGCCTCCGCCTCCCTGTGCTACCCTTGGCCCGTGCCCCCGTCTGCGATTCCTCATGGAATCCACCGCACACATTCGTATCGGCACCGCAGGCTGGTCCTACAAAGACTGGGACGGCATCTTCTATCCCCTCGGCCTCACCCGCCGCAAAGTGCATCCCCTCGAGCATTTCGCCCGCTTCTTCGACACCGCCGAAATCAACACTTCTTTCTACGGCCCCATCAAGGCTGAACTCGCCAAGCTTTGGTGCCGCAAAGTCGCCGCCGTCAATCCCCGATTTCTTTTCACCGCGAAGCTCTATCGCGCCTTCACTCACTCGCCCATCGCCGTGATGGAGCCCACCTCCGCCGCCACCATCCGTCCTACCGACGACGACGAAGTCCGCACTCGCGAAGGCCTCGACGCTCTGGCCGCCGAAGGCCGTCTCGGTGCGCTGCTCATCCAGTTTCCCGTCTCGTTCAAGAACACTTCGCTGAACCGCGAATATCTGGAGCGCCTGCTGCGTCAATTCATCGAATATCCGCGCGTCGTCGAGGTCCGCCACTCCAGTTGGAACGACGCTGACACGCTCGCCTTCTTCTCCCGTCAGCAGGTCGCCTTCTGCAACATCGATCAGCCCACGCTCGGCCTCTCCCTGGCTCCCACCGAACACGTCACCGCGCCCATCGCCTACGTGCGTCTGCATGGCCGCAACTACGACCAGTGGTTCGATTCCGACAATCGTAACGACCGCTACAATTATCTCTACAGCGAAGCCGAACTCGGCCGCTGGAAAGACCGCATCGAAAACGTCGCTGCCCGAGCTCAGACGACCTACGTCATCACCAACAATCACTTCGAAAGCAAAGCCGGCGTCAACGCCCTCGAACTGAAAGCAATGATTGGCGGCAAGCGCGTCCCTGCCCCACGGGCTTTGATCGAAAAGTACCCCGGGTTGAAGAAATTTGCAGACCCCGAAGATGACGCCGGCTCATCCACTCAAGCCTCATTGCTGGCTTGACCCCTTCAGCGATCGAATTCAATGTGTGATCCGTGAGCCACTTTCTCTTCATCTGGCGCATGTCTAGGTGAGCAAGTACTGTCGCCCCATGGTTTGGGCGAGACCCGCAGGGGATCGGCATCCCTAGACACAACGAGGAGAATGGTCATGAAACGCATCCGACAGTTGGTCGTCCTGGCGTCCGTATCTCTGTGGTTCGTATTAGCAGGCATCTTGGCGACCGCGCAGATCACGCCCCTGCAAGACGCCTACACCAACACCGCGACGGCAACCACCAATTACGGCACCGCGGCCACGCTGGGCGTCGTGAGTACCGGTACGTCGGTGCAGACTACCTACATCCAGTTTGACCTCTTGCAGATCCCCGCGGGATACACAGGCGCGAACATCGCCAAGGCGAGCCTCAAGCTCTATGTCAATGCCGTGACCACTGGCGGCACCTTCAACATTGACTACGTCGCTGGTTCGTGGGGTGAAAAGACGATCACCGCCAGCGTCGCTCCGGCACTCGGCGCCAATATCGTCAGCAACGTGTCGCTAACCACGGCTAGCGTGCATCAGTACGTGTTGATCGACCTAACCCCGGCAGTACAGGCCTGGCTCAACGGCACAGAGCCCAGCGACGGCATCGCCCTGGTTGCCAACAGCGGCCTCAATGCCAATCTTGACAGCAAAGAAAATACGGGGAACAGCCAATCGGCAGAGTTGGACGTCGTGTATGCCAGTGGTATCGGGACGATCACCGGCGTCAGCACTGCCAGCGGCAGCGGCCTCATCGGCGGCGGCACGACTGGCAATTTGAACCTGAGCCTGATCACGTCGTGCTCAACCAATCAGGTTCTGCGCTGGAATGGCACGGCATGGGCGTGCGGCAGTACTGCCGCGGGCACCATCACCGGCGTCACGGCAGGGACTGCCCTCACCGGCGGCGGCACGGCCGGCAAGGTCACTCTCAACGTCGATACGACCAAAGTTGTCACCGGAGTCGTTGCGGGCGCCGGACTGACGGGTGGGGGCACCGGCGGCGCACCCACTCTGAACGTAGATACCACCAAGATTCCGCAACTCGCCTCCGCCAACACGTTCACCGGCAATCAGACCGTCAATGGAAACTTGAGCGCCACCGGAGTCGTTACCGGCAGCAGCTTTCAGATCGGTAACAAGTTGTTTGACTCTGGATCGTATTCCAACGCCAACGCGTTTCTCGGCTTCTCGGCGAACACCACCAGCACGGGCGCGGACAATACCGGAGTCGGGCAGGCAGCACTGATCTCGAATACCGCGGGCGGTAATAACACGGGCAGCGGAGTGAATGCTCTCGCCCTGAATACTACCGGCAACAACAACACAGCGGCCGGCGTGAGTGCATTGCAGTCGAACGTGTCCGGGAGCAACAACACCGCCCTCGGCTATAACGCAGGTCCTGACAGCGCTTCAACCGCGCTGGCCAACGCCACTGCAATCGGCGCGAACGCCGTGGTGAGCGCGAGCAATGCGCTGGTGCTCGGCGGCACGGGCGTGAACGCAGTCAAAGTCGGTATCGGAACTGCAACTCCCGCGGCCACGCTCGATGTTCGCGGCAACGCTGCCTTCACCGGACCGATCACGTTTGCAGCGGGCCAAACTTTTCCTGGCACTGGCACGATCACCGGAGTCACCGCCGGGACGGCACTCACCGGGGGCGGCACCAGCGGCGGCGTCACGCTCAACGTCGATACCACGAAAGTCGTCACGGGAGTGACGGCTGGAAACGGTCTTACGGGCGGCGGCACTGGCGGCTCGCAAACACTGAGTATCGACCCTGCGAAAATTCCAACGCTTAGCGCGGCGAATACCTTTAACAACAACCAGACGATCGTTGGAAACCTGACGGTGACGAGCGGCGTGAATGCCAGCGTCCTCGACATCGGAGGAAATCTGTTCGCCTTCGGCTCGCCGGCGAACCTCGACGCGTTCCAGGGTTTCGCTGGAAACTTTGTGTCGACGGGCATCGGGAACACAGGGACTGGCGCCTCGGCACTTGCTGTCATTGCCGACGGCGTGGCCAACACGGCGGATGGCGCTCAGGCCCTCGCCAGCGATACGCATGGCAGCAACAACACCGCGACCGGCATCCAGGCACTGTTTGGAAACTCGACTGGATCCCACAACACTGCCGTCGGTGCCGGCGCCCTCACCTCGAATTCCACCGGCAGTTTCAATACGGCTGTCGGTGACACGGCATTGGGGAGCAATTTCTCGGGAACCCTGAATACCGCTGTTGGGTATAACGCGGGCCCGCTCCTGAGTAGCCTGAGCAACGCCACGGCGATCGGCGCAAACGCGCTCGTTTCGGAGAGCAATGCCATGGTTCTTGGCAGCATCAATGGCGTTGGCAACGGCACCGCCGATACCAGTATCGGCATCGGCACCAACATCCCTTCTTCGACCCTCGACGTCGAAGCCACTGCGCCCGGACTCGTCGGCCCGGTCCTGCTACTCAAAAACAAAGCGCCGGTTCAGACGGCAGGCTTCGGCAATTCAGTCGATTTCCGCTTCGCGCTTGACGGCGGCAGCAGTGTGGGCAATCCCAATGCCTTCATGCGGATCGCCGAAGACGGCAACAACCAGTACGGAGCGTGGATCAGCTTTGCGACCATGGCCGACGGCGGCGCCGGTGCGGGCGCAATCGAAAGAATGCGCATTCGGTCGGACGGCTTCGTCGGCATCGGCACGTCGACTCCAGATGCGCTGCTCTCGGTCAATGGCGGCGCGGATAAGGTTGGCGGTGGCTCCTGGGCCACGTTCTCCGACCGTCGTCTCAAAGACCTCGACGGCGACTTCAGCGCCGGTCTTGGCGCGATCATGCAGCTTCATCCCATCCGCTACCGCTATAAAGACGAAAACGGAATGGGCATCCACGATCACGACCAGCACATCGGCTTCGTGGCGCAGGAAGTCCAGAAAGTGATTCCCGAAGCGGTCACGCAAAACAGCAAAGGCTACCTGCTGGTGAATAATGACCCGATTCTCTGGACGATGCTGAACGCGATCAAGCAGCAGCAGAAAGAAATCGAGGACTTACGAACTGCGTTGAACAAGAAGTCAGTGCGTGAGGCCAGCCTCGAAGCGAAGGTGGCTCGCCTCAATTCGCAGGTGAAGTCGATGCAAACCGTGGAGAAGACCGCCGGCCAGAAAAAGACCCAGATTCGTCCTGCCAGAGTCTATGTAGCGCACCAGTAGTCGTCGCGGCCCCCGTCGGGGACGGGAGAAATCTCCCGTCCCTTTTTCCACAGCAAATTTTTATCTTGTTGTGACGAACAACCTTGACTGAGCACGCCGAAAGCGCAAACTGGAACCACGCGCGAAAGTTCCGCGGGCGGCCGTGAGAATGACGCGGAGGCAATTTCAGAATTTCAGCCCGCAAGTGCTGTGTTTTGAGGATTTTCTGTGTAAGTCATTTCCCGGCAGGATTTTGCCGGGAATTGTGGCGATCTGAAGCGTGGAATTACTTTCGAATCATCAGATTAGAGGATCGATCCGAAAAAAAATAATTCAGATCAAAGGCAGGCCGAAACAGCGAACACAGCTCATTGCTCACAGCTCATCGCTCGTTACGCTCGTGCTGCGGCGTGATCGCTCATCCGTTTCCGGTTATATCGTAATGCGACATTCATGTAGACGGGGCCCATCGGCGTCTCAAAACAAATCAGCAGCGCTTCGGTATCTTCGCTGGTTTTGTCGCCTTCCTGGGCGGTGAGTAACAAAGGGGGATGCACGCGGAAGTGGAAGCCCTGGTCGTTGAGCGCCGAGATGGCGTTGCCCACGACCTGGTTGGCAAGCTCGAAGATGGTTTCCTTGATCAGCGCATCGGACTCCGGCAAGTCGGCCCCGGCATAGTGGCTGGCCACCTTGACCGCCGTCAGCGGCTCGAGATCGAGCACAATTCGGCCCTCGATGTCGCCCGTCACCGCGATCATGCCCGCTACGCCTTTTCGCCGGTAGGCATCCTCATCCATGATGAGGTTGCTCACCTTGGTGTGGCCCGCGAGACCTTGCGACAACACGGCATCCGCCGCATTGATGAAAGGCTGGATCAGTTCCATCTTCATTGCGTTTAGGCTCCCGCTCCCGCCGCTGATGCGACCGCGCCGTCTTCGCCGAGCACATACTTGATGACTTCGTAGAGCACTTCCGGCTTCACCGGCTTCTGCACGAAGTGCCGTGCCCCGCGTTGCAACGCCGCCACGATGTTCTCCTGGTAGCCCACCGAAGAGACCATCACGATGCGCGCATCCGGATGCGAGTGCACGATGCGTTCGGCCGCCTCGATGCCTTCCATCTGCGGCATGGTGATGTCCATGAGCACGATGTCGGGATGGGTGCGGTCGAACTCGCTGATCGCCGTCAAGCCGTCGCCGGCCTCGCCTGCCACCTGGCCGCCGAACGTTTCGATCATGCGGGCCAGATTCTTCCGGGCAAACACCGAGTCGTCTACGATCAGGTAGCGAACCGGCTGCCCGTCCTTGCTGCGTTTTACTGGTGCAAACTGCTCCATAGTTCTCCCCTTTCTACTGCTTATCATGCTCAGCCCATCCCCGCCAGATGACTCTGGTGAGGGGTACTGCGGGCCCGAAACTCTAGCCGCCTGCGCGCATCGAGGCGTTTCGTCCGCAAATCGCCTGCAGGGTCGACCCCATTACGTCGAGACCAACCACGCGCACCGCGTATCCGCGCTCGATTGCCGCCTTGGGCATGCCATAGACCACGCAGGATTCCTCGTTCTGCGCCACCGTCATGCCACCCTCTTTTTTGATCAGTCCCAGGCCTTCCGCCCCGTCGTCGCCCATGCCGGTCATCAGCACGCCCACCGCGTTGCTCTTGAATTCCTCGGCCACGCTCTTCAGCAGGACGTCGGCGCTGGGCCGATGCCCGTTCACGTGCGCATCGTCGCTCAACACCGCAATATCTCCCAGCGGAAGCCGCTTCACTTTCATGTGCCGGTTGCCCGGGCAGATCAGCACCCGTCCCGGTAGCAGGAGATCGCCCGACTGCGCTTCTTTCACCCGCAGCGGACAAACTTCATCCAGCCGCCGTGCGAACATGTCGGTGAATCCGTCCGGCATGTGCTGCACCACCACGATCACTCCGGGGAAATCTCCGGGCAGTTGCTGCAGCAGATATTCCATCGCCTGCGGTCCGCCGGTCGAAACCCCAATGGCCACCACTTTTGTCGCCGATCCCGCCGGCGCCGAAGCTTTTTGTGGTTTCGGCAGAGTTCCCGGCAGCACGCGCGGCTTCAATTTGCAGGCTGCCGCCGCCTTAACCTTCACGATCAGCTCTCGCGCCGTCTCGGCCATATGCGCCGCGGGATCTCGCGGCTTGGGCACGAAATCGAACGCTCCCAGCCCGAGTGCCTTCATCGTGACCGAGGCGCCTTCGGTCGAGTGCGAGCTGAACACAATCACTGGCACCGGATGATGCCGCATGATCTCCTTCAGCGCGTCGATGCCATTCATCCCCGGCATCTCCAGATCCAGAGTCACCACGTTGGGCTTGAGTTCGTCGATCTTCTTCAGGCAGAACGATCCATCCATCGCCGTGCCCACCACTTCGATCGAGTCGTCGGACGCTAGCATCTGCGGGATCAGCTTCCGCATCAGCGCCGAATCGTCGACCACCAGCACGCGCACCGGATCTTTTCTCATGCCCGGCCTCCAACTCCCGAATCCATCGCCAGGCGCAGGCGGTCCATGTGGGTCAGCAGCAATCCGGAATTCGATTGCCCGGTTTCCTGCGGACGCGACCTTGCCACGTGCTCGACCACCGCCGGCAGATTCAGGATCAGCACGACGCGGCCATCACCCAAGATCGACGCACCGGAGACCAGATCGGTCGAGAACGTCTGATCGTCCAGCGCCTTGATTACCAACTCTTCTTCACCTTCGAGCGCGTCAACAATCAGCCCGTACTTGCGTTCGCCTACCATGATCACCAGCACGAACAGCTTGGCCCTGCCATTGCCTCCGACCGTCGGCCGTCCCAGCCGCAACAGCGGCAGCACCTGATTGCGCAACTGCAACACTTCGTAGTTGTCGACCTGGTGCACTTCCGATTCGAACGTCCGCGAGATCTCGACCACGGCATTCAGCGGGATGGCATACAAGCGTTGCTCCACCCAGAACAGCAGCGCCTTGATGATGGCCAGCGTCAGCGGCAGCTTGAGCCGGAACGTCGTGCCCTTGCCGGGATGCGTTTCCACGCTGACCGAAGCCTTCAACCGGTGCAGGACGCTCTGCACAACATCCATGCCAACGCCGCGTCCGGAGACCTCCGTGACCTGCTCGGCCGTCGAGAATCCTGGACGGAAGATGAAATCGAGCGTCTCGGCTTCCGTGAGACGGGCGGCTTCTTCCTGCGTGGTCATGCCAAGGTCGATTGCCTTGGCGCGAATCTTCTGGGCGTCGATCCCACGCCCGTCGTCGGACACCTCCACGATCACCTGATTGCCGTGGTGATAGGCATTCAGCCGGATCGTGCCCTGCGGAGTCTTGCCGAGCTTGCGCCGCGCCTCCGGCGTTTCAATGCCGTGGCTGATGGCGTTGCGCACCAGGTGCGTCAGCGGTTCGCTGATGGCGTCGAGGATGCCTTTATCGAGATCGGTATCTTGCCCGCTTAATACTAGTTCCACTTCACGCCCGCACTGCCGGGAGACGTCGCGCACCATCCGGGGAAAGCGTCGGAACAATTGTTCCACCGGCACCATGCGAATCTTCATCACCGAGCGCTGCAGATCGTTCAGCACCCGGGCCTGGAAGGCCATGGCGTCGGCGAACTTGCCGCGCAGCAGTTCTTTCGGATAGCGCTTGGAGAACTCGTTCAGCGCCTGCTGCAGCATGGACTTGCCGATGATCAGCTCGCCGACCAGATTCAACACGTTGTCAATGCGTCCCGCCTCCACCCGCAGGATGTTCTCCTGGGTAGAGGCATGAGGAACGGCGTCGGCCGCAGGCGCAGCCATCGGCGGCGGAGCTACGACTACGGCTTCCGCATCCGGCAAGACATCAATCACACCATCGACCGGGCTCCCGGCCTCTTGCGCCGCCTTGGTTGCCGGTTTGGGGGCCGCGCTGGCCGCCAACAGCAGCTCGACTGTGACTTCTTCCACGATCGTCGGAATCTTGCACTTGGCCACGATCTGCTCGGCGGTTTGCACGGTAGCCAGGGCGAACTCAAGCTGCGTGGCCGGGGCGGTTGCATTCGCCTCCGGCCTGGCGGCCAATACCGGCCCCATGGCGCTGACAGCGTTTTGTACCAACTGGCGCGCCGCGATGGGCATGGCGCAGTGCGGATCGACCTTCACCATGACCAGCACTACATCCTGGCCTTCCGCCTGTGCCTTCTGCATGGCCAGCTTCTCGTACTCGGTCCAGGTCGTGACCGACTGCCTGGCGGATCGCGCTTGCGACTGAGTAGACGAGAGCTTCTCGGTGGTTTTCCCCTCGGCCTTGACTGCCGTCTTTGTTGGGGCTTTCTTTGCGGGCTTAGCGGACGCTCGAGCAGCCTTGCCGGCGGACTTGCTCTTTTTCGCCGTGGCGAACTTTTTCCGCGAGACTCTCCCGGAGCGTTTTGTACTTCGAGCTACAGAGAAAGCCTCGTTCCCGGTCTGGTCTACAGGCGGAACCATCTCTGCCGGCGCTTCCGGCGCAGGCTCCGGGGAAGCCGTCAATTCCTCGATACGCTTGCTCAGGCTCTTGGTCGAGGGCATCCGGCCGTTCCCCCGGTAGGCGGCGATCATCGCGACAAATGCATCGGCCACGGCGAACGCGATTTCGGCCACCGCAGAATGCGCCGCCGTGCCTTCAATGGACAACGCGTCTTCAAACTGATGCGCCAGTTCGCTCAACTCGCGCAACCCGCAGGCCGCCGAGTCGCCCTTCAGGGTATGCACCGCGCGCCGGATCGAGCGCACGATTTCCTCGTCGCCCGGAGTCTTCTCCAGGCGCAGCGCCTCGTCGTTCAGCGCTTGGAGCAGTTCCTGCGAGGTCTCGTAAAAGAGTTCCCGCAGTTCCGCGCCGCGCTCATCGGGAGAATTCGTCATGGCGCTACTCTTTCACCTCGACCCGCTGATAGGCGGTCCCGCTATCCTTGTGCACCATCTGGAACTTCTTGGTCAGCCCCAGCAGGCTTTCCGCGTGCCCCACGAACAGGTATCCATTTGTGTTCAAGCAGCGGTAGAACTTTTCGACCAGCCGCTTCTGTTCGGCCTCGTCGAAGTACATCATCACGTTGCGGCAGAAGATTACGTCGTTGCGCTGCGGCAGGTACTCGGTCTTCAGGTTGTGAAAATCGAAATGCACCATTTCTTTCACGGCTTTTTTTACCGCGTACCGCTCGCCGACCTTGTCGAAGTAACGCAGCCGATAGCTGTAGTCGACCGTCGACATCTGGTGCTCGCTGTAGATGCCTTCCTGCCCGTGCCGCAGCACGGAGTAGCTGATGTCGGACGCCAGAATCTCGACCCGCCACGGCGGCGGCACCAGCGGCTTGGGCAATGGCATCTCCATCGGCAGCGGATTGCGCAGGTAGTAAAACGCCAGAGCATCGGTGACCAGCATGGCCAGCGTGTACGCCTCCTGCCCGGTGGAGCAGCCCGCGCTCCAGATGCGGATCGAGTACTCGCGCCGCGAACTTTTCTGCCGGAACAACTCGTCCAGCACGTTCTTCTGGAACAGGTCGAGTTGTGCCTTGTGGCGAAAGAAGCTGGTCTCGTTCACCGTCAGGTTTTCGAGCAGCTTAGCCAGTTCCTCTTTGCCTTGCGGGCTGATCAGCAGCCGGTAGTAGGCGTAAAACGAATCGAGACGGCACTCCTTTAACCGGCGCAGCAGCCGGTCTTGCAGGAAATGCGTGCGCCGCTCGTCGAAGTGCATGCCGCACTCCTGGTACACCAGCGCCTGCAACAGTTTCAGTTCCGCTTCCGTCAATAAAGGAGCTGGTGCTGCTCCGGATGCGCTCATGCGTTCTTCCCGTTGTGAACTAGACTCTGATTCCCTGACCCTTGGTCCTATCTTGCTGCCGCGCCTTTGGCCTCGACTTTCGCGGCAGTCTTTTTCTTCTCGTCGCTGTCTCCAATCGCCTGCAGGCTCGCCGGTGCCAGCAGCTTGCTCATATCGAGCAGGACTACCAGCCGTCCTGAGACTTTGCCAAGCCCGGTCACGCAATTCAGCCCGCCGTCCTGAAATACCGCCGGTGGCGGTTCGACCGCGTCGGCCGGAATCTTCAAGACCTCCGAGGCCGAGTCGACAATCAGCCCGGCCAGGCGCCCGGAATGTTCGACCACCAGAATCCGGTTCTGCTTTCTCAAATCCGCCTGCTTTTCGCCGAAACGCTTACGCAGGTCCATGACGGAAACGATCTTGCCGCGCAGGTTGATGACGCCCTCAAGGTAGTCGGGCGCGTCCGGCACGGCCGTAATCTCCGGCACGCGCACGATCTCGTGCAGGGAAGTGATGGGCACGCCGTAAGTTTCGCGTCCCACCTTGAAGCCCACGATATGGAGTTCTCGGCTCATCGTCTATTACTCCGCTCCCCGCCGTTGTGTCACGGTTAGTACTGACCTGCCGCTGCCCGCTTCACGCCGCGCCCGGAGAAGTCCCCGCCGCTGCGCCCGGCTTCATCGAGCGAGAAACGGTCGAGCGAATCCAGCAGGCCGCGCGACATCTTCGACATCTGCTCGGATGACGCCGCCAGTTCGGTGGAACCCGAAGTCGACTGCTGCACCAGTTCGCGCATGCGCTCCATGGCCTTGACCACCGCCTGCGCGCCCGATGCCTGCTCTTCGACCGCCGAGTTGATTTCGTGGGTGATTTCGTTCAGCCGGGTGGTGGCGCGGGCGATCTGCGACGAGCCATGCGACTGTTCGTTGGTGGCCGCGCCGATTTCCTGCGCGAACTTGTAGACTTCGGTGACCACGTTCGAGATCTTCTTGAGGGCCGAGTTCAGGTCCGATCCCAGCGCCAGGCCTTCATTCACGATGGTGGTCGAGCGGTCCATGTTCTCCACCGCCTTGCGCGCTTCCTTCTGAATGCTCTGGATCAGTTCGGAGATTTCCTTGGTCGACTGCGCCGACTTTTCCGCCAGCTTGCGGACTTCGTCAGCCACGACCGCGAAGCCCAGTCCGTGTTCGCCGGCGCGCGCCGCTTCGATGGCGGCGTTCAGGGCCAGCAGGTTGGTTTGTTCGGCCAGATCGTCGATCACTTCAATGATCTTGCCGATATCGTCGGCCCGGGCGCCGAGCGCACCGATGATCTCGCCCGAAGAGTTGATGGTGGTGTTGATTTTGTTGAGGCCGTCGGTGGCTTTTTCCATGGTGCCGATACCGGCGTGGACTTCCTCCCGGGAACGGTTGGAAATGTCGAGGAGCACCTTGGCGGTGTCGGCTACGCGCTGAATCGAGGCCACCATCTGATCGATCGAGGCCGACGTTTCGCTTACGCTCGATGCCTGCACTTGCGTGCTCTTCACCATGTTCTGCACGTTGACGCTCATCTCGTGCATGGTGCTGGTGACTTCATCAATGGCCGAGGAAGCCTGCAGCCCGATCTTGGCGGAGTCGTCGGAGGCGCCCGCGACCTGTCCGGAAGCGCTGGCGACCTGGGACGACGCATCGCGGACCGACCGCACCATCACGGCCAAGCCTTCCACCATGCGCACGAAGGCGTTGCCCAGGGTGTCGTGCGAAGAGCGGGGTTTCACTTCCACCCGCAGATCGCCACCCGCGATGGCTTCGGAAACGCCCGCCATCTCCTTGAGGTAGACGACCATCTTCTGGAAGGTGCGGGCCAGTTCGCCGATTTCGTCCTGGCGGCTGACATCGATGTTGTGTTCGAGGTCGCCGGTGTTGCCGATGGCGCGGGCCACATTCATCAGGCTGTTCAGGGGCTCGGTAATGGCCTTGGCGGTGCGGAAGGCGATGAGCGCGCCGGCAAACACCGCGATCAGGGTGCTGATCAAGGAAATGGCGATGGTCAGATTCCCGGCTCTCTCGTCGGACTTGCGGCTCTCGCCGTCGGCGATGTCCAGAGCATCGGTAGAATTCTTCACCCAGGAGGACGCATCTTTCTGGAGGTAATAAATCTGTAGCTCGGCGACCGTCGCATTGCCGGAGTCGACGTCTTTGCGCTTGTCAATCAGCGGCTGCGCGAATTCCTTGACCCAGGATTGTTCGAGTTGCTGCACCTTCGCCAGCGAGTTCCTGGCCTGATCGGAGTTGGCCTTATTCTTGCCGTCTTCGAGCTTTTCGTTCAGGGTGCGCAATCCCTCATTCATGCGGTCCACTTCGCGCGTGTCGCCGCTCAGCAAGTAGTTGCTCAGATAGAGCCGGTTTTGCATCATCTGAAAGCGGACGGCGTTGGTGGTATCCGCCAGTTCTTTGGCGGCATGTTCGCGGCGCACGGCCGACCAGTTCACGAGGAACAGCACCACCACCATGCTGAGGACGATTCCGAAATTCAGATACAGCTTTTTGCCGATTGTCATGCCTTTCTCCTCCGCAGTTCTGGCTTACCGCGGTTCAAACTTAAAGTCGATGATGCCGGTGCTTTCCGCCGGGGCAGGTTCAAAGCGCCACTTCTTGGCCGCGTCCAGCGCGGCGTTGGCCAGCACGGGATGGCCGCCCACGACCCGCGCTTCTTTCACCGTGCCGTTCGGCTGAACCACCACCTGGATCTTTACGGTGCCCGTGATACTCATCTTCCGTGCCAATTCGGGATACACCGGTTCCACCTTGTTTTTTGCCCGGCGCATCAACTCTTCGCCGTTGCCGGACTCCTGAGCAGACACGTGCGCTGGACGGACAACCATCAAGGTCCATGAGAGCGTTAAGAAAGCGAGCAGCATTACTGCGACTCGTTTAGGCACAATCCCTCCTGACACACAGAAAGCGCGTGACCTTAGGCGTGCAACAGCAAGGCCACGGGCGCACTTCGAGAAAAACCAAAGTAATGGTCTGGATGTTTCTAGAAATGAAAGAGTTACTGATTAGGCGGGTCTCACCAAATCGGGGCTGTAACCCCGACTCTGTCTCATTCCTTCCGGCGGCCGCCGAAACTTCTCAGAGTGAGACGAATCTCAGGTTTTGTCTCGGAAGTTCACACTCTGGCACCCCCACTCGCCATTTCACTTGACTCAAAATGAGATAAGAGATTAGTTTCCATTTAGATTCAAGCACTTGTGAATCAGGAACACTTCCCCTCGCTGGTTGGCAGTGCCCTGAGTTTCCCCGGCAAGGGTCCCATCGTTTCTCCGGCCAGAAGTATCGCGCCCGGCTCCGATGAGGCCTTCCAGAAGCTCTTGCTGCGTATTGCCACCAAAGCCTGCGAGAGAACGAGCGCCGACTCGATCATCAAGTTGTTCTGCCAGGCGACCCGCGAGTTCTTTCAGGTGTCCGGCGTGTATTTCTGGCGCTGCCAGGCTGGGGATGAACTGGTCGGCGAACATGCCGACGGGAAACTGGCGGAGAACTTTGCTGGACTCCGGATCCGTCCCGATCAAAGCGCCGCGACGGCGGAGGCAGTGCGCCAGCGCCGCACCGTCTACGCCAATCGGGTCGAGAACAAAGCCTTCCCGGCAGCGGCGGAATATCACGCGCGGTCTCTGATGTCGGCGCCGTTGCTGGTGTCCAACGAAGTCATTGGCGCGGTTACCTTTCTGCACGATTCGGCGGAAGAGTTCTTCAACGAGGATTTGGCCGCCAAGGCGACCATTCTTGCGGGGCAGTTGGGTAGCCTGCTCGAAGCCAACCGGTTGAGCGATGCCTCGCGGGAAGAGCATCGACGCGCGGAAATTCTGGCCGACGTTGCGCATGTGCTGCACGGCAAGCCCGACGTCGCGGCGGTGATCGAGGCGCTCGCCGATCGGCTCCGTCTGTTGCTGCGCGCTCGACTGGTCTGCGTTCTGCTGCGCCGAGAAGGCCCCTTTGAGTTGCGGGCGGTCTCGGCCGAAACTCCGCAATTGGCGGCCATGGCCCGCGCCCGGCACGACCGCCAGACGCTGCGCTTTGCCGCCGATCTGGCGCAGCGCGCGGTGACCGCCGGCGAACCGATCGCCGTTTCCATCGGGACGGACACGCATTCGCTGGGCAACCTGGTCTCCCCAGGCATGCTCATCGCCGCGCCGTTCCGCTCTTCCCGAACCCAGGGTGCGATCCTGGTCTATCCGCGTCAGGAGGGCAACTTCACCCAGGAGGAGCGCGCCCTGGTGTCCGCCGTGGCCGGCTTCGGAGCGGTGGCGGTGGCGCACGCCGAACTGCATTCCACGGCTCACGCGCAAGCGCATGAACTGCATCAACTGCTGGAGATTTCCTCCGAGCTGAGCTCCAGCAGCGACCTCGAACATTTCCTTCAGGCCTTTGTGATGCATGCCTGCGACTTTCTGGGCTACGGCCGCTGCTTTATCGCATTGCTCGAGAACGACGAATTCCGCGTCCGCTATGGCGTGGATCGCGGCGAGTCGAAGCGCGTGGACCTGCCGTTTCCCGAAGGGGTTGCCACCAAAGCCCTGCGCAACAAGGATGTCTTCTGGACCGATGAGGCCAGCCGTACCCCCGGCGCGAATCTGGATGCCGTGGCCCAGTTCCAGATCCACCAGTTTCTGGCGGTGCCGCTGCTCGGTACCAACGGCCAGCTGCTCGGCATGTTCGGGTTGCTGGATCGTCTGGACGGAACCGGCATTTCGCAGGAGGACATTCGCCGCGCACGGGCTCTGTCGAATCAGGCGGCGGTAGCGCTGGAAGTCGCGCGCAATCTGCATCTTTCCGAGAGGCATCGCCGCCGCGCGGAAGCGCTCATCGAACTGGCGCGCGAAATGGACGGCGCGTTGCGCTTGCCGGAATTCGCGAGGCGTTTTGTGGCGCGCGCTGCCGACTTAACCTGCTCGCGCGCGGGTTTCCTCGCGGTGCTGCAGGATGGCCGATGGCAAGTGGTCACGCTGCATCCGGCAACCGAGCCTCGCGCGAACGCTAACGTTGCTGCGAATTCCAGTCCCGCACCGAATGGTCCCGGCGCAGGGTTGACCCCGCTGGGGTTGCCAGTGGAGCCGGGAAGGGGTGAATCGGCCAGCTCGTTGGCAGGGCCAGCGGATACCCCATTTGATCGGGTTCTGGGTCCGGCTCTTGCCGAGTTTGTCGCCCGTCGAGCTGGGACCGTCGCTTCCGGCTCTACGGATGATTTGCTGGGCGCGACTGCTGCCGCAGCGCTGGGATGGTCCGACTGCACGCTGGTGAGCCTCCCCGGATCAAACGGGGAGTTGTCGGGACTGTTAGCACTCTCGAGGGTCTGCGGACCGCACGCCCAGGCGATGGATGGCGGAGCTATGCCTGCGCCGCTCGGTGAAGACGATCGAGCGTTCCTCGAAACCATGGCCGGGCACGCCGCCATGGCCCTGGAGAATTCCCGTCTGTTCACGCGCATCGAGCGCGCGAATCGCCATTGGATGGAGATATTCGACGCCATCAGCGATCTGATTGTTGTGCACGATCCGGTGGGGAAGGTACTGCGCGTCAATCGCTCCCTGGCAGGGCTGATCGGGGTTCCCCCGGCGGAATTGATCGGCGTCGACATGCGCGCGCTGCTGGCTCCGGATACGCAACCGGCAGCCTACACGTGTCCGTTCTGCCGCGTATTGCCGGAAGGCCACGACGAGTTCGTGCACCGGGTTTTCGACCGTACCTATCTGGTATCCACTTCGGCGATACACGGCGATCACGACGAGGCCCTGCAAACGATCCACGTCATGAAGGACATTTCCGATCGGCAGGAGGCCGAAGCCCGGTACCGCGAACTGTTCGACAATATCCAGGAGGGACTGTTCTTCAGCACGCCCAACGGCCGTTTCGTCGAAGTCAACGATGCCATGGTGCGCATGCTCGGCTATGAGAGTCGCGAGGAACTGCTGCAGATCGATATTTCCACGCAACTTTACTTTTCTCCGCAGGAGCGTGAACGCCACGCTGAGGTGATGGAGGAAGCTGGCAACCTGCGCAACTTCGAAGCGACGCTCCGGCGCAAGGATGGATCGCCCATCCACGTGCTGATCAATGCCTTCGGCCTGTACGATCACGCTGGTCGCCTGCTGCAGATTCGCGGCCTGATGCTCGATGTTACTGGCCTGCGCACGTACCAGTCGGAACTGCACCGCGAGCGCGATTTCTCGGCCAAGATTCTCAGCAACACGCAGAGCCTGATATTGGTCTCGGACACCGCTGGTCTGATCAGCTACGCCAACCAGCGCTGGTACGACGCGGGATTCGAGCAGCGGGAATTGATTGGGCGTCCGCTGGTAGATCTGGTGGTGCCGGCTTTCGCGCCGGCTTTGTCGGAGGCGCTACATAATACGTTGAGCGGCCAACAAGTCGACAACCTTGAACTCCAGATCGTGCGCGCCGGGGCCACCGGAAAGTTCTCGGCCAATCTCAGCCCGATGCGGGACGAGAAAGGAAGCGTCACCAGCATTGTGGCGGTGCTGACCGACATTACCGACTCCGCCGTCTTGCGCGACAAGTTGGTGCATGCGGAGAAGATGGCGGCGGTCGGCCAGCTCGTGGCGGGTGTGGCGCATGAGGTCAACAACCCCTTGACTGCAATCCTGGGATTCGCCGACCTGCTGATCGAAAGCGAGCAGATTCCTGAAGAGGCGCGGAAGGATCTCCGAGTGATCCTGCAGGAAGCGCAGCGCACCAAGCAGATCGTGCAGAACCTGTTGAGTTTCGCGCGCCAGATGCCGCCGCAGCGCTCGACCGTGCAGCTCAATACCATCCTCCGCCGGACGATCCAGTTGCGCTCCTACGACTTTCACAGCCACGGCATCGGCATCGTCGAGTTGCTGGACGAGAATCTGCCGGAAGTCATGGGCGATGCGCACCAATTACAGCAGGTATTTCTCAACATTCTCAACAATGCTTACGACGCCGTGCACGAAGGCGGGCGGCGGGCGCGCATCGAAATCATGTCCACCAAGGCGGGCGACGCAGTGGAAGTCTCGTTCCGCGACAACGGCTATGGGATATCGCACCCGGACAAGGTGTTCGACCCGTTCTTCACCACCAAGGATGTCGGCAAGGGCACCGGCCTCGGCCTGAGCATCTGCTACGGCATCGTGAGGGAGCATGGGGGCGATATTCAATGTCACAACAATAGCGACGGGCAAGGAGCCACATTCATTGTCCGTCTGCCGGCGAATCCTCGTACTGCGTCTCTGAGTGTGGCGGTTGGAGGCGCACCAACAGGAGGCAAACCATGAGCCTTCCCGCTCTCAAACCTACTCCCTTGCCGGTGCTGCTTATCGAAGATGAGCCCGCCGTCATGGCATACGTGCAGGCCGCGCTGGAACGCAGCGGGTATTCGGTGGTTTGCTGCGACTCCGGAGCCGAGGGCCTGCGGTTGCTTGAAACCGGAGCCTTCCTGGGCGTAGTTTCCGACATGCGCACCCCGGGCGGCGTCGATGGCGGCCAGGTTCACGCCTGGATCAAGCGCCACCGGCCCGATCTGGCTGGTCGCATTGTTTTTATTACCGGCGATATCGCCAATGAGGAAACCGTTGCCACTCTTCGTGAAACCGGGGCTCCCTGCGTGGAGAAGCCGTTTCGCGTGGGGCAATTCATTGAGGTTGTGTCGCGAACGATGGGGAAAGCGCAGTGAGCGGTAAAGATGATGCCCGGATTCGCCTCCTGATCGTCGACGACGAGCAGACCATCCGCAAGCTCTGCACGACCGTCGGCGAATCCATGGGTTTTCTGTGTCTTGAGGCCGATAGTGGCGACTCCGCCCTCGCGCTGCTCGAAGAGCAAACTTTGCACATGGTGCTGACCGACATGGTGATGCCGCACATGTCGGGCCTGGAATTCCTGGAAAAGGCAAAGAAGATTCTGCCGCGCATTGAAGTTGCCGTCATGACCGGGCACGGCTCGATCGAAACCGCGGTGCAGGCCATGAAACTGGGCGCGTACGACTACATCACCAAGCCGTTTTCTCCTTTGGAGGAATTGCGCTTGTTCTTGCGCCGCATGGCGGAGAAGGTCCGCCTGGTCGAGGAGAACGAATTTCTCCGCCAGCGCATGGATTCGGAGACCGCGGTTCATGGCATCGTCGGATCCTCGGCCAAGGTGCAGGATGTTTTGCGCCTAGTGGCGCGCCTGAAAGACACGCGTACGCCGGTGCTTATCTATGGAGAGAGCGGCACCGGCAAAGAACTTGTGGCGCGCGCCATGCACTTCCGTGGAGCCTTTGCCAACCGTCCGTTTGTGGCCGTCGATTGCGGTTCGCTGGTGCCCACGCTGATTGAAAGCGAATTGTTTGGCTATGAGAAGGGCGCCTTTACCGGAGCCTTGAAGTCGAAGCAGGGACTATTTCAGGCTGCGGACGGCGGGACCATCTTTCTGGACGAGGTGGGCGAGTTGCCGCTTGAATTGCAGGCCAAGCTTCTGCGGGTGCTGCAGGAGAAAGAAGTCCGGCCGGTGGGCAGTAATCAGCGCGTCAAAGTCGACGTGCGCGTGATGGCGGCCACCAATCGCGATCTGGAAGCAGCCTACAAGAACGGCACGTTCCGCAAGGATCTGTATTTCCGCCTCAATGTGGTGACGCTGTTCGTGCCGCCGTTGCGTGAGCGCCGCAGCGATATCCCGATGCTCGTGCATTGGTTCCTGGAGCGCTACGCGCCTGGGGCCGAGTTGCACGTGTCCAGCGGCGCCATGAAGGCTCTGATGCAGTATGAATGGCCGGGCAATGTCCGCGAACTGGAAAACTGCGTGGAACGCGCGGTGGCACTGGGGAACGGACAGATCATCGACCTCGGCGATCTGCCCTCCGCGATTGCCAACGCAGCCAAGGCGATCAGCGTCGCGGTTCCCGCTACGCTTACGGCGAGGAGTACGGTGCTGGATCCTGACCTGACGGTCGCCGCAGCCGTGCCTCCGGACTCGGTGGTTGCGCCCTCGACCACCGACCTGGAAGATATCGAACGCGCCACAATCCAGCGCGTGTTCGAGCAGGTGAAAGGTGACAAAGCGCTTGCCGGAAGGATGCTCGGCATCAGCCGGGCCACTCTCTACCGCAAGTTGAAGCGCTACAACATATCGGTTGGGCCGGATACGAGCAGCCAGACGCTGCAGTGAGGAACAGAGTGGATCCTCGGTGAGTACCACTTCTTGAGACAACCGTCTCACCCTGAGACGCCGCACCGCGCGATACCTCATCCGCGACTGGCAAAATAGTCCGCAAACTGCTGAAAACCCTCTCACCTTGGTGCTAGTACCTCCGTTCCCAGCGATGGTTGCCGCTTTGCTCCATCTTCACCGGAAACGTGGATTCTCCGGCCCGCAAGTCTCCTCCTAACCGGGAAGCGGGGGAGCCGACCGCGTTTTGTAGAGGTTGGACTCAAATCGGAAAGTGATGGATATCAGTTCCGGTATAGGCGAGAACTGGTTTCTAAGGGGCGTTTCATCCACTTGGCGCAGCAAGCCACAGCACCGGGGCGCATGATGCCTGCCGCTGGCAGTGTGGCGGGTCTCGCCCGCTTTTTTCCGGAAGCCACGCCTGTGCGGATTCCCGTGCAGTTAGCCCGCACGGTGGAAGTTGGAACCTCTTCCGCCACCGACTTCGCAGAAAGCACCATCATCGAATTCGGCACGCCCCGAGAAGTCCTGTTTGCCTGCAACACTCCGCTGGAATTTGCCGACGTTCTGCGGTTGCGCAATTCCGACGGTTCGCTCGACATCGAAGCCTCGGTGGTTGCGGTTCAATACCACCCCGGCCAGACCATCGTGGCCGCCCGCTTTCGCCGGGATGTGCCTAACTGGATCGTGAAATCATGACCACTCCTGTACAGGATCTCGCCACGCAGTGGGGCTTTGCTCGCCGCCTCTATCCCATTTACTTCGAAATGGCACGGGAATTCGCCATTGAAGTCGAAGCCTGTCCCGACCTGGAAGCCCATATCGAGACCCCAGGCAAGGAAGCGGTGGAACAAGCAAAGCACTGGCTGGACGAAATGGATTCACGGGTCCAGGTGCACCAGTTGCGGCAGTTTCTGCAGACCAGCGCCTCCGTCACTCCGGAGAGCGTGCTGCACTTACTGCAGCATTTCCTGACGAAGCCGACGAAAGATGATGCCATCCGCGACAAGATTGATTTCCTGCTGGTGCAGTACTTCAGTCAGATGGCGCCTGCTGGAGTGAACGATAACGAAGTCGATTTGTCCTACGCGGCGCAGGCTCTTGAACCGGTACTCGGGCAGGTTGAACTGAAGACTCCGCTATGGCTGAATGCCCTGGATCGCGTGCTGGAATCGGCTCGCCGGGCCAAGTCGCTGGACGAACTTCTGCATGGCGGGGTGCTCGAGCAGGGAAGAAAAGTAAAGACGCAGGCCGGCGATCTGTTTTATTTGCCGGTGGCGCTGGTGGCGTTTACCCGCTTTGGCTATCTGATGCGGCGAGCCTTTTTCCGGCTGATGCTGGGCGATCTGAACCTGATTCTCGACGGGCTGAATGAACTCGAAGAAAAAGGTGTGCAGACGATCGACTGCCGGCGTGCGCAATTCTCGGCGCAGGAGCCGATTATGCGGCTCCGTATGATCTGCCAGTCGTGGAAAGTGATGTTCCAGGCGGAATACTCGTCGGGATCGCCCTTGCGGATGCTGGTCGACTTGCGGGCTTCCGTCGAGCAAGCACTCGGACGAGGGAAGCCGGCCGCGGCGGAAAAGCCCGTGGCGAAGGCGAGCGCGACCTCCAAATCAGGTGCTGCTCCGAAACCGGCTACTGCTCCGAAACCGGCATCGAAACCGGTGTCGAAACCCGCTGTGCCGAAGCCAGCAGCGACGCAAGCGGCTGCCGCCGGCGTCAGCGCCAAACCTGCGAAAACTGCTCCGGCTGCCAAGGCGGCGGCGAAAGCTGCTCCCAAACCCCAGCCGGTTGCGGGCGGATCTCCCGAATTTGAAGTCTCGGGCGGTTGGGGCGGCGACGCGGAAAAGTGATTTCGCGAGCAAGAACGTGAGGCCGGGCAACTGAGGATCGGAAACCGAAGAGCAAGGAATTGTGGAAGCCCCGACTGTACTGATCATCGCCGACGACGCCGAGTTTTCCCGGCGGATCACAGCCCGCTGGCAGATAGAGCGGCACGTTCCCACGTTCACGCTGCTCAGCGGGGAACTGTGGCCGCGTTTCGTGGTGGATGCGTTTGAGGTTGCGATTGTTGGACGGCTGCGGCGCGATCTGCTATCGGTCGTGCTCGAGCCGCTGCACTCTACGGGGCAACCGATCTTCTGCGTGAGTTCCGACGCCGAAACGGCCCAGTTAGTGCGCCAGCGATGGCCGCGTGTGACGCTGCTGCGCCCGGCCGAACCGGAGTCGCCGCACTGGGTGGAAACCCTGGTATTAGCGGCTGGGGAGGCCGTGCATCGCTCCCGCTCCGAGGCCCGGGCCCGTGCGTTCGAACTGAATTGCGCGCGGCAGGAACGCGAAGCCACGCTCGGACGCTACATGCTGGAGATGCGTCACAGCCTGAACAACGCCTTAACTTCGGTGTTGGGCAACTCCGACTTGCTGCTGCTGGAGCCCGGCAGTTTGTCGGCGCAGACGCGCTCGCAGATTGAGACGATTCGCAACATGGCGCTGCGTATTCACGAAATCATGCAACGCTTCTCGTCGCTGGAGAAGGAAATGAAGGTGGTCGCACAACAAGCGGAAAACGATGCCGGCAAGTCGTATGCCGCCACCGCCGGAGAGTAAAGAGACTTTCATCAATGAGGAATTTGGAAGCCGGATCGAGTGAGAATTGAAAACCGAAGCCTGAGAACTGAGAACTGATTTTCCCCGTAGACGGGAAACACCTATGCATCGATTGATGACAGGCGTCACCATCCTGGAACACGAGCTGTCGGAACTGCGGCTCGTGGTTGAGCGCCAGACAGGCATTCTGCTCGATTGCCCGAACAGTGCGCTGGCCGCGCATGTAGCGGAGTACATGGAGAAGCACGAACTGGAGACGCCGGGTGTGCTGCTCGGTCGCCTGAAGGCTTCCGACCAGGATCCTACGGTGGTCCCCGAGTTTCTCGATGGAGTGCTCAATGTGAATACTGGATTCTTCCGTCATCCGGGAGCGATGAATACGCTGGCTCGCCAGGTGATTCCGCAACTGTATGCGCGCAAGTGCGACGACGGCTCGTCCACGCTGCGCATCTGGAGCGCGGGCTGTGGCAGCGGCGAGGAAGCGTATTCGATTGCCATGGCTATTTGCACAGCGCCACCGTCGGTGCCCGTGACCAATGGCAAGGATGCAGTGAGCGGCGGGAAGGATGGAAAAGAAAAGATCGCGAGCCGCAGCGGAGGCGTGGCCGAATCATCCGTACCGCAGCCGGTGCGGGACTGGTCGATTCACATTGTGGGCACCGATCTGCTGCCTTCGTCGATCGAAGTGGCCGAGCGCGGGCTGTATCCGCAATCGGCTTTGCAGGG
The DNA here is from genome assembly GCA_037443605.1 of Terriglobales bacterium. Lineage (GTDB taxonomy): Bacteria > Acidobacteriota > Terriglobia > Terriglobales > Acidobacteriaceae > Sulfotelmatobacter. The sequence continues at coordinate 58,977 of JBBIOA010000019.1, forward strand.
ACTTCCTCCAGCCACGATTCGAGCGTGCTTCTCGAAGATTGGCAGTGCTGGGCCGAGCGCGGAGCCTTCTGGTTCGGTGGACGGCGCCAGCGCGGGTGGCAGCAATGGTCTTGCCGGCGTGTCATCCAACGGCAATGGATCGAAGGCTAGTTCCAACAACGGCAGTTCCGGAGCGCATCTGCTGGTGAAGCCGCGCCTGCGCAGCATGGTGACATTCAACACCATGAACCTGACCCGGCCGGTCTATATTGGGCGCTTTGACTGCATCTTCTGCATGGACGTGCTGCCGCATCTTTCGCGCGCGCAGCGCACCGCGCTTCTTGAACGCTTGCATCTTTATCTCGAGCCCGGCGGATACCTGTTCCTCAGCCAGACCGAAAAGTTGCAAACTTCCAACCTGAATTTTCGCTCGGAAACCTTCGATGGGTACACCTTCCACCGCAAGCCGATGGCGGCGAGTGCAGCATACGGACGGTAAGCTATTAAAATAGTTGCGCATGCGTCTTCATTGTATTAGACTAAACTAAGTAAACTTAGTCTATTATTCCCTAAATGAAGACGATCAATATTCACGAAGCCAAAACACAACTCTCGAAGCTGGTCGACGAGGCCTCGAAGGGAGAGCCCTTCGTCATTGCGAAGGCTGGCAAGCCAATGGTGAAAGTTACTGCTTTGGGTGCGCCCGTCGGGAAGGAAATCAAGCGAATCGGCTTTCTAGTCGGCCAATTCTCTGTGCCCGAGGACTTCGACCGGATGGGCCAAGAGGAAATCGAGCGCATCTTCGCGGATAAAGAATGAAGTTCCTGGTCGATACGCATCTGCTCTTGTGGGCTGCTGGACAGCCGGAGCGATTGTCGGCGGCTGCCTTGACGGTGATCGAGAATCCGCAGAATGAGCTTTTGTTCAGTGCAGCCAGCTTGTGGGAAGTGGCGATTAAGCGCCGGCTCGGACGAAGTGATTTTCAGGTCGATCCACGCTTGCTTCGCCGTGGCTTGCTCGACAATGGCTACAGTGAACTGCCGATTCTGAGCGATCACGTGGTTGCTATCGATAGTTTGCCACCGATTCACAAAGATCCCTTCGATCGACTCCTGGTTGCGCAGGTGACTGTGGAAGGAATCACGCTGCTTACGGCGGATTCGGTGGTGGCGCAGTATCCAGGGCCAATCCGAATGGTGTGACGGTCTGATCCATGGCGAAAACATCGCCGCTATGCCTACGGCCCAACTTCTTGAGGAATGACGCAGGCAGGACTATTTTTCACCCTCGACAAGGCACCATTCGCAAAACTCGACGCCAAACTGCGTTAGCGAATAAGCATTGGTTGCCAGATCTAAGCCGCTTGGATTCCGATCCATCCTGATGATAAGTCCTTGGGACTGAAGGCGGGCGCATGATACGTGAATGCGAGGACCGCTGAACCGTTTGTCTGACTCGATCATCCTCCGCCAAGTCTCGTTGGTCTCATTTATGTCTGCAACCCCGCGACTCTTCACTACGGGTCCTTGATACTTCATCATTACACCTAGAACTGAGGCGTCGGGATCGGCCACCTGCACCGCCGTATCAATCATCTCGCGCTCCTGCTCATAACTCTGCTTGGGGCCTGAGCGAAACGCGTTCGCCAAGATCCGCGCCACCCTCCTGACGCGATCCTTGCTCTTTGCCTCGGCAGCTCTTGCGACTGCTTCGGAAACCAGTTCATTCAACGCTTGACTCTCAGCTTTCCCAACGGATGTGAAAGCCTCTAGTTTGAGGTCTATCCTTTCTACATCTTGGACGAGGCATTCGTGCAGGTACCTGAGGTTGTCAGTTGAGTTTTTCTGCATCGCCTCCGCGCTAAGATCCAGGAACTGAGGCAGTTCGAGTCCAACGAACTTAACTCCCTTCGAAACCAAACGCGTCACAATCTCTAAACCGGGGAACTGTTCCGCCCTCTTTTCCGCCGCAAGTTGGGTCTCTCCTGCCCGATAGCTCTCAATGGCCATTGGTCACCTCGACTGAGGAGTACTCTACGCGAACAAAAATTCTTTCGTCCTCAGCTCTTTGATTGTGTCGCGGAGCTTCGCGGCCTTTTCGAACTCGAATTTCTTGGCCGCCTCGCGCATGTCTTCTTCCAGATTGGCGATGTGCTTGTCGACTTCTTCCTGCGACTTGAATTCCGGCATACCCTCCGCCTCGCCGCCCGTCAGATCGGTGTAGTCGGCGGCCACGATACCGGCCAGGGTCATATCGAGCGGACGGACAATCGACTCCGGCGTGATGCCGTGCTCTTCGTTATAGGCCGTTTGGATCGCGCGGCGGCGAGACGTCTCGTCCATGGCGCGTTTCATGGAATCGGTCTGACGGTCGGCATAAAGAATGGCGCGGCCGTTCAAGTGCCGCGCGCAGCGGCCAATGGTCTGGATCAGCGATCCGGTGGAACGCAGGAAGCCTTCTTTGTCGGCGTCGAGAATCGCCACCAGGGAAACTTCAGGCAGGTCGAGTCCTTCGCGCAGCAGATTAATGCCGATCAATACATCGAACTCGCCCTTGCGTAGATCGCGGAGAATCTTGACCCGCTCCAGCGTCTCGATCTCCGAATGCATGTAGCGGCACTTTACGCCAACTTCCGCGTAGTATTCCGCCAGATCCTCGGACATGCGTTTGGTCAGGGTGGTGACCAGCACGCGCTCGCCTTTTTCCACGCGCGCGCGAATCTCGTGCAGCAGGTCGTCGATCTGTCCCTTCACCGGTCGCACCTCGACCGGAGGATCGATCAGTCCCGTAGGCCGGATGATTTGTTCGACCACCACGCCCGCCGACTTGGTGAGTTCATACGGACCGGGCGTCGCCGAAACGTAAACGAGCTGATTGGTGCGGTGCTCGAACTCTTCAAAGGTGAGCGGGCGGTTGTCGAGTGCGGAGGGCATGCGGAATCCGTACTCGACCAACACCTCTTTGCGCGAACGGTCGCCGGCATACATGCCACGCAGTTGCGGCACGGTCTGATGCGATTCGTCGATGAACATCACGTAGTCGCGCGGGAAATAATCCAGCAAGGTTGGCGGCGGCTCGCCCGGCAGGCGTCCGGTGAAGTGCCGAGAATAGTTCTCGATGCCGTGGCAGTAGCCCATGGACTTGATCATTTCCAGATCAAACATAGTGCGCTGATGAATACGCTGTGACTCGACCAGACGGCCCTGCTTTTCAAGTTCCACTTCCCACCACGCCAGTTCTTTCTTGATCGAGTCGACTGCCGAGGCGCGGGTTTCCTCCTTCATGACGTAATGCGTCTTGGGATAGATCGGCAGCCGCATGTATTTTTGTTTGACCGTGCCGAACAGGGGATCGATCTGCGCGAGCGACGAAATCTCGTCACCCCAGAGTTCGATGCGGTAGGCCATGTCGTCGTAGGTAGGGAAGACCTCGATCACGTCGCCGCGCACACGGAAGGTTCCACGGCGGAAATCTGAATTCGTGCGCTCGTAGAGAATGTCGACCAGCTTGCGCGTGATGTCTTCGCGCTTAAGCTTTTGGCCTTTCTCCACGAACAGCATCATGCCGTAATAGGCTTCGGGTGAACCCAGGCCGTAGATGCAGCTGACCGAAGCGACAATCAGCGCGTCGCGGCGTTCGAATAACGATCGCGTGGCCGAGAGCCGCAGCTTGTCGAGTTCATCGTTGATGGTGGCTTCTTTTTCGATATAGAGATCGGCGGCGGGGACGTACGCTTCGGGCTGGTAGTAGTCGTAATACGAAACGAAATACTCGACCGCGTTGTGCGGGAAGAAATTCTTGAATTCATGATAGAGCTGCGCGGCCAGCGTCTTGTTGTGTGCCATCACGATCGCCGGACGGTTGACGGCCTCGATCACTTTGGCCATGGTGTAAGTCTTGCCGGAGCCGGTGACGCCGAGCAGCACCTGATGCTGCTCGCGATCGAAAATGCCGCGGGTGAGGGATTCGATTGCGGTCTTCTGATCGCCTTGCGGCTTGTAGTTGGAAACGAGTTTGAAGTCCATGAAATGCAGCCCTCAGCCGCCAGGAAAACACCAGCCTCATTAAAGCTAATGTGAACTGAGGACAGAAACTGTCCTCGATCCGCCGGGAACGGCCCGACTAGCGAGAACTCCGCTCGATTCTCGGCGGCAGCCTTGCAGACGCGAAGTCTGCCGGTAGAGAATCTTTCAATTATAAAGGTTGTGGTCCTAAGTGTTTTGGGAGGAAGCCGTGCACAAGATCGCCCGAATCGCCGCCTTGGTTACCATGTCGGCAGTCGCTTTGACGAACGTAGTCCTAGGAGTGAGTAAATCAACGGAGCCGTTACCCGCTCCAAAACCTATACAACTGACAACCGGGAAGAGTGTGTTTATTTCTTATCGCGAAAGCGACGCCGATCCTGGCGCGCCGGATCTGACTTATAACGAGTTCTATGCTCTGATGAAGGACTGGGGAAAGTACGAGTTGACGGCTAGTCCCTCGGATGCGGATCTGGTGTTCGAAATCCGCTACATCAGTGGCATTTCCGATTCGCAGCTCTGCTTGTCGATCGTGGATCCCAAGACGCACTTCGTGCTGTGGCCATTCATCCAGCATGTGCAGAGTTCAACGCGGGAAACGTCGCGACGCAAGAACTTCGATGCCGCCATGAACGACCTGATCACAGACCTGAAAAAGGTGACGAGTCGAGCGTCGAAGTGAACCGACGTTGTTCGTTCGTATCGACAGCAATGAATGTCTAAAGGGGGAATCCGGGCGGTCGCTCCGCAGAAAGGCCAAACGCGCGTTCCAGAGCGATTCCGGCAGCACCGACGGTCCCTTCATCGAAGAGTCTGCCAATCAAGGTGACGCCGTGTGGCACGCGGCGCGGAGTGGCGAACGTGGGTAGCGGATGGGCCGGGTCGGGAGCCCAGTCGCTGCGGGCCTGCCGAACTTCCACAAATCCCGCACGCAGGGTCAGCGACGGATGGCCGGTGAAATTGGTGATCACCAGCATCTCATCGCGCAGGGAGGGCACGAGAAGGAGATCAACTTCCGTGAACAAGCGCGCCATTTCCTGCGCCACTTTGCGCCGCATGCGGTCGGCCTGCACAAAGTCCACCGCCGACAGGAATCGTGCCTGGCGAAAGATGTTCGGCCATGCGTCCGGGACCTGCATCTTGAGCTGGCTGAGGCCGCCATTGAGCGTCAGTTCCTCGAAGGCCGCTGCACCTTCGGCGAAGAGAATCAGGTTCAGCGAATCGTAGGGCCAATCTGGCAGGGAGACCTCTTGCAGATGCATCCCGAGTTTGCCAGCCGTTTCGAGTGCCGCACGATCAACTTCTGTCGCCGGATGCTCCTTCATCCACGCCGGGAAATAGCCGACACGCAGGCCTTTCACGTCTGCATTCGCGTCGAAATCCAAGTGACTCGAAACGCTGGCAGCGTCTCCCGCATCGGGTCCGGAAATCGCCTGCAACACCAGCAGCGCATCTTCCACGCTGCGCGTCATCGGGCCCAGCTTATCCAACGACCAGCACAACGTCATCGCACCAGTGCGCGGGACGCGGCCATAGGTCGGACGCAGGCCCGTGACGCCGCAACGCATCGACGGGCTCACAATGCTCCCGCCAGTCTCGCTGCCGATGGAGAAGCCGACCAATCCTGCGGCAGTGGCTGCACCCGGCCCAGCGCTCGATCCTGACGAGCCTTCCTCAGGCAGCCACGGATTCATGGTCTGCCCGCCGAACCAGACATCGTTGAGCGCGAGCGCGCCGAGACTCAACTTGGCGACCAGCACAGCGCCCGCTTCGTAAAGGCGTCTGACGACTGTTGAGTCTTCCGCCGGAATGCGATCACGGTATGGTTCTGCGCCGTAGGTTGTCGGAATCCCGGCCGTGTCAAGCAGGTCCTTCACGCCAAACGGGATTCCGTGGAGCGGACCGCGGTACTTGCCTTGAGAGATTTCCGAGTCGGCCTGCTTCGCCAGACGCAGTGCATGTTCGCGAGGGATGGTGATGGCGCAACGAAGCTTAGGATTGAAGCGCTCCAAACGTTCGAGATAGATCCGCGTCAGACGCCCGGACGAGAGTTGCCGACTTTCGATCCAGCGTGACAGTTGCGTGACGGGAGCGAAGGCGATGTCCTCGTCTTTGGCGGGAAGAGGCGCCGTGGAAGCGGAACTGCGTATGAATCTTTCCTCCGTGGCGGTTGGCGGAATGCCGGGAAGCATCGGGTTCCACTGCGTGGCTGGAGCCAACGCGGATTCGAGCGGCAGCTTGCGAGGCCCGGTGCGGCGTTCATAAACCGACGCCAGCGTCTTGCGCCAACTCCCCGCGGCCATCGCGCGATCAGCCGGGTTGAGAGGAAACTGGACGAGTTTCTCCGCCTCAGCAAATGTCTTGACCGATACTTCTGGACCCACGGGTGCGCCCGCTCCAAACGCGGTTGGCGCGCCCGGTGGCAGCTGAGTCTGATCTTGTGCAGCAAGCTTGCCCGCAGCGCCCGCCAGCAGGCTGAGAGTGGTGGTGGTGAGAAAACTTCTACGGGTGGTCATTGCTTCTCCCCTGACAGCAAGATGGCCGGAAACGTGTCCGGCCATCTTCCATGCAAATATTCCATTGCAGATTACGCGACCGCCGGTCGCAACTCTATCTTCTTTGTCGTAATGGTCAACTGGACCGGGGACAGGTTCTGGCGTGGCCAAGGTTCGGTGAAGGCCTCCAGCGTGATCGCGCCAGGCGTGCGCGTGGATTGCAGGATGACCTGTGCCAGCCCGTTGAACAGGCTGCGTTTGGGCTCTTTGTCCGATTGCTGGCAATTAGGATCGCCGTTGCCCACGCCGATCAACGCGCCCTGGCCCGTTACTTTGAATGCGATTGTGCTGTCGGCGGTCGGAATCGCGCGACCGTCTTTGTCCAGCACCTCCACGGTAACGACAGAAACATCTTCGCCGTTGGCGTCAATTTCCTTGCGATCTGCCGTGAGGCGAATTGTCGCTGGCGTGCCGGTGGTTTCACGTTTTTCAGTGAGCACGACTTTACCGTCTTTGGTGCCGCGCGCTTCGAGCACGCCGGGCTCATATTTCACCGACCACTCCAGATGGGTCAGCGGTTCGACCTTCTTTGACCCCAAGCTCTTTCCGTTCAGGAATAACTCCACAGAATCCAGATTGGAATGAACCCAGACCGCAATCGGTTCTCCCTCACGTTCCTGCCAGTTCCAGTGGGGGAACAGGTGCAGCACCGGTTCCGATCCCCACCAGGCTTTGTAGTAATAGAAGTTGTCTTTGGGGAAGCCGCACATGTCGACGATGCCGAACTGCGAGTTGATCGACGGCCATCCGTAGGGCGTGGGCTCGCCGCGATAGTCGAAGCCGGTCCAGGCAAAGCCCCCGGCCAGCCATTCGCGGGCCGCATAGAACTTCCACCATTCTTCGGCCAGTTGCGACCAGTCGGTGTGATTCAGATCGTAGGCGCTGACCCAGTTCCGCAGCTTGTCGGTTTCGTAAACGCCGCGCGTTGAGACGGTACTGGCGGTCTCGGAGCCGACACTGGGCTGCTTCGGATGCTTGGCGTGATAGGGGTCGTGCGCGGGAAGGTTGTAGTTGAAGCCCATCACGTCGAGTACTTCCGGGAATTTCGTTTCGAATGCCGTATTCACGGCCGCCGTGCACAAACGCGTGGGATCGAGTTCATGGGCGCGCGCGATCATGTCGGCGGCGACTTTCGGTCCCTGGGGCTGGTGCATCATGACCCATTCTTCGTTGCCGATGGACCATAGAATGATCGATGGTGAATTGCGGTAGCGCTTTACCATGGTTTCGAATTGCGCCATGCCTTCCGGATTTGCGCTCATGAGACGGGTCTCGCACATCATCATCATGCCCATGCGATCGCAGGCTTCCACCCACTCGGGCGTCGGCATATTGTGCGAGGTGCGGACGGCGTTGCCGCCCATGCCTTTCAAAACTGCGAGACGATACCACTGAAGTTTGTCGGGAAGGGCAGCGCCAACCCCAGCGTGATCCTGATGGTTGCACGTGCCCTTGATTTCGGTGCGCTTGCCGTTGAGGAAGAAGCCTTTGTCGGGATCCCAGCGGAGATCGCGCACGCCGAAAGTGACGCGCTCGGCATCGCGCGATTTCCCGGCAGATTCGACGGTTACAACAGCGGAATAGAGGTTTGGCACTTCTGGCGACCACAACTCGAATCTCGGAACCTTCGCCTTGAACTCAAACGTTGCTGATCCGTCGGAAGGAACTGACTGTGTCGAAGACACAAATGTCGCTGCCAACTTCTCCGACGGATCGAAAATCTGCCATCGCACGCTAGCGATCTCCGCTTCGCGAGATTGATTCTCCACTACGGTTCGAAGAGCTAACATGCCTGCCTCGTGCGGCGTTATTGCGTGGACAAAGCTTTCCCACCGCGCTAAGTGCAACGCGTCCGTTTTCGTCAGCCACACATGCCGATAGATCCCTGCTCCTTCATAGAACCAGCCATCGCCGAAACCGGCATCCATGCGGACCACAAGATAGTTCTTCTCGCCATAGCGGAGAAAGTCTGTCACGTCGAAGCAGAAGGGCGCGTAGCCGTTGTCGTTGCGCCCGATGAAGTATCCGTTCAGAAACACCAGGGCGCTACGGAAGGCGCCGTCGAACTCAATGGAAATGCGCCGGCCGTCGTCTTCTTTTGGAATGTCGAACGTCCGCCGATACCAGCCGACGCTGGTCTCCGGATATCGCCGGCCGAGCGGCTTATAACCGTGGGAGTTCTGTTCTTCGTCGCGAATGAAGGGCAACTCCACCGCCCAATCGTGCGGCAGGTTCAGCAGACGCCACTTCGAGTCGTCGAATTTCTCCGTGGCAAAGCCGAAGTCGCCGCTCTTGGCGAAATCGCCTTGCCCCGTGCCGAAGCCGAGATCGCGGGCCGGGTCCGAGCCGTGCCCCTGAAAAAACTTCCAACCGAAGTCGAACAACAGACGCTCGCGTGGAGCCACGGCGGACGCGGCCTCGGCCGATGGCGGCCCTGAGTACCGGGCAAGCAGCGCGTGCGCGCGGCTTACCGGGCCCGGAACAAGAGTGGAAGCCGAAACAGCCAGTCCGGAGCGAAGCAGATCACGACGCGAAAGGGATGACATGCAGGCGCCTCACAAGATCAGAGCACGATGAAGTTCAGCCTGCGCCGACAACGCACAGGACCCCGAATTATAAGCTGTGTTGAGGAATGTGGCGCGGGTATCCGGGAGCGCGGCCCTGCTAAGCGCGCTTCAAGGACTCGGAATCTTTACGTTCTTGACGACGTTGGAGAAGGTGCTTTCGTTGCCGCTGGTGTTTACTGCCCTCACCCCGTAGCAGTACGAGGTGCCGCCGATGACGGTGGTGTCGGTGTAAAGCGTGCCGGTGTCCAACATCGAGTTGATCTTCGAGAAAGAGCCGCAGGATCCCGAATAGGCCGCGCGATAAACGTTGTAGCCGGAGATGTTCGGCGAGGAACTGGCGTCCCATGACAGGTTGACCGAGTGAGTGGCAGCCGCCGTCCCGGTCCCTTTCAGCGATTCGGTCGCGCTGGAGTTCGAGGCATCGCTGGTGACGGTGAGCGTGGCGCTGGCCGCACCGGCGGTCTTCGGGCTGAATGTGATCGTAAAAGGAACGCTCTTACCGGCCGCAATGCTGACCGGCAGCGAGAGTCCGCTCACGGCGAACACAGAGCTGTTGTTTGTGCTGGCGGCGGTGACCATCACGCTTGTGCCACTGGCGGTCAGGGTTCCGGATGCAGTGCCGCTACTGCCCACTACTACGCTCCCCAGGTCCATGGTGGATGGGCTAACGGTGAGTTGACCGAGATTCGCGACGCCGGTTCCGGATAGTGGAAGCGTCAGAGTTGAGTTGGATGCGTCGGACGTGACGCTTAGCGTCGCGCTGGCTACCCCGGCCGTTTTCGGGGTGAATGCAATCGTGAATGAAATACTCTGGCCTGCCGGAATAGTGACCGGTAGAGAGAGCCCCTTTACCGCGAAGACCGATCCGTCATTTGTACTGGCGGCGGTAACCATCACGCTGGCACCGCTCGCGGTCAAGGTTCCTGACGCGGTGCCGCTGGAACCGACAGCCACGCTCCCCAAGTTAAGTGAGGAGGGAGTCACCGTAAGCTGCCCCAGGTCGGCGACACCGGTGCCGGACAACGAAATCGCCACGGTGGAGTTGGACGCGTCGGAAGAGAGAGTGATCGAGCCGCTAACGTTGGCGGCCGACTTCGGGGAAAACGTCACGTTCAGGGTCACGCTTTGTGCCGGTGCTACTGTGAGCGGGAAGTTGGCTCCGCTCATCGAGAAGGAACTACTCGAGACTGCGGCGGCGCTAATCTTGACCAGCGCCGAACCCGAGTTGGTCACGGTGGCTGACAGGGTTTTGCTGCTGCCGGCGGCGACGTTTCCGAAGTTGAGAGCGTTTTTCGCCAGGGAGAGCGTGCCCGACGATGGTGGGTTGGTACCGCCTCCAACGCTTGTTCCCTGGCATCCGGCCAGAAAAGCCAGAGCGGCCACGAGCAGCAATGCTCCGGCGAGTCTACCCCGGTCGTCTGAAGAGCTTGCTCTCGGCGCAGTGTTCCGCATTCGTCAAGTCGCTGACCCGGACCCCAAGTTTCCGACGACTGATCCTGCGAACCTGGGGGAAGGCCCAAGTCAGTATGGGGCCAAAATGGGAAATTGGGGTAGATGTAAGAGGTACATGGACAGAGTCCCCCGGAGTACTGGGGATTCAACGGCAAAACCGGTACGTGGCGCTATCGCGAACTGCTGTCTCGGGTTAGCCAGTACTCCCGCATGAGCTCATGCGACCACGACGACTGTTTGACTTCCCCACGGGGCAGGAATTCGGCCAGGATCGGCTTGATGTCGAGCACCGGAGTTCCATCCAGTGCATCGAGCTCGCGCACGAAGAGTTTGCGGCCTTCCAGGCGCACGACACGGCAGATCGTGCTGCCGATGCGGTTGGGCCGGTTCTTGGTGCGCTGGGCGTAGACGCCAACCTCCGGCCATGCCGGATTGTTCCGGGGATGGCGGGCGCCGGCGATGATCTTCGCCGGATCGAGCGCGTGAAAGTGGAACAGCACCTCCACATGCGAGAACTCATCCAGGCCTTGCAGGGCTTCGGCCGGGAAGTCGTCAGTAAGGGTGATGCAGGCTTCTTCGTCGCCCCAGAAGTCATCTTCAATGCGGTTGCGTGCGGCCTGGACGAAAGCGATCGCTGTCATTTCGATCTTCACGGTTGCGGCGCCTCCTGCTGATCTTTTTCCTGAGAATCCTTTACTTCCCCCATACCTACGATTTTGGCGGAGGTGCGGAACTTCTTGTAGTCGCGAAACTCCTGGTCGCCGTCCATGCGGATGCCCTTTAGCAGAGCCAGACGGGCATCGACTTTGAAAGTGACATGCCGGGGAAGCCAGACTTCCTCGTTCACCCGCGTCTGCTCCAGCACGAACCTCGTTCCCTTGTGTACGCGCACCAGGAAGACCCCAACCGCGACCGTGTCGATGGCCTCGACGTCCATCTTCGCCAGTTGCAGGTCCCCTTTATCGATCCAGACGCGACCGTGGAACTTGGGAAGGAATTTGGCGTCTTTCATTTTCGGTTCGTATCCGGGACGCGGCTCGCCATCAATCACCCAGGTGTCGCGTCCGCCGATCGGCTCGCTGCCGACCAGTTTGAAGTTGTAGGCGTCGGCAATTTCACGCACGAACTTGCGTCCATCTTCGCGCTGTTTTGCTTCCTTTTCTTCGCGCTTACGGCGGTCCTCGTCGGATTCGTTCTTGCGCTTGTCGATGATCTTCTGGATCTTCTCTTCTTCTTTGGCGGCATCTTTGGCGTTGAGCGGCTTGCCGTCTTTTTCGATCAACCGCTGTACCTGCTCGCCGTAGATTTCCAGGATTTCGTAGGTCTTGACCTCGGTGGATTTCGTCGAGCCCTTGCCGTCGAGCGTGTTCTGAGTTTCGCGCTCAACATACGTATACTCCCGCGTGCGTTTCTGATTCTGTTCGTCCTTTTCGGCGACCACGCGGAAAAGCCGCTGCATCTGCTCCTGCGAAAGACCGCCGTGGACGTCCGGCGTAAGGTCGAGGGAGGAGGCGGGCGAGGCGGGCGGAGTCGGAAATTCCTTGGACTCTGTGGTCGTGCCGCTTTGCGCAATCCCAGGGGTGGCCAACGCTAGACAAGCAGACAGCAGCCAAGAACGGAAAGCGAGAATCAGTATGCGGGAGGGGGACGGCGCTCGCATACCTCACTGTAACGCAATCCCGCGGCAGAAAGTCCGGAGAAGTTCGCAGGTACCAAGCGACGGGGAGATCTTGGCGAGGCGTGGCTTGGTGGGTTCCGGCGGTGCGAGATCCGCTAGCTCCGATCCGTTCGGCCTTCTCCTACCGATGCTTCGATCGCTAATTGCCGGCAGGTTCGGGCAATGACGGGCAGGGCCGTACTGGACTCGACGAATTGAAAGCCGTAGCGGAAGGCGTTCTTCTGACGGACGGTGGCTAGTACGTCAACCGGGCCATCGGGCAGTTCAAACTCGATGCGCACCACCTCGCCGACCGGTACTTCGGTGCGCAAGATCGCCGAGATGCCCGACTCGCTGATATCACAGGCGTGTCCCCGCACTACGCTGCTATTGCGGGGATACACGCGCACGTCGACCTCCAACTTGAACCGGGGATGACGGCGTTGCTCCAATGCATCGTGAGTCTGCGCTAATCGGAACTGGGTATGCAAGTCCAACGCGATTGGTCCCAAGAAACTGCGGTCGTGAAAGCAGGGTTGGGTAGATTGCGCAGTGTCCCTCGACCTGCAGGCACGTCCTTGTCAGGGTTTATCGGCGCCGTTGGGAGGTAGGTTAGGTTACGTTAGTCGCGCTGCTTGTAAGCCTTCCCCAAGCATTCGGCCTGGAACAGGCGCTCATCCACGCGATGCAGGCGTTTTTCCTGAGCCTTGGTCATCAGGGAGTAGTGTTTGATTTCAAACAGCCGGTCCACAATGAACCAGACTTCTTTGTCGGTGGACATCCAGTTTTGGCGGTCGAATCGCCTGAGGTTGACTGGCAAGGAATAGCGGCGCAGCGTACGTTCACGGCGCAAGTTAAAGTAAGCGTTGAAGTAGCTGAGGGCCAGTTCGCGCAGCGTGCGATAGATCGGCTCGCGCCAGCGGCAGCCGGTGTAATTTGATTTCGCTACCGCGCCCCAGCAGCCATCCTGGCGGAAGACAGAGATGACGTGGTCAGTGTCGTGTTCGGCTTCAAAGTCGAGCAGCAGCGGAGGATATCCGTTGACCCGCAACGCCGCCGCGGCGAAGATCGCGCCCTCCAGGCAATGGGACGACTGGTGATTCAGCACCGTGCGTGGAGACCACGCCGTGTCCTCGAGATGGTAGGGCATATCGTCGAGAAACTTCTGAATTCCGTGGGGATTCTTCAAACTGCGCAGCTTGCGCAGTTCCTTTGGGCGGAAGCCGTAGGTGGAGTCGAGATGGTTGGCGGTCATGCTTCGCAGTGGCGCTTCCTCGTGGAGCAGACTAGATTACAGCAAAGCGCGAGAGCCCAAGTGCGGAGAGGGCCTCCCGCGGACTAATTTCGCTCCAAGAAAACCTCAGCCAACTCCGGCGGCGTGTCGATCAGCACGTCCGGCGGAGCGTCCTCGAACGAATGCGGCGCGAAGCCGTAGGTTACTCCGATGGTGGCCAGTCCAGCGTTGCGTCCGGTTTCAACGTCGGTGTGAGAGTCGCCGACGATGACAGCCTGCTCGGGGTGGACTCCGGCTTGTTCCAGTAGCTTCCGCGCTCCCTCGGGATCCGGCTTCTTGGTGGCAAAGCTGTTTCCGCCATAGACCTGCATGAAGTACGGGCCCAAGCCAAGCGCCTCGACGATGGCGCGAGAAGGAATAACCGGCTTGTTCGTGAGCACCGCCATTTGGCGTGGCGTGCCGTTGGAGGAGCTCTGAATTGCCTGGAGCGCCTCGATGATGCCGGCATAGATGGTGGTGTGATCGAGTTTGTGCTCGCGGTAGTACGACAGGAAAAATTGCAATCCCTTCTGCACCAGCGCTTCGTCCACCGTCTCGCCGCCGAGTGCGCGCTGGATCAACACGGGCGCGCCGTCGCCGACATAGCTGGCAATGAGGTCTTCAGGCAGTTCCGGCCGGCCGATGTGGCGGATGGCGGCGTTGACCGAGTGCACCAGATCAAGGCGAGAGTCGATCAGCGTGCCGTCGAGATCGAAAATGACCAGCCGGATCGAGTGGGGGTCAAAGGCGCGGTGCGTACGAATCACAGTTCAGAATAAAGCATCGGGCTGGGAGCCGTCAGCAGAGAGATTGCGATGAGACGCCATGGCTATAAGCGTGAGCGGGACAATTCGGCGATTGGCTTACCGGGGACGTCCCTCGCGCTTGACTTACTCGATAATTCTAGTATTATAGAAATATGATTGCTCCTTCCACCGAGGTCGCGACCCGCTCCGTCGAGCGGGCCGCCCAATATGCCGACATGTTTTCGGCCATGGGGAACGAAGCGCGCCTGCGCATTGTGCAACTGCTGCTGAAAGCGCATCCCGAAGGCTTGGTCGTCGGCGAAATTCAGGAAGAACTCGGAATTCCTAGTTCCACGCTCTCCCATCATCTCGATAAACTGCGCACCGAAGGGCTGGTTGATGTGAAACGCGAAGGAACCTTCCTTCGCTACATTGCCAACACCGCCGCGCTGCAGGAATTGCTGCAATTTCTCTACGCCGAGTGCTGCACGCGCAACAAGGCTGTGAAAGCGAAAGACATTGTCCAAATCTGCAAATAGGAGAGATTTATGAGCGCGACCGCAATCAAAGATGTTGTGAAACAGAAGTACGGCGAGGCTGCTTTGCGGGTGACGACCGGCGGCAGTTCCTGCTGCGGGGCGACAGCCGGCAACGGATGTGCCGATCCCATCACCAGCAATCTTTATGACGTTTCGCAAATCGGGGAGATTCCCGAAGAGGCGTTGCTGGCCTCACTTGGCTGTGGCAATCCAACGGCGCTGGCGCAATTGAGCCCAGGAGAAACTGTGCTCGATCTGGGCTCGGGCGGCGGTATTGACGTGCTGCTCTCGGCCAGACGCGTGGGTCCAACGGGCAAAGCCTACGGCCTCGACATGACCGACGAAATGCTTGCGCTGGCCAACGAGAACAGGCGCAAGTCTGGCATTGAGAACGTGGAATTCCTCAAGGGCGAGATCGAGAACATACCGCTGCCGGAGAATTCTGTGGATGTGATCATTTCCAACTGCGTAATCAACCTGTCTGCGGATAAGGACAAGGTGCTGCGCGAGGCTTTCCGTGTTCTGAAGCCGGGCGGCCGGTTCGCCGTGTCCGATGTCGTGACGCGCGGAGAAATCCTGCCCGAAATTCACCAGAGCGTGCTGGCGTGGGTCGGATGCATCGCCGGAGCATTAGAGGAGAACGAGTACCGCAGCAAGTTGTCGGCGGCTGGGTTTGAGCAGATTGAGATTGAACCCACACGCATCTACCGCGCCGAGGACGCCCGCGAATTTCTGGGTGGACAGCAGATTCCTTTGAAGGTGGCGGACGAACAAATCGATGGAAAATTTCTGAGCGCTTTCATTCGCGCCATCAAGCCAAGTCGTAAGAACGCCTGCTGCGGTCCGATGTGTTGCAACTGAGAAGAGGGAACTCGATGTCGAGACATCACAACGTTTTGTTCCTCTGTACTGGGAATTCCGCGCGTTCGATCATGGCCGAAGGCATTCTGAATCACAAAGGCCGGCCGAACTTCAGTGCGTACAGCGCGGGCAGCCATCCCTCAGGCGTGGTTCGCCCGGAGGCCTTGCAGCAACTGGAGACGGCCCACCTTCCGACGCTTGGTCTGCGCAGCAAGAGTTGGGAAGAGTTTGCCCGGCCTCAAGCGCCCAGGCTCGATTTCGTGTTCACCGTTTGTGACAACGCGGCCAATGAAGTCTGCCCGGTGTGGCCGGGACAGCCCATCACCGCCCACTGGGGAATCCCCGATCCTGCCGCGGTCAAGGGAACCGCCGAGCAGATTGAGAGGGCGTTTCGGGACGCCTTCTTTCTGCTGGATCGCAGGATCAGTCTGTTCTTGAGCCTTCCCTTGGCGACCCTGGACCGGTTGGCGTTAAAAAAGGAAGTCGACGACATCGGGCGCAAATAGACGGCCGAGTTGTCTCCTCCCCAAAACGACTTAGTTCCGACGGAGGTATGGTTGATGCAGTCGCACGTGTCATCCCGTCTTAGTTTTCTGGACCGGTATCTGACGCTGTGGATCTTCGCCGCGATGCTGGTGGGAGTAGCGGGCGGCTGGGCTCTGCCGGGGATCGTACCCTTTCTGAATCGCTTCAACGTAGGCACCACATCCATGCCCATTGCGATCGGACTGATTCTCATGATGTATCCGCCGCTGGCGAAAGTCCGGTACGAGGAAATGGGAGAAGTCTTTCGAAATAAGAAAATTCTGCTGCTGTCTTTGGCACAGAACTGGGTGATTGGGCCGCTCCTGATGTTCGCTCTCGCCGTCATTTTTTTGCGCAGCTATCCGGAATACATGGCAGGACTGATCATGATCGGTCTGGCCCGCTGTATCGCCATGGTGATTGTTTGGAACGAGTTGGCCAAGGGCGATACCGAATACGCAGCCGGATTAGTGGCTTTCAACTCGGTTTTCCAGGTGCTTTTCTACTCGGTCTACGCGTGGGTGTTTGTGACCAAGCTGCCGGAATGGTTCGGACTCCGCGGTTCCGTCGTCGACGTGTCTATCCGCGAAATCGCCAAGAGTGTCTTTATTTATCTCGGCATCCCCTTCCTGGCGGGGATGCTCACACGCTTCCTGCTGGTGAGGTCGCGCGGCAAAGAGTGGTACGAGAAGAACTTCATCCCGCGAATCAGCCCCATTACCCTGATCGCTCTGCTGTTCACCATCGTCGTGATGTTTTCGTTGAAGGGCAGCTACATCGTGCGCCTGCCCATGGATGTCGTGCGGATCGCGATTCCGCTGCTGATTTACTTCGTCGTGATGTTCCTGATTTCGTTCTACATGGGGCGCAAGTTGGGGGCGGACTATTCGAAAACGGCAACTCTGTCGTTTACCGCGGCCAGCAACAACTTTGAGCTTGCGATCGCGGTTGCAGTAGCCGTTTTTGGGATCAATTCAGGAGCGGCATTTGCCGCTGTAATTGGCCCCTTGGTTGAGGTTCCAGCCCTAATCGGATTAGTCAATGTTGCCCTGTATTTCCAGGGGCGCTACTTCGGACAGAACGCCGCGGGCGCGGAACAGCCGGTTTAAGAATCAGCGCGTTATCTCGGCGCAGGATTCAGCGCTTCTAGGGCTTCACAGGCACAGCATCAAACGTCAGGGGCAGGGCGTTCAGGCCACGCAGGCCTAGATTGTTGCGCCATTGGACGGGGCCCGGCTTTAGCCTCAGATTCTTCACGCGGCGCAGCAGGGTGGCGAACGCGACCTGGGCTTCCAGGCGCGCTAGCGGAGCTCCGAAGCAGAAGTGTGCGCCGAAGCCGAAGGCCACGTGCTTGTTGTCCGGTCGGCGAATATCGAGACGGTCGGGGTCGGGGAAGCGCTCGGGATCCCGGTTGGCCGCGCCCATCACGGCGATCACCGCCTGGCGCTTGTGGATGTGCTTACCGCCCAGCTCCAGATCTTCCGGCGCTAGCCGAGCGGTGTGCTGGCTGGGGCTTTCGTAGCGCAGCAGCTCTTCGACGGCGCTGGGGATCAGCTCAGGATGCGCGCGCAGGTCTTCCATCACGTCGGGCTGGCGCAGCAGGGTGAGCGTGCCGTTGGCGATCAGGTTCATGGTGGTTTCCTGTCCGCCGACCATGGTTGCGATCAGGTTGGGGATGAGTTCTTCTTCGCTGAAGCGGTCGCCTTCGTACTCGGCGGAGATGACATAGTGCACGAGTCCGTCGCTGGGATGTTCCTTCTGCGCGCGGATCGCGTCGCGGAAGTAGACCACCATTTCATCGAGTGTCTTCTTAGCCTGCGCAGCGCGCTCGGGATTGTGTTGAAAATTTCCCAGCAGCTCGGCAAAATCCGCCGACCATACTTTCAACTTGCGATGATCGGTGATCGGCACGCCGAGAAATTCCGCAGTCACGATGGATGGCAAGGGTGCCGCAAAGTCATCCAACATTTCCATTTCGCCGGTGGGCAGAACTCTGTCGAGCAGGCGGTTGGCGATCTCCTGAATGTGATCGCGCAGCTTTTCCACGCGCGCTGGAGTGAATGCCTGCGAACAGAGTCCACGCAGCCGGGCGTGGCGCGAGCCGTCCATGAAGAGCATGAGCTTGACCAGCGCCTCGGCAATCGGACTCAGATGAGAGAGTCCGAGATCGCGGAGCGCTTCGGGGCTGGGCGTGCGGTTCGAATCGAACTCGCGCAGCACGCGAACCACATCCGCGTAGCGCGTAACCACCCAGGCGTGCAGGTAGCGATCCCAGAGCACCGGGTCTTCGCGACGCAGCTTGGCGTAGAGCGGATAGGGATTCGCCAACACCTCAGGCTCGAGTAGGTGGTATAGGCTGAGCGGTTTTTCGGACCGGGCGGATGCGGACTCGGGGTGCACGGTGGTGTCGGTAGTCACAGGGATCTCCTGATTGCAGTCACAATGTGGGGGACGGAATCACCGACCAGAATCTATTAAACCCGGCGACTGCGGTCGCCGGGCTTCTCAGGTGAGCTCGTTCCATGTAGGAGGACTCGAAACAGAGGAAACGTGCTCCGTGGGGTCATACTTTAGCTTCGGAGAATCATGAATGGCCGTGACGAAAATCACGCTCAGTCGTGATGCTGGTCACATGGCTGGACCACCGTCGTTCGAACAAGCTGCGCTTTTCCCACACGCGTTCTCCATTTACAATGCAACAGGTTCCGTGGAATTCCAGCCTCTCCGATGTGCAGACTCGCAGGGGCTTTTTGCGTGTGAACCGCGGGACCGCGGCGAGCATCCAAATCGGAACGGAACTTAAGGGAAGCGGATGGCGACGACAAAGACGGACCCCAAGCTGGCCCTGGCGGCCAACGGCGCAAAGAACAAGTATGAGGGATTGGCGGCCGAACAGCTGATCCGGGCCTACCGCTTTATGTACACCTCGCGGCGCATCGACGACCGCGAGATTCTTCTCAAGCGCCAGCAAAAAATCTTCTTCCAGATGTCCGGAGCCGGGCACGAGGCCATCGGGGCGGCTGCCGGTCTTGCACTTAAGCCGGGATACGATTGGTTCTACCCGTACTACCGCGACCGGGCGCTGTGCCTCGCCCTGGGAGTCAAGCCTTTAGACATGTTCCTGCAGGGCGTGGGCGCGGCCGATGATCCGAGTTCGGGTGGGCGTCAAATGCCTTCGCACTGGAGCTATCCGACGCTGCACATTGTGACCCAGTCGTCGCCGACTGGATCGCAGATTCTACAGGCCGTGGGTTGCGCCGAGGCAGGGCGGTATTACGCGCGCAGGACGAAAGCCTCAGAAATCCCCCCGTACCCAAAAGACGCGAAGAGCGGGGCACCCACGTTTATCGATTACCGTCAGTTCAAGAATGTCGAATTCAAAGCGGACGAGGTCACTTACGTTTCGCTCGGTGACGGTACTTCGAGCGAAGGTGAGTTCTGGGAGGCGATGAACGCCGCCGCGCTGGGCAAGCTGCCGGTCGTGTTCTGCGTGCAGGACAACGGTTACGCGATCTCCGTGCCGGTGGAAGTGCAGACTGCGGGTGGAAGCATTTCCCGGCTGGTCTCCGGTTTCCCTGATTTTCATTTCGAAGAAGTGGATGGCACCGATCCGGTCGCGAGCTATGGCGCGTTCCGGCGTTCCGTCCAGTATTGCCGCTCGGGGCGCGGTCCGGCCTTTGTGCATGCCCATACCACGCGCCCGTACTCGCATTCTCTGTCCGATGACGAGCGCCTCTATCGTTCCGATTCCGAGCGCCAGCGCGACGCGGCTCGCGATCCGGTGACGCGTACCCAGATGTTCCTGCTGCGGGAAGGCATTCTCGACGAGAAGGGCATCAATCAGCTGGAGAAAGAAGTCGACGCCGAACTGCAGGCGGACGTCGACCGGGCGCTGGAAGCTCTCCCGCCCGCGCCGGAGAGCATTACCAAGTTCGTGTATTCGCCGGATGTCGATCCCTCTTCGGCCTTTTTTGACACCCAGCCAGTTGCGTCGGAAACGTCGTCCGATGGAAAGAAGCCTGCGGGTAAGACCATGGCGGATCTGATCACGGCGACCCTGCGCGATGAGATGAAGCGCGACGAGCGCATCGTCATTTTTGGCGAAGACGTCGCCGACGCCAGCCGCGAAGAATATCTGAAGCGGAAGATGGTGAAAGGCAAGGGCGGAGTCTTCAAGCTGACGTTCGGGTTGCAGAATGAGTTCGGCAGCGACCGGGTTTTTAATTCGCCTCTGGCGGAAGCGGCCATTGTTGGGCGGGCGACCGGCATGGCCACGCGCGGGCTGAAGCCGGTGGTGGAGATCCAGTTCTTCGATTACATCTGGCCCGCGATGATGCAGATTCGCGACGAACTCAGCGTGATCCGCTGGCGGTCGAACAACGGTTTCTCATGCCCGGTGGTGATTCGCGTCGCGATCGGCGGGTATCTGACGGGCGGCGCCATCTATCACTCGCAATGCGGGGAGAGTGTGTTCACGCACATTCCCGGCCTGCGCGTGGTGTTTCCGTCGAACTCGCTCGACGCCGCGGGATTGCTGCGCACGGCAATCCGCTGCGACGATCCGGTGCTGTTTCTGGAGCACAAGCGCATGTACCGCGAGGCTTTTGGACGCGCGCCGTACCCAGGCCCGGACTACATGATTCCGTTCGGCAAGGCAAAGATCGTTCAACCCGGCGAACATCTCACGGTGATCAGTTATGGCGCGGTTGTGCCACGCGCATTACAGGCGGCGCAGAAGTTGGAGCGCGAGCAGGGAACAAAGGTCGAGATCATCGATCTACGCTGCCTGAATCCGTTCGACTGGGACACCATTGCGGCTTCGGTGGCGAAGACCAACCGGGCGCTCGTGGCTTACGAAGACACGCTCAGCTGGGGATATGGCGCCGAGATCGCGGCGCGAATTGCCGACCAGCTTTTCGATCAACTCGACGCGCCGGTGCGCCGAGTTGCCGCCAAGGATACGTTTGTGGCGTATCAGCCGATTCTGGAAGACGCGATCCTTCCGCAGCCGAGCGATCTATTCCTCGCGATGAAGGAACTTGTCAGTTACTGAGCTCCACTCCTTCGAGCCATTCATTTACGTTGTCGCAAATTGCGCGTGATGCGTCCGCGCATTCTCATCGGTAAGACTCCCGTCAATCGACAACCGTCCGCTGAAGTCCTTCCTGCGCAACACCGAAAAATCTGTTCCTCAACCCTCCTAATCACAAAAGGCGAAAAAAGGGCAACACCTTGACACTCTTGTGACAATCACACGCGACGAGCTTTTTATTGTGGGTTCAGTTCCAGAGATTACTGCGAACCGAGCCCGACAACGGAGAGCTGGCCATGAAGAATTTGATCGCTCTGTGCGCGCTGACGTGCTCGATGTCCGCGCAGACCGCGTCGCTGCGGAAGGCCGTTACGCCGGTCGCGGGCGAGAGCTGGCTCAACCATCTGCATCGGCCCTATGAGGAGTCGAGCATGGGCAAGACGTGGCGGCTCGCGTCTTCCTCCATACCGGATCCGGCGTCCGGCGTCACCGATGCCGAACAGGGTTCCCGAACCAGGATTCTGCGCGGTGCGGATTTATACCGTCTCAATTGCCAGGGATGCCACGGTGCGGAAGGACGAGGAGCGCCTCCCGAAATCGCGTCACTGATTGATCCGATTCGCGCGACTTCGCTGGCTCTGGTCGATCAGCGCATGAAGAGCACGGGCATGGTTCTGTCGCGCAAAGAGGAAATGGAGATGGTCCGGCAATCGCGGGCCGCTCTTCTGAAGCGCCTGCATCAAGGTGGAGAGAGCATGCCGGCTTTTCCGCATCTGCGCGACGATGAAGTTCGCTCTTTGCTGGCTTATTTGCGGCAGTTGGCGGGAGTGCCCGGCGCGGAATCGCAGCAGGTTGCCGTAACCGAATCGGCCGATCGGGTAGGGGAGTTGGTGGTCAAGTCAACCTGTCACATCTGCCACGATGCAGCCGGCGAAAATCCTTCACCTGAGCAATTTTCGCAAGGGCGAATTCCGCCGCTCAGCGCATTGTCGCTGCGTGTCACACCGGCGCAACTGGTGCAGAAAGTTACGCAGGGCGCGCTGGCACCGATGAATTTGTCGGACGCGGCATTTCGAGGCCGCATGCCAGTTTTTGAGCACATCAGGCCCACTGAAGCGGCGGCTGTCTGTGGTTATCTGCTGCGGTACCCGCCGGCGGAGAATTCCCGTCCGAGCATGGAATCTGCGCAGGCTGGCCGGCATACAGAGTTGCAGACCGCGTCCAACGACCTTATTCCAGAGGAGAGCAGCCACGTTTCGCAAGAAGACGAGGGGCTTTCGAGAGCCGCCGTTTACGCGGCGTTGGGCATACTGCTGCTCATTGCCATCGCCAGTTGGTTCACGATTCGCGAACTCGGGAGGCTGCACGCACAGAACCGCCGCCGTGGCGCCCGCCAGAACTTCGCCGCGATCGAGGTTCCTCCGAGTACGGCGAAGCCGATGCTCGATTCGGATTACGTGGAGCGAACTGCCTGAGCACCAGTCCCTAAAGACCTGGCAAAATCCAATCCAAGAGAGTCCAGCGGAATCTCTATCTTAAGGAGCAATGGAATGAATTCCTGTGTGCCATCGATGATTCTGGTTACAACCTTGTGCATCGCAGCCCATGCGGGCACCGTCAGTGGAAAAGTATCGGGCGTATCCGGCGTGTCGGTAGTCTACATCGACGCAATCCCCGGCAAGACGTTCCCGCCCGCCACACAGTCCGCGGTCATGGCCCAGTCGAAGATGGCCTTCCAGCCGCACGTTCTCGCCATTCAACAAGGCACTACGGTGAAGTTCGCGAATCGCGACAGCGTACTGCACAATGTTTTCTGGCCCTCGGTCGGCGGCAACAAGAAACTCAGCCACAACCTGGGCAGTTGGCCAAGGGGCGAGACGCGCACGTTTAAGTTCGATGCTCCGGGAGTGGCACCGCTGCTCTGCAACGCGCATTCGGACATGAGCGGTTACATCGTGGTGGCGCCCACGCCGTATTTCGCGGTCACCAATGAGGCGGGTGAGTACAAGATCGAGGGCGTTCCGGTCGGAAAATACACGCTGACCGTCTGGCATGAAGGAAACAAGACGCAGTCTCAGCCGGGAGCAGTTGCGGGTGATGCCAAGGTAGACTTCACGCTGAAATAGCCTGTGGGCGGAAGAGTCCAAGCTGGGGATCCGTCGAACTGGAGAACTGAGTCGCGCAGTCTCGACAAGACTGCATTCGGCTCTATACTCTCTTGTTGCGTCGATCCCCATGTTCCGCTATCTCGCTGCGCTGCTCTGCGTCTTGTCGGCCATTCCTGCGGGACTAACCACGCGTAACGACTCTCCTGAGCCGTACCAGTCTGCCGGCACGAAGAAGATGGCGGCTTTACTCGTGAAGATTTACAGCGAGCAGGACTGGAAGACCGATCCCACCAAAGACGCCGTCCGCGCCAAATATTTTCAGTCGGTGCTTGACGCCAAGCCCACCTACGAAAAGGAATTGCAAATCCGCAAGGCCATTGCGGACTCGCTGTTGCGTGCCGGTGATAGCGCCGGTTCGGTCGAGCAACTGGAAAAGATCCGCAGCATGAGCAAGGAGAAGGGCATTCCGCTCGAGAGCGGTTTCGAGAGCGAGGTTCGCGATGCGTTGGCCATCTCGTATCTCCGGTTGGGTGAACAGGAGAACTGCCTGGCCATGCACGGCCAGGACTCCTGCATCTTTCCGATCCAGGGCGGCGGAGTCCACAAACTGACGCGCGGGGCCGAGGGGGCGATCCGCGAATACTCTGCGGCGCTCGAGAAAAATCCGAAGGACCTGATCGCGCGCTGGCTGCTCAATGTGGCGTACATGGCGGTGGGACGCTATCCGAAGAATGTACCGCCGCAGTGGCTGATTCCGCCGAGCACGTTCGCTTCCGATGCCGATATTGGCCGCTTTAAAGATGTCGCCGCGGCGGCGAGCATTCTTACCAACGGTCACTCGGGCGGCGTTTGCATGGAAGACTTCGACGGCGACGGCCTTTTGGACCTGGTGGTTTCGTCGTCGTATCCGCTCGACCAGATTCGCTACTTTCACAACGATGGAAATGGCTACTTCAGCGATCGCACGAAGGAATCTGGGCTCTGGGGCGAGGTCGGTGGGTTGAACGTGGTGTGCGCCGATTACAACAACGATGGCCATCCCGACCTGCTGATCCTGCGCGGCGGATGGTTTGGCGAGCACGGCAAGTATCCTATGTCGCTGATGCGCAACTACGGGAATGGCACGTTTGATGACGTGACCGAAGAAGCCGGGTTAATGTCGTTTCATCCAACGCAAACCGCGGCCTGGGCCGACTATGACGGCGACGGCTGGCTCGATCTGTTCGTCGGGCACGAGGAGACCGGGACGGAGAGGCATCCATCCCAGTTATTCCACAACAATCACGACGGCACGTTTACCGAAGTAGGGGCCGCGAACAAACTCGACAATCTCGGTTTCGTCAAAGCCGTCGCGTGGGGCGATTTCAATAACGACGGCCGCCCGGATCTCTACATCTCCCGCAAAGGACAGCCCAACATACTTTTTCGCAACGACGGCCCACGGGACAGAAAACACCCCGAACCCGATCGCTGGCAATTCACTGACGTTACCGAGAGTGCGGGAGTGGCCGAGCCCATCCAGAGTTTTCCGACGTTCTTCTTCGACTAC
The DNA here is from genome assembly GCA_037443605.1 of Terriglobales bacterium. Classification (GTDB taxonomy): domain Bacteria; phylum Acidobacteriota; class Terriglobia; order Terriglobales; family Acidobacteriaceae; genus Sulfotelmatobacter. The sequence continues at coordinate 83,842 of JBBIOA010000019.1, forward strand.
GACAACGATGGCTGGCCGGATTTGTTTGTCGGCGGCTATTGGTACGACAAACTCAGCGACATCGGTGCGTTCGAGATGAAGAAGGCCTATCAGGCCGAGCTCCCACGCCTTTACCACAATAACCGCAACGGCACATTTACCGATGTCACCAAACTCCTGCGCCTCGATCGCGTCATCATCCCGATGGGAGCGAACTTTGGTGATCTCGATAACGACGGCTGGCTTGACATCTATCTCGGCACCGGCGATCCAGCCTTTCAGGCTCTGCTGCCCAATCACATGTTCCGCAACAATCAGGGCAGGGAATTTCAGGACATCACCACCTCGGGAGGGTTCGGCCATCTGCAGAAGGGCCATGGCATTGCCTTCGGCGACGTCAGCAATAACGGGAACGAGGACGTGTTTGAGGTCATGGGAGGCGCACTGCCCGGGGACAACTACCAGAGCGTGCTGTACGAGAATCCTGGACACCCGGGAAATCACTGGATCACGCTTGAACTCGAAGGCGTGCAGACCAACCGTGCCGCGTTCGGGGCGCGCGTCTGTGTCACCGTGCAGAATGGGAAGGGCAAGCGGCACATCTACCGCACCGTGGGGTACGGATCCAGTTTCGGAGGCAATCCGATTCGCCAGCACATCGGCGTCGGCCCGGCGACCGAGATCGACGAGATTGAGATCGACTGGCCAGTTTCAAGAAACACCCAACGGTTTCGCCACGTGCCGATTGATCAGGCGTTCCATATCGTTGAAGGAAAGGACACACTGACGCCCGTGCACTACAGAGCCTTTCTACTCGCGCCCTCTGCCGCCGAGCACCGACATCAGACGCCCACCTCGCAGTAGGATCCGAAAGCGGTCCCGCATTCCAGTCTTACCCTATGCCAAAACTTGCATAGAGACTTTTCTCTCTCGGAGGATCGTGTAGTTGTTTCGCTTTTAACCTGCCGTTAGCCTTGAGTCTGTACTCTTGGGACCCATGGCTCGGAAAACCGTTTCTCTCGTCCGCTTGGTCCAACGCTGCGCGTTGCTCGCCGTTCTCGGCGCCGTTGTTGGCCCGAGGCAATCGGTTGCGCAGACGCCCGTTACCACCTATCACAACGACAATTTCCGCACTGGCTGGAATCAAAACGAAACCACTCTCACTCCTACTGCTGTGGCTAGCCCTGCGTTTGGATGGATGGCGACGGTGCCGCTGGACGAGCAGGTGGATGCTGAGCCACTGTACGTTCCGAATGTGACCATGACGATTGGCGGCAAGACCGGGCTGCACAATGTGGTCTACGTGGTCACCGAGAACAACACGGTTTACGCCATCGGTGCCGGCAACTTCGCGGTTCTGGTGAAGCGGAATCTGGGCACACCGGTCTACTATCCACTGAATTGCCATGCCAATGGTCCATATGTCGGGATCAATTCCACGCCCGTCCTCGATCCGGTAGCCAGCACCCTGTACGTGATGACCTACGTGCAGCAGACGGGCGGGCCGCAATACTTGCTGCACGCCCTCGATCTGGCGACGCTGGCCGACAAAGTTACGCCGCAGGTCGTTAGCGCCTCCCACACGCTGGCGGACGGAAGTACTTTCGCGTTCAGCCCAGTGTATGAGCGGCAGCGTCCCGGGCTGTTGTTGGCCAATGGCAACGTCTACGCCGGATTTGGCAGTTGGTGTGACATGGGCACCAGCATGTCGCGCGGCTGGGTGTTGGGATGGAATTCGACTTCACTGACGCCAATGGCCTCGAATCAAGTGCTGGATACGCAAGGATCCTCGCCAGACAACTATTTTCTGTCCGCGATCTGGATGTCCGGTTACGCTCTTACCGCAGACGGGAATGGGAACGTTTTGTTTGTGACCGGCAACTCAGATTTCTCCGGCACGACTTACGACGGCGTGACGAACCTGCAAGAGAGCGTGGTAAAAGTCTCGCCGGATTTGAGTGTTGTGCAGAGCCTGTTCACGCCGGCGAACCAGGCAGCCCTCGACGCCAATGACCAGGATTTCGGTTCCGGCGGAGTCATGGTGCTGCCGCCTCAATCGGGCAGCATTCCCAATCTGGCTGTGGCTGCTGGCAAGACCGGACAGATGTTCCTGATGAACGAAGACAAACTGGGCGGCTACTCGCCAACCAAGAACAATGTACTGGGAACCTACTCAATAGGCACGTGCTTTTGTGGGCCGTCGTACTATGTGGGCGCGGACGGGCAGCCTCGCGTGGTTTCAAGCGGAGGGCACGTGGTGAACGTGTGGAAGCTGGCGACCGCCGCCAAGCCGACGCTCTCTCTGATCACGAGTTCGCCCAGCATCGCGAGCGGTCAGAGCCCGGGATTCTTCACCAGCATCTCGTCGAACGGCAACTCGAACGCAATCATATGGGCGCTCTCACATCCGCTTTCTTCCGCGAGCCCTGCGATTACGCTTTACGCCTTCAACCCGGCCGTGAATGGAACCATGCCGCTGCTGTTCTCGGGGCCGGCCGGTTCGTGGCCGAACTACAAGGGCAATGCCAATCTGGTGCCAATGGTTGCCAACGGTCATGTCTTCGTCGCCAGCAACAAGCAGTTGCAGATCTTCGGACTGCGGGCTGTACCGGCGACGACAAAGTAGTACTACGGGCTCTTGGCAGTGGTTCGTATAATGTTCGTCGTACCAACCACCGGCCAACTCTATTCGTTCTTATTCTCCAAACAGCGTGTTGTAGAGTCCGCCGCCGATCGCGCCACCGATGAGCGGCGCGACCCAGAACATCCAGAGCTGCTGGAGCGCCCATCCGCCTACGAAAATGGCTGGCCCGGTGCTGCGGGCGGGGTTCACCGACAGATTCGTCACCGGGATGCCAATGAGATGAATCAGCGTGAGGCAGAGTCCGATGGCGATGGGGGCGAATCCCTTGGGGGCCCGGTTGTCGGTCGCGCCCATGATGACCAACAGGAAGAACGCGGTCAAAACCACTTCCGCGACCAACCCCGCCAGCAGGGAATAGCCCTGCGGTGAATGCTCACCATATCCGTTGGAGGCGAAGCCTGCGTGCGCTTCGAACGTTGGGATACCGCCGGCGATGACGTAGAGCACGCCCGCCGCCGCGATCGCGCCCACGACCTGCGCGATCACATACGGCAGCAGTTCGGAAGCAGGGAAGCGCTTGCCCACTACCAGCCCGACGCTGACGGCGGGATTCAAGTGGCAGCCAGAGATGTGCCCGATCGCGTAGGCCATGGTAAGAACAGTGAGTCCGAACGCCAGCGCGACACCGGCATAGCCGATGCCTACGTTGGGGACCCCGGCGGCGAGCACCGCCGACCCGCATCCCCCGAAAACCAGCCAGAAGGTTCCGAAAAACTCCGCTGCAGCACGTTTGCCGATGGGCATGGGAAATCTCCTTACGCAAAAAGATGAAAGACAGGGCTCAAAACAGCGCCAGAAGGGTAGCACAACCGATTCGCCTGCGATAAGCGAATCGGAGCCAGGGACATACGGAAACGCGCTTCTGTTTCCCGTCGGCCTCGGCATTGATCTCGGCTCCCAGAACCGGGAATCGGAAGAATTCGGACACGAATAAAAACACGGCCTATATGTCCGTAGAATCAATGGCTTGCGGTCGTTTCAGTTTTGACTCAGCAAGGGGCTTCCTCTATCATCTTGAGAACTGGTTTTTATCGCTGTTTTCTGCCCTCCCCGGAAACGCTACTTCGATCGAAAATTTTCTTTTTGGGAATCCGTCTTATGATCAGGCCTGCGTGCCGCTTGTTGTCGATCCTGCTTCTGTTGCCGTGTTCGCTGTTGGCGCAAACCGTCACGACATTTGAAGGGATCGACGCGTCGCAAGTCGCGCACCCGGAAACCGACGTAGATCCCAATGGCGCGGTCGGCACCAAGCAGTACGTGGAGTGGACGAACGTCTACATGCAGGCCTTCGACAAGAAGACCTTCGCTCCGGTTTGGTCCACGCCGCAGTCGGTCACCATGCCGTTCGTGATCAACAATGTGACCAACTGCACGAACTTCAATGGCGGCGATGGCATCATCTTCTTCGATCATTTGGCGTCGCGATGGGTCGTCGCTGCCCATTCGCCGGCGCCGAATTACTACTACTGTGTCGCCATATCGAGCACTGACGATCTCACTTCCTCCAGCCTTGCCTGGTACACCTATGCGTTTCCCTTGAACGCGATCCTGGGAACGAATGCGCAAGGAGTGACCTACTATCCCGACTGGCCGAAGATTGCTGCCTGGCCGGATGCGTACTATGTGGGAATCGATCTCGGCGACATTACTGCCGGCTACATTGACGTGGGCGTGGTGGCCTGCGCACTGGACCGTACCAACATGCTCAACGGAGCAACGGCGAGCGCTCCGCAATGCTTCCCCTCGTCGACTCCCGGAGTGAATTATCTGGCGCACAGTCTAGAGCCTGCCGACATTGACGGCACGACCGCACCGCCCGTGGGCACGCCGGAATCGTTTGTCAGCATCCAGAATCCCTTGAATGACGGGGTTACCACTACGTCGAACTCGATCAACCTGTGGCAGTTCCACGTGGATTGGACGACGCCCGCGAACTCGACCTTCATGCAGTCCAGCGTCTCCGTCCCGGTCTATACGCCCGGGTGCTATTACGCGAAAGCACCCGCGAATACGTTCTGTGTCCCGCAATCGACAACCGGTTCATTGAATGATCACATCGATTCGGTCGGCGACCGCCTGATGTACCGCTTCGCCTATCGGAATTTCGGCACGTATCAGTCGTATTTGGTCAGCCACACGGTGCAGGTGGCCACCGGAGTCCGGACCCAGACGGGGATTCGCTGGTATGAACTCCGCGGCAACGGCATTCCTACGCTCTATCAATCCGGAACGGTCAACCCAGACACGTCCGTGTTCCGTTTCCTGCCGAGCATCGCGCAGGATCAGTCCGGCAATGCGGCGGTCGGCTACGCCGTTTCCAGTTCGTCCACCCATCCGAGCATTCGCGGAGCGTGGTGGAATCTGAATGGCTCAACCGCCCCGTCAGAGTTGACGTTCTACAACGGGTCGGGCGACGAAGAGAACTCGACGTTCTGGGGTGACTATTCCAGCATGACGGTCGATCCAGTGGACGACTGCACCTTTTGGTACGTTAACGAGTACCTCGGGGCAAACCAGGTCGGTTCCGGGGTCACGATCTGGCAGACACGGATCTCCAATTTCAAAGCCCCAACCTGCGGCACGGCCACGTTGTCGCCGTCGAGTCTGAGCTTCCCAACCCAGTCCGTCGGCAGTACCAGCACGAGTCAACCAATGACCTTGACCAATAATCAAGGCGTGGCCTTGAACATCAGCGGCATTGCCATCACGGGAACCAACGCGACCAGCTTCACGCAAACCAACAACTGCGGAACCAGCGTGGTGGTTGGCGGATCGTGTACCCTCAACGTTTCCTTCGCTCCGCAGAGTTCGGGCCCGCTCTCGGCTAGCGTTACGGTTACCGACGATGCAGCCAACAGTCCGCAGAGCATCTCGTTGAGTGGAACGGGAACCAGCGCGCCGACTCTGACGTTTTCGCCGTCGAACGCGAGTATCAACTACGGAAGCCGGGGAGTAGGCTCGACAACGCCCTACAGCATCCTGGCCACCGCGAGCGGCGGGACGGTCAACTTTTCCAGTATTGCGATCACTGGAGCGAATCCAACATCGTTCTCCGAAGCCGACAACTGCGTGCCTAGCCTGGCGTCAGGCTCGAGCTGCACCATTACCGTCAGCTTCGTTCCAGGTGCAACGGGCAGCTTTAGCGCGGCGCTGGGAGTGACCAGCAATGCCTTCGGCAGTCCGCAGAGCTTCAGTCTCAGCGGAACCGGAGTGGTTCCGGTGACGCTCTCGGCATCGAGTATTGCTTTTGGCAATGTGGTGATCAATACCAGCAAGACGGCGAACGCGATTACGGTCACCAACAACACATCCGTTCCCGTAACTGGGATCAACGTCTCGGCCGGCACGCCGTTCAGCCAGACGAACACCTGCGGGACAACGCTGGCCGCGGGCGGGCAATGCAAGGTCACCGTGACTTTCTCGCCGACCACGACGGGCACTCAGAGCGGAAGCCTTACGATCACGGACAGCGCTTCCAACAGTCCGCAGACTGTGTCGCTGAAGGGAACAGGCGAGCCGCCGCTCACCCTTTCACCTTCGAACCTATATTTCGGCAACGTCAGTGTGGGCAATAGCAGCTTGCCCATCGTTTCCACCGTGACCAACAACACGAAGGCTACGGTCACATTCAGCAGCATCCTGGTGACCGGTAGCAATGCCTCGGATTTTTCGCAGACCAACACCTGCTCCGCCGGACTAGCCGCGGGGGCGTCGTGCACGATCAGCGTGACCTTCGCGCCGACTGTTATCGGGGCTCGAAGCGCTGCAGTCACGCTGACCGATAGCGCGGCTGGCAGCCCACAGGCGATCACGCTGCATGGCAGTGGAACGGCCAAGCACTAGAACGAGTCCGGTTACGAACGCTTTGCCCGCAAGGGAAAAGAAATTGTTCGTTCTAAGGGCGGGATGCTAGGCTGCGAAGAGTGGGATCCAGCTACGCCAAACCGTTTGAAACTGCGTCGCCGACGGGACGTGTCGCCGAGTGGCTGCAGTCGGCCTCGGCCGAAGTGTGGGCGAAGTTCCTGCTGGCGCTGGTCGGGCTGGCGCTGGCGTTCGGGGCGGCACTGTTTTCCACCGTGTCGCGGGACGCGGGTAACGTCTGGGCCACGGTGATTCTGGCCTCCACTTCCTTGTTGCTGGCCATTCTGGTGGGACTGGTCACGGTTCCATACCTGTTGCGGCGAGTCGGGGCGGAGCGCCTGCGCGAATCCTTCGACTACGATGTCACGCGCGCTGGAATCGTCTATGTGCTGGTCACGCTAGTCATCGCCATCGCGGCGCTGAATACGGGGAACAATCTGCTGTATATCATCGTCGCTGCCATGCTGGCGGCGATTTTGGTTTCAGGAGTGGTTTCGGCGTGGGTGCTGCGTTATCTGGAACTGGATGTCCGCCTGCCCGAGCACATTTTTGCTGGGCGCGCCGTTCCCGGAAGGATCGTGCTAGGCAATCCTAGGCGCGTGCTGCCCTCGTTTTCCATCCGGGTGATTTCCACGCGCAAGAAGAGAAAGCGACCTGTCAAGCAGTGGGTTTGGGAATCGACAACCTTCGCATTTCCATTCAATCGTCCCCCGGAACAGCAGTGGTTGCGCCTTCCGGATCGCCGGCTGAAGCGCGTCACCCTACTGCCAGCGCCTCCCGGAATTTTCGAAGGCATGGCGTATTTCCCTTTCGTTCCGCCGCAGGCCGAGTTGTCGGCCGATCTGCAGTTGCGGTTTGAACAACGCGGACGCTATCGCGAAGACAGCTTCGGACTGGCCACGGGATTCCCGTTTGCCTTCCTTACCAAGACGCGGCATGTAGCCCTTCCGCGAGAAGTGCTGGTTTATCCCAGGATTGAGCCAACCAACGAATTGTTCGACATTCTGCCCATGGTGCGCGGAGAGTGGGAGAGCTTCGTGCGCGGTCGCGGGTCAGAACTCTACCGGATTCGTGAATACATGCCCGAAGATTCAGCACGGCACGTGGACTGGAAGGCGACGGCGAAATCGGGATCGCTCAAGGTGCGCGAGTTTGCTCGCGAGGATGAACGAAAACTGTGCGTGGTATTCGACAATCCGGAGATGGGATCCATTTCAGAACGGGCATACGAGAAGGCTGTGGATTTAGCCGCGTCGTTGGCTTGGCATTTCTCAAGCCAGGAAGGGGAAGTCTCGTTCGCCGCAGCGGGGCATCGCCGGACGCGCGATCTGCACGAGTTTCTCGCGTGGCTGGCGGTGATTGAACCGAGATCCCCCCGCCCGGTGCCCGTCGCGCAGAATGACCTGAGCGAATTGGGATTGGGGCAGGGAAATGAGTTCCATCTCGTAGTTACGGCGCGTCCGCCTGAGAGTTTCTCGCCGTCTCTACGCAACTCGTCGTATTTCGTACCCGCAGACAAACGATACGAATAGACATCCGGACGGCGTCATTGCCTCGACCGGATTGAGGCGATCTTCCGTAAACGCTTGATTCTATTGAGTAGCACGAAAGTAACCTTGCCCCGGAGTTACTCCCAAGGTAACGTTACGAAGGGTTACCGGGGTGCTTTGAACATTCGATAGGGAAGGACTAACCTTTGAATCTGGCCACGGCCGCGTTTTTCGCATGAAAAATAGTGGATGAGCCTCCTGGAGGGACGTCTGGGAGGTCTTGAGATTCTCGTAAGACATGAGCGAAAGAACAAGAATCTTCTATTACGCTCTCTGGTTTGCACATCCCGTGCTCCAGATGGGCATTGCTACGCTCATGTTCCGACGCGGTTTGCATCGCCGGTTTCCCTTCTTCTTCGGATACATCCTTACCCAGTTGGGTGAGTTCAGCCTGATGTTTCCCACCGAGTGGCACCAGCGCAACTATGCTTTTGCCTTTTATGCATATTGGGCTTGCAAGGCGTTCAGCGTGGCTTTTGGCTTTGGCGTGATTCATGAAGTGTTTGTCGACGTCTTCCGCTCGTTCCACACGCTGCGCGATCTGGGCACGGTTTTGTTCAAGTGGGCAGGCCTGGTGATGCTGCTGGTGGCGGGGGTGGTTTCGGTCTCGACGAACTCAACCAATCTGCCACCGTGGATGGATGCCATTATGACCACCCACCGCTGCGTGCGCATCATTCAGGTCGGGATGGTCTTATTCCTGCTTTTCTTCGCCCACTACATGGGCGTGCGGCGGCAACAGCAGAGTTTCGGCATCGCGCTCGGCTTTGGCTGGTATGCGCTGGTGGAGTTGACCTTACTGGCCTCCTGGACCGGCAGCCACCTCGGCAACCCGTGGATGAGCATCGTCAACATGACGGCGTTCAACATCAGCCTGATGCTGTGGGCGGGGTATTGCGCGCTGAGGGATCCGGCACGGCAAGCGTCGAATGAACTTGTCCAGTCGCAGCGCTGGGAGCAGAGCCTGTCCGACCTGCATCATCCCATGCCAACCGATTCGCTTATTCCAATGTTCGAAGGTATGGTGGATCGCGCTCTGTCGCGTTCGCAATCCGAACCTCAGCGTGAGAACCGTGCCCCAGGCGGTGCCGCCTGGCAACCGGACTCCTCTGCAGGATTCGTGGTCTCCAAGGCCAGCGCGTCCAAGAAGTAGGGGCCTGTTCGAACACGTCCGCCCCGCGAATTCCTTCGACCCGCCGGTAGTTCACTCGGTTCTCCATCGGCAAGTTCCTTCCTGAAATGAACTCGGTTTGTGAGCGTTTGTCCGGAAAACGTAAAGCCAGTTTGACCACTAAACTGCCGCTCTGAGCTTCCCCCAAACATTAATGTGAGACTTGATGTAACAAGAGGCAAAAGATTGTCATAAATAGTCTTGACGTTTTTACGCTTCTGGCGGAGTGGAGGCCCTTGAAGCCCGCAGGAGGGTGAGTGAAAAATCTTGCGCAGGGGACTTGACGCGTGCTCTATAATTCCTGTCCGCGTTAAAGTTCTCGTTTGGGAAGTTTGGCGCGGTTTTTTCGGAGACGAACCTAGGAGAACGAACCCATGAAGCTGGCCGTCAGGATCACAGTCCTGATTCTCGGATTGATGGGCACCTATGTCGCCGCCGCCGTCCAACAGGTTGCCGCCCCGGACGGAGGCCCGATTCTAGTGTGCCCACCACGTCAACCAAACTGCCCCATTAACCTGCCCCCGCAGTAGACACGGGCGCAGCCGGTGGCCGCAAGGTCACCAAAGTAACCGGTAGTAACTTCTGGGCCGAAAAATTTGGGCTCGCAATATTTGGGCTGAGGGGACTCATACTAACCCGCTCAGCCCCTATTTTTGTCCGGTGGAAACTGTAAAAGGGATTCGCTGGATGCCGTAGAGGCGCCCCCTCCCTGGATTCCGCGCCGATGCTTTATCTCGGCATCTCGTTCGCCATGGCACGGCGCAGTTCCTCCGCATCGACTATCGGTGGCTGGCATGCCGTGCCGGAACAAAGCACGACAAAAGGCCTGCCAGACAGTAGTGATGGAAGATGAGGAATCGTTTCAGCGAGCGCTGGCGGCAAGTTCCGAGGGGCCACCTGGCTGGGATTGAGGCGAAGTACGGTCCGGTTGAAGGCGAACGTCGCTATCGCGGCAGAATACAAATCATCGGCTGACTGATTTTCTCCATCCACCACGACGACTTGCGTCGGACTGTCCAGCAGGTGCCCGGCTGCAATTCCATAGCTGGCGGCGAAGATCCCATACTGCCCGGCAACTCCGGCGAACGTCTCCAGCGTCTCCTCGGCTTTCTCGCGATAGCCCTTGCCGGCTCCATAGTGATGCAGTCGCAACAGAGCAATGGCGGCCATGGGGTTGCCCGCGGGCGTGGGCGAATCCTGCAGCGGCTTGCGACGGGTTGCGAGCACGCCGAAGCTCTGGCCATCTGCCGGCTCACTGTCCAGAAACCCTCCGGACGTCGTGTCGAAAAAGCGCGCAATCATGGCATCGGCGATGGCTTGCGCAAACTTAAAGTAGCTCAGGTCGGCAGTCGCTTCATACGCGTCGATGCAAGCGAGAGCCGTGAACGCATAGTCGTCGAGCATGCCGGGAACCTCGCGGTGTCCGGCTGCGGGATCGGAATAGGCGACCACGTGGAGCAGCGCCCTCGTTCGAGAGCTATGACCCTCGCCCACTTCGCTTTTGGATCCCGTCCAGGCTTCCGCCAGTATGCGATCCAGCGACCTTAAGGCAAACCGGTGAGCTTCGTGGAGTGTCAGCACCTTGGCCGCTTCCAGGTATGCCGAGACACACAGGCTGTTCCATCCGACATAAACGGTCTTGTCCACAAACGGCGTCGGCCGCTGCAGACGCGCGGCATACAGCTTCTTCTTTGCCGAGGCAAGCAGTTCCCGCACTCGCTCCGGGGCTAGATTCATCCGTGTCCCAATCTCCTCCACGCTGGCACGGATGTGCAAGACGTTCTTCGCCGGATTGTGGTGCATATCGCCGACATCGTTGATGTCGTAGTGCAGCGCCGCAACCTGTGCTTCGTCCTCGGTCAGAACGGCTCGGGCCTCGTCGAGTGTCCAGGTGAAGTAATCGCCGTCGTCGTCCATGTTGATGTCGGCGTCCTGAGAGGCATAGAAGCCGCCGCGCTCGCGGTCGCTGAGCCATTCATCCATCCAGCGGATGATGTCGCGGGCCACGGCGGCGAAGAACTCATTCCCGGTTGCCTGATAGGCGTGCACGTAGTTCTTGAGCAGTTCGGAGTTGTCGTAGCACATCTTCTCGAAGTGCGGAACCACCCAGCGCTCATCGACCGAGTAGCGATGAAATCCTCCGGCCAGCTGGTCGTAGACTCCGCCCTGGGCCATATGGGTGAGCGTGGTGACGATCAGGTTTTGCAAGTTCTCGCTGCGAGTCCGCGCATAGCGCTCAATCAACAGATCGAGGGCCGAGGGATGCGGGAACTTCGGAGCCTGTCCGAATCCGCCGTGCTGTGGATCGAACATGCGCTGGGCCGCGGTCTCAATGTCGCTGATGATCGTGGCGGAGACGCGCCCGTCTTTGCCGCTAAATGACTCAGCCTGGGCGATGGCGTTCTCTACCATCTGCGCCTGCTCGGCGACATCGGCATGCTTTTCTTTGTAAGCATTGGCGATGCTTAGCAGCACGCGCCGAAAGCTGGGACGTCCGTAACCGTCGCTGGGGGGGAAGTAGGTGCCGCCATAAAACGGCTTGCCGTCGGGCGTGAGAAATGCGGTCAGAGGCCATCCGCCTTGTCCACTGACCGCCTGTATGGCTGCCTGGTAGCGGCTGTCGATGTCTGGGCGCTCGTCGCGGTCGACTTTTACCGCGATGAAGTGCTCGTTCACGATCTCGGCGATGGCCGGATCGTCGTAGGACTCGCGATCCATCACATGACACCAGTGGCACCACACCGCGCCGATATCAAGCAACATTGGCTTGTTCTCCCGCTGCGCCGCGGCGAAAGCTTCCGGCCCCCATTCATGCCACCGAATCGGCTGATGCATGGCAGAACGCAGATAGGCGGACGAGGCGCGAGAGAGGGAATTGATGGGCGAACTCATTCAATCAGTCTAGCCCATGCGCTAGGCGATCACGGTTGTACTTGGAGTAATAGATGAATGCTGAAGCCTAAGGCCCGACTTGCGTTGCAATGCTGCAGTACAGATCGATGGCTTCGGCTAAGTCCTGCTTCTCGATGTATTCTCCCTCGGTGTGAGCCACGTGGATCGATCCCGGGCCGATCAGCAGCGGTTCGCCCCAGTTCGTGAGCCGGGGAATGTCCGTGGTGAAAGCGGCAATCATGGTGGGCAGGCCTTCCACGGAGCGGAAGCGCTGGAAGGCGAGTTCCAGCGGGAACGTGACTTCTACCTGATTTCCGGCTGCCGCGAGAATCTGGCGGCGCAAGTCGTCGGTCGGGCCGATCAGGCGATAGAGCAGATCTGCATGTGCATAGTCCGGGATCACGTTCGGCGCGCGTCCGCCTTCGATCAATCCGATATTGAGCGTGCACGGGCCTATCTCAGGATCAGACGGCAGCGGCATCGCGCGCAGCCGACCAAGTGCGGCGATGAGCTTGTCGATGGCCGATTCGCCCAGTTCAGGATACGCGGAATGCGCCATGCGCCCCCGGGCCGTCACTTCTGCGCGCAGCGTCCCTTTCGAAGCCAGCGCGATGCGATTCTCGGTGGGCTCGCCGTTCACCAGAAATTTGCACGACGCCGGGGCTTGCTCGTTGGCCACCTTCGCTCCCAGGCTGTCGCGTTCCTCTCCGACCACGAAAAGCAGCCCGACATGAATTCCGTCACGGTGTAGCCGTTCCGCAGCCGCAATCTGCGCGGCGATGATCCCCTTGGCGTCGCATGAACCACGGCCGTAGATGCGTCCTGCGTCCTCCGACGACGCAATGAACGGCGGCACGGTATCCATGTGCGTAGAAAAAACGACAGTCGGGTTCGGCTGGCCGTGCGATGTGGCGTAGAGGTTGAAGCGGTCGCCCTCAACCGGCATCTTCACGGTGTGATAACCGAGGCGGCAGAGTTCTCCATAGAGATAATTGGCGACAGGGGCCTCGTTCCCTGTGATCGACTCAATGTCGACGAGTTGGCGTGTGAGCGTGACGGCGTCCATGGGGGAGAGAATAGCAGACGCCGCGCGCGTTTCAGGACTTCGCCAGGAATTGTGTAAGCTGATATTGTGATTCCGTCTAACTCCTCGATTCGGTCTCTCTTTCTGGATGGCCCTGCTGGGCGCCTGGAGGCGCTGCTGAATTCCGGCGCCGAGTCGTCGACCCACGCGGCGGTGGTTTGCCATCCACACCCATTGTTTGGCGGCACAATGCACAACAAGGTCGTCTTTCACACCATGAAGGCGCTGAACAGCTTCGGTTTTCCGGTACTGCGTTTCAACTTTCGCGGGACGGGATTGAGCCAGGGAGAACACGATCACGGCAAGGGAGAGGTCGAAGACGTCCGCGCTGCCCTCGACTGGCTGGATCGCGAATTTCATCTGCCTCTGATCTTTGCCGGATTCTCATTCGGATCAGCGGTCGGGCTACGGGCGTCGTATGCCGATGCTCGGGTGCCTGCGCTCATCGGTATTGGAACTCCGGTGGTTCCGGTTTCGTCAGAAGGCGAGGAGCCTCGCGTGTATTCCTACGAATTCCTGCATGACTGCATGAAACCCAAGCTTTTCGTCAGCGGGGCGCGCGACCAGTTTGGTCCCAGGGCAAAACTCGAAAGTCTGGTATCGTCGCTGCCGGAGCCAAAGCGCCTGGTGACGATCGAGGGCGCAGATCATTTCTTCGAGGGCCGACTGCGCGAACTGCGGGAAGCAATCGACGCGTGGGTGAACCAAGCTGTCAGCTCTTCGCCGTAAGCTCACGGCTAGCTGGTGCATTCTTTGCGGATTCATTCGCGACCTTTCAGTGTTTGTTTGGCGCGAATACGAGCTAGCTGATAGCTGAAAGCTGAGAGCTGACGGCTCTCTTTATAATTCCCTTCATGTCCGAATCCCAATCCGATCGCGAATCCAGATTCCGCCAAATGCGAGACACCGCGCGGCGGGTATTCGCGCACGCGTTAAGCGAAGCGTCAATCGCGAAAGCCTTTGCGCGCCATGTGCAGTGCGACCGCGGCGTGCTGCGCGTGTGTGAAGACCTGTACGATCTGCCTGCGTACTCGAAGGTGTTGGTCGTGTCGCTCGGCAAAGCAGCGCACACTATGGTGGAAGCGCTCGCGGGCGAAGTGGGAGCCTCGCTTGAAGGGATCGTGGCCACTTCTGTCTCGCCCGGGTCGCAGGTCCACGGCTTCCGCTACTTTCGTGGCGGGCATCCCACGCCCAATGCCGAATCCGTGCAGGCAGCCAGCGCGATCCTGCGGGCACTGGAGCCGCAACCGGCGTCGGCCCTTGTGATTTTCATGATCAGCGGAGGCGGATCGTCGATTGTCGAGAAAGCGATCGACGACGAAATCTCGCTCGACGATCTCGTCTCGACCTACCGCGCGTTGGTGCATTCGGGCGCACCGATCGCCGAGATCAACACGATTCGGAAGCATCTCTCGGCTGTGAAGGGCGGGCGTCTGGCGCAGGCGGCGTTTCCCGCGCAACAGGTATCGCTGTTGGTCTCGGACGTGCCCGACAAAACGCCCGATGCGCTCGCTTCAGGCCCCACCATGCCGGATTCGACTTCGGTGGAAGACTGTTTTCGAATCGTTGAGAAGTACGACCTCCTCGCGCAATTCCCGGCGTCGACGCGAGAGTTGTTTGAGCGCTATGCCTTAGAAGAAACTCCGAAGTCCGACGATCCACTCTTTCACAAGTCGCGCTGGTGGACGGTGGCCTCGAATCAGAGCGCGATCGAGGCAGCGAGTGCGGCGGCGGAACAGTTGGGGTTCTTCGTTGCCGTCGACAATTCCTGCGACGACTGGGACTACGCGCGGGCCGCGGAATATCTAGTCAATCGACTGCGCGAATTGAAGAAGCAGTGTTCGCCTGTGTGCCTGATTTCCGGCGGGGAAGTGACCGTCAAGGTGACCAACGGCGGGATCGGCGGGCGCAACCAGCAATTCGCTCTCGCCTGTGCGGAGAAGATTGTGGGCGAAGACATCACGGTGCTAAGCGCCGGAACCGACGGCATCGACGGCAACAGCCAGGTCGCGGGTGCTGTGGTGGACGGCAGCACGATCCAGCGTGCAACCGCGCGCGGATCGAATGTCCGCACAGCCCTCGATAAGTTCGACGGATGCCCACTGCTCGACTCTCTCGGCGACACGATAGAAACTGGACCAACCGGGAACAACCTGAGAGATTTGAGAATTCTGCTCGCCTACTAAACACAAGTCGGCTGAGAGCCGGGTCTACTCTGTAACTACGGCCTTCACCAGATTGCGTGGGTGATCCACATCGATGCCCTTGTTTACCGCGACGTAGTAGGCGAACAACTGTAGCGGAATCACCTCGAGAATCGGCAAGAGGAGTTCGGGCGCCGAAGGCACGTTGAAGACGTGGTCCGCGATCTTGCCGACTTCCGTATCGCCTTCCGTCGCCACGGTAACGAGCGGACCACGGCGCGAGCGGACTTCTTTCATCACCTCAAGAGTGCGGCGATAACGCAGCACTGAGTCCGGATCTCTGTGATCGCAGGTAGCCAGCACCACTACTGGCAACTTGTCGTCCACCAACGCGTTCGGCCCGTGCTTCAACTCGCCGGCGGGATATCCTTCGGCATGAGCGTACGAAATTTCCTTCAGTTTCAGGGCGCCTTCGCGAGCAATGGCGTAGTGCACGCCGCGTCCCAGGTAAAGAAACTTCTCGGCGTGAGAGTGCTTGGCGCCATACCCGGCGGCTAGTTCGTCCCAAATACGCAGATTTTGCGAGATGGCTTCTGGCAAACGAGACAGGCGCTGCAGGTACGAGCGGGCCACTTCCGAAGTCATCCGGCCGCGTTTGCGAGCCAGGAACAGCGCCATCAGGTACAGAATCGTTACCTGCGTCGTGAAGCTCTTGGTTGCGGGAATGGAGAGTTCCGGGCCCGCTCCGGTAATCAGGGCGGCGCCGGCTTCGCGCACAATCGTCGTCTTGTCGACATTGGACACGGCGATCGTCTTCACCCCGCGAGTCAAAGCCTCGCGCTGTGCCGCGATCGTGTCGGCGGTCTCGCCGGACTGCGTGATCACCATGACGATGGGATCGACGGCGGCATGGGTCGAGCGATAGCAATATTCGCTGGCGTACTCTACGTCGACGGCGACGCCGGAAAGATCCTCGATCATGATTTCGCCGGCCAAGCCCGCGTGACGGCTCGACCCGCTGGCCGCGATGATGAGTTTCTCAAACGTCAACAGCGCGCTTTCGATGGGGACCAATTCGTCCGGGAAGATCAAATCGTTCTTCAGATGCCGGTCGATCGTCTTAGCGATGGCCTCGGGCTGTTCGTAAATCTCCCGATGCATGTGGTGCGCGTGGGTCGTGGAATTCGTCTGGGTCATGGGGAAAAGGCAGGTTAAATGATTCGTGCAGTCGGGAGCAAACGCTCGGAAGTGTGAGACTCGCCGGCCTCGCCCTACGAAGGCGTTCCTTCGAAGTGCGCTTCGATCTCCTCCAGTGTTTTGCCCTTCGTCTCCGGCAGGAAAAACGCCGCTGTGATGAAGTAGATCACGGTGCAACCCGCGAAGCAAAAGAACATCGTCGAGTACCCGTATTGCCCGACCGTTGGAAGAAAGACAGCTGCGATCGTCGTGGCTACTCCCTGGTTCAGCAGCAGAGCAATGCTCATGCCGTTGGAGCGAATGCGTGTCGGCATCAGTTCGGAAAGCGCCAGCCACACGCACACCCCCGGCCCGACCGCGTAGAACGCCATAAACACGAACAAGGTACCGGCCACGAGCCAGCCGTTGCCGGAATCCGGGATCGGGCTGATAAGCGCGTGTTCAATCTTGAGAGGCGCAGTTCGTGCGGCATCGAGGTCGCCAAACGGATTCGAGAAGAGAGCGATGATCTTGTTTGCCGGGACGCAACTGTCGCGCGTGACTTCAATAGGCTTGACCGCCGGATCGCTGGAGCGCACTACCTGGCTGGTTGCGCGAAAGTCGCCGTACGAATAAATGACGATCAGAGAGGTGTCGCGATCAATCGCCTCATGCCCGCTTTCCTTCAACAGTTGATTCGCCACATCGGCGCTATAGGTGAGAGTAAGCTCCTGATTCGCCGAGACTCGGGACTGCGTTGCCGCCTTCGAGTCGACGCGAAGCTTTTCGCTTCCCACGAACAAAAAGCCGGTACACGCGAGCGAGACAACGATTCCTGCCGTGCCCAGCGACAGCAAAAACTTGCGGCCCTTGCGGTCCACCAGCAACACGCCGAAGAAGGTGAACAAGAAGTTCACGCATTGGAAGAAGAAATATCCCCAGTGGGCGGCGAAATCCGAGAGTCCACTCTGTAAAAAGATCTTGGCGTTGTAGCCGATGATCGAATTGATTCCCGTGGCCTGATTGGCGGCAAGAATTATGCAAGCAAGCACAAACGGAATCACGTACTTACGCCGCAGCAAGGATTCTTTGGCCCCTTGGGTCGCAGAGGCGGCAGTAGCCTTCTCGGCCGCGGCAGCTTCTTGCATCTCGCGGAACTCCAGATCCGCCTGTTCCGTGCTTCGTGAGCGCAGCAGCGCAGCATAGGCCGCATCCTTCTTCCCGTGACGCAGGAGCCAGCGCGGCGACTCGGCGACGAGGAAACTGCCAAGTACGAATAGAAGGCCGGGCGGAAGCGATACCCAGAAAATCCCCCGCCATGCGTGATCCTTGAAGGCAAACAACTGTTGCGCGTCGCCCAGTTTCGCCACTTGATCAACGCGGAAGCTGAAGTAAAGCCCGAGCGCAGCGGCGATCACCAATCCCAACACCAGCAGCCACTGGAAAATTCCCGTACCCTTGCCGCGACTCGAAGCCGTCAGGCATTCCGCCAGATAAAGTGGCACGACCACGCCGATCAACCCGGCGCTCACCCCCTGCAGGAGCCTGCCCAGAACCAGCGGCCCATAACCGTGAGAGAGGGCAATCATCGGGATGCTCAAAACAAACATCAGGCCGCTGAGGGCCATGAGGTTCTTGCGGCCCATCCAGTCGGCGAGCAATCCGGCGAACAGAGTAGAGATCACGCTACCCAGCAGGACAGCAGCGACGACGATGGAAAGCTGGCCGGAATTTAGACCGGATGTCGCCTCCAGATAGGGCAGCGCTCCAGCGATGATTCCCACATCAATGCCATACAGCAGGCCACCGAGGCCGGCGACAATCAGCAGAAACCGGTTGTAGGAGACTCTCTTGTCGTCGAGTGCAGCGGAGGGAGTGGTCGCAATCTCAGCGGTCATGGATTGGTTGTTGGTAGCGCCAAGAAAAATGTTTTGAAGTGCGTCTGATTGTAGCCTAAGCAACGTCATCGGCAGGCCGAAAAGGGCAATGTCGTTGCGATTCTCCGGAGATCAGGTGCCGTCCGGAGTTCTCTCGAGGGGCAGGCTGAAGGAAAAGACCGATCCACTGCCAACCTGGCTGACGACGCCAATGCTACCGCCGTGCGCCTCGATGATGACCTTCGCAATCGACAGGCCCATGCCGGTTCCCGGAGCGGTGTAGCGCTGGTGCTGTCCGCGATAGAATTTCTCGAAGATCAGTGACTGTTCAAAGGAATCGATGCCGGGACCCCGGTCGGCTACGCTTGTCACAATCCGGTCTCCTTGCACTTCGGAACTGACTTTGATAGGCGTGCCGCTGCCGGAATATTTGCCTGCATTTTCCAGAAGATGCATCAGAACCTCCCGGATCCGCTGCACGTCCATGGGCACTCTCGGCAACTGTGGAGGGACGAAAACATCCACCGGATGATGATCGAGAGAAGCCTTGGCGTCTTCGAGAGCTAAGTCGAGCGCGTCGCGGATGGAGTGCGGCTGCAGATCGAGCTTGAACATGCCGGCGTCGAGTTGCGCCATCTCGGATGCCTCACCGACCAGGCGATTCAGCCGGTCGGTCTCCTCATCGATTACGGTGAGCAGTTCGCGCCGGCCCGATTCATCGAGCGACGCGCCGGAAAGCATCGTGGTGACGCTGGCTTTGATGGCGGTGAGAGGTGTTCGGAACTCATGCGTTACAGAATCGAGCAGCGCGGTTCGCAACCGCTCGTGCTCCTGCTCGGCGCGATTCTTGCTCAGAGCCTCCAGCGCCTTGGCCCGCTCAATGGCCAGGCCGGCCAGGCTGCCGAGAGCATCCAGCATTTCGCGAGAGAGGTCTTCGGCGGTAACAGCCAGCGCTCCCATCGTGCGCATCCCCAGGCGCAAGGGAACATACGACACTCCAGCTTGGGTGACCGGCTCGCCCCGCAACAGGGTCGAGCGCAGTACGCTTTCTTCGAACTTGGCATCAAGCGAGGATCGATACACCGTCGGGTGATCGGTCGCCATGGCGGCTACGCTTCCAACCGAAAACGTCTCTTGCACATACGAGGGCAGCGAATTCATCAGTTCCAGCAGATTCTCGGAGGCCAGTAAACGCTGGCTGAGTGCATACAGGCGCTCAATGTCATGCCGGCGCTGCTTCGACTGTTCGGCTTCACGGCGCGCTCGTTCCGAAAGATTGCTCGCCACTACGGCGGTCACCAGGAACGCGAACAAAGCGACCCAGTTCTGGGGGTCGGCGATTGTGAAGGTCCTGATCGGCGGCAGGAAGTAGAAGTTGAAGGCGGCGGTGGCTCCAATAGCCAGCACCAGCGCATAGCGCAGCCCCCAGTACGCCGAGGCCAGCAGCACGGCGACCAGGAACATGAGCGCGACGGTAGTCTGATTGACATGTAGCCGGAAGTTGACAAACGTGATCACCACGATGGCGGCGACCACTGCGGCATAACGTCCTGCTTGTGTCCGTATCGCGGATTGCACGTCTGCATTGTACGATGGACGTGACTTTTCGAGCGCGCGCAAAGAGAATAGCTGCGATGACCAAAACGCCGGACGAGTGGCTGAGTGAAATTCCGACCGAGAAAACCCGGGGCATCTTCAAGCTGTTTCTCGGCTATGCACCGGGTGTCGGCAAGACCTACTCTATGCTCAGCGAGGCCATCCGCCGCGCCAGCCGCGGAGAAGATGTAGTTGCCGGAGTCGTCGAAAGCCACGGCCGCAAAGCCACGGCGGAACTGGCGGCAAAGTTGGACCGCGTCCCGCCGCGCAAGCTGGAATACAAGGGGACGCTGTTCGATGAGATGGACGTGGACGCGATCCTGGCTCGTAAACCGGCCGTGATCGTGGTCGACGAACTAGCCCACACCAACATCGAGGGCAGCAAGCACGCCAAGCGGTACGAGGACGTAATCGAACTGCTGGAGGCGAGAATTGATGTGCTTTCTACCATGAATGTGCAGCACGTGGAGAGCGTTGGGCCCACGGTGCAGCAGATCACCGGCGTACAGGTGCGAGAGACGGTTCCGGACTGGGTCATGCAGCGGGTGGATGAGATCGTCCTCGCCGACCTGACGCCGCAGGCCCTGCAAAAGCGCATGGAGCGCGGCGATATCTATCCCGTGGACCGCACTCAGCGAGCTCTCTCCCATTTCTTTCGCCCGGGCAATCTCATCGCATTACGGGAGTTGGCGTTGCGGCAGGTCACGGGCGTGGTGGATCGCAGTCTCGACGCCTATCTGGAGAAGGACGGGACGAAGCCGGCTCACACAGTGCGCGAACGCATCGGCGTATGCGTCAGTTCAAATCCGGCGGCACAGTACCTAATTGCCCGTGGCTCGCGCATGGCGCAGGCAATTGGCGGCGACCTCTACATTTTTTACGTAGATGTAGGGCGCGACTCCCGCCCCGAGGACCAAAAGACTCTCGCCGAAAATATTCGCTTTGCCGAGAACCTGGGCGCCAAGGTCGTGCGAACCGTTGATCGCAGCGTCGCTGACGGCGTGGCCCAGTTGGTGCGTGAGCATCACATTACGCAGGTGATTTTCGGGCGTTCGGCCCGCAGCGGATGGCAGCGTTACCTTTATCTGTCAGCGATTCAGCGCTTTCTGCGGGATGCCCCGTCCGTAGATGTTCACATCGTAACCCAGGAGGTGCGCTGATGCCGGATCCAGCCCACATTCTGGTCGTCGACGACGAGCCGCAGATTACTCGGGTCCTGCGCACCAGCCTGACGGCGCAAGGCTATGACATCCGCGTCGCTAACAATGGCGAGATGGCGCTCGAAATCATGAAGGACTGGTCGCCCAACCTGATCATCACCGATCTGGCGATGCCCACCGTCGACGGCGTGCAACTCTGCCGCCGTGTGCGCGCGGTCAGCCAGGTTCCGATCCTGGTGCTCTCGGTCCGCGATAAGGAACAGCAGAAAGTCGAAGCCCTTGATGCTGGTGCGGACGACTACGTCACCAAGCCCTTCGGCATGAATGAACTGCTGGCGCGAGTGCGCGCGAATTTGCGCCGCGTGCCGATGGAGACCGACCCGAAAACGCTGATTGAAATCGGCGACTTCGTGATTGATCTGGCCGCTCACAAGGTGACCGTCCGCCGCCGCGAAGTACGCCTGACACCAAAAGAGTTCGAATTGCTGGTTTACATGGCGCGCCGTGCGGGTAAGGTCCTCAGCCACCGCACCCTGCTGGGTGCGATCTGGGGCGGACAAAGTACCGAGCAGGTTGAATATATCCGCGTGTTTGTGGGCCAGCTGCGCAAAAAGCTTGAACCCGATTCCTCCTCGCCGCGCTACATTGTGACCGAGCCGTGGGTCGGATACCGTTTCGAACCGGGCGAATAGAGAAGCGAATTGTTTTGTCCGTCTCGCCGCCGGGCCTTCGGGTCCGGCGGTTTCGCTTTATACGAACATTCTACGAACTCCTTATTCCTTCTTCACGCGCGGAGATATCGAATAGGTCAGGCGGGCAGTGAGTCGCCGCAAATGTTCTGGAGGCCAAAAATCATGTGGTCGATTGAGGATGTTTCCGCGGAGCAACTGGCAAAGGTGTTCCATCATTACCACGAAGCGCTGGTCCATCACGCACCCGGCGAGACCGATCATGATCCCGTGAAGTGGGAAAGAACCCCGCCTGAGCAGAAAGAGCGGTTGGTCGCGGCCGCGCGTCTGGCATTGATGGAACTCGCCACCATGCCGCAACCCATAGAGTCACGGCGCAGGTACTTTGCCACGCCCGGCGAGGCGGACTGGGGCTGCTGATGCGCCTTGAGGGTCGCGACGTTCGACGGAGATTTGCCGCGAGGCTTCTTTATGACTTCTTTATGAACTATTGATCCCCATCTTACGGGGCGAGTGGTCAGATCAATTGTGCACTGGCCGGGGGTGTTTATGAGCTTTGCACTCGTGGTGCTGGGGTTGAGTGGAGTCGCGTTCCTGCTGCGCGTATTGTTCGCGTTCGTCGCAGAGATGCGGAAAACTCCCCAACGAGCGACTCCGCATCGGACGAGGATCCAGCCATCGTCACCTGGTGCTCGGATCGCCGCCATGCGCTTGTCCCCTGACCTGCCACCGGCCAGCCGGGCGTTCCGGTATGTCAACGGCCCCTTGAATTTTCGGAGACTCTGATGCAAGACGTTCTTTGGATCGTAGTAACCATCGTTTTCTTTGCGGCATCGATTGCCTATGTGCATTTCTGCGAGCGGGTAAAGTGAGGCGACATGGACGCACAATCTCTCATCATGCTGATCATCAGCGCTTTGACCACGATCTATCTGTTCTACGCCTTGCTGCGCCCGGAGAAATTCTGACGGGTAGGTACCGAGTCTGAAATGACCATTCTAGGCTGGCTGCAAATTGCCGTATTCCTCGCTGTCATCTTGGCCGTGACCAGGCCGTTGGGCGTGTTCATGACGCGCGTATTTTCAGGCGAGAGGACCTTTCTTGATCCCGTGTTGCGCCCGGTCGAGAGGCTGCTGTACCGCGTCACCGGCGTCGACGAGAAGCATGAAATGGAGTGGACCGAGTATGCCACGGCCATGCTCTTGTTTAGCGCCGTCTCGATGCTGCTGCTTTATCTGATGCAACGCGCCCAGGGATTTCTTCCGGCCAATCCGCAGCACTTTGCCGGTGTCACGCCCGAGCATCTGGCCTTTAACACCGCGGCCTCGTTTACCACTAACACCAACTGGCAGGCCTATTCCGGCGAGACCACCATGAGCTACTTCACGCAGATGGCCGGTCTCGCGTATCACAACTTCACGTCGGCGGCGGTTGGCATCGTTCTCGCCATCGCCTTCATCCGCGGAATCGCCCGGCGCCAAGTGAAGACTCTGGGTAATTTCTGGGTGGACTTCGTCCGCTGCACTCTGTGGGTGTTGCTGCCGATCTGTGTGTTGGGCGCGCTCTTCTTGGTTTCCCAGGGCGTAGTGCAGAATCTGAAGTCCTATGACACGGTGAAGTTGGTTGAGCCGCAATCAGTACAGCGCGTTGGCGCCGACGGCAAACCCGTGATGGATGCGAACGGCAGGCCCGTGATGGATACGGTGACCACCCAGACCATTGCGCAGGGCCCCGTCGCTTCGCAGGAAATCATCAAGGAGTGGGGAACCAACGGTGGCGGATTTTTCAATGCCAACAGTGCCCACCCCTTCGAAAACCCGACGCCGCTTACCAATCTGTTCGAGATGCTCTGCATCTTCGCCATCGGTTCCGGCCTTACCTATACGCTCGGCCGCATGACCGGATCTCCTGCCCACGGCTGGGCCGTCTGGTCAGCCATGGCGATCCTGTTCTTAGCGGGGGTGATCGTCGCGTACTGGGCCGAATCCAAAGGCAATCCGCTGTACCCGGCAACCGTCGCGCAGCACGCGACGAATTCGCAGCCGGGCGGCAACATGGAGGGCAAAGAGACACGCTTCGGCATCGCCAACACCGCGCTCTTCGCCACGATTACCACCGACGCCAGTTGTGGCGCCATTAACGGCTGGCACGATTCCTTCACCCCGCTTGGCGGCATGGTTCCGCTGGTCAACATCATGCTGAGCGAGGTGATCTTCGGCGGCGTCGGCTCGGGTATGTACGGAATTCTTATCTACGTGGTCCTCGCCGTATTCATCGCCGGCTTGATGGTAGGCCGCACGCCGGAATACCTCGGCAAGAAAATCGAGGCCTACGACGTAAAGATGGCGATGCTGGTCTCGCTGGTATTTCCGTTGGTCATCCTCAGCTTGACGGGGATCTCCGTCGTCAGAGGATTCGGCATCGCCGGCATTTCCAATCCCGGTCCGCACGGCCTCAGCCAGATTCTCTACGCCTTCACCTCGGCAGCGGGGAATAATGGCTCGGCCTTTGGCGGCCTGACCGTCAATACGGTCTGGTATGACGCAGCCACGGGCATCACTACGCTAGTCGGACGCTTCTTGATGATCATTCCCATGCTGGCGATTGCCGGCAATCTCGCGCAGAAGAAGTACGTTCCTCCATCGCTGGGCACGTTCCCGGTTACCACGCCGCTGTTTACCTTGCTGTTGATCGGAGTCATCCTTATTCTCGGCGCCCTTACTTTCTTTCCGGCTCTCAGCCTGGGGCCGATTCTCGAACACCTTCTTATGTACGCGGGGAAAACATTCTAACTATGGCAAGCCACGGCAAATCCATCTGGGATTGGAAACTGGTAAGCAGCGCCTCCTGGAGTTCGCTGCTGAAGCTGAATCCGCGCAATATGATGGGCAACCCCGTCATGTTCGTGGTGGAGATCGGCAGCGTGATCACCACCGTTCTTCTGATGCTGCGTCCTCACGAGGCTTTCCGATTTAACCTGCAGATCACGTTGTGGCTGTGGTTCACGGTGTTGTTCGCAAACTTCGCCGAGGCGATGGCCGAGGGCCGCGGGAAGGCCCAGGCTGAAACCTTGCGTAAAGCTCGTTCGGAGACCACGGCACGAAGGCTCTCCACCGCTGGCTCGATTGAGGAAGTACCCAGTGCCAAACTGCGGGCCGGTGACATGGTCGTGGTGACCGCAGGCGAATTGATCGCCGGCGATGGCGAGATTGTCGAAGGCGTAGCCTCGGTGGACGAGTCGGCGATCACCGGCGAATCCGCGCCGGTGATCCGCGAAGCCGGGGGCGATCGTTCGGCCGTCACCGGGGGCACGCGTGTCCTTAGCGACCAGATCAAAGTCAAGATCACATCGAACCCCGGCGAAACATTCCTGGATCGCATGATCGCGCTGGTGGAAGGCGCATCGCGTCAGAAAACGCCAAACGAGATCGCACTGAACATCCTGCTTGCGGGCCTGACGATCATCTTCCTGCTGGCCGTGGTGACGCTACAGCCATTCGCGATTTACTCGGGATCGCCGCAGACTGTTTTTGTGCTGGTCTCTTTGCTGGTCTGCCTGATCCCGACGACTATCGGCGGCCTGTTGTCGGCCATCGGCATCGCGGGCATGGATCGCCTGGTACAGCACAACGTTCTCGCTATGTCGGGCCGCGCCGTCGAAGCAGCCGGCGACGTCAACACGCTGCTTCTCGACAAGACGGGCACCATCACCTTCGGCAATCGCCAGGCCACAGAATTCATTCCTGCGCCGGGAGTAACCGAAGCCGAGATGGCCGACGCCGCCCAGCTTTCATCCCTTGCCGATGAAACTCCCGAAGGCCGGTCGATCGTGGTCCTGGCGAAAGAGAAGTACAAGCTGCGCGGACGCGAATTCGCCACCCATGAAGCCGAGTTCATTCCGTTCACCGCCCAAACCCGCATGTCCGGGGTGAATCTCGATGGCCGGGAGATTCGCAAGGGCGCCGCCGAATCCATTGCCCGCCATCTAGAGCAGAACGGCAGCACGATGCCCGACGAAGTCCGTGCGACCGTCGGGCGTATCGCTTCCTCGGGTGGCACTCCGCTGGTTGTTTCCGAGAATCGTCGTGCTATGGGCGTCATCCACCTCAAGGACGTTGTCAAAGGCGGCATACGCGACCGCTTTGCGCAGCTGCGTTCCATGGGCATTCGCACCGTGATGATCACCGGTGACAACCCCCTGACGGCCGCGGCCATCGCGCGGGAAGCCGGCGTTGACGACTTCCTTGCCCAGGCGACACCCGAAGACAAACTCAAGCTGATTCGCACCGAGCAGGCCGGCGGGAAGCTCGTTGCCATGACCGGCGACGGCACCAACGACGCACCTGCGCTCGCTCAGGCCGACGTGGGCGTCGCCATGAACACAGGCACGCAGGCCGCCAAAGAAGCCGGCAATATGGTCGATCTCGATTCGAACCCTACGAAACTGATTGAGGTTGTCGAAATCGGCAAGCAGTTGCTGATGACCCGCGGCGCTCTCACCACTTTTTCGATCGCCAACGATGTCGCCAAGTATTTCGCCATCATCCCCGCCATGTTTGCCGCCACGTTCCCCGTATTGAATGCGCTCAACATCATGCGCCTCAAGACTCCCGAATCCGCAGTGCTCTCCGCTGTGATTTTTAACGCGGTCATCATCATCGCCCTGATTCCCCTGGCGTTGCGCGGCGTCAAATATCGGGCCATGAATGCCGAGTCGTTGTTGCGGCGCAATCTCCTGATTTACGGTTTCGGAGGAATCATCGTGCCCTTCGTCGGCATCAAGCTGATCGATGTCCTCATCACCGCTGTGGGCCTGGCCTGAGGATCTATGAAGAAGAACCTGATTACCGCATTCCTGATGACCCTCGTTACGACCGCACTGCTGGGGATTGCCTATCCTCTGGTAGTGACTGGACTGGCGCAGCTTCTGTTCAAAGACAAGGCCAACGGGCAACTGATCGTTCGCAACGGAGAGACCGTCGGATCGCGAATCATCGCCCAGCCGTTCACGTCTCCGAAATACTTCCATCCGCGCCCGTCTGCCGCGGGCAACGGATACGACGCCGCCAATTCCGGCGGTACAAATCTCGGTCCCACCAATCAGAAGTTGATCGATCGAATCAACGCCGACGCGAAAACCCTGCACGACGAGAATCCAACGCAACTCATCCCCGTCGATCTGATCACAACTTCTGCCTCGGGCCTCGATCCCGAAATCTCATCGGCCGCCGCAGGGTTTCAGATACCCCGCGTGGCGCGCGAACGTGGCCTGCAGGAGTCCGCGCTGCGCGACCTGGTGCAGAAACACACGCGGCAGCGCGATTTAGGCTTGCTCGGCGAGCCCCGCGTGAATGTGCTGGAATTGAATCTCGCTCTGGACGAGTCATCTGCCAAGCAGTGATCTCATTCAGTGCGCCTTGCCCACTCGTCCTTTTTGGTCGGGAATTCCCGAGAGACGGTAGATCCAGTTGCAGATGGTGTCGCGCCACACGACCGCCTGCTCCGCCTGGTACTCGAAGCGCGGTTCAATGTCGCGATACCGCTCCTGGTCGACATGTCCCTTCAGAGCCTTCCACGCGTCGATGAATGCGCGCGCGCGTTCCGCTCCTTCGTAGTGCGAATCGTAGATGTGCTGGATCACTGTCTTGCCCGAGTGCAGCGCATACGTATACGGCACATGGTGAAAGAACAGGAGCAGATTGTCGGGACACTTCGCCAGCGATTCGTACAAGTTCTGCACCGGCGCCGGATACTGCCCGATGTATCCCGTACCCGTGGCCATCGTCCGATCCATCCCGATTCCGCTGTGATCGGCACGGTGCCATTGCCCCCAGCCATTTTCCTCTGACGACTCGGGCCCCGGATCATAGTGATTGCCCGTAATCGTGGTCAGTGTGCCCGCGCCGAGCGGACCGGTATAGCTCTCGTACACGGACCACGACGTTAGCTGCATCTCGGTGATCGTTCGGACGACCAGCGGATCATCGCCGAACGTGAGGCGCGTCCATTCTTCAATGATCTGCTCGGCGGTGAGATCGGGATTCCACGCCAGCCGCCCGAAGCCGTAGAGATTCGCCATCGCCAGCGGACTGCCCAGCCAGTTGACATCCATGCCGACATTCGCGACGCCGACAAAGCCTCCAGTCGGCCGACGAAACGCGCGTCCCGCCACCATTGCCTTCACAGAGGTCGGACCGCTATCCGGCGCAGCGTGCAGATCAAAATCCAGCACCTCTTTCCACATGGGCACAAGGAAACATAAATGACGTTGCTGCCCGGTATATTCCTGCGTGATTTGCATTTCGATGGCTGTATTTGTACGCTCCAAGCCGCCAAATAGGGGCGACACCGGCTCGCGCACCTGGAAATCGATCGGCCCATTCTTGATCTGCACAATGACGTTGTTGTCGAACGCGCCGTCAAGCGGATGAAAGTTGTCGTACGCCGCCTTGGCTCGATCATTCTTCAGATCGTGCCAATCCAGATGATGGTTGTAGACAAAGGCCCGGTAGAACACCACGCCGCCGTACGGTTTCAGCGCGCGGGCGAGCACATTGGCAGCATCGGCATGAGTGCGTCCGTAGGTGGATGGACCAAGCCGCCCTTCGGAATCTGCCTTCACCACAAAGCCCCCGAAATCC
>JBBIOA010000020.1:0-105388 GCA_037443605.1 Terriglobales bacterium
CAAAACGCATTTCCTGCCTCCTTAGAAATTTCGTCATTCGAAATCGGATCCAAGCGCTTTGACCGGTTTCCTGGGATTTTGCGCGACCCGATGGCTTGCTGAGATCGAGACCCCTCGAACATCTGTTTGAGAGCTGGGAATCAAAACTTTCTGTTTCTACCTTGCCTCTGCCCGTCTAGTGCGGACTTGATATCGCTGCAAAAACAAAAACGTTACACACAACTCAAAGGCAACACTGCTGCAACTAACCATCCAAAACAATCAACCAACAAACAATTTGTTTTCAACTACTTAGTGTGATACCGATTGTCTCTCATACAAAAAACAGTATGGAATCGCCGCTCCAGGTATGAGAATTGGAATACAGCGCAAGGGGCAAGGCCAACCTAATGCCGTCTTCTTCTGGCCGCAGGCTGCGGCGTTTCGCCCGGGGCCAGGACCCGCCGCACCATGGGGCTGTTGAGCTTGTATTTGCGCTCCGTGACGTTGCCGGAGTCGTCTTTCACGTGCAGGATGAACACCGGCAGGGTGCCTTCTTTGTCGAAGTTCTGGGTGGTCAACGTCACCGGCAGCACGCCGTTCAGGCCGTGCTCGCGGTAGGCGGTTTCATAGCGGTGCTTGCGAGTATTCCAGGTGAAGACGCGGACCTGGTCGAAATCGTAGGGCAGGCCGTCATGCGGTTCGGTCAGGACGCACAGATACTGCGGAACCTTCTTTTCGGCGTCCAGGACTTCGTTCAGGACGAAGAAGGCGACGAAGCGCTGCCCTTCGGCGTACTGCGCGATGTCGATGGGGGCGTCGATGTCGACCATGCGCGCCAGCACCCAGCCCACATGGCCGAGATCGTCGCGCACCAGCAGCCAGTCTTCCAGCACCGGGCCCGCGGGCTGCTTCCCAGGCTTGGCGGGTGCGGACGGCACCACGCCCTGTTTTTCCGCCGTGTCGCGTTTCAGAACCGCAACTTTCGCTCCCGACGCCAACTGAAACAGGTGCTCGGTTTCGCGGCCTGGCGAAATGTGCAGGTTGGTCTCGTTGCGCAACACGCCAGGAGCCTGGATTGGAGAGTTCTGGTTGTCCTGGCTGAGCTTCTGCAAGCCGTCGAACGTCTTCTGATCGACCAGGTTGCGCTGCTCGATCCAGCCCTCAATGCCAGTGGATGTGCGCACACGGGCAAATCGCTTTTCGCGCTCCAGGACCTCGACGCGCTCGCCGTTCTTCACGTTGCCGACGCGATTGTAGATGGTGGCTACCTGATCGCGCAGAGCCGCTTGCTGTGCGGAAACGTAAGCTACTTCCAGCACACGATGCCGTCCGCGACCGCAGCCGCAAAGCAGGAATGCGACTGCGACCAGCAGCGTCAGAGTCAGACGGCGCGCGTACCGGGATCGAGGCGATGAATCCATCAAAACCCTCCACTATAGCGCGTTGTGAGCACGGCATCGTTACCCGAAAGGTTTACGCCGGATGCACCTGCCCGACCACCTGACATTGGCGCCCCGATTCGGTTACCATGCATACTGA
This sequence comes from Terriglobales bacterium, assembly GCA_037443605.1. Classification (GTDB taxonomy): domain Bacteria; phylum Acidobacteriota; class Terriglobia; order Terriglobales; family Acidobacteriaceae; genus Sulfotelmatobacter. The sequence continues at coordinate 1,522 of JBBIOA010000020.1, forward strand.
CGCCGACCGGGAGATGGTGAAATTCAGGCCTCCCGCAAGGGCTTTTTGGCGTCTAATGAGTTGTGGGCTCAGTAGAAAATCCGTCTTAACCGATACATCTAAAACATCATGAAACACAGAGGAATTCGCCTTTTTTGTTCGATCGCTGTGCTGCTGGCGGTTGCTGCCGTCGCGAGCCTTTCGCAGGATACGCCCGACACTGTCCTCCGCCCGCCAAAAGGCTCGCAGCTGGCAATCGTGGTGTTTGAAGACCTGCAGTGCCCCATGTGTCGGGTGACGGCGCCTCTGGTCGAGCAGGCCTCGAAAACCTACAAGATCCCGGTTATCCGCCACGATTTCCCGTTGCCCATGCATAACTGGTCGTATCAGGCGGCGGTGATGGCGCGCTATTTCGACACCTATTCAAAATCGCTGGGCGACGGGTTCCGCGATTACATTTTCGAGAACCAACTGGAAGTCAATCCGCAGAACCTGCGCTCGTTCGGCGAGAAGTTTGCGGCGGCGCACAAGGTCGATTTGCCGTTTGTCGTTGACCAGGGCGGAAAGTTTTCGGCCCTGGTGAATGCGGACCGCGATCTGGGCAAGGCGATCAAACTGGATCACACCCCGACGGTGTACATCGTGAGCAGCAAGAATCCGAGCCGGCCGTATCTGGAAGTGAAGGACCGGAGCCAGCTTTACTCCACGATTGACGCCATGATGAAGAACTGACGTGGAACGGTAATCCGTCTACGACGGCTTCCCCGTGTAGTGCTCCTTCGAGTGCACGGCTTCGTGATCTTCCAGCGATTCCAGGTGCGTGATGACTTCCGCGGGCGTGCCCAACTCCGCGGGCAGACGCTCTTCCAACAAGGTCGCCAGACGATGCGCCTCTCCGACCGGGCTGGCGTGCGGGAAGAGCAAATGCACTTCGATCAGCTGGCGATATCCGGTGGTGCGATAACGAACGCCGTGATAATGCAGGCCGAGTTCGGCGCAGATGGCGTCGAGGCATTCGCGAATCTTCTTCCCGGCCTCGGGATCGGAATAGTCGAGCAGACCAACCGCCGAGCGCCACGCCAGGCGTCCGCCCGACCACAGGATGTTCACCGCTACCGCAATCGCCACCAGCGGATCGAAGGGCTTCCATTTCGTCAGCATGACCAGGCCCAGCCCGGCGACGACGCCGAAACTGGTAAAGCAGTCGGTGAGCACGTGCTTGCCATCGGCTTCGAGAATCAGCGAGTGACTGCGTCTGCCCACGTGCAGCAGATACCACCCCAGCCAGCCGTTGAGCAGTCCGGCGGCCAGCAAAAGCAAGGTGCCGGAGCCAAGATTTTCCAGCGGCAATCCGGCCAGCCACTTCTCGATGGTCTCGATCAGAATCCAGATGGCGGCGACGATAATCATGGCGCCTTCGAATCCCGCCGAGAAAAATGCGATGCGTTCGTAGCCGTAGAGAAAGTTCGGAGCCGCCGGCCGCATGCTCACACGCAGGCTGAACGCGGCGAAGGCCACAGCAATGACGTGTACTACGGACTCCGCGAAGTCGGAGAGGATCGCCGCTGAGCCGGTGATGTAGTAAGCCGTCGTCTTGCCGAGCAGCATCACCACGCCGACCGCCAGCGAGAGACGCATGGCAAACCGGGCGTCGCGGAATTGCTGCGAATCGTGAGCGAGGTCAGCGGCGGGCGAACTGGGGGCGGCGGTCATGTTCCGAATTCTGGCATCGTCACACGAGGGCCGTCACTCGGATGTGACGGGAATCACTGAACATCGGCCCGGTTGATCGCTGGCCGAGTTTAAGCTAGACTAAGCTAGATTGTTTTCGGAGGTCCTATTTTGGCGGAGTTCGGCGCATTCGAAGCCAAGAACGCTCTCGGACGGCTGCTCGACCGCGTGGAGCAGGGAGAAGAAATCGTCATCACGCGGCACGGGAAAGCGGTAGCGCGGCTGGTTCCCAACTCGCGGCGCGTGGACCAGGATCAGGTGCAGGCCGCGCTGGAACGAATCCGCCAACGCGCTCAACGCCTTCCCAAAGCGAACCCTGCGGGAAGCAGCTTCGACTGGGCGGATCTCAAGAAGCTGCGCGATCACGGACGTCCCTAAACCTGACAACCGCACTCAACTTTCGGATGATCCAACTTCGGACGATTTAGGAACATGAGCCTCGTTCTGGATTGCTCGGCGACGCTGGCGTGGGTCTACAGCGACGAAACCACCGACGAAATTCGACGCGTGTTCGACTTACTTGCACAAAGCGGTGCTTGGGTCCCGCAGCTATGGCGACTGGAAGTAGCGAACGTCCTGGAAGTGAACGTGCGTCGCAAACGGCATGATGCAGCGTTTCGCGACGCGACGCTCGCCGATCTGGCGCTCCTTCCAATCCAGGTCGATCCGGATACGAGCCAGAACGCGTGGGGACAAACTTTACAGTTGGCGCACCGGCATGCCCTGACTCTCTACGGCGCGGCATATCTGGAACTGGCCCTGCGCCGAAACTTGCCGCTGGCTACGCTGGACGAAGACCTCCGCCGCGCTGCAAAAGCGGAGCCAGTTAAACTGCTGGGCATGTGAGTAATGAGCAATGAGCGGAGAGTAAAACCCGCAGAGCGCCGCACTCCCGGTACAGGACGCGAGAAACGGCTGCAGCGGCGATGCGCCGCCGCTATTGGGCGGTGATCGTCACCGAGTTGCCGCTGGTGACGCTGCAGAGACTCGCTGTGATCGTTGCAGTGCCCGTCTGACTGTTGCCGGTGGTCGTCCCACTGCCGTTGGATATGGACGTGAGAATCGCTGTGTTTGAGATGCTCCAGGTCACCTGGTTGGTGACATTAACCGTTCCGCTGCCACTAAAAACTGCCTCCGCTGCAAATGTAATCGTAGTAGCAGTGCCCGCCGGTACGGTGGTCGGGTTGGCGGTAATCGTCAGACTGGTCACAGCCGGGCAGACCGAGACGGTTGCCGTGGCCGGCGTGAGGGCTTGGTAAGACGCAGTGATCGTTGTGGTTTGAGGCGGGTTGGCAACGGTTGTGGCAGCGGTGACCAAACCAGTTGTTTGATCAACCGTCGCCGCGGAACCATTACTGGAAGTCCAGAAGCACTGGCCTGTCACGTTCCGCGGAGGGGAACCATCGCTCAGTGCACCCGAGGCCAGCATTTGCAATGTAGCACCAGGCGCGATGGTCACACCGGTGGGGCCGACCGAAATGCTGGTCACCGTCGGATTCACGAAAAATCCGCGGCAACTCATCAGCAGGGCCAGGGTCAAAAGCGCGGCCAGCGCGCCAACTACGCGGAGTTTCGATTTCGGGGATGCCATCATTGCGTTCAGACTCCTTGGGCGCGCCGCTCGGCTATCGCGTGAAAGACTCGGGAAAATTCTAGCAGAGATGATTCGGGCTGGCGCAACTGTGCCCGCTCGCAACACCATTCCCATGGAGCCAACGTCTACCCTCGGCTGCTTTCCGGGATAGAACGTCGACGGGATCTCCCTCTTGCAGCAAAAATCAAAGCCGCGCGGCGCGCGGCGGACAGCCGAGGGCGGCTGTCCCCACAAAAAACTGTCCTAGATAAACCAAAACAGATTGGCCAGCGGATTTCTCCGCTGGCCATGGTGCCTCTAAACTCCTACCGCCCTTTGTTGTGACGCTCCTCTTTCGGAGGCGGAGGCGGCGGGGTGTGATGCTGCGGCGGCGGTGGCGGAGGAGTCGACCTGTGCACCTGCGGCGCCGGATGCGAATTGTTCACGTTGTTGTTCGGCCGGGGCGCATTCATCTGCCTGTTCCTTTCGGGCGACTCGTACAACGGATTGTTGCCTTGCTTCTGTCCGTTGTTCGGAGTGCCGTACGTCGGGTTGGTCCCGCCCTTGTTTGCCGAATTCGCCGCGCCAGAGTTGGGCGGCGTGAATGGACGGAATCCACCATTGTTGCCGCCCGCCGCGCCCTTTTCCATATTGCTGTTCGGGTGGTTGAAGGTCGGCGTGCTCGCTCCCTGGTTTACGGAATTACCGTGTGCCGAACTACCGTTTGCCGGGTTGCCTGCGCCTGAATTCGGCGGCGTGAACGGACGGAAACCGCCGTTGTTGCCGCCAGTGGCGCCCTTCTCCATAGCGTTGTTGGCCGCCGGAGTCGAAGTGCGATTCAGCGGGACGGCTGGTCCACGCGCTTCCTTGGGCGACATCGCCGGAGCATGGTATTCGCCGCCGGCCTGGCGCGCCGCCACCACCGAATGCGGGCTGAAGTCGCCGGGCCTGGCCGTTGCCGCGATGGCCGGTTTGCCCTGGTTCACGTTGGCAAAATTCTGCTTATTCTGCGCGGCCAACGTCTCATGCTGCGTTTGCGCCCCTAAAGGAGCCGTATGCTGCTCGTGCTCGGCAGCCACTTCCTGCGGGGTCGGTTGCCTCGTGACTCCGCCGGTCCCCCCGTTGTAGCTAACGTTGTTGACGGTCGTGTTGTTGACGATCACGGTCTTGTTGTAGACGTTGGTCACATTGGTCACGCTGACGTTGGTGACGGAGCGGTTGTAATAGAAACCGCCGCCGCGCCACTCGCCGCCCGCAAAACCGACGCCGCCGTAGCCGTAGCCGTAGTTAATGCCGCCATAGAAACCGATGTGCGGCCCCCAGTAGCCGGCATGCCAGGCGTAGAAGCCGCCTCCCCAGCCCCAGTAGCCGGGCGTCCAGAGCATGCCCACCGGCGCCATGACCCAGGTGCCGGGCACCCAGTAGTAGCCCCCGTCATCGTTCCAGGCCCAGTAGCCGGGGGTCCAGAGGTAGCCCGGCCCGGGGCAGATGGGCTGGGCGTAAACCGGAAGCGCGGGCGGGCCGATGCGCACCGAAATGCCAATGGCGACCTGCGCCAGCGCACTGGCGGAGATCGTCAGGATCAGCAGTGCGAGCATCAGCAGGCGCACCGCGGAACGATGGAGTTTCATGGGATTTTCCTTTGTCCGGGCCTTTTCAGCCCTATGCCGGACCGAAGCCAGCTTCGTCCAGCCTTTTCAACCTGTTAAAGACTCTCGCAATTCGCCGCACCGGCCAAGAGTTCTTTGATAACGCCGTACTTGATTTGTTAACACGGCCGGGACCAAGAAGTTGTACACGAAAGGTCAATGGCGGCAGGTTACGCAAGGGGTCGGACGGCAGGGATTGCAGAGCGCGATCTACTGGATCTTCCGGGACTTAGAGATGCGCTCGTCGATTGGCTTGCGCCCGGCAAAGCCCTCAGTCATGCCGTGCCAGTGGGTGATCATCTTCTCGCCCAGTTTCCAGCACAGCAGGATGGTCTGGCCCTCGACTTCGCAAGGGAAGTCGAGCAAGCCGATGTCGAGATCCTTCACCTGCACTCCGATGGCGTCGATCTCAGCCAGCGCATCTTTGGCGCGTTGCTCCGCCTTGGCGGCGGCTGACTTGCGGCGCGCGATCGGCACCACGTCGAGGAACGTTCCCCCGTTCAAGAAAATGCGGTGATGCAGCGCCTGCTGCTCCGCTTCCACTTCCTCCATCAGGTTCTTGGCTGCAATGGCGGAACGAAGCAGCGATTCCAGCACGGGCAACAGCGACTGGGCTTCGTCGAGAGTGAAGGTGCGAAGCGACATAAGAGTCCCTCTATTTTAACAGCACCGTTCTGAGGACGAGGTCTCTACTTCTCTGGTTTGGGCGGACGGGAGAGTTTGGCCAGAGCGGCGGTGAAACGCGTCAAGGCCCGGCAATCCGGACGGTTGTAGATGAATTGACCCTCGCGGCGAGATTCGATGAGGCCGGCTTCGGCGAGAATCTTCAGGTGATGGGAAACGGTGCCGGGCGTGAGGTGCTCGCGCTCGACTAATTCTCCGCAGAAGATCTCGCCGCCGGCCGCAATGTGCGCGTAGAGGCGCAGGCGGGTCGGGTCCGCCAGGGCTTTCGCGATCTTCGCCAGTTGGTCCGTATCCATCATTCCGTGCGCGGCCTAAGGACAGCATAAGGCGGGGCGAGCCAAAACGCTTCCACAAAATTGGGCCGCCGCGGCCAGAAAAAAGTGCGACTTTACGTTTTGATAGTTATCAAACTGTTAAACCAAGAACGGCTCACCACGTATCCAGCCGCCTTGGCAAATGGACTGATGAGGAGAAGGCAATGAATCGACTGGCAGGCAGAGTTGCGGTGGTTACGGGTGGTAACAGCGGAATCGGGCTGGCAACGGCGAAATTGTTCCATGCCGAAGGCGCGAAGGTGGCCATTGCCGGCCGCGATCAGAAGACGTTGGACGAGGCTGCCAAGGCGATTGGCGGCGATATTCTCGCCGTCCGCGCCGACGTCGCCAAGCTCGGCGACATTGATACTCTATTCGCCGCGGTCGCCAAGAAATTTGGCAAGATCGACGTCCTGTTCGGCAACGCCGGCATCGCGAAGTTTGCGCCCTTTGAGCAGAGTCCCGAACCGTTCTTCGACGAGCACTTCGACGTCAACGTCAAGGGCATGTACTTCACCATTCAGAAAGCGCTCCCGCTGATGAAGGATGGCGGATCGATCATTCTGAATGCGTCCGTTGTCTCCCAGAAGGGCACGGAATACGCCACGGTCTACGCGGCCACCAAGGCAGCCGTGCGTTCCTTTGCGCGAACCCTGACCACGGAACTGGTAAGCCGCGGCATTCGTGTGAACGTGGTCAGTCCGGGACCGATTGAAACGCCGATCTTCGGCCGCACCGGGCTTCCGAAGGAACAGCTCGACGAGTTCGCCAAGCAGATCACGGCCTCGGTGCCGATGAAGCGCTTCGGACAGCCGGAGGAGGTGGCGAATACCGTGCTGTTCCTCGCGTCCAAGGAGTCGTCCTACATCAGCGGTCAGGAAATCTTCGTAGACGGTGGCTTGGCCGCCGTTTAATTGTCGGCCCAGAAAAATCCGGCTGGGACACAGGTTCCCAGCCGGTGGCTGCAAGGAGCTCCCGCAACGGAGAGCTACTGCGGGAGAATCACGGAGTCGATGACGTGAATCACTCCGTTGGAGCAGACAATGTCAGTCTTGACCACGTTGGCGTTGTCGACCATCACCTTGCCGCCGTCGGCCATGATCTTCACGTCCTTGCCGTTGACGGTCTTGGCTTCGTGCAGCTTCACCACATCGCTCGCCATAACCTTGCCAGCGACAACGTGATAGGTGAGGATCGCGACCAGCTTGTCGTGATTCTCGGGCTTGAGCAGATTGTCGACGGTTCCGGCAGGCAGCTTGGCGAACGCTTCATCCGTGGGAGCAAATACGGTGAACGGGCCATTGCCTTTCAGAGTATCCACCAGTCCGGCGGCCTTCAGAGCGGCAGCCAGCGTCTTGAAGTTTCCGGCAGCGACGGCGGTGTCGACGATGTCTTTCCTGCTGGCCGCGCTCGCGGCGAGCGAGAGCGACAGCAGGGAGAGAGCGAGAGCGAGTGCAATGCGCTTCATGGTTGTTCTAAATCTCCTGTAAGAGCTTCGACTGCTGCCTCACGTACGCTCTAAAGATGGGAAAAGATGTTTGCCGAAGGAGAAAACCAGCGCTTGGATGGGAATCGTTTTCTTCAGGGTCGAGCGAAGTCGAGATCAATCAACTCAGAGGAAAATCGCAGTTTTGGCGCAGATGCGATGTGGTCTTTCTTAGCGGCCTTCGCGGAATTTCTTCGCGGTCTTTGCGGTTAAAGCTCTGCTCCATGCACCGGGAGCCGACACGAACTTACTGTGCGCGGACCTAATGCAGTCTGGCGTGCGAAGGATCGGCGGATGTGGACGCATTCAGATCCACTGGAAGCGCAGGTAAACCATTGCAGTTTCCGCGAACGTAGCCGGGGCAGTGGCTGGCGACATCCTTGCGCCACGGCGACTGGGCGAACTGCCAGATCTCAGCGAAATCGACTCCGCTGCTCGTCGGCTTGGGAGGATTGGTCAGCGCGCAGCCAGGAGACGGCGGACAGGCGTCGTTGGTAACCCAGAACGTGATTTCGCGTGTGGCTTGGCCTTGTGTGGCGCGGGCTTGTGTGGCGCGGGCACTCCTGCCCCCGTCTGCCGGCAGCGCACTTCCGGCATGGTCTCTGATATCGACCGCAGTGATGACGTGCTGCTCGTCCGGCGAAACCTGCCCAGAACAGTAAACTCCCGCGCGGAACCCCGCAGCAACAACGCCATCGACCCAGGCATAAATATAGGCCTGCTGTTCAGGCAGCATGCGTCCGCCCTGTTCGATATCAAGAAAGAGGATGGTCTGCGCCGGGAATCCTTCCCGCTGCGCGCCGGCAATCGCTTTCTTCGCATCGGCAACGCCCAGGCGCTTCGCGTTCGTCTCGCTTTTCAGTTCGGCGTACAGCCTGCCATTGAAGAGCACAAGGAATCCGAACCCCGCTGACTCGACAGCCGCGCGATGCCCAACCCACGAGTTGGAATGCTCACCCGGAGGATTGTTGAGCCAGTAGCCGGTGTAAGAAAACTTCTCGTGCAGAGCTTTGAGATTAGCGTCGCCGGGATAGGTGTTGCGGTCGAAGCCGAGGTAGGTCTGGGCATCGGCGAAGGACGTCAAAAACAGAAACAGGGCGACCAGACGCGAACGCTTCATGTTCACGATCGTAACGCTCATCCCCCGATATGCACCATCGTCCTGGACGCGGGCACGAAATCGGGTTCGCCGATGTGATGCCGCTCTTCCTTCTTCATCACCACGCCGCGGATGAACTCCGCCAACTCTTCGTCGCTGGCGCCGCGACGCATCTGCGCATGCAGATCGTGATCCCAGACGGAGAACAGGCAGGTGCGAATCTTGCCGTCGGAAGTGATGCGAATGCGACTGCAGTGTCCGCAGAACGGATGCGACACCGGCGCGATGATGCCGATCTCTCCCACGCCGTCGTCGAAGCGATAGCGGCGCGCGGTTTCCGAACGACCGTGCGGAATCTCGACCAAAGGCCGGTACTCCGCCATGCGCGACAGAATCTCATCCAGCGTGACCACCGTCGACGGCGACCACGTGCGATCTTCTTCGAGCGGCATAAATTCGATGAAGCGCACCGTGACGCCTTCTTCGCGCGCGAACATGCCGAAGGGAATGATCTGATCTTCATTGAATCCGCGCATCAGCACGCAATTCACCTTCAGCGGCCAAAGCCCGGCGCGGCGAGCGGCGCGAATGCCGGCAAGCACGTTGTCGTATCCGCCCGGCACGCGTGTGATGCGGGCAAAGCGGTCGGGATCGACCGCGTCCATGGAAACGGTGACCCGCGTCAGGCCGGCGTCTTTGAGCGGTTTGGCCATCTCTGCCAACAGATGCCCGTTGGTCGTAAGCGCGATGTCCAGCGGTTCCGCTCTATAGAGATCCGGGTGCCCCACTTCTCGCGCGTTCTGTGCGCGAGAAGTGGGGATTTTCGCCAACTCGCGCACAAAATCGACCACGCCCCCACGCAACAGCGGCTCGCCCCCGGTGAGACGAACCTTCGTGATCCCCATCCCGACCAGAACGCGCGCCATCCGCAGATAATCCGCAAACGGCAGATCGCCATAAAGCGCGCCTTCGTTCCCCGTCCGGCAATAGACACACTTGTAGTTGCAACGGTCGGTGATGGAAATCCGCAGGTCGGTAATGGCGCGGCCGAATTTGTCGTGAAGCAGCAATGAGCTATGAGCGATGAGCTGCGAGCAGACCGGACACGCTACAGCCCCCACAAAACCTGTGCTTCTATTGTAGCGGGAATTTCACGCATGTTTGGGAGTGGCGCGCAACCGCCGTACTCACTCATTGCTCACGGCTCACTGCTCGCGCCTACTTCATCGCCCTGGCGATCGCCGCCTCGGCCAGCGGGACCATGATCTTGTATCCCGCGTCGTTGGGGTGCAGGCCGTCGTCGGCGAGATCCTTCTTCAGCAGACCTTTGTCATCGACTAACGCCGAGAAGTAGTCGAGATAGACGATTTTGTTCTCGGCGCAATACTTCTTGAGCCCGTCGTTCAGCGCATTGATCCGCGCCAAGGGCCGCTGCGCGAAGAAGTCCTTCGCCTTCTCCGTGTAGTTGTGCACCGGCAGCACCGACGAAAAAACAACGCGAATATCGTGTGCCCGCGCCAAGTCTGCCATGGACGAAAGATTCTCCGCGATCTGCTCATTCGTCATGGGCCCGGTGTTCCCTGCAATGTCGTTCGTGCCGGCGAGAATGACGACTACCTTCGGATGCAGATCGATTACATCCTCGCGAAACCGCACCAGCATCTGCGGCGTCGTCTGCCCGCCAATGCCGCGATTCACGTACGGCTTGCCGGGAAAATACTGGTCGAGATGCCAGATGTCGGTGATCGAATCGCCGAAGAAGACCACGCGATTCTCGCCCGCCTTGGGCGCGCCCAGCGTGGCGTTCGCGTCGCGATAGCGCGCCAGCTGTCCGTAGTCGTCGGTGAACACGGCGATGCGGCGGGCACGATAGCCGTCCAGGCCCGCGAAGCCTGTGGTCGGGATTCCTGGGGTTGCCACCGTATTCGCTGCGGGTTCCTGGGCGGGTTGCTGAGCGAAGCAGGAAAGCGATAACAAGAGTAGCGATACAAGAACTGCGTAGGCCTTCATTTTGCCCCCATCGTCGAAGAACACGGATGGGATTGTAGCGCAGGCGGTGCTATGCTACTTGCAAGAATCGTATGAGCACTGCGAAACAAGACGTCGAAGTCCTCCTTAACAAGCTTCCTGACGACTGCTCGTTTGAGGACATCCAGTATCACCTTTATGTCCTCGATAAGGTCCGTCGCGGACTGGAAGACGCTCGCCTCAACGGCACACTCTCGCAAGAAGAAGTAGAATCCCGCTTGAGCAAATGGCTCACCGAATAGGCTGGTCGCGGCGCGCCCTGAACGATCTTGAGGGCATTGCTGAATACATCGCTGCCGACTCGCCAACATACGCCGGCAATGTGGTCAAGAAGATCGTGAGTCAGACGAAGATGTTGGCGCAGTTCCCTGGCGCGGGCCGCAAAGTACCCGAATTCGATGATGATGATGTGCGGGAACTGATTGTGTACAGCTACCGGGTCATTTATCGAGTGCTGCCAAATCAGGTGCTGATCGCAGCCGTCATCCACGGGCGACGACTTCTTCAATAGCACAGCACACAGAGGTATCGCGGGGCACTGCGATCGCTGCTAGATGTGTTCAATCTCCACCCCGCCCCACTTGTCCCGAAGATATTCCGCCACCAGCCGACGATGGCATTGATCCGGTGTGGGCTCGCTGCACAGCAGGCAACCGCCGTTCATCGTTTCTTTCGACAGGGTGTCCTCCACTTGACGCTCGGCCATTAGACTCAGAAATTTCTTCTTGTATTCGTTCCAATCGCCGTGATTCTTCTTAAACGCATCCAGCATTTCTTGCGTCGGCGCAAGGTCAGGCAAATGAAGGTAGGGGATCGAGAGAATCGATTCGCAGAAAAATTCGAGATCGGCGCGCTTGGTGAAACCGGCCAACTGCGACACATTGTTAAGTCGGACATCGATCAGCCGCACAAGTCCTGGGCGGCTCAGCGCCGAAAAGAATTCTCTCGCCGATTTCCTGGTGAAGCCAACCGTGAACAGTTTCATGGCGAAGCGCTAAGCGGATTGGGACTCACGATCGGTGGCGTACTGAATCTCACCTGCCTGGAGATCGTAAGCCATCGCCACCAGTTCTTCTCGAGTGTGAAACAGGTGATTCTCGTCGAAGCCGTGCGCCGCAAGGAGCCGAAGCTGTAACGCCCCATGATCTTCCAGACTGCCGTCTTCGAGAATGTGCCGGACCGTGATCCCCTGTTCGTGCAGCCGCCGTGCGACAAGAATTGTGCGATGGCATCCCATCGGATCTTTCTCGGCGCACATCAGGGCGACACGAAATCGTTCCATCCCGGCATAGAGCCGCTGCAATCCACTCTGAAACAGGGGCGTTTGGGCGATCAGAGAATACTGCGCCTTCTCCTCGCGATAGCAGGAAGGATCCTCGGGACGGGCGCCTAACTCGCGGCCCAGATACACATATTCGACTCCGGATTTCTTGAGAAACGCTTCGATGTTTTCCCGGTTGAACTGCGGGTTGAAGCGGCTGTAAGGTTGCGAGCGAACGTCGGCCACGGCGGTAATTTCGTGCTGTCGCAACAGTTCCAGCAGGCGCTCGGCGGCGACATTTGAGTGCCCGATGGTGTAGACAGTGCGGCTCATGCTGACAGGCGCACCACACCGGCAATAAGCTTATAGCAGGCGTTCTGCGCGGGAAACTTTTCACTGAGGCTAATACACAGAATGGGCTTCTGCAACTCAAGGCTGGCGCCGTCGGGCTGCGGCTTGAGTTCGGTCTCGGCGACAGGATCGGTCACCGACAGGCCGTAATCATGCCCGGCCAGGGAGAAGTGCCCGCGCACCCGGCGGCGGAGACTCTCGGCAGTGTTGCCTTCCATCCCGATCGTGAGCACCAGTCGCTCGGGCTGCACCAGAAAAAGCGAGTTGGGCTGGCGCTCGGCAAGGTCGGCCGGTACGCGATCATTGAGGCCGCCGGTGCTGGATCCGCCGTTCATCCAGAGTGGCCCTCCGACCCGATCGATCCCGGAGAGCAGCTGTTTTGCAGTGACGCGCCCGCAGAACTTCCAGCGGACCGTGGTGTCGACCAGGTGATTCTCGATCTGGCAACCCGAAGGTTTCGGCTTCAGCAGGCCCACTTCAATGACATCCAAAAGGTGTGGATCGCGAAAGGTATGCCGATACCAGCGCTCGGCCGTGAGTTCGCCGCGCTCGCGTGCGCTGACCGGTCGACACCACGCGCCGGGATTGTGTCCATCCCATTCCTTTCCGGCCACGCAGCGCCCGGCTAATTTGCGGGAATTGGCGAGACAAACAATGGTCTTGGTGTAGGACACGGCCGACGAGGACAGAAATCTGTCTCGCAAATTCTAGCGCGAAGGAAGATCCATGCGCCAATTTCCAGTCGCGAAGACGAGTTTCCCGGATTGAAACGGCTCGATCACTGGCACCGTCGAGCTTCGCTCGACCCGACAGCCGAGGGCGGCTGTCCCCACATGAGTCTCGCCTTCACATCCCGTCGTAGTTCGGCCCGCCGCCGCCTTCCGGTGGCACCCACGTGATGATCTGGTACGGGTCGGCGATGTCGCAGGTTTTGCAGTGCACGCAGTTCGACGGATTCAGGCTGATGCGTTTCCCGTTAGGCTGGCTCGCGTCTTCGACCATTTCGTAGACGTTCGCCGGACAGAAATTCTGGCAGGGACTGCCGAATTCCTTCACGCACTTCGTGTTGCAAATGTTCGTATCGTGAATGACCAGGTGCGCCGGCTGATCTTCTTCATGCTTCGTGCCCGAGTGGTAGAGATCGGTGAGCTTGTCGAACGTGAGCTTGCCGTCGCCCTTCGCCGCGCCCAGCAGATGAGCCTCGGCGCCACCGTCGGCGGGCAATGAAGCCAGCCTGCGCATGTGCTCATGACCGGCGTGCGCGGGATAACGGTTGCGCAGGCCGCGTCCGCCAGTCATCATCTGCAGTCCGGTGTGGAACATCCCGGCGTAGAACCCGCCTTCGAATCCCTGGTGCATGTTGCGGACTTTCCAGAGTTCTTCCTTGATCCAGCTGGATTCGACTTTCTTCTGATATCCGCTGAGCGTTGCGCCTGAGGAATCGTCTTTCTGCAGCGCCTCGAAAGCAGTTTCCGCAGCGAGCATGCCGCTCTTGATCGCCAGATGAATTCCCTTAAGCCGCGCCGAGTTCAGGAAGCCGGCGGAGTCGCCGAGGATCATCCATCCGTTGCCTGCCACCGGCGGAATCGCCCACCAGCCGCCATAGGGCATCGACTTGGCCCCGTAGCGGATCATCTTGCCGCCATCGAGCAGATCCACCACAAACGGATGCCTCTTGAACTCCTGCAGCACACGCTGAGGATCGAGGCGGGGGTCGGGATAGTCGAGTCCGGTGACGAATCCAAGTGACACGATGTCGTCTTTCGACCCGTAAATCCACGCGCCGCCGTATTCCTTCGTCGTCAGCGGCCAGCCCATGGTGTAGATGACTTCGCCCTTCGCGATGCGGCCGGAGGGCACTTCCCACAGCTCTTTCACGCCGACGCCATAGGTCTGCGGATTCGCGTCTTTGGCGAGATCGAATTTCGAAACGAGCTGCTTGGTGAGCGATCCGCGCGTGCCCTCGGCGAGAATCACGACTTTCGCCTGCAAGTCGTAGCCCGGTTCGAAGTTCGATTTCTGATGGCCTTCTTTGTCGACGCCCTTGTCGTCCGTGCGCACGCCGGTGACGCGGTCGCCGTCGTATAAGAGCTCGGAGCCAGCAAATCCGGTGAAGATCGTGATCCCCGTCTCTTCGACCTTGCCTCCCAGCCACTTCACGAACTTGTTCAGCGAGATGACGTAGTTGCCGTGATCACGCAACGGCGGCGGCGTGACGGGAAGCTTGAACTTCGATTTTTCGGTGAGGAAGTAAACGGCTTCTTTGGTGACTTCCGCGTCGAGCGGCGCTTCTTTTTCGAAGTCAGGAAGCAGTTCACGAATCGCCCGCGGATCGAGCAGTGCACCGGAAAGGCAGTGCTGCCCGATCTCGCGCGCTTTCTCGAGGACGTAAATATTTTCCTTGCTGAGTTGCGAATCAGGATGCGCCGCATTGTGCGCGTCGATCAACTGCGAGAGCCGCAGTGCACAGGCCATCCCCGCCGGCCCGCCGCCAACGATCACCACATCCGCCGGCATCTGCGGGCGCTCGACACCTTCGATGGGTTTGCGGAAAATCAGCATACAGTTTCGAGTTTCAGGTTTCGAGTTTCGAGAAGACCACTTCTCCGAGCCTATTCTCACTATCGCATGGATCGAATCAGTCCGCTCAACAACCGCTGCACTTCCGAGGAACGCTCTTGCAGGTCTCGGAATTGATCCTCTTTGATGAAATGCAAATCAAGGGCGATGTACAGCTGAGTCTCGGACTCCGGCAAAGAACCTCTCGCCTGGCCCAGAAAATGGCGGAACTCTCCCTTAGTCAGCCTTCCTTGGCCTTCAGCGATGTTCGATGCAACGGAGACGGCGCATCGACGAAGCTGGGAGGTCAAACCGTAGATTTCGGCCTTCGGAAAACATTCTGTCGCCCGGTATATCTCGCCAGCATACGAGCGGGCCTTCTGCCAGACGATAAGATCCTGAAATCGGTGACTCACTTCCGTGTCCTCGGGTCTACTGCGCGAAACTTGAAACCCGAAACTTGAAACTAGCCTTTTGCCTTCTTCACTTCCTCAATCAGCGGCGGCACGATATCAAACAGATTTCCGACCACCGCGTAATCCGCAATCTCGAAAATCGGCGCCTCCGAATCTTTATTCACCGCGATGATCGTGCGCGAGCCTTTCATTCCCACGATGTGCTGAATCGCCCCGCTGATGCCCAAAGCCAGATACAGCTTCGGCGCGACCGTCTGCCCGGACGAGCCGATCTGGCGGTCCATCGGCAGCCAGCCGGAATCGCAGATCGGACGGGAAGCAGCCAGGTCCCCGCCGAGCGCATCGGCAAGATTCTTCGCGATGTCGATGTTCTTCTGTTCCTTGATGCCGCGTCCGACCGCAACAATGATCTCCGCCTGCGTAAGATCGACCGCCTGCTTGGCTTCCTTGAAAACTTCCTGCGGCTTATTCCGAATCACTCCATCCGCGATCTCAGCGGCGAAAGTCTCGACCGGCGCCGCACTTGCCCCGTCCTCGGCTTTGTCGCCGCGGAACGCGCCGCTCTGAAACGTTGCGAACCAGGGAGCGTCGCTGGTGAAGCTCACATCAGCGGCGAGTTTTCCCTGAAACATCTGGCGGGTGAACACGAGCTTGCCGCCATCGTGCTTGAACCCGATGCAATCGCTGATACAGGTGCGGCCCATCGCCGTCGCGAGCTTCGGCACGAAATCGCGCACCTGGTACGTATGCGGCATCAGCACAAGTTTCGGTTGCTTGGCCGTCAGGAACTGCTTGAGCGCTGCGGCAAAAGCATCGGGAGTGTAAGGATCGAGTGTCGCCGACTCGATCGCATACACCTTCGCCACTTTCTTCCCGGCGACTTCGCCGGCGACGGCATTGGCTCCAACGACCGCGGCCTCGAGAGTCCATCCGGTCGCGGCGGCAATGGCCTGTCCGGCCGTGATGGTTTCCCAGGAAACGCGATTCAGCTTGCCTTCGCGCTGTTCAACGACGACTAAGATTGAGTCCGCCATAAAATAAGCTGCTAGCTCCTAGCCTCTAGCTACAACACTGCCGAGCTTCGCTCGGCGGACAGCCGAGGGCGGCTGTCCCCACATAACCATTTACAGCACGCGCAATTCGTTGCGCAGTTTGTCCACCAGCTTTTTCGCGATCTCCGCCGGCGGGCCGTCGATCATTTCCGTCTTCTTCGTTTTCTGCGGTACGTAGAGCTTTTCAATCTTCTGCAGATTGTCGCCAATGGCCGACTGCACTTCCGCCAGCGCCACCTTGCGCAGCGGCTTGGTTTTCGCCTGTTTGATGCCGATCAGCGTGGCATAGCGCAACTTGTTGATGCCCGACTGAATCGTCAGCACGGCGGGCGTTGGCATGTCGACAAACTGGAAAAATCCAGCTTCCAGTTCGCGCTTCACGCGAATGCCCGAGTCCGTCTTTTCGATCTGCATGATGATCGTCGCGTGCGGCAGGCCCATCAGCTCGGCCAGGATGACGCCGGTTTGCGCGTAGCCGTAGTCGTCGGACTGCAGCCCGGTCAGGATCAGGTCGAACTGCTCGTCCTTGATCGCAGCCGCAAAAGCCTTGGCGGTATTGAAAGCATCGAGGCCGACGAACCTATCGTCTTCCAGATGGATGGCGCGGTCCGCACCTTTGGCCAGCGCCTCGCGCAACACCTGCTGCGCCCGCGCCGGTCCGCTGGTGATGACCACCACTTCGCCCTTATGCTTTTCGCGCTGGCGCAGCGCCTCTTCCAGCGCGTACGCGTCGGGCTCGTTCACTTCGTAAGAAACGTCTTCGCGGATCCAGGTGCCGCTCTCGTTCAGCTTGAGCGGCGCATCTTTCTGCGGCACCTGCTTCATGCATACCAGGATTTTCAAGGGATAGACTCCTCGCCGCGGCTTCGGACGACCACGGCAAAACGGATCAGTATAAATGAGCGTCTACTGGCTAGGGAAACGGACGAAGAGGACCGGGAAAGGACCCATTGCAATCACAGACGACCACTGGCATTTCGGTGTCTAATGATTGTCCATGAACCGGCATCGCGCCATCGCATTCCACATTCTCGCGGCTTTTGTCGTCCTAGCCTTCGTCACTTTCGCCGATGTAACGATGCGTGGACAACAATGTCCGGAGGACAGCAGGACAGGGCCTAGCATCCCGTCGGAGGTGCGGAAGTTGGAAGGAACGCTGGTTTTTCATGACGGCATCCGGCAATGGTTCGAACTGAAGCTTGACTCACCGCAATGCGGGCAAGATTCCATCCAACTTATACGGGCTTCGCTTGACGATTGGAGACCGCTAGAGGTTCTCAGGGGCTGCCGGGTTAAGTCTACCGGAACCATCGATACCTCAGGCACCGGCTATTTCTCGCTTCCGACAAATCAGGACGTAACCGAGATCGAACCGCTTGGCTCATGTGAAACTCACTTGCCACTTCCTGATTATTCCGACGCGAAACCGGACCCAGCCGTTCGACGGTATCGAGTCAATATGCACGTAAACTACGAGCCGGGCGATCACCCAATCATCTTCCATGTATCGAGCGCCGGGAAGGAACTGCGACCGTGGCAGGCTTACGCGAGCTATAGCCTCACAGGAGGCTACGTCCTCTACGGGTACTGCGCCTATGGTTTCGTCGTCGACAAAGTCTTCGGGACGCCGCAGGCGAAGCCGACCGTCATTGACACGGCCACGTTTGATCCTGAGAGCGCTGCAGTAGCTGGAAAAACGAACTTGCACCTGGGATATACCTGCGTTCGCCAACCGTGATTGCTGATGATCAGGCACGTCTTGCTTGCTTTGTGATCCCAATCACAGACCTTTTCCCCTCCCTCCCGCAGCATGGCCGGAGACTTTTATGGCCAGCGACCACTTCTCCGCCATGCGGCAGAGCATCATTGACGGCGCGCCCGACACCGCGTCCACGCTCGCGCAGCAAGCCGTGGCTTCCGGCGTGGCACCCATCGACGCCATCAACAACGGATACGTTCCCGGCATGCACGATGTGGGCGAACAGTTCGCCAAAGGCCAGATGTTTCTCCCGGACATGATGGCCTCCGCCGAAGCGATGCGCGCCGCCATGTCCGTGCTCGATCCAGAGCTGCGCAAGCTGGGCACCGAGCGTCCCATGGCGGGCACGGTGGTGCTGGGCACGACCAAGGGCGACATCCACGAGATTGGCAAGATCCTGGTGGGCACGCTGCTCACGGCGCATGGCTTCCGCGTACACGACCTGGGCGTGGATGTCGCTGGAGAAAAGTTCGCCGACAAAGCGCGAGAGTTCAAGGCAGACATCGTCGGCATCTCGGCGCTGCTCACGACCACGATGAAGAACCAGAAAGGTGTGGTGGAGGCGATCGAGAAAGCTGGCCTGCGCTCGCACCTCAAGATCATGGTGGGAGGGGCGCCGGTCACCCGCCGCTGGGCGCAAGAAATCGGCGCCGACGGCTACGCGCCCAACGCGATGAGCGCGGTCGCGCTGGCGCAGGAACTCATGCAGCAAAAGCTGCAAGTGCAGTCGTGATGATCTATGCGACCCAAGTTTGAATTGCTCGACAGACCGCTGATCGAACGCATCCTCGACGAGGCCTTCCAGTTAATCGAAGACCCTGGCGTGCGCGTGGCCCCGTACGTGGTGGAACTGCTGCGCGAAGCCGGAGTCCCGGTCGAAGATGGGGTCGCGCACATTCCCGAGGCGCTCGCCACCCGCATGGTCGATCTGGCTCCGCGCGGCTTCTATCTTTACGGCCGCAACGGCCGGCCCGCGGTGCAATACGCCGGAGAAAACGTTCACTTCGATCCTGGCTCCTCGTGCCTGAATATTCTCGATCCCGAGACGCGACAACCCCGGCCCGCACTCTCTGCCGACCTGGTGCGCCTGGTGCAGGTGGCGGAAATGCTGCCACAGTTTGCCGCGCAGTCCACCGCCATGGTCTGCAACGACGTCCCGCCGGAAATCGGCGACTGGTACCGGCTGTTGCTGGTGCTCTGGTATTCGGAGAAGCCCGTGGTTACGGGAGCGTTTTCGGCGTCGAGCCTGCACACGCTGCTCGAACTGCTGGCGATTGAGAGCGGGGGCCCGGACGCGCTGCGCGAGCATCCACGGGCCATTTTCGATGTCTGTCCATCGCCGCCGTTGAACTGGTCGGAGTTCGCCTCACAAAATATGGTCGATCTGGCGCGCGCCGGAGTTCCTGCGGAAATCGTCAGCATGCCGCTGGCGGGAGCGACGGCGCCGGTCACGCTCGCAGGCTCGGTCGTGCAGCACGCGGCTGAGTGCATCAGCGGAATCACCATTCATCAGTTGGCGCAGGCCGGATCACCCATCGTCTGGGGAGGCGCGCCCGCCATCTTCGACATGCGCACCGGCAAGACTCCCATGGGCGCCATCGAGACCGCAATGCTCGACGTAGCCTGCGCGCAAGTCGGCAAATATCTCGGCCTGCCGACGCATGCCTACATGGTGGCCGGGGACGGCCGCCTGATCGACGCACAAGTCGAGATGGAGAGTGGCATGTCCGCCGTGCTTGGCGCGCTCACCGGCATCAACATGATTTCCGGCGCGGGCATGCTCGATTTTCTGGCCTGCCACAGCGTCGAGAAACTGGTGATCGACGCGGAAGCGATCGCATCCGCGCAACGGCTCATCGAGGGCATCGAACCCCGCGGTGATTCGCTCGCAGTCGCCATGTTCGCGCAAACCGGCCTTGCCGGTGACTTCCTGAAGCTGAAGGAAACTCGCGCGCTTTTCCGCAAGGAGCAGCACTTCCCGTCGGCCATCATCGACCGTGGCCTGCCGAACATGGAGGGCGAGCTCGATGTTGCTGGGCGTGCACGCCAGCGAGTCCATGAACTGCTCGCCTCCTATGAGCGTCATCCGCTGCACGCCGATCGCGAGCAGGAGATGATCGCCTTCGCGCAGCGCGAGGGCAGGAAAGCCGGGCTGGATGGCTTGCCGGGCCTCCTCCGCCCGGATTATGCGGAAGCAGGCTTGACCCGCTAGCTGGATCTTGGTCCCCGTTACGAAGCTGAGGTTGCGCCGAGCGGCTTCACGAAGACCCAAACCGTGTCCGTCATCCCGCTGTAGAAAAGCGTGACCGTCACCTCGCGCGGATTCTGCTTGAAGGCGAAGTGATAGCGGAAGTCTACGTGAAGATTTTTCTTCGCCACGCCCTCGCGGAACCGTCCGTAGAACTCCTGCACATCGGTGCAGGGCGCCACTTCCTTGAAGAAGTTCTTGCCGATCACGGCTTTCTTCTCCAAACTCGCCAGCCGGGATTCGTAGGCGTTGAATTTCAGGACCATGCCGTCGGTGCTGAGCTGAATGGCTCCGTGCGGCAGTTGATCGAGATCGGCTTCGGTCATGGAATCGACGACTTGAGAAAGGCTGTGGCGGGCAGCAGGTGAAGCGGACATTGCAATCCTCCTGCACCTACTATCCGGTTCCCCGAAAGCCACGGTCAATCGCGCCCAGGCGGGCGGCCGCACCGAGGTAATGGCAAATTGATTGTGGAGACAAACTCCGGAACAATTTTGAAACGAAGGAAACAGCGGACATCTACTCGGTGATCACCGTCGACTGTCCAGTCAGCTCAAAGCGCTTGCGGCAGCGCATATTCTTGCAGGCCATCATGTCGTCTTTGCGGACCATGTAGGAGCGAAATTTCGCGAAGCGCGCGCGATCGCGATCGTCGGCGCGTCCGGCAAGCTGGCGCTTCTTCGTGCGGACCACCCAGGTCACTTCGTACTCGCCTGCCTGGTGACAGTGCGGGCAGTTCAGCGTGGCTGGTTTTTTCTCCTGCTTCTCGTCAAAAAAATCGCGCTCTTCCATGATGGGGGCCCGCCTTCGGCCGCGAACCATGATTATTACAGGTTTGCAAGCGGCAAGCTATGGCAAGATGAGTGCGGGATCACCTTCCGCGAAAATATGGCACGCAAGAAAAGAAAAACCTTCCGCGCAGTCACCGCCGTCAAGGAGTTGGCACGGGAGCGGGTAGGGGCCCCTCCGGCGGCAAAAGTTATCCCCAATAAGAAGAAGAATCCGGAGAAGCACAAGACCACCCTGGACAGACTCTTGGAAGAATGAAAGCAAAACCGTCTACGGACACGTGTTGCCTGGCCCGAAGCTGACGCTGATGGTAGCAGTGCCAATCACGACGTTGCCGTTCGTATTTCCGTGATCGGTGTAAACCTTCGCCGTAACTCCCAGATTGGTTCCGCAACCCGCACCGGTCGTCTTGATCAGACCGGGAGTTGTACTGTCGACTTCGATAATGTCCGGCGTATTGGTGGACCAAATCGCGGTGCTGGTAATGTCCCTGGTTTCCGGCGGGTGAATGTAGCTCCCGAGCGCGGTGAATTGGGTTGCCACCTGTTGCCCAGGGCCTTGCGTAATGGTGGTTCCTTGCGGGGTAACCGTAATCGACACCAGATGCTGGTTGCGTCCGCAGCTTGACAGACCCAGCAGCGCGCCCGCTGCCAGTATGAGAACAAAAACGGCCATCCAATTCCGGTTCATCACCAGACTCCTGAAGTTCGGCCGCGGGCGAACCTGCGCGGCGGGGGGAACGGCCAATGTATTCAACGTCGGAGCAAAATGCAATAGCTTCCGGCTTGGCTAGCTCCTTACCACCTCGTTAACCACTTGCGCGAACTGCTGGATATCTTCCTCCGTGGTATCGAACGAGCACATCCAGCGCACGATGCCCTCGTCTTCAATCCAGGGGTAAAAGAAGTAGCGCGCCTTGATCTTTTCGATGGCGGGGATGGGAATCTGCGCAAACACGCCGTTGGCCTCCACCTTCCACACGACCCGCACGTTCGGGATCTTTTTTACTTCCGCTTCCAGCAGGCGCGCCATGCGGTTGGCGTGCTCGGCGCTGCGCCGCCACAGATCGTTGGTCAGCAGCGCCTCGAATTGCACGGCGATGAAGCGCATCTTCGATGCGAGTTGCATCCCTTGCTTGCGCAGATACAGAAAGTCCGCGCTCAGCGCGGGGTTGAAAAATACGACGGCCTCTCCGCCCATGATGCCGTTCTTTGTCCCACCGAAGGAGAGCACGTCGACCCCCAGGTCGCGCGTGGCCGCCCGCAGTGTCTGACCCAGGCTGGCCGCGGCATTCGCGATGCGGGCGCCGTCCATATGCAGGAACATGCCGTGCGCGTGCGCGAAATCGGCGAGCGCACGGATCTCCTGCGGCTGGTAAACCGTTCCCATCTCCGTGGATTGCGTGATCGAAATGACGCGCGCCTGCACGTGATGCTGGTCGCCAATACCGTGGTACGCATGGCGCACGAGATCGACGGTGATTTTGCCATCCTGATGCGGCAGAGGAATCAGCTTGCAGCCCGTATGCTTTTCCGGCGCGCCGCATTCGTCGGTGTAGATATGGGCGTAGTCGCTGCACAGTACAGCGTGGTACGGCCGATTCAACGCCTGCAATCCGAGCACGTTCGCGCCGGTGCCATTGAAAGTAAAGAACACTTCGATGCCGGAGCCGAAATGCTCCCCAAACTTCGCGATCGCGGAGCGCGTGTAAGGATCGTCTCCGTACGCGACCACGTGTCCTTGATTGGCGCGCGCGATCGCGTCGATGACTTCGGGATGAACTCCGGCGTTGTTATCACTGGCAAAATTGCGGGTCGGTGTTATGGGAGCCTGCGGCATAGAAAAATAATGTAGCAGAGGCACGACAGCCTTCGCGCCCTCTCGAGAAAGATCGGGGATGCCCCATGTCTCGCCGCTTTTGCGAGACGTGGGCCCTCGTAACCGAAATTTTCATCTCCAGTTGCGACCGAAGTTTCGCAACTGACTTTGCGGACTGGCTTCCTAGGCTCTGCCTTTGCGCTCTCCGCGGATGTTCTTCGCGACCTTCGCGTCAAAAGCTTCTCAACGCAAAGGTCGCTAAGATCCCATCCATAGCATTGCACGCAACTCTCCAATTACAATGCCATTCCAAACCGCAAGGAGAATGCCGGTGAAATCGCCACGTAGGATCGCGCTCGTCGTCCTCATCCTGTCCGCTGTCGTTGCCGCCCAGACCGCCGAGCAGCGAACCGCCGTCTATCTCAACTCGGTCGCGAAACAACCGACTCTGCTGCTGGCCTTTCTGCGCGACGTGCCCAAAGGCGGAGACCTGCACAACCATCTCTCCGGCGCGGTGTATGCGGAGGACTTCCTCGACTTCGCCGTCTCCGACGGTTTCTGCGTGGACCGGACGACTTCGCGCCTGATCGCGCCGCCCTGCGATGTTTCCTGCGAGAAGTACACCGCCAAGCCCGCGATCCGCTGCGCCTATGACGACCACGTGCTCTACAACCAGATCATCGATGCGTGGTCCATGCGCGGCTGGCGTCCAGGAGACGAATCCGGGCACGACCATTTCTTCGCCACGTTCGACAAGTTCGGACTCACATCGCACAACCACACCGCCGAAAGCGTGGCGACGGTGATTAACCGTGCCGCGCGCGAGCACGTGCAGTACGTCGAGTTCATGCACACTGCCGACGGCGGCGCTGCGCCCGAACTGGGCATGAAGCTGGGATGGGACGACGACTTCGCCAAGATGCGCGACCAACTCCTCGCCGGCGGACTGAAAGAAATCACTGCCGCCACGAGCAAGACCCTGGCCGAAGACGACGCCCGCGCTCACAGCAAACTGAAGTGCGGCACGCGCACAGCCGAACCTGGATGCAGTATCAACGTGCGGTACCTGTACCAGGTGTTGCGCGGACTTCCACGTGAGGCAGTGTTCGCACAGATTCTGCTGGGATTCGAGCTGGCTTCGTCCGATCCCCGATTCGTCGGCCTCGACCTGGTCATGCCGGAGGATTGGTACGTCCCGGTCCACGATTTCGATCTGCACATGAAGATGGTCAATTACCTCCACGAGCTTTATCCCAAGGTGCACATCAGCCTGCACGCCGGAGAAATCGCGGCGGGACAGGTGAAGCCGGAGGATCTGTCGCATCACATCCGCGACTCGGTTGAAGTCGGGCATGCGGAGCGCATCGGCCACGGCGCCGCCGTGATGCTGGAGAAAGACCCGATCGGCCTGATGAAGGAAATGGCGGCGCGCAATGTCGCGGTCGAAATCAACCTGTCGTCGAACGATCAGATTCTCGGCATCAGCGGCGCGGATCACCCGCTGCACGCCTACATGAAATACGGCGTGCCGACGGCGATCTGCAGCGACGACGAAGGCGTCGCCCGTTCCGACATGACGCACGAATATCTGCGGGCCGTGCAGGACCAGCATCTGTCATATCTTGAATTGAAACGCATGACGCGCCAGAGCATCGAGCACAGCTTCCTGCCGGGAGAGAGTTTGTGGACCGCGACGAAAGTGACTTTCAAGCCGGTAGCGGCGTGTGCGGGCGATCGACTCGGGGCAGATAAACCGTCCACGGGCTGCGGCAAGTTTCTCGCCGCGAGTGAGCGAGCGCGCGAACAGTGGAAACTGGAAGCAGCGTACGCGGAGTTTGAGAAGAAGTTCTAGAGCGTCGAGAAACGCCAGTGTAGGCCCGCCGAACCTCTGTGGAGGGGAGGAGGCCATGCGAGCGAGAAAAATGCGCGTACGGGCAAAGTAACCATGTTCCCGGGGCCAAGGAAACGCGATGCCGGGCAGCCATTTCTCACCGGCGGTCAACGTTGCCTTTCAGAGGAAGCGACTGGCCTTCGCAAGAAGTTCATTAAAATCAATAAAATACGATAACCATGCTTGCGAGTTTGGCCAGCAGTCCCTCTGGAGCAGTCTGTTCGCAAAGAATTACAGCGTGACAGCATCAGAACCCAAGCTGGGTAAATGAGTGCAATGGGGATGTTACGTCAATCACTGGGGTGTTGTTCGCCCAGACGTTGAATCCAATCGCTGCGGACGGGCGGAATATAATTGGGTAGCAGCAACCCGCCACGGTCAAACCAGTCGCCTGCGGCTGGACCGACATAACCGCCCATCCATGTGGCCGGATTCTTGCGCCAGTGCCGTCGGATATAGCGGATGATTTGCTCATAGCACTTCTCAAAGCCCGCTTGCTTGTTTTGGAAGACCCCATAAATGCGCCCTTGGGTCAGAGCAGGACGGCCCTCCCACGTCGTGACGCCAGACAGCGACAACTCGAATACCGGCTCCGTTTGCTCGTCTGCGAGGTAATAGGGCGAGTCTGCTGTCGCCACGAAGCGTCTTTGCAGGTTGGGAGCGAATCGTTCGCTCCACAAAACCAAACTCTTGCCGCTCATATTGTCAGGAATGAACGATTGACGCTCCGGTGTGGCAGAGCTTCCGCGCTGCAGGGCTACTTCCAGCGGCTCTTTGTCGCGCATACCAACAAGTAGTTCGTTCACGTCTCTTGGAAACACGTGTAGCTGTGTTTGGCGGCTCATCGCCTAGATTGTAAACGGCGCGGTCGCCGACAACTGCTGTTAACAGGCCTTAACGCTCGAAACCCCTCTGCCGGAGAAGAGTGAAATCGGAAATGTGCTTCGCAACTACCTTGGCGAGGATTCCCCTGTGGCCTCAGTTTCTGCCACGAGGCAGGCAATGCGATTGTTTCCTCTGCTGACTGTCACCACCGTATCCGCGCTAACCGTCTCTCCGACGAGCTTCTTCCTCGCTCTCAGGTAGTACCTCCCCGTCGAAATTGTCGGGAAAGAAAACCTGCCAGCGGCATCAGTTTTCGCAGTTGCTACTGGCGGTTTGTCGAGACTAGTAATAGCCTGAACCATCATCTCGGATACGGACTCTCCGGTGTTGGTGTACCCAATCCAGCCCTTCAGTGGATAGCCAACGGATTCGTTGTCTTCCGCACACGTTCCATGTGGAGCATGTGCTTCAGTGGTGTTTTGAGCGCGTAACCCAATGCCAAGAAGGGCCACAATGACAGCACAAATGGCGCGTTTCATCGCTCGCAGTCTACTCTGACCACACATGGTTGTCGAAAACAGGCAATAGCGCTCAGTTCGGCCCAAATTGGCTACACTTGTTGCCGGGCCCACCTGCAAGGACCCCCCAATGCCCCGCAAACGCACTCTGATCCCGTCTCCTCTTGCCTGGTCCGGCGGGCCCATGCCGGTCGCACCGCCGATGCTACCGGTTATCCCGGAACGCGGAGGCACACAAATCCGCACTCCGTTGCCCGTGGCCATTGTCGACACGCGCGAGCAGAATCCGCTTTCGTTCCGGCGATTCAAAGGATGGTTCAAGAGCGTCAAACATCGTGCGCTGAAACTTGGCGACTACTCGGTCGAGGGCATGGAAGATTCGTGCGTCGTCGAACGCAAGGATCTTGCTGACCTGATTCAGTCGTTCACCACGAATCGCACCGTGTTTGTCGATCGCCTGCGCCGCATGAGCACGCGGCCATACAGTCTGCTGGTGGTCACCGCCTCGTTAACTGAAATCAAGTCCGAGTATCCCTACCGCGGCGCCAATCCCAACCGCATCACGCAATCGCTGCTGGCGGTGTTGACCGGGTTGCGCGTGCCTTTCATCTGCGCCGACTCGCATGAATTGGGCGAAGAGATTGTTGCGTCGTATCTCTACCAGACCTTTCTGTATGATTGGCTGGATCGCAACGGCCACGGGCGTTATCTGGCTGACGGCGATTTGTAATCATCACAGTTTCGGTTCGATGGATTTCGATGGATGCAGCACTTATTCCCATGTCTCGCAACATCGGCGAGACATGGGGCATCCCATTTATCACTTTTTTATCACTTTGCCCGATATGCCTGATCAACTCTCGCTCGCTGAGTCCGCCGCGCAGTTTGTGCTGTCACGGACTTCTCTTCGGCCGAAGATCGCGCTGATCCTGGGCTCTGGTCTCGGCGGATTCGCCGATTCGCTCACCGATGCCGCACGCATTCCCTACGCGGAGATTCCTACGTTCCCGCGCTCGACGGCTATTGGCCATGCCGGGCAGCTGGTGATCGGAAACGCCGGCAGTGTGGCCGTCGCCGCCATGCAGGGCCGCGTGCATCTGTACGAAGGATATTCCGCGCAGGAAGTCACTTTCCCGATTCGTGTGTTCGCGCGCATGGGAATCCGCTCGGTGATCATCACGAATGCAGCCGGAGGAATCGATCGCGGCTACTCGCAGGGCGCGCTCGTGCTGATTCGCGATCACATCAACCTGCAGGGAGCGAATCCTCTGGTCGGACCGAACGATGACCGTTTCGGAGTGCGCTTTCCTGACATGACGCAAGCCTACGCTCGCGACTATCGCGAGATCGCGCGCGCGGAAGCGGGGAAACTTGGAATCCCGTTACACGAGGGCGTGTATGCCGGGCTGCTCGGGCCGAGTTATGAGACGCCGGCAGAAATCGAATACCTGCGGCGCATTGGAGCGGATCTGGTGGGCATGTCGACCGTCGCCGAAGTAATTGCCGCGCGCCACATGGGAATCAAAGTGCTGGCGATCTCCTGCGTCACCAACATGGCGGCGGGGATCATCGATCAACCGCTTTCTCATGCCGAAGTCATGGAGACCGGTGAGCGCGTCAAGCACACCTTCGAGTCCCTGCTGCGGGCCGTGTTGCCGCGAATGGCGGCAAGCCTATAGCCGCGGCTACTTTCCCGCCCGCGGGATGACCAGCGCCGCCGGAGGCTTCACTCCGTACACGTCGGAAAAACTCTTCTGATTCACGGCCAGCCCGAGATGCCCGCGCGAATCGATATACAGCAGCGGATCGCCCAGCGGCACATCGCTGAAGGTGTTGGCGAACTTCAGCTTCAGCGCTTTGCCGGCGAGGGTGATCGTCACTTCCTGTCCATGCTGATAACCGAGCTTCAGAAAATCCTCCGCATCGACGTTCGAGATGAGATTGCCGAACGGGCCATCCGTCGCGATCACGGTCGCGCTCAAGCCGTTTGCATCCAGCTTTGCCGCTTGCAGATCCAGGCGGACCAGGCTCTTCACCGGCATCTCCGGGCCGACGGTGCTCCAGTCGTCGCCGCGCGCCAGGTGCGCGCCCACGGGCGAAAAGACATCGCGGCCATGAAACGTGGAAGAGAGTTTCGTGCCGATCATCCAGTCGGTATTCGTGATTTCGCGCACGGTTTCGATGCCGTCACTCTGTTCGACCAGCGTGAGCAGGCCGTTGTCCGGAAGCACAAAATATTGTCCGCGCTTCGACTTTGCGACGACGGCTTTGCGCTTGCTGCCCACGCCCGGATCGATCACCACCACGAACACCGTGCCCGCCGGATAATACGGCGTCACGCCTTCGAGGAAGCGCGCGCCATCGAGAATCGAGAACGGCGTGACCTCGTGCGTGAGATCGGTGACCCGAACCGTTGGCATGACGGAGTACATCACGCCGTGGCAGATCGCCACTGCGTCGTCCAGCACGCCGAAGTCGGTCATGAAGACAATGGTCGGCGGATATTTCTGGGCGGGAGGATTCTGCGCCAGCGCGATCGAACTGCTCAGCAGGCATACCACTGCGATCTGCAGCCACAAGCGCCGGGTAAGGTTGGTTCGCATCAGTTCTCAAGTCTCCCTTGGTGATGGGTGGTCATGGAATAGTCCAGAATTCTAAACGAATACAGCCTCAGCAAACACGAGTCCGGAACGCATCGCCGATAATGCCGCTTGCCGCTATAATGCTGCCGTCCGCACTCATGGAGGCTTTCATGTCGGTCATCCCCGAGAAGTATCTCGATCTTTTTCAGAAGCGCGCGTTCGCCAGCCTGGTCACGTTGATGCCGGATGGCCGGCCTCAAGTCACGCCGGTGTGGGTCGACTATGACGGCCAAAATGTCATTTTCAATTCCGCCCGCGGGCGGCAGAAAGACCGCAACGTGCGCCGCGATCCGCGGGTGTCGATGGCGATCATCGATCCGGAGAATCCTTATCGGTATCTCGAAATTCGTGGCACGGTGGTCGAAATCACCGAGGATGGCGCCGGCGATCACATTCACAAGATGGCGAAAAAGTATCTGGGCGTCGACAAATATCCCTACGGCCAGCCCGGCGAAGTGCGGGTGCTGTACAAGATCAAACCCGAGCACGCCACGGTGATGGGGTAGAAAGGCAAGTTTCAAAGTTGCAAAGTTTCAAAAGTTTCGAACTTCACGTGTTGTTCTACTGCTCGGCCGTCGCGGTCAGATCACTTTGAAACCTTGCCACTTTGAAACTTCTTTCGGAGTTCGCCATCCGCACGTATAACCTCTGCTTTCTCGGCTTCGGCAACGTCAATCGGACGCTGGTCCAGCTTCTGGCAGACCGCGCGGCGGAACTACGCGAGCGGCACGGGATTGAGTACAAGATTACGGGCGCCGCTTCGCGGCGGCTGGGATGGATTGCCGATCCGGACGGACTGAGTGCCTCGTTGCTCACATCAAAGGCTGCGACGCTGTCCAGCCTTTCGCGGGCAGGAGTGCCCGCGCCACACAAAGGCGTCCGCGAATGGCTCGCCGCTGCCCACGCCGACGTTCTTTTTGAAGCGACATCGCTGAACGTGAAGGATGGCCAGCCTGCGGTCGATCACATTCGCGCCGCGCTCGAACATGGGGCCCACGCCATCACCGCGAACAAGGGGCCGATTGTCCACGCCTATCGTGAACTGCGCGATCTGGCCGCCGCGCGCGGCAAGCGGTTTCTTTTCGAATCGACGGTGATGGATGGCGTGCCGATTTTTTCGCTCTTCGACCAACTCCCCGCCATTCGACTGAAAGGCTTCCACGGTGTGCTCAATTCGACGACCAACGTGATCCTCGGCGAGATGGAGCAGGGACTGAGCTTCGACGATGCGCTGAAGAAGGCGCAGGCGCTGGGCGTCGCGGAAACTGACGCGTCGCATGACATTGACGGCTGGGACGCGGCCGTGAAGACCGCCGCTTTAGTTAACGTACTCATGGATGTGCCGCTGAAGGTGGAGGAGATTGAGCGCGAGGGCATCCGCGAAGTGACGGCGAACGCCGTGCGCAACGCCCGCCGCGACGGCTTTCCCTTCAAGCTCGTGTGCCGCGCGCGGCGCACCGCCAACGGAGTCGAAGCCACGGTGAAACCCGAGAAGATTCTGAACACGCAGCCGATAGCGCGCATCAGCGGCACGTCGTCGTATGTTTATTTCGAGACTGACATCTTCCCCGGCCTCGCGATCACGGAAGAAAATCCGGGGCTTTATGCCACCGCTTATGGAATGCTCGCGGACTTTGTGAGAGCCGTCGCCTGACAGGCTGCTGAAAAACTATGTTCTGCCCAGGAGTCTGACCTCAGCGGCTAAAGCCGACATTGAAAAAAGGCCGCTTATCGCAGCGCTGAAGCGCTCCGCCACCCAAAATCAAGCGCTGCGCCACCCAAAGTCAAGCGCTGCGCCGAGTTTTTCAGCAGTCTGCTGGAGATCCAGATGCGGAGCAAATGCCTTCGCGCCAAAAACCTACTTCGCCGGATCCACCAGCGCCTGGTACACCGTGGCGTGGCTGCGATACAGGAGCGTGTGGTTGTCCGGATCGGTCATGCGCTGAATGATGCCGACAAACACCACGTCATTCGTAGGATCGACCCAGAACCAGGTGCCCGCCGCGCCGTCCCAGAAGTATGTGTTCTTGCCGTCGGACATTCCCGCCGCCGCGGGATCGAAAATCACCGCCCCGTTGATGCCATAGCCGAAGCCGGCCCGCATCACGTGCTGTCCGATGCCGAATTCGCCGGTCAGCAATTTTGGCGGCAGGTGATTCGACATGATCAGCTGCACCGTCGCGGGCGAAAGAATTCTCTTGCCGCCAAACTCGCCGCCATTGGCCAGCATCTGCGCGAAGCGGTAGTAGTCTTGTGCCGTCGAGACCAGGCCTCCGCCGCCCCATGCCGCGCCGGGCGGAGTGGTGTAGTGCTGCGTGCTGCCGCCGGGACCTGCGTCCGAGACTTCCAGCTTCCCATCCTTGTTGCGGGCGTAGTTGGTGCCAAAGCGTGTGACCTTTTCTTGCGGCACATAAAATCCCGTGTCGTTCATGCCGAGCGGCGCGAAGATGCGGTCGTGCATGAAATCGGCGAGCGTCTGTCCGGAAAGCTTTTCGATGATGTGGCCCTCGATGTCCATCGAGGTGCTGTAACTCCAGCGCGATCCCGGCTGGTAGAGCAGCGGGAGGTCGGCCATCTTCTCGATGTATTCCTGCAGGTTCTTCGACTCGAACGGCTTCTTCTCCTGATAGAGCTGCCCGACGAGGTTCTTGGCCATCGCGCCATAGGTAAATCCAGCCGAGTGCGTGCACAGCTCCATCATGGTCGGCGCGTGGTCGGGATCGGCCAGAACCGGCTTCCCATTCGCGTCGGCCCCCTGAAAGACTTTCAGTTTCGAGAACTCGGGCACATACTTCGCAATGGGATCCCACGGCAGCCACTTGCCTTCTTCATAGAGCATCATCAGCGCGATGCCGGTGACAGGCTTGGTCATCGAAAACATGCGGACGATGGTGTCTTTGTCGATAGGCGCGCCGGTGGCCGCGTCGCGCACGCCGTAGGCGCGGTAGTCGACGATCTTTCCGTGCCGCGCCAGGATGGTGACGGCGCCGACCAGATCTTTGCTGTCGACTTCGTGTTGAATCAGGTCGTGCAGGCGACTGAGGCGCTCGGTGGAGAAGCCCACGGACTCGGGCTTGACGGTGATCCACTCGGCCGCGTGAGCAGACGCAGTCTGCGCCACGCTGGTTGCGATGAGAGTGGCCGTCACCAAAATAGAGATCATTGTGATGGAAAACGTTCGAATCATTTGCACTGGGCCTCCATTCGCCTTGCAAGTGTACGCCCCAGGTTGTCCCGGCCGATCGTGGCACGCGCGCGACACCCTTGCAGTTGCGCGGCCCGTGAGAAAATGAAACTCCCATGTCTACGACAGAGATTACCGCGCCAGCTCTCGACCTCCCTCGCATCCGCGCGCAGTTCCCTTCCTTTGCCCAGACCGTGAACGGCCATCCCGCCGCCTTCTTTGACGGCCCTGGCGGGACACAGGTCCCGGAGCGCGTGATTGACGCCATCGCGAACTATGTGCGCCGTGATAATGCGAACTCGGGCGGAAACTATGCGACCAGCCGCCGCACGGACGCCGTGATCGTCGAAGCTCGCGCTGCGATGGCCGACTTCCTGCACTGCGCCGCCGACGAAGTGGTCTTCGGGCAGAACATGACCAGCCTGACGTTCATGATTTCGCGCAGCCTGGGCCGCGAGCTTAAACCCGGCGACGAGATCCTGGTGACGCGGCTCGATCACGACGCGAACGTCTCGCCGTGGCTGGCGATGGCTGAGGATCGCGGGATCACTGTTCGCTGGGCGGAAATTCACGACGAAGACTGCACGCTCGACTTGAGCGATCTGAAATCGAAGATCAACTCGAAGACGAAGCTGGTCGCGGTCGGCTACGCATCGAATGCGGTGGGAACGATCAATCCGGTGAAAGAGATTGTTCGTCTCGCGCATGAAGTTGGAGCGCTGGCCTACGTGGATGCGGTGCACTACACACCTCACGGGCTGATCGACGTTGCGGCTCTCGATTGCGACTTCCTGGTCTGCTCCACTTACAAATTTTTCGGACCGCACATGGGCGTGCTCTTCGGCAAGCGTGAACATCTGACTGGTCTGCATCCGTACAAAGTCCGCCCGCTCACCAATGTAGTTCCGTTCCGCTGGGAGCACGGCACGTTGAATCACGAGTGCATTGCGGGAATTACTGCATGTGTCGACTACATTGCCGATCTCGGTCGTCAGGCCAACCCTGAGGCCAAAACGCGCCGGGCGGCCATCGAATCCGCGTACGCGGCGATTCACGCGCACGAACGCGGCTTGCTGGAACGGTTGATGTCAGGGATAAAAAAGATCAAGGGCGCCAAGATTTATGGCATCACCGATCCAGCGCGCACGGATGAGCGTTGCGCTACGCTGGCGGTGAGGATTGAAGGTCATCCGCCGCTCGAACTCGCCACCAAACTCGGCGAGCGCGGCATCTTCACCTGGGACGGAAACTACTACGCGCTAAATCTCACCGAGCATCTGGACGTGGAAAAGTCCGGCGGCTTCCTGCGCATCGGCCTGGTGCACTACAACACGCTGGAAGAAGTGGACCGGCTGCTGGCGGCGTTACGGGAAATGGTCGTCGGCTAAGAAACGAAGGCATTCCGATCGATGAGGTCTTCACAGCTTCGCAATGACCTTGTTCGCGATCTGAGTGCCTTTCACGCGAGCATCGGGAACGAACATCGTAGACATGGTGATGATCGCGTCTCCCTTTTGCACATAAAGCGCGTGCCCGAACGCCCCCATCATGGCGTGGTCTCCCAATCCGGGGATCTCTTCAAACCCCGGCACCGCCGCTTCGGTCACCCTCATGCCGGACCAGGCGTCGGCGCCGACCCCGCGTTCCACGGTAAACGAAAAGATGCGGCCGTCCGGAGGCGGCTGCGACATGCCGAACGTCTTCACCACGCCTTCGAGTTCGTTCGCGTTTTTCAGTAACGCCGGAAGATTATCGGGTTTGGGTCCGGGCCGCTTGTTGACTTCGTCGGTCTGCTTCTTCGCCAATTCGATGGCCTGGCGCTGTAACTGGCTGACCGCTTGCGCGTTGGTGTAGTAGGCACAGCCCGGATGCCCCTCGTCCATAATCTCTGCGCTCTTTTCGATCGTGACTCCCAGTATGTCGTGCAACTCGGCAGTCGAAAGCATTCGGCAGCTGTCTCCCGATGCAACCACCTTCAACGAGTCGCTGGGCTTGCCGCTGACTGCCGATGCGTAGGTGGCAACTTTGTGCTTTACCCAGTACACGCCGTAGATGGCTGCCGCACCGCCCAGCAGGAACAGCACGAGGAAGATGCCTCCCACCCACAGCAGGATTCTTCCAATTCCCGATCCTGCCGGGGCAGCCGTGCGAGGGGACGAAACCGGCTGATAGCTCTGCGCGGACATGGGTGACCCCGGTTGCGGAGGCGCGGGAACGGCCACTGGCTGATATGCGGCCGGCGCCGGCGGAGTTGCTGGAGCGCCACCTGGAGCGACCGCTTTCGCGCCACAGCTATTACAAAACGGTCCGGTTAACGGCTTGCCACAACTGACGCAGAATCCCGCCATGCGCCCCTCCCTATGTCCGGATTGCCCCGCATCCCCCGGAAATTTGCCCCAATTGTACCCCTGAATTTTCGGAAGGGTCTCAGAAATACGACAGCCCGGGATTTATCCCGGGCTGCTCTGGAACCGTGCGTGGGGCGGATCGGATGGCGGCGGGGCTACGGCCAGCGCTTCGCGGTGTCTTCCCAGCCGGCGGCACGTACCGGCTGCGGAACCGGAGTCGGAGTCGTCGAGACCGAAATTCTTCCGGTGGGTTGCGGGCCATTCACGGCAGTCGCCAAGGCCGGCTTGCCGATTTCCGCCAGCGGTTCCTTTTCTTCCGAGAGCAGAGGCGCGACCAGCCGCAGAGCCTCGACTTCCTTCTCGAGGCGAGTCAACTCCATCTCCTTTTGCCGCAACACTTCGTAGACATTCTTCATAGACAGGGTACCTGGCATTGTGCGTTAGAGTCGAAAACTATACCCGGAACTTTAGCAGAGTTGCCGGTCTTGTCAAGGGATTCGGGCCATCTGTGTTGCAGGATTAGAGGCAAAGAGCTTTCACCACAGGGGGCACGGGGGAGCACAGAGGAAACACTAGCGCAGAAACCAGACGGCGGCAGCCGCCGCCGCAATCAGCAGCAGGGTTCCCAAAATGTACTTCTTCGAGGAGAACCAGGATTCAGAACTCGGAAGCCCGGCGCTCAAAGTAAAGGCCGGAGGCGGGACGGCGGCGGCAAATGCCGGAACCGTTTCGGGGGTCTTCGCGGCGGGCTGCGAGGCGATCACGGGCGATTCTTCTTTTCTTTCCAGCACGGGCTTCGGCGCAATGGTCCCGGCTCCCGGGGAAACGGCCGGAACCACCGGCGTCGATGTGGCCGCTGCCGCAAAGGCGCGAGCCGCGGGCTGCGTGGTCGCGGCCATGGGTAGCGGGGAATCAATCGGCTTCCGCGACCTCAGCTGGCCGCGCCACTTCTTCTCTTCGCACTCGACGCAAAGAATTCTTCCAGGAGACACCGGGAAACCGCACGCCTGGCACGAACTCAAATTGCGCAACACCGGCGGCACATTGCTGTGATCCGTGGCCGCAGGCTTCTCTGCGTTGGCCACGGGATTCAACGCCACGGACCAGAACAGCGGCTTCCTGGCCGGGAGCGATTGCGGTACAACCGGCTTCTCCGGGGCCGCGACCGCGGGAGCCACCGCTGGGGCGATCACTGATTCCTGCACCGCAGCCTTTACCGGTGCGGCTTCCTCTTCCACAACGTCCGCGACAAACTCAGCCATCGTCGGCGCAGGCTCGGTGACTTCCGCCGGAGCTTGTGCAAAAATCTCCGGCGCAACCGGGAGCGGAGTTTTCACTGGTGCGATAACAGCCTCTGCCTTTTCGGAACTCGCCAGGACCGGAGGGTCGGGCTCGGCCAGCGGAATCTCCGGAGACAGCACGGGCAGCGGCAACATCTCGGCAGCCTGCGCCAGTTTCACCGCCGTCTCCACCATCTGGCTGAGGCGTTGCAACGTCGAAAGATCGCGCTCTCCGAAAGCGTTTGCCTTGCCGGAGAACAATTCGAAAACGCCCAGGACTTCGTCGTCATTGACGACCGGCATCACCACGACCGACGCGATGCCCAGGTCGCGGCAGCCTTCGCGATTCACTCGCGGATCGCGCTCGGCATCGTCGCAGCGCAGCGGACGGCGGGTGCGCACGCTTTCGCCGGACAAGCCAAATTCCGTTGACAGCAACGCGCCCAGCTCCGGCGCATTCGATCCGGCAGCGGCGCGGCACAGCATGTCTTTCTTTCCGTTGCGGCGCAGGGCAATCGCGGCGCCGTTCGCGCCGGTGATGTATTGCGCGCGCTCGGTAAGCAACTGCAGCGCGGCATCCAGATCGCGTTGCGCCATCTCGGCGAGCGAGTGGCCGCCTCCGTGAAGCATCAACGGCGAATCCAGGGTTGGACCAACACTGGACGCGGCCAATGCCGCGGAAATGCTGGACTGGCGGCTGCGAGTTGTGGTTCCCTGCTCCAAAACTTTTGATACGGCTCGACCCTAAGTTGTCGAGAATGCGTCAGTTGCAGTCTCGCTGGCCGTCTTGTGGAGTGTCAAGGAACGGCCAGGACTCGAAAGTACATGCCCCTGAAGTTTTGCGACGGTGGCGCGGGATGGAGCCAGGATTCAGCTGGATCCGAAAGCTCTGCTTACTCGGTACCGTCCCCGGACTGTGCTGCCGCCTCGCGCACCATCGCCAGATTGGCATTGTTCAACGCCAGGATTCCGCAGGGGTAGAGCGCGATCCAGCCAATTCCAGGAGTGTTGTGCACCTGGAGAAGAAACACATATTCCTGCCCAGCCCTTAGCGGAGACTTTGTATCTGCGGTCGTCATCATTTCCGGTTTGTCGACGTAGACGTTTGATAGTTGTGGGGCGTGTTTCTCCGGTTTCTTAATCACGTTGACGATTTCGAGGTCTCGGAGTTGCGGCGATGACATATAAGGGGGCGGGGCCACTAGTTCGACGGTTTTCGGTCGGACGACTGCAATTGCGTCCGCGAGTTGCGCCGCACGACTCGACACCTCCGGCGTGCATGAAAGGACTTCTGGCGACTGCCGGCTGTCCTGAACCGATTGCGCCCACGCAGCCGGCATTAGATCACGCTCTCTACAGGAGATGAATCTTGTAAGACAACTCAGGTCGAACTGCATTAAGCGAGATACGTCGTCCGCATTCGCATCTGGGTGAAGCTCAGCCCAGATGACTACGGTTAGGACAGCCCCCCGTGTCGATGCAGTCGAACTCTGGAAAGGCACCTACGAGGTAGCTGGGATGCGAGAGGTATTGCTTCAGGTTGACATTCGGCTGTTGGCGCGAGCTCCAGCCGCTTTCTCGCTGATTAGTGTCCGCGTAACCCCTCAGAGTGCAATCTAGTCGGCCCTTCGTGTCGCACCCTCGCCCCACCGTCCAGACTGAAAATGAAACAGAGGTGAGTGTCTTCCTTCGTATCTGTACCCACGCGTGAATGACAGTCAGACGCAACCCGAGCCACTGGAGAGGTTGCGCCTCGAGTGCCGAAAGGAAAGGGTCCGCGAGATGACCTTGGCGTAGGTTCGGCACGAGTTCAAAACGGTAGAGGCAGCTATCGTCGGTGCAGGAGTGCCCCGGCTGATCTGGCGCTTCCCCCATTCCGTAAAGCCCCACTTCTTAACAACGCTGCGCACCTCCGCGGCGCTGGCCTTGTTCAATTCCAAGCCTCGCACATCGGCCAGCAGTTGTTCTGCTTGTCGCCGAAACCGGTACTGCTCAATTCGGAGATAGACCGATACCCCTGCCAGCAGCACAAAGGCGGCCAACGCTAAAGCCAGCACGGCCCGTTTCAAGAACCGGAGCAGTCTCATAGTTGAATTGGACACCGGTGCTGGGAAGGCAGCCAGTTATCGTTGGTAACCGGGTTTGTGAGAACGGGGCGTCAGGAGGTTCGCTGCCGCAGCGCCGCCTGCGCCAGCTCATTTGCTTCGGCGTTGTTTTCCCGCGGAACGTGGGAGATGGAGAAACTCAGGGAACGCGCCAGCTTGCGGCAGGTCCAGTGCAGAGAATAGAGCCGGGGGCTGCGGCAGGCATATTCGCCAGTCATCTGGCGGACGACCACTTCCGAATCCGAGTAAACGTGGAGTTTGCGGGCTTTCCGCGCGACGGCGTATTGCAGGGCTTCCATCAGCGCGGCGTATTCGGCAACGTTATTGTCCTGATGGCCAATCCACTTGGCGATGCGCACCGGGCCGCTGTCCGAACCTTCAATGATGACGCCAATGCCCGAGGGCCCGGGATTCCCCAGGCAGCCGCCGTCCACATAAGCTACGAGTTCCGACATCGGGTCACTTCGCGCTTCATTTTGCACATCACTTCGCACTGGGCTGGTGATCGCTTTTCCTCGTATCTTATAGAGCTGTCTTGAAGATGCGCCCACCGTTGAGTGGCGTCAAGCGCATTATTTGGTTCCCTTTCAGCGTCTTGCACCCACGCACTCACCTGTGCAAGCCGCTGTGCAAATCGCGTCCCAATCAAAATGCCCTGTGGATAACCTTTGTTCCTACAACTATTTGCATTTTCACTTATGCACAGGTTTGCAAATAGCTATTGCACCGAAAGTTTGCGTTGACTTTTATGAATGCTCTGTTAACTTGGCATCGTCGACGGTCGAAAGGGTTGGCACAATAAAACGAGCCAGTCCAAAGTAGACTGAGTGATCAGCCGGGCGGGGCGACCCGCAAGGTGACCGGACCCGAAAAAACCGACGGATCTGCGAGGTTCAGTCGGGGTTCGGAACTGCGAAAGCAGTGATCGCATCAAGGGGCTGTGACGGTACATGCTTCCACGCTGTGGGCTCCCTCGCAGGAGCTAGCGGCTAGAGCATAACCAATGTCACGGCCCTTTCAATTTTTGTCGGTCATTTTTCCCGCAACCCTGCTGACTTTCCTTTGGATTGAACGAAGTCGCGGCTTGACCAGCTACCAGGGCTGAGGAATAGACTCGGTTCTGGGCCCCTGAATCACACCCGCTTTGGCCTCTCGGTCACTGCCCGGTGCTGGGAGCGACGTTACGCTATCAACCTTCGAACCCTGCTCTGCCTCCGTGCCGGCTCCGGCCTTACTGGCCGCCAGGGAGATGTCGTGGTCTTATCCCTTCCAAAGTCCTCCCCTGCGAGTTGCACCTCTTGAAAAAT
Source organism: Terriglobales bacterium (assembly GCA_037443605.1). GTDB lineage: Bacteria > Acidobacteriota > Terriglobia > Terriglobales > Acidobacteriaceae > Sulfotelmatobacter. Next base: position 40,418 of record JBBIOA010000020.1, read on the forward strand.
TCAAGGAGTTTCCAGATGAAAAGCTTGAGGCTGGGCGCACTGGCCGTTGGGTGTCTCGTGGTGTGCTCGTCTTTACATGCGGGGGCAACCGCCTGTGCCGCTTTTGGCCAGACAGCGAAGGGGACCATCAGTTCCGCCGGCCAGACCAATGCTTGCACGTTCAGCGGAAATGACAACGACATTCTCGACTTCACCATGACCACGACCAGTGGCACGATGAGCCCAGAGATCCAGCTGTATAACTCCTCTGGAAAACTGATCGCATCCGCCGCCAACCGTTACGCCAACGGCGCCTGCGCCGGCGGCACGGTCGTGGAAATGAACACTGTGCAGCTTCCCGCAACCGACACCTATACCGTCATTGTCGGAGACTGCGCGGCCACGAACACAGGGACGTACTCCTTCTACTCCCAGCGAATCGACAGCCCCCTGGGGGCGGCGAATCTGCCCTTCGGTGGGACCGAACCCGGAACCATCGGCTCGGCGGCACAAAACAACACCTACACTTTCAGCGCGAATGCCAACGACGTCGTCGACTTTACGATGTCGACCACGACCGGCAGCATCTACCCGAGAATCCGGCTTTACGATCCCAGTGGAAAGTTGGTCATTGACGCCGCCAACCGTTTTGCCAACGGAGCTTGCGCGGGTGGATCAACATGGGAGGCGAATTCCGTTGCGCTTTCTTCGAGCGGCACCTATGTTGTGCTTCTGGCTGACTGCTCCGACACGAACACCGGCACCTACAACATTTATCTGCAGCGGGCGAACAACCCGTCCGGAGCGGCCAGCCTTCCCTTCGGGCAAACCGAGAGCGCAACGATCGGTGCTGCGGCGCAGAGCAACACCTACAGTTTCAAAGCCAACGCCAATGACGTCGTCGACTTTACGATGTCAACCACGACCGGCAGCATCTACCCAAGAATCCGGCTTTACGATCCCAGCGGAAAACTGATGGTTGACGCCGCTAACCGTTATGCCAATGGGACCTGCGCAGGCGGTTCGATCTGGGAGGCGGACTCGGTCACGCTTCCAACGACCGGCACTTATGTCGTGCTGCTCGGCGACTGCACCGATGTGAACACCGGTACTTACGACATTTACGCGCAGCGCACGGATAGCCCTCCGGGCACGACTCTTGCCTTCGGCAAAACCGTGACCGGAGACATCACCGCTGCCGCGCAGAGTAATACCTATACCTTCCACGCCAATGTCAATGATGTCGTCGACCTCACGATGACCACCACGAGCGGCAGCTTGTACCCTCGAATCCGCATCTACGGCCCCACGGGAAAGTTGGTCGTCGACGCCGCCAACCGTTACGCCAACGGTGCGTGTGCCGGGGGGACAACATGGGAGGCGGATACTGTCGCCCTTTCGTTGAGCGGCACCTATACCGTGCTCCTGGGTGACTGCACCGACCAGCTGACCGGCAAATACGCGGCTTACCTGCAGCGCACCAACAACCCTTCCGGGGCTTCCATGATCCTTCTCGGGCATACCCAAACCGGAAGCCTGGCATTGGCCGCGCAAAATAACTCGTATGTGTTCTCTGGCAGCCAGAACGATGTGTTCGACTTCACCATGCGGGCGAGCGGCTTCTATCCCAGGATTCGCCTGTACAATCCCACCGGAACCCTGCTGATCGACGCCGCCAACCGTTACGCCAACGGGTCGTGTGCCGGGGGCACAGTCTGGGAGGCGAATACGGTGAAGCTTCCCGCGACCGGCATGTACACGTTGCTTCTCGGCGACTGTACCGACGCCAACGTCGGCAACTACGTCATTTACGGGCAGCGTACGAACAGCCCGTTCGGCTACGCTCCGATTGTATGGGGCGGTAAGACGGTAAGTGGAACGCTCAGTGCAGCGACGCAGAACAACACCTATACGTTCGGCGGTACCGCCAACAACACCATCGATATGACCATGGTTACGACCAGCGGCAGCGCCAGCCCGCGCATTCGTCTTTACAACCCCGACGGAAGTTTAGTCGCTGACGTCGCCAACCGTTACGCGAATGGCGCCTGCGCAGGAGGGAGTACGATCACGCTGAGTTCAGTCACGCTGGCGCAGACCGGCATCTATACGGTGCTCGCCGCCGACTGTTCCGATACCAACACCGGCAGCTACAACCTCTCGGGCCAGTGCTTCGGCACCTGCCCCGCCATGCCGCCGATCAGTTGGGCGCGGCCAGCCAGCATCACCCACGGCACGCCCTTGAGCGCAACCCAACTCGATGCCACGTCATCCGTCGCGGGCAGCATGGTGTATACGCCTCCATCCACTACGGTGCTCGGGCAGGGGCCGAAAAACCTTTCCGTCGTTCTCACGCCGACCGACACCACCAACTACTCAAAGGCCGAAGATTCGGTCCAGTTGATGGTGAATGCTCCGCCCCACGTGTCGCCAACCTCGCTGAGTTTCGGCAATGAAGCCCTCAACCAAACCAGCGCCGCCAAGACGGTGACATTCACCAACGCGGTCACGGGTCCACTTACCATCAGCAGCATTACCGCGAGTACGAACTTCGCCGTCGCCTCCACCACCTGCGTTTCTCCGCTGGCGGCTGGCAAGCAATGCACCGTGAGCATTACCTTTACGCCCTCAGCTCTGGGTGGTCTGACCGGTGCGCTCAGCATTACCGACAACGCTCCCAACAGTCCGCAAAAAGTGTCGCTGAGCGGTACCGGCGTCGTACAGGCATCTCTCACTCCGTCCAGCGCCATTTACGCCGCGCAGAAAGTCGGCACCAGCAGCCCGGCGAAGGCGTTTACTCTTACCAACGATCTAGACGTGGCACTGACCAGCATCGCAATCTCGACCACCGGTGACTTCGCTATCTCCGGAACAACCTGCACCGCTACTCTCGTGGCCCACGGAACCTGTACCGTCAACGTAACCTTCACACCCACGCAAACTGGCACACGCCCGGGCTCCCTCAATGTGAGTGACAGCGCCAGCAACAGTCCGCAGACTTCGACTCTGACAGGCACAGGCGACTGATCGAGTCGAAAAACAAGACCAGCCCCGCAGCAATGCGGGGCTCTTCTTAGCTTTGATCCGGCGCATTCAGGGTGCCAAAACGAGGCCCTGTAGCGTTCGTGAGCGCTCTACAAAATCGTTTTATCTGCACGCCCCCGTCTGTGGGATAATTCCTCCCCGGACAACATTTCCGCGCCGGCGCATGCGCTGCCACGGAACACTCACGCAACATGCGAGGATGAGAAACTCATGGCTAAGAATCCCCTGTCTCGTCGGCAATTCATCCATCTCGGCACCGGCGCCATTGCTGCCGCTACCGCTGCCAAAGTAGTTCTGCAACCCCAGCGGCTGTTCGCCTCCACGCGGCCGGTCGCTCCCAGTGACACGATTCGCTTCGCCTCCATCGGCACCGGCATTCGCGGATGCGAGCACCTGGAGGCCTCGCTGCACGTGCCCGGCATCCAGTGCGTCGCGGTCTGCGATCTTTATGACAGCCGCCACACTGCGGCGCGCGAAGCCGTCAACAATCCCAGCGTGGACACGACCCGCGACTACCGCAAGATTCTCGACCGCAAGGATGTGGACTCGGTGCTGATCGCCACCATGGATCACAACCATCGCCAGATCTTCATTGACGCCGTGAACGCGGGCAAAGACGTTTACTGCGAGAAGCCGATGTCCCACCTCGTCGAAGATGGATTCGCCATGGTTGAAGCCGCGCAGAAGAACAGCCGCATGGTTGCCGTCGGCAGCCAGCGCGTGAGCAGCGTGCTTTATGCCAAGGCCAAGGAAATCTACGATTCGGGCAAACTCGGCGAAGTGTTCTCCATCAACGCGTATTGGGATCGCAATTCGCCCTCCGGCGCATGGGTTTATCCGATTCCGCCGGACGCGAGTGAGAAGACCATCGACTGGAACTCGTTCCTGGGCAGCGCTCCCAAGCACGCCTTCGACCCGGTTCGCTTCTTCCGGTGGCGCTGCTTTACCGACTACGGCGAAGGACTCGGCGGCGACCTGTTCGTCCACCTGCTTTCCGGCATTCACTACATCACCAGCACGACCACTCCGGCATCGCGGGCGATCTCTGGCGGCGGGCTGTTCCACTTCAAGGATGGACGCGAGTTCCCGGATCTGATCGAGACCCTTTACGACTATCCGAACTTCCGCGTGACCCTGCGCTGCAACCTGAACAACAACGGCGGCGAGTTCATCGGCTTCTACGGCACCAAGGGCACGATGATCATCAAGGACTCGACTTTGACCTACAAGCCGGAAGACACCCGTCCGGAACCCGAAGGCTATTCGATTTACGGATGGCCGCGCGAGCTGCGGGACCAGTACCTGGCGCAGTGGCACAAGGATCATCCGGAGCCGGCGGCGCTGGCGTCTGCGGTCGACGCGGAGGGCGAGTCGTACGCCACGCCTCCGGGCTACAGCGACACGGTGGATCACCAGGCGAACTTCTACAACGCGGTTCGCACGCGCAAGCCGGTGGTCGAGAACGAAGTGTTCGGCAATCACACTTCGATCGGCTGCCATCTGGCCAATTTCTCGTACTTCAACAAGTCGGTCGCCGTGTGGGACGCGGCTTCGAAGAAGATCGTGAAAGCGTAGTTTCTGGAGACAGGTTGCCCCACCCTTTCCGTGTTTTCCGCGGAGGGTGGGGCTTTTGATTTGGATGAAACCAGTCCGCGGTTGTCATCCTGAGCCGCGCTTTTGCGGCGAAGGATCTGTGCAACGCGCCGGCGAAATGCATAGGTCCTTCGACCCGCACAGAACGCGGGCCTCAGGATGACAACAGAGCAGTACACTCTTCTCTAAACGGCTCTAGAGTCTCTTTATGCCCTCTAACTTCACGATTCGCCCCGCCACGCTCGACGACATCCCTGAAATCCTGCGCCAGCGCCGTGGCATGTATGAAGACATGCATTACACCGACGCCGAGGCAATCTCGGCGATGCTGGCGCTGACGGAGGATTATCTGAAGGAAGCCCTGCCCGAGGGTTCATTCCGCGCGTGGCTGGCGCATGACGGCCCTCACGCGGTCGGCGGAGGCGCGCTGGTCATCACGCCGTGGCCGGCACATCCCTATGACCTGGAATGCCGCCGGGCCACCATTCTCAACGTGTATACGTATCGGGAATATCGCCGCCGCGGCATCGCGCGCGCCGTGATGCAGACCATCGTGGACTGGTGCCGTCAGCGGGGCTTGGCGCGGGTCACGCTGCACGCCAGTGAAGACGGGCGTCCTCTTTACGAGTCGATGGGATTTGAAGCGAGCAACGAAATGCGGCTAAGTCTGCGTTGAGCTACTTTTTCGCCGGCAGCACGGACCAGATCTCCGGATCTTCCGAGCCCAGCACCCACGAGCAGAATCCCTGCAACCCGCGGTCGCGCACCAGATTCCAGCGCTCCTGAAATCCGTGCTTGTCGGTATAGAAGACCCACTCGCGCTCGCTGTCGCGATAGAAGTAAAACCACGATACGCGATCATACGAATCCCACTCGACGTGCGGGTGGTACGCAGCCACATATCCGTCGATGTCCGCCTGCCCAATGTAGTCCGCGGTAGGATTCGGCCGGTCGTCTTTGCCCGCTTCGCCCTTGACCGGCTCGCCCGCATACCAGTGGTAGCCATACACCGGAATGCCCAGCGACAACTTTTCTTTCGGCACAAACTGCAGGGCGTAGTCGAGATTCTCCACCGTCCACGAATAGCCCGCTACCGGCCCCGGCTCGGTCCAGCGCGTGTTCTGGTCGTAGGTCATCAGGCAGATCAGATCGACCACTTGCGCCAGCGCCTTCAGATCGTATCCGCCTTTCCAGTTGGAAAACAGCCAGTGCGAAAAGCTGCTTCGGCCCGGATATCCAGGGGCATTCGGCACGGTCGCAATTTGCAGCTGCAGATTCTCTTTGTGCAGCGCGGCCGCGGTTTCTGTGACCAGACTCGTCAGCAGATCGCGGTCGTTCCAGATCACGTTTTCAAAATCAATCTGGAAGCCGGCATAGCCGTGCTTTTTGCACTCGCTGACCAGCGTGCTGATAAATGCGCTGCGGGAAGAAGCGGTCGTGAACAGCTTGTGTAGCTCCGCCTGCGCGGCGCTGGCAACGATCGGAATGACAGGAACGCGATGCTCCTCGGCGGTCTTGAGCACGGCCGGATTCGGCGCTCCCCACACCAGGCCGTTGCCGTCCACCGAATACCAGGCCGGGACCAGAATGTCGATCCGGTCGGCATGGTCGGTGAACGACTTCACCGAACCGGGATTGTCGATCATGTAAAACAATGCCTTCGGCTGGGCGGAAGCAGCCAACGTGGTGAGAAGAAGAAAGAGAAAAATGCGCTTCATGATTTCCTTTCGTAGTGGTGCCGGCGCTAGCGGTTCATCTGGTTCTGCATCATCTGGGGAATCGTAACGAACTCGTATCCCTGCGACTTGTACCGCGAGATCAGGTGATCGGTTGCGATCACCGTTTGCGAGCGGTCCGCCTCCATCTCGCGATGCCCGCCGTCGTGCAGCAGAATCACATCGCCGCCGCGCATCTGACTCTCGCATTTCTTTTCGATCACGGCTGCCGGAGGCGCATTCCAGTCGTAGCCAGTGACATTCCACATGACAGGTTTCATGCCGAGTTCGCGCACAATCCGCAGCACCGCCGGGCGCCTCCCGCCAAACGGAGGACGAAATAAATCCGAGTGCGCTCCCACCGTATCTTGCAAGGTCGCGCGGCAGTCGGCGAGTTCCTTCCCAAGTTCAGCCTTTGCCTTGAAGATGAGCAGCGGGTGCGTGAACGTATGGTTGCCCACAACATGCCCCGCCTTGACAACTTCTCGCGCAATGTCAGGACGCTGCCGCACATAGCGGCCGATCATGAAGAAGGTTGCCCGCACGTCGTGCTTGGCGAGAACCTCGAGCAAGCGAAACGTGTGCGGATCGTTCGGCCCGTCATCATAGGTCAGCGCGATCTTCCTTGATCCGCGCGCCAACCCGGTGAAGGTTCTGCCATACCACTGTCCCGTCGGAGCCATCGACTGGTAGCCCGCCGCACCAGCGGCGGCCACAGCGGCACTTCCGGCCAGCAGGGTTGTCAGCATGGAAGAATTGTAGCGGATTGAGTAATTGAGCCATTGGGCGATTGAGTCGTTAAACATCTGGCGGGCCCTGCTAACGCAATCTCTAAATGACTCAATGACTCAATCACCCAATCTCTCGCTCCCTGTTAACTTTTCCCGCAATTGCCTCGCGCTCTCATCCGATATATCCTGCGGTATCCGAAACACGTCCGGAGCTCATGGCGAATCTTTTCGAACTCCCCCGATATATTGCTGTGGAGGGCCCCATCCGAGTGGGCAAGAGCACGCTGGCCCGCATTCTGGGCGAGCGGCTGAATGCGCAACGTGTGATGGAGCCCGACTCCAATCCTTTTCTCGCGTCCTTCTATAACGGAGACCGCGGCGCGGCTTTCCAGGCGCAGTTCTCATTCCTCGTGCAACGTTTCGAACAGTTGCGCGCGCTCGATCTGGGCGCACACTCCAGCAAAACAGTCGTCGCCGATTTTATTTTCGAAAAGGACAAGCTCTTCGCCTGCCTGAATCTCACTGACCAGGAACTGGAAACCTACAACCGCTACTACAACTATTTCCGCGAGCAGTTGCCCACGCCCGATCTTGTGATTTATTTGCAGGCCACGCCGGATGTGCTCAAGAAGCGCCTGAAGAAGAAAGGCGCTGCCGCCGAACGTGGAGTCAGCGACGAGTATCTGGAAGAAGTGGTCAAAGCCTACGAGCACTTCTTTTTTCACTACACGTCGTCCGATCTGCTGATCGTGAATACGTCGGATATCGATTTCGTGGACCGCAACGAAGACCTGCAGGAACTGCTGCGCAAAGTGACGGAGCCGATCAAGGGCACACAGTATTTCCTGCCGCTGGGCGGGCAGGACGCGGTGGGCGCGTAGGAGTTCGTTGGCTGTTAGGCGTTCGTCGCTGGCTTGTGTTTTCTTTTCTTCGGCGCGCTGGCTTTACGAAAGATCAATCGTCCTTCTTCTTCCTTTACAAGTAATACGTCACCCGATTTCAAGCGTAGCCGTTTGCGTAAGTGCGCTGGAATTGTGATCCGGCCTCTTGTGCTCATGCGACTCAGAGTCATGTAGTCTCCGAACTGATACCAGTAGTGGATCGACAACAGACGTACATCACTTGATCTTCCAAGCCTAGAATTATCAACAGCTTATCTACTACCCGAACGGAACCTAGCAACTTTCTGCCGCTAGGGCTACAATGCCTTCAGCGTCATCTGCACCTCGACGCCAGGTTGCGCACAGGCTCTATCCGGCCGCGCCGGAGGGGCACTGGAGGGCATCATGAGCTTGACCCCGATCGGCATTCGCCGTCCGGACGAATCTGGCCGCAAAGTCACCACCGCCACTCTCCGCGAGCAGAAACTCCGCCGCGAACCCATTACTTGTCTCACCGCCTACGACTACGCCTCGGCGCGCCTGGTGGACGAAGCCGGCATCGACATGATCCTGGTTGGCGATTCGCTGGCCCAGACCATGCTCGGCTACGAGAACACGCTTTCGGTCACGGTCGACGAAATGCTCCACCACGTGAAGGCCGTGCGCCGCGGCGTCAGGAACGCGCTGCTGGTGGCCGACATGCCGTATGGGTCTTATCAGGTGGATGCGAAAGATGCGATTCGGAACGCCGCCCGATTTGTGAAGGAAGGCGGCGCGGAAGTGGTAAAGATCGAAGGCGGCGAAAAGCGTGCGGACCTGATCCGCCACCTGATCGACGCCGAAATCCCGGTCGCCGGCCACATCGGCCTCACGCCGCAGTCGGTGAACGTGATGGGCGGCTACAAGGTGCAAGGCAAGAGCCTGAGCGCGATCGAGCAGCTCATGCGGGACGCTGTGGCGCTCGATCGTGCGGGAGTGGCCTGCCTGTACGTGGAAGGCGTTCCTCGCGAGGTCGCGGCCATGATCACGGGCGAAGTCGGCACGCCGACCATCGGCATCGGCGCCGGCCCGGAGTGCGACGGCCAGGTGCTGGTGTTCCACGACATTCTCAACCTGACGTTCGGGCCGCCAGCCAAGTTCGTTCGCCGTTACGGCGATGCGGCCGCTCTGATCGCGACCGCGGTGCAGGCGTTCCGCGCCGACGTCAAATCGCATCAGTACCCGTCCGACGAGGAGTCGTACCATCTCCCCAGGGAAACCAGCGCGGGTCTGGAAACGGTCCTGGAGCGCAAGCGAACCATGCGGCGATAGAAGCTGGCGGCGCACGGAACCGGGCAACCCGTTCCCACGTATCAGACGGTGAGAACTGATTTGGTCAGTCCGGCAAGGGTACCGGGCTGATCTGCCCGACAGGAGGTCTCACGATGCACGCTTTCGCGTTTTTCTTCTTCCACTTCTTCGGCCTGGGCCTGGTGATGTACTTTCTGCCGACGATCGTGGCCGCCGCGCGCAGCAAGCGCGATGTACTGGCCATCTTCCTGCTCAACCTTCTCCTGGGGTGGAGCGTGATCGGGTGGATCGTGGCTCTCGTCTGGGCGCTGAAGCACGACTACCCGGCGGTAGTCCGGTAATCTGGTCAGCGAAGCGGGAAGTCAGGTAATCTCGACACTGTGATTCTCGGCCCTCGCACCCTTCTTCAGTTCTGCGTCCTGAGTCTGCTTGGATGGACCATGTCTTGCTCCCAGCAGCCGGCGCAGCCTGCACCGGATCCAGCATCGATCCTGCAATCCATCCCAGCCGCCGACGCAGCCAGATACGAAAAGGTCCAGGACATGAAGAACTGGCGGAATCCGTATCTGATCGTGCGAGCCGATGGCGTCACGGTGCTGGACGTGGCCGACAGCGCGGAACTTACCGTCAAGCCCGACGACCTGCTCGCCACTCTGTCGCGCCTTCCGGTATCGAACTGGCCCTACGGCCGGGTAGTCGCCGCTGCGGAAAACAGTGCGCACGCGTCTGAGCAGGACGCCGTCGCCATCCGCCGCAACCGCGGCATTGTCGGCGGCACCCTGAAAGGCGCAGGCATCGCCGTGAAGTGGGTAAATTCCATGTAGGATGGGCATATTTCCATGTGGGGACAGCAGCCCTCGGCTGTCCGTCGAGCGCAGCTCGACATTTTTCCGCCGACAGTCAATTACCATTCTTCCAATGCAAGTCCTCACCACCATCGACGCCATGCGGACCGCCTCCCGCGCCGCACGCCACGCCGGACAGCGCCTGGCTTTCGTCCCAACCATGGGCGCCCTGCATGAGGGACATCTTTCGCTGGTGCGGGCCGCCAAAGCTTCTGCCGACGTAGTCGCCGCGTCGATCTTCGTCAATCCCACGCAGTTCGGGCCCACCGAGGACCTCGCCAAGTATCCGCGAAGCTTCGATCGCGATTGCCAATTGCTGGAGCAGGAAGGCGTCACGCTCCTGTTCGCGCCATCGGTTGAGGAAATGTATCCCGCGGGAGCCGTCACGTGGGTCACGGTGGAAGAACTAAGCAGCAAGCTCGACGGCCGGTCGCGTCCGGGGCACTTTCGGGGCGTCACGACGGTGGTCGCCAAGCTGTTTCACATCGTCGAGCCTGACTTGGCGTTCTTCGGTCAGAAAGACGCAGCACAAGTGGCCATCATTCGCCGGATGGTGCGTGACCTGAATCTTCCCGTCGGGATTCGCGTCGAGCCGATTGTGCGCGAACCGGACGGGCTGGCCATGAGCTCGCGCAACGCCTATCTCAATCCCGAGCAGCGCAGGCAGGCGCTGGTGCTTTCTCGGTCATTGCAGCATGTGCAGCGAATGGTCGAAGCAGGAGAAAAGAATGCCGCCGCGCTCATCGCAGCCGGGCGCGAACAGTTCGCGGCAGAGCCGTCGGTGCGTCTTGATTACTTCGAGATCGTGAACCCAGAAACGCTGGACCCGGTCATTGAGGTTACACGCGGCGCACTGGTCGCAGTGGCCGCGTATGTCGGCACTACGCGGCTGATCGATAATCTGCTTCTCGCCGCAGTCAGCCGCGAAAGTCTACGCGTCCGGGTATAGATACGGCGGATCGTCATCGCTCCATGCCGGGCTATACCAGTAAGGCCAGCCCCAATAGGGTTGCCACCAGCCATAGTCCCAAGCTGCCGGCCCCCAGCTCCATCCCCAACCCCAGCCTGGTCCCCAGCCCCAACCGCCGCCCCAGCCCCATCCGTCCCAACCCGATCCACCCCAGCCCCAACCGCCGCGGCCTCCCCAGCCACCGCGGCCTCCCCAGCCACCCCGGCCTCCCCAACCGCCGCGACCGCCGAATTCACCGCCGCGCCAGGGAATGCCGCGCCATCCGCCACCGGCGAAGGCACCGTGCGTGAAGCCGGATCTGGCGATGGATCTTGGCGCGGTGCCAAACGCGCCCGCATGACCGCCAAAGCTGTGGAAGCGCCCGTCAGCAACCCGTCCGCCTCCGAAACTACCCGCTCTCCCACCGGCGAATCCGGACCGGCCTACACCGCCGCCGAACGAATGCCATCCGGGCGCAGCATTGCGAGCCCCGGCATGTCCGTCCGCAAACCACGATCGCGATCCGCCAGACGACATCCGATTGCCGCGGAAACCGCCATACGAGCCACGCCCTCCGAAAGAACCGCGCCCTCCGCCGAAGCCTCCGCGATACCCGCCGCCCGAGAACGCGCCGCCGCGGTATCCGCCGCCACCAAAGCTTCTTCCGCCACCGCGGAAGCCGCCGCCGGAGAAGCCTCTACCAGAGTACCCGCCGCCGTGGAAGCCCCCGCCACCGCCGCCATGGAATCCTCCACCACCGCCGCCACCGTGACCACCACCACGTTGGGCAAAAGTCGCAGCCGGTAGGCACATCAGCGCGAGAGAAGCCGCGCCGGCAAGAAGAGCGTTCCGCAAGGTGGACGTGTTCATAGAATCCTCCTCATCCGAATCGCAGGTTGGCGGAAAGGGGCAACCTGTCCCGTTACCTATTTTAGACTCACGGAGCTGCCGTGGCGTTGTCCGGAAAATCAGCGATTTCGCCGAAAACGAGGGTTCCTCTCAGTGCGCGATTTCGGCCACCGGGCCGCTCGGCCCGTCCAGCCGCTGGCGCACCAGGCTCTCGACTCTCGTCCAAAGCGTCCGGTCGCACTCGCTTTCAATGTGATCCAGCATAAAGGTGCGATTCATCCAGCTCATATCGCACTGCACGGGATTCCGCTTGTAGTCGAACAGATAGTTGCCCAGAATCTTGGTGCGGGATGCGTCTGCCGCCTTGATCTCCGGACGCCCGTGCAGAAGGCCGTGAGGCTGGTAAAAGTTGACCGCCTCGGCAACGTTGGGCGGAATGAGGGAATCGTTCTGTCCGGGTTTGGCGATGCTGTCGATCTGCACCGTGAGCAGCACCGGGATACCGGCGCGGTTCAGATCGCGCGCCAACGCAACCGCGGCGGAGGCTCCCCAGCTGTGCCCGTAGAGAATGATCTGGGCGCGAGCCTTTTCGGCGGCGCTCAGTTTGCCATCGTGATTGCAATCCAGCAGGCGGGTAATGGTTTCAAAAGCGGCTCGGCGATGACGGTTCTCGAAGACCTGCACATGTACGTCGGAGGCGTCGGAGGCAAAGCTTTCGCGAATGCGTTCCGCCAGTTGGACGGTACTGTGGCGAGCATTGTCGTGGCGGACGAAGCCGCCAACAAATCCCAACACGATTCGCGATGGACTGGCGGGCTGACGGCCAACGGAAGCGCCTTCGAAAGCTGCGGCCAGAGAGGCACAGCTCAGGACGAGGGCCGCAGCCAGAAGCGAAAATCGCGCACGGCAGGACACAACCTTTCCCCACTCCATAGGATGACCCACTGCCGCCACCGGATTCGGCAAAATCCGCAAACGCGCGTGAATTGCCGGAGTGGCGCGCAGAACCCGGAGAATCCGGCCAAATCGCCATTCCCGCGCGGCTTTTCGCCCGATCCAACCCCGGCGGATAGTCTACACCTGCGGTCAAGCCCGTGCCCTTGCTGAAAAACGTTGAGTCTTAAGGCTCTATCGGGAAACTTACTTCTTCCGGATTTGGCGGGACACGAAAGGATTGCCGTCGAGCAGGTAACGCAGCGGTTTGTCGGCGGCCTTGGTGATGCCGATGCGCGGGGTCGTGCGCACGCGGCCGCCCGGGTAGCCATCGTCGCCGATCCAGAGACTGCCGTCCACCGAGGTCAGGTCGCAACCGTTATCGCGATCCCTTGTAATGCCGAATGCCTGGCACAAGCGCCCCGGACCGCTGGTCAGTGCAACCAAGTCCCGCGGCACCCACTCGTGGACCGGCACGCCACTCCCACGATTCCGCGCCATCGTTTCCATGCCCGAAAGTGGCTCCAGAGCACGGAACAGCACGCATCCCGCTTTGCCCTCGGCCTCACACGAAACGTTCAGGCAGTAGTGATTTCCGTAGATGAAATAAATGTAGGCGTAACCGGGAGGCCCGAAGATCACTGCATTGCGGGCGGTCTTCCCGGCAGCAGCATGCGCGGCGGGATCGCTCTGCCCAAGGTATGCTTCGAGTTCTACGATCCGGGCGGCCAGCAAAGTTCCACGCTCCTGCCGTACCAGCACCTTGCCGAGCAGCGCTCGCGCCACTCGCCGCGGATCGCGAGCATAAAAAGCTCTTGGGAGTGGCGCGATTGGGCTGGCGGCGGTTGGCCGCGGCTGATGCATAGAGCCCGCTAGATCGGCTTCGCTTGGGTGTTTCTGGCTGCCGTCACGTTTGACGGCGAATCGTCGAGCGACCGGCCCGGCTCGTACGCGCATTTTTCATGCTTGGCGCCGACCTTGCGGATCACGTCCCGCCAGCCGTCGTCCCAGGTCACCCGCGCTTCGCCGTCCACCAATACCCACGTGCCGTGCGACGCACCTGTGCTCTTTTCCGCCTGTCCGTCGGGATCGAGCGTGATGTAGAAGTTCTTGCCGCTCCCGTCCCCGACCTCCCACTTTCCAACAAAGTGGCTCCGGCTGGGCAGCCTGCCCGTGTCGACACTTCCCAACTCGATGTGGTCGATCGGCGACACCTGCTCCTTGTGCCCGTCTTTGTAGACGATCACCGCCGGCGAAAGGTCAATGCGCACGATCTCGGCCCTGGCAAAGCTATGGCGATGGCCATCCTTGAACACCACCACTACCGAGTCGTCACCGGAAAGCGCGTTCGCCGCGAGGCAGGCGCTCGCTAGAATGCCGAGAACCACAACTCTGGAAATCGTTCTCATAAGTCTCCCCGGGTACAAGGTACGCACCCACCGCACCCTGCGACCTGGAATCTGATACGGAGAAAGAGCCCGCCCAGTTCCGCGTCAGGCCTTCCCCTTGGCAGTTTCCTTCAGGTAAGCCAACACTTCTTCGGCGTGCCCGTCCGGTTTCACGCTTTCGAAAATATGCTGGATCTTCCATTCCGGGCCGATCACGAAAGTGGTCCGCGCCACGCCCCACACTTTCTTGCCGTACATGTTCTTCTCTTTCATCACGCCAAAGGCCTCGGCCAGCTTCTTATCCGCGTCGGCCAGCAAGGTGAAAGGCAGGCTCTGGGCCTCGGCGAATTTCTTCTGCGCCTTCGAGGTGTCCGGCGAGGCCCCGAGCAACACCGCGCCGGTTTTCTGAATCTGCTTGTAAGTCTCGCGGAACCCGCGAGCTTCCACGGTTCAGCCGGGGGTATTGGCGCGCGGGTAGAAAAAGAGGACGGCTGTTTTGCCACGCAAATCCCTGGACGAGACTTCTTTTCCGTTCTCATCCTGCAAAGTAAAGTCGGGAGCCTTATCATTGACTTTCATGGAACGTTCTCCGGAAGAATCCAGCCAGACCCTTACCGCGATGCCACGACGGCACGCCAGAGCCCTGTCGCGCACGATTCTATACCCACGCTGCCTGTGGGTTTTGCTGATGGCAAGTGTCGCGTTCCTACCGATCTTGGCGGCCGCCCAGGAAGAGCGCCCGCAGATCATGCCGGGCGAGCGCAAGCCGACCAGCAAGAAAGACCCCAGCCCGCGCGCCATCGCCCTGCTTCAGCTTACGGCGAACGGCAAGGCATCGCTGGTCCCGATCGCTATTTTGATCGACGGTAAGTTCTGGGACGCCGGCGCCTACCGGGCCGACCCCGTCCCCATGGCGCTGGACTCCGGTGTGGTCTACGAGGCGGAGCGCACGGGCACATCCAAAGGACTGTTCACGGTCAGTAGCGCGTTGCACTCCAATTCTCCAAATGCCCCGACTCCATGGCTCGGGACCGGCAAATGGGCGCCCGCAGGAGCCGCAGAGCCGGAAACTTCCAAGAAGGCAGAACCAGCGCCGGTAGGCATCGACAACAGCGACGGCCCACCGCGCCTCACCAAGAATCCGCAGGCCGTAAATCCTCCGCCCGCGAAGACGGCACCCGCTCCCACCACGCCCGACAGTAAATCCGACTCGGGGGATGAACCGCCCAGGCTCAAGAAACCCGAGGCACCGTCCAAGCCAGAATCCAAGCCGCCAGACACCGCCGCAAACGACTCCAAGCCCGAGGGTGCCAAGTTGCCTGAGTCCGACAGCGGAGCGAGCCAGGCCAGCCGTCCCCGCCTGCGTCGCGGCCCGGCGGCGGAATATGTTCCGGAGGACGACATCCCCGGCTACAGCAGACCCGGGGTTAAGCCCTCGACCACCACGACCACGCAGGCCGCGACGATCGGCCCCATTCAGTATTTCCCGGCGATCTCCGATGCCGGAGGCCCCACGCCGCGGCCCTACACCTTCGAGTGGCTGACGGGTGAAGAAGACCAGCGCCGGCAGCAAATGCTGGCCCTCGCCAAGGAGCGGCTGCACGCCTATCTCGTCGCCCAGGCAAAAGCGAGGATCACTCCCAAGCCCGCGACGGCCAAGCCGCCGCGCGCGGCAAAGGCGGTCGAGCCCGTCATCGAGAATCCGCAGATGATCGCGTACGACCTGTGGGGCAATAATGTGCCCGTCATCCTGCTCGCCGCTGACGCGCACCAGCCGCCGGCATCCGGGGCCGCGAGCGGGTCCGTCGACCCGACTCTTCAATATTCGATTCTGCTGATCGCCTATCCCGACCTTTACAACAACCTGCACACTCTCTACGTGGGCATCACTGACAAGTACCATCTCGACATCACGCCGCGCCTGGAACTGATCGACGCCGTCGACGCCGACGGCGACGGCCGGGGCGAACTCCTTTTCCGCAAAATTTCTGACGCCGGCGCCGGCTGGATCCTCTACCGCGCCACCGCCGACAAGTTGTGGAAGGTGTACGACAGTCTGAACCCGGAATGACGCGCTCCCGCACCGCTATGCGGCGGCCTTCTTGCGGGTTAGAATGTGGCGGGTCGCGGAACGTTCTCGCCTCAAGGACGCAACAGACATGCGCAAACTCGCTATCGCTTTCGCCCTCGCCACGTTCACGCTCACCCTTTGCGCCCAGGATCAGGACTTCAGCAAAGTACAAATCAAAGTCACCAAAGTCGCAGGCAGCGTCTACCTGCTCGATAGCGGCGATGCCGGGAACATTGGCGCGTCCGTTGGCGAGGACGGCATCGTCATCGTCGATGACCAATACGCTCCGCTGGCCGAAAAGATTCAGGCCGCGCTGAAGGGCATCACCGACAAGCCGGTGCGCTTCATCATCAACACCCACTACCACGGCGATCATACCGGCGGAAACGAATACTTCCAGAAGCAGGCGCCGATTATCGCGCACGACAACGTTCGCAAGCGGCTGGAGAGCGCGGGTGTCGCCGGCAACGGCGGGTCAGTACACATGGACACCAAGCCGCAGCCGAAGGGCGCGCTGCCCATCATTACGTTCGACCACGATGTAACCGTGCATTTGAACGGCGAAGATATTCGCGCGCTCTACTTCCCCGCCGGCCACACCGACGGAGACTCGGTCATCTTCTTCCCCAAGTCCAACGTGGTGCACATGGGCGACGACTTCGTCACCTATGGATTCCCTTTCATCGATGTGTCGAGCGGCGGCAGCATCGACGGCATGATCGACGGCGTGGAGAAAGTCATCGCGCAAGTTCCGCCGGACGTGAAGATCATTCCCGGCCACGGTCCCATTTC
The DNA here is from genome assembly GCA_037443605.1 of Terriglobales bacterium. Classification (GTDB taxonomy): domain Bacteria; phylum Acidobacteriota; class Terriglobia; order Terriglobales; family Acidobacteriaceae; genus Sulfotelmatobacter. The sequence continues at coordinate 57,479 of JBBIOA010000020.1, forward strand.
CTCGGTCGATGACGTTCGCGCCTACCTGAAGATGCTCAAGGAAACCCGCGCCGTGGTGGCCAAGGCGCTGGCCGAGCACAAGTCTCTCGATGAAATGAAAAAAGCAAAACTGCTGGAGCCCTGGAAGAAATACTCGGGAGACTTCATCAACGAAGACGCGTTTATCGAGACGCTGTACAACTCGCTGACCGGCAACAAGGACGCGAAGTTCATGAAACACAACTGACCGTTTAGAATTTCCCTGGGAGCTTAAGGTTCGCGTGCGTCCGACCCGTCGCGATTTTGTCCGATCCATTCTGGGAGCCGGTGCCGCCGGCCTGCCTTCCCTGCTTTCCAGTTGCAGCCGGTCAGGCCCGGCCGGCAGCGCGCCGGCAGCCGCCAGTCCTCTGCAAATCGGCGAGTCTGCGGGACTCGCGTTCCCCAAAGGCTTCTTCTGGGGCACAGCGACCGCTGCCTACCAGATCGAGGGTGCGTGGAACGAAGACGGTAAAGGCGAGTCCATCTGGGATCGATTCGCGCACACGCCCGGTAAGATCAAGAATGGCGGCTCCGGCGATAACGCCTGCGACTCCTATCATCGCTGGCGCGACGATCTGGCGCTGATGCGCGCGATGCATCTCAACAGCTACCGCTTCTCGGTTTCCTGGCCTCGCATTCAGCCAACCGGAACGGGGGCGGCGAATCAGAGAGGGATCGATTACTACAGCCGCCTGGTCGATGCGCTCCTGGAAGCAAGGGTCCGCCCGTTCGTCACCCTCTATCACTGGGATTTGCCTCAGGCTCTGGACGACTCCGGCGGATGGCTGAACCGCGACACAGCCGCCCGTTTTGCCGACTACGTCCAGCTCATGGCACGCGCGCTCGGCGACCGCGTTTCGGATTGGATGCTGCTGAACGAGCCGTCCGTCTTTACCTATAGCGGCTATCTTGATGGCAGCCTGGCTCCCGGGCATCAGAGCATCTTTGAGTTTCTCCGCGCCACCCATGTTGTCAATCTGGCGCAGGGAGAGGGATTCCGTGCGTTGAAGTCCGTTCGCCCGTCCGCTCGCGTGGGCACGGCCTTCAATATGACCGCCTGTGAACCAAAGACCGATTCCGCCGAAGACAAGCTCGCCGCCGAGCGCGCCCACGCCATCGCCAACGTCTGGTTCATCGATCCCGCGTTGCGCGGACGCTATCCCGAAGCATTGACCTTCCTGCCCGAAACCGCCATGCGCATCAAATCGGGTGACATGGAGAAGGTTCGCGCACGCCTCGACTTCATCGGCATCAATCTCTACTATCGAACGATTGTCTCTTCGCCCGGCACGGTCGAGCGCGCGGCTCATGCCCAGGATTGGCTCTTCCCAGTAAAGATGGAAAGCGGCCAGCAGGGCCCGAAAACCGACTTCGGCTGGGAGGTCTGGCCGAAGGCGCTGTACGACATGATCCTGCGAATCACGCGCGACTATCAGCGCCCGGTGATTGAGGTTACGGAGAGCGGCTGCTCCTACAACGATGGTCCTGACGCCAACGGCATGATTCACGACACCCGCCGGATCGACTACCATCGCGGATATATCGCAGCCGTGGCGCGTGCTATCGCCGACGGAGCCGACGTTCGCGGCTACCACGCCTGGAGTCTGCTGGATAACTTCGAGTGGGCCGACGGCTACAGCCAGCGCTTCGGACTGGCTTACGTCGATTTCAAAACGCAGCAGCGAACCCTGAAGGAGTCAGGCCGCTGGTACACGAAAGTGGCCCGGGAGAATCGCCTGGGGCCGGGATGGGCTGGTTGACTTCGCGCGAGTGAATCAGGATGCGCTACGGAGCGTTCCGTACTTTCAGCCGGTCCCTCTGCTCCGCCATCTTCTTCTGCAACAGCGGATTCACCAGGGAAACTGGGACGTCGGTGTCGCCGACTTTGATTTCGGTCGGATCGAAGGTGGCGTAGCCATCCTTCTCGCCGATGTGGCCGGAGATCGTAACCCATACGTCCTTGCCGGCGATTTCGGTGAGGAATTTTCCATGGATGACGTCGCCATCCACGCTGACCTGCTGATCTTTGATGTTCGGCTCGCCTTCGCCAGCTTTGGCGTCCAGCGAAGACGAACCGCTGTCGGACCCGCCGCCCAACAAGTGCTCCAGCATGGAATTGAGTTGGGAGGAGTTCGGATGCGGGTCGCTCTTCGCATTGCTCGAAGTGGTCGAATTGCTTGCGGTGGGCTGGACGGTAGTCGAAGGTGAAAAGCGAGGTGCTTCAGTCGCCGGAGTGACGGAGACTTCCGCCGTCTGCGGCCGCTGGCTCGAATCGGCGGGCGTTGTCTGAGTGAGCGATGGTGTGGGCTGTGCGATCGATGCCGGAGTCTGCGGCTGCGCCACCGGCGCCGGACGCTTCAGCACCAGCACGATCGCGATCATCGACGCCGCCAGCGTCGCCAGGCTGATGATCCGGTCCAGCTTGGGTTTCATGCCTCCATGCTACTGCGCGGGCAAGGAGTGAATCAGATGACGAAAGTGACGGGTCCCGTAACCTAGCCTAACTTCTTCGCCAGCAACTCGTTGACGATCTGCGGGCTGGCTTGGCCTTTGGACGCCTTCATCACCTGGCCCACAAAGAATCCGAGCATCTGCTTCTTGCCCGCTCGGTATTGCTCCACCTGCTTGGGATTGGCGGCAATCAGTTCGTCGATGACTTTCTCGAGCGCGGAAGTGTCGGTCGACTGCTGCGGACGGCCTTCTTCTTCATAGACGACCGGAAAATCCTTGCTGCGCTCGAAGCACAGCTCGTACAAATCCTTCAGCATCTTCCCGGAAATCGTTCCGCTCTCGACCAGATCGGCGGATGCCGCTACGCCCTGCATGGAGATTGGCGACTGCTCGATCTCGATTCCCTTGGCCTTCAGCCGGCCCATCAATTCGCTTTGCACCAGATTGGCCACGCGCTTGGGATTCTTCGCCGCCTTCGCCGCTTCCTCAAACTGATCGGCCAGCGACTTCGAAAACGTCAGCACCTGCGCGTCGTATTCGGTGATGCCGTAATCTTTCACCATGCGCGCGCGCCGCGCCTCGGGCAATTCAGGCAAGGAACGCGCAATCTCGCCCTTCCACTTCTCATCCACCACCAGGGGGAGCAAATCCGGTTCCGGAAAATACCGGTAGTCGTGCGCCTGCTCTTTCGAGCGCATGCTGTAGGTCTTGCCTTCGTTGGCATTGTAGAGACGCGTCTCCTGCACCACCTTGCCGCCCGACTCGATCACGTCGATCTGCCGCCCGATGTCGTACTCGATCGCCTCGCGGATAAAACGGAACGAGTTCACGTTCTTGATCTCCGCCTTCGTTCCCAACTCCTTCTGCCCGCGCGGCCGTACGCTCACGTTGGCATCGCAGCGCAGCGATCCCTCTTCCATGTTGCAGTCGCTCACCCCGGTGTACAGGATGATCTCCTTCAGCCGCGTCAGATACTCATAGGCTTCATCCGGCGAGGAAATGTCGGGCTCGCTGACGATCTCAATCAGCGGCGTGCCCGTACGGTTCAGATCGATCGCAGTCTTCGAGTCCGAGTCGGGAAAGCCTTCGTGCAGGCTCTTGCCCGCGTCTTCTTCCAGATGGACACGCGTGATCCCGATCTTCTTCTTTCCTTTGCCGAAGGGAATCTCGATAGAGCCGAACTCCGCCAGAGGCTTGTCGTATTGCGATATCTGGTAGCCCTTGGGCAGGTCGGGATAGAAGTAGTTCTTGCGCGCAAAGATCGACGTCTCGTTGATGCGGCAGTTCAGCGCCATCGCCGCCAGCGTGGCGAACTCCACGACCTTCTTGTTCAGCACCGGCAGCGAGCCCGGCATCCCGAGGCAGACGGGACACACGTTCGTATTCGGCTTCGCCCCAAATTGCGTCGAGCACGAACAGAAAATCTTGGTCGCCGTCAGGAGTTGGACGTGCACTTCCAGCCCAATGACGGATTCGAATTTCGGGTGCGCGGCGATGGACGTTTCCGCAACCGTAGCCATAGATGAACGATTATAAAGCCCGTGGAGCGGCGGTACGGTGTTCCCCTGCGCCCCTCAGTGTTCCCTGTGGTGAAGGTTTTGACGACGGGCTTACGGGTTCACCGGGGCCTTTAGATACTGGTCCACGGGAATCTCGAAGAACATCAGCTCATTCCCCCGGGCGTCGTCCACGCCGGTAATGTCGATGGTCGCGCCCGCCAGCGGCGAAGAAATCCCGCCCACATCGAAGAACAGGAATCCCGACTGCGTCGCATGCGGCTCCACGGCGCGCGCCGCAAACTGGGAAGTCTCGATCTCGTCCATCTGCTTCTTGCTGATCCCGCTCTTGGCCTTTCGCGGGAGCGGAATCGGCAACGGGCTGGGCCGCGTGCTGGCCTGCGGATTCGACAGCCGCCTGTACAAGTCGTCCACCGAGATAGGCGTGAGTTTCGAGCGATTCGCGGTGATCAGCTTCACCCTCATATTGGCGATCGAAACCGGCTGGTCTCCGTCATTGGTGACGATGAAGAACACGGGAAGGAAGCCGTGCTCGGCAAAGTTGGTGGTGAAGATCTTGGCCTTCTCCGGCGAATCATAGGGATCGGCGGCGATGGTGACTTTCTCGTCGCGATGAAAATCGTGCGCCGGATAGTTGATGGCCGGCTTGGCCACCGGCCTCTCGAAACCTTTGGCGATGATCCGCGGCGCCAGCCAGGCGACGCTCGCCGCCAGCGCCAGTCCGAACAGAAGTCTTCGAGAGCATGACATGACGCTGATTATAGATGCACGAAACCGGTCTCCACGCTGCCCCGCTCTAGAATGACTCAGTTTAGAATGACTCAGTTTGAGCTACCTCCTCTACAGCTTCGCGCTCGCCGCGGCCCTGGTGTTGAGCCTGCCCTACTGGATCTATGAGATCCTCCGCCACGGAAAATACCGGATCGGATTTTGGGAACGCATGGGGAGCGTTCCTAGCAGATTGACGGCCGGCCAGCCGGGGCGCTCGATCTGGATTCATGCCGTCTCCGTCGGCGAAGTTCTGGCGGTCAGCCGCCTGGTCGACGAGATGCGGCGCAACCTGCCTCACCGGATCTTCATCTCCACCACCACCGATACCGGGCAGCAACTGGCACGCAAGCGCTTTGGCGAAGAGAACGTCTTCTATTTTCCGATGGACTTCGCCTTCGCCATCCGGCCTTATCTGCGCGCTCTACGGCCAGAGTTGGTCGTGCTCGCCGAGACCGAGTTCTGGCCCAACTTCCTGCGCGAAACTCATGCCTTTGGGGCGCGGATCGCCGTGGTAAACGCCCGCATCTCAGACCGCTCCTGGCCGCGCTATCGCCGCCTGCGCTGGATCTTGCGCCACATGCTGGCGCACGTCGAAGTGTTCCTTGCCCAGACCGCGGACGACGCCGCACGTTTGCGGTCCATCGGCGCAGAAACCGCACGGGTTCACGTGACCGGAAATTTGAAGTTCGACGTGGCCGTGCCGCCGCCTCAGCCGATCGTCGAGACGGTTCGCCGGGCGCTGACGGCAGAGTCGGCTGGCCCAATTCTGGTTTGCGGCAGCACCGTGGAGGGCGAGGAGCCACTGCTGTTGCGAGCTTTCCAGGAAGTGCTCAGCAAGCATCCGTGCGCGGTGATGATCCTTGCGCCGCGGCATCCGGAGCGCTTCGAGGAAGTGGCCGCTCTGCCCGCCACATTCGGCATTCCAACGCGTCGCCGCTCGCGCTGGCAAGGAGAACCTCTAGCTGGCGGCGTGCTGGTCGTCGACACGATCGGCGAACTGGCGTCCCTCTATGCACTCGCGGATGTCGCGTTCGTCGGCGGAAGCCTGGTGCCGCGCGGCGGTCACAACATCATTGAACCGGCGCAGCACGGTGTGGCCATCGTCGTGGGACCGTATACGGAAAACTTCCGGGATATTGTCACGCTCTTCCGCAGCCGCGATGCGGTTCGCATGACCAGCCCTGCCGAACTGACTGCAACGATTCTGCGCATTCTTGCGAACGACGCCGAACGCCGCGCTCTCGGCCTGCGCGCCAAGGAGACGATCGCGTCGCAGATGGGAGCGACTGAGCGTACGCTCTCCGCGCTCAAGACTTTGCTGGCTGAAAGCCGCGATCCGCAACCGGTTTCAGCTCAGGTGGCACACACCGATTGAACCCACTCTCCTCCATCTACGGAGCCGTCACGGCCGCGCGCAACGCGCTCTATGACCGTGGACTACTGACCACACGCCGCCTGCAAGGGCCGGTGATCAGCGTGGGCAATCTCTCCGTAGGCGGGTCGGGAAAAACTCCGTTCGTGATTCTCCTTGGCGAGTTGCTGAAAGCTCGCGGCATCCAGTTCGATGTTCTGTCTCGCGGATACGGCCGCAAGACTCGCGGCGTGCTGCTCGTCGACCCATCCGGCTCATCGCAACAATTCGGCGACGAGCCTCTGCTGATCGCACGCAAGCTGGATGTGCCGGTGATCGTCGGAGAATCTCGTTACGAAGCCGGACGTTTCGCCGAGTCGAAGTTCGGCCCGCAATTCCACTTGCTCGACGACGGCTTCCAGCACCGCAGGCTGGCGCGCGATTTTGACATCGTCCTGCTCACGGCGCAGGACGCCACCGACCACCTGCTCCCCGGCGGTCGCCTTCGGGAGCCGTTGACTTCGTTGCATCGCGCGGATGCGATCGTGCTCGGTGACGACGTTACCCCGGACAGCTTCCCGCTCACTGAAAAGTCCGTGTGGCGGGTTCGCCGCGGGATCGTTGCGCAGAACGTACCGCCGCGACCCGTCGTATTCTGCGGCATCGCGCGTCCCCAGAACTTCGTGCAACAGTTGCGGAACAAGGGCGTCGAGCCAGCCGCCGCGGCCTTTTTTCGCGATCACCATGCCTATGATGAAAAAGACATCCGCGACCTGCTGGCTTTGAAGACAGCCAGCCACGCCGGCGGCTTCGTCACCACCGAAAAAGACGCGGTCAACCTCGGCAGCCACCGGTCGGCGCTGGAGCCGCTCGCCGTCATTCCCGTCAGCCTGGAACTGAGCGACGCGGCTAACGCACTCGATACCATGCTCAACAAGATCGAAGAACGAAGGCGCGGCATGAGAAAATCGGTCTCGTAGCGGCGCGATATGACGAAGCACCTCAAAGAATCCGAACGCCTCCGAAAGATCGTTGAGGCCTTCCCCAATGTCACCGTCACGGTGATGGGCGATCTGGTGGCCGACGAATTCGTCTTCGGCGAAATCTCGCGCGTGTCGCGCGAAGCACCGGTGTTGATCCTGAAGCATCGTGAGCGAACGGTAGTTCCCGGCGGCGGGGCCAATGCCGCCAACAATCTCGCCGACCTTGGCGTGAACGTGCTTCCCGTTGGCGTTGTCGGAGATGACGAGCCCGGACGCCTGCTCGTGAAACACTTCCGCCACAAGCGGCTTCCGGTCAGCGGAGTTCTGAAGGACAAGAGCTACACGACGATCACGAAGACCCGCATCCTCGCTGGCATGACGCATACCAGCCGCCAGCAAGTGGTGCGCGTAGACCGGGAGCCAAGCGAGCCTCCGAATTCCCATCTGACGCGTGAGTTGTATCTGGCAGCACGAAACTATGCGCACGCTTCCGACGCCCTGCTCGTCTCCGACTACGGCTATGGGGCCGCGACGCCGGCGCTGGTGAATGCGCTGCGCGAAAAAGGAAAAATCGGTTCGCTTCCCATCGTGCTCGATTCGCGTTACCGCATGCTGCAATACTCGGGGATCACGGCGGCGACGCCGAACGAACCGGAAGTCGAGGAGGCGCTCGGCGTCCAAATCGGCCAAGACTGGAAGAAGCTGCTCGAAGCCGGAGAAGAAATGATGGCGCGGCTGGGCATGCAGTCGCTGGTGATCACTCGTGGCCGCGACGGCATGGTCGCATTCGATCACAAGCACAAGCCAGTTGACATTCCGATCTTCGGCTCCGACCAGGTCACCGATGTTACGGGAGCGGGCGACACGGTGATTGCGACCTTCACGGCGGCGCTGGCCGCGGGTGCGACCACGCACGAGGCGGCATACCTGGCGAACTACGCCGGAGGAATCGTCGTGATGAAGCGCGGCACAGCTACGGTTTCACGCGATGAGTTGCTGCACGCCATCGAGCAGACGCCGCCGGCGACACGACCTCATTGAGCGCACAGACCAAAATCCTGACTCGCGACCAGCTGCGCCAGCGCGTGGACGAATGGCGGCGCGCCGGCGAACGTATTACCCTCGCAAACGGCAACTTCGATCTGCTTCATGTGGGACACGTCCGCTACTTGCAGGGCGCAAAGGCTCTGGGCGGCAAGCTGGTGGTGGCGATCAACTCGGACGCATCGGTTCGAGCCCTGAAGGGGGAAGGCCGTCCGATCATGCCCGATCACGAGCGCGCGGAGATTGTCGCGGCTCTGGCGGCTGTTGATGCGGTCGTGATCTTTCCTGAACTCGACGTGCGCGCGATCATCCGCGAGATTCGTCCCGACATTCAAGCGAAGGGCACCGACTACTCTGCCGACTCCGTTCCAGAACGCGACACCGTCGCCGAGTATGGTGGGCGTGTTGCGATCGTTGGTGATCCCAAAGATCATTCGACAACCGAGATCATCCGCTCGCGACTGTCACTACCAAAGAGGGACGCTTGATCGCGGCTGACAGTGGGCATCCTCGCTTTCTGATCGTTCGCTTGAGCGCGATGGGGGACGTGATTCACACGCTGCCCGCGGTGCAGGCTCTGCGCGAGGCATTCCCGGACGCGATCATTGATTGGCTGATCGAGGAACGCTGGGCGGAACTGTTGTGCGCCGCCGGAACTCCGCGCCGCAAGCCGCTATCGACGCGGCGTCCGCTGGTCGACTGGGTCCACACAGCCAACTTGCGTGGATGGAGAAAGTCGTTGTTCACCACGCACACCGCCCTCGAAGCCGTTCGACTGTGGAACGACGTTCGCAGCCGGAACTATGACGTGGCGTTCGATCTGCAGGGCGCGATCCGCTCGGCGCTGCTGGCGCGCTGGTCGGGTGCGAAAGTGGTGATCGGAGCGGCGCAACCGCGTGAGACTCCGGCCAGTCTGGTGTACATGCGCCGGGTGATCACGCGTGGGACGCATGTGATCGAGCAAAATCTGTCGATCGTGGAAGAGTTCGTGCAGAAGAAGCTGACTCCTCCCCGCGCGGTGCTGCCTCGCGATGCGGTCGTGGAACAAACCGTTGCGAGAGATCTGCTGCAGCATGGAATCCGCGACTACGCGATCCTCAATCCGGGCGCGGGATGGGGCGCGAAGCGGTGGCCGGCCGAGCGCTACGGCGAAGTTGCGAGGCAACTGCACAAGGACGGCCTCCGTTGCCTGGTGAATTGTGGGCCGGGCGAAGAAGAGTTGTTCAATGCGGTCAACGCTGCGAGCGGAGCGGTTGTGCTGCCGACCAAACCGTCGATCACGGGATTGATCGCGCTGATGCGGCGAGCCAAGGTGTTCATCGGTGGAGACACGGGGCCGCTGCACATGGCGGCGGCGTTGCAGGTCCCCGTGGTGGCGATCTTTGGTCCGACTGATCCTGCGCGCAATGGGCCGTACGGAACTGAAAGCGTCGTGCTGCGCAGTCCTTCGAGTGTAACTTCTCATGCGCGTCTCGCTCGACCCGAGGAAGGGTTGCTGGAGATCAGCGTGGACTCCGTGGTCGCAGCGGCCCGAAAGTTGTTGCAGGGATCGGCAGACGCGGACAGGAGTGTCCGCGCCACACGGGACGGTGCGCATGGCTGAGTGGTCGCAAGTGGCAAGGCGCATCCGCGTCCCGCTAGGGTTCGCGTTTGCCGTGCTCTACTTCTGGCTGGCGCGTCCGACGTGGGCCTGCCTTGGAATTGGCGCGGTGCTGATTGTGCCCGGCTTGCTGACGCGGGCGCTCGCTTCGGGACACGTAAAGAAGAACGAAGCGCTGGCGACTTCGGGGCCGTATGCCTACACGCGGAATCCGCTTTATTTGGGATCGTTGCTGATCGGCATTGGATTCGCTTTCGCCGCACGCAGCTGGTGGGTGGGAGCGGCATTACTGGTGATGTTCTTCGCCATCTATCTTCCTGTGATTAGCAGTGAAGAAGAGTTCCTGCGAGGCAAGTTCCCAGAGTTTGACGAGTACGCACGACAGGTGCCGCGCATGTTCCCGCGGATCACCCCGGCTCGCTTCGGAGATGACGCTGGCGGCTTCTCGATGGACTTGTATCTGAAGCATCGGGAGTGGAACGCGCTGGTTGGGGCGCTGGCGATGATGGCGGGCTTGATCGTGAAGATGATTTGGCACCTCGGGGGCTGAAGCCAGGGCTGAAGCCCCTGTCAATTGCGGTCTGGCTGTGCGACTGAAGTCGCACCCTTCCCGATCAGTCGCGCAATTCCCATGTCTCGCAAAGGCGGCGAGACATGGGGCATCCCAAGTCGCACCAGCGCGAAGACTCACTCGGGTCCCCGCCTTCGATCACTTCTTCGCTAACAACTCCCGCGCGCGCGTCAGTTCCGGCCGTGTCGAGCTGCCGCCTTCGCAGGTCTTCAACAACAGAGCATAGTACTCGTTGGCGGCGCTTTGTTGGCCGGCGGCTTCGGCGGCCTGGGCTGCGCCATAGACGCCGTTGAAGCGGTTGGGATTGAACTTCAGGTCTTTGCGATATTCCTCGAGAGCCTGCTGCGGGCGGTTGGCAAGGAGCAGCATCTCGGCCATCATCTCGCGCACGGGAATGCCCTGAGGCTCGTCACCGAGCGCTTCCTCGCGCTCGGCCAGTGGACGAAGCATACCGACCGCGTCATCGTACTTGCTTTCCGAGAACGCGAGCCAAGCCTGGGCCTGCTTCAAATCGTCGCCGCTGGCTTCGGCAAAATCGCGCTTGTTCTCCGAAACGAATTTCTGATGAATGGCGGCGATGGCGTCCACATCTTTACGGGCGTCTTCGGTCTGGTGCAGGTGCGCCGCGCCGATGGCCTTTGCCCAATAGGTGAAAGAGTTCACGGCAGTGCCGGGAATGTCGACCGGCTTGAGAGCCGCAGCGGTGGCCCAGTCGCGCATTTCGAGCGGATAGAGCGCAGCGAAATCGGCCTGCGTGGAGAGGTGCGGATCGAACCCAACGCCGTACATGTCGTGCATCTGGGGCATGGCGTTGACTTCGTCCATCAGCGCACGGGCCTGGGATTCGCGGCCACTTTGCAGGTATGCGTAGAAGAGAAAATTCAAGGCATGGAACTGGTGACCCTCGCCGCCCATGCCCATGGCCGCCGTCTTACGCGTGGCTTCGACCGAGGCGAGGTTGGACTTGATGTCGTCTTGCCAGAGTCCGACGCGGGCGAAGATGTGCGAGGGCATGTGCAGCGCGTGCGGGGCGGCGGGCGCGACGGCAGCATAGCGGCGGGCCGCGGGAATGCCGAGTTCGGCGAGCTGCGGCTTGTCGTAGCTGTGGATCAGGTAGTGCGCGACGCCGGGATGATCGGGCTCGATAGCGAACAGCTTCTCCAGAATCGCCGCGGCCTGCTTGCGGTTGGCGAAGGTCTCGTCATGATGCGGCTCAGACGCGAGCAGCGAGAGCGCGTAGAACGCGGCGGCTTCGTGGTCGTCGGGATTCGAGTCGTAGACCTTCTTCATCGCGTCGGAATACGCCTTGGTACGAGCTTGGTTGTCGAGCTTGTCTGAATTGGAAAAGAACGTCCGGATCGCGGCGATGTAGGCCTGCTCGCGCGGCGTGGCTTTCGCGGCCAGCTTCTCTCCGGCCTCCGCTTCCTTGAGTCCGTGGGCAATCACCTTGGCGTCCGGCTCGTTCCAGAGCTGGTGCCAGATGCTCATGGCGATACCCCAGTGCGCCATGGCGCATCGAGGATCGTCTTTGGCGATGTCCTCGAATTCCTTCTCGGCCTCTTCATACCAGAACGAGTGCAGCAAGGCGACGCCGCGCGCAAACGGCTTCTGCACCGATGCCGCACAGGATATGGGGAAATGCACCGTCCCGAGTTGAGTCTCGTTGAGGTCTTCGTGATGATGGTGAGTCTTGTCATCGTCGTCGATGGCGAAGGCAGTGACGGTGACGAGCAGCGAGAAGGCGAGAAGCCAGCAGAAACGTTTCATGATGCGTCCCCAGACGTGATGTGATGCGATTCTAGCCCCGACCGCGTCGCGGGAGATATCCACGCAAATTTTTTTTGCGCACGATCTGGCAAGTGGCTGGAAACATTGGGGTTGGCACGCGGGAGATCTGGCAATGGGCGGCAAAATCTTGAAGGGAAAGGGGTTGCAGGCAAAATCTTGCAGGATAAGGACTTAGATTCGGGGGCGAGACGCCCCTGCGACAGCCGGCGGGAAGCCGGCGCTACGGCCTCTTTGGCGTCTACGCGCACATTCCCACATTTGCTCTTTCAGAAATCTCAGTCAAGGTTGTCCGTCACACGAATCGCCTTTTTGACTGTGGAAGACTGTGGAAAACCGAAGTCGCAATCATTGGGAGTTGAGACCAATTTCCATGGCTCGCACGAGAGAGGGGTTTAAACGACTGCGGGCATTCGCCAATGCGAGGCGGAGCCGATGGACCTGCGCTGCCGTCGGATCAACGAAGCTCGAATTGAAGTTCCCATACCAACGGCGCACATAGAGTTCGGCGATTCTTGCGACGGCATCCTCGTCATCGACAATGGCTTCAAGCAGATAGCTGATGCTTTCCCATTTGCTGAGCCGAGCCACCAAAAACAGCGCGTTTCGTCTTACGTGACGCTCCGGCGAAGACGCATAGACTTTCCAGAAGGCCTCGCCCGAAGCGAGATGAAGCGACTTGAGGAGCCCTCTCGTGGCCTCTCGGGATACGCTCGGCGATTGATCCGCGAGGTGCGCGAGCAGGAGTGGGTGAAAACCGGAAGCATTCAATGTTGCCATGCTGCGGATCGCGGCTCGGCGAATGCGGGGAGTCTGATTGGCAACATGAGGCGCGATCCGAAGCCCATCTTCGGAAGAACCCGTTTCCCCGACGCCCGCAATTGCGGCGTACAAGCTGCGCGGCTGTTGTTTGGCCAGTTCAGCGAGATAGAAGCCTCGCAAGTCGTAGCTCTTTTCCTTTCCGATTTCGAACTGGGCACATCCGCGAATCGAGCGATGAGGGTCCAACAAGGCCTGCTCCAACCAGGGTTGAGCGAGATCGGGAGAGCGGGTCACGAGTGCCTGCAGGCTAGCGCGACGCACAGGTTCGAAACGGTCGCCTCGGGCCAGCAAGGCTAGAGATTCCATGGCATTGTGGTCTGGAACTTTGGCAATGGCACTCGCTGCGCAGAGCCGGATCAATGGTTCCCGGTCACTCATTCCTAGCTTGATCAGCGGAATAAGCTCCGAAGGGGTTCCTTTTAACAGCATCTGGAAACAAGAGAGTCTCACCTTGCTGTTCAATGCGGTGAGAGCGCAGACGACAGCGGTCACGCCCTCCTTCGAAGTCAGTAAACTCTCGATGGCGGTCACGATGCTGCGCTCTTCGGCGCGCCGATCGAAACGGAGCCGGTCAACAAGTTGAATGTTGAGAACAAAAGAAGGCGCATATTCTTTCCGCAGGCGCGACCTCACAATGCGGTCGGCTGCCCGCCGCACCGGGTCGACCCAGTCGCTCAGACGCAGCAGGAGAAAAGGCAGCTCACTTCCATCTTCAATCCGCGACAGCTGATCAAGCGCGGCTTCGCGAACGTAGCCGCTGAAATGAAACGAAGCAAGCCCCAAGGAAAAAACGGAGTGTTCTCCAAACAAGAACAGGCGGCCAACCTGATCGGGTTTCAGATCCGCCCATGCGGACGGGTATGACCAGCGATACGGAGACCGCTCGCGCACCGTTCGGTCAAGCCACGGGAATTCGAAAGGTTTGAGGGCTTGAAACAATTCTGCGACAGTCACTGCGGCTGCGTGAGCGACGCTACGATTGCGATTCAGGAGAAGGCATGCGATGTCCGGAATCGCCGCGGGGTCCTGCGTGGCACGGATCAGATCCAACACGGCAATTTTGTGCTTAACGGAACTTTTCCAGAAAGAGACGGGAGCATGTAGAGATTCGATCAGCGACCTCGTTTGGGCGGCGATCACCCTTTGCATGGACGCAATTCTAGCGCTCAGTTGTGCAAAAAGCTCACGAGTCTTTGGCATTACCGCGGTGATCTATCGATCTTGCACGACCGGCAGGCCTGAGACTTCCCTTGTGACCGGCGAGAGGTTGTAGCTCACCGTGGTGATCTCGGGGCAGCGTTGGCAGGCGGCTCCGCCTTCCTGGGAAAACCAGCGGCAGTCTTTGCGGATGGTGCAGGGCGGAAGTGCGTCGACGACTGCCGGCAAGATTTGGACGACGCGCGTCGCCAGTTGGCAGTCGCTGCCGTCATAGTGCGGGCATTTGTGTTCGGCGCAGGTTGCCGACAAGCGAAAAACTTCGGTCGGCTTCAACGGCGCCGAGAGCGCCAGCACGTCCGGCGTGGCGGGAAGGATTTCGTTCAGGTAGACCAGCCTGGGGGCGGGTCCATCCTGCTGGACTACCCCCAGAACGCGGCAATTGTCCATGCCTGGTTGAGCACTGGGACAAAGCTTCGACATGACTGGCCTCCTTACTCCTTCAACAGGAGCTGATCCACCGCCGGGATGCCGATGATGACGTGGCGTCCCGCGGAGAACACAGCGCCCTGTGCCGAGCTCAACTCGGCAACGCCTGACTCGCGTCCCACGGTGGCCGCGATTTCATTCGCGAACGCCTGCGTTTCGGCGAGCGTGACGTTGGCGAGAATCGTGTCGGGCACGGGAATGCCGCGGATGAGATACGAGAAGGTAATGCCTTGCGGAGCCTCCAGTTTGAACTTGGGATGCTTCTGCACGGCGGACTTCACCGCTGACTGAACAGCCTGGGTGAAATGGTTGAGAGAGATGGATTGTGCTTTGGACATTGCGGCCTCCGATGTCGTTTCTGAGAATTCCCCACAGCGGTCTGATGGGAATAGTGCCGAGGGATCGAGTAGCGTTTCATCAGGAATTGGGGAACTTGAGCGGGAGTCGGACTTGGGCCGAGCGAAATGCATAGGTCCTTCGCGAGACAAAGAGCGTCTCGCTCAGGATGACAAGGTTTAACCGACAGTTGGGAAAATGAAAAAAGCCCCTCGCGAACGAGGGGCTTTTTCTGGGGGAGGGGCCGGGGCGATGCGCCCGCGGTCCCAA
This sequence comes from Terriglobales bacterium, assembly GCA_037443605.1. Lineage (GTDB taxonomy): Bacteria > Acidobacteriota > Terriglobia > Terriglobales > Acidobacteriaceae > Sulfotelmatobacter. The sequence goes on from JBBIOA010000020.1 coordinate 72,642, forward strand.
AATTGTGGCGGAGGCGGGGCCTCCGCTCTGGTTACTTCGTCTGCGGCTGCGCAGCCGGGCTGGTCGCAGGCGCTCCGCCGTTGGCGGATAGTTGCTCCAGATCGTTCTTCAGCAGGCTGACTTCGACGCGGCCGCCGTGGATGCGCTTGGTCTTGGCCGCGGCATCGTCCGTGGGAAGAGGCGCATTGCCCATGCCGACGAGGTAGATACGGTAGACCGGGATCTCGTGGTTGAGCACGAGGTAGCGCACGACGGATTCAGCCACCTTCTGCGAAGCCGCGATCGCAGCCTGGCCGTTGCCGGAGGAGAAGCCTTGCACTTCAATGATGTAGCCGTGCTGGGCTTTCAGGCCGCCCGCCATGGTGTCGAGCGCTTCCTTGGCGTTCTTGCTGAGTGTGGTCTGGCCGGGGCGGAACAGAATTTCGGTCTGGTTCGAGGCCTTGTACTGGTCGATGTTGCCCACCACGGACTCGACCGTTTGCACGCGCGTGGTAACCTGCTGCGCGGTCTGCTGCGCCATGGTGGCTTTGTTGCCGGCGTCAACGGCATGCTGATCGGCGACATCTGCCTTGTCAGAGGCCATCTTGATACCAGCCTGGGCGCGCGAGTCGGTGTCGCGAATCTGCTTGCTGTTGGCGGCGGTCAGCTCATCAAGCTCGTTGACGCGGTCGCGGATGGGCTCGGTCTGGCGCTTCACGTAGCTTTTGCGGGCGAAGGGATTGATGCGTCCCCAGAAACCCTCGCGCGAAGGCTGGGTGAGCGGCGCTTTGCCGGTGGCGCTGTCCGCAGATGCGGCGGGAGCCTGCGCGGCCGGAGCGGTGGTGGAGCTATTCTGGGCGAAGGCCGGGAGGGCCAGCACCGCAGCGAGTGGAAGAGCGATGATAAGACGGTTGTTCATAAGTCCTTTCTCCGTGAATCGGGGAGCGTTGGGCTCGTCCCGGCACGCCTTGGCGTGCATGAAATTTTGCGTCGGAAACGTCGGTATATCTCCAGACTCGGCGGCCGACGTGATCGGCGAGCTGCTTTGCTCAGCCGGCCCGGCGGTAACGCATCCGCCCGGCCCAGAAAATCAGCGCCCGATTGTGGCGCCTGCTCTGTCTAGTACAGGTGAGATGCCAAAAGCGCGGCCGGCGCCAACTTGGCTAAATGATTGATATCTCAGTACATTGTAGTACTGTAGGGAGCGCAAAGATAGTCGGCGGATGCAAAGAAAAGGGTAAATTTGGCAAAGCTGGTATAAAAACTGCCGTAGGGACAGCACCGAGTACCCAGCTTCACGGTGCGCCGCGGAACGTTCTAAGAAGGAGGAGTTCGCTTGTCATCATTTTGTCCTGGTTGGGGCTGGCAGGGGGTAGGGCTTGGGAGCCGGTGTGGAGTTTGTCTGGGTCTCACGGTGTGGATGTTGTGTATCTCGGTGTGGGGCATGGATGTGCGCGGACCGTCGGAGCAGATCCCGCAGGAGCATTTGCAGCAATACTCCGATTTGGCGGTCACGTGGATGCAGGAATATCTGCGGCTCGACACGACGAATCCTCCGGGCCACGAAATGCGCGCGGTGGAGTTCTTCAAGAAGATTCTCGATCAGGAAGGCATTGAGAATCGCGTGTTCGAGTATGCGCCGGGCCGCGGCGATTTGTGGGCCAGGATTCCGCATACGACGGAGATGGCGCAGAAGCCCATCATCCTGCTGAATCACATGGACGTGGTCACCAGCGACCCGTCGCACTGGAAAGTGCCGCCGTTCAGCGGGGAAATTCGCGACGGCTACATCTGGGGACGCGGCGCGCAGGACATGAAGGATGAAGGCCTGGCGCAGTTGATGGTGATGGTGATGTTGAAGCGCGAGAAGATCGCGCTCAATCGCGACGTAATTTTTCTCGCAGTGGCGGACGAAGAGGCGGATGGATCGGGCAGCGACTGGTTCATTGAACATCAGAGGGATCTTCTGGGGAATGCCGCGTTCCTGATCAACGAGGGCGGCGAGAATCTGCTGGAGGGCGGCAAGGTCAAGTACGTGGGCGTGGATGTGGGCGAGAAGACGACGTACTGGCTGCATGTGGTGGCGCATGGGCGGCCGGGGCACGGGTCGCGGCCGAATCCGGATTCGGCTCCGAACCGGCTGGTGCGGGCGCTGAACAAGATCATTGCGTATCGCACGCCGCTGCGTGTGCTGCCGGTGGTGGATGAATTTCTGCGCGACATGGCGCCGTATGAACCGGCGGAACGCGCGGCGGAATTCCGCAACGTCAAGAAAGCAATCGAGGACAAGAAGTTTCAGGAGGAGCTGGAGCATGACGAGTCACTGAACTTCCTGCTGCGCGACACGATTTCCCTCACCATGATGGGCGGGTCAGAGCAGACGAATGTGATTCCTCCAGAGGCCTGGGCAAACCTGGATGTACGAATTCTGCCGGGGGGAGACCCGAAGGCGCTGCTGGAGCAGGTGCGGGCGGTGGTGGGAGACCCGAATGTGACGGTCGAGCCACTGAATCGCGGCTTCCAGGTGGCGAACTATTCGGGAACGGACAACGCGCTGTATGTGGCGATCCGGCAGGTGTGCGCGCGATATTTTCCCGGGACGCCGGTGGTGCCGCACATCACCAGCGGATATACGGAAAATCAGCGGTACCGGCCGCTGGGGATTGCGTCGTATGGATTCAATCCGTATACGGCGACCGATGAAGAGGGGAACACAGAGCACGGAAACGATGAGCGGATTCGTGTAGAGGAAGTGCGGCGCGGGCCGCGGATATTGTTTGACGTAGTGGCGCAGGTGGCGGGGGAGTAAAAGGGCGTTCGCCACGGATTCGCGCGGATCAACCTTAAGATAGAGCAGGGGCGAGAAAAGTCTCGTCAACTTGGCAGCAACCAGTTTGCTTGGGTTCTGAAACTAATTAAAACCAAGTCGAGCTGCGCTCGACCGACAGCCGGGGGCGGCTGTCGCCACATGTGCGTCAACCGCCGCAGTGCTTCTCGTATTGCTCCAGAATGAAGTTGTCGGTCATGCCAGCGATGTAGTCGCAGACGACGCGGGGGAGTGAATCCTCTTTCGCTTTTTCCTGGTAGTTGTGGGGAAGGGCGGAGGGATTGTCCATCCAGAAGGCGAAGAGTTCGGCGACGATGCGCTCGGCTTCGTCTTTCTCTTCGGCGAGCGCGGGGCTGTAGTAGAGATTCTCGTACAGAAAGTCCTTGTTCTGTTTGCGCTCGGCTTCGACGTTGGGGCTGAAGGCCGCGAGCCGTTCGGTGTGGGCGCGAACATCTTCCAGAGTTTTGATCCCCGCTTTCGATACCCGACTTCGCGTATGGGTGATCAGATCGTCGACGAACAGACTGATCATCCGGTGCAGGGTTTCGTTGAAACGGAGCTTCTCCGGCGCATTCGGATAAATCTTCTCGACTTCCTCATAGAAAATAGCGAAAGCGGAAACACTCTCGCGGATCTCGCCGAGCGAGAGCAGGTGCGCTTCGTAGCCGTCGTCCAGGTCGGCGGTGTTGTAGGCGATCTCGTCGGTGAGATCGATGAGTTGGGCCTCGAGTGGCGGGCGCTGGTCAAGAAGATATTCGGCGAGTTCAGGATGCTCGCTCGCGCGGTAGTCGTGCGAGTGCTTGATGATTCCTTCGCGGACTTCGAAGGTAAGATTCAGGCCGCGGAAGGCAGCGTAGCGCTGTTCGAAGTCTTCGACGATACGCAGGGCGTGCAGGTTGTGGTCGAAAAAGAGGCCGTGCTGACGCATGGCCTGGTCGAGAGCGCGCTCGCCGGAGTGTCCGAATGGCGGGTGGCCGATGTCGTGAACCAGGGCGAGCGCTTCGGCGAGATCGACGTTGAGTCCGAGGGCTCCGGCGATAGTGCGGGAAATCTGGGCAACTTCGAGCGTGTGGGTGAGGCGATTGCGGAAGTGGTCGGAGTAACGGCGGGTGAAGACCTGGGTCTTGGCCTCGAGGCGGCGGAAAGCGCGAGCGTGAATCACGCGGTCGCGATCACGCTGAAAATCGTTGCGGTAAGGATGCGCAGGCTCGGGAAAGCGGCGCCCGCGGGAATGATCGACTTTAACCGCGTAGCTGGCCAGCATGAGGGGAGTCTAGCAGAAGCGAATTCGTCTCTGGTCGCTAGTCGTTGGTCGTTCGCCGTCGGCCTTCGGTCAGCGGTCGTTCGCAGGTTTCGCTAGCGACTAACGGCCATCGACTAGCGACGCCTTCAGCTGCGCAATACGCCGAAGGATTCTTTGGCGGCGCTGATGGTGCGGGCAACATCGTCTTCGGTGTGCGCGGCACCGAGGAAGGCAGCTTCGTATTGGGACGGCGGGAGGTAGACGCCGTTGTCGAGCATGACGCGGAAGAATTTGCCGAAGGCATCGGTGTTCGACTTTGACGCCGTATCCCAATCGCTGACAGGGCCCTTTTGCAGGAACCAGGTAAACATCGAGCCGACACGATTGGCGCAGACGGAGACACCGGCATCGTGAGCGGCGGCGGAGACACCGGCGACGAGATTCGCGCTGAGGGCTTCGAGGCGCGGATAGACTTCCGCTCTGCGATCGCGCAGCTGCTTCAACATGGCGCATCCGGCGGCCATGGCGAGGGGATTTCCGGAGAGCGTGCCGGCCTGGTACATGGGACCGAGGGGAGCGACGAGGTCCATGATTTCTTTGGAGCCGCCGTAAGCGCCGACCGGCAGGCCTCCGCCGATGATTTTGCCGAGAGTGGTGAGGTCCGGCTTGATGTTGTACAGCTCCTGCGCGCCGCCGAAGGAAACGCGGAAGCCGGTCATGACTTCGTCGAAGATCAAGACAGAGCGTTCGCGTTCGGTGATCATGCGCAGGCCGACGAGGTAATCATCGGCGGCGGGAACGCATCCCATGTTGCCGACGACGGGTTCCACGATGACGCACGCGATCTGATGCTTGTACTTGTGGAAGGCGTGCTCGACCATGGAAAGATTGTTGAACGGGAGAGCGAGGGTGAACTGGATGAATTCTTCGGGCACGCCCGCCGATCCCGGGATTCCGAGGGTGGCAATGCCGGAGCCGGCCTTCACCAGTAGAGCGTCGGCGTGGCCGTGATAGCAGCCTTCAAATTTGATGATGTACTTGCGTTTGGTGTAGGCGCGAGCCAGACGGATGGCCGACATGGTCGCCTCAGTTCCGGAACTCACGAAGCGAACTTTCTGCATGCTGGGGAGAGCGCCGAGGACGAGTTCGGCGAGGTCGGCTTCGGACGGCGTGGAAGCGCCGAAACTGGTACCGTTGCAGGCCGCCCCGACGATGGCGTCAAGCACGCTGGGTTCGGCGTGTCCGAGAATGAGCGGCCCCCAGGAGCCGATGTAGTCGATGTATTCGTTCTCGTCGGCGTCCCAGATGTGGGAGCCTTTGCCGCGGACGATGAAAGGCGCATCGCCACCCACCGAGCGAAAGGCACGCACGGGCGAGTTCACGCCGCCGGGGATCATGCTTTCGGCGCGCTGCTGCAACCGCCGCGACTGCTCGACTTTCCGTGACGTGGTGGATGGCATGAAGTCCTCTCGACTGGGAGAAACGATGATGACGCAAAATTTTAATATAAAGCAGGGGCGCGGGAATTCATCAGATATTCACCCATCTGAAACCGGTTTGCAACATGGCCGCAGTAACGTGAGGTCATCAAGTTGCCCTTCTAACCGGGAGGGTTTGAGGGACAGTCTCGGGGGCTCCGGACTGTCCTTTTTGATTCTGTGGTTGTTTCTGGCAGTCCCTCGCAAAGAGTAGTTGCCCGAGATTCCTTGGCCCGTTGGAGAAAATGTGGGACCCTCGGAAAGAAGCACGATTGCGAGGCTGAGAAGGTTTCCTTCCCGCGTTAACTACGATTAACTCCACATCGTATAATCGGGGCGATGATCACGGTCTCGAAGGAAGACTATCTCAAGTCGATTCACGAAGCCGAAAGCGAGGGAGAGCCGGTGATCGCGGCGCGGCTGGCGGCGCGGCACAAGGTTTCGGCGCCGGCAGTGACGATGGCGCTGCGACGTCTGAAGAAAGATGGCCTGGTGCGAGTGGGTGGCGCCGGAGAAGTGCGACTGACGGCGGAAGGGCGAAAGATCGCGCGCAAGCTGACGCTGCGGCATCACTTGATCGAGCGCATGCTGGCGGAGATGTTCGGCATGGAATGGTGGAAGGTGCACGACGAAGCCGAACGGCTGGAGCATGCGGTGTCTCCGGACTTCGAGGGCAAGTTGCTGGCGAAACTGGGGTCGGACGGCGCGTGCCCGCACGGGAATCTGAGTGAAGTAGAGAGCCCGACCAGCCGGCGCAAGCGCGGGCTGGTGCTGCTGAAGGATGCGGAGGCCGATCAGACGTATACCATCAGCGGAATTTATGAGCGGGACCGTCAGTTGCTGGAATTTCTGGAGCAGCGCGGCGTGCGTCCCGGAGCGCGGGTGCGGGTGGTGGAGCACAACTACGATCAGACGTTGACGCTGGCCACGGCGGCGGGAAAAGTATCGCTGGGACCGGCGGCGTCGGAGCGGGTATGGCTGGCTCCGGCAAGCCGCATCAAGTCATAACTTGTCTCCCTCGTAGTTTCCCCGCGGTTCGTCCTCTTTTTGTGGATAATCTTCGCGTGGCTCTCCTGGAGAATTTCCGGCTCAAGGTGTTTCGCGCGGTCGCCGAGCAACTCAATTTTCGCAAGGCAGCCGAACAACTCTTCCTGACGCAACCGGCGGTAACGCAGCAGATCCAGGCGCTCGAAAACGATCTCGGCGTGCGGCTCTTTGACCGGACGGCGAATCGCGTGGCGCTGACAGCAAAGGGCGCACTCCTGCTTCGGCATGCAAGGAAGATGTCGGAGTTGGCGGTACGGGCCGAGCAGGAGTTGGGAGCGGATGCGGGACAGTTTTCCGGCGAGCTGGCGCTGGGCGTTTCAACCACGATCGCTCAGTATGTGCTGCCTCGACTTATTGGCGCGTTCGTGGGGGAACATCCGCGGGTGCAACTTTCGTTGCAGAGCGGGAATACGCGGGAAGTGGTGGATTTGCTCCTCGCGGGAAGAGTTTCGATTGGGCTGATCGAGGGGCCTGCGGAGCAGCGAGGCGTCCACACCGAGCCGTTCATGAAGGATGAACTGGTGCTGATCGCGCGGGCGGATGGCGAACCGACACATTTTTCGGCGCAGAGGCTGTTGGGCTCGAGCTTGTTGATGCGGGAACAGGGATCGGGATCGCGGCGGGTAGTAGAGGGAGCGCTCGAGAAGTCTGGATTCAAGCTAAAAGCGTTCAAGAGCGTGATGAATCTGGATTCGACGGAAGCGATCAAGTCGGCGGTGGAGGCTGGGCTGGGAATCGGATTCGTTTCGCGGTGGGCGATCGCGAAGGAACTGGAACTTGGAGTGCTGCGCGTGGGCGAAGTGCGTGGGCTAAAGATGCATCGACATTTTTCGCTGGTGACGCGGGCCGGACCTCCGGAGCCGGGACCGGCAAGCGCGTTCCGGACGTTCGCGTTGTCGCATGGGCGGCTGATTTCGGACGGGCCACGGAAGGCGCGGCGGCTCTAGAGGCAGTCACCTCACGGCTAAAGCCGCATCAAGAAGCGGTGAGCGAATCGCAGGACTGAAGCGCTGCAACACAAAAATCAGGCTCAGAGCCACTTCTTCGCGCCAACCAAATGCCAGCGAGGGTCATTGGGGCGCGGCTAAAAAGGCTTCCGCGATAAGCCCAGCTTATGAGCCATTGAAATTACTGCTTGGACGGGCGTTCTGCGGGGATCGCACAATGACCGAGTGAATCGCATACTCTTCCTTGCGGGATTGATTCTGGCGGCAAGTGGGCTCATCTCCCCTCCGATTGCATTGTTGGCTGGGCTCATCTTCGGGCTGGCCCTGGCGCATCCATTTCACGGGGAAAGTAAGAAGCTTTCGAAGTTCCTGCTGCAGGCGTCGGTGGTGGGGCTGGGCTTCGGGATGAATCTGCACGAAGTAGTGCGGGCCGGGCGCTCAGGTTTTGTGTACACAGCTGTCAGCATCAGCGCGGCGCTGGCGCTGGGGATGGGGCTGGGGTACGTTCTGCGGGTGGGAAAGAAGTCTGCATTTCTGATCAGCGCGGGGACGGCGATCTGCGGAGGCAGCGCGATTGCCGCGGTGGGACCCATCGCTGAAGCGAGTGAAGAGGAGATGGCGGTCTCGCTGGGAGCGGTGTTCATCCTGAATTCCGTGGCGCTGTTTTTGTTTCCGGCGATCGGCTTTGCGCTGCATCTTTCGCAGGCGCAGTTCGGATTATGGTCGGCGCTGGCGATTCACGACACAAGTTCGGTGGTGGGCGCGACGGCGCGCTACGGCGCGACGGCTCTGGCGATTGGGACGACGGTGAAGCTGGCGCGCGCTTTGTGGATTGTGCCTTTGTCGTTGGGAACGGCGATGGCGCTCAAGAGCAAGGCGCGGGTGCAGTGGCCGTGGTTCATCCTGTTTTTTTGCGGCGCGGCGTTTCTGAATACCCTGATACCGAATTCTCATGCCGTATTTGCAGGTCTCAGCCGCGCGGGAAGGATCGGGCTCACGGTGACGCTGTTTCTGATCGGCACAGGATTGAATCGGAAGACGCTGCGCAAGGTGGGGGTGCGTCCGCTGTTACAGGGGCTGACGCTGTGGGTCATCGTCGGCGCAGGGACCCTGGCGCTGGTGGTGTGGAACTGGATTCACATTTAGAAGCGCATCGCGGCAGCACAATGGCTGCCGGCTGTGTTCACGGACCCATCGACTCTGCACAGGGTAGGCTGCTACGTCCGCCCTATTTTCTTCCACGCCGGTGAACCTTCGACCTCAACTGGCGGCGCGGCCTCGCGTAACTTTCCTCAGGTACAATCCAGCTTCGGTGGCGCATTTTCAGCCACATTCCTTCTCCGCACTCTTCTCTATGCGCAAGGCGGCACTGCTTTACAACCCGGATTCCGGCGGCGGCCGGCGACGCCAGGCGGAACTTGAGTCGGCGCTTGCGGTGCTGCGCGAAGGCGGAGTTGAGGCGAGCCTGGTGCCGACCGAGTCGCGGCATCACGCGGGCGACGAAGCCCGGCGCGCGCTGGACGCCGGGTGTGACACGGTCTTCGCGTGCGGTGGAGACGGGACGATCCACAACATCGTGCAGACTCTGGCGAACACACCGGTGGCCGTTGCGATTCTCCCCATGGGAACAGCGAATGCGTTGGCGCATGACCTGGGACTTCCGCGGAAAATTGTGCCGGCGGCGAGGGCGGCGTTGCATGGCGTGCCGAAACGCATTGGCCTGGGACGAGTGGAATACGTCAGTCTTGAGGGCAAGTCAAAGGCGAAATATTTTGTGCTCGCAGCGGGAGTCGGCGTGGATGCGCACTTGTTCTACAAGCTCTACGCTGGCGCCAAGCAGAAGATGGGGATGACCGCGTATTACCGGAAGGCGTTGCAGTTGTTGTTCAGCTATCGGATGCGGCGATTTGCGACGGAGTACACGGAGAGCGAATCGGGCGAGGTCATCCGTGCGGAGGCGACGGAGTTGATGAGCGTGCGCATCCGGAATTTTGGCGGTATTGCGCAGGAGATCGCGCCGGGGGCGTCGCTGGATCGTGATGATATGCGGCTGATTTGTTGCCTGACATCGAGCCGGGTGACGTATCTGCGTTATGTCGCGCGGTGTGTACTGCGCCAGGGATGGGCGGTTCCGGGGATCGATCTGGCGTTCAGCAAGAATGTTTCGTGCGAGTATTTGCCGGGATTGGACGGGCAGAAGATTTATGTAGAGGGCGATGGGGAGTTGCTGGGGACGTTGCCGGTGCGGATGACGATGGCGCTTGAAGCACTGACGGTGCTGGCGCCGCGTTGAATTTCGGAGCGCGGGCAAGGCCCGTGTGGGAGATCGTTTCACCACAGGGGACACAGAGGAGCACAGGGGAGCATCCCCACTCACGCCAGAGGACGGCTTGAGTCGGCACCCGGCACCCCGAATCTTCCCGTGAGAGTTTGACCGCGGTGGTACAACGTACGGGCAAGGGACCCTTCCTAAAAACAATCCAGGAAACGATGCGGCGGCGAGCCGCACTATCTTTCGTCAGGAGTAGATCATGGCACCTGGACTGGACGCGCTGAAACATATTGTTGTGCTGATGATGGAGAACCGGTCGTTCGACCATATGCTGGGCGACGTGCCGGGGATTGGCGGGATCGACGATCCCGCGGCTGCGGCGTATTTCAACCCGGACACGACCGGGGCGCAGGTGAAGGCGCAGGCGCTGGCGGAGTTTCAGTCGCAGCTGCAGCCGGACCCGGACCATCATTTTCCCGCGGTGGACTTGCAGATATTTGGCGGGAACACGGCGGCGGATCGTCAGCCGAGCATGCAAGGGTTTGTCAAGAGTTATTACAACCAGCAGAGAAACGTGGGGCACTCGCAGAAGATCCTGTACTACTTCCCGAAGGAGAAGCTGCCGGTGCTGACGACGCTGGCGACCGAGTTCGCCGTGCTGAACCGGTGGTTTGCGTCGATCCCGGGGCCGACCATCTGCAACCGGGCGTTCGCGCATTACGGGACGTCGTTCGGGCGGGTCGACATGAATCTGCTGTACATCAACGAGCCGTTCAAGAGCATTTACGACCGGTTGGTGGGCGCGACGCCGAAGCATACGTCGAAGCTGTACTACTACGACACGGCGAGCTCGACCATGGAGATCACGAATCTGCTGCAGCATCAGCCGGAAGTGTTTGGGACGTTCGATCAGTTTCTGAAAGATTGCGAGACGGGGAATTTGCCGGACTATTCGTTTGTCGAGCCGAACTATAACGACCATCAGACGGATGTGGGCGAGGAAGCGGCGAACGATCAGCACCCAGATCATCACGTACAGGCGGGGGAGATGTTCATTGCGTCGGTGTACAACGCGATCAAGGGCAATGACGATTTATGGAAGAGCACGGCATTGCTGATTGTGTATGACGAGCACGGCGGGATTTTCGATCATGTGAAGCCGCCGGCGTGCGTGCCGGATCAGTTCACGGCGTCGGCGAATGCGACGGGGACGGGAATGGCGTTTGCGTTTGACCGCTTGGGCGTGCGAGTCCCGGCGATTCTGGTATCGCCGTGGATTCCGAAGGGGAAAGTGGTGGACCGAGTGTTCGATCATGCGTCGATTCCGGGGACGGTGACGAAATTCTTTTTGGGGGATTATTCGCCGCGGTCGCCGAGAGAGATCAACGCGGATGTGTTCATCGAGCCGAATGGGCCGGCGGTGGATGCTACGAGGAATTTGCTGTCGCTGGATGTGATGCGGACGGATTGTCCGGATTTTGAGTGAGCTGCGAGGAGAACTGCCATGACTGTGATCAAGGTTCCCAGGCCGCCGAAGAGCGCGTATGACCCGACGAGGCCAATCTCGGCGCTGCTAAAGATGCAGGTGGAACATTTGTATGAGGCGGAGGCGCGGCTGCCGTCGCGGTATTGGACCGAGATCTATCCAAATGCGATTAAGACCGAGGGAGAGGCGGCGGAGTATATCCGCGCCGTGACGGAGGCAATTCACAACGCGCACGCGGACGCCGCCCAGCGGCGGGCAAAGCCGGCGAAGAAGCGCAAGGGCGTGACTGAAATCGCGGCCGTGGCGGATGAGCGGGCGGAGCGGAAGCGCAAGAACAGGAGCCGGGCCAGCGCGAAAAAGAAGAAGCGGTAGGAGGCAGTATGCGGTGGAGTTGCGTAGTAGTGCTGCTGGCGTCGATGGCAGCGTGGGCGCAGGATGAGAGTTATCTGCACGCCGATTTCCGGCGCGAGAACGAGCGCCGGAGCGAGGCTTGCGGGAGTTTCAGCTTGAAGGCTGCGCCGGGGTGCGCGATTGAGTTGTTTACCGACCATCCGCTGCACATCGTGGCGGGGAGTTTGCCGGCCCAGAATGGATTTGGGCTGGGGGGCGCGTACTCGGTTTCGTGGGATACGAAGAACCAAGCTTGGCGGCTGAACTGGGACGTGGATGCGGTGGGGACGACGAGCGCGTCGTGGCGGGCGGGCGGATACATGAAGCTGATCCACATCGGTACGATGCAGGGTCCGAAGCCGACTAAGCCGAAGCCGGGCGAGAAGAAGAAGCCGCTAAAGAACTTCGTGCATCCCTTCACGGTGATCAATCTGTATGCGCAGGCGATGTCGCTGAACAAGCTGAATTACTTTGGGGAAGGCGATCAGACGACGCTGGCGGGGGCGTCGGTGTTCGGGATGACGCAGACGGTGGTGGGCGGGAATGTGATCAAGCCGGTGTTCGAGTTGCCGGCCATCCGGAAGCTGAACCTGGCGTTGCTGGGCGAGGTGAACGGACGCTTCGTGAGCATACGCGGAGAAGGTGGGCAGTCCGCACCGTCAATCGAGACGCTCTACGACAATGTGACCGCGCCGGGGCTGACGAGCCAGCCGGGATTTGTGCAACTGGGCGAAGGAGTGAGAATCAAGCCGCTGATTGCCGATCGCCTGGAATTGGATTACACCGGCAAATTCGAGCAGTTTTTTGCACCGTCGAGTTCGACGAATTCGTTTCTGCGGTGGACGGTGGATTTGAATCACACGTTCTATCTGTATGGCGAGACGAAGTCGGGACCGGCGTCGCCGAACAAGGATGGCAATGGGCCGGACACGTGCGCGCATGGGGATCAGGGATGTCCGAAGGTTTCGACTTCGTGGAACCGGAATGGATTCATCACGGCGCGCGTGTTGCTGTCGGAGTCGATTAACTCGGCGACGAGCGCGGTGCCGTTTTACTTTCAGCAGACGCTGGGCGGGTCGGATATCAATGGCAACATGTCGCTGGGAAGTTATCAGGATTACCGGTTCCGCGCGCCGAATCTGCTGCTGTTTCAAGGGAGCATTGAGCACTCGCTCTGGGGGCCGTTCGGCATGAAGTTCATGGCGGATGAAGGTCAGGTGGCGCTCACGCGCGGGGATGTGGGATTCAGTCACATGAAGCACAGCTTTGCGGCGGGACTGACGCTGCGGGCGGGGGCGTTCCCGATGGTGTCGCTGATGTTCGCGTGGGGCGGGCCGGAGGGGCATCACAATCTCTTCAATATGAATCAGTCGCTGCTGAATGGGTCGGCGCGGCCGGGGCTGGATTGAGGGTTGTTCGCGATCGAAAAAAGACTGCCCACAGGGGAAGGCAAAGTTGGCGCCATCCCGCAACAGAAACGCCTAACTGAGAATGAAGGCTCCCATCCGCACGGTACCCACGTCTCGCAACGTCGGCGAGACGTGGGGCATCCCAGCTTGTTTCTAGACGAGGCACCAAAAAATCAGAGTCCGATCTCTGATCCTGAGACCCCCACCACCGCGATCTAAAATTCCTGTCTTAGCCTCTTCACTTCATCTCTTCAAACGGATTTGGACACGGGCACCTTCGGGGAGGGTTCCGCTTAGCAGTTCGATTTTTCCGGCGCGGACGATGCCTTCGAATTCCGTCTGCATAATTGCAGGGATTGACAGCTGTGCGGGCGAGGGGGCTCGTGCCACTGAGACATTTCCTGCGGCCGATGATTTTCTTCCCATGCCTTTGTCCATGGCTTCGTTAGCGAGACGGTCGGCTTCCTGGTTGTGTTCGCGGAGGGCGTGGCCGATGGAAAACCACTCGAGCTGGGCGATCAGTTCTTTGGCGCGCGCGTGCAGGTCTCGCAGCGTGGGGTTCTTCACCTTGTAGATGCCTTTGATCTGGCGGACGAGCAGCTCGGAGTCGCTGATGAGCTTGAGGGCTTTGGGGCCGTGCTCGATCGCGTATTCGAGGGCGGCGATCAGGCCCTGATATTCGGCGAAGTTGTTGGTCTGATGGCCGAGGTATTCGCTGAGGGCGGCGACTTTGTTGCCGGATTCGTCTTTGATGACGACGCCAAAGCCGGCGGGACCGGGGTTGCCGCGCGCGCCTCCATCGCTGTGTGCGACGAGGTAGTGGTCAGGGTGATCGTGGGAGTCGTAGGACATGGAGGGAGTTTACAACGGCGGGTGGTGAGGAAAAGGCGCTCACCACGGGAGACACAGAGGGGCACGGGGGAAAGCGTTGGATCGAGACTTCTCTCAGCTGCGGGGAGATCATTTCGCGAGTTCAAGGCTCAGCGCTTGATCGTGACGTCTTTCAACAGCGTGAACACCATCTCGGAGGTTGACCCGGGAGGGACTGGGACGCGGTCTGTCTGCAGATCGTAGGACCCACTGTCGAGCACGACCAGGATCAACTCCTTCACTTCCTCGTAAGGCGGACCTACCGAGACCCGGATGGTCACCTTCGAAAGAGGGGGAATTGCGACCGTCCCTCCGGCCTGCACGGGTGCGATGACCTTGCCGGTGTAGGTGCGGGTAACGTTACGCGGTGGGTTTTCCTCGGAGACTTCCACCTTGATCTGGGTTCCGGCGGGGACGACGAGAGCGCGATCGTCCGGGTCCGATTTGTCGCGAGCGGATTGGGACGGTGTGATCTGCTGTGCTGAAACGCTCAGAATTGGAATTGAAATGAGAGAAACCAGGGTGAGGAGGATGGAGCGTCGGGTCACAGGTGCTCCTTGCCGCCGAGGAACCGAGCGGCGGGTATAAGGGCATTTTACCGCCGGGACGCGGACATCGTCGTGCGGCTCTCCTTCCCGTATACGGCTTGGACTCAGGAGCGAGCTGCGCTCGCTGGACAGCCGGGGGCGGCTGTCCCCACACGAACAGTTCTAGCGGCCGGCGGCTAGACGGGTTGCGAGGCGGGGGGGGAGTTTGGCGTCGAAGATGCGGTCCTGGGCGGATTTCAGGTTATAGGGCGTGCGGTGGAAGTGGACGACTTGAGCGTCGGTATCGAACAGACCATAGGCGGCGCGCCAGTCGCCGTCGCGGGGCTGGCCGACGGAGCCAGGATTGATGAGGTAGCGGGTGTCTTCCTTCAATTGCAGCGAGACGGACTCGGGATTGCCGACGGTGCGGTATTCGGGGCGGAATCCGTCGGCGGAAGTGCCATTGGCGAAGAATCCACCTTGCAGGTGAGTGTGACCGTAGAACGTGAGGGGCGCGGCGACCGTGATGAGAGGTGCGAGGGCGTCGCCGAGGGAGACAACGTATTCGTCCTCGTCGTTGGGCGAGCCATGCACCAGTTGGACCTCAGGAAAGTCGGGAATGGCGAGCGGGCCTTGCGGGAGGGCGGCGAGCCAATCGAGGTTTTCGGGAGTGAGTTGATCGCGGGTCCACATGGCGGCAGCCGCGGCCATGGGGTTGAAGTCGTCGAGAGTCATCACGCCCGTGGCAGCTTTGTCGTGATTGCCGCGGACGATGACTTTGCCGAGTTCGCGAGAGCGCTCGGTGACTTCGTTGGGGCTGGCACCGTAGCCGACGACGTCGCCGAGGTTCACAACGAGGTCGTAGGCGGGAGCATTGGCCAGGACCGCGTCAAGGGCCTCCAAATTGGCGTGGATGTCACTGAGTAGGAGTATGCGCACGCATCACCGAGCAGATTGGCGATTATAGAACAGGGGGCGGGGTTGCGCTTGTTTGGGAAGACTCTAAAACGCGAAGGGCGTGAAGAAATGCCGCGAGGAACGCTAAGAGAGGCGCGTTCAGCACAGGGGGCACAGGGGAACACAGGGGAAACACCAAGGGCCTTCAGGGCGAGAGGGCGCGAGGAGACGGAAAGCCAGGAATGTAGGAGCAGCGCCAGGGATCTCTCGCTCTGACTGAAAAGCGGCTCCGCTCGGGATGACGCCGCAGTGGTTATGGGCGATTCACGACCGGGCAACGGGCTTGGTGACCGGGGGCGACTTCGATCAGCGGCGGCAGCGCGCGGGCGCAATCGGGTACGCGAAATTCGCAGCGGGGTTCGAAGGGGCATCCGCCGGGCATGGAGTGCAAGGCGGGGACGTTGCCGTCAATGGTTTGCAGCGGGCGAGCGCGGTCGGTCGCGAGATCGGGGACGGCGCGGAGGAGGCCGCGGGTGTAGGGATGGGCGGGGGCGTGGAAGATGTCGTGTCTCGATCCGAGTTCGACGAGGTTGCCGGCGTACATCACCGCGACGCGGTCGGCGACATGGGAGACGACCGCGAGATCGTGGGAGATGAAGAGCATGGCGAGGCCGAACTTAGCGCGGAGATCGGCGAGGAGTTCGAGGATTTGTTTTTGAATGGTGACATCGAGCGCGGTGGTGGGTTCGTCGGCGATGAGGAGTTGCGGGCGGTTGGCGATGGCCATGGCAATCATGATGCGCTGGCGCATCCCGCCGGAGAGTTGGTGAGGGTAGTCGCGGGCGCGGACTGCGGGGTCGGGGATGGCGACATCGTTCATAGCGGCGATGGCACGGTCCCAGGCGTCGAGCTTCGGGATGCGATGGTGGGCGAGAACGGCTTCGGCGATCTGGTCTCCTACTCGCATCACCGGGTTGAGGGCGGTCATGGGTTCCTGGAAGATCATGGCCATGCGCGAGCCGCGAAGGTGGCGCATGGAGTCGTCGGGGAGTTGGGTGAGGTCGCGTTCTTCGAAGTGAATTTCCCCGGAGCAGACGGCTTGCGGCGGAAGCAGGCGCATGATGGCGAGAGAGGTTAACGATTTGCCGGAGCCGGATTCGCCGACGAGACCAAGGACTTCGCCGGGGGCGATGGAAAAGGAGAGGTCACGGACGGCGCGGAGTTTCGTTGATCCGGCGGGGAAATCGATGGATAGGTTGCGGATGTCGAGCAGCGCGGGCACGGGAGTATCGTAGCAAGACTCACCACAGGGGACACAGAGGGACACGGGGTACGCCTCAGGCATTACCGGTTCCCACGTCTCGCAGATTCGGCGAGACGTGGGGCATCCCATTTTGGGGTGATGCCTGGACCGTCGAGGGCCGCTGTCCCCACGTGGTCTTTTACTGTCCGAGGATCAGCGGGAGGCCGTTTTTGCCGCTACCGATTACGACGACTTTTGCGTTGGAGCTCTTCGCGAGATTCTCGGTCGCTTCAATTCCCTTCCATTCCAATAACGACGGGGTGATGCCTTGCGCGACGATTTGCTGGAAGTCGCGAACGCCGGCGGCCTCGATGCGTTTGCGTTGTGCTTCCTGAGTTTCTTTCTGCAGGCGGAAGTTCATGGCGAGAGCTTCCTGCTCGGCTTGCTGCTTAGATTCAATGGAGGCTTTGAGCGTGGCGGGGAGTTGAATGTCGCGGAGGAGAACATTCTCGACGGTGAGGCCGCGCTTGCTCAGTTCGCCGGTGATCTGATCGAGGATCTGTTTGGCGACCATCTCGCGTTCTCCGGTATAGAGCGCGTTGGCGGTGTGCGATGCCGTCGACTCGCGAATGGCGGAGCGTAGTGTGGGCTCGACGACGATGTTCTCGTAGTCAGCGCCGATTTTCTGGAAGACTTCGGCGGCGCGGTCGGGGTTGAGGTGATAGATGAGCGAGGTATCGAGACTCATCATCAGGCCTTCGCTCGACGGCACGCTGGCGGATTCCTTCAGCGTCTGCGTCTGGATTGACAGTTCGTTGTTGGTCTTGAGCGGATTGATGAGGTGAATGCCCTCGCCGAGCGTTTCTCCGGTGACTTTGCCGAACAGGGTAAGGACACCGACATGGCCAGTTCCGACGCGGGTGACGGAACTGAAGAAGAGGATGACCAGAAAGAAGGCGGCGATACCGAGGGCGATCAGGCGAAGGAAGCCGGAACTGCGACCGCCGCCGTCGATCACTCGGCTGCGCTCGTCGAAGATAGTCATGGCGATGTCTCCCTTGAGAGATTCTAGGGATGGAATAGGGAGAGGATAAGTGGCTTGTGGGTTGCGCGCCGGGGCCGGAAACGTCGCCTGTGGCGACGGACAGCCTGTGGCGGCTGTCGCTACATAGTTTGGTGGTGAATCTTGCCGGTATTGGGGAGCATCTCTTAGAGTACTGGTATGAGCAAAATTCATATTCCAACGCCATTGCGTCAGTATGTGGGGAAGCAGGCGACTGTTGAGGTGAAGGGCACCACGGTCGGAGAAGCGATGACATCGCTGGTGGAGCAGCATCCCGATCTGCGCAAACATCTGTATACCGAGGATGGAAAGCTGCGGGCTTTCGTCAATTTGTATGTGAATGACGAGGACATCCGGTATCTGCAGAAGGAAGCGACCGCGCTGAACGACGGTGATAACATTTCGATTGTGCCTTCGATTGCGGGCGGGGCAGCGCAGGTGGGATAACGAGTTTTAGGCGAGTCTTTCTTCGGCAATGTCGTGGCTTTCAGCCGACGGCCGCGGGCTAAAACCGAAAATCCAACGCCTCAGGCGTTACGGTACCCACGTGTCGCAAAGGCGGCGAGACGTGGGCATCCCAGTGTTTCAATGGCACCAACGAGGGAATTTATGGCAACGGCTACGGAAGTTCCGGTTACGTTGAATAAAGATGAAATCCTGCGCTACTCGCGGCACTTGATCATGCCGGAAGTCGGGATGGAGGGGCAGCAGAAGCTGAAGGCTGCAAAGGTGCTGTGCATTGGTACGGGCGGACTGGGATCGCCGATGGCGCTGTATCTGGCGGCCGCGGGCGTGGGCACGCTCGGCCTGGTCGACTTCGATGTGGTGGATTACACGAATCTGCAGCGGCAGATCATTCACTCGACGGCCGATGTGGGGCGCAAGAAGCTGGATTCGGCGGCGGACAAGCTGAAGGCGATCAATCCGTTCATCAACTTGCGGACGTTCGACATGATGCTGAACAGCTCGAACGCGCTGGAGTTGTTTCGCGAGTTCGACATCATTGCGGACGGGACCGACAATTTCCCGACGCGGTATCTGGTGAACGATGCGTGCGTGCTGACGGGCAAGCCCAATGTGTATGGATCGATTTTCCGCTTCGAAGGGCAGGCGAGCGTGTTCGCGACCAAAGACGGACCGTGCTACCGGTGCCTTTATCCGGAGCCGCCACCGCCGGGACTGGTGCCATCGTGCGCCGAGGGCGGAGTGCTGGGGATTTTGCCGGGACTGGTTGGAGTAATGCAGGCGACGGAAGTCATTAAGTTAGCTCTGGGCATTGGGGATCCGCTGATTGGGCGGCTGCTGCTGATCGACGCGCTAGGGATGAAGTTTCGAGAGCTGAAGCTGCGCAAGAATCCGGAATGTCCGGCGTGCGGGACGCATCCGACGGTGACCAAGCTGATCGACTATAACGAGTTCTGCGGGATTCGCGGAGAGGAGAAGAAAGTGGCCAACGGTGTTCCGGAGATACAGGTGGAAGACTTAAAGCGGAAGCTGGAGGGGAAAGAGGATTTTGTTCTCCTCGATGTGCGCGAGCCGCATGAATATCAGATCTGCAATCTAGGCGGCCATCTAATTCCGCTGAACGATCTGCCGAAGCGGATCAACGAATTGGATTCGAGCCGCGAGATTGTGGTGCATTGCAAGATGGGTGGACGCAGTGCGAAAGCGGTGGCCTTTCTACAGCAGTCGGGATTCAAGAAGGTGCTGAATGTGGCGGGAGGAATTACGGCGTGGGCGGATCGTGTGGATCCGAAGGTGCCGAAGTACTGAGAGCAGTTGCCAGTTGCCGATTGTCAGTAAGAAGCAGGGAGCGCAGGGGCGCTCCCTTTTTGGTTGCTGCTGCAAGCTGCCGGATGATGCCTTCTTATTTCTGCTGCGACCCCGGTGTCGAGGGGGTTAGCGTTGCACCTGCCTTCTCAAGTTTATCGATGTCCCGAAGCAATTCCTTCACGCATCTGTCGGCAACGTCAGCACTAGCTCCCTTGTATTTCGCGCCCTTGCTCTCCTGCGTACTCGTCCAAATCACGTCGCCATCTGGATTCACCAACCGAATGGCGACCCTCGCCTCGTTGACAGTCTCCGTGTTGACAGATGAATCGCTCGTTCCCATATGTCGGGCGATAAAACCCCCACTTGAAGAACCAGAGAGCGTGCCTCCAGCTCCGCTGATCTCAGAGTGACCACCGCCGCTGGCCCCGCCAACCGACGTGGCCTCTCCGTAGGCGTGCAGTTCCTGTGATGTTTTTTCGAGGGCTACTCCCTTCAGGATTGCGTCCGCCCGCTCACGGTTTTCGGTTACCTTGAACCGTTTGGTTGCGACCAGCGACGAAACGATCATCGATTGAAGCTCTTTCGAGATGATGTCGTCCCCAAAGCTGTCGATATAGATGCGTTTCACCCTGAGCAGTGCGGTGGGGTCGTCGAGGTCAGTATCCTTTGCGGGCGTGGGCGCAGTTTGAGCCGGCTGAGGTTTTGCGGCCTGAGGCGCCGCGCCCGCCTGAAGAAGGAGAGTAGCGAGAAACAATTGGGCGAGCACTGGCTACATCCCTCCTAGCCCGCTCTTTCGGGCTTCGTCGTCCTGGTAATCGACTTTCTTTCCAGTTCTCGCTTCCAGCGTCGCGAGTGTAGTTCGGACGACGGACTTTCCCAGCTCAAAGACTGCTGCGTGCTGCTTGTCTTGTGCATCCTTCCACCCGACGGTGAGGAAGTGCTTCCTCTTTTTTGAGAAAAGAAGCCAAGGACTAATAGCGATTGCGAGTCCGATTCTGCGCCCAGCTTTCTGTCCGTATTCCAAATCGTCGACCTGATCGTAAGGTATCGAGAGGCTCCCGCCCTTATAGTCGAACACGTAGTTTTTGTCGTCCTTGGCAGAGGACTTGCCTTCGGTTCCTTCCTTAATCTGGTTCTCGGTACCGCCAATGTACGCGGTCTTATCACTTCCCAAACCAGCGAAGGCGGTGGTTTCGAACGCAAATGCGCACGCCAATAGCAGCGCGATGGATCGCTTCATAACTTTCTCCTCTGGGGGAAGGGGGCCCGCGTGGAACCTGACGAATCGAACTATAGTCCAGTCTGATCGGGAGCGCAATAATTTGTACCGGCGATGAACCTTACGTATCAGTGGAACGGCGATTCTCTCCAGAATGGCTACGGCAGCGACCGCGCGTCCCATGACACTGGCCCCCCGGACAGCCGAGCGGGCGGCTGTCCCCACATTTGGTAGCGGTGATTCCCGTCCTTGCAAAATCTGCAGAACTCGGGATAATGAACTTTCCTTCCCCCCGGGAGGCTTCATGCGGTCTGCTTTACTCACCCTGCAACGATGCGCGGATGTGTGTCTGCGCGAGTCCATTCTTGTAACGGCTCTTCTCACTGCGATCGTGCTGGCGGCTGGGTTTAACCTGTGCGCAAACGCGCAGAATGCCGCGCCAGTGGCGGGGTCCGACCCCACATACTTGGCGCTGCGGAACTCGGCGCTGAGCGGCGAAGCGGTCGCAGTCAGCAACCTGGAACTGAAGCGCGAGGCGGGCACATTCCATTTGCACTCGGGATCGGTGTGCTTTGTTGCGCCGGTTAATGGGAAGGTGACGGGAGCCGTGTTTCAAGGTGAAGGGAATTTCGTGCTCGATCCAAAGGATCCGAACGAAAGAAACTCGCTCAAGTTGCTGTCAAAAGAGAACGAGTTCAGCGAGAACTTCAGCCAGATGGTGCTACGGTTCACGGACGATACGTACGAAGAGATCAAGAAGGCGGGGAGCGGAGCGGGAGCGGGGTGCGATGGCGGGCCCTTGAAAGATGTGCAGCATACGACGCGGCACAAGCTGAAGAACAACCTGGAACTGCGGCTGCTGGAAGATGTGCTCAGCACCGAGCCAGGTGGATATTTCATCGCCTTCATTCACGGGAAGAAGTACAACGGGCAGGAGATGTACGAGGTCGATCCGCATGATGGGGTCGAACAGGTGCATTTCGTAACGTACGACGAGAACAAGCTCGGGGAGTGGGCGTCATTTCCGATGGCGAGTCCGAAGACCGGGCGCAGCGGGCACACGATGCACATTGAGCATCAGGAGCTGGAGATGACGATCGAAAAGAGCGCCAACCTGATTGGCAAGTCGACGACGGAATTTACGGCGCGGATGGACGGTGTGCGGGTGGTGCCGTTTGATCTTTTTCGCACGCTGCGGGTGAGGAAAGTGTCGGCGGAGAACGGGCAGGCGCTGTCGTTTATCCAGGAGGATAAGAATGACGACGCGGATTTTGCCGTGATTCTGCCGCAAGCGTTGAAGGCGGGAGAAAAGGCCAAGGTGACGGTGGAGTACGAGGGCAAAGAGGCCGTTACCAACGAAGGCGGGGGCAACTATTTTCCGGTGGCGCGCGAAGATTGGTATCCGAATCATCCGGGCGGAGGGTTTGGCGAATACACCAGCTACGACATGACGTTCCACATTCCGAAAGGGATGCAGATCGCGGCCACAGGAGTAAAGGTCAGCGAAAGGAACGACGGCGGGCAGAACGTGACGGTGTGGAAGAGTGAAGGGCCGCAGGCGGTCGCGGGATTCAGCATGGGCCGCTTCAAGGTGGAGCAGGGCAAGCTGGATAAGCCGGAGTACGCCATCGAGTCGTACGCGAATCAGGAACCGCCGGATTGGGTGAACAGCCTGCAGCACGAGGCGGAAGGTGCGGAGGCTTCTCTTGGAACCATGAGCACCACGGGGCTGAACAAGAAAGCTCTTGCCGAGGGAGAACTGGCGGTGCACGTGTATAGCGATTACTTCGGGCCATCGATGTTCAAGCATCTGCAGCTGACGCAGCAGACCGCGTGCAATTTCGGACAGTCGTGGCCGGAGCTGGTGTGGGTTCCGATCTGCTACTACTTCGACACGACGGTGCGGCATCAGCTGGGTCTGGACTGGGGAAATCGCGGGTACTGGAAAGTAGTGACCCCGCACGAGGTGGCGCACCAGTGGTGGGGACACACGGTGGGATTCAGTTCGGGGCGCGACCAGTGGATGAGCGAGGGATTCTCAGACATGTCGGCGTCGCTTTATCTGATCGTAGTCGAAAAGAATCCGAAGAAGTTCGTGGAGTTCTGGAACGACGAGCGCGAGTTGATGCTGGAGAAGAATGCGCAGGGGTTCCGGGCGATCGATGCGGGGCCGCTGACCATGGGATATCGGGCGAGCAATTCGCGGACCGGGTTCGACGTCACGCGGCGGCTAATTTATCCGAAGGGCGCGTACGTGCTGCACATGCTGCGCATGATGATGCGGGACAACCGGAACGGCGATCAGCTGTTCAAGACGACCATGCAGGATTTCGTGAAGACGTACTCGGGGAAGGCGGCGACTACCGAGGACTTCAAGGCGATGGTCGAGAAGCACATGACGCCGGAGATGGATATGGAAGGCAACCACAAGATGGACTGGTTCTTTAATGAGTATGTGTATGGGACGCAGCTGCCGGCGTACAGGATGGATGCGACGTTCGACACGGGGGCGGACGGCGACGTGGTGATGAACATCAAGCTGGGGCAGTCGGGCGTGGACGATCACTTCCGGATGCTGGTTCCGATTTATCTGGAACTGGCGGATGGAAATATTGCGTCGCTGGGACGAGCGCGGCTTACGGGGAACAATTCGTTTGAGCAGAAGATTCCGCTGAAAGGGTTGAAGGTGAAGCCGAAGCGGGCGATGGTGAACTATTACGATGACGTGCTGGCGTCGCCGAACTAGGCTCTCGACGGCGGCCCTCAGGAGCGAAGCCAGGACTCAATCCCCATGTCTCGCAAAATCGGCGAGACATCGGCATCCGGGTTCACACAGGAATTCGAAAGCAGAAAGGGAGCTCTTGCGAGCTCCCTGAGTTTTTTGTCCGGCTGAGTTGTGTGTTCTTATTTGCTGGAGCCGGCTTGCGCGCCGCCGGCGGATTCACCGATCTCGAGGGCGTACTTCTTGCCTTCAAAGCGGGCGCCGGTGAGGGACCTGGTGCCGTCTGCACTCTTCTCGACCAGAGCTGCCGAGTTGGCAGATGGGGAGCTGAGATCGACAACCTTGGCCTGAGTCTTGGCAACGACGTTTTTGCCCTGCGAGATGCTGAGCTGGACGCTGCCGGTGCCGTTCCACTCGAGCTTGTAGTCACCGGGCTTCAGCGTGGTTCCGTTGATGGTGGTGGTATCGCTCAGGTGGAGATTTCCTTTGGTTTCAGCGGCAAAAGCGGTGGAGGCCAGCAACAACGCCAGGCCCATCACGAGAGACTTCGAAACTGTCGCGAACTTCATGGCTGCTCCTTAGTTTTCTTTCCCGAGGTTGCGTCGGGAAGCGGCTGGGGCGGCCCGGCTCACGACCTACGCGAGAAAACACTTGTGTTTCCCCACGAATCGCCTAGAATGCTGGCGCCGGGGTTGAGCAGCCGGTTGACTGCAAAGTCAAACGCGCTGCCACGATGGGGATTTACGCACCTGGGCCGCCAAACCGAGTGTGTGTAGATCCCCAGACCCCGCTACGATCTTCGACTTACGATTCCTGCAAACCGGCGTCACCTCTGGCACCGGCTCACTGACTCCTCATCTCCTTACGCAAGAGCCGCGGTGAAAGTTCCATCGGCGGTGATTGCGTTCGCACGTTCTATGGACGGCGGCTGGTACCTTCCGGTTAGCAAGAATCACGATCCTTTTTGTTCTTCCTTGCTGGGACAGTGCGGAAATGTTTTGTGGCCTTGTACCGACAAAACAGCTGTGTTTACGCGGTTCTCTGTGTGTGTCTCCAAAGTAACCATTGCCCACGCAGTTCGCAGGGCGCGCGGGACGATCATCCGAGAATAAGAGGCTCAGCGTCTGTAATTTTCAGTCAGGTTCACGCGTCGGAAGCGAGATTCCTAGCTTTTGCGCTTGTAGTGGATGGGCCAGTTCACCTGCCAGGTTTTACCGTTGTCTTGCGAGGCCTCCCAGCTCCAGTCCAATTCGTTCGCGGTGATGTTTTTGAAGACCATGCGCTGGAGAATTTTCTGGCCGTTGCGGACGGCTTCTCTTTGCAGGACCATCTGGCCGTCTTTGAAGTCGCCGACGAAGTCGAGATAACTGCCCTGGTTGTCGACCCAGGTCTGCTTCCAGTGGCCGGAACGAGCGTCGAACGTGGAGACGCTGATTCCGAGTAGAGGCATGGATTCCCCGCCGGAGAAATTTTCCTGCACGACGCAACTGTTGAGGATGCGCAGGATTTTGTTGCTGCCGTGGGCGGTCTCCCCGGCTTTTTCGCCGGGCCAGGTGAGATCCCAGTCGCCGATCCAGAAGTCGAATTGCTTCTGCTCTGGCGCCTGGCAAGGACTCGCCGGTGGTTGGGCAGCAAGGGAGGAAAGGCAGAGCAAGGTCAGCAGAGAGATGGCGAGCACACGTGGCATTGGGCATCTCCAATGCGTGTTGAGACGAATGAGCCACGGAAAGGTCATCGCGTTGTGTGGTGCGCGAGATTTCTGGTACACCTAACAACTTGACTGTCCAGATCATTGTTCTACTGTTTTTCGCGGGCGCCATCGGCGGGACGCTGAATTCCGTGGCGGGCGGTGGAAGTTTTATCGCGTTTCCGGCGCTGCTCTTCACGGGAGTGCCGCCGATCCCGGCGAACGCGACGAATACGATCGCGCTGTGGACCGCGGCGGCGGCCAGCGGCGGCGCGTATCGCAAGCGGCTCGACGTTCCCCGCCGGGTGATGGCGCCGCTTTTTACGGTGAGTCTGATCGGGGGACTGATCGGCGCGTATCTGCTGCTGAAGACGCCGGCGCATACGTTCATGCGGGTGCTGCCGTGGCTGACGCTGGGCGCGACCTTGTTGTTTGCTTTCGGGAGGAAGATTGCAGGCGGGCGGAAATCGGTGATTGAACACGAAGCGTCGTCGGCCGCGCTGGTGGGGGCGACGTTCTTTCAATTCCTGGTCGCGATTTATGGAGGCTACTTCGGCGGAGGCATGGGGATTGTGATGCTGGCGATGCTGGCGGCCCTGGGGATGACCGACATCCACGCGATGAACGGGCTGAAGAGCGTGATGGGGTTCGTGATCAACGGCGTGGCGGTGGTGACGTTCGTGGTGGCGCATGCGGTGTACTGGAAGCACGGCGTCATCATGATCGGTGGAGGAATTGCCGGCGGCTACGCGGGGGCACATTACGCGCAGAAGGTGCCGCAGGCGTGGATCCGCACGTTTGTGGTGCTGGTGGGGACGGGGATGACGATGTACTTCTTCTGGAAATCGTATTGAAGGCAGGTATCTAGGATCGGATCAGGGCCAGAGAGAAGATCTCTGGCCCATATTTCTCTACGCGAGCATATTTTACGGAAGCGGGGCGGAGACGTGCTCGTGGACGATCAGCCACTTGCCGTCGACGTTTTCAAAGACGACGGTCCAGCGGAAGTTTCCCATCTCGACTTTTCCGGCGGTGGTGGTCATCTGGTCGGCGACGGTGGCGGTGGCCCAGACGAGGTCGCCGTGGTTGTGGATGGCGGTGTCGTCATTGACGGTGAAGCGAGCACTTTTGTATTTGGTGGCGAGGCCTTTCACGCCGGCTTCGTATTCATCCCAACTGTTGTATTTGAGTGGGGCGATGTCGAAGAAGGTGTGCGGACCGGTGGCATAGAACTGCGCAGTGTTGGCGGGGTTGAGGGTGCTCCAGCCGTCCCAGATCTTCTGGAGATAGACTTTGTCGGGCGCGGGGCCGGCCGGCTTCTTCATGGGCGACTTTTTCGCCTGGGCGAGAGCCACGCCTGCGAGCATGAGCAGGCACAGCGTCAACGTTATGGAACGCTTGAGCATTTCTCTTGCCTCCTGGAATTCGTGGAGGAATTCTCGCATACGCAAGAGGGACTTTCAAAACCTTCCATCACGCCTTCCACCACGGGAGCACGGGGGAGCACAGAGGAAAGCGAGAGGGACTGTCCACTTGCGTAGTTGCTTTTGCGGACCTTATATTGGTTCACATTATTTTTCTGGGGGAATCATGGATCGAGCCGAGTTCTTCTCTCAACTGGAAGCCCGCATTGCGAAATATGATCTGCTGTGCCATCCGTTTTACAAGGCATGGTCGGCGGGACAACTGACGCGCGACGATCTGCGCGACTATTCGCAGCACTATTACCATCACGTGGAGGCGTTCCCTTCGTATCTGGCGGCGTTGAGCATGCGGCTGGAAGAGGGCGAACTGCGGCACGCAGTGCTGGCCAATATGTGCGACGAAACAGGCACGGAAGGAGGCGCGGGCAAAGGCGCGGTGCCGCACTCGGATCTGTGGCTGGATTTCGCGGAAGGGATGGGATCGGGTCGCAACCTGGAGTGGCATCACCCAGTCAACGAGGTGCGGCAACTGGTGCAGCATTTTCAGCATGTGGCCAGCGAAGGGACTCCGGAAGAGGCGCTAGCGGCTTTCTATGCGTATGAATCGCAGGTTCCGCGGATTGCCGAGGAAAAAGAACGCGGGCTGCGCGGGTTCTACGGCGCCGATGACAAGACTTGCGGATACTTCACGCTGCATGCCGAGGCGGATATTTATCATTCGCGGGTGTGGAAGACGCAGCTCGGGCATCGGATCGAGGAGAACCCGGAGGAGGCGGAAGCGGTGCTGAATGCGGCGGAAGGTGCGGCGGCGGCATTGTGGCAGGCGCTGGATGGGATTGAGGCGCGGCGAATGGCAGCGGTCGCGTAGAGCTTACAGGTTTCTGGTTTTAGCCAATGATTCGGATGAATCGTTGGCTTTTTTCTTTGCACATTGCTCACCGAATGAACGCGCTGAGGACGGCGAATCGAAAAACGCTAACGAGGCTGAACCGCCACTGAACAGTTGTTATCGCATCGGCGTCATTTCGGATACGCACGGGCTGCTTCGTCCGGAAGCGCTGCCAGTCTTGCGCGGGTCGGACCACATCATTCATGCGGGGGACGTGGGATCGGCGGAGATTCTTGAGGAACTTGTTCGGATTGCGCCTCTGACTGCCATTCGTGGGAACATCGATAAGGAGCCGTGGGCACGAACACTGCCTGAGACCGAGGTGGTCGAAGTGGGCGGCTTGTCGATCTACGTCCTGCATAACCTTGAACAACTTGATTTGAAGCCCGAGGCGGCGGGACTTGCTGCGGTCATTTATGGGCATAGCCACGTGCCGAAAGTGGAGACGCGCAACGGGGTACTGTATTTCAATCCAGGGAGCGCGGGGCCGCGGCGGTTTAAGCTGCCGGTGAGCGTGGGGCAACTGATCGTTGAAGACGGCAGCGTGCGCGGGGAGATTGTTGCCATTTCAGATTGAAGGGCTCGTGCGATCTCAACCAGAGCACGCACCACAGCCTGGCGTGCCGGGGTCCAGCACATGAAAACCTTGAAGAGTTCGTACTGACTCACGCAGCCGCGGCCCGATACTGCCGGGCCGCCGGACAGCCGAGGGCGGCTGTCCCCACATGCTCTCCTACATTCTGTCTTATGGTTCGCTCTATTCCAGGGAGGGCCACAGAGGAACACAGGGAAACCCTGAATCGGTTGCTACAATCCTTGAGGAATGTCCGTTTCACTTCACATCGAGAAGACGGCCGGGAAGGCGCGGCTGGGGCGGCTGACGACGCCACATGGGAATGTCGAGACACCGATTTTTATGCCGGTGGGGACGGTAGCGTCGGTGAAGGGGGTGCCGCAGGACATTCTCGAAGATGTTGGTGCGCAGATCATTCTGGGGAATACCTATCATCTTTATTTACGGCCGGGAGTCGAGACGGTGCGCCGGATGGGCGGGCTGCACGGGTTCATGGCGTGGAATCGGGCGATCCTGACGGACTCGGGCGGGTTCCAGGTGTTCAGCCTGAACGAACTGCGGAAGCTCACCGAAGAAGGAGTGACGTTTCGGTCGCATCTGGACGGGTCGTCGCACTTTTTCAGCCCGGAGAGCGCGATGGCGGCGCAGATCGGGTTGGGCGCGGACATCATCATGGCGTTCGACGAGTGCACGGAGTATCCGGCGGAACGGGAACGCGTGCGGGCGTCGATGGAACTGACGGCGCGGTGGGCGGCGCGGAGCAAGAAGTATTTTGAGGAGCATAAGAATGAGGTGCCGTGGGGGAGCAGCTATCAGCCGTCAGCTGTCAGCTCTCAGCAAGAGCAGGTTCCTCGCGTTGCTCGGAATGACAACCACGGAGAGCCCGCGGATTCGGCGTCAAGGTCTACCTTTCCCACTCTAGCCGCAGAGAACGCGGCTAGGATGGGGCACCCGCTTTCTGGAGATTCCACACAGGCTTTGTTTGGGATTGTTCAGGGGGGGATGGATCGGGAGTTGCGAAGGGAGTCGGCCGAGCGGACGATTGAGAGTGGCTTTCCGGGGTATGCGATTGGCGGGCTGAGTGTGGGCGAGCCGCGGGAGCTAACGCGGGAGATCGTCGAATCGACTCTGGAACATCTGCCCAAGGACAAGCCGCGCTATCTGATGGGGGTGGGGACGCCGGAAGAGATTGTGGAGTATGCCGGGCTGGGCGTCGACATGATGGATTGCGTGCTGCCGACGCGGGCGGCGCGGCATGGGCTGCTGTTTACATCGGAGGGGAAAGTTTCGATCAAGCAGGCGCGGTACGCGCAGGATGCGGGGCCGCTCGATCCGAATTGTCCGTGCCGGGTGTGCGGGAGGTATTCGCGGGCTTATTTGAGGCATCTTTATGCGTCGAATGAAGTGCTGGCGCAAGTCTTGAACACGATCCACAACCTGAGTTTCTACCTTGACACTATGCAGCGGGTACGGCATGCTATTTCACTTGGGGAAGAGCCTCGCTTTCTCTCGAGTGTCTGGTCACGGCCGAAACCGTAGGCCTTCCTGGAAGTAGCCTGAAGCTGAAGGAAACCCGGCCGGAGTCGATCCAAACCCCGTGGTGAAATGGCAGCCTGCGGCAACGAGGCGCAGGCAGTTTCGCGGGGATACGCACGCTCAGAAATCTTAAGGATATGCACTCACTACTAGCGGTACAAGCGGGCAGCAGCGGTGGTGGCATGGGCTGGCTGGGCATTGCGCCCATCATTTTTATTTTCGGCGTCTTCTATTTTCTCCTGATCATGCCGCAGCAGCGGCGGCAAAAGAAGTGGCAGGCCATGCTGGATCAGCTCAAAACCGGGGATAAAGTGACCACCAGCGGCGGGCTGCGCGGGACGATCATCGCCATCAAGGATGATTCGATTCATCTGCGTGTTCCGCCCGACAATCTGCGGGTGGAAGTGACGAAGGCGTCGGTGATGCAGGTAACGACGACGGAAGAGGAAGCGAAGGCGAAGTAGTTTCGAGTTTCAGGTTTTAAGTTTCGAGTTTCGAGCGGAACAGAAAGCCTGGGATTTGAAACTGGAAACTCGAAACTGGAAACTGATTTTTTATGAATAAGAACAATCTCTGGAAAGTCGGACTCATTGTTGGGACCCTGCTGATTTTTCTGTTTGGCATCTTCGGGATTCCGAAGAGTGTGAAACCTGATGGGCTGCTGGCAGCGATGAGTGAGCACATTCACCTGGGCCTGGACCTGCGTGGCGGCATGCACCTGATCCTGCAGGTGAAGGTGAACGACGCGGTGAATGTGGACGCGCAGAACGCGATCGAAACGCTGAAGCAGCAGATGCGCACCAAGAAGATCGATTACGCCGATATCACGCAGCCCGATCCGCAGAACAATCCGGACCACCTGGTGGTGAAAGGCGTGGACGCGAAATTCCGTACGGACCTGCTCGGAATCATGTCGGACCACCTGCCGGAGTACGACATGACGAGCGGGGCGGACAATACGTGGAATATCGCGATGAAGCCGTCGGCGTTGTCGGACTTGAAGACCAAGGCGGTGACGCAGGCGATCGACACTATTCGCAACCGCGTGGATGCGCTGGGCGTGAGCGAGCCGACGATTCAAGAGCACGGGCTCGGGCAGTATCAAATTCTGGTGCAGTTGCCGGGCGTGGATGACTTTGCGCGGGTGAAGGAAATCGTGCAATCGACGGCCATGCTGGAGATCAAGCAATCGCTGGGGGGGCCCTATCCGAGCGAGGCGTCGGCAATGCAGGCCAATAATGGAGTTCTGCCGCCCGATGCCATCCTGGTGAAAGGCCACAACATGCCGGGCACCGAAGGCGAAGCGTGGTATCTGGTATCGCGGGTGTCGGCGGTCAGTGGCAAGGATCTGCGCGACGCGCAGCCGAGCCGCGATCAGAATGGCTCCCCGAGCGTGAGTTTCACCCTGAGCGGCGAAGGCGGGCAGCGCTTCTACAACTTCACCACCGCGCATGTGGGCGACAGCCTGGCGGTGGTGCTGGACGGCCAAGTTCAGGAAGTTGCCAATATCAAGGAGCCGATCCGGGACCGCGGCGAAATCAGCGGCGGACGCATGAGCGAGCAGCAGTCGAAAGACCTATCGATGATCCTGCGCTCGGGCGCCCTGCCGGCGGGCATCGAATATCGTGAAGAGCGCATTGTCGGCCCGTCGCTGGGCGCGGATTCGATCAAGGCTGGCGTCCGTGCCGCGGTGGTGGGCATGCTGGCGGTGCTGATCTTCATGCTGGTGTACTACCGCGGCGCGGGCATCAACGCTGACGTCGCGCTCATCCTGAACCTGATCATTCTGCTGGGGTTCATGGGATATTTTGGCGCGGTGTTGACGCTGCCGGGAATTGCAGGTGTGATCCTGACGGTCGGTATGGGCGTCGACTCGAATGTGCTGATTTTTGAGCGTATCCGAGAAGAACTGCGCAATGGCAAGACGCCGCCTTCGGCGGTGGACCAGGGATTCAGCCATGCCTGGATCACGATCGTCGATACGCACGTCACGACGATTGTTTCGGCGGTGATTCTCTTCATCTTTGGCACGGGGCCGGTGCGCGGATTCGCCACTACACTGACGTTCGGTCTGCTGGCGAATTTGTTTACAGCCGTCTTTGTTTCGCGCGTGATTTTTGACTGGGTGCTGAGCCGCAAGCAGCGGGGAGAAGCACTGAGCATTTAGCGATTGGGCGATTGAGTCATCGGGCTATTGAAAAGCCTGCCAGCCGGCGGGAATTTCAATCAGCCGATCACTCAATTCTCAATTTAGTTCTATGTCATAGATAGATAAGGGGCAACGGAATCGTGGAGTTCTTTCGCGACGTAAACATAGATTTTCTTGGGAAGAAATGGTACTTCCTTGCGTTTTCGCTGATTTTCAGCGTCTCCGGTGTGATCTCGATGACCGTCAGCTATGCGAGGAACGGCGCCCTTTTGCCATGGGGTGTGGACTTCCGCGGCGGCACGCTGGTCTATGTGAAGTTCTCGCACACGCCGGATTTGGGAGCGGTGCGCTCGGCGATGGATCGTGCCGGCCTGCGGGATCCAAAGATCCAGAGCTATGATCGACCGGCGCTGAATGAGGTACTGATTGATCTGGCGCAGAAAGAGACCAACGAGCAGGCGCTGGATCGTGGCCAGAATCAGATCATCGGGGCGCTGGAAAGCAATGTTCCCGCAGACAAGCAATGCGGTGCGGCGCCGGAAGCGATCGGCGGTTGCGATCTCAACAACACCAGTTCGCTGACCATCAAGAAGTATCTGATGGATAAGGACCCCCTCCATCTGGGGAGCGACGCCGATCAGAGATACAACGCTCAAATGCAGGCCATCCTGAGCTACCGCAATACGCTGGGGGGGGTGTTCAATTCCATCGACCAGTTGAACGGGAATGGCGTGGACCCGGCGGTGGTCGCGTCGTTGAAAGAGGGATTCTACGTCTCGGATTTTGGCGTGCGCAACGTGGAGATCGTTGGACCGCAGGTGGGCTCGCAATTGCAAAAACAGGCCGCCCTGGCCACGATTTATTCGCTGGCCGGCATGCTGGTATACCTGGGCTTCCGGTTTGAGTGGATTTATGGCATCGCAGCTGTGGTCACCGTATTCCACGACACATTGATCACCGTAGGAGTCTTTTCTCTTACAAAGACGGACGTCTCCCTGACCGTGATTGCGGCCATCCTGACGCTGATTGGTTACTCCAATAACGACACGATCGTGGTATTTGACCGCATCCGGGAAAACATTAAACTCATGCGGCG
>JBBIOA010000021.1:0-104494 GCA_037443605.1 Terriglobales bacterium
GCGGACCGGCGCAAACCTGACATGGCGATCGTGATTGATTCGCCGGCCTTCAACTGGCGCGTGGCACGGCAGATGAAGCGGCGCGGGATTCCGACCGTCTACTACGTCGCGCCGCAGTTCTGGGCGTGGCGGCAGGGACGCGTAAAGCTGATTCGCGACTACATCGACAAAGCGCTGGTGATTTTTCCTTTCGAAGAGAAGTTCTATCGCGATCGCGGGGTGGATGCGACTTTTGTCGGCCATCCGCTGGCAGAGTTGCCAAAGCCGACGATCACGCGCGCGGAATTTGCCGCGCAACATGAGCTCGATCCAGGCAGACCATGGATCACGCTGATGCCGGGCAGCCGTATGAAGGAAGTGCGGATGAATCTGCCCACGATTCTTGCAGCGGCGGCAATGCTCGGCGACGAATATCGGTACTTGCTTCCGGTCGCACCCACGCTTGACCGCGAGTTTTTGATCAGCGCCGCCAACTCAATCGAAAACGGAGCCAAGAGATTCACTCTCGTCCGCGAAGCGCTGCCTGCCCTCTCCCATTCCCGCGCGGGAATTGTGGCCAGCGGTACGGCCACCGTGGAAGCGGCCATGATGAACCTGCCGTTTGTGATGGTCTATCGGGTTTCGCCGCTGACTTACATGCTGGGCAAGCCACGGGTGAAAGTTTCGCGGTTTGCCATGGTGAATCTGATCGCGGAAGATGACGTCGTCCCCGAACTGGTGCAGCAGAATTTCACAGCCGCGAATGTTACGGCGAGGCTCCGGGAGATTCTCGTGGACGGCCCGGCACGCACCCGCATGCTTCAGGGGCTCGCCACTGTGAGAGACCGGCTGCGCGCACATCCGGCCGGGGATGGGATTGGGAGGCATGCAGCTGATCGCGCGGCGGAAATAATTCTCCACCTGGCCGCCCAGCAGCGCATCTCATAAAAATCGCTTATCCTTTGACCAAGTACTTGCCAATCGCGATTTGCGCGGATGGGCAACCGGGGCGTGTGCAATCCATGGAAGGTGTATGCGACGGAATCGATGTCTTGAATGGACAGTTGTGGTGGGGATCATCGTGTGGCAAATGGCTGGCACGGGGACGGCACAAACGATCGACCCGAGTCCCGCGCAGGCGGTGGCACCCCAGCCGGGCAGCATCAGCGGTACCGTCGTGGACCCGGATGGCGCGGTCGTACCGAGAGCCCGGGTCACCCTCACCGCAAAGCCAGTCGAGGGGACCCCGGCCAGCATGGAAGCAGTTTCCGGCAGTGACGGGCACTTCGGGTTTACGAACGTCGTTCCGGGGCCGTTTGAACTGACCGTCACCGCGCAGGGATTTGCCGCCCAGAAAGCGGCGGGCACGCTGCAGCCGGGACAAGGTTACGTGGTGCCGGATGTGCGCCTCGTCGTGGCCACGGAAGTCGATGTGCAGGTCACCGAGACGCAGGAAGAGATCGCGGAAGAGCAGATTCATATCGAGGAAACACAGCGGGTTTTCGGCGTGATTCCAAATTACTACGTGACGTACGTTCCGGATGCAGCGCCGCTGAACACGAGACAGAAATTCCAGCTGGCATGGAAGTCGACAGTCACTCCGATCGCCTTTGGAATTTCGGGCGTGATCGCCGGGATCGAGCAGGCCGATAACGCCTTCAGCGGATACGGGCAGGGAGCGCAGGGATTTGCGAAGCGCTTTGGCGCAAGCTATGCCGATTATGCTTCCGGGACGTTCCTCGGGAATGCAATCCTGCCCGCCTTGCTGAAGCAGGATCCCCGCTACTTCTACAAAGGGACCGGCAGCAAGAAGTCAAGATTCTTCTATGCGGTGGCCAACGCGGTGATCTGCAAGGGGGACAACGGGCATTGGCAGCCCAACTACTCGAGCATGCTGGGAGCCCTGGCGGCGGGCGGCCTGTCGAATCTGTATTACCCCGCCAGCGATCGGAGCGGGGTTGGACTGACCTTCAAGAATACGGCCATCGGAATCGGGGGCTCGGCGATGGGAGCGGTCATCGAGGAATTCTTTCTGCGCAAAGTAACGCCGCACGCCAACGATCCGGATCGTACGGGTCATTGAAGGGATGAGGCGAGGCCGAAATCGGGCGAGCGATCCGCCGATCCATGACCAGAAAGCAAGTTCGCTTGTGCTCCGCACATCTTTTAGGTCAGAATCTTCATCATAGGAAATGGGTTACCATTTCCGGGAGATTCTCCTGAATGCTGACTTTTCGGCGGCGCGCACTGGGCGCCCTCACCTGTTCCCTGACTCTGTTACTGCCGATCCTGCTCGAAACCCCGTCGCGTGCGGCGGAGAAGGCACGCCTGCGGGTTGACGATTACCAGATCCAGGCCACGCTGACGCCGCACCTGCACCAGATCACGGCCCGCGCCAAGGTCAAATTCACCGCGCTCCAGGATCTAAGCGTCGCCGTGTTCGAACTGCACAACGACCTGCGGGTCACCAAGGTGCTCGACGAAAAGAATCAACCGCTCTCCGCAGAACGGGTCACGCAGGATTCCACCGTCAGAGTGCCCCTGCCCGCCGGGCTGGCGAAAGATGCGTCGACTACGTTGACCTTCGAATACGAGGGCTCGCTGGATTCGGCCGACAACAGTCCAGTGCCGGGCCTGAAGCTGGCGTATATCGGCGACGACACTTCTTATCTGCTGTACGCGGGACGATGGTTTCCGGTGAACGGGTTCGGACTGAACCGGTTCACGTCGACCATCAGCATGACCTTGCCGGCGCATATGGTGGTGATTGGCAGCGGGAAGGTCACTGTCACCGAGCCGCAAGCGCCCAAGAAGCCCGACGCCAGCGTGCTGCCCACCAAGACGTACACGTTCGTTTCCGACAAACCGAGTTTCCCGGGCACGATCCTGGCGGGTATTTTCCAGGAATACAAGAGTGACGAAGCCGGGATGGATCTGCACGTTTACTTTAAGCCGACGCATCAGAGCCTGGCGCCGGCGTACACGACGACCGCGGTGCAGGAGTTTACCTACTTCCTCACGCTCTATGGTCTGCCTGCGTCGCAGAAGCTGAACGTGGTCGAGTTGCCGGGCGATACCGTGCCTTACATCTGGGGACCGCAGATTGCCGGACTGGCAGGCCCGTCGATCACCGAGAAAACCAATTACCGGTTGCTGGCGAATGCCATTGCGCACCAGTGGTGGGGGACGCTGGTCAGCCCTGCCACCAAAGCCGATTGGTGGTTGAGCGATGGCATCGCGCGCTATTCCGAGGCGATGTACGTGGAAAATGCGGCCGGCGCGGCCGGTCTGGAAGAAGCGGTCAAGGATATGTCGGTGGGGGCGCTCGCCTATGACACCGTGCCGCTTTCGAGCGCCGACAAGCTGGATATTTTTTCCACGGAGTTTCAGTCGTTGTCCACCGATAAAGGCGGCATGATTTTGCACATGCTGCGCTGGGTGCTGGGCGAAGACAAATACAACAAGACCATGCGCGAGTTTACGGCGCAGTTCGCGGGCAAATCGGCCAGCACCGAGGATCTCAAGGAAATTGCGGAAAAGAATTATGGCCAGCAACTGACCTGGTTCTTCTCGCAGTGGCTGGATTCGACTGGGGCGCCGGAGTTCAAGTTGAAATACACGACCTACCGCCTGGGCGGGGCAGTGGCCGAACAAAACGCCGAAGGGAAGAAGTTGCCGGGGTTCCGCGTGACCGGCGAAATTTCGCAGGACCTTGACCTGTTCCGGATGCCGGTGGATTTGCGCATCGACACCGACGGAAAGACCGAGAATCAGCGGATCGAAGTGGTGGGCACGAACTCGCCGTTTTCGATTGAGACCTTCGGCCGGCCGCGGCGCATCTCGATCGATCCCGATCACCGAGTCCTGACCAACTCCAGCGACGTAAAGTTGCGGGCTTCGATCTTGCGGGGCCAGGCCCTGCAGCAGCAGGGCGATCTGTCCGCCGCGCTGACGGAGTTCAACAAGGCGCTCGATCTCAACAAGAATAGTTCGCTGGCGCACTATCGCATCGCCGAGGTCTTCTTTTATCAGCGAAATTACCAATCCTCGGCCAATGCCTATCGCGAGGCCCTGAATGGCGACGGCGAGCCCCGCTGGACGGAAGTCTGGAGCCGCCTGCAACTGGGAAAGATCTTCGACATCACGGGCCAGCGCGAGCGCGCCGTCAACGAATACAAGCAGGCCCTCCAGACGAACGACAACACTTTCGGGGCGCTGGAAGAAGCCCGCAGATACCTGCAGAAGGCCTACGAGCGGCCGAAGGAGAGATAGTAGTTGCTCCGTTTGTAAAGAATCTTCAACCCAATTGCCCTTCTGGGCAGAATGATTTCCAGCTAACCTTTTTGCCGTTTTCGGGGTCTAAGGGTGTACATACCAGCGGGGAACTTTCCGAAGTCCAGCTGCGTATCTCTGATCAGATGGTTAGGCGGGATTGAGACCCCTCGCCTGAACGTTACCCGGGTGCCCCCACGCTCCTCCCCGGAGGCGTGGGGGCATGATTTTTGGGCTCAGGCGCACTGCCCATGCACTCGGCAACTTCTGGCGCTCCTCGAACCTAAGATGAGACATTATGTTTTTGTTGGCCGGGCAGATTCGCTTCCCCTTCCGCTAGAATCGCAAAAGTGTCCGAACTCGCACATCCACGTCTTGAGCGCGTGATCGCCCAGCTGCGTCTTTACGAACATCCCTTGCTCACCTTCTCGGCGCGGGCTAAGGGCGATGCGGTCGAGGTCCTCATTCAGTTCACGGATCCCGCCGTTCCCGTCCACACCTATTCTTTCGAATTACACCCTCGTGACATCGATGAACCCCAGTTCGAGTGGGGCTTCCAGCGGCAGCTTTACGACGCGCTGCACGACTACTTTGTGGAAATGTTTATCCGCACGCCGCAGGATTTGCGCGACCGGCAACGGAAGGGACTGTGAACGAACTGCGCGCAAAGATCGAGCAGGAAATCGGTGAGCACGGGCCGATTCCCTTCTCCCGATACATGGAGATGTGTCTCTACGATCCGGAATTGGGATACTACTCGCGGCATGCGGAGCAGTTTGGCAAGGCAGGGGATTTCTATACCTCAAGCGACGTGCACGCCGTTTTCGGGCGCCTGCTAGCCCGGCAGTTCGAGGAAATGTGGCGGGCGCTGGATCGTCCGGCGAAGATTCGCATCACGGAACTTGGCCCCGGAAGAGGATTGTTCGCTCAGGATGTTCTGGATTGGTCGGCGAAGAAGTTTCCGGAGTTCTTTCAGGCGGTGAGCTATGAGTTGGTCGAACGGTCGCCGGTGTTGCGACAGAAGATCTCGCAGAATCTGACGCGATATGTGGAATCGGGTAAGGCCCGCCTTGCCGGGTTCGGGGCAGGAGATCCGGAATTGGAACATGCTCAGCAGCCGACCATCGTGTTCGCCAACGAGTTCTTCGATGCAATTCCCGTTGAGGTTGTCAGTCCAGCGGGCTCTTTGCAAGTTGATGCTCGCGACGGAAGGTTGGTTGAGTCGTGGACGACGACGTCACCGGAAGAACTTGAGTTTCTGGACCGCTATTCGGTTCAGCCGGAAGAGGGCGAACGACTGGAAGTCTCTCTGGCGGCTCAACACAGTCTTGCCGATGTGCTCGAGACAATCGAGTCTGGCTTCTTCGTGGCGATTGACTACGGCTACACGCGGCAGGAGCAGCTGGCGGGCCGGCATCGCGGGACGCTGAAGGCGATCCGGCAGCATTCTGTAAGCACGAGTCCGTATGAGGCGCCGGGAGAGCAAGACCTCACCGCGGACGTGAATTTCACGGCGCTGGCTGCCGCGCTTGAGTCACATAGCTGGACGACGCAGAAACTGATCACGCAATCGCAGTTCCTGCTCGGCATCGGCGAAGCAAACGAGTTCGGAGATGCGTTTGAACTATGCCGACTGCCGCAGGAACGGGCGAAGGTCGCGCTGCAACTGAAGCATCTGGTTACGCCCGCCGGCATGGGAGAGAGCTTTCACGTACAGGTGGCGAGCAAAGGAATTGATGCCGCCAAAGGGTCAAGTCTGGCGGGTTTGAGTTTTGGACGACGCTAGCTGAGGCCTGCGTCCGGATAGTCGTACACCCCCCGCCCCACCTTCCGTCCCAGCCTTCCCTCTTTCACGTACTCCACCAGGAGTGGAGCCGGACGGTATTTCTCTCCCAGAGTCTTGTGCAGGTATTCGAGAATGCTGAGGCGCGTGTCGAGCCCGACCAGGTCGACTAACTCAAATGGCCCCATCGGATGATTGAGTCCGAGCTTCAGCGCCTTGTCGATGTCGGCGGCTGAGGCAACGCCCTCCTGCAGCATGTGGAACGCCTCGTTGCCGATCATGGCGTTGATGCGGCTGGTGATGAAGCCAGGGCTCTCCTTGATGACGACCACTTCCTTGCCCATGCGCTTGCCGACTTCGACGGCTGTGGCGAGCGTGTCGTCGTCGGTTTCGACGGCGCGCACGATTTCGAGCAACTTCATTTTGTGCACGGGATTGAAGAAGTGCATACCCACACATTTTGGAGCGCGGTAGGTGACACTGGCGATCTCGGTCACGCTGAGCGACGAAGTGTTCGAGGCCAGCATGGTGGTCGGGCGGCAGATCTTATCGAGCAGGGTGAAGATTTCGAGCTTCGACTCCATCTCCTCGGGCACCGCTTCAATGACCAGGTCCGCTTCCCGTGCCGCGTCTTCGACCGAGCCCGCGTATTCGAGGCGGCGGACGGCTGAGTCGGCGTCCACGGGAGTGACTTTGCCGAGTTCGATCGCCTTGTCGAGATTGGCGCGGATTTCGCTCTCGGCCTTACGCAGGGCGGCGGGAAGGATGTCCTCGAGAATGGTGCGATATCCGCCAAGGGCGGCGGCGTGAGCGATGCCACGCCCCATGGTGCCAGCGCCAATGACGGTGATGGTGCGAACTTCCACTACTGGCCCGCCTTTTCGAGCTCGGAGATGGCGGAGTTGACGGCGGTGACCGTGGAGTGCAAGTGGTCGGCCAATCGTTTCTTCTCCTCGGCGTCGAGGCTGGGGATGTAAATCGAAATGCGGCGCAGAGTTGCCGCGATGTCGTCGACGTAGTTCATGGCACGAATGAATTCACCGGTGGCTGGCATGAGAGCTCCTGTCTGGAAAAATCATCTAGATCGGACTTGAATGCTTCTGGAAATAACGATTCGATCCGAATTTCTATTGTGGACGGGACTGTCGATTTAGTAAAGCCACGGCCGCTAAGACTATGGAATTCAAGAGGTTCGTGGGGGCATTGGGGAGTTTTGCACAGGTGTCCCGGTTTAAACACGTGCACGTACAACATTGTACGTACTTTGGTAGGATGTTTGAGTTAACTATCGATCCACCAATCAGTTGGCGGCACCACGCCTTTTCTTCGCCGGCGCGCGACAGCATCCCTTTATCCGGCGCGACCCGCAGAGTGTCGCATGTCGAGGACGTATGGACGCAAATGCAACCTTCCGGGCCTATAATCGCCATCGATTCTTTTTATGGCGCGTTGCCCTCAGACCGGAATCCAATCCATATGGCTGATAGACCTTTGAAACGCTATATTTTCGCCAGCGACTTTGACCAGACGCTCACCTTCAACGACTCCGGCTACGTGCTCGCCGAACTGGTGGGCATTCCGACGGAGGAGTTCGAACGCAAAGCCAAGGGAATGGCACAGATCAATCTGGTACAGCAGGGCGCCGAACTGGCGTACCTGCTGTTGCATGATCCGGAGTTCAAGGCCAAAGTGCGGAAGGAGCACCTGCGTGAGGTCGGGAAACGCATCCGACTGAAGGGCGAGATCCAGTTGCTGTACCAGATTCTGAAGGGCGGCATCGACGGCCACGAATTCGATTTCTACGTCTTGTCGGCAGCGCCGGTGGAAGTCATTCACTCGGCGCTTGAGGGTATTGTTCCCGAGGATCATATTTTCGGCACGGAGTTTCTGTACAAAGCAACCGGAGAAATTGACCGCATCGTTCGGGCGACGGCGGGATACGGCAAGGTCGCGGTACTGGATCGGCTGCTGGAACAGCAGGTCGCCGGGCCGGATCACGTGATTTACACGGGAGACGGGAGTTCCGACATCCACGTGATGCTGCACATCAATGCGCGGGATGGATTGACGATTGCGGTCTCGGAGAGTCCCAACGTGTCGCAGATCGCGAAACGAACCGTATTGAGTACCAGCGCGCTGGCAGTGCTGGCGCCGATCCTGGAGGAGGTCGCGGGGTGGGAGCGATACCGGATTCGCAGTTTCTTTGAGACCAACGGCATGCTCATCCAGGATTGGCAGCGAGTGCGCACGGACTGGCTCACGCTGCGCACGCTGACAACGGAGCCGGCAGCCAAGGAACCCACCGCCTAGTACCGCATATCGAGGTTGAGACCATGCTGCGCGATAAAAGTCTGATTCCGCTCTCGCACCAGCACCAGCACGCGCTGGCGCTGTGCGTGCGGATCGATCGGGCCGGCAGAATTCCCGAGTCCGCGCTCGCGGCGTGGCAGGCGGAGGTCGCCGAGCATTTTCGTTCGGAAATCAGTGTCCACTTTGCCGCCGAGGAGAAGGTGCTGTTTCCAGAAGCGCGACGGTTCTCCGATTTGGTTCCTCTGGTGGAAGAGTTGCTATCGGAGCATGCGGCCTTGCGCTCAGATTTCGCCCAAGCCGAGGTGGGCCGACTTACCTCGGATGAGTTATCGATGTTTGCGGCGCGGCTGTCCG
This sequence comes from Terriglobales bacterium, assembly GCA_037443605.1. Lineage (GTDB taxonomy): Bacteria > Acidobacteriota > Terriglobia > Terriglobales > Acidobacteriaceae > Sulfotelmatobacter. Next base: position 8,699 of record JBBIOA010000021.1, read on the forward strand.
CTCACGTCCGCAAGGAGGAGCGCCAGCTTTTCGAACGCATGCAGGAGTGGATGGGCGCGGAAGAATTGGCCGATCTGGGGAAACGACTCGAGGCGGCCCTCGAGGATGCCGTGCAGACTTGCTCACTGCCGGCGAACCGAACCGCCATTTAGCCGGCCAAATTATCTAACCTGCGATTTCGGCGGCGTGCATGTGCCGGAAGCGGGCCGCGTTTTCCCGGCCCATGTAGCGCTCCAGAACAGCGGCATCGGTCTCGCGCAAATCGACCACAACCAGGCCGTCAAGAACATCGGAGAATTTCTTGTCTACGTTGAAAGCCAGCAGGCGGCCGCCGATTTTTGCGTACTGGCGAAGCAGAATCGGGAGGCCTTTGCCATCGGTCTCGACATCGGCGATGGGCTCAGCCAGTTCGTCCAGATCGCGCAGGGCGCGGCACATGATGCGGCAGTCCCAGCGCCGCCGGAGCGGTGGGCGGAACGGATGGCGCGGCTCGATCCACTGCGCCAACTCATCGTGCTGGGAGCGCGCGTCGAAGAACCGATAGATCATTTCCCGTGAAATCTGGTTGTAGTCATTGCTGATGCTGACAGCGCCGAAGAGCACCGGAACTTCCGGATGCAGGGCGATCAGGCGGGCGATGCCCTTCCACAACAACATCAGTGGAGCGTATTGCCGCTGATATTCGGGCCGCACGAAGGAACGGCCGAGTTCCAGCGCCGGTCCGAGTTTTTCAAAGAGCCGCGCGTCATAGCGAAAGAGGGTGCTGGTATAGAGGCCGCGGACGCCGTACTTTGGCAGAATTTCAGCGGTGTTGCCGGCGCGGTAGGCTCCGACAAGTTCCTGCTCGGCCTGATTCCACAGGAGCAGGTGCCAGTAGTATTGGTCGAAGCGATCGAGATCGACACTTTTGCCGGTTCCCTCACCGGCGCGGCGGAAGGTGATCTCGCGCAGGCGCCCGACTTCGCGCAGCATCTGAGGAAGTTCCATTCCCTTGGCCAGGTAGACCGCCAAATCGCCATTCTCGGCGAGACTGCGTTCCGCGGGCAGGCTGGCGATCTCCGCGGCGAGAGCGGCCTTTGGAATGGAGGCTGCAACCGGTTGTGGCGGGCGCAGATTGATTCTCGAGCGGATTGGCGCGAGGCGAGGGCGCTGCTTGCCACGGCGGGCCAGAAGGTAGGTGCGCGCGCGCAAGTAATCGGTCGCTGCGCGCTCGCCGGCGATGGCGGCGACGGCATCGGCTGAAATCACGCTGCCCACGCGGACTTCCACCGACTTGCCTTCCTGTTGCAGGAATTCGTTGAGTAGAAACGCGGTGCGCAGCCGGGGATGAATCATGCCAAGAATCTGGAACCCGACGCCGTTGTGCCCGCAGAAATACACCGGTAAGGCCGAGGCGCCACTGCGGCGGATCAAACGCGCCGCGGTCGAATTCCACTCGGGGTCCACGATCTGGCCCTGCGGCATCTGCCAGTGCGAGACCTCGCCCGAGGGGAAAATCGCGAGCATGCCTCCCGCTTGCACCCAGGCAAGCGCCTTCCGCAGGGCACGGCGATTCGACTCGATGGAGCGATCGGTGTGGAAGGGATCGACGAAGATGCAGTGCTGTTGCAACTCCGGCACGTCGCTCAGCAGGAAGTTCGTGAGGACCTTGACGTCGGGGCGCACGCGGGTGAGCAGCACGGTGAGGACTGCGCCATCGAGAACGCCATAGGGGTGATTGGCAACGACCACAACGGGACCGCTCGCGGGGATACGAGCCTGGTCCGCGGGATCGATGTGGAGATCGATCCGCATCTCGGCCAGAAGGTTCTCCAGCCGGAATCCGTGGGGTGACTGCTGCACGCGGCGGTAGAGATCGCGTACCCTGCCCAGGGGGGACACCCTGGCAGCAAGTCCTGGAAAATCAGCCATGCGCGACAATACCTGAGGCATGGTGCGCCCTGAATGGACCTGATTGAACGGCATACTGTAGCAGTAATGAAGGCGCTTTGCGGTGACGTGAAATTCAGGTTAAAAGCTCGTGAAATGTGAGCTTTAGGGTAATCACGGAGTAATCAGGATGTCGCGTGATGCGGAAAGGGCCATCGTTCGATTGCGTCTCGATCCGCTTCATCCATGAGCTGGGGAGGACAGAGACATCCACCACAGGGGGCACAGGGGAACACAGGGGAAACCGGCCCGCTGCACTTAGGTTTCCAGCCGGAAGCGGGTTTCGGCAAGAGTGTACAGGCGGCGCCATAGCAAGCGATTGATGGTTACCACGGTGCCCGCCATCATCATGGTCGCGGCCAACAGAAGGTCGAAGTTGCCGTCGTCGGTGGCCTGCGAAATCGTAGCGCCCAGACCGACGGTTGTATAGATGTGGCCTTTGAAGTGGAAATACTCGGCGACAATGCTCGCGTTCCACGCGCCGCCGGATGCCGTGACCATGCCGGTGACGAGATGCGGAAAGATCCCCGGCAAGATGAGTTTCTTCCAGCGCTCCCATCCCTGAAGGCGAAACACCGAGCAACACTCCTTCAAGTCAGTGGGGATGGCCATCGCCCCGGCAATCACGTTGAACAGGATGTACCACTGCGTTCCGAGCAGCAGCAGAATAATCGAGCCCAGGCCAAGCCCGCCGCCAACTTTGATGAGCAGCAAGAGCACAACCGGGAATAGCGCCGTTGCTGGAACCGAGGCAGCGATCTGGGCCAGGGGTTGCGCAATGCGCGCCAGGCGGGGATTGAAGCCGATGGCAACGCCCGCGGGAATGGTCCAGAGCGCTCCCAACAGCAAAGTCAGATTCACGCGGAGGAAGGTTGCTCCCAGGCCGAGTCCTGCTTCCTGAAGCTCCGCTTTCTGCAGGCCAGTCAAAATCATCACCACGCGAACCACTCCGTAGGCCATGCCGGACAAGGCAACCACCGCGATGAGACGACTCAACCAGAGTGTCCACGGACTCGATGTTTCGGCCTCATCGGAGGAGCGAAGCTTCGCAAAGTAGAGCATGAGCCGCTCGCCGAGGGGCCGGATGGTCTTCTGGCGAATCTGCGCCAGGCTGCGTGAGTGCCGAATCAGATCGAGCATCCACGATCTGGGAGCATTGGTGCTTTCGACCTGCTCGACCTTGAATTTTTCCGCCCAGGCGATCACCGGACGCCACACGAACTGGTCGAGCATGACGATGACCGCAATCATGGTTGCGACACCCCAGAGGATCGAGCGAGTATCGCCGGCGCTGGCGGCAGTCTGCAGGTACGATCCCAATCCGGGCAGCCGGAAGTCGCGGGAACCCAGCACGAACATCTCGCAGGCCATCAGAAAGAACCATCCGCCCGCCACCGACATCATGGAGTTCCAGACCAGGCCGATGGCGGCGTAGGGCAACTCCATTTGCAGGAAGCGCTGCCACCCGCTGAATCCGTAGATCTTTGCGGCCTCGCGCATTTCCTTGGGGATGCTCTTCAGCGAGGCGTAGAAGCTGAAGGCCATGTTCCAGACCTGGCCGGTAAAAATCAGAAGAATCGCGCCGGCTTCCACGCCCAACTGCCGGCCCGGGAAAAGCGCCACCATGGCCAGCATCACACCCGGAAGGAAGCTCAGGACAGGGATCGACTGCAGCACGTCGAGCAATGGAATCATGAAGCGCTCGGCGCGCGGATTGTAGGCGGCGATGTAGCCGTAGACCAGGGTGAAGGCGAGGCTCAGCAGGTAGGCGAGAGTGATCCGCAGCAGCGAGTATCCCGCATAGGCAGGCAAGGCGAGCAGGCGGTGCGAGATTTCGACTTCTGGAGTGAACGGGCCAAGCCAGGTCCGGCCGACGACCAGAACGCCGTAAAAGATCGCGATCGCCGTCCCGAACATCAACAGGTCGGGCAGGTAAGAAACTTCGATGCCGGGCAGTTGTACCCAGATGCGATAGGCAGAGAACCCGCGCTGGCTGGCCGATTTCTTCACGTCGGGTCCTCAGGAGTTTGGAACAGGATTCTCAGGTTCGGAAGAGTCCGCGGAAGGTTCGGTCAGAACGAGCCGGCTCTTTTCGCGATCGTAGTCGAAAATTTCGGCATAGCGGCCCCAGTTCATGGCGGTTTCGAACTGGCGCTGAACTTCCTCTTCGGCAAAATGTTCATCGAGGATGTCGTGGAAGAACTCGTCGGCGATGGAGCGATCCGACTTGCGCTTCAGGATGCTTTCGATCTGCTTGAGGATGGTGACGTGCTGCAGCGCCGCTTCGCGGAAGAGAACTTTGCGCTGCTGAATATCGGCATCGGCGAAGCGGACCCCCTGGGGAGAAAGCTGGACGTCGCCCTCCTTCAGGGAGGCGAAGCCGAGCAGGGCGCAGGACTCCACGATGGGCAGCAGATCTTCCACGTCCATCACGAGTTCTTCGGCCAGGCGGAAGAGATCTTCGCGGCCACCGCGATCATGGAGCAGTTCGACGAGTCCGGCGATCCCACCAACCCGGGCATGCGGCAGCATCTGATATTTGGCGATGCGAAGCGGAGCTTCCTGCTTCTTGAACGGATCTCTGGGCACGCCGCCCGGTGGAAGAATGATTTCGGCGGTGGTTTCGGCGTCGGGCAGCGCATGTTCCGCTTCCGGTTCGGTCATCACCTTGTAGATGTAGTCGACCAGTTCGACGAACTTCGCCGACTTGCGGTCGCGTGGATGCTTCAGACGAACGTTGAAGTCGGACCGGACACGGGCGGGGTTGCGGCCCAGTACCATAACGCGGTCCGCCAGCATGACTGCCTCTTCGATGTTGTGGGTCACGATGAAGATGGCGCTGGTCGGCATTTTCTTATTCAGCCACAACTCCATCAGCTCGTTGCGCAGGTTCTCGGCCGTGAGAACGTCGAGCGCCGAGAAGGGCTCATCCATAAACAGCACTTCCGGTTCGACGACGAGTGCCCGGGCAAAGCCCACGCGCTGCTTCATGCCGCCGGAAAGCTCCTTGGGATAGGCGGTCTCGAACCCGTCGAGACCGACGGTATCGAGGGTCCGAAGAGCCCGTTTGTGGCGCTCAACGGCCGGGACGCCTCGCGCTTCCAGCGGAGCTTCCACATTTTCCAGCACGGTGAGCCAGGGGAAGAGGGCAAAGCTCTGGAACACAATGGCCACGTTGAGAGTCCGGCCGTCCAGAGGCTTGCCGTGCCAAACCAGAGTCCCCGCTGTGGGTTCCGAGAGGCCGGTCAGAATGCGAAGCAACGTCGACTTGCCGCACCCGGAGGGCCCGAGCAGGGCGACAATCTTGCCCGGCTCGACGGCAAGATTGGTGGTGCCCACGACCTGGATGCGCGTGCCGTCGGCCTGCGGGTAGGACTTCTCAATCCCCACGGCTTCGATGATCGCGTCGCTCACACTCAACTCCCGTACCTTCGATAAGACGATCTGCGCGGAACAACGGTGTGCTGTGGTTGATGGACGACGAACGCCGAAACTATGCGGCGAAATTTTCGGGCGCGGGTACGGCGATTGGCTCCGGCAGCCGATCACTGACTTCGGCGAGCAGAGCCAGTTTAGCAGCGATCTCGTGGTTCAGTTGCGCGAAACCGAAGCGCCAGCGCCAGTTTCCACCGTGCAGGCTTGGGGTATTCATGCGGGCCTCGCTGCCCAGGCCAAGAACATCCTGCAGCGGAATCACGCTCAGGCTGGCGGGCGAGCAATGCGCGGCGCGAATGAATCCCCAGTGAATGCCGCCATCGCAGTTTCCCAGGTAGGCCTCGGCGTTGCGACGCTCGTGCTCAGAGGCGCCGGACTTCCACCAGCCTGCGACGGTATCGTTGTCGTGAGTGCCGGTGTAAATCACCTTCCCCGCCGCGCGGTGCGGCAGATAAATGTGCGCCCCCTGATCACCAAAACCGAATTGCAGGACCGCCATGCCCGGAATCTGCAGGCGATCGCGGAGCGCGTGCACTTCCGGCGTAATGTAACCGAGGTCCTCGGCAAAAAATGGAAGGCCCCCGAGCGCTTCACGGAGTTTCACAAACAAATCGTCGCGCGGCCCGTCGACCCAGTGACCGTTGACGGCAGTAGGGTCGCTGGCAGGAATCTCCCAGAACTGATCGAAACCCCGGAAGTGATCGAGGCGGATGTAGTCGCAGGTTTGCGTGGCCCAACGCAGGCGTTGAATCCACCAGGAATATCCGCGCTCTTTCATGACGTCCCAGCGATAGAGAGGATTTCCCCAGCGCTGGCCGGTTTTGCTGAAATAGTCGGGAGGCACTCCGGCCACGACCTCGGGCTCGAGCTTTTCGTTGAGGCGGAAAAGCTCGCGATGCATCCACACGTCGGCGCTGTCGTGGTTCATGAAGATCGCCACGTCGCCCACAACGCGAATCGATCGTTCCGCGCAATACCGGCGCAGCGCCCTCCACTGTTCGTAGAAGGCGAACTGCAGTGTGCTGCGGATGAGGATGTCGTCCGCGAGTTCGGCGCGAATCGTCTCCAACGCCTCCGGTTCGCGAAAGGCCAGGCCTCGCGGCCACTGGTTCCAGCTTTCCAGCTTGTGGCGGGCGCGCAGGGCGTCGAAGAGAACGAAGTCGTCGAGCCACCAGGAATTATCCTTGCGAAAAGCGTCGAAGCGGCTGAGTCCGTCGCCGGAAGCAGAGCGGAGGAAGCCCCGGGCGGCCTCGAACAGCAATGGCATTTTGTGCGCGAAGACTTGATCGTATTCGACCAGCGCGGAACCCGGAGTCAGTTTTTCGAGCTTGCCCCAGTCGATCCAGCCGTGCTCGGCGAGACGGTCGAGGCTGATGAGCAATGGATTCCCGGCGAACGCCGAGGTACAGGAGTATGGAGAATTGCCGTAGCCCAGAGGCCCAAGAGGCAGGACCTGCCACAAGCTTTGGCGGGCGGAGGCGAGGAAATCGGCGAACTGATACGCCGCAGGCCCGAAATCACCGATGCCGCCGCGCGAGGGCAGCGACGTGGGGTGAAGCAAGACACCTGCGGCGCGCGGAAAGAGCATGTCACCGCCGCTACATGCCTTCGGTTCCGGTACGGGTCAGGGCCTTCATTTCGTCCTGGTTGATCTTGATCTTGCCGGACTTCTCCATCTGATCGCGCAGGTTGGAAATGAACAGACCGAACAGTTCCTGCTGCTTGCCCTGCAGCAGTTGGTCGCGAATCTGGTCGCGCTTGGCCTCGAAGTCCGAATCGGCGGGCTTCTGGCTATCCAGCACCGCGATCACCGCGGCAGTCGAACCGCTGTTAATCGGGCCGCTGATGTCGCCGGGCTTCATGTTGAACGCCACCGCGGCCTGGCCGGTCATCGAGCCGATATCCGGAACCTGGCCGTCGGGAAGAACGTAGTCGCTGGTCTTGACCGTCGCGCCCAGCTCTTTTGCCGCCCGTTTCAGATCATGCTCATTCTTGGCGCGATCCGAGAGCTCCTGCACCTTCTGGGTGAGCAGAAGATTCGAGCGCTCGTTCTTGAACTCGTCTTCCACGCGGGCGCGAATTTCCTCAAAGGATGGGGTCGATGCGGGCTTGATCTCGAGCAACTGGAACACTGCAGTTCCCTGCGAGGCCGAGGCCATATCCGGTGGAGATTTCTCAGCCGCTCCAAAAACTGCGTCCATGAATTGGGTTGCTGGGCCAAGTCCCGGTAACTGATCCTTGCGGGCGAAGAAATCCGTGGTGATAACCGGTATCTTGGCGGCGGCTGCGGCGGCATCCAGACCTGCCGAACTGCGAGCCTGCTTGAGGAGGTCGTCAGCCTGCTTTTGGGCAATCTTCTGTGCCTTCTCGCGGCGGACGATTGGCTCGATTTCCGGCTTCACTTCGTCCAGCGTCTTGGAGTGGGCATCCTGCTTGTCGTCGACGCGAATGATGTGGAAGCCGTAGCTGCTCTTGACCAGATCGCTGATTTGGCCTTTGGGCAGCGAGAAGGCCGCCTTTTCGAACTCCGGCACGGTTTGGCCGCGCCCGATCCAGCCCAGCGATCCGGCTTGCTTCGCGCTGCCCGGATCTTCCGAGTACTTCGAGGCCAGGTCTTCGAACTTGGCTGAGCCTGCGCGGAGTTGCTTGAGCAGGTCTTCCGCACGATGCTGCGCCTCGGCAACGCCTTTCTCGTCCACCTTGCCATCGGCGCCCGCAAGCGGCGTCTTGATCAGGATGTGGCTGACTTTTACCTGCTCGGGCAACCGATACTGCTCGCGGTGCGCCTGGTAATAGTCGCTCAGATCACTCTGCGAGACCTGCACCGCGGACTCGATCTTGCCGGTTTCGATCAGCGCGTATTTGACCTTGCGCTTCTCGGGAATGGAGTTGGCGTAGCTGGCCTTGTGGCTCTCGTAGTAAGCCTTGAGCTCTTCGGTGGCGGGGTGCAGACCTTTGCGCAGATCATCCTGCTTCAATAACGCGTAGTCGAACTTGACCTTCGTATTCTGCTTGATGAATTGATCGCGAATGTCGTGGTCGCTCACGCTGGCACTGCCGGCGATGAGCGCCTGCAGCTTGCCGAGCAAAATATCGTCGCCCACCTCCTGTTCAAACTTCAGCGGCGTGAGGTTGGCACGCTGCAGCATGTCTTCGTATTCCTGCTGCCCGATGAAGTTGCCCGCCGGAAAGAAGGTACCGGCATAGCGGCCATGCTGCAATTCGTCCTGAATTTCCTGAGGCGTAACCCGCAGCCCCATGCGGCCAGCTTCGACCAGCAGCGCCTGCCGGGTAATCAGTTGCTCGGCGGCGCGCTGGGTGAAGAACGGCAGCAGCATGGCCATGTTCGGGCCACCCTGCGGCATCTGCTGTTGCAGCATCTGGCGCGCGGCCTGCCGGACATCATCGGCGGTAACTTCGCCGCCTTCCACCTGCGCCACGACGCCTTGCTTGGGTCCGCCAAAGCTATACGTACTGTTCCCGCTGCTCGGCACCAGGTACCACACCATGGAAACCGTCACCAACAGCAGGAGGCCGCCGAGAACATACTTCTTCAGCGGGCCGGGCGTTTGCAGAAATCGAATCATGCGCTTGTCACTCCAGAGGAATCAGGCGAATTTTTCATTATAAACTAAGGCCGGATTTTGGCGGGAACCGGGGAACCGGCAGCCACTTCTGTTCGCGGGGCTCGATTGCCTAGCGGTTCGGCTGACCACAACGATACCCGGCTATTGAAACGAATTAATAGAAGTGTTATCCATTCTAGCGGGACGATTCCGTCCGATTCTCGAACTCCCCGAACGCGCTGCATGGCGGTCGCACAGGAGCAGTCATGAATACACCAAAGCGCATGGCGCTGGCTCTTTGCTTGCTCTCATTCCCGGTTCTATCGTTAGTCGCTCAAATCCCTTCTCCTTCGGCGCCGCAGATGCCGTCGCAACCTCAAGTTCAGGTGCCGCCGCAGGTGCAAGGTAAGTTGAAGCACGGCAAGCGGGCGAAGGCCGCCGAGCCTGCTCCGCCGCCGGCGCCTTTCACGGAAGATCGGCTTCCGCTGCGCGAAGGCTGGATGCTCCAGACATCGGCGAAGGTCGATGCCAAGGGCGACGCCATTGCCAAGCCGAAATTTACTCCCAAGGGCTGGCACGAAGTGACCGTACCGTCCACGGTGGTAGCCGCATTGGTGAAAGACAAGACTCTGCCCGATCCGTTTTTTGGCACGAATCTTCGCAGCTTCGCCGGCGTGACCTACAAACCGGGTGAGAATTTCTCCAATATCCCCATGGCGACCGACAGTCCCTACGCGGTTTCCTGGTGGTATCGCAAGCAATTCACAATTCCCACTTCCTACAAGGGCAAGACCATCTGGCTGAAGTTCAATGGCATCAACTACCGCGCCAACATCTTCTTGAACGGCGCGCAGATCGCCAAGTCCGATGATGTGGCGGGCGCGTGGCGCACCTACGAACTCAACGTCACCGCAGCGGCTCAGCCCGGGACCGAAAATGTGCTGGCCGTACAGGCGTTCGCTCCGACCGAGCACGACCTTGCGATCACATTCGTCGACTGGAACCCCGCGCCGCCGGACAAGAATATGGGATTGTGGCGCGAAGTTTATTTGTCGACCACGGGGCCGGTCGCGCTGCGGTATCCGACCGTAGTCGCGAAGCTGAATCCTCCGGGCAACGATAGCGCGCGGCTCACGGTGACGGCTCACCTCACGAACGGCACGAATCAGCCGGTGAAGGGAAAGCTGAAAGGGTTGATTGAGAAAGTGGAGTTCGAGCAGGACGTGGAACTGGCGGCCAACGAAACCAAGGACGTGGCCTTCACGCCCGATGAGTTCTCGCAGCTGGTCTTTGCCAATCCGCGCCTATGGTGGCCCGCGCAGATGGGCAAGCCCAATCTCTATCCGCTCAAGATGGATTTCGAAATCAACGGCGCGGTCAGTGACCAAGCGGAGACCGAGTTCGGGATTCGCGAAGTTACGTCCGATTTGAATTCTGTCGGAGGGCGCGCGTTTCACATCAATGGAAAAAACATTCTGATCCGCGGCGGTGGGTGGACCCCCGACATGATGCTGCGCGAGAGCTCGCAACGGCTCCAGGATGAATTCCGCTATGTGAAAGACATGGGCCTGAACACGATCCGTCTGGAAGGCAAGCTGGAGACCCAGGAGTTCTATGATCTCGCCGATCACCAGGGAATTCTTGTGATGGCCGGGTGGTGCTGCTGCGATTTCTGGGAGCGCTGGCCGAAGTGGCAGCCTCAGGATTTCGAGATCGCCAAACAGTCTCTGCGAGATCAGATCTATCGCCTGCGTTCGCATCCAAGCCTGCTGGTGTGGCTGAATGGCAGCGACAATCCGCCGCCGCCGGATGTCGAGCAGATGTATCTCGACGTCGAAAAAGAATTGTTGTGGCCCAATCCGACGGTCTCGTCTGCCACGGGCAGGAAAACTTCTGTGACCGGCGATAGCGGCGTAAAGATGACCGGGCCGTATGAATACGTGGCTCCGAGCTACTGGCAAGTCGATACGCCGGAAGGTCAGCCCAATCGCAAACAGTGCAATCCGGGCGGGTGTGGCGGCGCCTACGGCTTTAACACGGAAACCAGCATGGGGCCTGCGGTTCCGCCGGTCGAGTCGATTCGCGCCATGGTGGGCAAGGAACACATGTGGCCCATTGATGACGTGTGGAACTACCACGCGGGTGGCGGGGAGTTCAAGACGATCGGGGTATTCACCGACGCCTTGACCAATCGCTACGGCAAATCCGACAACGTGGAAGATTTCGCCGCGAAGTCCCAGATGCAGACCTACGAAGGCGTGCGCGCAATGTACGAGGCGTACAGCCGCAACAAATATCAGTCAACGGGCGTGATTCAGTGGATGCTGAATAACGCGTGGCCGTCGATGATCTGGCATTTGTACGACTACTACCTGCGGCCGGGCGGGGGATACTTCGGCGCGAAGAAGGCGATGGAGGCGTTGCATCCGTTGTACGGGTATGACGATCACTCAGTCTGGGTGGTCAGCAGCCAGTACGAAGATGCCATGAACCTGAAGCTCACCACGAAGATTCTCAATCTGGACGGGAGCGAGAAGTTCTCGCAGGAGAACGCGGTCGATGCGGGCGCCGACAGTACGACCAAAATCTTCGCGCTGCCGGAAATCTCAGGACTGAGCTCAACGCACTTCCTGGTGCTGCGCCTGGAAGACGCAGCCGGCAAACTGGTGGGATCGAACCTCTACTGGCTCTCCACCAAGCCGGAGACGCTGGACTGGGCAAAGACCAACTGGTGGATGACGCCGACCGCGTCGTACGCCGACTTCACCGCGCTGTCACAGATGCCCAAGGTAAAGCTGAAAGAACGCGACTACAGCGAAACCAACGGCGTGGACGAGGTAACGCATGTGATCATCGAGAACCCCAGCCAGAATCTGGCATTCTTCGTCCGCCTGAAGGTCGGCAAAGGCCCGAAGGGTGAAGAGATTCTGCCGGTTGTCTGGCAGGACAATTACTTCTCGTTGCTGCCCGGTGAGCGCCGCGAGATCACGGCAACGTACCACGCCAGTGAACTCGGCGGAGCGAAACCTGCGGTGGAAGTGATCGGCTGGAACGTAGAGTAAGAAAATTCAGTAATTGGGAAATTGAGTGATTGAGTAATTGGAAACCGTCCGCACCAGGCTTGGATTTCAATTACTCAATTACAAATTTCCCAATTACACAATCCCGCTACACATGCTCCGACACGGAGAGGACGTTCCCGTCGGGATCCTTGAACCACGCGACCTTGTCGCCGGTCGGCGCGGTCCAGATGCCCAGCTCGTCCTGCTTGAAGAAACTGAAAATCTCGAAATGCACGCCTTTACTAGTTAGCGCCCGGACGACATCCTCAATGCCCTTCACTTCCCAACCAAGGATGGTGAACTGCGCGGGTGTGACCTCTTTCATCTTTGCCGAAGGGATCATGTTGCCATTGGCATCGAACACCACCGCGAAGCCGTCGTCGCTCACGAAGCGCAGGCCGAGCACACCTTCGTAGAAGGCGCGCGCCCTGGCTCCGTCCGTGATCGGCACGAAGCCGATGATCTTCGATGTTCCCAGCATGGTTTACTCCCGGAAGCTCAAGACGAAAGCCCTACGAGTCGCTGAAGTCGATCATGACCGGCGCGGAGCGGAACCAGTTCGTCTTGTAGCCAAATCAGATCCCCTGACCCAAGATAACGGGTGCAAAGCTTCTGCATGGTGACCGCAATTCAGCTCTCCTCCGCGGGTAATTCAAAATTGACCAGGTCGCCCCTAAAACCGCGAGTCTTCCACGCGCCAACGGCAATCCCCAAGACCATCCATATCCCGCCGACGACCCATGCTTTCCAACTCAGATTCTTCCAAAGAAAGAAGCAGATAGTGAATCCTGCCAGTGGCGGTGTCCAAACGGCAATCACTGCGAGCCCGATACCTGCCGCAAGCAGCAGGCTGAAATGAGAACCCGGCCACAGGACTAGTGCGATGACGACGGCCGTTAGAACCAACGGCGGCAAGCCGCTGTGACCGCCCTCGCGGACATAATAGCGAACAAAGGCAGCCATGTTTACACCCATGAAAGCGATCAGAGCCCCAAAGTTGAGCATCTCAGCGCCTAACCCGTAGCTAAACAGTCCAAAAGATACCAGTAGAGCGCCAGCGAGCGCGATCACTCCAACGAAAATAACGTTGTTACGCGGCACATGCCGCTTCGGATCGACGACGCCAAAAAAGGACTGCGGTAGAGCCTTACTTCGGCCCATCCCGTAGAGTAAGCGGGCCGCACCGATCTGCGCGCCCATCCCCGAACCGAAGTTGGCAACGAGCAGGGTGAATCCCAGAATTGCGAACATTGGCTTCCAGGCGCGTCCAGCAACAAAGGTGAATGCGGTATCGCTGTTCGGGAAGGGCTGGCTGGCCGGCCATACCAATTGCGCTGCGTAAACCTCGAGCGCGGAAAGCACTCCAATTACGAAGCAGGTCAACACGGTCGCCAGGAGGATGTTTCTCTTGGGATTCTCTGCCTCTTCCGAAAGTGTGGAAATTCCGTCAAAGCCGATGTAGCTCAACACCGCAATCGAAGTTGCAGCCAGCACTGCCTTGGAGTCAAAAAGCTTTGGATCGTAAAAAGGGCGGGTAAAAAATGAAGCACTATCGTGTGGGTTCCCCGCAACGTAGCGGATTGCCACCATAAAGAACACCGCGACCACCGCTCCCATGCCTGCCGCCAACACAGTGTTTACGCGTGCGGATGTCTTGATGCCTTGAATATTCAAAAAGGTAAACACAGCACCGAAGAAAAGCGCCCAGACCCAGTAAGGCAGACCGGGCGCGAATACAAATGCCTGCTGGCTGCACCAGATAATGCAGATCATGGGGTTGAGCATGTAGTCCATCGTCATGCTCCAACCTGTCACGTAACCGAGCGCAGGATTTATCTCCTGCCCCACATAGGTGAATGCGGAACCCGCGCTCGGATAAGCGCGCGCCATGCGGCCATAACTGAACGCCGTGAATAACATCGCCACCATGGCAATCAGCAATGTGGTGACTACGTGCCCATGTCCGGCGTCGCTGAGAACGCCGAACACCGACATCGGCGCAACCGGCTGAATCACGATGATTCCGTAAAGAATCAGATCCCAAAGCGTAAGGGTACGGCGCAGGCGCGGCACGGCGGCTGGGGCGGAGTTGGTGGTTTCCATGAGAAACGGCTATTGGATTATGGACGCCGGAAATTGTCAATATTAAAACGTTTCTCTAGCCCTCACTTGGCCGTGCCGTAGTCGAACCAATATCCCCGCTGCTCATTGCCGGACATGTGCCGCGTGTTGTACTCGAGCAGGTAGTTCACGTGCGGGTCATCGAGCGGGAACGACTTCTTCGGCGTGTACGGATACTGGCCCATGCTCAGGAACGGCAATGGCGCGACGTAGTTGCCCGTGGCCGCATAGAAATCCATGTCTTTCTCGTAGCCATTGGCAGCGAAGAAGTAGTCGCGCACCCAGCCTTGCGGAAGCGCGGGGAGATGCGAGGGATCGAAGTCGAGACGGACTTCGTCCCCGGAACCGAAGACGGCGAGTTTGTCGTCAGTTGACGTCAGCAACGGCAAAACGTCGCCATAGCGCGTGTAGTTTCCAAAAGGACGCGTATACGGCCCGGTCGCGCTGACCTGTTCGTAGATGTAGTTGACGTTGCCAGCGGGCGTGCCCTCGATTTTGAGCGGATAGCCGCGGTACTCGAGATCGGCACGCACCAAGGGGATGGACGTGAGCTTGAATTCTCCGGTGGGGAGATCCTTCGCTCCGCCTGAAGAACGGCTACGCTCAGGATGACGCCTGTCAGAGATTCGAGTCAAACCCATCCCGGCGTCATTCCGAAGCCCCGCGCTCTCACCAGCGGGGCGAGGAATCTCGCGAGGAGCGACTTGAGGCGTGCGATCAATCAGAATGCTGTCCCAATAGACTTGCAGATTCGTGGTGATGCGAATCTTTCGGGCGCCCTGGGGAAGTTTGCCGGTGAGATCGGCAGTCATGGTGCGCGGGCCGCCAGCCGGGAAGCCTATATCGTCGATCACACGCTTCCAGGTGCCGTCTTTGCCGAGCGCTTCGACATAGGGCGGAATCGCCGTAATCCCGGCTTGCGACGCGGCATACATGCTGTTCGCGGAGAAATACTCGACCTCGCCGTGCATCAGCAGCCAGAGAGGACCACCGCGATACGCGTCGCCCAGGTCAAGCGTCAGCGTATGCGGCTTGGCGAATCCCAGGAATTGCGTGAGCCCGAAGTCGCCAGCATAGCGATGTGCGAGCAGATCGGGCAGCAGGTTGTGGCCGTGATCGTCCCAGGCTCCGGCGGGCGGTTGCGCTTCCTTGCTGACCACAACCTTGAATTGTGGATACGGCGGGTTCGACGCGAAATACTCGTTCGGATACACGTCAACGTTCGCGGGATGATCGACCGCCAGCAGACGAACCTGATCGAGATAAACGGCTTCTTCCAGAGGCTCCATGAAGCGGAAAGACAGCGTCTTGTTTGAAACTCCGTTGTCATCCTGAGCCGCGGCTCTTAGCGGCGAAGGATCTGTGCAACTGGCGCGGGACTGCATGGGTCCTCCGCTTCGCTCAGGATGACAAGGCTTCGATATTCTTTCCTGCACCATGCCCGTCGGAATCTTCACCCACTCGACTGGACGCGGAATATCGCGTTGATTCGGGCCGACCCAATGTCCCACGACGCCTGCGCCGAGCATGTCCGCGACAAACTGATAATGCGTGCCATCCCATGCGAAGAGCGTGGGGCAGGAACTGCCGCGGCGATCAATTTCGAGGAATTCATGACGCTTATCGCCGGCAACCTGTGCTTCGTCAACTTCGTCCTGCAGCACGCCGGTAGGCCAGAGCATGCGTACAATGTCGGCATTCTTCGACTGGCCCAGGCCGACGACGATGTCGGTCGAGTTCTGGCCGAGATAACCGTTCGATCCGTAAATTTCGAACTTCTGCCGATTGCCTCCGGAGAATACTTCGACCTTGGTGCCAATGGCGGACTTGTTGTCGTTCAATCCCTTGAGCGAGAGCTTGAGCCAGTGATTCTGCGTCGCGCCCTCGTTGCGCAGAAGCACAGCGGGGCCGTGGTTCTGCGTGACGAGCAGGTCGACGGCGCCGTCGTTGTCGTAGTCGCCGGTGATGATGGCGCGTGGGCTTTCGAGATGAATCTTGTCGAGGCCAACGTCGGCGGTGACGTCTTTGAATCCGTCGGGCCCAAGATTGCGGAACAGCTTGATCTCGCCTTTGCCGTCCTTCGTTTCGCCGACAGCGACCAGGTCGACCCAGCCGTCGTTGTCATAGTCGAAGGCAGCGACGCCGTAGGCGCGGGCCCAGTTCGTCTCGGGAAGCTTTACCTGATCGAAGGACTTGCCGTGATTGTTGCGCCAGAGGGTGAGGGCTGGAGCGCTTACGTCCGTGAAGGCAAGGTCCATCCATCCGTCGTGATCGAAATCCAGTGCCATCAGGCCGACAGTCGATTGCGGTGGTTTGATAAGAGCGTGTGCGACAAATTTACCTTCACGAGGATTCGGATAAAACACCGGTGAGATTAGCTCACTTGCCCCGTCCGTACTACCCGATACGACGAAATCCACAGCTCGGTCATTGTTATAGTCGGTGCCAATCGCGCCGATTCCTACGGTTGCGGACTCAACACCGATTTCGACAACAGCAAAGGTTCCGTCGCCGTTATTCCGCCAAACAGTACCACTCCCCTTGCAGACCCCGAGACATTCGTACATTCCACTGGCACCGAAAAGGTCAATGTCACCGTCGTGATCATAGTCAATGAATGTGAGCCCACCAATGGACGTGCTTTTGATCCCCGCGGCCGCCCCCACGTCCTTGAATGTTCCGTTTTTCTCGTTGTGCAAGAGCATCACGTTCTCAAAATCGCTGACGGCAAGGTCAGCGTATCCATCGTTGTCATAGTCTCCAGCTGTGCAACTGAGCGCGTGAATGCGGGAGTCTAGTCCGGCTTGCTTCGTTACATCTTCGAATTTTCCCTGTCCCAAGTTGTGATAAAGGGCCATTCCGCCGCGTGGGCCGTTGTCGGCAAGGAATAGATCGATCTTGCCGTCGTTGTCGTAATCGATGAAACAGGCGCTTGCGCCGACCACAGCTTTATCTTCGTCAGTCTTGAGATGGGACTGCGCTTTCGACGCCAGACCCGCTTCCTTCGTCACATCCACAAACTGCACCTTGATCTGCGGCAGGGGCTTCAACTGCGCTTGCGGCGATTCCACAGCACGTGAGTACTGGCCCTGCTCGCCGTAGGCCAGGCTCATGGGCGCGCCGATTTTGTTTTGCGTGATGTACTGGAATCTCTTGAGATGCTCGCGGGCATGATCGGTGTCGGCGGACTGCTGATAGGCGCGCGACAATCCAAATTCGGCGGAGGCATGCAGCGGATTGATTTGCAGCGCGTGCTGGAAAGCCTCAATCGCAGGAGGAAACTGTTTGGCCTGCACGTAGGCGGTGCCCAGAAAATACCAGGTGTCGGCGTCGCCGGAGTCGATTTCGGTGACACGCTTGAAAGCATCGATGGCTCCAGGCGCGTCGCCGGTATTCTTGGCGAGCAGGCCCAGGCTGTACCACGCGTTCGGAATCTTGGGCTCCAGCTTGAGCGCGGCTTCGAGCGCAGCCCTGGCCTCGTCGATCTTCTGCAGGTTCAAATACGCCACGCCTTCATTCAGGTGCGCGGCGGCGAACTTGGGATCGGCCTCGACCGCCTGCTGAAACTCCTTGAGTCCCTTCTCAAAGAGCTGCTGATTCATGTAGGCGCAGCCCAGGTTATTCAAGCGGGCGGCGTCGTTTGCGTTCGGAGGCGCACTGGGCGCGATCAGGCTTACCGCGGCGAGCAGGGCAGCGGAAAAGACGGCAGCAATTTTCAGATTCATCTGGCTAAGATTTAACCACAGAGGACGCGGAGGAACACAGGGGAAACCTCACCAGAAGCAACCCCATTGTCCCGTTGGGAAAGCGGCGGAAGCCCCTTTCATCGGAGAGAACACCGTCGGACCACAGGAGGTCATTTCGCAGCGACCCGATACGGCCGGTTGCCCGTGATTCCCTTCCCTTCCTGCACAGTCACCGTCTGACCCGCGTTGATGTTCGAGAGTTTGTCGATTTGCCCGCTCGGCCATTGAATTTCCATGCTATCGGCCTTTCCTTGCGATCCGAGGCCGAACGTCAGCACCAACTCAGATTGTGCGAGGTAAGAAGAACCGGAGCGCAGCATTTTCCATTGCTTGTCATTGCCGGAAGTCACGCGCACGACCGCGCCGATGCCGTCGCGATTCGACTTTGTTCCGGCCAGTTTGATACGCAGGCTGTGGTTCGTTCCGCCTTCGTTGTGAAAAAGATACGTCGGTCCGGCGTTGGTGGTCAGGAGAACGTCGAGGAACCCGTCGTTGTCGATATCGGCGTAGGCCGCAGCCCGCGCGACTTTTGGCGTGGCAAACTCCTTGCCCATCTGCGCCGTAACTTCGGTGAATTTTCCGCCGCCCAGGTTGTGAAACAGGTGCGGCGGCTCGGCGTAGCTGACGCGCTTCTGCACGCGCTCGATTTCGTTTTCAATATGGCCGTCGGCGACGAAAATGTCTGGCCAGCCGTCATTGTCGTAGTCGAAGAAGAAGCAACCAAAGCCGAGCGTGACCAGCGTGTCGCGTCCGATCTCGGATTGCGGCGCCTCGTCGACAAACAATCCGTTGCCTTCGTTGTGATAGAGCGAAACCATCTGGTTGGCGAAGTTGCTGATGAGCAGGCTGGGATGCCCGCTGCGGTCGTAGTCGGCGGCGTCCGCGCCCATGCCCGCGCGGGCAATGCCATCTTCACTGAAGCCGATGCCCGCCGCCACGCCGCGCTCCTCAAACGTCCCGTTCTGCTTGTTCAAGTACAGTTTGTTGGGCTGCGTGTCGTTGGCGATCAGAAGGTCCGGCCAGCCGTCGCCGTTGAAATCCAGAATGGCGATGCCCAGGCTCTTCGACGTCGGATCGCCAAGTCCCGCTTTCTGGGTGGCGTCTTCAAACTTGCCGCCGCCCAGGTTATGCCATAGCCGCAGTGATGTGCCTTTGTACGATTCCGGTGTGCAATACGATTTGTGAGCGCCGTCGAGCGTGCAGTAAAGATCGGTCTGCTCGGTCCACTGCACATAGTTGGCGACCACCAGATCGAGTTTGCCGTCGCGGTCGTAGTCCACCCAGGCCGCGCTGGTCGAAAACTCGCTCGGTCCCCATAGGCCGGCGGATTTCGTAACGTCTGAAAACGTTCCGTTGCCGTTGTTGTGAAACAGATGACTCTGCCCGAGCGCGCTGACGAAAATATCGTCGAAGCCGTCGTTGTCGTAGTCGCCGACGGCGACGCCGAATCCGTAGATCGGAACAGCAAGCCCTGCGGCGCGCGTCACGTCGGTGAAGGTCCCGTTGCGATTGTTGTGGTAGAGCTTCAGAGTCGTTGCGCCTGGTTTCCCTGAAATGCGCGCATGCCCGGGAAAATCCGTGCCGTTGATTAAAAGGATGTCGGGATAACCGTCGTTGTCGTAGTCGATGAAAGCGCAGCCGGGGCCCATGGTTTCAGGCAGCCACTTCTTCCCGAACGCACCGTTGTTATGCGTGAAATGAATGCCAGCCTGCGCGGTGACGTCGCGGAAACGAACCTGGGCGCCGCAAAAAGAGACTAACCACAGAGGCACAGAGGCACAGAGAAGAACGAAGACGAAGAAGTTGTTTTCTCGGTGACTCCGTGTCTCCGTGGTGAATTGGTCTTTGTGAAGAAACATTTATCGCGAAGCTCCAGCAGAGGTCGTGGCCGGGCTCTGCCCGGCTGGACGGCCGAGGGCGGCCGTCCCCACATGAGGCTTCGAGACCACCGGCAGCGGCACCGTGACGTGCTCGTGCACCGCCTGGCGCTCGTTGTTATCTTCCGGATGTTTTTGCCGATACGGCCCGGTGATCGCCTGCGAAGACTCATCGGCCTTGAAACGCATATAGCGCGCCTGGTGTTCCTTCGCCATTTTCTCGTTGCCCAAGCCGTTGTAGCAGAGCATCAGGTTGTAGTGAGCCTGGAGATCTTCCGGGTCGATTGCCAGCACGGACTGCAAAACCTTGATCGCGTCGTCATACTTGCGTTCAAGAAACAGCACACGACCCAGGCTGTTGAGCGCAACCCGGTCGCGGGGATACTGGTCGAGCACAATGTGCAACCGTGCGGCCGCGCCGTCGTAGTTCCCATCCGAGCGCAGCACATTGGCGTAGAAGAAATTCGCTCGCGCGAGTTTCGGCGAAAGCGCCAGCGCCTTCTCCAGTACGATGCGTGCGCGCGCCATGTCGCCTTCCTGCACGGCGCAGCGGCCGATATTCACCCAGCCGTCAGGATTGCTCGGATCGGCCTGGGTGACTTTCTCGAATGCAGCCGCAGCTCCCTTGAGATCTCCCTGCAGAAACAGGCCGATACCGTAGTCGTTCCAGCGCTGCCATTCGTCTTTGCGCACGTCCGTTTTGGGCTGCGGTGCCGGCGCGGAATGCGCGACCACCGGCAGCGTCACCTCATTTTCCGCCAGCGCGACAATCGGCAGGTCGGGAATCTTCTCTTCTTTCGCCGAAACGCCCTTCAGAGACGCGGTGAACACGGTGAGGCGATCGTCGTAGTCCGGCGCGACAGAGTTCGGCGGGGACGCCGGATCCGGTTCGCCCGCAAAGGCCTCATGCGTTCCATACCAGGAGAATTTCCGGTAGCACAGCCGCGCATGCAACGTGATTTTGTTCCCGGCGTTTTGCGGAATCTGCATGCGGTAGTGCACGGTATCGGCCGCACCAGGCGGGATCAAGCGCACATACACGACAGCCCGCGTCGCCCAGGCGTTGCGCTTGTTGATGGGGTTGCCGTGCGCATCGATCTGCAGCGACCGGTAAAAGTGCGCGCCTTTTTCGACTGCGCCTCGGCCGTTGTCTTCGACCATGCCGCTCCAGAAAACGGTCTGGCCCTTGTCGTCGGTGCCTTTCAGTTCGAGCCAGGTATCGTAGGCGTCCACCGTGCCTCCCGGGAAGAAGTGGCCGACCTTCTTCGTGCGCACGACCACATCCACGCGCACCGTATCTCCCCGGCGCAACGCCGGCTGCACCCGATTCAACGGAGCCGTAATCGGAGCCGCTTCCCCGCCTGCCTCGCCGGTAACTTTGCCCTCGGCTTCTTCGCCGACGGCAAACGTTGTCGAGAGCTCCGACTGGGTCGAGGCACCGGCCTTGAGCGGCGCCTGCGCCGGAGACAAAGCGAAGATATCGACCGTCAGCGCGCCGCTTCGGAGGAAGTCTTCGGTCAGCTTCAGCTGGGCTGCATCCTCGTTGGCGGTCGGCAACGCCGTGTTCGCTGCGGGGAATCGATGCGAGTGCACGAAGCCATTGATGTTCCCCTGATCCTTCGACGCCTCCATCGGCATGTGGCAGTCGGCGCACTGCTGCGGCTTCGCAGGATAGTAGAACGATCGCGCGCCTTGCCCCGACACTCCACTGGCCTGCCAGTTGTCATACTCGTTGAAACCACGGAACCAGCGGTAATTGTTCACCGGAACGTCCAGATGGACTTTGTGGCATGACGAACAGAATTCCGCCGTCTGGTCGCGCATGAACGGCTTGAGGAACACGCGGCGGTGCGGCTCCGGATTCAAGTTGATCATGAAGTCATGCAACGAGCGCATCACCGGATTCTTCGTCGCCGCCAACTCGTGCAACTTGGGATAATCCAGATAGAAATCGGCCTGCCCCATCGTGCTTTTCACGTCGGCAATGGAGTGGCACATCATGCAGCCGAGCCCGGCCTGCGCCTCGGGACGATGCACGATCTGCCGGATCGGCGTATCCATCATTCCCGCGTAAAGCACGGCTGGATCGTGGCATCCCCCGCACCATTTCGAAGGCTTGGTGCCGACCGTGTCCTGCATGTACTCGATCGACTTGCGGTACCACTGATTGTTGAAGGAAGAAAAATGATGTGCCGAGCTATTCCACTGGTTGTAGATGTCCTCGTGGCAGCGCTTGCAGGAATCGGACTCCATAAAAAACTTGCTGGGAATCTTCTGATTGCCATAGACCTGCGCTGAACTGGGAAAGAACATCCCGTTTGAGCCGTCCCCTTCGCTGTTCATGCTGTCGGGAGGCATGATTGGATTCTCGATCCGGTTCCGTGTTTCCCAGGTGTTGCGCACGTAACGGGCGCTGTAGCCAATCCCCGCCAGCACCGCCAGACAAACAACCGCACGCAGCGCATCCGCTCCAAAACTGGACCGCAACGCACGCTCATTGAAGCGTGCCGCGATCAAGAGGCCTGCGCCCGCCAGAGAGATGACGATGTGGAGATAGAGCTTGTTCCACTCGGATCGTGGGGTGCCCGTCTTAATGAGAATCAATCCGATGACGGCTCCAACCGCAAACAGCACCCACCCCGCGCGGGAAAAGTAGCTTCCGCTCCGCAGCAACTGCAAGAAGAACGGAATGAATAAGAGAGCAGCAAGCACTCCTGCCGCCGCGTGCAATAGAACCACGGCCGCATAGATCAGGTTTGCCTGGGGAAACGTATAAAGATAGCCCGCGGATAAGACCAGGAATGGCACACTCCACGCGAGAATGCGGCGCAGAAATCCGTGTCCAGTCGGCATAGGCTGCAGTCTTGTCAGGAAGCCCCTTCGAAGTCGGAAAAATCAGGCCCACAGTGCCTGAAATCCGCGACTTCCAAAGTAATCGGTCGAACGAGGCGGTCGAAATAGTAGAAAAATACTACTCGCTTCGATTAATGGATGGGCGGCATTTTCCACGCCCCGCAGGCTGTCTCCAAAGCTTCTGCCGTAGCGAGCACATTCTCTTCTTCCCATGGCCGCCCGACGATCTGCACGCCAATCGGCAATCCATCTGCCGAATGGCTGACGGGCACGACCGCAGCCGGAGTTCCCAGCAGGTTGAACCATTCGGTGTAGCTCCAGGCGTCGAGATAGTGAACCGTCTGGCCGCTGATCGTCCAACTGCGCTCGCCATGCCGGAATGCCGGAATCGCGGCTGCCGGGCACAGCAGAATCGGATACTTCCGCATCTGCCGGAGGAATTCCGCCCGCAGAGTGTCGCGTGCAATCCAGTTCTCCAGCAGCGACTCCCCAGTGAACGGAATTTCCGCCGCCGACCAATCCAGAAACTGCCGGAGAATTGGGCTGATGTCGGACTCGCGGCCCGCGAACATCGGCCGGATCAGCATTCCGGCGGCGACCACGAAGAACCGCTTCCACAACTGGCGTGCCGTCTCCAACCCTTCCGGCCGAAACGGCTCCACCTGGAATCCGGCGCTCTGCAAGGCTTCCGCCGCCTTCCGCACGGCGGAGCGGATCTCCGGATCGACCGGCGTGCGTCCGTCGTCTTCGAAATACCCAATCCTCAGGTTTCTGACGTCGCTCTCGCTCGGCCAGCGAACCGGTACCGGAGCCGCGCACGGATCGCCGTCGTCCGGTCCTTCCATCACTTCGAACAAGGCCTTCACATCCGCAACGGTGCGTGCCATCGGGCCAACCACCCCGATGAACGAAAACGGTCCGCCGGACGGGGGGAAATGCCCGGTCGACGGGATTCGCCCTGGAGTCGGCTTCAACCCGCCGATGCCGGAGAAATGTGCCGGGACCCGAATCGAGCCCCCTCCGTCGCTGCCCACCCCACCCGCGGACATTCCCGACGCAATGGCCGCCGCCTCGCCTCCGCTCGAGCCGCCTGGAGTTCGATCTGGATGCCACGGGCTCTTGGTACATCCATGAAGAAGATTGTCCGTCTCCCATGCCATGAGCATCTCCGGCGTGTTGGTGACGCCGAGGACGACCGCGCCCGCGCGGCGAAGGCGCTCGACCAGCGGGGCATCCTGTGCAGGAATGTTACCGGCGCGCAGGCGGGTGCCAGCTTCGCAGCGGAAACCGGCTACGTCGATCGAGCTCTTGATGCTGATAGGAACCCCGTGAAGCGGACCAATCGATCCGCTCTTCATCTTTTCATCAGCCAGCCGCGCTTCCCGCCGAACACGATCGGAATCCACATGCACGAACGCGTTGAGTTGCGGATTCAGCCGCTCGATTTTCGCAAGATGAGCCTCGGCCAGTTCCACCGCCGAGAGTTTCTTTTCGCGAACCAGCCGCGCCATCTCAACCGCTGGGAGAAAAGTCAGGTCACTCATGATCGACGACTCGATTCCAGGGGCGTCATGGCATGATCCAGGGAGCGCTTCTCCTCCGCCGTGAGCATGCGGTACTTCCCTTTTGCGAGCGGCCCAAGTGGCAGCGGCCCAATCGCGACCCTGATCAAGCGCAGCACCTCGACTCCCATCGCTGCCAGCATGCGACGAATCTGGCGATTCTTGCCCTCGTCTAACCTGATCTCCAGCCAGCAATTCTTGTCGCCTGAGCGCAACAGCCGTGCCCGCCGAGCTCGCAGCCAACCTCCATCGTCATTCTTGACGCCGGTCTGAAGCCTGTTCAGGAATTCTTCATTAGCCACCGTCCCAATCTGCACGTGGTAAGTCTTCTCCAGATGGCTCTCCGGCGCTGCGATGCGCGCGCCCCATTCGGAATCGTTGGTCAAGAGAAGCAGCCCCTCACTCGCCTTATCGAGCCGCCCGACGGGAGCCAGCCACGGCAGATGCTCGTCATGCCCCAGAACTTCATAGATCGTTGCCCGGCCTTTCTCGTCCGCCGCCGTGGTCACCAGGCCTCGCGGCTTGTTCATCATCAGATAAATCTTCTGCTTCGAGTCGACCGCATGCTCGCCGATTGAGATGCGGTCCCGTTCCATCCGCACCAGCGTCTCCGGATCGCGACGTACGACGCCGTTCAAACGCACTTGACTGGCACGAATCAACTCGACCGCGCGTGAGCGGGAGCAGTATCCCAGCTTCGACAGCGCGCGCGCCAGTCCGACCTTCCGCGGAACGTTCCCAGGCACGCCCCATGCTACCTGAAGCGAAAGAAACCGGGCGGCAGATCCAGCGAGCGAGTGCGAAAGCGTCGTCCTCCTTGGTACCATAGGCGCGAAGGAGACCCGATGGCCCACCAGCATCCGCCTCGTTTTCTGAAGATCGTCGACGACGCGAAAACGCGCGTCCGCGAAACCAATGTCGATCAGGTCAAGAACCGCATGGATCGCGGCGACAAGTTTGTGCTCGTCGATGTCCGCGAAGAAAGCGAATTCGCCAAGGATCACCTTCCCGGAGCGATTCATCTCGGCAAAGGCATCATCGAGCGCGATATCGAAGCCCGCGTGCCGGAACTCGACAAAGAGATGATCCTCTACTGCGGGGGCGGCTTCCGCTCCGCCCTGGCTGCCGATAACCTGCAGAAGATGGGCTACACCAACGTGATCTCGATGGACGGCGGGATCCGCGATTGGCGCGAGAAGGGCTATCCCCTGGTGAAAGACTGAAATCGTCGGAAAGTCCTGAACGAGTTCTGTGGTAAGCTCCCTGTCTTGCCCCTATGAATGGTCGCATCTTCTTCTGGTCGCTCACATCGGCGCTTGCCGGATTCCTCTTCGGTTTCGATACAGTCGTCATTTCCGGCGCGGAAAAAACCATCCAGGCACTCTGGGGACTGAGTGCCGGCGTGCATGGCATCGCCATGGCCTCCGCGCTTTACGGCACGGTGGTGGGCTCTCTGCTCGGCGGCTGGCCTGCCGACCGCTTCGGACGCAAAGCCACGCTGCTCTGGATTGGTGTTCTCTACTTTGTCGGTGCCGTCGGTTCGGGACTCGCGACCAATGTATCGATGTTCATCGCGGCCCGCGTGATTGGCGGGCTGGGCATCGGCATCTCCACGGTTGTGGCTCCGATGTACATCTCGGAAATCGCGCCTCCCAAACATCGCGGGCGCCTCGCCGGGATGTTTCAGTTCAATATCGTTTTCGGGATATTAGTCGCTTTCGTTTCGAATGCGGCGCTGGCCGGAATCGGCGAGAACGCATGGCGCTGGATGCTGGGGGTCGCGGCGTTTCCGTCCGCGCTCTACGCGGTTTTCTGCTTCGGGCTCCCCGAGAGTCCGCGCTGGCTATTGAGCCGCAAGAATGATCGCGCCGCCGCCCTTGAAGTTCTGCAGCGGACAGAACCCGAACTCTCACCTGCCGAAATCGCCGCCCAGGCCGATGAAATCGCGGCCCATTCTTCGGTACAAGCGTCGTCCGGAAATTTCTGGACCCATCGCCTGCGCAAGCCGATCTTGCTGGCGATTTTGATTGCGTTCTTCAATCAGCTATCGGGCATCAACGCGATTCTCTACTTCGCGCCCCGGATCTTTGAGCTTACGGGCCTTGGCGCCAAGGCTGCCCTCCTGCAATCGGTGGGCATCGGCATTACCAACCTGATTTTCACGTTCGTGGGCCTCTGGCTGATCGACCGGCTGGGCCGCCGCACTCTGCTCTACATTGGCTCGTTCGGATACATCGCATCCCTCGGCTCAACTGCCTGGGCGTTTTTCTCTGGACACTACTCCATCGTTCCGGTCTGCATCTTTGCCTTCATCGCAGCGCATGCCATCGGCCAAGGGGCAGTGATCTGGGTTTTCATCTCAGAGATATTCCCCAACCGCCATCGCGCGGAAGGCCAGACACTGGGCAGCTTCACGCACTGGATTTTTGCCGCCCTACTGACGACCTTCTTCCCGCGCATGGTTGCTTCTTTCCCGCCCGGCTACGTCTTCTCTTTCTTCACGGGCATGATGGTGCTGCAGCTGATCTGGGTGCGCACCATGGTGCCGGAGACGAAAGGAGTCCCGCTGGAGCAGATCCAGCGGCAACTGGGAATCGAAGAAGCGTAGCTTACGCGAAGACCGCGGGCGCGCTCTGCGCCCGGGATTGCGGCGGCGGACTCGCCATCGGCAATTCGAAAGATCGCTCCAACTGGATCGCGATCATGAAATCGCCTTTGTCCAGGGACCGCACACGCACAATCCTGCCACGTGCCTTCAGCAGAATACCGGTGTCCGGCATGTGTCCAACGCCGACCGCCACTTCCACCCACAATCCTTCGGGAATCGAGCGGGCGCTCGAAAGCAGGATGCCGCTCAGGCTGATGTTCTCCGACCGCGTCTGCACATCCGCCAAGGGCGTGCGCAGCAGCACTGGCAGGTGTAAGGGATAGCGAATCTCGCGCCGTTCGAGTCTCTGGGAGTTCATAGGGGGAGGCCTTGTAGTGAGCCTACTCCCCGGCGCATGAACTCGAACAGGTCACAGAGGTGCAACGGATCGGACGCAGAAGTACATCCAAAGAGCGGTAATGCATGACTGTCCGGATTCGCGCCCGAGGTCGATCCCTTGCAGCGCAAAAGGACAGTCGCTGCTTACTGCTTTGCGAACTCCGCACCGGCGTCTCGCGACGGAGGATCCGATACGGCACGAATATAAGCGATGACCGCCTGAATCTCGGCCTTTCCCAGATTGTTTCCCCAAGCCGGCATAAGCGCCGATTTGTTCAGGGCCGGCCCACCATGGCTGATCACGGCCGTGAGGTCGGCGTCGCTGATCTTGTTGTAGGTATCACCCTCGGTGAACGGATGCGGCTTGACCTCGAGATTGTCGTAATTCGATACCCGCTCGACCGTCGATTCTGGATTGTGGCACCGTTCACAATACTGCGAAGCGAGGTGGCGCCCAAGCGTCTGCTGGTAGCCCAGCGCAATCTCTTCCAGCTTGAGGTCCACTTTCTTGTGCGCCTTGTCGAACGTGGAAGCGACAATCTGGTAGCGTCCCGCCATGCCGCCGAGCGAAACATTGGTGGTCACCTGGCCGCTGGAGTCCGTCAGTCCGAACGCCGGATCAAAATTCACGCCCGGCACGGCCGAGAACTCGACGAGAGCCCCTGCCACGCCATTGTTCTGCTCGTCATTTACCTGTACCACCACGGGTTGTGGCAGCGGCGCGCCGGTCTGAGCCGACTGCTTCCCTCCGCTGGACTCGACCATCGCCGCTCCAAAGGCCGTCGCCTTGGGAAGGGCCGCCGTCTCAGCCTTGCGCGAGCAGGACGAAGCCAGCCCCGCCAAAATCAAAAGCGCAACCGCGAAACCATAGCGGATCATTTCTTTGCGGCCTCCTTGGCTCCGCCCTTTTGCGACATGAGAAACGCGGTAATCGCGCGAGCATCTTCGTCGCTCATGGCGCGATTCGGCTCAGCCGTGCCTGGGCGCAGCGACTGCGGATTCTTGAGCCACTGAACCATCCAGGCCGCGGTCAGGCGCGATCCAACATGCGTCAACGTCGGACCGACGTAGCCCTTGTCGGACTTGCTGTCGACAATGTGGCAGCCCTGGCATGAATACTTGCCATAGAACAGCTGCTTGCCCAGTTCGACCTGCCCCTGCGGGTATCCGCTCAGCGGCATCGAGTCGCGATCGATTGCCGGATTCTGATAGACCGTCAGGATGTAATCGCTGAGCTGCGTTGCCTCGGCATCCGTCAGGTTGAAGCGCGGCATGCGGCGAATCAACGCCGGACGCAGCGTCCCGGGATTCTTGAAGAACTGCACCAGCCAGTCTCGTTGCACCGAACTGCCTTCCCAGGTCAGTTCAGGCGCCATCGTGCTGCCGTGCCCGTTGATGCGATGGCAGCTGAAGCAGGCCAGATCGGTCATCAGTTTCCCGGCGTTGCCCGCGGGCTTGTAGTCCGTATCCGGAATCGCCGCTACCGAAAGCGACGGTGGCAGGTTGCTGGCTCGGTCGCTGAACGCCAGCAAGGCCGTGGTCAGCGCGTCAATCTGCGGATTCGTCAGCGTGTACTGCGGCATCTTCAACGCCGGAGCAAACGCGCGCGGGTTCTTGATTTTGCCTGCAATGTAATCTGGCAGCGTGTGCTGCATGCCGGCCAGGAAGATGAGTTGGGTAATCGGCTTGCTGCCGATCTTGCTCAGTTCCGGAGCGAAGTTCTCCGGCTTCTTGATGCCGCCGATTTCGTGGCACGACGCGCAGCCATAATCGGCGACCAGCCGCTTGCCGTGCGCGATTTGCTCCGGAGTGGCTGCATCCAGATGAACGTTGGCCAGCAGATCGGAATCGGTTTTCGCCTCAAGGAAGCCGGCCAGCGTAGCCAACTGGCCGTCATTGAAGCGATAGTGCGGCATGGCGGTGCCGTCATCGTAGATGCGCGGATTTTTCAGCCACCCCTGCAGCCACTCCGGCTTCACTTTGTTGCCAACCCGCGTCAATTCCGGTCCAACATCTCCACCAACGATGTTTCCCGCGGCATTCTGCACCGCATGACACGATGCGCAGAACGATTCGCCGTACAAACTGGTCCCTGCCGCCGGATCGGAGGAAGCCTTCGCCGTGATCTTCAGCGTGTCGCCCGGCTGCGGCTTGCTGTTGGCGATCAGGAACGCCGAGACGTCGCGGGCATCGTCATCGCTCAGCTTGAAGTTCGGCATGGTCGCCGTCGCGGCATAGGCCTGCGGATCTTTCAGCCACGCATAGATCCATTCCCGCGACGTCTTGTCCGCGATGTGTTGCAAGGAAGGCGGATCATCCGTCGGCTTCATCACCGTGCCATCCGGCCGCTTGATGGTGTGGCAGTGAACGCAGCCGTAGCGCGACAGCAGTTCCCGTCCCTGATTCAGCACGGGAGTTCCCGGCAACGGTCCACGATGGCATTGTCCGCATCCGGACTCGACGTATTTCGCCGGAAGAATCGGCTGCTCCCAGGCAAGCGTGCTGTTGTGGGCTTCTTCGACCGTGGTCGCTGCGCCTTGTCCGCGGTGGCAGACCACGCATCCAAACTCATCCAACTTGTGCGGAACCACGGGATGCTTGCGGAATGGTTGCGCCGCCACATCGGTCAGGCTCGCTTCCTGCAATCCCACGTGGCAACTCGTACAGCGATCCACCACGCCGAGATCCGGAATCCAGACCTGCTGTATGCCTCCCTGAAAGTGCCGTCGCAGCGTGTTGGCCTCGCTGCGGTTGCGGATCATCTTCAGGTATCCGTTTTGATAGTGGCGCCACTCGCTGAAGAAATTCTTGGCCGGAGCGATCGCCAGCGATACCAGCAGGATCACGCTGACCATGCCAAACGCGCGCACACTATCGCCGAATAATTTCTGCCAGAGCGACGGAGGTTTCTCGTTCATGAACGCCGCATCCTTCTCCCCATCATTAATAGCTTTGCCACGGCCAGACCCAACTCCAGCTTGGCCCGCGGAAAAATGTGCCGATGGCCGTCAACACCACCAGCTCGAATAAAAACCAGGTCATCACCCAGTACGAAAGGGGTCGTGCCGCAAGATAACGCCGGAAGGGCGTGCCCGAATCCGGCGAACTCTTCGACGCCAGAATCATCAGCCCGGCGATGATCAAGGTCGGAATCAGCCCGGCATACAGCGGTTCCGCCTCTCCCTTGATGCCAAGCACGTAGTTGTATAAACGTGACTTATACAGCAGCAGGAAGAGCGAAAGCGCGCCGGCCACACTGTAAAAAATGCGAAGCCTGTACTCGCGGTCCTTCTGGAACAGTCCGTCGGCCTCGATGTTGACTCTGAAGTACGGGATGATGATGAGCGCCATCACTACCAGGCCCGGAATCATCACGCCCGCCACCACCGGCGGGAAGTAGTGCAGCAACTCCTGCAGTCCGAGGAAATACCACGGCGCTTTCGCCGGATTTGGCGTGTGCGAAGGATCGGCCAGCCCTTCCAGCGGCGCATTGAACATCAACGCGATCCACACCAGCACAACCGCAAGCACGATGATTGCGGTACCCGTGCGGAACAGTACCTCCGGAAACGACTGCAGCTGATCTTCGGTCTCGGCCTTCACCTGCGCCGAGGTTCGCCGCGTGATGAAGACAATCCGGCGCGGAGACTTCTTCGCGTTCGAGTCCACGCCCGCCACGAAATCCTTGGAGTCGGCCATGTCTATTGCCCCTCCTTCGCCGTCGCCCGCAGAACCGATGGCTCGCTGGAATGCGCGTACAACCCGCCGTCCTTGCGGATGCGCCAGAAGTGAATGGCGACGAAGAACATCGCCGTCAGCGGCAGGATCATGCAGTGCAGCACGTAGAAGCGCAGCAGCGCGTTCGCGTTTACCTGGTTCCCGCCGAGCAGCAGGAAGTGAATCTTATCGCCCATCACTGGCACTGCCGAGGCGATGTTCGATCCCACCGTAATTGCCCAATACGCCAACTGATCCCAGGGCAGCAGGTATCCGGTGTAGCTGAGCAGCAGCGTGATCAGCAGCAGCACGACCCCAATCACCCAGTTAAACTCGCGTGGCGTGCGATATGCCCCCCGGTAAAACACCTTGAACATGTGCGCGAACACCAGGAACACCATCGCGTGCGCCGACCAGCGGTGCAGATTTCGCAGAAACATTCCCGAGGAAACCACGAACTGCAGGTCTTTGGTGTCGGCATAAGCCTGCGGCGCCGAAGGATGGTAATAGAGCATCAGCGGAATGCCGGTCGCCACCAGGATGATGAATGTGCCCAGCGTCAGCGTCCCCAAATACCAGGTAGCGCTGAAGCTCAGCATGCGCACCCGCACCTTGGTCGAGAACAGATGCAGAAACACGTTCTGCTGAATCGACAGCGCGCGCTTCAGAGTGCTCGATCCCGTCCCGCTGCGGAAAATCGATTGCCACACCCGCGTCCCGCGCAACTCGTCGAAATATTGGTCGAAGGTTTTCGCCATTTCGATTTCCTCTTAGACCCTTACGAAGGAATCCCGCGCCAGAGGCGCAACGTCGTTCGAGCGATCCACCAGCAGATCGCCGTCGTCATTCAGCCAGATCCGCTTCCACGGCAGCGGCCTGGGCGCCGGCCCTTCGATCTTCTTCCCGTTCTGCTCGAACTTGCTGCCATGACAGGGGCAGGCAATCAGGTTCAGTTCGGGCTTCCACGCCGTCAGGCAGCCCAGGTGCGTGCATACCGCGCTGAGCGAGAAGTACCCCTCCTGCGAGTGGATGATGTAAATGCCGTTGTTCACGTCGAGCGTGACCGAATCCAGCGGATAGCGGTCCGGCTTGCCCGCATTCACCACCGGCGATGGCTCATACAGTACATTCGGCTCAAGATACTGATAGGTAAACGCCGCTGTGCCCGCCGCTGCGATGCTCAGTGATCCCAGCCCCAGCCGCATGAAAAATTCCCGCCGGCTTACTTCCTCATTCTTCTTCGTCTCTTCTGCCATGATCTTCTTCCACCACAAGTTCATTTGGATGCCCCATGTCTCGCCGCCTTTGCGAGACATGGGAAAGTAGCTGATGAATCTACTTCTGCAGCCCCGCTCCAATCGCCGCAATCGAAATCAATCCCGTCGGCTCGGCGGGAAGCAGGTTGTACGACTCCATGGTGATGGTTCCCACCGGACAGCGCATGGCACACAGGCCGCAACGGATACAGCGCGTTTCGTCCTTCAGCATGGCCGCGCCGGTGATCACGCCCAGTTCGTCGGCCTTCACCTCGTCGAACTCGACGCCGAACATTTCCTGGTTGTCGCGGATGTGACTTACGGTTTCCGGCTCGAACTCAATCCGATCCAGCGACACCAGCTCCAGACAATCCTCCGGACACACATCCACGCATCCTCCGCACAGGATGCACATGCTGCCGTCTTCCGGCACGCCTTCAAAGATCGTATTCACCCAGCAGTGCAGGCAGCGTTGCGCCTCGGCCACCGCCTGCTGCGCATCGTAGCCGACCTCGACTTCGGTCACGCCGGTGCGCCGCTCCAGCGGGAGCATTGGAACCGGCTGCCGGTCGAGATCGAGGTACCCGAGTGGCATGGAATGACGTTTGAGCAGTTCGACCTCGATGACCGGTTCCGGATGTTTCCCGCCCCGCAGATATTCGTCAATCCCGACCGCCGCCCGCTTTCCGTCGCCCACGGAATCGATAATCAGGCGCGGCCCAAACACGCAATCGCCGCCGGCGAAAATGCCCGCCGCGGAAGTCATGAGCGTCTGTGGATTCACCGCGATCAGTCCGCGCGGCGACAGTTCGACCTTGTCTTCCGGCGTGAAGAAATCCAGCCGCGGCGCTTGCCCAATCGCCATGATGATCGTGTCGCACTCGATCACGCTCTCGCTGTTCTCGTAAAACGCCGGGTTGAAGCGCCGGTTCGCATCGAACACCCACTTCGTCTTCAGCGTCTCGAGCCCAGCCACCTTGCCGTCTTTGCCCACAACCCGCTTCGGTCCGAGGCCGGGATGCATGATGATCCCCTCCTCCTCGGCTTCGACAATCTCTTCCAGCGCCGCCGGCATTTCCTCGCGGCGCTCCAGGCAGACCAGATTCACCTCGCGCGCGCCCATGCGCAGGGCGGAGAGGGAGATGTCGACCATTTCCTTGGTCGCCACCGCCGAGACGTTTTCCTGTGAGGGCTCCAGATCCTCGACCCCGCCGGCGTGTTGCTTGACCACTTCGCGCGCCGCCGAGCGAGCTACGTCCATGGCAACGTTGCCGCCGCCGATCACGATCACTTTCCGGCCGATCGTGAACTTGTAGCCCAGGTTCACGTTCAGCAAGAAATCGATGCCCTTGTGCACGCCGTCCAGATCCACGCCCGGAATGCTCAAATCCCGGCTGCGATGCGCGCCCACGGCGATCAGAACCGCGTCGAATCCCTGATGCCGCAAGTCGGAGATGCTAAAGTCGCGACCTGCCGCCTGATTCAACTTCAGAGTGATGTCGCCGGTTTCCAGAATTTCGCGGACTTGCGCCTCCACCACGTCGCGTGGCAGGCGATATTCCGGAATGCCGAGATACAACATTCCACCCGCCACCGGCGCGGCTTCGAAGATGGTGACGGCGTAGCCCATCAGCGCGAGATCGTGCGCCGCCGAGAGCCCCACCGGCCCGCCACCGACCACGGCCACTTTGAATGGCAACTTCTTTTGAGTGCGTCCCGCGTTCACATTCAGCGGACGCTTCGATTCTGGCCCGAACTGCTCGGTAAGGAACCGCTTCAGGGCGCGGATCGAAATGGGACGGTCGATTTCCCCGCGGCGGCAGGCCGTCTCGCACGGATGGGCGCAGACTCGTCCGCAAATGCTGGCCAGCGGATTCGGCTCGCGCGCCAGCCGGTAGGCGTCCTCAAATCGTCCTTCGGCAATCAGGCCCACGTAGCGCCCGGCGTTGGTATGGGCCGGGCAGGCCATCATGCAGGGGAAATTTGTGTGCAGCCAGTCGGCGTCGACTTTCTTGTTGTTGAATCGCTTCAGCATTCGCAGTGAACCTGAAAGATACCGCTGCGGAGCAGTCAAGTCCTACTCCGCTCAAGTGTTGAAAAGCGATTAGGGGACGGGGAGACGAGCCTGGAGGAACCCGGCTCCCCGCTATGTCTTATTTTGAAACGGTGAAATCGGCTTTCGCGCTGCCCGACACGGTGACGGGCTTGGACTGATTCTTAGCGCCTTCGTGCCATACCACCAGCGTGTAGCTGCCGTCGGGAATGTCCTTGATTTTGTAGTTCCCAGCATCGTCCGTTTCGGCGAAGTAAGGCGTCGGGCTCACGACGATGTAGCCCGCCATGTCCGGATGCACGTTGCAGAGCAGCGGCACCGCCCCAGGCTTGTCGAAGGTATAGGGGCGCTTCTCTCCCTTGGGCCAGGTTCCCAGGTTCTTGCCGGCCTTCTTGTCGCTGCCGACCGCGCTCCAGAAAACGTTGTGCGCGACCGTGTCGCTGTTCAGGAATTCCACGGTCGTCCCCTGCTGGATCGCCATAATGTGGGGATTGAACACCAGGCCCTTCTGATCCATGACCGGATGGTTGCTGGGCGCCGGAAAGGTTTTGCCCGCGATGGCATCCACGTACACCACCGAGTGTCCCTTCATACCGGTTACTTTCCCTTCAATGTCGCCCGCAAATGCCGCGCCGCACAGTGCCACTGTTAACAACATCCCTGCCAATATCCTCATTGCTTTCTCCTTTTGCACAAGATCTCTTTTGCTGGTTGCGAGGTTCGTCTTCTCTAGAAGAAGAACCGCACGTCAATGTATGCCGTGTTGTTTCCATTCGCGTTGCGGCCGGATCCGTCGTAGTTCGTAGAGCCGCCGTTAAAGCGCGTATACCCAGTGTACTGCGCGCCGACCTGCATGTTCTGCCATGGCCAGTACGAGAAGTTCAGAATGTAGCCGGCGCCTCTGGGGTCGCCGTTGGCGCTTCCCGAAACTGGGGCGGCCCCGAACAACCCGGCATCCGGCGTTCCCGTGATGTCGAAAAAGCCGCCGGTAGCGGAATATTTGTTGCCGAAGTGGTATTCCGCATTAGCCTGCACGGTGTTAAGGTGATGCGACACCTGGGCCGATCCCTCTTGTTCAAAGGTCGCAATCAGGCTGTTATTTTCGCGGATATACGTCGCTCGAAACGAGAGTACGTCCCGTTTAAACAACGACCGGTCGATCTGCGTATCAATCGCCCAGTCGGTGTAGGAATCCTGCCACGGAAATGGAGTTCCGTCACCCTGCGTGATTCCGTTGGGCGTCGACCGCATATGCATGCCGTAGGTGCCGATCTCATACTGGGTTCGCCCGGTCAACTGCTGCCAGGCCAGTCGCCAGTATGGCGAGAAGCCGCGAATATTAATCCCCGAGCCAACTCCGGGGTTGGGCTGCGGCCCACCCACGTGCTCGGACCGATAGGTCGCCAGATCGACATACAGGTGGTTGTCCCACATGCCGAACACCCCGATGCCAGCCACGTCCTGAGCCAGCCCCCCGTTGATCAGGGCCCCGGCCCCAGGCGTCGGCGCCCAATCACTGGCGATAAACGGATAACCCCACGCCGGAGTGCTGTTCCAAAGATCTTCGACCGTCGGGTTGTTATTCAAGTCGATACCCCACACGAAATCCTTGCCGCCCAGTTTGGTGATCTTGGCGAAGCGGATGTCGGTGTTATCGCTGGTGAAATGGTCAGCCTGGGTGTTGTACGTAGCCTGAACAAAGCTACCCACGTTGCTGGTCCACGCGCCCGACAGAAACAGCGAAATATCCTGCGGCAGTTCGAAACTGCCGTTCTGCGTCGTGGGAATGGCCGACTTGGTCGAGGTAAAGGACGTCTCCAACATTACCGACAGCGGCAAGGAGCCAAGAATGTCCAGGGCCGAGCGATTCTTTCCTCCGTCCGCCTTGATCGTCTTGGTGTCGTCTCCCCGGTCCACGTAGCCGGTGAGCTTGAATCGGCGCCCGGCGGGGTTCAACTCCGGAGGCGTATAGTGACAGCCCGTGCAGGCCAGGCCCGTCTGCCTCGCGAAGCTCGGTACCGCCTCCGCCTTGGGCGGATTAAAGGCAAGAAGTGAAATCAGGACGACAACAGCAGCGGTCGTCAGCAACAGACACAGCGCTTTCCTCATTGGAAATCTCCTTCGGGGGTAGGCTTCTTGGTAACAGCCGAGGCGAAACCGAATGCGCCAAGCCGACCGCCGGGGAAAAAGCATGCCAGACTTGCTCGAAACGCGACACGGCAATAGCAGCGCATTCAAATCGCCTCTTGATTATGGCCTTGGGAAAACTTGGAATTTGTCAATTCCGGGTAAATCAATTCTAGTAAAGATGTGGCGATACTACCGACGATGAGATTCCCCCCGCGACGGGCTAGGTCACACCTCAATGTGATTGAAATCACAGTCTTCAAGCAGGTCGTTCCGGGGTTCCCGGACGGCCCTGCCCGCTAACTGCAACCAGATCATTAGTTTCCCCTCTGAAGCAGGTCCGGCGACGCACCAAGAAAAACGGTTTTGTGACGATCAATGATCACGATTGGAAGTGATTTGCCTCACAATCACGCCGGATCGGCACATAGACCGATCCGATCTGGCTGAGTCCGCACCACGAATCCAGGGTCACTCGAAATTCGTCCCCAAACCATAGGTACTGATTCGCCCCCGTTTGCTGTCCATCCCCGTCGCGGTCCCCGTTTCTACCAGCCAGCGTCTAACCACAACGAACGGCGCCGATGGAGGATAACACCATGGAGCTCGATGTGCAGGCAGCGGTCGTGGACGCCAGGAGCCGCTCTGGCGGACCGCTCCCGGCGGAAAATCTAGTCCAGCAACTACACTCCGAACTCAACGAATTACTTCAGCAGCGCGCCGAAATCATGCGGCAGATCGGGACGATCAAGAGGACGATCGTCGGCCTGACTTCCCTGTTCGGCGACAACATGCTCGACAAGAACCTGCGGGAGCTCATCGGTGTCAGCACCGGGGACCGCAAGCCCGGTCTCACCCGGGCCTGCCGCTCCATCCTGATGGACGCCGAATGCCCGTTGAGCGCGCGTAACGTCGTCGATCAGCTCCAGACTCAAAGCCCCGCCATTCTGGCCGGACACAAGGATCCCATCGCCTCGGTCACCACCGTCCTCAACCGGCTGGCGGACTACACCGAAGCCCAGCGGGTTCTCCTGAGCAATGGCAAGCGTGGCTGGAGATGGAGCGCCGAAGAATCGCCCGCGCCCTTGCCGACTGCTTGAACGATCGATTCTTCGGTCACGGTTTGGCTGGCCGGCGATTACAGACTTCCCTCAATCAGTTTTTGCAGCTGCGCCCGGCAGCCACGGCTGCAGGATAGTTCCTTGCCGTCCTTGAGCACAGCAATGTATTCCCCGCTTTCGCACGGCTGCAGTTCACGAATCCGGCTGGTATTCACGATGAAGGAGCGGTGAATACGCACGAAACGCTCCGGCTCAAGTCTGGCGGCCAGACGCCCAATTCCTTCGCGCAGCAGAAAGGAATCCTTGCCGACGTGGAGCTTCACGTAGTTGGCCGCGGCTTCGATCCAATCGATCTCGTGGGTCTCCAGGAAGACCACTCGGCCCGAGGTGCGAATCACCAGGCGGCTCAACGGGGTAGCCCCAGGCTTGGTGTCGCGCAGTAAGTCCATCAATCGCGCCTTCACGTTTTCCTCGTGGGAGCGCATCAGTTCCGACTTCGCCCGCTCCAATGCGCGGTGCAGCCGCTCCTGGTGAAAGGGCTTCAAGAGATAGTCGAGCGCCTGCGACTCGAATGCGCGAATGGCGTACTGGTCGTAGGCGGTGGTGAATATCACCAGTGGCAACTGCTCCGAAGGAATCCGCTCCAGCACCTGGAACCCATCGAGATCTGGCAACTGTATGTCCAGAAGCAGCAAGTCAGGACGGTGCGCCAGTACCGCGCTCAAGGTCTGCGCGCCATTCTGACATTCGGCGACCACTTCCACGCCGAACTCGGCGCCGAGAAGGACGCGCAACTTCTTTCGTGCCAGCGCTTCGTCGTCGGCAATGATAGTGCGCAAGATGGGGACGATCATACCGTTCAAAGAGTTTCTGGCTACAGGTAGCTTTCGGCAACCGCTTCACGCTTTTCCTGAGGCGCCATCGATAAAGGAATTCGCACGTAAACTTCAGCGCCCCCCTCGGGTCGGGTTCGGAGTTCGCAGAGGTGATCGCCGCCATACAACGCGGAAAGTCTCTCGCGCGTGACTCGAAGGCCCAACCCCTTGGCAGGAATCGCAGAACCCGGCGTAGTCAACCCGGGGCCGGTGTCGCTAATCCAGATTTCCAGGTGCGGCCCGTTGTTCCTGGCACGAATGCTGATTTCGCCGGGCTCCGATTTTCTTGAGATGCCGTGCTTGACCGCGTTTTCCACCAAGGGTTGCAGCAGCAGATGCGGTACCTGGGCGTCGAGGCATTCCGGAGCCACATCCATACGCACGTTGAGCCGGTCTTCAAAACGGATGCGTTCAATTTCCAGATAGATCGACAGGAACTCCATCTCGCGCCCCAGCGTCGTGATCTGATCTCCGTTTTCTTTCAGGCTCATGCGCAACAGATCGCTCAGCGAAGTCATCATCCGGTCGGCGGCGGCAACGTCGGTCAGCATCAGCGCTGAAATGGAATTCAGTGTGTTAAACAGGAAGTGCGGCTGCAACTGGCTTTTCAGCGTCTGCAGATGAGCTTTCACCAGTTGTCCCTCCAGTTGGGTGGCACGCAGTTCCCGTTCCCTAAACTGCTCGTAGTAGGCGACGGCGTGGGCGATCAGCACGACCGGAAGGTAAGCGCCGCTCACATCGTCGAAGACGTTCGCCAGGAACATGCTCTTGGCAATCATCCATGAAATCCGCAACGCATGGGTATGCGGATCCCACAGGGCCGACGTGAAATCGCGGTAGGCCGGGTCCCAATATCCGTATGGCGTGCAACCCTTCAGCGCAAGGTGTCCCGCCGTGAGCGCGATTCCAGCGGCCAGATGAGCCAGCGAGCGCCTCGCCCAGTTGCGCCGCTGAACGGGATATCGAACCGCGAACAGAAAGACGAACGGCGTCATCGGAGCGTAGGTAAAGATCTGGCTGAATTCCATGCCCGCGATCCTGCTCAGCTTCGGGTTCATGCCGGTCACCCGGTACAACTCATAAATCGTCCCGGTCGCGGTCAGGGAGAGGAAGGCCCACACCGCGAGACTTGCAAGCCACAGCATTGGAGAATGGACCCAGCGGGGGCGAGGCGCGACTGCGGGCTCTGGAGCGCGGACAGTCTTGGCGCGCCTGGGCCGCAGGACGAGTTCTCCGCCACAATTGGGACACGCATGGTTCAGGCGGGCAGCGCAACCAGGGCAAAAAGTGCACTCGAACGAGCAGATGCAGGCCGGCTGGTCGGAAGGTAGCGCCTGACGGCATTTCTCACATCGCCCCTTCATCTGCATAGCTTCATGAGAATCGGCGCACATTGGCCTGAACGAAGGCAGGAAGGTAGTTTGACGCCGGGTGACCGGTTTGTCACCCGAATTCATCCCCGTTTTGGCGCAATTCGTATACGCAACGCCACACTTGGTCCGAGGCGCCCTCGTGTCCTTGGGCAGGTTGATGACTATCGAATTTCGGACCAGTGTTCTGACGCTTGCGTAGCCAAACGCGCTCCCGGAAACGGCAACACAATCACTGCACGATCCGCTACTGCACGATCAGCGTGACCGTGTAGTTCTTGGTGTCGGTGCCGGAGGTCGCGGCGATAGTGATCGGGTATGACCCGGCGGGTGTGCCGCTGACCGGTGGCGTAATATTTTGCTGGCTGCAAGCCGGCTGCAAGCCGATCAGTACGCCAAGGACGCAAAGCGCCAGCATGGAAAGCACGCGCCGGCGATGCTGGTTCTTGCCGAAGCCGAGCAGCGCGATCCCCGGCACCGCCAGCCAGAAGGCGTAATAAGTGCGATGAAACAGACTGCCGATCGGTATGGTGATCGGCCGGGCGGTGGTGCTGATGCTGAGCACGGTGGCCGCCGGGCTCTGGCTGGGCATGCTCACCGGGGTGGTGCTGAAACTGGCAGCGGCCGCGGTGGGCAGTCCAGTGGCAGAGAGAGAGATCGACGATCCATACACCGGGCTGGGTGTGAGTTGAACCTGATAGACCGCGGTCTGACCAGCCAGCACCGTAACCGTGTTCGGGCCGGCGGTGATACAGAAATCCGACATACTGCCGGCTACCGAAGTCTGCACGGATCCCGCATTGGCGGCGTTTACCGTGACCGCGCCGCCGTTGAACTGGGCAGAGGGCGGGCAAGCGTTACCGGTCTGCGGAGTCGGAGTGAGAACGACGGTGACGGTGGCCGTGGAACCGGACTGCAGCGACGGAATGGAACAAGTCAAACTCGCGGCCGAACCGGTGGTGCTCGAGCAGGTGCCGCCGGAAGCGCTGATCGAGTTCGCCGTCATGGCGACGCCGGTGCCGCTCAGCGTATCGAGGAACTGGATGTTGGTGGCCGGGTCGGGGCCGTTGTTCTGGAGGGTGTAGGTGAAGGTGGCCTGGTTGCCGGCGGTGATGAAGGTCTGGTTGGCGCCGAGCGCGAGGTTTCCGTTCACCGCCAGCTGCGAAGCCGTACTGAACTCGACCGCAAACGCGTCGGATCCGCCATTGTTCGAGAGTTGATAGGGATTGTCGAAGGCGATGGTGCCGTTCGTGTCGCCGGCGATGTAGAGATTCTGACTGCTGTCGAGCGCGACGCTGGTACCTTCGCCCGTGCCGCTCACTCCGTAATAGTTCGCGTAGTTGCCGTTGGTCTGGCCGGTCTGGGTCACCGTATTCAGGCGGGCGAGAAACGCGTCCTGCGTGCCGCTGAGCTGCGATTGCACGGCATTGGGATAGGGAAAGACCGGGAAACTACCCGACTGGGTGGGAGGAGTGCTGCCCGAAGCCGAGGAGGTGGAATTGGTCGATCCGGTGATGACGGCGCCGTTGGCATTGTCGACGGCGATGGCCAGTCCCTTCTCATTGCCGCTGCCGCCGAGATACGAGAAGTACGTCAGCTGAACGTTGGTGGTCGAGGTAGTGGCTGGGTTCGACAGCACGGCCACGAAGGCGTCGGTGTTGGCCGGAGGCGTCTGACAGGTGATCGTGGTGCCGGTCCCGCTGTAGACGTTGCCCAGGCACTTCTGGTACGAGGCGAAGGTGGTGAGGCCGGTCACGTCCGGCGAATTAGTGGTGCCGGTGATGTAGACGTTGGTGGCGCCGGTGTTGACCGCAACCGCGGTGCCGGAATCGTCTTGCGATCCGCCCACGTACGTGGACCACTGCAACTGCTGGCCCTGGGCGCCGTTGGGATTCAGCTTGGCCACGAAGGCGTCGGACTGCGCCGGGACTGAGGTAGTGCTGCAGGTGGGCGGATTGACGACGAGGTTGGGCGGCGTCTGATCCAGACAGGGCTGATAGGCGTTGAGAATCGGGAAGTCAGTCGTGGAACTGGTACCGCTATAGGTGTAGTTGGTGGTGCCCGTGAAAAATATGTTGCCGTTGCCATCCACGGCGACGCCGCCACCGACGACGGTGGGGCCGGTCGCGGGCGCTTCCGGAGTGAAGTCGCCGCCACCGAAATACGTGGAGTAGGCAATGCTGCCGGTGCGCTGCGCGACGGTGTTGACCTTGGTCACGAAGAATTGGGGCAGGCCGGGTGCCTTGGAGAATGTCTGGTACGGCAAGGGCTGCGGAAGATTGGTGGCCGGGAACTGATCGGTGAGCGAGGACTCGACCGAGGTGGTGGTGCCCGTGACGTAGAGGTTGCCGTTGGCATCGATGGTCATGCCGGTGGCGATGTCGGCGCCGTTGCCGGAGAGGTACGAGGAGTAGCTGAGCGGCAGCGTCGCGGTGTTATTCAGACGAGTGACGAAGACGTGCGTATTGGCGCTGACCGGAGAAGTCTGGTAGCCGGTCTGAGTTGTGGGGAAGTTCGGCGAAGAGGTTGTGCCCGCCACGTACGGATTGCCCGCAGTGTCGACGGCGATGCCGGCGGGATAATCGCTGCCGCTGCCGCCGAGATACGTCAGGTAAACAAGCTGAGCGGTCCCGGCGTTGGCTGGGTTGAGCTTGGCGACGTAGACGTTCTGGGCGCCGGCAAGTCCGGACTGAACGATTCCGGAGGGGCCGGTGGGCAAACCGGCAGAGGTGGTCGATCCGGCGAGGTAGACGTTGCCGACGTTGTCGACGGCGACGTAGTTATGCAGTTCGTCGCCGGAGCCGCCGAAATAAGTGGCGTAGTGCAGGATCGGGTCGATGACGAGTTCGCGGGAGTGGTCGTAGGGGCCGACGGAGAATCCGACGCGGTTCGAGGCGCGGAGAACGAAACTGCCCGTCACGGGTTGCTGGTGGCCGGCAACTTCCTGATAGATCTTAGGGGCGTTGAAGCGAACGGTGCCGCCCTGGGCGTCGACGACGAGATCGCCATGCTGGAGGGTGATGTGCCGCGCGCCGGTCAATTCGAGTTCAGCCTTGGATGGGTCGGATCCGGGAGCGACCTGGAAATCGTATTCGAGCTGGTTCTGCGTGCCGTAGAAAACCAGATTGATTCCGGGATAAACGTCCTGGTAGCGGACGCGGGCAAATTGCGGAATGCCCTGCCGCCACTGGGAAGAATCGTTGCCGATGAGGTAGTTGCTCTTGCCGGGAAGAGGATCGGCGGCGGAAACAACGGCGTGCGGATTTGCGCCGGCGAGCTTCATGTGGAGCGCATCGATGCGGCGGGATTTCGATGGCTTGGACTGCAAAGTCAGGATGGCGCCGTCGGAACCCAGAAAGAGGCCATAGCCGGGGCCGCGAGCAATGAACTGAGCGCGCGCGTCGGCGGGGTTGAGGCCGGCTTGTCCCTGGTTAGGCTCAAAGATCATCGGCAGGCCGGCAAACAAAGAGCGTCCATGCTGGACGGCGTCCGCCTCGAGCTTCGCTGGGGACAGAGCGAGCGAACTGGCCGCGACCGGGGGTTGCGGGAGAGAGGCCGAGGTGCGATGGGTGCGAGACCGGGAATTGCCGAGGGCACTGCCGAGAACCAGGGCTCCTGCCGCCAGCAGGGCGAAGCCGGCGATCAGAAGACGAACTCGAACTGCGGGTGTTCCCCTACGGCGATCTCGATTCACGCGTTCCTCCGAAGCAAAGTCATTCATGGTTGCGATCAATTCCTTATTGCGATCAATCTTTGTGGCCGGTGCAATCTTCTCCTTGGCGGTCGTCCGAGGGCGATCGCAGCGGAGGCTGTTCCGCTCAGTGGAAAGACTGCGGGACGGTGCACGAGTCAGTCCCGGCCTCGCGCCGGCGCTCCGCAAGGGGCGACCCTGCCCGCGGCTTGCACGCACTGGAACTGGCGGAAAAAATTAAATAACTACTTAAACATCTTAAGGATAACCAAGTCAAGCGATCCTCCCGGGGCGGCAGAAAGCTTTCCCGCAAAGGCGCGAACCAAGGCCGCGAAGAGCGCGCAGAAAGACTCTGGATTCACCGCGCGGTCCTTTCCCTGCCCAAGTCCTTTCCCCCAAGTTTCGTCAGATGCGGAGGGGGTTGGGGAAAGATGCCGGGGCGTGGCACAAAAGTGGCTGAAGGCGATTGCCGTGAAAACGCAGATGACTGGTCATGGCTTGGAGCGAGTGCACACAGAAATGGGCCGGGCGGTCCGCAAAGCGCTGAATCGTCGGAGCAAACGCACGCATGCAGTTTGCCTGGACGATGGTAGGACGATTGCACGGTTGATTTGAACCCCTGCAAGCACCGCCCTGCAAAAGGTGACAACTAAGTTCCCGGGCAAGCGGTTTTGCGGTTGCAAACTGGCGCCGATTCTATACATTGAGCTGAGGCCTGCGGGCTCAGAATCGGAGCAGTCCCTTGTCGTCGATGTCGCATTTCGTTGGATTCCATGTTCGGGAGAGCGATCCAGCATGCAGACAGGTTCTATTGATCGGCGGACGATGCGGCGCTTTGACATGCGCCTGCCGGCGGTGGTGCGGGTAGAAGGCGCGAGCGAAGTCGCGACCGAAACACAGAATGTGAGCGCGAAGGGAGTCTTCTTTTATTTGGACCAGCCGATCCAGGCGGGGACCAAACTGGAAGTCACGCTGACCTTTCCGCCCTACGTCACGCTGACCGATGCGGTGCGGGTGCGGTTTACCGCGCGGGTGATTCGCGTGGAGGAGGCGTCGCCGTCGAATCGGATCGGCACCGCCGCGATGATTGAGGACTATGAGTTCCTGCGGTCGCCGGAAGCGGGGTTGATGGCGGGCGGAGGGATGAGCAACTAGTACTCACCAAGAACGCACTCAGTCTCGCGGAGCTTTTCCCAAGTCTTTCAGCTGCTGGCGCAGTTTGCTGAAGCGGCGGACGAGCGTTCCCAGATAGAACCCGTGAATCACCCAGGTGGCGAT
The DNA here is from genome assembly GCA_037443605.1 of Terriglobales bacterium. Taxonomy (GTDB): domain Bacteria; phylum Acidobacteriota; class Terriglobia; order Terriglobales; family Acidobacteriaceae; genus Sulfotelmatobacter. Next base: position 53,264 of record JBBIOA010000021.1, read on the forward strand.
GTAGGCGGCGAAGAGGAATTTGACGGCGTTCATTGGGCGCTCCGGTTCAGGGGCAGGCTGGCCTTGGCGGCTCCGCCGGCAAGAGACTCCATGGCGTGGGCTTCTTCCACTTCGCGATGCAGGACTTCCAGCCGATAGCGCGCCCAGCAGACCATGGCGGCGAAACAGGAGAACGCCAGCAGATTAATGAGGAACGCATGCAACATGCGGGGATCGAGCGATCCGCCGCGTCCCATGACTGGCTGGGGATGCTGCGTGCGGAAGAACCAGATCGAGAAATAGACGAGCGGGACGTCGAGCGCGCCGAAGATGGCGAGCACAGCGGCCAGCGTCGGGGTTTGCGCACTGTCGGAGAAGCGCCGTAAGACCAGATAACTCACGTAGATGAGCCAGAGTACGAGCGTGGTGGTGAGGCGGACGTCCCAGGTCCACCAGATGCCCCAGACCGGGCGGGCCCAGATGGGGCCAGTGATCAGAACAATCGTGCAGAACACCACGCCGACCTCGGCGGAGGCGACGGCCAGCGCGTCGGCTTTGAGATTCTTGCGGATCAAATAGACGACCGAGGCGAAGAGATTGACGAAGAACAGACAGAACGCCGCCCAAGCCGAGGGCACGTGGTAATAGAAGATGCGTTGCACCGAGCCCATGGTGCGCTCGGTGGGAGCCCCGAGTAGAGCCTGATAGAGGCCATAGACCAGCAGGAGGGCGGTGAGAGCCGAGAAGATCGAGAAGAGTCGTTTCATTCCGCTTGCAAAACCTTGTCGAATAACCCCAGACAAGCTGTAGTAAACACCACATCGTAGGTGAGAAGCAATATGATCCAAAATCGGGAGGACCCGTCGCCGGCGAGGATGATGCGGGTGGCTTCCACCATGGCCTGAACGGCAGGGATGGAAATGGGAAACAGCAAGAGCGGGAGCATGATCTCGCGGCTGCGGGTGCGAATCGAAAGCGCGGCAAAGAACGTCCCGTTCACCACCAGCGCCCAGGTGCCGAGGATCCCGACTGGAATCAGCTGCCACGCCGGACCGAGCGCGCGCAGGTTGTAGAAGACGATGAAGAGCGGCGCCATGACCGCCTCGAGAATCACCACGAAGAGAAAGTTTCCCAGAGCCTTGGCCAGAAACAACGCTTCCGGCGGGGCGGGCGAGACGCGATACGCATCGAGTACATGGTTGCGCAATTCGCGGGCCCACGTCTGATTGAGGGCGACGACTGCGGCAAACAGGAACGCCACCCAGATCAATCCTCCGGCAATCTGGCGGGACTCTTCGGCGGTGGGATCGAACGAGAAGCTGAAGATCACCACCACCAGAAGAGAGAAGAAAAGCATGGAGTTGAGCGCGTCTTTGGAGCGCCACTCGAGGCGGATGTCTTTCTTCAGGGTGGCGAGAGTGACCGACCAGAGGGTCATTGGGAGGCCCTCGCGAAAATCCCCACTTCTGCCGCAAAAGGCGCGGCAGAAATGGGGCACCCAGTCCAAATCCCCACTTCTCGCGCACAGAACGCACGAGAAATGGGGCACCCGGTTAGAGTTCTCCCAAAACTCCCAGCGGGATTCATTGCACCCTCGGGCGCACAGAACTTGGCGTGCGGTCGACGATCTGGCCGGACTGCATCCAGATGAATTCGTCGGCGGCGCCTTCGAGCAGCGTGGCCTGGTGGGTCACGACGAAGATCGTCTTGCCGGCGTCGCGCATGCCCTTGAGCAGGCCAACCATTTCGGCGGCAGAGTGTACATCGACGTTGGAGAAGGGCTCGTCGAGCAGCAAAACTTTCGGATCGTGCAGAATGGCGCGCGCCAACGACATGCGCTGACGCATGCCTTGCGAATACTGGCCGACGGGGCGGGTGAGTTCGGGATCGAGGCGGACGGCGCGGATGGCAGCGGCACAGGGCTCGTCTCCCTCGATTCCGTACAGTCCCGCGAAGTAGCGAAGATTCTCCATGCCGCTCATTTCGTCGTAGAGCAGCGAGGGGTGGGCCATGTAGCCGAGGTCGCGGCAGGCGTCGCGGGGAGATTGCCCGAAGATGGAAATTTCTCCGCGCGTGGGCTGGGCGAGGCCGGCGAGGGCGCGAAGCAGCGTGGTCTTCCCTGCTCCGTTGTCGCCCAGGATGGTATGGAAGCGGCCGGGGTCGAATTCCGCGGTCACGCCGCGCAAGGCGGCGAAGCGGCCGAACTGCTTGACGACGTTAGAGACGGCGATGGCGGGCGCTGGCATGTACGGGCAGGTTTCTCAGGGAAGAGTGTATAGCAACGCGTCGTGCGCGAAGCGGTCGGACTGCGATCGACTGGACAGCCGGGGCGGCTGCCCCCACATGGAAACAGACTAGGTTGTGCTTTTGGCGGGCTCGGCTTGCATGCTGTTGCCGGGCTGGCCATTTTGCTGCGGGGCGTATTTCGAGGCGCACTTGGCCTGCAGACCCTTGGCGTGGAAGACGCCATCGCGGTCGAAGCGGCCGTCGGCGAGCGCCTGGGAGTCGTCTTTGAAGGTGTCGGGCGGGGCTTCGCTGCCGGAGTAGTCGACGGCGAGAGTCTGGTCTTCTTCGACCAGCACGAACTGTACGTGGGTGCCGGTGCGCTTGATGGAACCGGCCTGGACATTGCCGGCGACGCGCAGGCGTTTGGTATAGGCGTCATTGCCCATCTTGTGCAGCTCTTTGATGGTGACGTAGTAGCTCTTGCTGTCCTGCACGCCGGTGTAGGCAAGATAGCCGAGCAGAAGAATGATGAACGCCGTGGCTCCGCCGAATTTGAGATACGTCTTGGCTTGGTTCGACATCCATGCACCCCGAGGGAACAACCCCATCTAACTATAGACTTTACGCGCCGGAATGCGGAGAAGCAAGACACTGGAAGGACATCACGGCGGCGGTACGAAGAGACAATGCGTGTGCGCCGAGATCCCGCGCTACGCCTGAAAGGCGGCTTCGCTCGGGATGACGCCGTGCGGCGGAATCGCGTCCGATAGAATAGAACGATCCTATGGAGAACGTTTATCTATGATCCATCCCTGGCATGATGTGACTCCGGGCGACAAGCTGCCGCAGGAGTTTGAGAGCGTCATTGAGATTCCTTTTGGGTCGAGCGTGAAGTATGAGCTCGACAAGACGAGCGGGCTGATCCGGCTGGACCGCGTGCTGTATTCGGCGGTGTACTATCCGGCGAACTATGGGTTTATTCCGCAGACGCTGGCGGAGGATGACGATCCGCTGGATGTGCTGGTGCTGTGTCAGGAAACGGTGGTGCCGCTGACGATCATTCACGCGCGCACGATCGGGCTGATGACGATGATTGACGCCGGCAAGCAGGATCACAAGATCATTGCGGTGGCGACGCAGGATCCGGAGTTCAATTCGTATCATGAGGCGGCGGAGATGCCGCCGCACCGGGCGCTGATGCTGCGGAGGTTCTTTCAGGATTACAAGCAGCTGGAAGGCAAGGCCGTGGAGGTGGATGAGATTCGTCCGGCGGCGGAGGCGTTTCCGATTATCCTCGACGCGCTGCACCGGTATAGCGAACAGCGGCGGAAAGGGTTTCGAGCGAAGTAGGCGTTCGTATTGGCTTTTTGGTGAGGCCAGCCTTAACGGCTGGCCTTTCTGTTTGTATGGACACATTTTTGGCGACGCGAGCGAGTTGCATAGGTCCTTCGGCGGGCAAACACCGCCCGCCTCAGGATGACTGTTGTCGGGAGAGATCTGCAGTAGAGAACGCGTCCGCACGGTTCCCACGTCTCGCAACAGCGGCGAGACCCTTCGACAAGCTCAGGGCAGGCTGTGGGGCATCCCATGTTTTTTTCTGAGTTGAATCAAAGACTTGGCGAGAATGCGCCGATTTTGCTTGACATAGTGTACTATAACTATAGTACATTGATACGCGATGGGACGAAATGGCCAAGGCGGAGGGTTTGGATTCGCACTCGATCTGCACACCGGGGTTCCGGTGTACCGGCAGATCATTGACCAAGTGCGGGCGGGCGTGGCCATCGGAGCGCTGCGGGCGGGAGATCAGTTGCCGACGGTACGGCAACTGGCGGTGGATCTCGAGATCAACCCAAATACCGTGATGCGGGCGTATCGCGAGCTGGAACTGGGTGGGCTGATCGAAACGCATCAGGGTACGGGGACGTTTATCAGCGACAAGAAGTTTGAGCGGAAGACGGCGGAGCGGGAACGGCAGCTCAGCCAGATTGCGGCGGAATCGGCGGCGCGGGCGGGCGTGGCCGGATTCACCGTGGAAGACCTGATCGAGCGGTTGCGGGAACTGTTGCCCGCGCAAAGGAGATAGTCGTCATGCGGAAAATCGAAATGCGGGAAGTGAATGGCGTTGCCTTCATGCTGTTTCTGTTTTCCCTGCTGGCAGGAGCGGCGGTGACGCTGGCGATGAAACAGCCGGTGGGGATCATTGTGGGCGGGGTGGTCGGTCTGTATTTCCTGTTCGCGATCAAAGTGGTGCAGCAGTGGGAGAAAGTTGCGGTGCTGCGGCTGGGAAAGTACGTGGGACTGCGCGGGCCGGGACTGTGCCACATCGTGCCGGTGGTGGAGACGCTGAGTCCGTATGTCGATCAGCGGGTGCGGGTGGCGAGCGTTTCGGCGGAATCGACGCTGACGCGCGATACCGTGCCGGTGAACGTGGATGCGATCGTGTTCTGGATGGTATGGAACGCGGAGAAGTCCATTCTCGAAGTCGAGAACTTCGTCGATGCCATCAACATGAGCGCGCAGACGGCGCTGCGGGAGTCGATTGGGAGGCACGAACTGGCGCAGATGATCACCGAGCGCGAGACCCTGGGGAAACAGTTGCAGCAGATTCTGGATGAGAAGACGAATCCGTGGGGGATCACGGTGCAGTCGGTGGAGATTCGGGATGTGAAGATTCCACAGGCGCTGGAAGATGCAATGTCGCGGCAGGCGCAGGCGGAGCGCGAGCGGCAGGCGCGGAACATTCTGGGGCAGGCGGAGACGGAAATTGCGGACAAGTTCGCGGCAGCGGCGGCAACGTACAGGAACGATCCGACGGCGCTGCATCTGCGGGCGATGAACATGCTGTATGAGGCGATCAAGGAACGTGGGTCGATGGTGATTGTGCCGTCGTCGGCGGTGGAGACGATGGGGCTGGGCGGGAGTCTGGCGACGGCGGCGCTTGGCGGGGTGAAGCCGTAGGCGTACCTCAGCGTGGTTAGGAACAGCAGGTTCCTCATCGAGTCTTCGACTCGATTCGGAATGACATAACCAATTGACAGCGCAGGCAGGAAAGGAGCGAGCGTATGAATCGCATGCTGGCGGTGTGTTTTCTGGTGGTGGCAATGGTGGCGGGAGTTGGGATGTTGGCGGTGCAACAGGCGCCGGTGAGGGCGGCAGGGCAGAATCCGGCGATGCGGCGCGGGGTGAGCGTGGACATGGCGGAAACGAAGAATGCATCCGCGAGGCCGGAGGCCGATAGGGGTGACGCGTGGGTGATCGCGGTGCTGCGCGATGGCGCGGTGTATTTCGGGACGGATCGGGTTTTTGGGGAGGGCGGTTCCGGGGATAGCTTGTTCAGCCGGTTGGTGAAGACTCCGCGGAAGAGGACGGCCAGACTTTTCGTGAAGGCGGATGCGCGAGCGGCGTTCAGCAGCGTGCAGCAGGTTTTGAATACGGCCCAGGCGGATTTGTTCGACGATGTGGTGCTGCTGACATCGCAGGCGGAGAAGGCTCCGGCGGGCGCCATCGTGGCTCCGAAGGGGCTGGACGTGTGGATTCGGGAAGAGACGGGGTCGAATCTGCTGACTGTGCAGATTGAGTCGCGTGAGGGATCGGCGAGCGTGAGTATCAACAACGAGGAGGTTCCTCTTGCCGCGTTGCAAGGCAGGCTGACGGAACTGTTCGACCATCGCAGTGACAGGATTGTTGTGCTGAATGCATCTGGGCAGGTGGCCTATGCGGAAGTGGTCGAGGCGATTGATGCGGCGCGCGGAGCGGGAGCGAGCCGGGTGGCAATCCGCGCCGGACAAGGAGTTTAGCGCCCTACGCTAAGGGGCACGAGAGGTTTCGTGCCCCTTTTTTGCTGAAGTTACGACGTGAGTTTTAGACGGTAACGGGAGAATGGTTACTCTTCAGCATTCTGACCGTTCAGAAAAGACATTATTGGGCTGAAGTGAGAACTCACTTGTGCCGATGAGAGATCTATGGATGTTTCCTCGATTGCGCTTCAAGGTCTGCAGCAGGCTGACGCACAACTGAATGCGGCCGCTTCGGCGATTGCGAACGCTAGTGATGGCTCGGGCGTAGATGTGGTCGACCTGAGCAAAGAGATGGTGGCGATGATGGCCGCGCAGACGATGTTCGCGGCGAATCTGGATACGCTCAAGACCGCGGACCAGATGCAGAAGAATCTGCTGGATGTGACTGCGTAGTGCTTTTTCCGCGTGCGTTGCCGCGCGATGCCGAGAATTCGATTTTCACCAACAAGTGAACGATCTCCCGGAACCACTTTGTTGGGAGATCCCTCGCTACGCCTGAAGAACGGCTGCGCTCGGGATGACGCCGACGGTGCCGAAGTCTAGAGACGCATCTCGAAGAATTCATCGACATCCCTTGGGCACGCTGCCAACCGCGTTTATAATCGACGATCATAGAATCCTGACGAGGTTGGCCTGGTTATGACTTCCACAAATGGTTCCAATGGCGGATATGCTGTCCCAAAACCACGCGAAGAGTGGCTCGCGCGGCGCAAGCAGGAAAACAGCGACGGCAATTTTTCGCAGATGCACTATGCGCGGCGCGGGGTAACCACCGAGGAGATGGCGTTTATAGCGCACAAAGAGAAGATCGCGCCGGAGTTGGTGCGCGACGAGGTGGCGCGCGGCCGGATGATTATCCCCGCGAACGTGAACCATCCGGAGTTGGAGCCGATGGCGATTGGGGTGGCGTCGCTGTGCAAGATCAATGCGAACATCGGGAATTCGGCGGTGACGTCGGAGATTCAGGAAGAACTGAAGAAGCTGCACACGGCCGTGCACTACGGCGCCGACACGGTGATGGATCTTTCGACGGGCGGAAATATTCATGAGATTCGCGAGGCGATCCTGCGGCACTCGCCGGTGCCGATCGGGACGGTGCCGATTTATGAGGCGATCTCGCGTGTGAAGCGCGTGGAGGACCTGAACGCCGACGTGATGCTGGAAGTGATCGAAGAGCAGGCGGCGCAGGGCGTGGATTATATGACGATCCATGCGGGGGTGCTGATTCAGTATCTGCCGATGGTGGCGAACCGGATTACGGGGATTGTGAGCCGCGGGGGCGCGATCCTGGCGCAGTGGATGGCCTACAACCACAAGCAGAATTTTCTGTATGAGCGGTTTGAAGACATTGTGAAGATTTTCAAGAAGTACGATGTGAGCTTTTCTTTGGGAGATGGGCTGAGGCCGGGATGCGTGGCGGATGCGAGCGATGAGGCGCAGTTTGCGGAGCTTCGGACTTTGGGCGAGCTGACGAAGATTGCCTGGGAGCACGACGTGCAGGTCATGATTGAAGGGCCGGGGCACGTGTCGATGGACAAGATCAAGGAGCAGGTTGAGAAGGAAGTCGAGTACTGCTATGAGGCGCCGTTTTATACGCTGGGGCCGCTCGTGACTGACATCGCGCCGGGATATGACCACATCACGTCGGCGATTGGCGCGGCGATGATTGGATGGTACGGCGCGGCGATGCTGTGCTATGTGACGCCGAAGGAGCATCTGGGGCTGCCGAATGAGAAGGACGTGAAGGATGGGATCATCGCGTACAAGATTGCGGCGCATGCGGCGGATATTGCGAGGCAGCGTCCGGGGGCGCGGGATCGGGATGATGCGCTGAGTTATGCGCGGTACAAGTTTGATTGGGAGAAGCAGTTTGAGTTGTCGTTAGACCCCGAGACGGCGCGTTCCATGCACGATGAGACTCTGCCGGAAGAGGGATACAAGACGGCGGCGTTCTGCTCGATGTGCGGTCCGAAGTTCTGCTCGATGAATTATTCGTCGAAGGTGGACGAGTACAACAAGCAGGTGCACGGGATCGAGAAGAAGGATTATTCGGAGCTGGTGGGGAGGCTGGTGACGCTGAAGTAGAGACGCACAGTTTCAGAGGCGACGCATGATCTGCCTTTGCACCTCGGGATGATGCTCTTCATAGAGCGTATTGGTACGAACATTGTTGCGTTCCTGCGGCTTCGCAACGCGGAATTCCTTTTTTACCCGCCAGCGTACTCTACGCCCCGCCTCCACTAGGCCTTTGGTTGCCTTTTTGTCAAGCAGGTCATTGTCCTCAATAAAGCCTATTGCTCGAACTCGGATATCGGAGTTGGCCAATGGAGCTGCCTTTATATAAATAATATCCCCGACCTTGAGAGATGCGATAAAGCGGTGCAATTCGGGTGCTTTATCGCGCCCCCAACCCACGCCCGCCATACCCTTTGCGATAAATGTTTGGCTCACATCGCCTCTTCCATCGTCATAAAAAGCGCCGATCCCGTAGATAGCCACTACAAACTCCTCGCTATGCTCACCACCCAAGCAAACGTTACTGAAGGGATAGCTGAAAGGTAAGGGAACTAGATGAGTAACGTCAACTGCCGAGTGCCCATCCTAGCACGTTCTTTGCGCTAGGTTAGGACCGCGCCTCATCTTGACTTTCTGTATCTCATAGGATACACTCCAAAGTGTGATTGAGATTCGCGAAACTCGCGAGTTCTCCCAATGGCTTGGCAAGCTGAAAGACAGGGCTGCAAAGGGCCGAATCCTGGCGCGCATCCAACGTCTGGCTTGCGGCTTGGCCGGGGACGTGAAGCCGGTTGGCCAGGGCATATCGGAGATGCGGATTCACTCCGGGCCGGGATATCGAGTGTATTTCTGCCAGCGAGGGGAATCGTTGATTGTCCTGCTGGCTGGCGGCGACAAAGCGACACAGAAGCGGGACATTGAGACAGCGCAACGTCTGGCGCGAGGACTGGAGGAAACTACATGACGAAAGCGAAGAAGACCCGGACTCGCCCATTCGATGCCGCCCGATATTTGGAATCGCACGAAGATATCGCGGCCTATCTGGATGCCGTCCTGGAGGATGGCGATCCGCGGGTCGTCAGCAGGGCTTTGGGGGAAATCGCGCGCGCCAAGGGCATGACCAATATTGCTCGCGCCACGGGCATGAGCCGCGAGTCCCTGTACAAGGCCCTGTCCCCGGATGGAAATCCCGAGATGGCGACATTCCTAAAGGTGATTCGAGCCCTCGGCCTGCAACTGCACGCGTCGGAGGCGTGAGGCACGACACGAGTGAACTCGTGGCCTTCCCGGCTCTTTGGCGTATCGCCAGGTTTGGGGCCGTGTGAATGAGGGTGGTGGTTCAGGCGTCCCGCTGGGACGCGGGCCATATCCGTTTGCGCCGCACCCGGCGTTGAAACGCCGGGCTACCCTCGGGACGCCCCTCCGGGGCTTGGATTGCGGTTCGTTCCCCAATGGCTGGTGTGACGGCTTCCCATGCCTCGCGAATGCGGCGAAAGCCTGCGGCAGGCAGGCCACGGGGCATCCGAGTTTTGCTTCTGGCTCTGACAGCACAGTGACAGGGCGTCCACTACCGTGAATCCCATGTCTCGCAAAAGCGGCGAGACATGGGGCATCCCAGGGATCTTTCGGACACTTTCTACTGCACGGTGATGGTGGCGGTGGCGGGCTTTAGGACGCCGGCCTGGTCGGTGATGGTGACGTTCAGCGATTCGGCTTTGGAATCCATGAACCAGATGGATTCGGTGCCGGAGAAGTGGGGGGCGTATTCGCCTTTGGGGATGGCGACGCCGGCGGGACAGCCAGTTTCGATCGGGGTGAGGCGAACCGGGGTCGTGCATGAAGAGTCTTCGTAGAACTGGCCGGAACCGGTGCCGGAGATGTTGAGATAGGTGTTGTCCGCGACTTCGGAGGTGCCGCCCTGCGAGTCGACACTGTGAATCTGGAAGATGGCGCAGGATCCGGACTTGATGGTGTCGTTGCCAACGAGTTGCAGGGCGGTGGGCGTGCCGACTTGCAAGAAGACGACGCCGGTGCGGGTGATGCCTTGGCCGTTGGTGGCGGTGATGGTCAGCGGGTAGAAGCCTTCGGGGGTAGAGCTGGTGGTGGAGATGGTCAGCGTGCTGGCCACGGGCACGGGAGGATTGCTGGGCGAAAGGGGGAAGCTCTGCGGGCTGAAACTGCCGGTGACGCCCGCAACTTTTACGCCCTCGGACTGCGTGGTATCGAGCGAGAGGGAGATGGCTCCGGTGAAGCCGATCGACGTCAGAACGATCGGGACCTGAGCGTCGGCGGCGCCGGCCTGGGGAATGATCGCGGCTGCGCCGTCACGCGTTCCGACAACCAGCCAAAAATCAGGGGAATCGGGCGTGGGCAGCGCGCATTGCGAGGGTGGAGTCGCGTTGGCGGAGAATGTCGAACTTGTGTCCTGGCCGGCGCCGGTGGGTGGAGAGGCCTGCCAGGTAGAAAGCGGCACCGTGCCGTTGAGAACCGCAGCCTCGAAAAACGGGAAGGAGGCATTGGAGGCAGCGGTGTCTCCCCAGGTGTTGGATTCGGACGAAAGTGTGCCGCCGAAGGTTTGCCACATGTCGCTGATGGCGGCGCTGCACGACGGCGCGTGCTTGTAGTAGGAATAGAAGCCCACCTGGCCGGCAGTGCCGATGAAGGAATTGTTTTTCTGGGTGAGATTCTGGTTGAAGCGGAGCAGGGCGGCGGAAGGCTGCTCCCAATCGGTGCCGGCGCGTCCGCCGCCTTCGATGTATTCCTGCTCGGGGCCTCCGTTGTAGATGGTGTTGCCGGTCAGCGTGAGGTTGGAGGAATCGGAAATCTCGAGGTTGCCGGTATCGCTTTTCGGCGCCAGGGCGTTGCTGCAGAGGGCGCTGTTCTGCACGGTGAAAGGACCCTGGCTGGCTTCGATGAGGAGGCCCTCAAGATTGTTGCCGCCGGACTGCAGGCCAGTCACTTGATCGTTGGCGTTGTCGGTATCGAAGTGAATGCCGCTGGTGAGGTTGTAGAAGGCGGTCAAATTGTTGAAGTCGCTGTTGTGGTGCAGGAAGAAGTCCGACCCGTCGAAGGCGTAGGCGTAATAGCCGGCCAGGGCGCCACGCCATCCGTTGTAGGAACTTTCGTTGTTCTGGTAGAGGGCGTACTTGACCTGCTTGCCGGTGAATCCGATCTGGCCGTTATGGTTGGCAAAACTGTTCTGCACGGTGACGTTCGAGGTCGTGCCCGATCCGGCGAAGACGCCGAAGCCCTGGGAGTTGCTCCAGAGGAACTGGTCGGAGTCGAGGAGGACGTTGGTGGCGTTGGCGATGCGCGATCCGGACTGAATGCAGGAGTCGTCGTATTCGAAAGTCAGTCCGCGGATCACGAAGTTGTTGGTGCCCTTGGTCTCGAGTAACGGGCTCCGGGATGCGGTGGAGACTTCGACATCCGCAGTCGCCAGATCGGTTCCGGCGGGCGGCCACAGGTAGATCTGGCCGACGGGCTGCGCCCAGAACGTGCCGGGCTGGAGCTGGTTCGAGAACAGGACTTGATTCATCCGGGCGCCGTTGACGAAAACCATTTCGCGGCGCAGCAGGATGGGCGGAACTGGGGGCCAACCGGCGGGAGTGGTGCAGGCGGCGTACACGTAGTTGGAGGTGGCTGCACTGGTGTAGACGTGGGCTCCATAAGTGGGGGCGGGGATCCAGGAACCGATCTGGTCGGCGCCGGAAATGGTCACCGTGCCGGTCGTGGCGGCCTGCAGCGTGAAAGGCAGGCTGGTGGTAGAGGCCGGAATATTGAGCTGTTCGCGGTACGTACCGGGATTGACATTGATCTGGGTGCCGACGCTGTTCTGGTTGTTGGCTGCGGCGGTTGCCAGGGCCTTGTTGATGGTCTGGAAGGGCGCGTTCTTGGAGCCGTCGTTGCTGTCGCTGCCGGAGGGGTCCACGTAGAGGATGGCGGTCTCCTGCTGCTCGTTGACGCTGGCGCCGACGGTTGGCGGCGGGGGTGGAGGCGGCGTAGTGGATGAGCTGCCGCTGGAGCCGCAGCCTTGAAGCAGAGCGAGTGCGAGCAGAGCGCACACAGTTCCGAATGACAGCTTCCGACTGCCCATGCGAAGAAATCCCCCCAAGGTTGTTGACTCGAAGATTATATGAACCCGCAGGGGGGAATTAGTTTCGGGTCGCGGAGATTTCGACCGATCCCATGGAGTTTCGGGGCAGGCTGTCGGGCCCTCAGGGGCTGAAGCCCCAATCAAAACAGCAACCTACCGCAGCGGTGAACCGCTGCGCCACCCAAAAGCAGAGTTCTTCAGCAACAGCTCATTCTTCAGCAGCAGATCATTCTTCAGCAACAGATCATCGATCAGACCGGTTTTAGTCCTCGATCCAGATGTCGCCGACGCCGACGTGGGCACGCAATTCGTATTTGCCGTCGCCGCGATAGCGGAGAGTCTTGCCCAGCCACCCGCTGGTCTCGCCTCTACCATGGACATCGCCCACGCCGGCGCTGGCACGAATCAAGTGGTAGCCCTTGTCGGACTTAAGCACGCGAATGTCGCCGACGCCGAGTTCGAGATCCTTGTCGCCTTCGACGTTTTCGATGCGCAGGTCGCCGACTTTTTCATTCACGTCGAGACTGGTCTGGGAGGGGACTTCGAGTTCGATCTCGAACGAGGTGTCATGGCCGGAGGCATGAAACTCGAGTTCCGCATCGTTGCCCCGCACATCGAAATCGACCCGCGCGTCTTTGAGATTCTCTTTATCGCGGGATTTGATGGTGTAGTGGAGGCGAATCTTATCGGAGTCTCCGCGCCGAATACGCAGGTCGCCCACGCCGAGGTGGACATGGACCTTTCCGCCAGCCGCGAACTCACGGGAGTCGGAGTGAGACTCTTGGTAGCGCCAGTCGTTCCTGCCTCCCGCAAAGGCGGTTTGCGAGTACAGCCCGGAAACAACAAACAGACATAGCGAGACTGTTGCGTGAAGGAGACTGCGGCGAAGGACAGACATGGCTCACCTCTCAGGTGGGGCACCTGAGAAAGGGTACGAGGGCAAGTGGTCCCCGGTTCCGTGAGTTTCGACGGGGAGATTTGGAGGGCTACGAGTGGAAGTCAGCGACGCCATCCCAGACTAACTGCACCGCGATGGCCAGGATGAGGAAGCCGAAGATCTTGTTGATGGCACCGACGGCGCCGGGGCCGAGACGGCGGACGAGCGGGCCTCCCATGCAGAAGAAGAGCGACACGCTCAGGGCGATCAAGGCGACGCCGATGACCATGCCGATGTAGGCGGCGACGTTATCGACGTGGGCGGCGAGCGCCATGACGACGCCGATGGCGCCGGGACCGGACATCAGGGGCATGGCGAGTGGAGTCAGGGAGATGTCTTCCTTGTCTTCGGCTTCGTGGCTTTCGGCGGGCGTGATGCGGGCGGTGGAGGTGACCATGCCCCAGGCGGTGTTGGCGACGATCAATCCGCCGGCGATTTTCAGCACGGGGAGGGAGATGCCAAAGAAGTAGAGAACGAAGCGTCCGAAGAAAAGAAAGGCGACCAGAATGAGGAAGACCCACATTCCGGTTTTGAAGGCGGTGCGGCTGCGGTCGCGGGGCGTCCAGTTCGAAGTCAGCGAGAAGAAAATGGGGATGCCGCCGAAGGGATCGACAATCGGGAACAGGGCGAGGAAGGTCGCCGCTGCGGAAGCAGGCAGCGTACGGAGGAACTGGCCGAGGGCGTGAGCGGAGGTCATGTATGTCAGCTCCGGAAAGGGTTTATGGTCTTGACCCCAAGGTTCCGGAAATCACTATCACGGGTCGCCACCTCATACCCATGGACTCGGGCGGTAGCGGCAATCATCGCATCTTCTCGCAGACCGTCTGGCTTGCCCACCATGAGGCGCGCCCATTCGCGAAAACATTGGGCATCCATGGAAACACAAGCAAATGAAATCTCAATCGAATCCAGCCAGGACTGGATATCCGCGGCTTTGGCTGGGTCCTGCCGTCTAGTGAGTTCGATTCCCGTCTGCAGTTCTGCCAGCGTCACCACGGAAATGAATATCTGTTCGTCGCTGAGATCGGCCAACCAATTAACGACCCCTCCGTGAGGACGAGTCTTGCGCAGCTCGGAAACAACGTTTGTGTCCAACAGATAGCGGATCACTTGTAATGCGGGTGAGTAAAATCAATTGGCGGCCGAAGCTTCCAACGCGCTCTCTTGGGGAGTTTTAGGTCAAAGCGCGGGCCGTCGCCCAGAAGTAATTGCTTAATGCTGGGTCGCGCGTGCTGGTTGATGCGGCGCCATTCTCCAATGGGGACAAGAACGGCCGCCTCCACTCCGCGTCGCGTGACTACCTGCGGGCCTTTCTCGATGGCGGCGTCGAGAAACTCACTGAAGCGCGCTTTGGCTTCCTGCAACTGCCAGATTCCCATGGCTCACTCCACTTTTATTATAATGACTAGTCATCTGACTAGTCAACTCGATCAACGGTATCCCTCCAGCGTTCTGGCGGCGCGGTTCAGGGCATCGGCTAAGGCGGACAGTTGCTGGCGGGCGCGTTCGCTGTCGCCCTTGTCGAGAGCCTCGTTCACCCCGGGGATGACGACCGCGGCGTAGCCGGTGTATTCCCCGGGAGCATAAATCGCATGGCGGAAGAACGGTCGATGCGGCAGGCCCTGGGGCTCGAGCAGAGCGCGCTCTGTGTCGAGCAGGGCCTGATTCAGGCGAGCGACATCGCGGGGCGGATTCTTCTGTCGCGCGAGGGCCTTTGTGCCGGCGTTTTCGAAGCGGCGGGCGGCGGCGCTGACCGCGTTGAAGTCGAGGGCGTGCTCGCCGAACTTGTTGTCGGAACGGTGACGCGCGGCGTCGAGATACGAGGCAACTTCTTTTCCGTATTCCTCGAAGTCGTAGGGGAGAACGTCGGCCTGGGCCATGCGCAAGGCTTCCAGGCCAAAGACGCGAGCCATTTCCTGGTCGTAGGCAAAGTCGGGATCGCCGTATTTCTTGAACCAGGCGAAGTCATCGAACGCCGAATGATAGACGCCGTAAGGGCCGGAGGAACTGATGTCGGTGGAAGGCACGCCCGCGTGCTGCAGAAAGGCGGTGTAGTCGGAGCCGCTGCCGAGGTCGCCGACGGGGACGTCCATTTTGCCCTGAGCGGCGGGCGAGCGGCGGCTGTCGCCAATGGCTTCGGCGGGCGACTGCGTTGACGGAGCCTCAGGCTGCGCGGATTTCTGCCAGGATTCGAAAACGGTCCCGCCGCCTTTTGCGGCCGGCACGGCGCGAGTTACATCGCGCAGAAACTGTTTGAGACTGGGCACAGCAGACGCGCCGAACTTGGGGCCGGAGACGGCGACGTCTACGTTGAAGTAGGCGGGCGAGAGGGCAAGTTCGGCTTCATGCTGCTCGACCCATTCGGTGGATCCGATAAGGCCTTCTTCTTCGCCATCCCAACTGCAGAAGACAATCGTGCGCTTCGGCTTCCATCCGGACTTGATGAGTTCGCCGATTCCGTGCACGGATTCGAGCATGGCAGCAGTGCCGCTGTTGGGATCGACGGCGCCGTAGACCCAGGCATCGCGGTGATTGCCGGCGACGACCCACTCGTCGGGCAGGTCCGTGCCACGAACACGGCCGACAACATCCCAGAGAGAGCGGAGTTGGTAGTCCTGACGAAGGTGCATTTTCAATTTCGCCGGGCCGGGACCAACGTGATAGGTAAAGGGCAAAGCTCCCTGCCATTCGCGTGGAGACGCGGGGCCTGAGAGATGTTCCAGGACCGGCCATACGTCGTGATAGGAAAGCGGGGTCACGGGAATCTTGGGCAGCTGCGCGGATTGTCCCGGAGCAGTTCGCTTTGAATCTGGCAGCGTCGGAAGGGATGCGGCACCGGGAGTGGTGGGATCGCCGGGAAACTCGAACATGAATCCGACGGAACCGCGTTGCACGCCGGTATCGGGGCGCCAGGGGCCGTCGGGATATTTGTCGCCGCGCTTCCAGCCGTCGTCGGCGGGATCGGAAAAAATGATCATCCCAGCGGCACCACGTTCCTGGGCAACGAAGACTTTGACGCCGCGAAAATTCTGGCCGTAGCGGACGAGGACGATCTTGCCCTTCACGTCGACTTTCAGCTCTTCAAGGCGGTCGAAATCTTCCGGCGTGCCGTAATTGGCGTAGACGACGTCGGCCTCCACGTCGCCAGAAGGAGACATGCCGTTGAAGGGCATGACGACGCGGGGATCGTCCTGGAAGGGGTCGCCGTCGACGTGTTCGCGTGTGGGGCCGTGCATTTCGACTCCTGCGGGCGCGGTGAGGTCGACGCTGATTTCGGAGGGATAGTTGATCCAGACCTTGTATTCGCTGATTTCGGTTTCGAGACCAGCTTCGCGGAATTTCTGGGCAACGTAGTCGGCGGTGGCTTTGTCCTCAGGAGTGCCCGCCATGTGCGGGGCCTGGGTCAGGATGCGGAGATGTTCTTCGGCGCGTTTGGCATCGGGGACGGCGAGAAAACGGGCTTCGAGCGAGGACTCGGCGGAGGCATCGCGGAAACCGAAGATCGTCGATGACGATTCAGGAGTCGCTCCCACAACGGTGGTCGCCGGGACGGGGACAAAAATGGCTGCGGAGAGAAGAATCGAGAGAAGTCTCATCGGGCTCTCAGGGGTGCTAGTAAAGGTAGCACAGACGATTCGCAGGACGAAGGACGGGCATTGCCTTCACTTTGTGTTCGCCTTGTGCACCAACTTCACCATCTTCACCACTTGGTGATATACTACGGTCATGAAGCGGGCCACCATCACACTGCCGGAAGATCTAGCCGAGGCGGTGGATCGGTACGTAGGGGCTCAAGAAGCGCCGCCTACGCTGACGGCGGTCGTGCAGTCCTCGCTGAGAGAGTATCTACGGGAACGGGGATTTTTGAGGAAGTATAGGCCGCTCAAAATCACTCCGGCTGCCCGGGGCAGTGGGTCGCACGACGTAAGCGAAAATCACGATCGATATTTTGCCGAGTCTGGAGAATGAGAGAAGCCGTATTGGCGGACGCGGGTCCGCTATATGCCGCCGTCGATCCGAGCGACGCTCACCATCAACGCGCTCTGCGAGAGTTGCAGAAACTAGCGCAGCAGAGATGTGAAGTGGTGGTTTCATTTTCTACGCTGCACGAAGCCTATTCCTTGATTCTCTATAAACTGGGACGCAAGGTTGCCCTTCGCTGGCTGGACGAAACCGCCGATGCGGCCCTCATGAATCCGACGGTCGAGGACTACAGGCAGGCCGCTCGGAGACTGCATGCTTTCGGGGATCAATCCATTACGCTGTTCGACGCG
Source organism: Terriglobales bacterium (assembly GCA_037443605.1). Classification (GTDB taxonomy): domain Bacteria; phylum Acidobacteriota; class Terriglobia; order Terriglobales; family Acidobacteriaceae; genus Sulfotelmatobacter. The sequence continues at coordinate 70,592 of JBBIOA010000021.1, forward strand.
ACGGTGGCGGTTTTGGCCGCACGCCTGGGACTGGAAGTCTGGACCTACGATCATCACTTTGATGTGATGAGGGTGCGGGTGTGGAGAGGATGAGGGCGTCGAGCGTGGGCCGGGACGGCGGCACTACGGTACGGCCGGAGCGACTGTCTTAGCGGACTTGGCCCGTGCCGACGATTTCGTATTTCGACGAGGTAAGCTCGGCGAGGGCGAAGGGGCCACGGCAGTGGAGTTTCTGGGTGCTGATGCCCATCTCGGCGCCGAAACCGAATTCCGCGCCGTCGGTGAAGCGGGTGGATGCGTTCCAGTAGACGGCAGCGGAGTCGACGCCGCGCAGAAATTTGCGGGCGTTGGCTTCGTCGCGGGTGAGGATGGAATCGCTATGCTTCGTCGAATATTTATTGATGTGGGCGATGGCTTCGTCGACATTCGCCACCACGGCGACCGCCATGCAGAGGCAGAGATATTCTTCGTACCAATCTTGCTCGGTGGCAGCGGAGATGGATTGTCCTTTAGCTAGGGCGCGCGATTCTTCGTCGCCACGAACTTCGACGCCGGCGTCGACTAACTTCTTAACGATCCGCGGAATATATTCAGCCGCAACGCGTTCGTGGACCAGAATTTTTTCGGCGGCGTTGCAGACCGAGGGACGCTGCGTCTTGGCGTTGATGACGATGCGGTCGGCCATGTCGAGATCGGCGGACTCGTCGACGAAAATGTGGCAGTTCCCTGCTCCGGTTTCGATCACGGGGACGGAAGAGTTCTCCGTGACGAATTGAATCAGGCCGGGTCCACCGCGTGGGATGAGGACGTCGACCAGGCCGCGGGCTTTGATGAGTTCCTGCACGCTATCGCGGGTGGAGGAATCGAGCAACTCGATGGCCCCTTCGGGCAGGCCGGGAACCCGATTCATGATTTCGACCAGGCAGCGGCTGCTCTGGGCGGCTTCCTTGCCGCCGCGCAGGACGACGGCGTTGCCGGACTTCAGCGCGAGCACGGCAGTGTCGACGGTGACGTTGGGGCGAGACTCGTAGATGATGCCAACTACGCCGAGGGGCACGCGGACTTTCCGGATGTGGAGGCCGTTGGGGCGGGTCCACTCGGCGAGAGTTTCACCGATGGGATCGGACAAGGCGGCGACGTCGCGGACACCCTGGGCCATATCCCGGATGCGAGCGGGAGTCAGCAGAAGGCGGTCGCGCATGGCGCCTTCGAGGCCGGAATGGTCGAGGTCTTGCTGGTTCGCCGCCAGAATTTCGTTCTCACGCATTTCGATAACGGTTGCGATGGCGTGGAGTAGCGCGTTCTTTTCTTCCGTGGAAAGCAGCGCTAGCCGGGACGCCGCAGCGCGCGCACGCTGAAGTTTTTCCTTGGTTGAAGCGGCGATGGCGGCGGTCGGCGTCATTTCTTCTTCCGCGGCGGGAAGTACGTTCCAATCTTACCTTGCGTGCCCAGGGAGATGGCCTGGGGATGGCGGCCGCTGACGATGGCGACGTGAACTCCGCCTTCGCTGGCGCGCTTGGCGGCACGGAGTTTCGAGATCATACCTCCGCGTCCGAGGGAACTCTTGCCGCTGCACAGGGCTTCGAGCTGGGGCGTGAGTTTACGAATTACGCGCTGGAGGCGGGGCTTGCGGCTGCCGTTGGGGATCATGAAGCCGTCGACATCGGTCAGGAGCAGCAGCCAGTCGGCTTTGACGGCGGTGGCGAGCAGGGAGCTGAGTTCGTCGTTGTCGCCGAAGGCGCCTTCAATTTCACGCACGGAGACGCTGTCATTTTCGTTGATGATGGGGACGACGCCGAGAGAGAGCAACTCGGCCAGCGTGTTCTGCAGATTGCGGTAGCGCAGGGGCGAGGTGAAGTCATCGCTGGAAAGCAGGAGTTGCGCGACCACTTTCTTGCCGAAAAAAAGTCGCTCGTAGGTGTGCATCAGCTTGCTCTGCCCGACGGCGGCGCAGGCCTGCATTTTGGGGACTTCGGTGGGGCGACGGGCGAGCGTGAGGCCGGACATGCCAGCGGCGATGGCGCCAGAGGTGACGATCAAGTATTCGTTGCGCGAAAGGTCGAACTGGTCGACGAGCGCGCGGAGGAGATGCACGTCAATTTGCCCGCCGGGGGCGATGAGGCTGGTGCCGATTTTGATGACGACTCGCATGGGTGGGTAGCCCCTTATTCTTGCACACCTGAACGCGGATGCGAGACGCTTGCCAGCACGGAAAACCCCAGGGCACTGACACCCCCCCCACTTCTCGCGCAAAGAGCGCGCGAGAAATGGGGCACCCAACTCCACGGGACGTGTGCAACATCATTGACGTATCGTTAGAATCAATTGCTGCGAATCCAGACCTAAAGTGATGCCTGCTTCTAACGCGACTTCTCGCTTCTCGGATCGAGTGGAGAACTATATCCGCTACCGGCCGGGTTATCCGACTGAAGTACTCGATGTTCTTCGACGTGAATGTGGGCTTCGAGAGTCGCACGTAGTTGCTGATATTGCGTCGGGTACCGGGATTTGGACGCGGATGTTGCTGGAGAATGGCAATCGCGTGCTCGGAGTGGAGCCGAACGCGGACATGCGGCAGGCCGGGGAAGGTCTGCTCTCGTCTTTCGCGAACTTCACGAGCGTTGCGGGAAGCGCGGAGGCAACGACGCTGGAAGATCGGTCGGTGGATTTCGTGACCTCGGCGCAGGCGGCACACTGGTTCGATCGGCAGAAATCGCGGCGGGAGTTTGCCAGAATTCTTCGACCGGGCGGATGGCTTGTGTTGCTGTGGAATGAACGACTGACGGACGCGTCGCCGTTCTTGCAGGCCTATGAAGAGTTGCTGATGACGTACGGGACGGACTACAGCGAAGTGCGTCACGAGCGGACGACAGAGAACGTCAATGAATTCTTTGATCCGCTGCCGTTTGAAGAACGGTCGTTCCCCATGCGGCAGGAATTCGATTACGCCGGGATTGAAGGGCGGCTGCTCTCGTCGTCGTATGCGCCGGGGCCGGGACATCCGAAGCACGCGCCGATGATCGCTGAGTTGCGTCGAATTTACGAGGAGTTCGCGACTTCGGGACGCGTAGGGATCGAGTACACGACACGGGTTTACTTCGGGAATTTGGTTTCAGCGACACTGCGGACTATTCCCGCTGAAAAATGATCTCGCAGGATGGATCGCCCAGGTGCATGCAGGTCCCGTGGCGGACGGTGATTTTTTCGTGGAAGTGGCGGCCTAGCCCGATGCCCACGCCGACCGCCATGGGACACAACTTGCGGGGCGAGTTATAAGTGAGGATGAGCTTTTGTAGACTGAGCCGGCGTGCCCGCAGGAAAGGCGGAGCCGAGTCGGGCCGCTCCTGGCGCACGCGCCCGTGAGCGGCGCGCTCGGCGTGCTCGATGACATCCAGCGTGCGCCACTCCGGCTTGAGAATGTGGCGGTACATGTTCAAGAGGAAGGGCACGGTAAACGTGCCGAAGTCTTCAAGCACGGCGGGGACAGGCTTTCCGATAATCGCGGCGGCAGCGGTAAGCAGGGCAACCGCTTCGGTGTCGGGATAACATTGCGCCAGATAGACACGGTCGGCGAGATTAGCGGTCTGTAAGGTTCGTGACCAGGTGCTTTTTCCGTGCTTTGATTCAATGTAATCGCGCAACTGCCACAAGATTCTGCCGTCCATGGGGGCTTCTCATCCACCAGATCGGCTGAGTTTTGAAGAGACTTGAGCAGGCAAAATCCAGATACGGGCGTACAAGGCGTACAAAAGGAGAGCTGTTCTTCGCTTAGGACCGGCTCTTTCGGCGAGGTCAATGTGTCTCAGGAAAAATCGGCCCACATGACGCCGGAGCAGTTTCGGCGATACGGGCATGCGGTGATCGACTGGATTGCGGACTATCAGGCGCGCGTGGAATCGTTCCCCGTGCTCTCGCAGGTGAAGCCGGGAGAGATTCGGGCCGCGCTTCCCGCACAACCTCCAGCACAGGGCGAGCCGTTTGATGCTTTGCTGAAAGATGTGGAGCGAGTGATTCTGCCGGGCGTCACGCACTGGCAGTCGCCGAATTTCTTCGCCTACTTTCCGTGCAATGCTTCCGGTCCGGCGATTCTGGGCGATCTGCTGGCTTCGGGGCTGGGTGTGCAGGGAATGTTGTGGTCCACGAGCCCGGCGTGCACGGAACTGGAAACGCACGTGATGGACTGGCTGGTCGAGATGCTGGGGCTGCCGGAGAAGTTTCTTTCGTCGAACACAGGCGGCGGGGTAATTCAGGATACGGCTTCGAGCGCGGCGCTGTGCGCGCTGCTGGCGGGACGCGAGCGGGCGACGAACTACGCGGCCAACAAGAAAGGAAGCGACGGGAAGCTGGTGGCGTATGCCTCGACGCAAACGCATTCTTCGCTGGAAAAGGCGGCGATGATTTCGGGGATCGGCGCGGAGAATCTCCGGCTGATTGAGGTGGATGAGAACTTCGCGATGAGGGCCGACGCGCTCGAACGCCAGTTAGAGGCTGATCGCCGGGCGGGGATGATTCCCTGCCTGGTGTGCGCGACGGTGGGGACGACTTCGTCGAATGCGGTGGACCCCGTGGCGTCAATTGGCGAAATCTGCCGGAAGAATCGTGTGTGGCTGCATATTGATGCGGCGATGTCAGGCACGGCGATGCTATGTCCGGAGTTTCGGCATCTGCAAAAGGGAGTCGAGTTGGCGGACAGCTACAATTTCAATCCGCATAAGTGGATGGCGGTGAACTTCGATTGCAGCTGTTTCTGGGTCGCCGATCGCAAGGCGCTGATTCAGACGCTGAGCATACTGCCGGAATATTTGCGGAATCAGGCGACGGAGTCGGGAGCGGTGATCGACTATCGCGACTGGCACATTCAGCTGGGGCGGCGATTCCGGGCGCTGAAGTTGTGGTTCGTGATCCGGCACTACGGAGTCGAAGGGCTGCAGCAGAATGTTCGTGAGCACGTGCGGCTGGCGCGGGAGTTTGCGTCGCGGGTAGCCGCCGATCAGCGATTCGAGATCGCGGCGCCGACGCCCCTCAATCTTGTATGCTTCCGGCACAAGGCGGGGGACGCGGCGAATCAGGGCATCATGGACCGGCTGAACCGGAGCGGGGACTTGTATCTGACGCACACGAAGCTCAACGGCAAGCTGACGTTGCGGATGTCGATCGGGCAAACGCACACCGAGGCGCGGCATGTGGAGAACGCCTGGAAGAGAATTCAGCAGGAAGCGGACCGCGTTTAGTTCCGTAAGTTCCTTGCACAGGGTCATGATCGAGCCAAACGACGGATGAAGATTTCAGACGTCAGGTTCAGTGTGGCCCACGTCTCGCAACAGCGGCGAGACGTGGGGCATCCCGCTTATTTCTTGAGAGAGAGCACGAAGGAGTGAAAACTTGAAGAATCTCTGGGGATGGCCGCGCACACATGCGGCTGCGATGCTTTGTGGGGCTTTGTGTGTCTTTGCGATTGCGAGCGTGAGCCTCGCACAGGCTCCTTCTCCGGCGCTGCTGGTGCTGGAGAAAGACGACAAGATGCTGGCGGTGGTCGATCCGGCTAGTTTGAAGATCACGGCGCGTATCCCGGCGGGCGAAGATCCGCACGAAGTGGCGGCATCGGCGGATGGATCGCTGGCGTTCATCAGCAACTACGGGGCGTTCGGTAATCCGCACCATACGATTTCGGTGGTCGATCTGGTGCATCAGAAGGCTTTGCCCGCGATTGATCTGGGGCCGCTCACCGCGCCGCATGGAATGCAGGAGGCCGACGGGAAGATTTACTTCACGGCGGAATTCAGCAAGGCGATTGGGCGAATCGATGTGGCGACGAGGGCGGTGGATTGGGTTCTGGGAATCGGGCAGAACCGCACCCACATGCTGAAAGTCGGGCACGACGGCACGATTTATACGTCGAATGTACTTTCGGATTCGGTCAGCGTGATTGAGAAGGATCAGACCACGCAGGGGTGGCGGGTGACCGTGATTGCGGCGGGGAAAGGGCCCGAAGGATTCGATGTGTCCCCAGACGGCAAGGAACTGTGGGCGGCGAACTCGCACGATGGCACGATCTCGGTGATCGATGTCGCCGGCAAGAAGGTAGTGCAAACACTGAACGTGCCGATGAAGTTCGCCAATCGGGTGAAGTTCACGCCCGATGGGAAGATGGTGTTGATTTCCGATCTGGGCACGGGTGATCTGGCGCTTCTCGACGCGAAGTCGAGGAAGGAGATCAAGCGCATCCGGGTGGGCGAGGGCTGTGCCGGGATTCTGATCCCGCCCGACGGGTCTCGCGCTTTTGTGGCGGTGAGCCGGAGCAACGAAATCGCAGTGGTCGACCTGAAGTCCCAGACGGTCATCACCCAATTCAAGACTGGCAAAGGGCCAGACGGCATGGCTTGGGTCGGGGGAAAGTAGCGGTCGACGGCGGAAGTTGTTGCAAAATCCTGCAATCCGCTTGAAAATCCTCGAAAATTGTCGCAAGAGTGCTTGCGCCGCAACAAGAGCCGCGAGATAATTCTGCCCCTGTGGGTTGTGGGGACTCCGTAGCATCCACCTTCGAACATGAACATCAAGCCGTCTATTCCGACGAAGCCAGATCCTACTCTGTCGACGAAGTTCTGGGCGTGGCTGGTGAACCGCGTGTCGGACGAGGTTCCTTCGGACGTGGGCCTGTGCGAGTTTGACTGCCGCAACCTCGACTGCACGCACGAACGGTGGGAACACTGCGAACGGCGGCAAGGCCAAGCCTCGGGAGAACTGTGGCCAGCGCCTGCCGGTGAAGCTTGCGAGAGCGCAAAACCTGCACCGGATGCCGCTCAACGCGGCCAAGACCGGTAGCTCGTCATCCGCAATCTGAAAATACTCTGGATTAAGAAGGGGCGGACAACAGTGTCCGCCCCTTCATATTTTTACGCGCCATTTTATCGTTGCCACGCAACCTGCGGTGGAGGCGCGTAGTTCACGCGCTGCGCTTCGAATATGCGACCGTGGTCGAACGAGCCTTCCACGAGTTCGTATCCCAGCAGGGCAAGCACGCGGCCATGCACGAACAGCGGCTGCGAGTTGCCGTACCAGTCGACGCAGGAGGCGCGGCAGGCATCGTCTTTGGCGCTGTCGGGATGGGCTTCCAGTTCGCCGACTTCCTGGAAATGCAGGCCATCGTTGCGCAGGAAAAGGATCGCGGCCGAGGAATCGAAGAGATGACGAGACCCGGCGCGAGCGGGGGTACTGATCGGGAGGCCCAGCATGCCGGATTCGCGGCCGTCGGGCTTGTAGAAGAATCCGTGGCTGCGAAGTTCGCCTTGCGAGGCGCCGATGCGGACGAACTCATTGGCGATGGCGGGCACATCTCCGAGACGAACAGAGGTAAAGTGCAGATCGCGGCCGCTTGAGCCGACGACCACGGCATCGGAACCGAGGGCTTCGATGCGATCCACGCCATGAGCGAGCGTGAGCGAGGTCCAGTCGCCCGTAGCCCAGCGGACGGCGTAGAGATGAGATTTCTGCGTAGGCTGGGGGTAGCCCCATCCGCTGCCGGCGCCGTAGAGCAGATAGTCGCCGACGAAGCGGTTCTCAAATGCATAACCGGAAGGTGTGGGAAGCTTCAGATAATTGGAGTCGGGAACGCTGGCGCTGCCGTCGGAGAAACTGTCGAGCGGCACGCGCATCAGGGCGACGGGGCCGGACGCATTTTCTGCTCCCCACATGCTGTCGCCGAAGGCCCCGGAGCGCACCAGCACGTTGAGCTGATGATCTTCGCTCTCCAGGAATGAGAATTGGTCGACGGGGCTGCCAGAGACTCCGAGCGCGGTGGGAGCCGAGCCGTCGAGCGGCATGCGGTAGAGCTGAGACTGAGATTTGGCGGACTGGTAATCCCACGACGTGACCCAGATGTAGACCGACTCGGGCGAAACGTAGAAGACGCGGCCGGGAGGTCCGACGATCGAGGTGGCTTTGCAATCGAAATCGCCACGGGCAAGGTCGCAGATCGTAACAGTGTGCAGGGCCAGGCCTGCGTCATAGCTGAACTGTTTGTCGACGCGATAGACCTGCGTCGCTGGGACGATGCGCTTGAATTCACTCGGCGTCGCACCGCGATGCCACTTGCGCACCGCGGGGAATTCGCCAAAGGGATCGGCTGTCCAGGCGTTCAAGTACATGGGCACGTAGAAAATCAGCTTGGTGCCGATCAGGCGGCTGGCGTAGTTGCGCGAGGAATAGTAGTCGTTGGAGCGCAGGTGGTAGGTTGACCGGTATTCGAGTTTGCCTGTGCGGTCGATATCGAACAAGCCGACTTCCGTGCCGCCGCGCGCGTAGCTGTAGCCGATCACGGCGATGGTGTTCTGCGAGACCAGCATTTCGTCGTACCAGGTGCCGTTGGGGTCGATGTCGGGACCGAAAGCGTCGACGGCAGAAATCGGAGTGAGGGCGCGGTCGTTGATGTCGACCGTGAACAGGCGTCCGCGGCGGAGGACGACCAGGTGATCGCCGTGCACTTTGACGATGCTGCCTTCGTCGACGCCCGCGTGCTGCACGTTGGTGACGGATTCGTCGGCGGCTGCCACGCCTGCCACCGCCGAGGGGGCTGGAGCGGCCAACTTGGCTACGGGGGCGGCCCCGTTGTAGTTGTCGAAGTATTCCTTCCGGGCACGCATGGATTGGCGCTGCTTCTCGGCGATGTCGTGGAGGTAGCCGGAGAGTTCCTGATCGGAGGCAAAGGCGCGCAGAGTCTTCCGCCCTGGTGTCGCCACGGCCTGTTCTCTGGCCACGGGCTTGTCGCTGGAGGGTTTCGCATCGCCGGTGGTCACTGAACAACCGGCTGAGATGAGGAGCAGAACCGCCAATGGAACCGTCACAACCAGAAATCTTTTCATGTCGCCCCCATTCGCTTGCGTAGTGAGAACGGGGAAGCGCGGGAAACTTGCAGGCGAGAATGTGGCGTGGAACCGAGGGGTTACGGGCAGGAACTTAAGGCTGGTCATCGGTGTCTCTCTGCGCCCTGGTCCACAGAGGTTCCTTCATAGCGCAGAAGCGGATCGGCGTAGAAAACAGTCGCTTTGGGGTCCCACCATTTCCGATCGAGTCAAACTTCTTAGAGATGCGAGGGAGAATCATGCGCCGAATCCTGCTTGCTCTTTTCGCGGTGTGTTGCGTACTGGCCGCACAGGCTATCGCCCAGAAGCGCGCCTTTTCGATTGAGGATCTTTACCGCCTCCGGGGTGTCGACGAGTTCCATCTGTCTCCCGACGGAAAGACCATCGCCTTCATCTTGCGAAGCGACGATTTGGGCAAGGGAAGCGTATTCGGCACATCTGGCTGATAGGCGCCGATGGCGAGAATCCGCATCAATTTACATTCGGCGATAAGAACGAGTCGTCCCCCATCTGGTCGCCGGACGGAAAATGGATCGCCTTCGTTGCCTCGCGAGACGGCGATGACAATCTGTACCTCATCAATATCACGGCGTCGAATCCCGCGTTCGACGGGCATCCAAAAAATTCGCCGAATGGAAAATACATTGCCTACCAGATGCAGAAGCAACCGGGTTATGAGTCAGACCTGTTCCGGCTCGCGGTTTATGGTCGTACGGCGGCTACATGATGAATTGGTTCGAAGGACACACTACGCGTTTCAAGGCGATCGCCTCGATGATGGGAATTTTCGATCTCCGGTCGATGTACGGCGCGACCGAGGAGCTGTGGTTTCCCGAGTGGGACTACAAAGGAGTGCCGTGGAATTCCGATCAGTACGAGAAATTTTCGCCCTCGTATTTCGTGAAGAATTTCAAGACGCCCTGCCTGGTGATATCCGCGAGCGGGATTATCGCGTGCCCTATACGCAGTCGCTGCAGATGTTCACGCCGTTGCAGAAGATGAACGTGCCGTCGAAGCTCATCATCTACTCGAACGCGGGGCACTGGCCGAGCTGGTACGAGATGGCGCTGTATTACACCGCGCACCTGGAGTGGTTCCATCAATACCTGGGAGGAGACGGGCCGCCGTGGTCCACGGAGCAATTTCTGCGGAATGACGTGTTTGATCCGGACAGCGGACAGCGGCGGAAGCAGTAGGCGCAGGAGGCTCAGTCGGCGGGAACGGGTGCGGGGCGCGGGACTGGCGCGGCCTTCGCAGGTGCCGGCTCGGAAGGCGCGGCAAGCCAGCGACGCACTTCCGGCAACGCTTGCTGCATCGCGACCTCGCCGACATGGATCAGATCGCCGGTGCGCTTGAAGTCGTCGTAGGCGAATCCGGCAACGTTGGGCTCGATGACCAGATCGGCGGCTTCTTTCCAAAGATTGGACATCGCATCTTGCGCGATGGCGAACGACTGACCAATTACATCGAACAGATGGCGCGGGGCGCCGCCGCTGGACCAAGTGCCTTTCAAGTGCACGGCCAGGACCTTGTCGACGCCCATCTCGCGCAGTGGGCGTGTGGGCACGGGATGCGAAAGCATGCCGTCGATAAAGTAGCGACCGCGAATTTCGACGGGCAGGAACATGCCGGGATAGGCGCAGCTGGCGCGGACCGGATCGACGACCGGGCCGGAGCGGAAAACGACGCCTTCGCCGGAATTGAAATCGGTGGCGGTGATGCCCAGCGGGATGCGGAAGTCTTCAAACGTCTTCGCTTTTAACGTGCGGTTGAGAAAGTCGACCATGCGGTCGTTGGTGGCGAATCCATAGCGAGAGAGCGTCCAGCGGGCGAAGGTGGTGAAGCGGCAGCTGCGGGCGACGGCTTCCAGTTCCGGAATCGTCAGGCCACTGCAATAGGCCGCGCCGATGAGCGCTCCGACGCTGGTCCCGGTGACCGCGCGAACCGGGATGCCTTCCTGCTCGAGGACCTTGAGAACGCCGATGTGGGCGATGCCGCGGGCGAAACCTCCACCAAGCGCGACGCCGATGGCGGGAACGTGGGCTGCGGGGACCGGGGCAGTCTTTCGGGAAAGCTCGCGGCCGAAGGCCTGCACGGAGCGAAGAATCCTACCGAGGCCGTGTTTCCCCACGCTAGTCACGGCGAACCCCACAACGGTTCCGGCGTTACTCTTGCTCGTTCCTATTGGGCCGGAACCCCAGTTTGCTCCCTATAAGATGCCACAAAAGCTGATTTAGCTGTAAGAGCACGAACGGGCCACTTTGGGGCCCAGGGTAATGATTACTGGCTCTCTCGCTTGGAACTCCTTGCTGGTGTTGACTTTCAGCCAGAACCGGACTACGTGGTGGCGCACGTGGGGCATTCCTGATACCCCATCATTCCCAAACGGAGCCTGGGTTGTCGGAACCCTCCCCGGGCCGCTAGGATAGTGCTTCGCGCGTGCGCCTATGAAGACTGCTTTCATCGCCAAGCGTCTGTACACACCCACGGACGAGATCGATCAGCCCTTGCTTTTAGTGGAAGATGGTCGAATCACAAGTGTCACGTCACGCGCGGAAACACAGATTCCGACAGATATTCGAACGGTCGACTTCGGCGATGCCGTGCTGGCGCCTGCATTCTTCGACCTTCACATCCATGGAGGAGTTGGAGTCGATCTGATGCGGGCGTCCCCGGGCGACGTGCCTCGACTAGGCCGATTCCTGGCGACGCACGGCGTGGCGTCCTATTTTCCGACGACCGTTGCCGCCACCATGGATGCAACCTGCACAGCACTGGAACATCTCGCCGACGCGATTGAGCAAGGCGGAGGCGACTCGGCTCAAGATGACATCGCGCAGGCCCGTCCGCTCGGAATTCATTTGGAAGGCCCTTTTCTCAGCCACAAACGGCGCGGCGTACATCCGCCGGAGAATCTTCTGGCACCGACCATCCCACTGTTTGATCGCCTTTGGCAGGCCGCGCGCGGCCACGTTCGCATGATGACCATTGCGCCGGAGATTCCCGGCGCCATGGAAGTGATCGCCGAGGCCGCACGGCGAAAGGTCTGCGTCAGCATCGGCCATTCCGATGCGGAACTCCCGACGGCGCAGCAGGCGGTCCGTGCGGGAGCGCGTCATGCCACGCACACCTTCAATGCCATGCGCCCGCTGGACCATCGCGATCCGGGCATCGTTGGCGAGGTGCTTAGCAACGACCACATGACTGCGGATCTGATCGCTGACGGAATCCACGTTGCGCCTCCGGTGGTGAAGGTTTTTCTGCAGGCCAAAGGCAAAGAGCGCGCTGTGCTGATTACCGACGCAATCTCTGCAACCGGCATGCCCGATGGGCGGTATCAGCTTGGTCCGATCGAAGTCGACGTGAAAGAAGGAAAGTGCACGTCCGGCGGAAGCCTTGCGGGAAGCGTGCTCACCATGGACCGCGCTGTGCGCAACTTGACTCAGTTCAGTCAGTGGAGCCTTCGCGATGCGGTGCGGGCCGCCACGCTCAATCCTGCGGGCGCCGCTGGCCTGGCCGGAGAACTCGGAGTCTTAGCCCCAGGGGCGCGAGCGAACTTCACCGTGCTGACAGCCAGCGGCGAAGTGATGAAGACGATTGTCGGCGGGCGAGGGTACTAGCTTAGGCTCCGCTAGTTTGGCTTGCGCTGCTTCGATTCCGCGAGATGACGGAGCAGCAGCATTTCATCCGCGCGGGACAACTGATCCAGGAAAGATTCCGATTTCGAAGGCTCCGCACTTACTGGAGCGGACTGGCGCAGTTTGTCTCCCAGTTCGGGCTCGATGTCGATGACCTGCGCGTAGAACCACAGGAAGTGCCGCATCTGGTCGAGAGCCGAGCGCAGCGTTTCGATAGGTTCCGTTTCGGAAAGAGAGGTCAGCGCTTCCATCAGTTCCGGATCACTCGGAGCCTGCATGGCGGCACAGTTGAGTTCCTGCTGGATGGAGCGCAGGTCTTCGGTAACGCGCGCAATCCGGCAATGAAGGTCGTTCATGTCTTCGCGGGCCATTTCTGTCTTCTCACCATCTCATCGACAACCACCCACTGATAGATGTCCCACGGGCATGCGCTTTGGTAATTCTTGGGATTACGGTGGATTAAAGAAAAGGCGACGAGTGGAAAGCCAGGTCTAGCACGGGTTCTCAGGCGGCAGCCGAGCGGATCTCGGGCACGGTCACAACTCTTCTGCCCACGACGGGATTCTCAACCGCAACCATTAGTGCATTGGCCATCTGCTCCAAAGTCACCAAGCCGAGCCGCCTGGCGCCCTCGTGAGTCGAGGGTAACCGCTCGGCGAGCTTGTACATCGGCAGCAAAGCATAGGGCCTCGGATTGGTACATCCAGGACTTGTGATACAAAATCGCGATGGAAAAACCCCAACTGCAAGGGCCCTCCACCGAGGGATTGGTTCGCGCCATAGGCCGGTGGGGTCTCGCGGCGCTCACCGTGAACTGCATTATCGGGAGTGGTGTCTTCGGCTTGCCGTCGGTTCTGGCCGCGAAAGTGGGGAGAGCCAGCATCCTTGCCGTTGCCCTGGCTGGCGCGGCGATCGGCGTGGTCATGGCCTGCTTCGCGGAGGTGGCGTCCCGTTTCAGCGAGACGGGCGGTCCTTATCTTTACGCCCGCGAGGCTTTCGGCCGCTTCATGGGCATTCAGGTAGCATGGCTGGTCTGGTTCGTTCGACTCACCGCCTGTGCCGCCAATGCCAACCTGTTTGTTACGTACCTGGCCGAGTTTTGGCCGCAGGCCAGCCTGCCGATTCCGAGGCTGGCGATTCTGACCGTGTTGATCGGAATCCTGGCTGCAATTAACTTCCGCGGAGTACGGGCCGGGGCCCGTGTAAGCACGGCGTTCACTGTCGCCAAGCTGGCCTCGCTGGGGGCGGTTTGCGTGGCAGGAACGTTCTACTTGGTGGCCACCCACCGTGTCGCCCCGGCGGCTAGCGCTTCTCCGAATGCGCATTCCTGGGTGCAAGCCATCGTGCTGCTCATCTTTGCCTATGGCGGATTCGAAGCGGCATTGATCTCGACGGGCGAAGCAAGGGACCCAGGTCGCGATGTGCCGTTTGGACTGTTTGCGGCTCTCATCACCTGCACCATCGTCTACGCCTGGATCCAGTGGGTGGTGGTTGGGTTGCTGCCCGACCCAGGGCATAGCCAGCGTCCACTGGCAGACGCAGCCCGAATCATCGCAGGCCAAGGCGGCGCCGCACTTATATCAATGGGAGCGCTCCTGTCCATCTATGGATACCTGAGCGGTAACATCCTGGCCACGCCTCGCATTACCTTTGCGCTCGCGGAGCACGGCGACTTCCCTGCCCTGTTCGGCCTGGTCCATCGCCGTTTCCGCACTCCTTACTTTTCTATCTTCGTGTTCGCGCTGCTGGTGTGGCTATTCGCCTTTTTTGGCAGTTTTGCCGGAAACGCCACGCTTTCCGCCGGATCACGGCTGTTCTATTACGGCGTAGTCTGCGCGGCGCTTCCCGTTCTACGCAGAAAGCGAGCAGAGCCGGCAACGTTCTCGATGCCCGCCGGCACTCTAGCCGCAATCCTGGGGGTGATGATCTGCGCCGGCCTGCTTACGCAAATCGAGTACAACAAGTCCCTGGTCCTGGTTGCGGCCGTAGCGGTCGCGTTCTTGAACTGGCTTGCGGTCCGGCGAAAATCAGTAACCGGCCTTCCGTCCTAGTTCGTGTAGACCCGCACGTAGTCGACCAGCATTTCTGAGGGGAAAGGCGTGGTTGCATCCGGCGGTCCGGGCCAGTCGCCGCCGATCGCCAGATTCAGGATGATGAAGTTGCTCTGATCGGAATCGAACGGCCAGACCGCCCCGCTGAAGCCGTTCAGGCTCGCCGGCGTATAAGTTGCGTAAGGATGGGTGTAATCGTCGATGTAGTACGACACCGATCCCTTCGACCAGATCATGCCGTAGGTATGCCACTGGGCAGCGGTCTGGAGTGACGGGAAATTGTAGGTAGTTCCCAATCCTGAGCCGCCGGTGAACCCGGTGCCGTGAATTGAGCCCTCATTCCAGTCCGGCACGGTGGCGGCGTTGACCCGCTCTAGCACATCCTGCTCGCCACATGCGGGCCAGTTGACGGTGGCGATGTTGTTCCCGAGCAACCACGCGGCAGGCCAGAAGCCCTGAGCCTCCGGCACCATCGCACGGAATTCGATTCGACCATACTGCATGCTGAACCGTCCTTGCGTCTTGAGGCGGGCCGACGTGTAAACGCCGGGTGACGGTTGCTGCGCCACGATATGCAGGTAACCATCGGTCCCAACGAACTCGCTGGGATTCGACGAGCTGCAAGGTGTGCTCGAGGAACCCCACCCGCAATAGGTCTCGAGTTCGTGGTTGCCGAATCCGCCGTTTCCGGTGTCGTAGATCCAGACGTTTGGATCGGGCTGAGCCTGGGCTCCGGTGGTGTTGGTGAACTCGTCACTCCAAACCAGCGTTCCCGACGGAATATTGGACGAGAAACTCTGGCTTCCCACTGCGCTCGGCTGGCCTCCCGCAACCGCAATCGCTTTCACGGTCAAGTTCGATGCCACGAGGAACGGAGCCTGGTATTGCTGAGACGAACTGGTTGGCGTGCTGCCATCGACGGTGTAGTAAAGTGTCGCGCTGGCAGTCGAGGTGCCAAGGCTGACCAGGACAGCCCCGTTCTGCGCAGCCGTGCTCGAAACCGATGGAGCGGGCGGCGGATTGCCCCCGCCCCCGAAGGTTGCGTTCCCGGCGTTGCAGGCGCTGATGAGAGAGGCCGAAAACAAAAGGAGCGGCAGGAATGTCGTTCTCGCAAACATCGGTCAACCTCTTGCAAGGTGAATCGAGGACGAATCCAGTCTAGCTCTTCAACGCCTAGGCCTCCAGTGTCGTTTGTTCCATGCGAATCAGCTCTTTCTTTCGCTCGATGCCCCAGCGATAGCCGCCCAAATCCCCGTCTTGGCGCACGACCCGATGACACGGAATCTCCACGGCGACCGGGTTCGTGGCACAAGCGCGCGCCACTGCGCGTGTGGCGCGAGGCTGGCCGATCGCCTGGGCGACTTGGCTGTAAGACCGCGTCTCGCCGAACGGAATCGATTTCAGATGAGTCCATACGCGGCGCTGGAAGGCGGTTGCGCGAATGTCGAGCGGCAGCGAAGAGTCGAGATGTTCTCCCCGCATGTGCTGTAAGAGTCCGGTCACCCAGGCCTGCAGCCCGCAGCCGTCGGCCTTGCGCACCGCGAACGGGAACTCGCGCTTCAGTCCCGCGATGAGTTCGTCGTCGGCGCGCGCGAACTGGATGGTGCAGATGCCGCGCTCCGTGGCCGCGATCAGCATCCGGCCGAGGGGAGAATCGGCGCAGGTATACCGGATCGCGGCCGCAATGGCGCCTCGCCGGTACTTGTCGGGCGTCATTCCAAGTTGAGAGGCGGTGCGCTCATAAAGCCGGCTGCTTGATCCGTAGCCCGCGTCGTACATGGCGCGCGTCACCGAGTCTCCGGCCTGCAGATTGCGCTTGAGCAGCCGCAAGCGGCAGGAGTCGGCGTACTCGCGCGGCGTGATTCCCAAAGCGGCCTTGAATTTCCGCTGCAGGTGGAACGGGCTTTGATGGAACTCTTCGCCCAGTTTCCCAAGCGTAAGCGGCTCATCCAGATGCTGCTCAATGAAGCGGCAGATCGCTTTGATGCTGCCGGAAGGCTCCTGTCCGCGGACCGACTTCGGCTTGCAGCGAAGGCAGGCGCGATATCCCCCGCGCTCGGCCTGCCCGGCTGTATCGAAAAACTGGACATTCTCCCGACGCGGACGCCGCGCCCCACACGATGGCCGGCAGTACACGCCGGTCGTAGACACCGCGAACACGAACTTGCCGTCTTGCGCCGCATCGCGTGCAACTAGCGCCTGCCAGCGTCTCTCCTGCATCGGGTCGGCACTGGCGATGGGGTTGAGGTTGTGAGCCGGTTCGGAAGACATCATCGACATGCTTTCGGTTGCGAGTATGGCATTCGTTGTCATGGTAGGCAAACGTTAAACCGAGGCCCGGAGAACGGACTATCCGAATCTTGCGTTCAAAGCAAGAAACCGGGTGAAGATTCTCATGGCGATCGGCAAGTGCAGTACACCCGGACGTTTGCGCACCTGCCGCGAAACGATTACATTTGCGGTGAGCATTCCCAACCCGAATTCTTGAGGAGCACTTATGAAACGCTCTCGTCGTGTCATTCCTGTACTGCTGATGATCGCGATGCTGGGGTCCGCCATGGCGCAGCAGGTAACCAGACACATGCTCAGCGCCGACGAACTGAAGAAGGCTGTCCCCACCGAATACTTCTACCGCGGGCAGAAGGCTCCGGTGCAGTTGCGCAATGCCGCCGGGTTTCAACTGGCGGACGGCAAAATGAGCCTCGCGTCCCTGGTGGACGCCTCCGGCTATTCCACGGCGATCCAGCAGAAGTATCAAGGCCTCCTGATTACCGAGACCAAGCTGAATGTCGGCGGCATGGACCTTGCACCTGGCGAATACGGATTCGGGTTCGTGGGAGATAAATTCGTGGTCACCGACGTCGCCAGCACCGATCTGTTCAGCGCACCCGCGCAGACCGACGCAGCCCTGCAACGTCCTGTCCCGCTGAAACTGGTCGAGGATGGCGGCGGCTACAAGCTGTACGCGGGCAAGAAGTGGGTAGCAATTAAACCTGAGTAGATTCAGTCTATGTGGGGGCTGAAGGGCCCCTTGAAGGAATTAATCCCGGCGCGCCTGCGGAGTTCTGCCAGCAGCGCGCCGGCGGCATTTTGGTAGGTTTTATTGGGGTTATTCGGATCGGCCCACACCGCCTCATAGATGATCTGCGCCGCTTCCTTCAGATCAATGTGCAGGGCGGCTTCGCAGATGTCGAGTCTTTCCTGCAGGCGTTCATAGCACGCCATGCAGACCTCTGGCGGCGCGGTCCCGCTGGCGTGGTTCTGGGCCTGCGCGCAATTCGATTCGATTCGACCGGTATATGCCTTTTCCGCGGCTACCGTCTGGGACGTCAGCTGTCGTAGACATTCTTCGCGCTCTTTCTCAAGCACCGTCAGACAAGGGGTTGGGGCTGCGGAATGCGTCGGCATACTGTCCGGGAATTTCGGCGCCGAGGGTGCAACTCGCTCGCGCCGATGACACGTCGGGCATTCTTCCTGGTCGGCCGGATAGTACAGGCCGCAGTGGGCACAGGGCAGCCCGTATCCACGGGGCTTACGGTTGGACTCGCTACCTCGCGAAGAACTCGGACTGGGCCCAAACGACTTGGCGGCCGGCGCTGTCGCGACATTCGCTGCCATGTACGCCTGCCTCGCAACTAACGCGAGTTCGACTCCTTCATGAGCTTCAGCAACTCTTCCTTGCGTGCGCGATACAGCTTCTGATCGGGGTCGATCTTTGAAGCCGTGTCCAGTTCGGTGAGGGCCTCGTCGTAACGATCGAGAGTCATGAGGCAGGCGGCGAGCGAATAGTGGTTATCGGCCGACGGTTTCAGCCGAACAGCCTCCCGGAACTCGCGCTCAGCGGCAGGCATTTGCTGCTGTTGAAGCAGCACCGTTCCGAGCAGGTGGTGAGCCGCATCGGAATCGGGATTCAGAGCCACAGCCAGGCTGAGTTCGTGTAGCGCATCCTCTGGACGATTGTCGAGGAGCAGCACTTGCCCCAGGACGCGGTGCTCGGCCGCTCCGGTTGGATTTTGCTCGACCGCCAGCCGAAGTTGCTGGACCGCGGCGTCGAAGTTTTTCTTCGCCATGTAGGCGCTCGCCAGACAAGCATGTCCTTCCTGCCAGTCGGGATGATCACGATACAGGGTTCGCATTTCGTCGATCGCGGCGTCAAACTTCCCCTGATCGCAAAAGGTATTTCCCAGGTTGTTGCGGACCGACGCTTCTTCCGGAGCCAGTTTCTTGGCCTCGCGGTATTCCGCCTCGGCCTGCTTCAGTTTCCCTTCCTCATGCAGGATCAACCCCAGGTTGGCGTGGGCTTCCCAGAATGTGGGCCGAAGATGAATGGCGCGCTCGTATGCCGCAGTGGCTCCCGGCAGGTCGCCATTGGCATGGAGTGCGATTCCCAAGTCGTACAGGGTGTCTGGATTCTCCGGATCATGGGCCAGCGCCTCCTGATACGCATGGATTGCCGCTTCGTATTGGCCTCCAGCGTAGAGACCAAGCCCAAGGTATTGAAAAGCTTCGGCGTTCTTGGGATCGATGCTGAGCGCGGTCCGGGATTCCGCCACGGCATTCAGGCTGTCGTCGGTGCGATAGAAGAGGTAAGCCAGGGCGCTGTGGTTCTCTGCCAGATCGGGCATCAACCGGACGGCCTGGGTCAGTTCGTCATAGGCATCGTCCATCTGTTGCTCCTGACGGAGCATGGTGCCCAAGGCGAAATGCAAGGCTGAGCTCTGTGCCGGGGTCAGGTTTTGGGATGTCAGGGCAGTTCGAAGTTTCAGTTCAGCTTCGTGGTAGTGTTGCTGACGCGCCTGGCTGGCGGCGTCCACCAGGGCCTCGGGGATTGGCGGTCCAATCTGCGCTGAAAGCACCTTTCCCGAGTTCAGACTCTTCATCAGACCCGGGCTGGCACCGGCAGCTTCGAGTTCCCGTAACTCATTGTGAGTGGGCAGGTTCGCCATGCCCCGCTCGGCCACAATTCGGACAACCTGCGGGCCCGAGATCCCCCCGGCAAGCCACGCCAAAATCTGGGTTGTGTCAACCGGCTGAACCGTCGGCAGGAGGCTTCTGCCGTCCACCACTGACTGCGCCATGCAAACAGTAAGGCTAGAAAGAATCAGGAATGCCAGGGCCTTCACTCTCACCAAAGTCTCCACCGGAACGGGAATGCTTGCGTCGAATGCCTTGTTGGTGGCGTGTTTCAAAGGGGACGATCATCCTTCGGAACCCACCCTTTTGAACATATCCCGCGGCCATCTCCACTCGTAAGGTCACCGAGGTAATGGGACCAATGGCAACCCGCCGGTCGGCCCATACCCGGTGATCCAAATCACAGGTCTTCGTGGCAGGCTTCACCGAGCCAGCCTTGCCCAAGGCGGTAGAAAGGAGGAAGCGACTCGAACCTTGCGGCAGGAAACTTCCCCGCCGAGGCATCTTGATAGCGTATGATTAAGGACTGTAGTTGTGTCCCTCGGAGGCTCCGATGTTCGAAGGTCTATTTCAACCGACGCACCTGCTGGTGATTTTCTTTATCGCTCTGTTGTTTTTCGGCCCCAAGAAGCTGCCCGATCTGGGAAAGGGTCTTGGCGAGGGGATTCGCGCCCTGAAAGAGGGCATGAAAGACGCTTCCTCGACGCCGGCGCCGTCCGATCAAAGCAACAAGACTGAAAATAAGTCATAAGCGGGCGGTTCTCGGCCGACTCCCGCAGCCACACCTTGGCTGCCATTGCCGCTTCTTCGTCGCAGTCTCCGATTCTGTTCCTTGTGTTCCCGGGGCCCAAAAAGAAACTTCTATTTCTCTAAACTCAAGAACTCTCAAAAGTGGAGGCAGGTAGTGTTGCGTGAATTCAAGTTGTTGACCCTGATTGCGTTTCTTGGACTTTCGTCCGCGCTGTTCGCCGACCAGGTCACGTTGAAAAACGGAGACCGGCTGACTGGCACCGTCGTAAAATCCGACGGCAAAACGCTGGTCCTGCACACGGATGCTGCCGGCGATGTCACCATCAATTATTCGTCCATCCAGGACATCAAGACGGAGCAGGAACTGCATGTCACCCTGAAAGACGGCAAAACCGCCGTCGGCCCAGTCACCACTGCCAATGGCAACATTGCCGTGACCACCAAGACCGCCGGGACGGTCGAAGCGCCGCAAGGCGATGTGACATTGATCCGCAACGATGCCGAGCAGGCTGCTTACGACAAGGCTCTGCACCCTGGACTGACCCATGGCTGGAATGGCGGCGCCAACGTTGGATTCTCGGTGGCTCGCGGTAACAGCCAGACGGAGAACCTGGCGCTGGCGTTCAACGCCGCGCACCCGACGCTGAACGACAAGATCACGATGTACGCCAGCGCGATTTACACCACCAACAACCTCGCCACTCCCAGCAGCGTCGCCAACCTGGAGCAAGGTGGCCTGCGCTACGACCGGAACATCAACCCCAAGCTCTTCGCATTCGTGGGGGCGGATTTTATGAGCAACGCCCTGCAGTACTTAGGATTGCGGTCCGTCGGCAGCGGCGGTCTGGGATTCCATGCCATCAAGTCTGCCAATACCACGCTGGACTTCCTGGCGGGCGGCAACTACACCCACGAAACCTACCACTACATCCCGGCCAGTGGGACCACGCCCGCGACTCCGGGCATCACCAACAACTTTGCCGCTCTGACCCTTGGCGAAGAACTGATGCACAAACTCGGCAAAAGCACGGTGGTGAACCAAAAGTTCTATTTCTACCCCGATCTGAGCAACACCGGCCAGTACCGAGGTACGTTCGATTTCGGCACCGTTACCAAGATCAGCAAGTGGCTCGGCTGGCAGAACCAGTTCAGCGACATCTACGTTTCGAATCCACCGAGCGGAGCGAAGAAGAACGATTTGATCCTGACGACCGGGCTGAATTTTTCCTTCACCCACTAGCCGTCATGGAACGACCAGCAGCCCAGCGAGACCGCGAAGCGGCGGGACGGTCAATTCCGTTTCGCCCTTTCGTCTTGCCGGAGTGGTAGCCCTTCATCCCGCGCCAACCGGCCTGCTAACCAACCCCTTGGCAACCACGTCTACTACCACGTAGAGTACTGTGGTCTCGTTTCCAGTCTTCATCAGTCCTCAAGAACAGGAGTCCGCATGCGTCACGCTGTCGTTGTGCTTGCCGGTGTCATGTGCCTGAGTATTTTCTGCAGCGCACAAACCGCTGACGAACTAGTCCAGAAGAACATCCAGGCCAAAGGTGGCATGGACAAGATCAAGGCCATCAAGAGCCTCCGCATCGCCGGCAAACTGAATGGCGGTGGCGGATTCGTGGCCTCGATCGGGCAGGAGAATCAGCGCCCGAACCTGGTCCGCGAGACCTTCTCGCTGCAGGGCATGACCGCCGTGACCGCCTACGATGGCGCGACTGGCTGGCAGATCCAGCCCTTCGGCGGACACAAGGACCCGGAACTGATGGGCGAAGACGAACTGCGCGGCCTGCTGATTGACGCCGACTTCGACGGTCCGATGATCGACTACAAAGAAAAGGGCAACACCCTCGAATATCTCGGACACGATACCGTCGACGGCGACGACGCCTTGCGCCTGAAAGTCACGCAGAAGAACGGCGACATCTTCTACTACTATCTCGACCCCGACACCTACCTGGAGATTCGCCGGGAATTGCAGCAATTCATCCGCGGCTCGATCAATGAGAGCGTCATGGAGATGGGATCCTACAAGCCTGTCGCGGGAGTGATGTATCCATTCTCGATCTCGCAGGGGTCGAAGGAAAACCCGAGCGCCCAGACGACCACGATCGAGAAGATGGAACCGAACGTTGCCATCGACCCGGCGGATTTCGCCGTGCCCGCTTCCCTGAAGAACAAAAATAGCGCCGAAAAGAAATGATGTTCCGTCCGGCAATCGGAACCATCCGCCAAGAAGAGCTTTGTCAATGAGGAATTCAGAAAAATGAACGTACGCGCCGCTTTTCGCCATTGGAATCTGACTGTGTGGTTCGCCACAGTTTCACTGGGTGCCACGCTCGCCGCCGCTCAAACCAACTATCGCTTCGACTCCGCGACGGTATCCGGCCTCCCCGCGCGCAACATCGGCTCCGCCGCCATGAGCGGCCGCATTGCCGCCGTCGACGCCATCGAGCAGGACGGTCGCATCACCGTGTTCGTAGGATCGGCGAGCGGCGGCGTCTGGAAGTCCGTGGATGGAGGAACCACCTACAAACCCGTCTTCGATCGCGAGAGCGTGCAATCGATTGGCGCGGTCGCGATTGATCCCTCCAATCCGAAGACGATCTGGGTCGGAAGCGGCGAGGCTTGGGTCCGCAACAGCGTCTCCGTCGGCGACGGCGTCTACAAATCCTCCGACAACGGTGAAAACTGGACCAACGTCGGGCTAAAGGATAGCGAGCATATCGCGAAGATTCTGGTCGACCCCGCCAACGGCAACAATGTGCTGGCTTGTGCGACGGGCCATCTGTGGGACGACAATGACGAGCGCGGCGTTTATAAGACGGCCGACGGCGGCAAGACCTGGACCAAAGTTCTGGCAGGTGCGAACCGCTCATCGGGATGCGCCCTGCTAGCCATGAGCCGCCAGGAACCGAAGACGATTTACGCCTCCATGTGGGACTTCCGGCGCCAAGGATGGACGTTCCGCTCCGGTGGTCCGGGAAGTGGAGTCTTCAAATCGACCGACGGCGGCGACCACTGGAGCGAAATCAACGACGGCAATGCCAAGGGACTGCCGGCCAAACCCTGGGGGCGCGTAGCCATCGCCGTCGCGCCATCCAAGCCGCAAGTCGTTTACGCCAACATTGAGGCCGAGAAGGGGCGTGGCCTTTACCGCTCCGACGACGGCGGCGCCAATTGGACAAAACTCGACTCCAGCAACTACATGGTCTGGCGTCCGTTCTACTTCGGCAACCTGATTGTCGATCCTAAAGACGAAAACAAGCTGTTCAAGCCCGATCTCATCTTGCTGTACAGCACCGACGGCGGCAAAACGTTCAACGTCGTCTCGGGCGGCGCGCACGGCGATTTTCACGATGTCTGGATTAATCCCAAGAATCCCAACATTGTGATCGCGGGCGACGACGGTGGGCTCTGGCGCAGTGAAGACGGCGGCAATCGCTGGAAACACCAGATGAATCTGCCGGTTTCGCAGTTCTATCACGTCAGCACCGACAACTCCGATCCCTACCACGTTTATGGCGGCTTGCAGGACAACAGTTCGTGGGTGGGCGACTCGTCTTATCCCGGCGGCATCAGCAACTCAAGATGGGAAAATATGTTCGGCGGCGACGGCTTCTGGATGTTCGAAGACACCGCCGATCCGGATTACATTTACGCGGAAGCGCAGGGCGGCGAGATTGGCCGTGTGAACCGCCACACCCATGAAACCCGCGCCATCAAACCTCTGCCCAATTACAACGAGAAAAAACTGCGCTTCAACTGGAATACGCCGATTCACATGAGTCCGAACGAGAAGGGGACGATCTATATCGGCGCGCAATACCTGTTCCGTTCGCGCGATCATGGCCAGTCGTGGGACCGCATCTCCCCTGATCTCACCACCGACGATCCCGAAAAACAGAAGCAGGAAGAATCAGGCGGCGTGACCGTCGATAATTCGTCGGCAGAAATGCACACGACCATCTATTCGATCTCGGAGTCGCCGAAGAACGGCCAGGTCATCTGGGTGGGCACGGACGACGGCAATGTTCAGATCACGCGCGACGGCGGGAAGAACTGGACCAACGTTGTCGCCAACCTCAGCGGCTTGGGCAAGAATTCGTGGGTCTCGACGGTGGAGGCCAGCCGCTTCGACGAAGCCACGGCGTACGCTACATTTGATCGCCACAACTTTGGTGACCTGAAACCCTACGCCTACAAGACCTCCGACTACGGCAAGACATGGACGGCGCTGCCGCTCGAGCAAAGCAGCGTGCGTGGGTATGCACACGTCATCAAGGAAGACACGGTCAACCCCAACCTGCTCTTCGTGGGGACGGAATTCGGCCTGTGGATCTCCGTGGATGGCGGCCAGCACTGGGCGCAATACAAAGGCAGCAACTTCCCGGCAGCAGCCGTGCGCGATATCGCGGTGCAGGCTCGCGAGAGCGATCTGGTGCTGGCAACGCACGGACGCGGAATCTGGGTGATCGATGACATTTCCGCGTGGCGCGCTTTGACGCCGGAGTTGATGTCGAAGGAAGCGGCACTCATTCCCGGAAAAGCAATTCAATACTTCGACGCCGGCGGTGGCTGGATCGAAGGCGACGAGTCGTTCGTCGGCCGCAGTCGCCCATCGGAAGCGCAGATTACCTACTACCAGCGGAGCCGTCACATCTTCGGAGATTTGAAGATCGAGATTCTCGATGAAAGCGGCAAAGTGGTCGACACCGTGGCGGGAAGCAAGCATCGCGGTTTGAATCGCGCCAGTTGGTCGATGCACCTCAAGGCGCCGGCGGTTCCGCCAGCCGCTACCGTGCTCGGAGAGGCCGCGATCGGTCCGCGCGTCCTGCCCGGTAACTACACCGTGAAGATGACCAAAGGCGACCACGTCTACACCGAACAACTGCATGTCGCGCTCGATCCGCGGGCGAAATTCTCGCTGGAGGATCGCAAGGCGCAATTCGATCTGGCGATGAAGATTTATCACACGATCGAGCACATGACGTATGCGGTCGATGCCATCGAAGGCGTCCGCGACGGCGCTAACGCCAGAGCGTCAAAGCTCGCCGAGAAGGACCCGCTGCGCAAACAACTGCAGGACCTGGCGACGAAATGCGACGCTATTCGGTCGAAGATTGTCGCTACCAAGGAAGGCGGCATGATCACCGGTGAAGAGCGCATCCGTGAACTGCTCGGGCAACTCTACGGTAGCGTCAACGGCTATGAAGGCCGTCCCGCCGAATACCAGGCAGCGCGCGCCGATTCCCTGGCCCACGAACTGGAGGATGTGATCGGCGATTTCCAGAAAATGACGGCCAAGGAATTGCCGGGCATCAATGCCGGGCTGAAGAAAGAGAAGGCGGCGGAGATTACTCCGCTCGCCGAGGCCGACTGGCAGAAGAAGCGCTCATCCGAAGGTGGGTCGGGGGCGGGAGCGATGCTACTGCTGCAGAGACGTTTCCACGAAACCGATTGATCCGAGCCGACTCGTATCCGGTAACCTGATTGGCGCCTCCCGAAGTCGGCGAGGCGCCAGTCTTTTTTGCGCCACACCACCAAAGCTGCCTTCGGAAACCGGATTGATTCCCGTCGCTGGTGCGAGTAGATTGTTCTTTCCCAAATTCCGCGGCTTCAACCAACAGGAGAATTCCCCAATGCTAAAACGTTTCATTACCTGCTTCGTCCTGATCCTTGGCCTCGCGGCGATTTCGTTCGCAGCCGACGAAAATGTCTGCAAAGGCGATCCCGATAAGTGGCAGCAGCTCTTCAACGGAAAAGATCTGACGGGATGGAAACACGTTGGTCCCGGCGGTGACACGGTGGAAGACGGCCTCATTCGCACCCACGGCGGCATGGGACTGCTCTACTGGACTGGCGGCAAGATCGGTAACTGCGAAATCCACGTCGTATTCAAGATGAGAGACGAGAACGACAACTCGGGTGTGTTTATCCGCATTCCCATTGAACCGCGCGAAGAATGGATGCCGGTTCACTACGGCTATGAAGTTCAGATCGACAACCATCCCGAGAAGTCGAATGAAGACGAGTACCACGAGACCGGGATGCTGTATTCGCTGACCAAGCCGCTGGTCAAGAACGCCTGGAAGCCCGGCCCCGAATGGAACACGATGGACATCACGCTCGACGGCACGCACACCATCGTCACCCTGAACGGCAAGAAGGTCACGGACTTTAAAGAGGGCGATCCGGTGCCGGAGAAGAAGTTCGATTTCGAGCCGCAGCATGGCCCCCGTCCGGCGTTTGGCTGGTTCGGCCTGCAAAATCACAGCGACAACGACATCGTCTTTTTCAAAGAAGTCGCGATCAAACCGATTAAGAAATAGAGGCTAGGAATCCGCGGTCAAATCATTCGGAGGACAAGATCATGAAACGAATTCTTTCGCGACGTGCATTCCTGCAAGGCAGTGCGGCCGCCGCCGGCGGTTTGCTGGCCTCGAAAACCATCCTTCTTGAAGCTCAACCCTTCCCCCGCGCGGTCGCTCCCAGCGATCGCGTCCGCTTCGGCATGATTGGAGTCGGCATGCAGGGCTCGGGCTTGCTTGCCGGAGCCATCACAATTCCCGGAGTGGAGTGCGTCGGTGCCGCGGATTTGTACAACGGTCGCCATACCCTCGCCAAGGAAATCACCGGCAATCCCAACCTGCCGACGACCCGGCATTATCAAGAGTTGCTCGATCGCAAAGACATCGACTGCATCGTGGCCGCCGTACCCGATCACTGGCATCGCAAGGTTGTCGTCGACGCCTGCAACGCCGGCAAGGACATTTATTGCGAGAAGCCAATGTCGCACACCGTGGCCGACGGCTGGGCAATGGTAGAAGCCGCGCAGAAGAACAGCCGGATCGTACAGATCGGCTCGCAGCGCGTGAGTTCCGTGCTTTGCGAGAAGGCGCGCGAACTCTACTCCGGCGGCGCGATCGGCGACGTCGAGATGGTCGAATTGACACTCGGCCGCAACGATCCGACCGGAGCGTGGCAGTATCCTCCTCCTCCGGACCTTTCTCCCGAAACGCTCGACTGGGATACCTGGCTCAACGACACGCCCAAGGTTCCTTTCAACAAACTCTATTTTGCGCGCTGGCGCTGCTGGAAGGCGTATGGCACCGGCGTGGCTGGCGACCTCATGGTGCACCTGCTCAGCGGCATGCTGGTCACCCTCGGCTGGAACGAAGTCCCGCGCTCGGCCACGGCGATGGGCGGCATCTTCCGCTTCAAGGACGGGCGCGACATGCCCGACTTCCACACCGTGCTGTTCGACTATCACGGCATCCCCGTCTATGTGCGTCTCGACCTGGGCTGTGAAACACCGGAACTGGCGCGCTTCATGGGCCCGAAAGGCATTCTCGATGCCGGCGAATTCGATCTGCGACATTCTCCGCAGTCGGGCGTGGATATGGATCCCAGCTATTACACGTTCAGTTTCCCGGCGAAGATGCGCGAGGAGTACGTGAAGCAATGGCATGCAGAGCACGATCCCCAGCTCGGGAAAGAACCGGTGCACGAAGATACCGTCTACAAGGGTCATGATTGGGACGACATGCGGCCCCACCTGAACGTCTTCTTCCAGTCGGTCAAGTCGCGCAAACCAGTCACCGAAGACGCGGTGTTCGGCAACAACGCCGCCATCGCCTGCCATATGGCCAACGAGTCTTATTTCCGCGGCAAACCGGTCACGTGGGACGCCGCTTCCAAAACCGTGAGGTCCTAGTGCGACCCAGGAGAAACTTGAAATGAAGCTCCTTCTCCTGGGTCGCGGTAAAACCGGATCGCTCGTCGCCGAGGTAGCCGTCGAGCGAGAGCACCGTGTCCGGGTCGCAGGTGCGCGGGAAAATTCCGCCTGCGCCGCCTTGACTCCCGAGACACTCCGCGACGTCGACGCCGTCATCGACTTCACCACACCGCATGCGGTGGTGCCCAATATCGAAGCTTGCGTCAGAGCGGGAAAGAGTATGGTGGTGGGCACCACCGGCTGGTATAAAGACCTCGACCGCGTACGCAAACTCATCGAGGAGAGCCGAACCGGATTCGTTTACGCGGCCAACTTTTCCGTCGGCGTGAATCTCTTCCTGGAAATCGCTCACACCGCAGCCGCCGCGCTACGCCACGACTACTCTGGGCAGATCTTCGAGCGTCATCACATCCACAAAAAGGATGCTCCATCCGGCACCGCGATTGCGGTTCAAAATGCGATTCGCGAGGCTGGGGCGGCGAACCTTGAGATCACTTCGTTCCGCGAAGGCGATGTGGTCGGCTTGCATGAAGTCGTCTTTGAATCCCCCGCCGACCGCATCTACCTCTGCCACGACGCCAAATCCCGCCGAGGCTTCGCCGAAGGCGCCGTCCGCGCCGCCGAGTGGCTCGCGGGCAAGAAGGGTTTCTACGATTTCAAAGATGTCTGGCGCGAACTCTAATGCTCTCAGCCAGCATTCACATGGAGGCTCCAATGCGACGCGCAGGTCTTCTCACACTTGCCCTACTCGGCACGTCCGCCGCTTTCGGTCAGGGCGCTCCCTCTGACCAGCAAACGCTACAAGCGATTTTGACTGAAGTGCGATCGTTACGTCAGGATCTGCGGGTCTCTCAGGCGAGGGCGGAAAACCTGCAGGTTCTGCTGGTGCGCTTGCAGCTGCAGCAAGGTGTTGTCGCACGAAGCGGGGAGAGCTTAGATAACGCCCGGGCGAGGCTCATCGAAATACGTACCCGCAAAACAGAAGTCGCTGCGGAAGTAAAGCGGCTTGAAGATGCCCTCGGCGCCGAACAGAATCTGCAGCAGCAGAAAGTATTGCAGGACAGGGTTAGTCGCACAAAATCTGAACTCGAAGTGACAGCAGAGGAGGAACAGCAACGTACGACCGCTGAGATCCAAGCGGCTCAACTTCTGCGCAGTGAGCAGGACAAGCTCGCCGCAATCGAAACCCAGATGGATGACCTCATGCGCACCCTGGGTGCCCCATCCGAACAATTGCGACGCTGATCGGCGTTCGTCCAAGCATGACAGTCGTCTCGCCGTTCACTTGAGCCTCCGTTGCGGTCCCGAGGTTTCGCTCAATTCGCATTCGCGCTATCCTACTTCCATGCAACTCCGTGGCTGTGGTACCGCACTCGTCACTCCTTTTCATCAAGATGGTTCTATCGACGACGCAGCCCTGCGCAATCTGGTCGCATGGCAGATCGAGTCTGGCATCGATTTCCTTGTTCCCTGCGGCACGACCGGCGAGACGCCGACGCTCACGCACGACGAATGGCTCCACGTCATCGATACGACGATTGAAGTCGTAGCCGGGCGCGTGCCCATTGTTGCGGGAGCGACCTCGAATGCAACGCATGAAGCCGTCGCCAAAGCGAAGGAACTCGCGGCGCGCCCAGGCGTGAACGGGATTCTCACCGCGTCGCCCTACTACAACAAGCCCACACAGGAAGGCCAGTACAGGCATTTCAAGGCGATCGCGGAAGCGGTTGGAGACAAACCAATCATTCTCTACAACGTACCCGGACGCACCGGAGCCAATCTCGAACCGGGCACTGTGGCGCGGCTGTCCGAGATCCCGAACATCGTCGGCGTGAAGGAAGCCAGCGGCAACATGACGCAGGTT
Organism: Terriglobales bacterium; assembly: GCA_037443605.1. Lineage (GTDB taxonomy): Bacteria > Acidobacteriota > Terriglobia > Terriglobales > Acidobacteriaceae > Sulfotelmatobacter. The sequence continues at coordinate 100,405 of JBBIOA010000021.1, forward strand.
GCCGAAATTGTGAATGCCGTGCCTGAGACGTTTCTCGTCTTCTCCGGCGACGACGCCGTCACGTTACCGATCATTGCGCTGGGTGGAGTCGGCGTGATTTCCGTCGCATCGAATGAAATTCCGCACGAGATGGCGGCCCTCACCCGTACCGCTTTGGCCAACGACTGGACAACCGCGCGGCAACTGCAGAAAAAGTATCTGCCGCTGATGCAAGCCAACTTCATCGAGTCCAGCCCGCTGCCGGTGAAGGCCGTGCTCGCCATGATGGGCAAGATCGAGGAGGTATACCGGCTGCCGCTGCTGCCCATGCGCCGCGATACCCGCTCGCGTCTGCAGAAAGTTGCCACGGAAGCAGGCCTGATCACCAAGCCCGCCAGCCCCGCGGGCGAGGCCCCCGAGTTCTTCATTTACGAGAACTGGGCCGCCGGTCCGCACAAGATCGTCTTGCACCGTGGATCGTGCGGACAATGCAGCCACGGCAAAGGACGCCCCGCCGGGCACGACCAGAACCACGCCCGCTGGCACGGGCCTTATACAACGCTCGTCGAAGCGCGGGAAGCCGCCCACGCCATGGCCGGGGTGCTGATTCGCAGCGAGTGCAAGTGCGTTTAGCCGGGCATTGATAATTCTGATCGCTGATGGACAGCGCATCCGTGTCTTTCCACGGTGAGCCTCCGTGCCCTCGGTGGTGAGCGCGTCTCTTTGACAAATCGGCGAGCAGCCATCGACAATCATCCATTCATGTCGAGCCTAAAATCGTCTATCGAACACTACGCGGCCCTCGGCGAAGTGGAACACGATCCCGAAGCGCGGAGGACCTTCCTCGAATTCCGCGATCAACTCACGCAGGGCAAAATCCGCGCAGCCGAAAAAGGAGCCGATCCCGCGAATCCCAGCCGCTGGACGGTCAATGCCTGGGTCAAGCAAGGCATTCTGCTGGGATTTCGTCTGGGCGGGCTCGCGGACATGACCGCCGGCCTGTCGTTCATCGACAAAGACACGTTCCCTGCCCGCCAATTCGCCATCGCGGATCGCGTGCGCGTGGTGCCGGGCGGATCGTCGGTGCGTACAGGGGCCTACGTCGCGCCGTCGGTCATTTGCATGCCGCCGATGTTCATCAATGTCGGCGCCTACGTGGACGAGGGCACTATGGTCGACTCGCACGCGCTGGTCGGCTCCTGCGCGCAAGTCGGCAAGCGCGTCCACCTGAGCGCAGCCGCCCAGATCGGGGGCGTGCTCGAACCCATCAACGCCGCCCCGGTCATTATTGAAGACGACGTTCTGGTCGGGGGCAATTGCGGAGTTTACGAAGGCACGCTGGTGCGGGCGCGTGCCGTCCTGGGAGCGGGAACAATCTTGACGCGATCGACCCCTCTCTACGACTTGGTGAAGAATGAAGTCTACCGTGCAACTGCGGACGCACCGCTCGAAGTCCCGGAAAACGCAGTGGTCGTTCCAGGGTCCCGCGCTGTGAAGAAGGGCGCAGCCGCAGAATGGAATCTGTCGCTCTACACGCCGGTGATCGTGAAGTACCGCGACGAGAAAACCGACAAAGGCATCGAACTGGAAGACTGGCTTAGGTAGGAGCCGACGGAAGAATGGGCTGCTCGGCAATTAGAGGATGCTGCATCTTCTCCCGCACCTGCAGATATCGCTGCCGGAAGTGCGCCTTCGCGCGCTCGCCCCATGCGCGCACAAACCAGTAGTTGAGTGCGGCCCCAATCGCTGCGCTGGCCAGCGGAATCACGCGTCCCGCCCACTTCTCCACGACCTCCGCCCCTGCTTTGGCCGCAATCCGCTGGATCACCCGCGGCACAAATTTGTTGACGACTTCTTTTTCGAGCAGTTCGCGGCTGACGTCTACTCCGGCCGCGCTGGCCGCCGCAATCCACAGTTCTGCAATTTCATCATCGGTATTGAATTCGAAGCCATAGAGCAGGCTCAGCTTCTGAATCGTGCGCATGGTGATGGCCGACAGAATCCCAAGATCGGGCACCAGCGTGAGCAGTCCGCCCATCCCGAACCCGGCTCCTTCAATCGCCGCCACCTTCATGCCGCTGCGGATAATCGAGTCGGCCACCGCGTCCAGTTCCCCGACTTCCAGCGAATAAACGCCGTGATAGCCGCTGATGGGCACGCGGTACGCCGCGCGCAACTGCAGCAGGAACTTCGCCGGATCGACGCGCACCGTCGAGTACGCCCGTGTGAATCCCTTCACCAAGGCCGACTCTATTCTCCGCCGCAGCCATGACTTCTGCTCCGCCATGAACTCCACCTTAGCGCAGCGCTGAGCGATGAGCAATGAGCGATGAGCAAAATCAAACCCCATGCCCACGGCACTGAACTTCGGAACCCTACTCATCCTCTCGTAGCCCACTGGGCTCTGCTCACCGCTCATTGCTCATAGCTCACTCCTCGTGTGCTAGCATCATCCTTACTCAATGGCCACTGGTAAACTGCAAATTATTCCGCTCGGCGGACTGGGCGAGTTCGGTATGAACTGCATGGCCGTCCGCTGGGGAGACGACATCATCGTCATTGACGCCGGCCTCATGTTTCCGGAGGCAGAACTGCTCGGCGTCGACATCGTTGTCCCCGACATTTCCTATCTGCTCGAAAACCGCCAACGCGTGCGCGGCATCATCCTCACGCACGGCCACGAGGACCACATCGGCGGCCTTCCCTGGATTCTTTCCGAGCTGAACGTCCCGGTCTACGGCACCGAGTTCACTCTTGCCTACGTCGAGGACAAACTCGACGAGCACGGCCTGCTCGATGACGCCGATATCCGCGAGATGCGCGCCAACGAGCGCTTCAAACTTGGCGCCTTTACGATTCATCCCATCCAGGTCACGCACAGCCTGGTGGATTGCGTGGCGCTCGCCATTCACACGCCGCTCGGCGTGATCATTCACACCGGCGATTTCAAAGTCGATCCCACACCCACCGACAACAAACTGTTCGACCTGCACACCTTCGCCGAGTACGGGAAGAACGGGGTGCTGGCGTTGATGCAGGATTCCACCAACGTCGAGCGTAAGGGCTACACGCCCAGCGAGCGCGCAGTGCGCCGCAAGTTTGACGAAGTCTTCGCCCACACCAAGCGTCGGCTGTTTATTTCGTGCTTCTCTTCGTCGATCCACCGAATCAATCTCGCGGTACAGTTGGCCTATGAACATGGCCGGAAAATCGCCTTCCTGGGCCGTTCCATGACGAATTCTGCCGAGATTGCCGAGGATCTCGGCTACATCGAAGTGCCCGAAGGGTTGGTCATCAATCCCGGCGAAATGAAGAATTTCCCGCCGGAAAAAGTCTGCGTGCTCATCAGCGGGACGCAGGGCGAACCCATGTCCGCGCTCTCCCGGGCCGCGGTCGATAACCACAAGCACGCGAAGATCGAAAAGGGAGACACGGTCGTGCTCTCGAGCCGCATCATCCCGGGCAACGAGAAGACCATCTACCGCATGATCGATCACCTGTTCCGCCGCGAGGCGCATGTGATCTACGAAGATGGGACTTCGCCTCCGATTCACGTCAGCGGGCACGCCAGCCAGGAAGAACTCAAGCTCATCATCAATCTGGTCAAGCCGCGCTATTTCATCCCGGTTCACGGCGAGTACCGGCAACTCAAGCTGCATCTAGAAATGGCATCAGCCATGCACGGCGCTGTGGGCAAGGCGTTGCTGATCGAAAGCGGCGACGTGCTCGAAATCGACGAACTAGGCGCGCGCAAGACCGCGAAGGTCAAGGTCGGACGCGTCTGCATCGATTCCGGCAACCGCACCGACGTGGTCGAGGACCTGATCATCAAGGACCGCCTCCATCTGAGCGAAGATGGCATCGTGCTGCCGATCATCGCCATCAACAAGCTTTCGGGCGAAGCGGAGTCTGCGCCGGAAATCGTGACCCGCGGATTTAATCCCGGTGACGATGGCTTGATGCAGGGTGCAAAGAAGATTGTCGAGGATACTCTCGCCTTCTCCAGCGAAGAGGAAAAAGCCGACTACGGCGTGATCAAAGAAAAAATCCGCGCCGATCTAAAGCGTTACATCTCCAAGCAGACGCAGAAGCGGCCGCTGATCATGCCGGT
>JBBIOA010000022.1:0-103380 GCA_037443605.1 Terriglobales bacterium
CGCGGCTGCGGGAACGAGGCGCACTGGCGATGGAGGTCAGCTCGGGTGCGGTATCGCCGGCGCTGGTGAATTCCTATCTCCAGATCAAAGAGCGGAACCAGCTTTAGGCACTTCGCGATTCCTGTCCCATGGCAAAGAGGTAGAGAACCAGCAAGGCAAATAGCGCGGCGGCCATGGCGAACTTCAACGAGACAGCCAGACCGGTGGGTGACACGAATCCCTCGATGAGTCCGGCAACGATCAGGATGGGGACCGTCCCCAGCAGAAGTTGTACGGCCTGAGATCCGGCGCGAGCCAGGGAGTCACGCCGCGGCAACACGCCGGGGAAGAGCAGACCCTGGGCGATGCGAAGGCCGGCCCCGCCGGCGATAAAGATCGCGGGTAGTTCCAGAACGCCATGCGGCGCGACGAAACTCCACAACTGCAAGCTCATTCCCGCTAGCCAGCACGCCATGCCGACCACTCCCATCAAAAGGCCGTTGAACGACATCATGTAAATCGTGCCGAGACCGCCGCTGATGCCCAGTGCGAAGGTAGTAAAACCAACGCTGATGTTGTTGGTCATGATGTAGCTGGAAGCCATGGGCTTGACCCCGACAATCGAGTGGGTCCACATTTGCCGCTTTTCAATCGTGTCCACCATCTGCGGGCCGAGGAACTTCACCTTGAAGTCGGGATTCTGGTAAGTCAGAACGGCGCCGACCACTGCAGAAACGAAAAAAATGGCCGTGGCCAGTGCGCAGTGCTTAAGATGGCGGCGAAATGCCTGGGGGTAAGTCACGGCAAAGAATGCAATAATCTTCATGGGGCTCGCCCGGCGGCCGGAATAGATGGTATTGTGAGCGCGCACGAGCAGCTGATTGACGTACCGGGCAAAGTGCAGGGAACCTGGGTCTTCGCGGATGGCAGCGAGGTCGGCGGCGGTCTGGCGGTAGAGCAGGCTGAGTTCCTGGAGGTCGGAGCGGGAAAGAGATTTCAATCCGCTCTGCCTGCTTTGATTGAGCAGGCCTTCCAGCTTGGTCCAGTACGGTTTGCGCTTTTCCAGCCAGCGGGTGGAAATCATCGTGGACTCGATTGATCAACTTAGGATTGACACGCCGGAGCAAATCGCTCTGGAGTTGCCCTTGGCCGGAATCGGCAGCCGGTTCCTGGCGCTCGCCATCGATACTCTAATTCAAATCGCGCTGTACATGTTAATCGGCATCGTTTTCTTTCTTATCCTGGGTCTAGGCAGTTCGGTGGTTTGGTTTATCCCGCGCTCCATGGGCCCGGCGCTGGGGCTCTTCATCGGCTACGGGGTTTATTGGGGCTATTTTGCGCTATTCGAGAGCCTGTGGAATGGGCAAACGCCCGGCAAGCGGCTGGCGGGTATTCGAGTCATCAAGGAATCCGGAAGGCCGATCAATGCTTTCGAGTCCATCGGCAGAAACCTGCTCCGTGCCGTGGACGGCCTGCCCGGTATCTATGGCGTCGGGCTGGTCTGCATGATGTGCAACCAGCAGAGCAGGCGACTGGGGGATTTCGTGGCCGGAACGGTCGTGGTGCACGAGAAGGCGACCGAGGACGTCCGCCCCATGTGGAACACGTCTTCGGACTCTAGCGCCTCAACCGCGGGGACAGGACAGGCTACAGCGGAGGAATTGGTGCTGATCGAAACCTATCTGAGCCGGCGGTTCGACCTGGACCCGAATGTACGTCTAGCGACTGCAATTCAGATCGCCGAAAGAATCAAGTCCAAGACCGGCATGGAATCGCAAGCGCATCAACACGTGGACGATTTTCTGGAAGAGGCCGCGCGCAAAATTCGCGACAGCGCAAGGTTTCGGTAACAATATCCAGAAGAGATCGTGCGCGAATCCCAGCTCGATGCGCTGTGTAAATCCTCTGCATCTTTGATAGCCTAATCCCAGATCGTGGAAGCGGAGAGTTGGCCGAGTGGTTGATGGCACCGGTCTTGAAAACCGGCATACGGGAAACCGTATCGGGGGTTCGAATCCCTCACTCTCCGCCATGCGTTTCTGAAACGGCGTCATCCTACCGACGTCTTTCCTGAAGTCTGCCAAGCACCGCGTCTCGATTCAGCGTAAGGTGGGAAGCAACGCGGAGGTCGATGCCTCTGCGCGTTTCAGGTTGTCCCAGTACACGCCGCGAGCGGCTGCCGTATCGGAGATCCGGGCGAGATACCGTCCTGATGGTTACAGCGCGGCCACCCGCCGCTGCACCAGCAGGAAATACACGGCGACCAGCACCAGCAGAAGTCCGTTTGCGCCCAGCACGACTGGCGCAGTGAACACGGGAACGAGCCAGCCGGAGAACAGATTGCCCATGGGCATGCCGCCGCGGAACGCACAGTTATAGACGCTCATCACGCGACCGCGCATTTCGTCGGTCGTGACGAGTTGCACCAACGAGGTGACCGTAGCGAAGACGGCCATCATTGAAGCGCCAACCAGGACCAGTGCCGCGTAGGAAAGGGGCAGGATCCGCGATTCCGCAAACACGGCGATTCCCGCACCCAGACACATCAGCATAATGAGCGCGAAGCGTCCCTTATTCGAGATGTTGCCGCGCCCGGCAACGGCCAGCGATCCGCAAATTGATCCTACTCCCATCAGAGACAGCAGGGTCCCAAACGTTTCCGGACCGCGATGGAAAATGTCTTTGACGAACACCGGGATATAGGTGCGAAACGGCATGGAGAGCGCCGTCATGCAGAAGGCCAGAACGATGAGAGCGAACATCGATTCCTTTTGCCAGACGAAGTCGATTCCCTGTGCCAGGCTTTTCAATACCGACTGCTTGGTTTTTTCTGGAATGACTTGAGCGGAGATGATCGACAGAGTAATGATCGGGGCCAGAAACGAGAGCGCATTCAGACCGAAGCACCACTTTTCTCCCAAGCGCGCGAGCGTCATGCCGCCAAGTGCCGGGCCGATGGTCACCGCCAGATTGAACTGGATGGAATTCAGCGCGATGGCGTTCGGCATGTCCTCGCGCTTGACGAGGGTCGGGATCAGGGAAAGATAAGCTGGTCCTCCGAAGGCTTGTGCCAGGCCGGAGAGAAAGGAGAGGCAGAGAATCGGCCAAACGTGGCTCAATCCGAAGATGACAAGGACGGTCAGCGCGGCTGCGCTGGCCATCTGAATGTATTGCGAGACCAGCAGGATCTTCCGGCGCTCGATCCTGTCGGCGACCACTCCTCCAATCAGGGTGAACAGGAAGATCGGCAGGCCACCCAGGAACTGATCGAGCGCGAGATAAAAGCCAGAATGGCTGATGCTGTAAATGAGCCATCCCTGCGCCACGATTTGCATCCAGGTGCCAACGCTGGAGGTGCAGGCGCCGATCCACATGAGACGGAAGTCGCGATATTGGAATGCCTTAAAGACTTTGCGGATGGTCGACGTTTCCATGAGTTCGGATGGTCTTTCGATGCAAACCTCTATCTTCGCACGTCAGAATATTTTTGCCTCAGCGCTTGGACGCAGCACGGTAACAAATGTCACTTGTTCGAGCCCAGATAGCGGCTGGCGAAGGCAAGGTAAACAGGCCAATTCGGGGCCGGCGTGTGTCCGCCGTTATGTTGGCGGAAGGCCAGATCGCCCGTCACGATTGCGGTCTCAATTGGAGGGAATTCGATCGTTCCCAGGCCTTTAGCGCCCAGCAGTTGATACACAGGGCTGGTGGCGGACGCCGCCAGGAACATACCCTTGGCATCGACCCAGCCGTCTCCGTTCGTGGCACCCGCCCCAATGAATACAGGTCGTGGAGCGCACAGGGCGATTAACTCGTGGGCATCGACGGGCAGATCATTTTCAGTCAGTGGGCCGTCGTACTTCAGGAAGTTCCCGGCCATCCAGTGGTATTCACCAGTACCTGCGATATTGCCAATCTGCTCGCCGAAGTTGCGACGGAACAATTTGGCTCCGGCCTCACCCGAGGAACTGATATAGGCGATGGCGAACCGCGAGTCATAGGCCATTGCCACCAGCGAAGCCTTGCCGTAGCGCGAGTGGCCTCCGATGCTGACATGCTTGGCGTCGACCGATTTGTCCGATTCGAAGTAGTCGAGTGCCCGACTTGCACCCCAGGCCCAGGCGCGTAATGCGCCCCAGTCGTCGAGTTGGCGCGGTTTTCCCTTATTTGTCAATCCGATGATGCCTTGGGTCAGTCCTTCGCCGTTATCGGCTTGCACGCTGGTCGGAATATAGACGGCGTAACCCCAGCCCTTGGCGAGCACCTGTTGCTGCCATGACGGTCCCGGTGGCGGTTGCATCTCCGGAAAGCGCTTGGCGAGAGCCGCCATCACTTCCGGGCTGAAGCTCAGCTCCATGAAGACCGGGACGGGGCCGGAGGCGTTGGCGGGAGTAGTTAGCGTCAGATCGATGTTGACGGAAACCGCTGGATAGGCAGAATTGTCGACCTGCCCAGTCAGCTTTTTGGTGATAACCGGGATATTGCCGTTTATCTCCTTGGCAGTGCTGACGACTTTCCATGAGACCGGCGGAGTGTGTTCGGGCACGCGGCCGTAGATCTCACGGTCAAAATCCTCGACAATCTCGGGGCGGCGCTTGGTCCACCACTGTTCTGGGGTCGTGACTCGCCTTCCGTTCTTCAGCACCAGAGGATCGGGAAGGTTCAGGTCTGTCCCCGCCTTGGATTCCTCGTAGTTCGCGGCATTTGGGGATTTGGGATCGCCGTCGGCGCCGCGACGCAAGGACTTGATGTGCAAGAGATCCATCAGGCGCTGGTGATCCTGCTCCGCAGTGAGATGAGCAGTTTGGGGTGGGTTCGGCGCTTGTGCCTGCGCAGGATTCGCCCCCAGAACCAGCAGCGTGCCCCAAACGAATGATTGTGCAATCGAGGACATTTTCAACGTGCGCCTCCTTGAGTGCGACAGATTCCCCGGCAATCTACACGAGGACAGGCACTTACCCCGGTTACTTTGGCAGTTACGCCATGCACCAATATTGATGCACATTTCATCAACCCGTAACAATGCGCTGTTAGAACCATACTATGGTCCCGAACGCCTACAACACGCTGATCCTTTCGGATCTGCATCTGGGCGCGGAGACGAGCCATGCCCGTGAGGCGACGAGCCTGCTGAAACGAAACCGCTTCCAGCGCCTGATTCTGCTGGGCGATATTTTCGCTGACCTGAACTTTGCCCGTCTGACCAAAGATCACTGGAGATTCCTGGGACATATCCGGAAGCTTTCCAATCCGAAGCGTGGCGTGGAAGTGGTGTGGGTGGAAGGCAACCACGACCACGGGTTGACGAACATCATGTCGCACCTGGTGGGGGTGCGGGTCTACCAGCATTACGAATGGACCTATCGCGGGCTGCGGCACATTGCGATTCACGGCCACCAGTTTGACGGATTCCAGGTAAATCGGGTGCGGCTGCACCGGTGGTTCACCTCGTTATACCTGCAGCTGCAGCGGCTGGATCTTCGGGGGAATCCGGTGACGCGCTGGATCGACCGGCTGAATACTCGCTGGCTGCGCATGTCGACGAAGGTTTCGGAAGGCGCGCTGGCACATGCACGACACCACGGCATCGAGCGGATTTTTTGCGGGCACACGCACCAGGCGCTGCACGTTGAACAAGATGGAATTGATTACTACAACTCCGGGGGATGGGTCGATTCCCGGCTTACGTATCTGACGGTCGACGAACAGGGGGTAGAGATTCATGAATACCAGGAGCGAATTGACGATCGTGATTCCGGCGAAGAACGAGGCGAAGTTGATCCCGCGTTTGCTGACTTCGCTGACGAATCAGAACTACTCGAAGATGTCGAGTACGAGAGTGTTGGTCGCTGACGCGAACTCCAGCGACGGCACTCCCGACATCGTGCGGAGTTTTGCCGGCCGGCTCAATGTCAGCGTGATTCCCGGCGGCATGCCCTCCGTCGGGCGAAATCAAGGCGCGGCGCTGGCGGACACGCCCTACATCCTGTTTCTCGATGCGGATGTCGAATTGGGCGACCAAGCGCTTATCCGGCTCTGTATGGAGCGAGCGCAGAGCAAGCAACTGCACTGTGTTACCACGAACATTCTGTGCCGCGAGGGAAGCTGGATCGACAAGTTGTTCTACGTCGGCAACGACTTATTCCAGTATTTATCGTTCTTGCATCGGCCATTCGCGACCGGAATGTTCATGCTGTTTAATCGCAGGAGGTTCTGGGAACTCGGCGGCTTCCACGAGCAGATTCAATTCGGGGAAGACTACCGCCTGAGCCAGCAGGTGGAACGCAGGCGTTTCGCGATCGTGCGCGGCGGCGTTTATACCACCAATCGTCGCTTCCAGAAGATGGGACATCTACGGGTGGGCTGGCTGTTCCTGTGGACGGCGATGAATTTCTGGAACGAGCGGCATTTCCTGCGGGATCACAAGTACTGGGCGCACGAAGCTGAAAGCGGCCGGCACGCCTGAGTCGGAACAATTTTTGTAGTGGCCACGGAACACAGGATTCAGCCAACCAGCTGAATCCTGTTTTTGTCTGGCAGTGGCTTGAGCCTAGAACTTCAGGACGATGCCGGTCGAGAAGCGGACGTTATTTTGCGTTCCCGAGAAGACGCTGGTTCGCACCTAATCTCCTTCAAAGCGCCAGGCCAGAGGGCGAATCAAGCGATAGTCAAGTCCGCCACCGATTGCGGTCGCGAAAGACGTGTCGCTACGGGCATGATGGAGATTGACGTGACCAATGCCGATCAGCAGTTCCGCAAAGGGACGGAACTTGCCGACGGATGCACTCACGCGCGGCCCAAACAGGACATTGTCCTGCGTGAAACTCACACGGCCCGAACAAGCGGGAGCGGGGCAAAGGGTGGCAACATTCTGGCTCCCGAAGACCTGGTTGAAGGCCACGACAATTCCGATGTGGGGAAAGACTCTACCTTCGAGCGATGCCTGCCATCCGTTCATGTTGGTGCGACTGAACGGCGAAAGGTCACTGTTGAGGTAGGAATATCCGAAAAAGACGTTGCCGGACGTCGGAACCTGAGCGGCCCCAAGGCCTGCGCATGCCATGAGCAGACAGAAAAGAGCGAAGATTCTGGGCATAGATACTCCTTCCCCTCCAAGAGGGATCAACCCCGGAGAAGTCAGAAAGTTTTTCGATGCGAGGGGCGAGATGCCGGGAAAACGCGAAGTCCGGCAACTCGGGGTAACGTCAGAATCGCCAGACAATACCAGTGGATACCCGTGCGTCGTACTGCGTGGCATTCCCGTAGTGACTGTGTATGAGGTCGCCCTGCAGGCGCCAGGAGAAATTCTTAAAGAAGATCTTGTAGTCGGCGCCACCGCCCACGTCGATGATTACCGGCTGATAGTAAACGCCGCTGGAGTTGATGCGGGCTATGCCGCCCATGCCATGAATGAAAGGGCGCCACTTGCCATAAGTCGACGACAGCCGCGCTCCGCCGAGAAAATTGTATTGGCTAATGCCGCTGCGGTAGTAACCGCTGCCATCCAACACGAACCCAAGGTGCGAGAAACGGTTGATGGGGAGAATCTCAGCCGAGCCTTCCCATCCGCGATAACTCGCCCGGTTGACGACCTCGGTGAATTGGCCGTAGGAAACGCCGCCGTATACGTTTCCGCGCGCCAGAATCTGCGCGGCCATAGGCAGAGAGAACAGAGTCAGAGCCAGAAAAGCAAGCACCGCCCGAGCTGTTTTCGACACGAAAAATTATCCTCCCCGGCGGTCGCGCCGGCCAAAACTCCATTGTAGTCAACGAAATCGGTTAGATGCAGTCTACCGGATGGCCAAGATGTCCCGGGCGAGAAAATTTGTCCAAGATCAGGGCCGAGCCAGTCCGATGGCGACAGGAAAATTTATCAGATTTTCACGCTGCCAAAACCCTTGGGCTTCCGTCTATCTACTAGCATGCAATGTATGGACACAAATTGGCAAACGTGGGAGCAGCCGCAGAGTCTGGTGGTTGCGGGGGAAGAGAAGGAGCCGCAGTTGAAGCTCAGTTTAGAAACCCGCATTCTCGGGGACGTGATGGTGGTGCACTGTCACGGGCGCATCGTGTATCGCGATGAAGCCAGCGCCCTTTCCCGCCTGGTCGAACGAGTCTTGCGCCCGGCGTGCAAGCTGGTGTTGGACCTGAGCGGAGTCAGTTCGATGGACAGCGCTGGGATTGGTGAACTGGTTCTGCTGCACGGTTGGGCGCTGGAGCGCAACGCCAACCTGAAGTGCGCGGGAGCGAGCCCTTTCGTGAAGAATCTGCTTGAGTTGACCAACCTGGATTCGGTGATCGATCTGCATCCAACGCTGGAGTCGGCGATTGCGGCGTTCCGGTCAAGTCAACTCTGCGCAGTCTGATCCTGGGACTGACGGTTCGAATCGGGGCAGGGAAGTTCCTTGCTCCGTTTTTGTTTTGTTCTAATTCTCGCGCTGGAAGCGGTAACGGCCCGTTCGCTCCACCGCCACGGCTTCGGCCACTTTCAGAAAGGCGCTGGCGGCGTGGGAGAGATTTGCGCCTTTGCGGTAGATCAAACGCAGCTTGCGCGTCAGCTGCAATTCCTGCACGGGAACCCCGATCAGCTCTCCGCGGGCGAGCTCCGTCTCTACGCTGATTTCCGGAACCAGGGCTACGCCGTGGCCCATCGCGACAAACTGTTTGATAGCTTGCAGCGTAGGAAGCTCTACATCCATGTGTAGCGGCGTTTTCAGCGTTTTAAAGAGCTGGATGACCTTTTCGCGATAAGGCGAGGAGACGATGTGGGCCACAAAGGACTCAGCTCCCAGTTGCCGGATGCTCAGCCGCGGAGCCGACGCCAGCGGGTGTTTTGGCGGAACCACAAAGACGAGTTCGTCCAGATAGACCACCACGGAATGGAGGTTCGGCTCCTGCGGCTCGTAGGAGAGCACACCAAACTCGGCGCTGTAACGCAAGACGTCGTCGGGGATATGGCTGCCAAGGGCGCGTTCAACCGTGACCTTGATCATAGGATGCAAACGCCGGAATTCGGCGAGGATCGGGAGCAGGTAGAGCACGGTGAATTCGTTGGCGGCGATCACCAGCTTACCTTTCTGCAACTCCCGGAGTTCGCTGAGCGATTCGGCGGCTTCGGTGCGCAAATTGATCAGCTTCTCGGCGTATTCCAGCAGGACCTTGCCGGCATCGGTGAGCACGCCTTCTCGCGAGGATCGGTCAAACAGGGCTTCCCCAAGTTCCTCTTCCAGCTTGTGGATGGTCTGGCTGACAGCCGATTGAGTCCGATAAAGCTTTTCGGCAGCACGGGAGAATCGCCGCTCACGCGCAACCGTCAGAAAGACTTCAAGCTGTGAAAGTTCCATGGAGCAGAGGACTCCGTTCAGGCGCTAGACTTTGAGTTGTGAATTATCAAAATCAGAACAACTATTAGTAACGCTTATTATATAATTAACACTAATCGTCGCTGAATAATTATAAGTTTTGCTTCTAAGAGTGAAGGCTCGTAGGATTAGGAGATAACGGCTTGGGCATTTTCGGCTAAGGTGCAGCCCGAGAACGACGCCAGTTTCGGCGCTCATCTTCGAGGAGATTTATGACCGCAGAACGCGCGCGCATCAAGATTTTCGACACCACTCTCCGCGACGGGGAACAATCGCCGGGTTGCAGCATGAACCAGTCGGAGAAGCTGCGACTGGCGGAGCAACTCGACCGACTGGGTGTGGATGTGATCGAAGCCGGGTTCCCGATCGCGTCGGACGGAGATTTCGAGTCAGTGAAGGCGATCGCAACCACGATCCGACGGCCGGTGATCGCGGGGCTGGCGCGAGCGGTTGAGGGCGACATTGCGCGGGCTTGGGAAGCGCTGAAATATGCGGCTCGGCCGCGAATCCACGTGTTCCTGGCGACGTCCGACATCCACCTGCAATACAAGCTGCGCATCACGCGTGAGCAGTGCCTGGCGCAGGCTCGCGAGGCCGTGCGGTTCGCCAAGTCGTTGTGCGATGACGTCGAATTCTCTCCGGAAGATGCCACGCGAACGGACAGGGATTTTCTGTGTGACGTGCTCAATGCGGTGGTCGAAGCAGGCGCTACGACTTTGAACATCCCCGATACGGTGGGCTTCACAGTGCCGTCTGAGTACGGCGATCTAATCCGCATGATTCAGCAACGGGTGAGGGGCATCGAGAAGGTAACGATTTCATGCCATTGCCATAACGACCTCGGAATGGCCGTCGCGAACGCGTTGGCGGCGGTGCAGGCGGGTGCACGGCAGATCGAGTGCACGATTAACGGCATCGGAGAGCGCGCCGGCAACGCATCGCTGGAAGAGGTCGTGATGGCAATGCGGGTGCGGCCGGATCAGTATGCGTACGAGACCGGCATTGTGGGCGAGCAGCTTTACCCGTCGAGCCAGATGTTGAGCGACATCACCAGCGTTCCCGTGCAGCCGAACAAGGCAATCACGGGGCGCAATGCGTTTGCGCACGAGGCCGGAATTCATCAGGATGGCGTGCTGAAGAACCCTCTGACCTACGAGATTATGACGCCGAAATCGGTGGGGGTTCCAGATTCGAAGCTGGTGCTGGGCAAGCACTCGGGCCGTCATGCGTTGGGCATGCGCTGCGAGCAGTTGGGGCATCAGTTTGATCGGCGCCAACTGGATGACATCTACCGGCGGTTCGTGCGGCTGGCGGACAAGATCAAGCATGTCGAGGATCGGCATTTGCTGGAGTTGATCCGCGACACGCATAAGCCTTCGGGCAAGGCCACACCGCTCATTGAGCCAATCGTGCAGACGAAGCCCGCGGAAGTGTCCGCGTCCTCGGCTCCGCAGACCACACCTGCCGCAGAACCTCTGATGCCAGCTCCGGAGCCAGTCAAGGCATTTCCTGTCGGGCCGCATCCGAACGCTTTTGGCGCGCCGTTGCCTGGCGACGCCCGGCACGAGCAGGCGCAGCAGGAAGACTATTTGTGGGGAGTGTAAGGGCATTCGAGTAATCTGGGAATTGGAGACGTATGTCGTTTAGCGAGCCGCCTTCGGCGGCTCTTTTTCTTTACAATTACGCACTTACAAGCTTTTTCGAATAAATCAATCCTATGAAACTGAATCTGACGGTTCTCGGTGGTGATGGCATCGGCCCTGAAGTGACGGAGCAGGCCGTGAAAGTTCTTCAGGCGGTGGCTCAGCAGTTCGGCCACGAGCTCCAACTCCAGGACAAACTGATCGGCGGGGCGGCGTTGACCGCGGTGAATGATCCTTTACCCGCGGACACCGTGCAGGCCTGTCTTGCGTCTGGCGCGGTGCTTCTCGGCGCGGTAGGTAGTCCGATGTTCGACAAGAATCCCGGACATTTGCGGCCCGAGGCAGGCTTGCTGCGCCTTCGGCGCGAGCTGGGCGCCTACGCCAACCTGCGGCCAGCGGTGTTCTTTCCCGCTCTGGAAGACTGCTCGCCGCTCCGTGGGGAAGTGGTACGCGGGACCGACATCATGATCGTTCGCGAGTTGCTGGGGGGAGCATACTTCGGCCAGCCGCGATCGATCGAAGGTGCTCCTGGATCGCGCGTGGCGGTCAATACGATGACCTACGGCGAGTCTGAGGTCGAGCGCATTGCGCGGGTCGCGTTTGAACTTGCCATGAAGCGCAAGCGGAAGGTTCTGTCGGTGGACAAGGCAAATGTCCTCGAGTGCTCGCGCCTGTGGCGCGATGTTGTGACGCGCGTGGGGAAGGACTATCCCGAAGTGAAGCTGGGACATCAGTATGTGGACTCGGCGGCGATGCTGCTGGTGCAGAAGCCGGCGGAGTTCGACGTGGTGCTAACCGAGAACATGTTCGGCGACATTCTGTCGGATCAGG
Organism: Terriglobales bacterium; assembly: GCA_037443605.1. Taxonomy (GTDB): domain Bacteria; phylum Acidobacteriota; class Terriglobia; order Terriglobales; family Acidobacteriaceae; genus Sulfotelmatobacter. Next base: position 11,813 of record JBBIOA010000022.1, read on the forward strand.
CGGGCGGAGTGGTCGGATCGCTGGGGCTGCTGGCTTCGGCGAGCATCGGCGGACCGGTCGGACTCTACGAGCCTGTGCACGGATCGGCGCCCGACATTGCGGGGAAGGGAATTGCGAACCCGCTGGGAGCGATCCTTTCGGCGGCGATGTTGCTACGGCATTCATTCCATCTGGACGAGGAAGCGACCTGCGTGGAGCGGGCGGTGTCAACAATACTCGGGCAGGGTGCGCGGACAGCGGACCTGGCGGGCAAGACCGACGCGGCGCTTTCAACGGCCGAGATGGGTCGGAGAGTGGTCGAGGCGATGGTTCGCTAGGCGGATGCCTTGCGCCGCTTTCGCGAATGGACAGCCGAGGGCGGCCGCCCCGGATGAATGTTACGGGTGGGGCCCCCGGGCCGGTTGCGTGGCCATGGCCGCGTCCGAAGAGTATTTACCCGACAGATCATTCCAACGGACGTGAAGCATTTCCAGAAACATCTTGGAACCGTCGCGCAGAGGATGAATGCGAGTGCCGCCGCTGTGGCCCCACAGGACGGGGATCTCACGAATTTTGAACTTGAACTTGCGGGCGAGGAAGAGAATTTCAGGATCAAATCCCCAACGCTCGATCCTCTGCAGCGGAAAGATGGTTTGAGCCGCAGTTTGCGTGAATGCCTTGAAGCCGCATTGCGTGTCGGCGAAATGCAGGCCTAGTGTGATTCTCAGAAGTAGGTTGAACACGCGGCCGAGAATCTGGCGGAGCAGAGGCTGGCGCTGGGTTTGGGTTTCGGCGCGTAGCCAGCGTGACCCAATCGCAACATCGGCGCCATGGTGGATCTCCTGCAGGAGCTTCGGAGCTTCTTCGATGGGCGCAGAGAGGTCGGCGTCGGTGAACAGGATGATGCGGCCGCGGGAGTTGAGCATGCCGTTGCGCACGCTGAAGCCTTTGCCACGGTTGCCCGGGTTTTCCACGAGCCGCACGATCGAATCTTTCGCGGCGAAAGTGCGAACGATGTCGGCGGTGTTGTCCTGCGAACCGTCGTTGACGACCACGACCTCCGCGTCCCACGACTGTTCATGGACATAGGTCAACACCTTGCTCAGCGTGTTGCCGAGACGCGCACTCTCGTTGTACGCGGGAATCACGATGCTGTAGGTGGGCTCCAAAAGCGGTTCTCAGTTCTCAGTTCCCAGTTCTCAGTCGAAGCGAGTGAGAGCCGAGACTGATGGATGCGTCATTGTAATTGGAAGTTCGTCTCTTTCGGAAGATTTGCCGAGCTGGCGACTTCGATCTATCGAAGCTTCCGGGGCTTGTTTTGTCTTTTCATCGGTCTTGGACGGACTGCGGGAGACTTCAAGCGACTTGGCGTTTTTGCTCGAGCAGGGAGAAATACTCGGCCACCAGCTCCGCGTCCCAGAGTCCGCGGGCGGCTTCCTCGCGCATGGTCTGGGCAGCTTGCTCGTGGGTCTGAGCCGGTTTGTAGGAGCGAGCGGTGCGCAGGGCATCGTAGACGTCCACCACCTGCAGCACACGCGGCAAAGCAGGGATTTCTGACCCCATCAGGCCATCGGGATAGCCCGAGCCGTCGGAATGTTCGTGATGGTGGCGGATGATGGGCAGAACCAACTGCAACGAGTGCAGCGGACGACAGATGTTCTCGCCAGTGACGGGATGAAGCTTCATGATTTCCCATTCGGCGGGAGTCAGGTCGCTGCCCTTCTTGAGAATCTCATCGGGGACGGCGATCTTTCCCAGATCGTGCAGGTAACCGCCGCGCTTTAAGGCGACAATGGAGTCTTCGTCCATGCCGAGATGACGGCCGAGATCGGCGGCCCGTACCGAAAGCCGCTCGCAGTGGCCCTCCGTATAAGGATCGCGGCCTTCCACGATCAGTCCCAGCGTGCATAGCACGGAATCGGCGGTCTCCAGTTCGTCGGTGAATTGCTTGAGGCGAAGCAGCGATTTGACCCGGGCAATCAGTTCCTCAGCAAGGACTGGTTTGTTGAGGAAGTCATCGGCGCCGGCTTCGATGCCGCGGACTTTGTCGCTGCTGTCGCTCAGCCCGGTGATCAGGACGAATGGGATGAGGCGTGTGGCCGGATTGTCTTTCATGTTCCGGCAGAAGTCATATCCGGATTTTCCCGGCATCATGACGTCGGAAAGGATCAGGTCGGGGGCGTGACGGTGGACTTCGGCTTCGCCCTCTTCGGCATTCGACGCCGTGATCACGTCATAGCCGCGCATTGCCAGCAACTGGCTCATCAGCCCGGCAATGCTCGGCTGGTCGTCGACAACGAGTATCCGCGGGGCGCGGCGTCTTGGCAGCAAATCACCCATGTCAAAATAGGAAGCATTTTCTGGCTTCGCCGTTGTCTGCGATTCTGAAGGCGACGGACCGGAGGTCACTACCGCCTGCGGAAAGGAGCGAAAACCCCGATTCGAGCTCATGGCGAATCCAGACTCTCTAATTCTACCCACATTCTGCGGTTTGCGCCCTGAGGGCGCCAGCTTTTCGGGATAGTAGCATCGGAGGGCGAGAAGAAACATTTCCCATTTTGGCACCCGGTTTGAGAGATCGTGACGGTAAGCCTTGTCTGGCAGCCGGTTTCCTGCCAGTCTCGCGGCATGTACTGCAAATTGAGAATCTTGATCCTGCCCTTGTTTTGCGCTTTGTCTTTTGGCCTCGCGCAAGCCAAAACCCACGTAATTGCGTTTGGAAGGTGGACCAATGTGCCCTGGGTTGCGGGAACGGGCGCCGACGAAGAAAAGCCCGTGATGCTTCGCACGCGAGCGCTGCTGGTAGATGGGGCAGCGAAAGAATACGTCGTCGGCACGCCCCACGAAGTGACGGACCATTTGTTCGTCGTGCGGCGAGTGTTTCGTGTGAACGATGGCCTGCCTGAAGAATCTGGCTCGCATTGGCTATGGCAGCGCGGAGGGTGGCTGCTGGTGGACCGAATGACAGGACGAGTGTCTGCACTTAATCTTCCGGAGTTCGACGCTTTGTATTCAGCCGCGAGCTGGTATCGCGATTACATTGCGTACTGCGGAGTCTCTGATGACGGGAAGAAGACGTACGCCATCGTGGCGCAAATCAATCGTCGAAAGCCGGTGCTGAAAAAGGTGCTGTCGAACGATGGGCTGCGCGATGATGCCGGAACGGCTTCGGCTTGTGCCGTCCCGTCTTGGCAGAGGGGACCGATTCGAGTGAGCTTTGAAGCCCCTGGGGTCGCGAAGCAGACCTATGAGATCCGCGGGCATGTGGTGGATTTGGTCAACGAGGCAGAGGAAGAGTGATTGCAGAGCTAAGTTCCCTAGTCTCCCGCTGCTTCCACGGCCGGCAGTTCGTCATGGAGTGGCCTCTCTTTCACCTTTGCGCTGGTCACCAGAATCACCGATACGACGACAATCGCGCTCCCGGCCAAAATGAAACGATCCACGCGCTCGTGCAAGATCAGCCATCCCAGGAACACCGCGACCACCGGATTGACGTACGCGTAGGTCGAGACCTTCGACGTGGGAACATGCTCCAGTAGCCAGATATACGCGGTGTAACCGATCCACGAGCCGCACACGACCAGATAGAACACCGCGCTCAGGCTGCGTGCGGACCATACGGCGCGCGAAAGATCTCCCGCGAACAGCGCGAAGACGAGATTTCCTGCTCCGGCAGCCGTGACCTGCCAACCTGTGGCGCTGAAAACGTCCATCCCGGACTGCCAGCGCTTGGACAACACCGAGCCCAGGGCCCAGCTAAACGATCCGCCGATCAGGCTAATCGACGCCCAGAACTCGCGGTGACCCAATCCCCCCGATCGCAGTTGGGGCCAGACTAGTACGAATAGGCCCAGGATACCCAGAGCAAGTCCAGCCTGGCCTCGGCGGGAAATGTGGTGGTCGCCGAGTAAAAGGGAATCGAGGACAAGAAACCAGAGGGGCGTGATGGCAATGATGAGCGCCGCCAAGCCTGAGGAGACTGCCAGTTCAGCGTACGAAAGAGTAAGATTACCGCCCATCAATAGCAAGAGGCCCACGACCGAGGAGAGCGCGATCTGGCGGGGGGAATAGAGCACGCGGCGTCCCGTGGCCGCGCATACGGCGAGCATGACTACGCCGGCAATCGCGAAGCGCGTGGCGCACATCAATGCCGGAGGAATCGTCTGTACGGCGATATCAATGGCAAGGTACGTCGAACCCCAAAACAAATAGACGAGTCCGAAGGCAAGAATCACCATCCACCGGCTTGGGTGCTGACCCGAATTCATGATCTCGGAGAACAACAGGCGAAACTACACCATATCAGACGAAGGCGGAGGCGTGGAGGATTCCAAAAACGACAAGCCCGTCTCGTCGGTACTCCACCAGCAATGCCTAGGCGCCGCAGGAGCACGCTAAGTAGATCGGCACGATGAGTGAAGGGCATATGCCTCCGTAAGTGAAAATGGGGGTTACGTCGGCCGCGGGTTGTAGATATAATCGAAACTGATGTTGCCCGTTTGTGATGCTGCAAAAGAACTCCAATTCGCGACCGCATTTTCAGTCCGCCGAGTGCTGGCTACACTGCCTGGTGTGTCCGCGCCGCTATCGCGCCAATCTTCCATCGCATTTGCGTCCTAGTCTGTTCGGTAGCGATTAATTCCGTCATCTTCCGCCGACTCGCTTTCGTAACGCTGCTCTTACCGGAGCCGCTTCTACGAACGCAGTTCCGAACGTTCTTGGGAACCCCAACCGGCAATCGACGTACTTGCGGTTGCCTCGGAGGATGTCATGGCAACTATGACTCAGGAAATGAATACCACCAAAACCACCGTCGGACCGAAGATTAAAACCGCCCTGCCCGGGCCCAATGCCAAGCGAGTGCTGGAGAACGATGAGCGGTTGATTTCACCATCGTACACGCGCTCCTATCCGATGGTCGCCGAGAGCGGCCGAGGCATCGTCGTGACCGATGTGGACGGCAACGAGTTTTTTGATTTCTCCGCTGGCATTGCCGTGACTTCGACCGGCCATTGCCATCCCGAGGTCGTCGCCGCCATCCAGAAGCAGGCGGGCGAACTGATCCACATGTCGGGCACGGATTTTTATTACGAGAACATGGTGGAACTGGCGGAGCGGCTGTCGAAGATCGCTCCCATGCGCGGGCCGCACAAGATCTATTACGGCAACTCGGGAGCGGAAGCGATTGAGTGCGCCCTGAAGCTGGCCCGTTACCACACCAAGCGGCAGAACATCATCGCGTTCTATGGCGCTTTCCACGGACGCACGATGGGCGCGCTATCACTGACGGCGTCGAAGCCGCAGCAGCGGCGGCGGTTTGCGCCGCTCGTGCCCGGCGTGACCCATGTACGCTATCCGGACTCCTATCGCGGATGCGTGGGTGGTGCGCAGGAAGCCGAAAAGTTTGCGCTGGGTTGCGCGCGCTTCATTGAAGAGAAGCTCTTCAAGACGACTTTGCCGCCCGAGGAAGTGGCTGCAATTTTCGTCGAACCGGTGCAGGGCGAAGGCGGATATGTGGTGGCTCCGAGAGTGTTCATGCAGGAACTACGTCGTATTTGCGATCGTCACGGCATCCTGCTGGTGGTCGATGAGGTGCAGAGCGGCGTAGGACGCACCGGAAGGTGGTGGGCGGTCGAGCACTCCGATGTTGAGCCGGACATGGTCTGTATGGCGAAGGGCATTGCGTCGGGCATGCCGTTGGGCATCGTGATGACGCGCGCCGAAGTCATGGACTGGGTGCCGGGTTCGCACGCATCGACGTTCGGCGGGAATCCCGTGGCGGTGGCCGCGGCGCTGGCAACGCTGGATGTGATCGAGAAAGAGCATCTGCTCGAGAATTCGGCGAGCGTGGGTCAGCACATCCTCAATCGCATGGCCGACTGGCCGTCGAAGTTGAAGTTGGTGGGCGACGTGCGTGGGCGCGGATTGATGATCGGCGTTGACATCGTGAAGGACAAAGTCACGAAGGAATACGCGAACGCCGAACGCGACCGGATCGTCGAGATGGCTTTCGAGCGCGGGATTCTGTTTCTGGGCTGCGGACCGAGCACGATCCGCCTATGCCCGCCGCTGGTGGTCACAAAAGAAGAGGCTGACATCGCGGTGGATGTGCTCGAAGAGTGTATCCGCACCGTGGGCGCGTAAGCCGCTCCGAACGACCTGCAGTCAACAAAAGCCGCCCGTCAAGGGCGGCTTTCGTGTCCGTTCTTGATCCTAGTCTTTGCCTTGAGCGTACACCTTGTTCAGTAAGTCCTTGAATGCGGGATCGTCGTGGAGCGCAAGGAAGGCCGAATCGTCCTTTACCCCGATCATCGCGTCATCATGCTTATCGTACGAGACCTTCAGGAACTGAAGAGCCTCCGCATTGTGTCCCAATAGTCCATCAATGCTGGCGATCGAATAGGCCGATTCGGACCCGCGCTCGTACAACTGCTTCTCGGCAGCACGCATGTTTTCGAGCATGCCCCGCTTCCCTCCGCTGGCGTATCCTTTGTGAGCAGCCTCGACCAATTTGAGCGTGTCGCGATCCTTCAGTAAGGTGGCTTCCTTCCGCCACTCGTCGAGGAAGGTGGGGTAGTCGCCCGCGCTGAAGGTGATCTCTCGCAGGTACCGTGGTGGAGACACGAAATCCGGGTCCGAAGCCTCGAGTTGTTTGAGCAGCGCCATGCCTTCATTGCATTGGCCTGCTGCGCACAACACGAAGCCTTCGTCGGCAAGCACCGATTTTGAAGCCGGATCCAGAGCTTGAGCGCACTTGATTTCGACCACGGACTCGGGGTGATGCCCCGCTGTCATCAGGTAGGTTGCGTACCAATGGTGAGCAACCGAGTTGTCGGGATTCAGTTCGATGGCCCGACGGAATTCACGGTCGGCACCGGCCGCATCCCAATTTCCCCAGAATAATGCAAAGGCCAGGGAGGCGTGCGCTTCGGAAGACCGGTCGTCCAGTTCGACGGCTTTCTTGGCGGCCGCCAGGGCCCGTGGGTACGATTCACTCGGCGGCATGAGAGTGTACTCCCGCATCAGGTTGTAGCAATCCGCCAGACCTACGTAAGCCGGAGCGTAGGCCGGGTCGTGCACGATGGATTGTGTAAAGTAATCCACTGCCTTGTTCAGGCTGTCGGCATTGCGTTTCTCCCAGTAGAAGCGGCCCTTCAAGTAGTACTGTTGAGCCTCGCTGTTAGCGGCGGGCGGAGCGGGGTTGGCGGAGGATGAAGCCGCGCCCGTTGTGGTCTTAACTTTGGCGCTCACGGCCCGATAGCCGGGACGGAAGAACCAGGCTGCCAGAGCCAGCGCGATCGCCGGAAGAATCAGCACCCAGCCCCAGCGATGCGGAGTCGGTGGCGGTGGGCTCGGCTTTTCATGGGAGGGCTCAGGACCCTTTTCGGCTTCCGGCTTGACGACGATCAAGCGCGGTGGCGCCGGAGGATCCGCCCACTGCGTCGGGGCAATCCAACGGTAGCCACGGCGTTCCACGGTCTCAATAAAGATGGGATTATCGGCAGAGTCTCCCAGTGCGTCGCGCAGGCGATTGACCGCGCTGCTGATGCCATGGTCGAAATCGACGAAAACTCCCTGGGGCCAGAGCGACTGGCGGAACTGGTCTCGGCTGATGACTTCGTTGGGATGGTTCAGGAGAAGCTTCAGCGCGCGAAAGGGTAGATCTTGAATCTTGACCTTCACGCCATTCTTGCGGAGGTCCCCCGCGCGCAAGTCGGCTTCGAACACGCCGAAGCGGATGACTGCGCGGCCCGACGATCCGGACTGATTTGGAGCAGACTGCATGCTAATCGAATTGCAAGTTCCCACCGGAAGTGTAGCCCAGGCCATCAGTGCGTGGAATCGCCGCTTGGTGGCGGTCGGATGGCACTTCCTTCCGGGTGAGACATCTTTGCATCCCGCACGAGGGGAAGCACTTAGCGCGTGAACTACGTTTGCAGGAAGGGTGAATTGACCGTTCCCGCCCGCTCGGAGATAGTAAGGATGCTCAGGAATCGGCGATCGAGATTGGTCGAAAATCGACACCGATTTCGAGAACCAGACGAGGCTACGCTCGGCAGCGAATGAGCGCTGGTCCGCGCCGAACGACTTTCACGGTCAAAGTTTGCCGTGGAGCACTTGCGGAGCGCGCGAGAGGGCGCGCTCCACAGGTTCAAAATAAAAAGATTTTGTTGCCGAATCCGTGGGGGAGGATGGCAACTCAGGCCTGCAGCGATGTCTGCAGGCTTGTCTTTTTGGGGGAGAGGACGGCGAGTGCCAGTTTGGAACATCAACGGAAGAGAAAGGACTCTCCTGTGAGGGTGATCACATCAAGGTCACGATTCGATGTCGCAAGATGGAGCCCGGTCAACTATGCTCCCTGCAAGATTCGTGCGGGCGGCAATTCGAGGTCTAGACTGGGCGGCGAGAGGAGTGCTTCGTTCCGACGGATCGCCGACGCATCAGCGGACTGGCCGGCGCGGGGAAGAGGACGCCTACTTTCATTTGCGCCAGCTAGGCTACATCATCGTGGCGCGTAACTTCCGTTCACCACGCTGCCGGGGAGAGATTGATCTGGTTGGCTGGGATGCCGATGTACTTTGCTTCATCGAAGTGAAGACTCGAACTTCGAAGGCAGTGAAGCCTGGCGAGGCGGCAGTGGACCGTCACAAACGGCGCGAACTGGCCGAGGCGGCCTGGGAGTATCGTCGGCACATGCCGCCGGTGTGCCAATGGAGATTCGATATTGTGAGCGTATACTATGACGGGGTTCAAGCCCGCCCGCAGATCGAAGTGTTCCGCAACGCCTCTTTGGCCGTGTAGAGATTTATGAGCAGTGCCATCTCCCTGGAAAGGATTTCGTAAGTGCCGGAGCTCAGGAAGGATCCGATCGTTGGTCGCTGGGTGATTATTTCAACCGACCGGGCAAAGCGTCCTACCGATTTTGTTCGTGAGAACATGAAAATCAAGGGCGGATTTTGTCCCTTCTGCTATGGCAATGAAAGTAAGACCCCGCCGGAGATTCAGGCCTATCGGCCAAACCCGAATAGTGGACCGACGCCTCAGCGCGACACTGCCGGGTGGACCGTGCGAGTAGTGCCAAACAAGTTTCCGGCTCTAGGCATCGAGGGCACCCTCAATCGCCAGGCTGAGGGCATGTTTGACCGCATGAACGGCATTGGGGCGCACGAAGTGATCGTGGAAACGCCCGACCATTCGGCGAGTTTGGCGACCCTTCCTCCCAAGCGGATTGAAGATGTGTTGTGGACTTTCCGGGACCGAATTCTCGATTTGAAGAAAGACCGGCGCTTCAAGTACATCTTGATTTTCAAGAACCATGGGGAAGCCGCGGGAGCGTCTCTGGAGCACGCTCACTCGCAGCTGATTGCGCTGCCGATTTTGCCGATCAACGTGACCCAGGAACTCGAAGGGGCAAAACAGTACTTTCTGTATAAAGAACGCTGCGTATTCTGTGACATTATCCGGCAGGAAATGGACAGCGGAACCCGAGTGGTCTCGGAGAACGAGAATTTTCTTACCCTGGCGCCCTATGCGCCGCGATTCCCGTTCGAGACCTGGATCCTACCTAAGCAGCATGAATCGGCATTCGAGAATTCTTCGTCGCACATGTTCCAGAATCTGGCGCGCGCCATGAAGGAACTCCTGATCCGTGCCGACCGGGTGCTCGACAACCCGCCTTACAATCTCGTCATCCACACGTCTCCGGTGCAGGATCCCACCAACGATCACTACCACTGGCACATCGAGTTCATGCCCAAGCTGACCAAGACGGCCGGGTTCGAGTGGGGAACCGGTTTTTACATCAATCCGACGCCTCCGGAAGAGGCGGCGAAATTCCTGCGTGAAGCCAACGTGGAAGAGGTAGCGTCGGCTCCGGCTGGCTAGCTCAGTCGATAGCAGGGCATCCAGTTCAAATCCGTTGCTAAAAATAGGGCACTGCGCGAGCGCAGTGCCCTTTCCGTTTTACCGTCGTGAGAGGGGCTTTGTGAGCCCACCAAAAAAGGCTAAGCTGAGAGGCCAAATGGTTTGTCAAAGGCTTGTCAAATCCTCGGGAGATTCGACGTTGATACGGTGCGTCGAGAAGGGCAGGATTCCGATGAAGGTCTGCTGGATTCTTTTGCTTCTGGCGGGTTCGGCGGCAGGCGCAGCGAATCCCCCCAACCTAATCACGAACATTCCCGGCCGAACCACGCTGAACCTCGATGGGGCCTGGCACGTAATCGTCGACCCATTCGAGAACGGTAAGTCGTCATTCTTTCACGATGCCAAGTCGAGGGATAAGAAAGATCTGGTTGAGTACAGCTTCGATGCGTCGCCGGTTCTCAACGTGCCGGGAGACTGGAACAGCCAGCGCGAACAGTTGATGTTCTATGAAGGGCCTGTGTGGTATCGCCGGGTTTTCAGTTATCACAAGCGGCCGAGCATACGGGCATTTGTCTATTTCGGCGCTGCGAATTACCGGGCGGGCGTTTTTCTGAATGGCGAGAAACTGGGTGAACATGAAGGCGGTTTTACACCTTTCAATTTTGAGGTGACATCGGCCTTGCACGAGGGCGATAACGTTTTGATTGTGGAGGTGAACAATGCCCGCCGTGCCGATGGCCTTCCGGCAATGAAATTCGATTGGTGGAACTATGGCGGTCTTACGCGGGACGTGGCCCTGGTGGAGGTGCCGGACGTTTTTATTCAGGACTATTCGGTGCAGTTGTCACGCGGTTCTCAGCATGAGATCTCCGGGTGGCTGCAGTTGAACGGGGCGCAAACAGCCCAGCAAGTCAGGCTCGACATTCCAGAAGCGCATGTACACGAGACGATAAGCACTGACGCGAACGGGCGGGCCAGCTTTCGCTTCGCAGCCAAGGTGGACCTGTGGTCGCCGGAGCACCCCAGGCTTTATGAAGTGACTCTCATTGGTGGCCATGACACGATTCATGATCAGATTGGTTTCCGTACCATTGAAGTCCAAGGCACCAAGATCCTGTTGAATGGGAAGCCGGTTTTCCTGCGCGGGATTTCGATGCACGAGGAGGCTCCGTTTCGCGATGGGCGAGCTTTCAGCGAGGAAGACGCGGAGACGCTGCTCGGGTGGGTCAAAGAGCTAGGCTGCAACTTCGTTCGCTTCGCGCACTATCCGCACAACGAGAACGAGATTCGATTGGCGGATCGCATGGGGTTGATGGTGTGGTCGGAGATTCCCGTGTATTGGGATATCGACTGGCAGAATCCGGCGACGCTGGCGAACGCTCAGGCCCAGTTGCGGGACATGATTGCGCGCGATCGCAACCGGGCGGCGGTTGTCCTGTGGTCGCTCTCGAATGAGACTCCGGTGAAGGCCGAACGGCTGGCGTTTCTAAAACATCTCGCGCTAAACGCGCGGGACCTGGACGACACACGGCTCATTACTTCGGCGCTGAATCATGTAGATGAGACAAGCTCTGACGTGCGGACGATGAGCGATCCGATGGGCGACGTGCTCGATGTTGTCGGACTGAATGAGTATCTGGGATGGTATTGGGGACGTCCAGAGGATGCGGACAAGATGCAGTGGAAGTTTCCCTGGGACAAGCCGGTGATTGTGAGCGAGTTTGGGGGCGGCGCTGTGGCGGGCCGGCACGGCGACACCGATGAGCGATGGACGGAGGAGTATCAGGAGAACCTGTTTCAGCATCAACTGGCGATGGTCGAGCGAATGCCGAATCTGGCTGGGCTGACGCCATGGCTCCTGATGGATTTCCGCTCCCCGCTTCGCATGTTGCCGGATGTGCAGGATTATCACAACCGCAAAGGCGTGATTTCGAACGGCGGACAGCGAAAGCTTGCTTTTTATACGTTGCAGAAATTCTATAAAAAGCTGGCGGAGGCGGGAAGATAGGCTTAATTTTCTGAGGACTGAACGGCGCGCGCTAACGGATACGACTCAACGAATCAGGCTTGCGTGCGGTCCTGGTACTCTTCGTGCCATGCCATCTGGATCGCTTCGAGCTTTCCCTCATTGGAGGCCTTGGGATCGCCACCAAATCCGGGCAGTTCGGTCACATAACGATGCAGGTCGGTGAAGCGAACCGTCAGCGGATCGAGTTCGGGGTGAGTTTCCGACAGCAGGATGCCGAGGTCTTCGGCGTCGTCCCAGGTAAGTTCCTTGGCCATGCTTGGCGCTCCTGAAATCCTTAGTGATGTTCTTCTGAAACGTAATTCCGGTTCCACGCGGGGATTTCCACGACGACTTTCCCCGGCTTGACGATCTGCGCCTGACAGCCGAGTCGCGAGTTCAGCTGCAAATCGGCGGCCATATCCAGGCGATCCGCTTCGTCGTCGTCCATCTGCGAGAGAAGCTCGGCGCCTTCCTTCACCCACACATGACAGGTGGTGCAAGCGCAATTGCCGCCGCAGGCGTGGTCCAGAGTGATTCCGTAGTTTAGCGCGATATCGAGAATCGACTCCTCCTTGCCGTGATCCTCGTATGGCAACTTGCCGTGCTCGAATGTCACCGTCTTGCCTTCCGGCAGGAAAGTGATTTGTACTAGATTCTCGCCGGGATCGTCCGCAGTTGCGCTTCCGGCTCCTTGCGATTTCTCTTCAGCCATGACTAGCTCCCAATCCATTGTCATCCTGAGCAACGGACTGGCGAAGGACGCCGCTCGGGATGACAGTACGAAATCGTTACTCGAACTCTGCTTTCGCCATGGGATGCGGCGCGGTTGGACCTTCCTCCAACTCAGTCTCGTCCATGTTTTTGCCTTTCAGCGCGGAGGAGACTGCCGTATCCATCATCAATTCCGCAAGACGCATCGTGCCCCGGTTCAGTGCGTCGATCGCTTTCCGGATCGCCTGATAGTCGTTTTCTGCATTCACGGTCTTGAGCGAGTTTTCCAATTGTGCAATGCGGTCCTTCTCGTGCGTGGTGAGCTGTCCCCACGCGGGCGACTTGCTGCCCTTGTCGAGCGCAGCGAAAATCGTTGCAACCTCGTTGCGCGCTTCGATCAACTGACGATTGCGCAGGTCCTCTTCGGCGTTGTCGAAGGAGTCGAGAATCATAGTCTCGACCTGATCGTCGGTCAGGCCGTAGCTGGGCTGAACCTGAATTTCCGCTTGCTTCCCACTCCGTTGTTCCCTCGCGGTGACGTTGAGGATGCCATTCGCGTCGATCAGGAACTTGACCTCGACTCGCGGGATCCCGGCGGCCATCGGCGGAATTGCTTTGAGATCGAATCGTGCCAGCGAGCGGCAGTCCTTCGCCAGTTCTCGCTCGCCCTGCAGCACGTGGATGGCAACATTCGCCTGGCCATCGACCTGCGTCGTGTAGAACTGCGTCGCCGAGGCCGGAATTGTCGAATTGCGCAAGATGATCTTGTCGGTAACGCCGCCGGCCACCTCAATGCCGAGGGAAAGCGGAGTCACGTCGAGCAGCAACATGTTCTCGGTGGCCTGCGAGCCGCCGCCTAGAATGTTGGCCTGCACGGCTGCGCCAAGAGCTACGACTTCGTCGGGATTCAGGTCGGTGTGAGGTTCGCGCTGAAAGAGTGTTTTCACCAGGGCGCGAACCTTGGGGATGCGCGTGGATCCGCCGACCAGCACGACTTCATCGATCTGCTCGGGCTTCAAGTTCGCATCCTGCAGCGCCTGCTTGCACGGGCCGGTGGTGCGATCGATGATCGGCTGAACCAGTTGCTCGAACTGCTCGCGCGCGATTTCCCGCTGGTAGCGCTTGCCACCGGGCAGCGCAATGTCGAGTTTTGTCGAGGCTTGCGACGACAGTACGATCTTGGTGTCGATGACGGCCTTGCGAATGGCTTGCACGGCTTCTGCATTTCGGCGCAGATCGATGCCCATGTCGCCGCGAATGTCGTCGAGCGCGATGGTGATGAGGAGGTTGTCGATGTCGTCGCCGCCGAGATGCGTGTCGCCGTTGGTGGCGATGACTTCGAAGATCCCGTCATGCAGCTTCAGGATTGAAATGTCGAACGTGCCGCCGCCCAGGTCGTAGACTGCGACGATGCCGTTCTGCTTCTTGTCGAGGCCATAGGCTAAGGACGCGGCGGTCGGTTCGTTGACCAGGCGGAGGACTTCGAGGCCCGCGATGCGGCCGGCGTCCTTTGTCGCCTGGCGCTGCGCGTCGTTGAAATAGGCCGGGACGGTGATAACGGCCTTAGCGACCGGCCCGCCGAAGTAGCGCTCGGCATTGCGCTTGAGTTGCCGCAGGATGAGTGCTGAGATCTCGGGCGGGGTGAATGTCTTATTTCCAAGCTTGATGCGCAGGACTTCGCCAGGCTGCAGATCTTCGGCCATGCGAAATGGGAACAGCTTCAACTCTTCCTGAATGTCTTCCACACCGCGTCCGATCAAGCGTTTCACCGAATAGACGGCGCGTTCCGGAGTTTCGATCAGTTGCAAGCGAGCCGAGTTGCCGATCACCGGCACACTATTCTCGTCGAGCGCAACCACGGAAGGAACGAGATTCAAGCCATCTTCGCCAGGAATAACGACGGGCGTCTCCCCTTGCATGAACGCTACCAGGGAGTTCGTGGTTCCGAGATCGATACCGACAATGTACTCTGTTGCCATTTTGCAGAACTTACTCTTCCAGCGCCGCGTTCACATCCCGAACCAGATTCCGGATGTAGTTGCGGCGGTTCAACACATCCACCATTTGGCCGGTAATTTTCGCCCGCTCCTCAGCTGGCGCTTTCGACGCATGATTCCGTTCGATAAGGTGATCCCACTCCCGCCAGAGATTCTTCAGTTCCTCAAGCAGCGCCTCGTGCTTGGTTTCGAGCGCTTGTTTGTGCTTGGCGATTTCAGTGGTAAGTGTCGGTTCCTCATCGCCCATCTTTCGGTTCATCTTGAGTTCTTCGAGCTGCATGTTCAACTCGAAGACCTCCTCGAGCAAGTCCGGCGGAACAATCTGTCTTTTGATCTCCCCGCTTGCCCGAGCCTGTTCGGTGGCATTCTTCGACTGCTCTTCGAGAGCGACCCCTTCGAGATGCAAAAGATACTGGGTGCGTTTGATCGGGTCTCTCAAGGTTCGATACGCGTCGTTGAGCAGGGAACTCTGTTCCAGACTCCACTCTTGCTCCCGACCGCTGGCGCGAGCACTGAGGTCCGGGTGAAGCCTGCGGCTCAGTTCGTAGAAATCTTTCTCAAGTTTGGCGACATCGACGTCCAGCTTCGGCGCGAGGCCGAAAAACGTGAAGTAGTCAACCGGTTCCGGAGGCTGTACCTTCCCGCAGGATCCACAAAACTGCGCCGCGCGCATGGCGCCGCACGACCAGCAGGAGTGCGTTTCTTCCGGCAGGGGCTTAGCGCCAATGGTAGTCAGTACTGATTTCGTCACGTTCGATATCTCACACTTCTAGCGCACTGGGCTTCGTCGGCCCATCCATCGTGTTCCTTGCGGTGGCGCAGGCTGTCAGCGGACAGAACTGCCCGCCGTCAAAGACCTAGGCGGAGAACGATGTTCCGCAGCCGCACGACTTGGTCGCCTGGGGATTTACGAACACGAATCCCTGCTGCATCAGCGTTTCCTGGTAGTCGAGGGTCATGCCGTGCAGATAGATGAACGATTTCGGGTCGACGAACACGCGAACGTCGTCGAACTGAAAAATGCGGTCACGTTCGCGCGGCTGCGTGTCGAAGCGAATGTTATAGCTCAAGCCCGAACATCCGCCGCCCTGCACGCCCAGCCGCAATCCGCCCTGCTCGGGCGAAATGCCTTCCTTCGCCATGGCGCTGCGAATCCTGGCAATCGCCTTTTCTGTGACCGCAATGCCTTTGGCATTCGCCGTAGTCGTGTTTTCCGTTGCCGTTGCCATAGAGCCTCAGTTACAAGACTTGAGTTTCGAGCTACGAGTAACCCCAGCTGCTCGCAGCTCGAAGCTCGAGGCTTTCAGTTTTGCACTACCTTGCTTCGGCGGACACCGGATTGGCCGATTCCTGTTTCTTCTTCCAGTCACCGATCGCCGCGCGGATGGCGTCTTCGGCCAGAACCGAGCAATGGATCTTCACCGGAGGCAGGGACAGCTCTTTCACGATGTCCATGTTCTTGATCGCCAGGGCTTCGTCGACCGTCTTGCCCTTTACCCACTCGGTGGCGAGCGAAGACGAAGCAATCGCCGAGCCGCAGCCGAAGGTCTTGAACTTGGCGTCTTCAATGACGTTTGTCGCCGGGTTGACCTTGATCTGCAGCTTCATGACGTCGCCGCATTCGGGCGCGCCCACCAGGCCGGTGCCCACGTCGGCGCTACCCTTGTCCATGGAGCCGACGTTGCGCGGATTGTTGTAGTGGTCGATAACCTTATCGCTGTATGCCATTTGTATCTCCAGGTTTCAAAGTTTCAATGTCTCCAGGTTTCAAAGATGCCATGAAATTGCAGCTGGCGTTCCAGAGTTCGAAGACCTTGAAAACTCTGGAATTTCGAAACCTGTTCTTAGTGGCCTTCTCCGGCCCACTTCACATCTTTCAGATTGATGCCTTCTTTCGCCATCTCGTAGAGCGGAGATAACTCGCGCAGCCGCTCGACGGTTTCGACCAGGCGATCGGCAACGTAATCGACTTCGGCTTCCGTGTTGAAACGGCCGATGCCAAAGCGAATCGAGCTGTGTGCCAGATCGTCACCGGTGCCGAGAGCCTTCAAAACATAGGATGGCTCCAGGGTCGCCGAGGTGCAGGCTGAGCCGCTGGAAACCGCGATGTCGTTGATGCCCATCAGCAGCGACTCACCTTCCACATAGGCAAAGCTGATGTTCAGGTTTCCCGGCAAGCGGTGTTCCGTCGAGCCGTTGATGTACGTCTCATCGAGACGGTTCATAATGCGGTCCTTCAGGCGGTTGCGCAGGCCCGCAAGACGGCACGATTCCTGCGGCAGTTCTTCGTGCGCGATGGCGCAAGCTTTACCCAGTCCGACGATGCCCGGGACATTCAAAGTGCCGGAACGCATGCCGCGTTCGTGGCCTCCGCCGTCAATCATGGCCGCCAGTTGCACCCGCGGATTCTTGCGGCGAACGTACAACGCACCTACGCCCTTGGGTCCGTAGAGTTTATGGCCGGTAATCGACATGACGTCGATGTTCTGCTTGTTCACGTCGACCGGAACTTTGCCGATGGCCTGTACGGCGTCGGAATGGAAAATCACGCCACGTTCGCGGCAGAGCTTGCCGATTTCTTCGACGGGCTGCAGCACGCCGATCTCGTTGTTGGCATACATGATCGTGACCAGGATGGTCTTGTCGTCGATGGCACGCTTGAGATCGTCGAGGTCGATCAAACCATCTTTTTGCACCGGCAAATAGGTGACACGGTACCCGTATTTCTCCAGGCGCTTGCAGGTGTCGAGCACGGCTTTGTGTTCGGTGACCGCGGTGATGATGTGGTTGCCCTTCTCGCGGTACATCTCGGCCACGCCTTTGATGGCGAGGTTGTCGCTCTCGGTGGCGCCGGAGGTGAAGATGATCTCTTTGGTCGTGGCGCCGACGAGTTTGGCAATACGCTCGCGCGCCGTCTCCACGCCTTCTTCCGCCGCCCATCCGAACGAGTGATTACGGCTGGCGGCGTTGCCGAACTTCTCCATGAAGTAAGGCAGCATTTCTTCCAACACCCGAGGATCCATCGGGGTGGTGGCATGGTTGTCCATGTAGATGGGCAGCTTCACGCCTTCGGGGACTGCGTGCTGGGTCTTGGCCAGTTCCTGGGGGATCTTCACATCCGTGCTCATAATTCCGTCTCCACCTCTGTGATCTTCAAAGTCAATCCATTGCCGAACTCTCGCCGTTATCGAACTCAGGTGATCGTCACCAACTCTGTCGATTTGGATGCTTCCGCATCCACCTGTTCGGGTTCCTCGCGCATGTGTGAAATCTTGATCCGCTTCAACACCGCTTCAATGCTCTCGTTGACCTTGCGCAGCGGCTCGCGGATGTTGCACCGGTCGCTCTGATCGCACTCGCCGCGCTGGGTGATGCACGAGGTGATGAACAGCGGGCCATCGATGGCCTGGATCACTTCGAACGCCGAAATCGTGTGCGCAGGCCGGGCCAAGGTGTATCCGCCATTGATGCCGTGCTGTGATTGCAGCAACCCTGCGCGGGCCAGCCGCTGCAGAATCTTGGCTAACGCCTCCGGAGGAATGCCGTATGCGTCGGACACGTCCTTAGCACTACGAGAAGCCGACGAAGGCTGCTCGGCCAGGTGCTTCATCGCCATGAGCGCGTAATCGGCCTTCTTTGTCAGTTTCAGCACGGCTTCCTTGTCGAGCAGCGTCGATGCGAACCCCGACTAAAATCGTCGGATAAAACGCCGACCCTTTAAGTCGTATTTCATTGTACTGAACACTCAAGAGCTGATGCAAGTCGGCCCATGGAAATGGGAGAATCTGAGATCAGATGGCAAGCTAATGAGATTAAACGGGTTAAGAATGCGACTGTTTTGGTCGTCATTTTCATCGGACGCGCTCATCCCGGCCTCGACCACGAAAGGACGAAATCCACAATATTGGCCGCTAGTGGGGACTTGACAAGCTGTCAGAGCAGTCTAAAATACCGGGAATTCCGGCGAAATCTTGTGTCCCGAGTCGTTTTTCATTCGGGGAACCTTCCGGATTTATGACCTTCAAGTCGCCCTCACCCCAAAGCGCCAACTCATCGTTGCCCTGCAAACACCCGCGCGTCCAAATCGTAAGCCGCGACGAAGACGCCGAGTTTGTAGAGTGCCTGGACTGTCGCGAAGTCTTCGAATCAAGTGAATTCAAAGACATGAGCATCGAAGAACGGACTCAGGAACCTGAAGTCTAGCCCCTATAAGCCGTGACGAACGTAATCTCTCCACAGTTGATTTGACTTTGTTAGGCATGCTCCTCCGGTTATGGTGAGCCCCGGGGCAGTGCTGCAGGCCGGCCCCCGTCTCGATCCATGCCGATCGCTCTGATTGTCGACGACTCCATGCTTATCCGATACACCGTGTGCCGCTTTCTGGAGCAGCGGGGGTTCTCAGTCGAGTCGGCAACGAATGGTGCGGAGGCGGTAGAAGTGCTGGGGCGTGTGGAACCGGATCTCATCATCACAGACATGCAAATGCCGAAGATGTCTGGCGGTGAGTTGATCACAGAGCTGAAGAGTCAGCGGACGACAGCGAGTGTCCCGATCATCGTTATCGCGGGTCGGAGCAGCGGCTACGACGAAGCGGAGACGCGGGCCGATTTCACTATTTTCAAGGATATTGATATCGATGTTCAGCTCGGCAAAGCCCTGGAAGTGATTTGTGGGCGCGGGCGTGCGGCAAGGAAGTAGGACGCAACCAGCGGGAGAGTTAGCGAAGAACCATACCAGCTTCCGCGGAAAAATCCATTGGTGCGAAATCCCTGGCCAGGAATTTAGGATAGGCGGCTGCGGCAATCATAGCCGCGTTGTCGGTCGAGAGCGCCCGCGACGGAAAGTACACCGCCAATCCAGTCTCATTTCCGTCCCGCTCGAAGGTCTGCCGCAGTTCCTGGTTGGCGGCAACTCCTCCCGTAACGAAAAGCGATGCCACGTTGTGTTCCTGCGCAGCTGCCAGAGTTTTTCCGACTAGGTCCTCGATGATTCCACGTTGAAACGAAGCGACCAGGTCAAGCGTTTGCTGATCGCAGTTCGCCAGATAATCCTCCAGTTTCGGCTTGGAGATTTGAGCGAGAGCCTGACGCCGCGCCTCAATGCTCGTGCGCAGATTGTTGGCCTCGACGTAGCGCAGGATCGCGGTCTTGATTCCGCTGTAGGAGAAATCGAAGCGCGGGCGGTCATCGCCGGGATCGACCGCTTTTCCATCAAGCCGGTCTCGCCGGTCGCGGTGCTTGATCTGTGCCATGGGGAACTTGACCGCTTTGGGATTTCCGCGGGGAGAAAGGCGATCGATCACTGGGCCGCCCGGATAACCCAGACCAAGCAACTTCGCGACTTTGTCGAAAGCCTCGCCGGCAGCGTCGTCGCGGGTGTGCCCGATATTCTCGTAGGTCCATGCCTGCCTTTTCTGGGTAGCGAGGTAAAGATGCGTATGTCCGCCGGAGACGACTAAAGCCAGCGTGGGAAACTGCAACTCATGGTTGCCCTTCTGGCGCTCCTCGAGCAGGACGGCGTGGATGTGGCCTTCGAGATGATTCACGGCAATCAGCGGTTTGCCGAGCGCAAACGCCAGTGCCTTGGCATAACTGATGCCGACCAGCAGGGCGCCGGCGAGTCCGGGGCCTTGGGTCACGGCAATCGCGTCGACAGATTGGTAGGTGTGACCAGCATCGGCAAGCGCTTGACGGACGACGGGGACAATCGCCCGTAAGTGCTCGCGGGATGCCAGCTCGGGCACGACTCCGCCGTAAGGCTGATGTGTGGCGATCTGCGAAGCCACCACGTTTGAGATCAACTTCTCTCCGGAGCGCACGACCGCGGCGGCCGTCTCGTCGCACGAGCTTTCGATCCCCAGAATGTAGGCGTCGGGCATGTTCCTTCAATATTATTAAACAGATGGCGGATTTATTGGAGGACGTGCGCGAATCATGAGAGAGTTCGCCACCAGCATCGTGCAGACCCTGCGCCAGAACGGCTTTCAGGCCTATCTGGTGGGCGGATGCGTGCGCGATCTCCTGCTGGGTCGCGCGCCGAAGGATTATGACGTTGCCACCGATGCGACGCCGCAGCAGGTAATGGGCATCTTCCCGCAGACATATGCCGTAGGAGCGCAATTTGGCGTGGTGCTCGTTCCGGCTCCGGAAAAGGCCGACAGCGGCTCGCTGGACGGGGCGTCGAAGGCGCGATGTGTGGAAGTCGCCACATTTCGCAACGACATCGGGTACTCCGACGGCCGGCATCCCGACGAAGTGCGCTTCAGTCGCGATCCCCGGGAAGATGTTGCTCGGCGCGACTTTACTATCAACGGCATGCTCCTCGATCCGGTGACGGGGGAGGTTCTGGATTTTGTCGGAGGCCGTGACGATCTGAAGGCCAGCATTGTGCGTTCCATCGGAGACCCGGCATTGCGCTTTGGCGAAGATAAGCTGCGCATGCTGCGCGCCATCCGCTTCGCAGCTCGGTTCGAATACCAGATCGAGGGGACAACCTTTGCTGCGATCCGGAAATTGGCTCACGAAATTTCCGTCGTTTCCCGAGAACGCGTACGCGACGAACTGACGCGCATGCTGACGGAGGGCCACGCTCGCCGGGCCTTCCAGATGCTGGATGAAAGCGGCCTGCTGCCTCACGTGCTGCCCGATATCTCCGCGATGAAAGGAGTTGAGCAACCCCCCGAATTCCATCCGGAGGGCGACGTGTTTGTGCACACCTTGCTGCTGCTTGAGAATCTGCCGGCGCCTTGCCCGATGACGCTGGCTTGGGGGGCATTGCTGCATGACGTCGGCAAGCCCGCGACGTTTCGTGTGGCGGATCGGATTCGCTTCGATGGACACGTTGAAGTAGGCGTGAAGATTGCTGAGAGAATCTGCCGGGAACTGCGTTTTTCCAACGACGAAATCGAGCAGATTCTTGCTCTGGTCGATAACCACATGCGTTTTGGCCACGTTCATCGCATGAAGGAATCAACGCTCAAGAAATTCATGCGCATGCCACGGTTTGATGAGCATATGGCGCTGCATCGGGCAGACTCGCTGGCGAGTCATCGCAAATTGAGCACGTATGAATTTCTGCGGCAGAAACAGCAGGAGATTCCGCCGGAGGTCATGCGCCCAAAACCCCTGGTGACAGGGGATGACCTCATTGCCGCAGGGCATGTGCCTGGGCCGAAATTCCGTGAAATCCTCGATGCCGTTGAAGACGCGCAACTGGAAGGCAGGCTCGACTCGCGCGACCAAGCTCTTGCGTTTGTGCAGCAAGAGTTCCCGTCGTGAGTGGACTCGCGCTCAATGTTAAAATCGGAGTTCCCTCGGGGTACAGGACCGTTCGGGGAAGCAATTGAATGCAGCGGGCGAGCGCAGGGTTGGAGAAGGTCGTGGCGCGGGCACTTCATCAGATGCCTGCGCAAGATGCCCCGCTGGCTGCGTGGCCCCTGGTTTGTGGGTCAGCGGTGGCGGAGCGCACACGCGCGCTGAGTTTTGCCGATGGTGTCTTGCGGGTGGAAGTCACCGATAACGGCTGGAAAGCTCAACTGCAGGAACTGGCACCGCGATACCTGGCCGAGATCAATCGATATTCGGAGGATCCTGTAAAGCGCATCGAATTCCTGGTGCCTCCGAGAGCTTTCAACGGAAATATCCGCTGAATTTTCCGAATCTTTCATGAAAGTCACCGAACAAGACGTCGCCTACGTCGCCGACCTGGCGAATCTCGAACTCACTGAAGAAGAACGCACCGGAATGCTGCGCGACTTGAACTCGATTCTCCAATACGTGGACCGGTTGAATGAGCTGGACACGTCGGACGTGCCGCCGATGGCGCAAGTATCGGACCACTACGGTGTCGACGAGTCGAAGCAGGGAAGCGAGCGCTTTGCCTACGCGAACCGCGAAGACATTCTGGAAGGATTGCGCAAGTCGCTGCCGCACGAAGCCGCTCTACAGAACGCGCCGGACGCCGACGAAGACTTCTTCCGTGTGCCGAAGGTGATCGAGCGCTAGCATGGAAACCACTGCACTCACCATCGACGCAGCGCGAACCGCCGTTCAAGAACGCAAAACGACCGCGATCGCCCTGGCTGAGGCGCACTATGCGCGGATCGAGAAGGAAGACGGCCAGATCGGCGCATTCCTGACGCTGTCGAAGGAACGGGCGCTTGAACAGGCGGAACGCATCGATCGCATGGCCGCGGAGGGCAAACTGCTGCCACCGCTGGGCGGAGTGCCGGTTGGCATCAAAGACGTAATGAGTACTCGCGGCGTGCGCACGACCGCCGGATCGAAGATCCTTGAAAGATACATTCCTCCTTACGACTGTACGGCTGTAGCGCGCATGGAAGCCGCGGGCGCAGTCGTGCTCGGGAAGATGAATTGCGACGAGTTCGCCATGGGTTCGTCGAACGAGAATTCTGCCTACAGGCCGGTGCGCAATCCGCGCGATCTGAATCGTGTGCCGGGCGGATCGTCGGGAGGTTCGGCAGCCGCGGTAGCCGCGAATATGGCGGTGGTGACGCTCGGGTCCGACACGGGCGGATCGATTCGCCAGCCAGCGTCCTTCTGCGGCGTGGTTGGCTTGATGCCGACGTATGGACGGGTTTCACGCTATGGGCTGATCGCATTTGCGTCGTCGCTCGATCACATCGGGCCGCTCGCAAAGACGGTCAAGGATGCGGCGACTGTCCTGCGCACGATTGCCGGGCGCGATCCGATGGACATGACATCGGCAGAGGTGCCGGTCCCCGATTACGTTGCGGAACTGGACAAGCCGGTACGCGGTCTGCGAATCGGCGTGGCCAAAGAATACTTCGGCGAGGGACTCGACGCCGAAGTGCGGCACGCGGTGGAGTCGGCGATCGACAGGATGAAAGGTCTGGGCTGCGAGGTCGTGCCGGTCTCGTTGCCGCATACGCCCTACGCGATTCCCACGTACTACCTGATCGCAACGGCCGAGGCATCTTCGAACCTGGCGCGGTATGACGGGGTGCGCTACAGCCACCGCGCGCGTGGAGTAAGAACGCTTTCGGAAATGTACCGGCGCAGCCGCGACGAAGGCTTCGGGACCGAAGTGAAGCGGCGCATCATGCTGGGCACCTATGCGCTCAGCGCGGGTTACTACGACGCCTATTACCTGAAGGCGCAGAGGGTTCGCACCCTGCTCACTCGCGATTTCGACGAGGCCTTCACGAAAGTCGATGCGATTGTGACGCCGACCAGCCCGACGGCGGCATTTCGGCTGGGTGAGAAGTCGAATGATCCGCTGGCCATGTATTTGGCGGATATCTATACCGTGACTGCGGATTTGGCAGGGATCCCGGGAATATCGGTCCCTTGCGGCGAGACGAGTGAGAAGTTGCCGATCGGCTTGCAGATTCTCGGCAAGCACTTTGACGAGAGCACGATCCTGCGGATCGCGCATCATTACGAGCAGTCATTCCGATCGTGAGTGACTCTCGACTGCGCAGCCCGGTGGGGCAGCATCGTACGAGCTATTTTCGTCTCCAACGGATTCCGTCTTTGGTGATTTCCACGATGATGCCGGCCTCGGTTAGGTCCGCACGCAGCGTGTCAGATTTCTTGAAGTCGCGGGCGGCGCGCGCGGCTTTCATCTCCGCGATCTTGGAGTCAATCTCGGCATCGGACAGTTGCCCCGACTGCAGCGCGTCGCGAAGTTCGGCGCTAACATCTTTTTCACGCCCCTCTGCCTGAGCCCATTCCAGAACGCGCTTCATCTTGGCGGCATCGTCGTCGTCGAGCACGGCGAAGATTTCGTCAAACTTGCTGACCGCCGCTAGCAGCGGCGCGACGTCATCCTTCTTTACTCCGCCGGTATCGAACGCGGCGTTGGCCTGGCGGACCATCTCAAAAATCGCACCCTGAGCCTGAGCGGTGTTGAGATCGTCGTCGAGCGCAGCGCGCATGCGGTCGACCGTTTCTGCAGCCAGCGACTGCAGCGCCGGATTCGCGCCCTCCGGGAACTTTCCCGTGCTCAGCCGCAAACGGAAGTTCCGCAAGCGATCCACGCTGACCGCGGCCTGCCTCAGGCCATCGAACGTAAAGTTCAGCTGGTTGCGGTAGGGAACCGATGTGAGCAAATAGCGGAGCGACGAGGGTTTATGCCCTTTGAGCACCAGATCGCGCAGCGTGAAGAAATTTCCCAGGCTCTTGGACATCTTCTCGCCCTCGACCAGTAAGAAGCGGGCGTGGAACCAGAAGTGCGCGAACGGCTTGCCGGTCGCGGACTCTGACTGCGCGATTTCGTTTTCGTGATGGGGGAAAACCAGGTCTTCTCCGCCTCCGTGCAGGTCAAACGTTTCTCCCAGTTCCTGCATCGACATGACGGAACACTCGAGGTGCCAACCCGGTCGCCCCGGCCCGATCGATGAGTCCCACGAGGCTTCACCAGGTTTGGGAGCCTTCCAGAGCGCGAAATCGCGAGCACTGTCTTTGTCGTATTCGTCTACTTCCACGCGCGCTCCGTCGATCATTCCCTGGAAGTCCTTCTTGGAGAGTTTGCCGTACTCTGGAAACCTGGCAATCCGGAAGTAGTACGAACCGTCGTCGGTCCGATAGGCGAGTCCCTTCTCCACTAGCCTTGCGACAAAGGCGGCCATCTGCGCGATGTGCTCGGTGGCGCGAACGAACCTGGGCGGCGCGATATTGATGAGTGCGGAATCCTCCAGAAAGGCTTCTTCGTATTTGGCGGTGTACTGCCGGACTGTTACTCCATCCCGCGCCGCGTTGCGAATGATTTTGTCGTCGACGTCGGTGATGTTCATCACATACTGAACCGCGTACCCGCTCTGGCGGAGATAACGATGGAGAAGGTCGACGGCAACAAAGGTGCGGAAATTGCCGATGTGGCCGTAGTCGTAGACGGTGGGGCCGCAAGCGTACATGCGGACTTCATTGTCGCGAATGGGGCGAAAGTCCTCGATTCGCGAAGACATGGTGTTGTAGAGACGAAGCGCCATTGGGTTCGGGTACCGGGAAACGGACCTACGATTCTAGGGGTCGGCTGGAAACCGGGTCAAATCGGTTTCCAGTGAATCACCGCGCCGGAGGCAGGGCGTGCGTGTGTTCGCGCAGGCGTTGTTGCACCAGGATGACGTAATGCAGGGCCGATGCGATCGTGAAGATAAACGTCGCCCGCAGGAATACCGTGCGCGCAATCCAGATCCAGCGGAGTGGATAGATTTCCAGCAGCAGCACGAAAAATACCGCGCTGATCTGCGAGAAAGTGTTCGCTTTTCCGAAGATGCTGGGTCGGAAGTTGCGCAGTCCGGCAATGGCGAACAACACCGCGCTGGCGGCCAGAATTGAAATATCACGGCTAAACACTAACACCGTGTATTTCCACGGGATCTTGTGCAGGATCGAGAGCACCAGAAACATCGTGCTCAACAAGAGCTTGTCAGCGATGGGATCGAGGTATTGGCCCAGCAGCGTCTGTTGATGCAAAGTGCGGGCGAGCACGCCATCGAGGCCGTCGCTAAAGCCGGCGACTACGAACACAACCAGCGCCCACAAATAACGGCCTTCCACCAGATGAATCACGATGAACGGGACGAAGATCATTCGCAGCAGCGTGAGCTGGTTCGGCGCGGTGAAAAGTTGCGAAAGCTTCAAGCGCGCCCCTTCGAAGCCCATGAAGGAGCGTGGAGAGCACGCTCATCCAGGTGGGGCCGGTTGGAGGGATCGAGCGCAGCTGAAGGATTTAGGCCAGTCTTCGCCGCGAATCGCTGTGCCAGCGAGGAGAGAGTCCCGTCGGGGAGATCGAGTTCGATACGCTCGATGCGGTGCATTGGGAAAAAGACGACCGCGGGAGTGAAAGGTTCGCCGTCTTTCACCATGGCAGCGATGTCTTCGAACGATGCCAGGTCAGCGCCACTCATGCTCAAGCCTTCCGGAGCCAGCGAAAGCACCATGCCCCAGACCTTCTCGCGGGGGTTGGCGAGGGTGACGATGACCAGCGCCCCGGGCGCGAAGGGAGCGCGAGTTTTGGCGCTGCGAGTGCCAGCTTTCTTTTCCACGCCAAGATTGTCGCTGAGAGCCGGGTTCGCTGCAACCCTCTGTGGCTGGCGAGAGGAGAGGTGCCAGAGTGCGTGCGGTGATGGTAAGATTACTAGATCGGAACGAGTCATTCGCGCAAGCGGATCCTGACGAGTTCCAGTCCTCAATAGGCCCGTAGCTCAGTTGGTCTAGAGCGCTTCCTTGACACGGAAGAGGTCGATGGTTCGAATCCATTCGGGCCTACCATCGTTTTCAATCAATTAGCATCCTCCGCAAGATTCCGGCGCAGTTTTCTACCTGTGATTTCCTACCTGTGTTTGGTCTCCTCCGCACAGTGCTCTACCCCGTATGGGATTGACACTAGATTAGACATGATGTGATAATTAGTGTGTAATGAACCGCTACAGGGCCGAGCTTGAACGCGAACGAAAAGGATTGGGCGAGTTGCTCCGCGAACGCGAGGAGCTAGCAACCAAAATAGCAAAGCACCAGACTCGTGTTGCGGCGTTGGCTGCACTGTGCGAAGCGAGCGAGGAGGTTGACGATATGACAGAGATGGAACTTGGGGGTCTAACGAATGCTTGCCGGACGGCGTTCCGAGCGGCGGGGAACAAAGGGCTGATGCCAACCGAAGTTCGGGGTGCGCTGGAACGGCTACGGTTTCCTATTCACACCCACAAGAACATTCTTGCTTCCGTTCACACGATTATCCGTCGATTGGAGGATGCTGGTGAAATTCGCAAAGCGATACACGATCGGCATGAGGGACAGGACAAATCTGTTTACCAGTGGGCACTGCCCAGCTATGGCGCATCAAATAGCTTAGCTAACCAAATGGCTGACGCGGACCGTGATCGCTCGCGGCGGAAAAACTAGCCGTTCGTTAACATTGCGCTTCACTGAACGAGCCGCGCCTCAAACTTCTCCAGTGCCTTCCGCCGACTTTTGGACAGGTGTCTAGAAGTGATGTTGAGCTGGTGCGGGATACAAAATAAGCACACAGGCGGAAGAAGATTGCGCGGTAGCCCTTGGATGGGAGCGAGGCCTGCACTCTGTTCTGCTTGGGATCCTTGGAACCTCGGGCGGCAACTAGCCCTCGGAGCCGATGAAAGAGTCGTCATTTTGCTTGCGGGGGTGCGGATTTGGATTGGGCCAACTGTTTGGCATGGGCTACAATCGCGGGCCAGCGGGGGTCGTTGTGGAGCGAGGTGAGATCGGTGTCGTTTTCCAGTCCTAGGTCGCCGCTCGGCATCAGGCCGTGGTCGATTGCGTCGCGCAGTAGGTCAAACGCCCTGTCCTTATTTCCCCTCCGCGCCTCCAGGCACCCCATGTTGTATTTCGTGACTGCGGTATTGGAGTTTTCCGGTCCGAAGACCTTCTGCTCGATAGACAGCAGTGTATGGAAGATCTTTTCCGCTTCGTCCAGCTTGCCTTCCTCTGTGTAGTTCTCAGCGAGGTTCCCCATAAGTGTCAGGGTATCGGGGTGCTCGGGCCCCAGCACCCGCTTTTGGATTTCCAGGGCCTCCGAGTACAGGGCGTCTCCTTGGGCGTACTTGTGCTCGAGGTTGTAATCCGTCGCCAGCCTGTCCATAGACCGCAGAGTGTCGGGGTGCTCCGGCCCCAGCACTCGGCTCTGAATCTGGAGCACTCGCAGATCGAGTTTTTCCGCCTGCGCGTACTTGCCTTCGGAATAGATTACACGGGCTAAATTTCCCATCGAAACGAGGGTGCCGGGATGCTCCGGGCCCAGCACGCGCTTTTCTATTTCTATTTCCTGTGTGTATAGCGCTTCCGCCTGCGCGTACTTGCCCTCAAGTTCCTGAATATAAGCTAGATTACTAATCCCCTTTAGCGTATCGGGGTGCTCGGGCCCGAGAACATGTTTTTGTATCTCCACGGTCTGCGTGAGCAATCCCTCAGCCCGCGAGTACTTGCCCTCTTCAGCATAAACCCCGCCCAGGTTGCTCGCTGACAGTAGGGTGTCGCGGTGTTCTGGACCCAGGACGCGCTTGCGGATTTGCAGCAGCTGTGAGTAAAGCGCTTCCGCCTGCGCGTACTTGCCTTCGGAATCGTAAATCGTCGCAAGGGTGTTCATTGACCTCAGGGTGTCGGGGTGCTCGGGGCCGAGGACACTACGGCGGGATTCGACAGCCCGCGTTATCAGTGCCTCCGCTTCCGGATACTTCCCCTGCAAACTGGCGACCCACCCCAGACGGTGCAGGGCGGTGAGGGTGGCGGGGTTATCGGAGCCAAGGGAGCGATTGCCTAAATCCAGCGCGCGCTCCAGCTGCTGGCGCGCCTCAAGATATAAGCCGAGGTCAGCATAGGCCGACCCGATCGTGTTCCGGATCGCGACTTCCACTTCTGGCTGCTTCGAAAACTTTCCCTCAATCCGTTGGGCGGCGCGGTCCAAGGCTGAGCGTACGGTCAGATTGGGATCGGGTTTCGAGTTTGGCGCTGACTGATTGCGGGCGCTGGCTTGCGCCAGCAGGTCATTCTGTAAGAACTCGCTGACGGCTTGCGCTACCGCCCCTTCCCTGCTGGCCCGCATGCTCTGCCGAATGCTGATTACGGTCGCCGACACGAGGATGACCGCGATCACAGCCGCAGTGCCCAGTACCAGCCGATTCCGGCGAATGAACTTGGCCGCGCGATACGTTAAGGAAGGCGGAACCGCCTGCACGGCTTCATTGTTCAAATAGCGCCCGACATCCGCCGCCAGATCCATGGGCGTGCTGTAGCGGCGGGCCCGGTCTTTCTCGAGCGCCTTCATGGTGATCCAGTCCAGGTCGCCATGCAGCAGCTTCTGTAACTGGGCCACCTGTACTCCGCGCGCTTCCGACGATTGCAGCGAGGCCTTGTCGCCGCGAATTTTTGTGCTGGGCCGCGGCGGATCGACTTCCTTCAACTGCTGGATCACTTCATACAATGGCATGGACTTCCACTGCGACGTGTCGAACGGCTGATCTCCGGTGAGGAGAACATAAAGCACGACGCCGAGGGAATAGACATCGGTGCGCGTGTCGACATCGCCGGTGCCGCTGGCCTGCTCGGGACTCATATATCCCAGCGTGCCGACGAAGCCTCCTACCATGGTCATCATGGCTGCGTCACCGACCTGTGGACCGGTGGCTTTGGCTAATCCGAAATCGATGATGCGGGGCATGGGTTTGCCGTCGACTTCGGAGACCAGAATGTTGGCCGGTTTCAGGTCGCGATGAATGATCGCCTTCTGGTGCGCGTGCTGCACGCCTTCGCAGACCTTGCTGAACAAATCCAGACGCTGCGCGATCGTCAGTTTCTTTTCGTCGCAATACTGGGTGATGGGCACGCCCGGGACGTACTCCATGACGAAGTATGGCTGACCGTCGGGGGTGGCGCCTGCGTCGAAAATCTTGGCGATGGCCGGATGGTCCATCATGGCGAGCGACTGCCGCTCGGCGCGGAAACGCTGCAACACTTCGTCGTCGTACATGCCGACGCGGATCAACTTGAGCGCCACGGTGCGCTGGACGGGTTCGGTCTGCTCGGCCAGCCAGACTTGTCCCATGCCGCCTTCGCCGAGGCGGCGGTTCAGTTTGTAAGGGCCGATGGCTGTGGGATTTTTGGCGGTCTTGCCATCGAGAGGAGAAAACCCGAACGCGACCGAACTGCTCAGCGTAGCTTCCAGATCAGGGGAAGTCGAAGGCCCGCTTCCCAGCTGAGTTTCTGGGTCAGACGCAGTCGTTTTGGCCGTGGGTTCTTTGCCGAACATACGTTCCCCAAAGGTGATCCGCAAACCGGCAGGACCCGTTTCGATCATTTGCCCGTCTCATGCTAACAGGGAACGAACCACGGGCCAACCAAGACTCGGCACTGGCACTTTTGGAACCACGCAGTCAGAGAGCGTCTCGGCAACCTGCATTTCCTACCTGTGATCTCTATCTGTGAAACGTGTAAAAGACGTGTGGAGAGCACGCTCGATACGATCTAAGTCCTTCTGTTTTGTATGCGCGGTAGGTTGACACGGAAGAGGTCGATGGTTCGAATCCATTCGGGCCTACCATCATTGTGCGGGCTGCGGCCCATCCTTTCTCTCGTCACCTGATCGCGGTTATCTGGTATCTTGCATCTCGCGTTGTTTTCTTCCTGTCCGACAAAGGCACTGGAGCGAACCATGACTCAATCATCGCAATCGACCCGGCGGGTATTCCTGGAGAAATCGGCGGCAGTGGTCGCCGGCGGAGCGCTTTTGCCGCGCACGGCGCTTTCTTACGAAAACATTCTGGGAGCCAACGACCGGATCGCGCTGGGGCATGTCGGCATAGGAAATCGCGGACGAGATCTTGACCTGATCGCGTCGAAGTTGAAGTCGAGTCACAAGGTGGAGATGATCGCGGTCTGCGATTTGTGGAAGGGGAATCGTGAAGAAGCAGTCGCCACGAATACTGCGTATTACGGTCGCGCGCCGCAAGCCGCGCAGCACGTCGAAGAGCTGCTTTCAATGAAGGATTTAGACGGCGTTCTGATCTCGACGCCTGAGCATTCGCATTCTCCGATTTTGAAAATGGCCGCCGAAGCGGGCAAAGACGCGTACGTCGAAAAGCCTATGGGGAATGTCCTCTCCGAAGTGAAAGTCGCACGAGAAGCCGTGGTTCGTGCGAAGACGGTGGTTCAGGTTGGTACCCAGCATCGCAGCGAGCCTTACCAGGTGGCCGCACAACGGGTTGCACGCAGTGGTGCCCTTGGAGACGTCAGCAAGGTTGAGATTGTCTGGAACTATCACGGGCCGCGGTGGCGCGGGCGTTCGGAAGTGAAGCAGATTCGCGAGCAGGATACGGACTGGTCGAAGTGGCTGCTGACGAAACCGATGCGGCCGTTCGATCCGCAGCTCTATTTTGAGTTTCGTTTATACCGTGAATTCTCCAGCGGGATTCCGGATCAATGGATGAGCCACGCCATCGACCTGGTGCACTGGTTTATGAACGACAGCTTCCCGCGATCCGTGGTGGCGCATGGCGGAGTCTATGCCTGGCACGACGGCCGGGAGAACGCCGATACATTTCAGGCGCTGCTTGAGTATCCAAAAGGGTTTCTGGTCAGTTACTCGACCAGCTTCGGCAACGATGCGCCGAGTTTTAGCCGCTATATGGGGAAGACCGCGACGCTGATCAATATCGGCGGAGAGGGAAGCCCGCGGTATCAGGTTGTGCAGGAAAAGGGGACGCACGAAGACGATGTCGACATTGATGCGAAGCGCGAGTCTCAGTACATCAGCCTGCCCGGCGACAAAGGGATACCTCCGATGGGCATGGGCGATCTCTCGCTGGAGCACATGGGGAACTGGTTCGACTGCATGCGGTCTCGGCAGCAGCCGCATGCGACCGTGCAC
Organism: Terriglobales bacterium; assembly: GCA_037443605.1. Classification (GTDB taxonomy): domain Bacteria; phylum Acidobacteriota; class Terriglobia; order Terriglobales; family Acidobacteriaceae; genus Sulfotelmatobacter. The sequence continues at coordinate 43,754 of JBBIOA010000022.1, forward strand.
GATGGGTACGCACACTCCGTGGCGTGCATGATGGCCGCGGAATCGTATTGGTCAGGCCGGAAAGTGTATTGGGATTCAGCCACCGAGACGATTGTCGACCATCCGCCGCACGCCTGACGGATTACAGACCGCAAGCCTTCGCGTTGCCGAGGCAATCGCCCGCGACGTGAGCATAGTCGGCGATGGCGATCTCCGGGTCGTCTAGGTCGGGATGCCAGAGCTTTTCCCACTCGAAACAGTAGAAGCCTTTGTAACCGATGGAGCGCAAGGCTTCGATCTGGCGCTGGATGGGCACGGTGCCGCGCCCAGTCAAAACATACTTGCGGTCCTCGCCCTGGCCGACCGAGTCCTTCAAATGCGTGTGGCGAATCCAGCCGCCGAGTTGTTTCACCGTGAATTCAGGATCTTCGTTGGCCGTCGCGAAGGTGTGATGGGCGTCCCATAGGAGTCCAACGTGTTCGGAGTCGGCTTGTGTCAGCACATCCTTCAAGCTCGATGAGGCGGTGAAGTGATCGTGCGACTCGATGATGACGGTTACGCCGCGCGGACCGGCATAGCTGCCGAGTTCGTGTAGCCCTGCGGCCACGCGCGCTTTGGTGGCAGCCTCGGGCGCGGGGCTCTTGTCTGAGTCGGCTTTGCCTCCAAACACGCGCACGAAGGGCGCGCCCAGCGCCTGCGCGAGATCGACGAAGCGCTTCGCATCGGAGAGTTCCTTGACGCGCTTTCCCGGGTCTTCCACGTGCATCTGCGCAGAACTGCTCACGCAGGCGATCTTCAGATTGGCGTCGCGGATTTTCGTCTTGGTTTCTGCGATGCGATCGGCAGCAAACATAGGATCCGAAGGCAAATCCAGCTTTCCGAGCATGCCGCGGAGTTCGATCGCGGAGAATCCGTGGGCCGAGGCGAAATCGAGAATCTTATTCCACCCCCATTGCGGGCAGCCCAGGGTGGAGAAGGCCAGCGGAATCTTGCTGGCCTTGCTCTCTGCCCAGACTGCGGGTGCGACCATGGCGGCAGAAAGCGTCGCGATGAATTCCCGGCGAGTGCCCATTCGAAGCCCCCCAACGCTTCTGCGATGCCTGGTCGCTAGTCATTCATCGCCTGGTACGCCAGTTCGTGGCCAGACGAGGGCGTCCGCCCCGACATCCGCTATGCGAAGATCTCCGCGTCCAAGTCTGAGAAGAATGTTTTGTGCAGGCGCTGGATCACTTCGGGTACTTCGTCCTCCTCGATCACGAACGTCAGATTGATTTCCGATGCGCCCTGGGAAATCATGCGAATCTTTTTATCTGCCAGTTCGCGGAAGACCAGTGCAGCGATGCCCGGAGTGTCGCGCAGGTTCTCACCCACCAGGCAGACGATTGCTTTGCGGCCTTCGTACTTCACGTCGGCCAGTTTGGCGAGATCGGCGGCCAGTGCAGGAATCGCCTGATTTGAGTCGACGGTGAGCGAGACGCTGACTTCCGAAGTCGAAACGACGTCGATGGAGACTTTGTGCCGGTCGAAAGCCTCGAAAATCGATTTCAAGAATCCGTGAGCCAGCAGCATGCGCGGCGCGGCCACGTCGACAATCGTGATGCGTTTTTTGGCGGCGATTGCCTTGAAGATGTTCTTGCCCTGCGGCGCTCGAGTCGTGATGCGCGTGCCTTCGCAACTGGGATTCCGCGAGTTCAGCACGTAGACCGGAATATTCTTCTGAATGGCCGGCAGAACGGTCGCGGGATGCAGCACCTTCGCGCCGAAATAGGCCAGTTCGGCGGCTTCGTCGAAGCTGATGACTTTTATTCGCCGCGCTTCCGGGCAGATGCGAGGATCGGTGGTCAAAATGCCATCGACGTCGGTCCAGATGTCAATTCGATCGGCGCCGAGCCCGGCGCCGAAAATCGCGGCGGAAAAATCTGAACCGCCACGGCCGATGGTGGTGGTGATGCCGGTACGAGTCGCGCCGATGAAGCCGCCCATTACCGGTACTTTGCCCTCGCGGATCAGCGGCAAAACTCGCTCCTGCAATCTTGCGTTAGTTTCCTCAAATTGTGGGACGGCCTGCATGTAGGCGCTGTCGGTCACCAGAATGTCGCGGGAGTCGACGTGAACACCGTTCAGGCCGCGTGCTGCGAAAGCGGCGGCGACGATCCTGGAAGAGAGCATCTCGCCGAAGGCGGCGACGTGGTCGGTAGTGCGCGGCGTGATCTCTCCGACGGCCGAGATGCCGCGGAGAAGTTCGTCGAGCGATTCGAACTCCGCCCCGAGTTCCGAGTGAAATTCAGTGAAGAGCGCTGTACCAAGCAATTCGCTGGCCGTGTTGTAGTGACGTTCCTGCAGCGAGCGGCAAAGCTTGAGCGCGGTCTTCCGCTCGCCTGCTCCGGCAGCCTTGGCCATAGTCAACAGCGTGTCGGTGACCTTAGCCATGGCACTGACCACGACGACCGGTTGCTGCGAGAGGCGGCTTTCGATGATCGAAGCAACGCGGTCGATCGCTTTCGCGTCTTCGACCGAGGTGCCGCCAAATTTCATGACGATCATCGGTCAGGCTCCGGCACGGCGGGACAGGTACCGCGTCTCATCCGACCGATGACGATAGCAACATTGCAATCCATGCGATGTTTGAATTTTATAACAGTCGAGATAGAACATCCGTAGCACGAAGGGCACGAGCGAGGAAATCTTGGGCTGCAGGTCAGCTTCGGCGCGTCTGCGTACCGAAGGCGTAGTCGGTGAGTGGGCCGAATTTCTTTTTTTCGGCATATAGACGCCAGCGCCGGAACACGATGCGGAGGCCGGCCATCACTGGAATCGAAAGATAGATGCCGAGAATGCCGGCGACCTCGCCGCCCGCCATCACGCCGAAAATCGCCGCCAGAGGATGCAGTTCCATGCTCTCACCCATAATGCGGGGAGAAGAAACGTAGTCCTGTACCATGCGCCAGATTACGAGAAAAATCACCAGCACCAGCCAGTGCTGGTAGCCGGTGAGAAGGGAGACGGTCACAATAATCAGCCCGGCAGCGAGCGGGCCTACGACCGGGATGAATTCGAGCACGCCGCCGATCGTTCCCAGCACAAGCGCGTACTGCACCTGCATAATCGCGAGGAAGGCGGAACAGATGACAAGCGTGAGCGCAGCCAGAGTCAGCTGAGCGCGGATGAAATGGGCGAGCATCCGGTTGAGATCATTGAGCACATTCTCCAGGAACTCGCGCTGCGGACGGGATTGAATGGTGGAGAGCAGAAAGTCGCTGAAGGCGCGGCCATCTTTCAGAAAGAAAATGGAGAGCAGAGGAACCACGACTAACAGCCACGCCTGTTTCGCCACATCGGCCACGCGGAGTCCGACGCGCTGTGCCAACTGCGTGATGTCGTCGCTGTGGCTGGCCAAGAAGGCTTCCACGAGTTGCGTACTCTTCAGGTTCCAGCCGTGCTGCTCGCCCAGGTCAGTGGCGATCCGGCCCGAACTGAGCTTCGTCAGAAGGTCAGGGATCGTCTTCCCCAGCCGAGCGCCTTCGCGGGTCACTTTCGGCCCGACGACTACAAAGAACACGATCACGAGCACGATTAGGAGCGAATAAATGACGGCGATCGCCCGGCCCCTGCCGCGCAGCAGTTTGTCCAAATGCGTGACCAGAGGGCTCATCAGGTAGGCGAAGAAGATGGCGAACAGGAACGCCATCAAAGTCGCACGGGCAACGTAGAGAAACCCCAGGCCCAGCGCGAACAAGAGCACTGTCACCAGCACCCGCGCGGTACGTGAGTCCGTCAGCAGCAATAGATTTTCCAGGGCGATCCTGCTCTCACGGCCGGGCAAGGTACGGCTAATCCCGGACTACTTCCGTGTTATCGGCAGGAATGGCCACACGAATTAGTTTGAAGTGATCCTGATCGTCGACCCAGAGCGCCCAGTCGAAAGCTTCTCCGCTCAGATTCAGGCGTAACAACTCGCGCTCAGCGCCATGAACCATGACCTTCTCCTTGCCGATTACTTCCATCTTCACGCGGAGCGAGGTGCGATCCTGGGGCACCAGAACGCCGAATTCGCCAGGGCCCTGCTGGCATTTCAACGCACCGCCCTCGGATTTGCAGTCCGCGGCCAGATATCGCCAGGCCAACACCTCGCGCTGCACGAAGAAGTTGTTGTCCAGAATCGCCGAAGTGCTTGGCATCAGGAACGGCTGCTCGGCCGTTTTCCCCTCGGCGGAAGTGAGTTTCTCTTTCAGAAAGTCATTGCTCGGGAGCACGCTCAAGGAGCCACCGCCGGATTCGCTCCACTCGTAACGCAGCAGTTCTCCGGAAGGTGTGATTTCCAGACTGCATTTTTGGCCGGAAGAACCGCCGCTCTCGTCTTTGAGTTGCGACTTGATAAGGCTGACGCCATTTTGCTGCTCGACGCGAAATGTTTCGGTCACAACCCGCTGGCCCTTAATGAAGACTCCGAAGGATCCCGAGTCTACAGATTGGGACGGAGGCTTCTCTTTGTCTTTCTTGTCCGCATACCGGCCCCATGCGGAAGTTGACAGCGCGACCGCCAGTCCGGCTGCAATCAGGCGCCGCAGTGCACAGTGGAAGTTCACTCGACTTCTCCTTACTCGGTTTCTCCGAGTTCCGTCCGGACCGCAATGGCATGCAATCCGAGCGCCTTCGCGATGTCGGCTGCGACCGCCTCAACGTCGCGTCCGCCGGTCGCGATCTTCAACGACGCCTTGAGGTAACCTTTGCGCCGGCTGTCATGCAACCTGCGGAACTGCTCCTCACTCTGCAGCAATGGCCGCTGCGTTCCCGCGGCCTTGGCTTGTTCCGAACACCGACGCCAAAGCTCTTCGACCGGGGCGTCGAGATAAACGGCTGAAACGTTGGCTGCTCTCAGCAGTGCAACATTGTTCGCCTGCACAAACGCTCCACCGCCTAGCGCAACCACCCTCGAGATCCCTCCACGCACTTCGTCAAGCAATTGCTTCAGAGCTGCGTGCTCGACTTCCCGAAACGCGGGTTCGCCTGACATCTGAAATATCTCGGCAATGTTGCGACCCTGTAATCGCTCGATGCGGTCATCCAGGTCCTCGAACGTCCAGTTCAAGCGCTCAGCCAAAGAACGGCCAACACTGCTCTTCCCAGCTCCCATGAAACCGACCAGAAAAACAACCTTAGCCGAACCTGCGCTCGACGCCGACGCAGCCTGCTTGCGCGCCGAAGCGCGTTTCCGAACGCCGACCCGCTTGCCCGAACGCTGTTTCAAACGATCCGGAGTTTTCTTTATCTGGAAGAGCGTTTTCTGAGGTGGATTTTACCACTGAAGGTTCGCAGGGTTACGACCGACGACACCGAGGGCGTACCCATGGTACCCACGAAGGCACTGCCCTGACGAACTGTAATGGCAGTGTGTTGCTTGGGCTGGAGAGGGATGTCGTCGTGTACTTCTCCACGGACTGAAGTCGCAGTGACGTCGGCGGAAGTTGTTTGCGGCACGACGGCTTCGATGTCGCCGCTGTGGCTGGTGAGCCGGTATTCCCCGCTGCCGCCAAAATCGCCCGTGTAGCTGATGGGACCGCTGGTGGAGATGACCTGCACCAGCGGGCCGGTGACATGGTTCAGAGTCACCTGTCCGCTGAGCGAGTCCACTTCGACATGTCCGTCTTGCACGTTGGTGAGACTGACGGGGCCGTTCAGGGTTTTTATGTGGACGTGGGCGCCCGAGATGTCACGAACATCAACCGAGGCTCCCGAACCTTCCAGCGTCAGATCGCCGTGCAGTTTTTCGGCATAGAGGGGCCCAGTGCTCGAATGCAGCGTGACGCTGGCATCCGCCGGAACCAGCACTTCGTAATCGACATGACCTGACTGCGCGTCTGCACCCGCCAGCAGATGGGACTGGATCTCAACGCGATTGCCGTTCTGGCTGCCGTCAATTTCGACCTTGTCAGACGAAAGCACTGCGTTCACCACGACGGTGTTGCTGGTCGAGGGCTTGACGGTGATTCCTCCGAAGGGATTATTGACCGAAACCCCGGCTTTGGCAGCCACGTTGTAGTGAAGTTCTTTGTGGGTCTGGGCCAGGAGATTGCCGATGGTCATCGCACCGACTACCGTTCCCAGTACTACCAGCTGCAATGTGCGCCCGCTCATCATGATTCCCCAAATCTTAATACTCATTATGGCAGAGAACGGTCCATAGCCAACTCGAAAAGCATGGCCTTTTGCTGATAGGCATCCATCAACGAATGGCGCGCTTCGGCGTCATTGGGATTGGCGGCAATGTCATTTTGCGCGTCCCGGATGGAGTCGTTCACGTGTCGGAGATTATCCGCGTATTGTTCGCGCTGGGCCGGAGACTGTTGCGCGATCTCCTGCAGCAGATCGGCATCGTCCAAGCCTTCCGCGTCGGCGATCTTAGCCACGCCTCCCGGAAACACGCTGCCAGCCAGTGGCGGATTCGCCGAATGCTGCCGAACGTAGACGCCGATGGCAATGAGCAATGCCGCCGCGGCCGGAGCCAGCCAGCGTGCCCACGTCCAGCGGCTGCCGAGCGAGGGCAACAACGAGCGGCTGGGCCGCGGCGGATGAATCAGGCCTTCCTGCCGCAGCGCGATTTCGATCGAATTCCAGACCAATGGGCTGGGTTCGGCAGCTTCGCGCAGTTCGCGAGCCGATGCCGAGATCCGCTCCATATCCGCGAGCAGAGCGGAGCACTTCTGGCAGGTTTTCAAGTGTGACTGCTGTGCGGCGTCATTTCCGTCAACGCCGTCCGCCAAACCTCGCCGTAGTTCCAGGCAATCCATACCGCTGCTCCCCAAGCCTTCTGCCAAATCACATCAAAACAACCTGCAGCTTCCGTTCCAAACTGTTTCCCCGTGGCCCAGTCTACGCCGGGCTCGCCGGTATTCCGGCGCTCACGAAGCCTTTTCGGCCCGATTCATCTTCAGCAGGTCTCTGAGCTTCATGCGCGCCTTATGCAACTGCGACTTGCTGTTGCCGATCGAGCAACCCACCATCGTCGCAATTTCGTTATGCTCATAGCCTTCGATGTCGTGCAGCACAAAGATCATCCGGTAACCCGGCGGCAAATCGTCCACCGCCTTCTGCAGTTGCAACCGGTCGATCGATCCCGCCAGCGCCAGATCGTCTGCCCCGAAATCCCGCTTCGGAGTATCTTCCTCTCCCCCTTGGGTGGTTTCTTCCAGCGAAACCACTGGCAAGTTCTTCTTGCGCAGATGCATCAGCACGACGTTCACCGATAGCCGATGCAGCCAGGTCGAAAACGCCGATTCGCCGCGGAAGGTCGCGATCTTGCGAAACAGTTGCAGGAACGCTTCCTGAGTTAAATCCTCAGCCTCGGCAGTGTTCGCCGTCATACGCAGGCACAAAGAATAAACGCGCCGCTTATGCTTGTCGTAGAGAGCCTGGAAGGCGTACGCGTCGCCTTGTTTGGCTTTTTCGATGGCGCCAGCTTCGTCGAAGTCGGTACCCGCTCGCGGCTTATCGTTTGTGTCCCGGTCGGTCAAGTCGCCTTTTCCGGCCGCACTTCCTGAGATGCGGCTAACTATCTTTACGTTGTATGGCTTGCGGGCAATCCAGCCCGCACGAAAGTAATCGCGAGATTCAGAATATCAGAGCCATTCTACCGTTCTTGGGATTTCTCCAAAATCCGCCTGCGCTTTCTGAAACCCCTTTGTCTGCCCAAGGTTGAGACTCATCTGCTGTGCCAAGTCATGAACCCGATCCAAACATCTATGTCCCGATCTTCGAAAATTGGTAAGTTGGCCGCCTTGCTGGACGACCTTTACGACGCCTTTTTTGTCGTGGTAATGGTTTCCAAACCGTGGCCGTGGGAGCCAATTTCCCTTTGGCGGAGCAGGAAAGCAAAAGCCAGCCCGAGAAACCCTAGCATCGAGAATGTCCACATCATGAGGTTGTAACCCGCGGGATTGGCGGCATCGGCGTGACTGTGCGTATTCTCCCAGCCGATCAGGAGGTTGAAACCAAACAGGCCGATGTTCTGGATCATGGTCATCAGCCCGTATGCTGTGCCTAGCTTGGCCTGATCCACGATGTACGCCACGGACGGCCACATAACCGCTGGGATCAGAGAGAACGCCACACCCATCATTGCCATCGGGATGTACAGGTTCACCTGCGTGTAGGCCATGATCAGGTAGACCGGGATCAGAAGTAGGGAACCGAACATCATCAGGAGGGCTCGCTTGCCGACACGATCAACCCACAAGCCGAACAGGGGAGTGGCGATCATCGCGAACAGCGTCAACATGCTAGACAGGAATCCGCCGAACTCGCGCGAAGTGCCGTGGGCTTCGATAAAGAACTTCACCGCGAACGTTTGGAACGGGAAAATCGCCGAATAGAATGTCACGCACAGCGCGACAATGTACCAGTAGCTCACACCGAACTTGAACAGGTCGGCGAACACGACTTTGTCGGTCGATGCATCCCCGAGATGGTAGTTTCGCTCTGCATGCACTTCCAGGATCCAGTAGATCATCGCTCCGATGACGCAGAACGCGGAAAGTCCGAACGCAATCAGGAACGGCCAACGCCAGTTCGCATAGGCGGCGCGCGCCCAGGTGGGTGAATTCAGCGCGGCGAAGGATCCGAGGCGGCAGATCGTGAGGTTGAGGCCAAATGCGAAGCTCAACTCCTTGCCCTTGAACCAACGCGCCAAAGCTGCCGTCACGGCGACGTTGAGCGACTCCGCGCCCATCCCAAAGATCAGACGTCCGGCGGCCATCACTGCCAGCGTGCTCGAGGACGCAGTGATGGCGGGACCGAGAAGGGAAAGAACGCCGAAGATCATGAGCGACTTGCGCAAGCCCAGCCGGTCGATAATCAATCCGCCAATGACGACCGTGAAGATGTTGGGGAAGCTGTAGATGGCCTGGAGGAAGCCCAGATTCTCGTCGGTGAAGTGGAGTTGGGCTTTCAGAACGTCGGCCAGCGGGCTCAGGGCGTCGTAGGCGTAGTAGCTGCCGAACATGGCCAGACTGAGGAAGACCAGCACCAGCCATCGATACAGGCGGCTGGGCTCAGGGCGACTGGTTTCAGTCATTCAGGCTCTTTTCTGGGCGGGTTGGGCCCTGGGCTTTCATCGAGCAGAGAAGATTAGCAGAGAGCGGCACCAGCTTCTAGTAGCGCGGGACTCCTCAACTTCCCACGAACCGTGCGTACAAACTCCGCGCTATGGCCGTGTCGGTGGTGCCCTTGATGATCGCCCTGCCGTCGGGAAACAGCGTCATCTCGTAGGGATCGCGCCAGAACCTGAGGACGAAGTCGTTGTGGCGCACCACTCCATGTGGCTGCAGACGGCGATCCATCTCGGCGAAGTCGATCGGCCGCTGGCGCTCATGGATTTGCACCGAGTTTCTGCCGCATAGTGTGATATGCGGCCGGCCCTCGCCGGCCAGGTGGACAAAGTCCCGTTCGCCGCAGGCTCGGCAGCCCGGGCGGGGCTTCGCCGCGGAAATTTCGGCGCGATCGTTCGTCCAGAGATCGAATGACAGCAGGGTCCGGCGAAGCTGCGGATGCTTTTCAGTCCCGACCAAGAGTTTCAGCGCTTCCGTTGCCGCGATCGACGCCACCAGGTTCACCGCCGAGTTCAGAATCCCTGAAGTTTCGCAGGTCTCGACCATGCCTCTTGGCGAGTCAGGGAAAATGCATGCCAGGCACGCCGTCGCTCCGGGCAGCACGTTCAGCGTTACGCCATAGCTGCCAACCGCCGCCGAATAGATCCACGGAAGAGAACGGTCCACCGCGTAGTCGTTGAGGAGATAACGAGTTTCGAAGTTGTCGGTGCCGTCGAGGACCAGTTCCATGCCCTCAAGCAGTCCGGCAATGTTGCCGGGGACTAGGTCGTCAACCTTCGGCTCGATGACGATCCCGGAATTAAAGGCGGCAATCCTTCGTGCCGCGGCGATGGCCTTGGGAAGGGATTCTGCGGCATCGTTTTCATCGAAGAGCGATTGCCGCTGCAGGTTGCTGGGTTCGACGTAGTCGCGGTCGATAATGCGCAGGCTGCCGACACCGGCGCGCGCCAGCAATCCGGCAAGAGCCGAGCCGGTCGCGCCGCAACCGACGATCGCGACCCGCGATGCGGCCAGCCGTTGCTGGCCCTCCTCGCCGATGCCGCGAAACAGGATCTGCCGCGAGTAGCGTTCGCGATCGAGCGTGTCTTTCTTGGTTTGTTCTTCCCGTGCCAAAGCGGTCACCAGTTCTGTGCTGCAAACCCTTTATTATAAGTTGACTGGTTTTTCCTGCATGACGATCGGGAGCGATGTGTCCTAACCTGCCGGCGATTTTCGGCGGGCACCGCTGGGGAAGGCTATTCCCGGACGTGCATGCAACAGCGGCCCGGCGGATTCCATCCAAGTGAAAGCGTCCGGGCCCAAGGACAAGGTTTGCTGAAAAGGTACGTGTCATTTCTGACCGCGATGCTTGTGCTGGCGGGCGCACGGCCCTTGCATGCCTGGCGTGGCTCGCCAGCATCCTTGCCTCAGCAAGCTCCTGCGATTACCCGGTACGAGGGGAAGACTGTCCTGTCGATTCAGCTTCCCGGCGTCCTGGATAGCGATCGCGATCATCTGCTGCAGGCCTTGCCGCAGAAGTCGGGCGAACCGTTGAATCGGAATCGCGTGCGCGACAGTCTTCGCTCTTTGTATGCCACGGGGCGCTTCGCCGACATCCAGGCTGATGTAGTTCCATCGGGCGAGGGAGTAGTTCTCACCTTCACCACCTCCGTCAACTTCTTCGTCGGAGCCGTCGATGTCGATGGTGCCTCTGGGCGGCCTACCCCCAACCAGATTGTGAATGCCTCCAAATTCCAACTCGGCGAGCTCTATACCAACGAGAAACTGGAACGCGCTCTAAGTAACATACGGCAGATCCTGCAAGAGGACGGTTACTACCGGGCCCAGGTGAATGCCGAGACGAAATCCAAACCGGCGACGCAGCAGGTCAACATTCTCTTCCACGTTACTCCCGGCTCCCCCGCTCACGTCGGCGAGGTCCGAGTCACGGGGAATTCGGGCATGACCCCGCGCGATGTGCAGGATATCTCCCATTTGGACCGGGGCGATCGGCTTACGGCGGCGCACATCAACGTTGCGCTGCAACGTTTGCGCAAGAGATTTCAGAAACAAAGCAAGGCGCTGGCGCAGGTTTCTATTGCCGAGCAAAAGTATCACCCCGAAACCAACGCCGTGGACTTCACCTTTCAGATCGACCCCGGCCCTCGGGTCGTGATCTACGCGGTGGGGTTTCCGATCGGCCATGGAGCGCTCAAGAAGGAAATTCCCGTCTACGAAGAAAACGCCGTCGACGACGATCTGTTGAACGAGGGCAAGCGCAATCTGCTCGACTACCTTCAGACCCGCGGCCATTTTGATGCTTCCGTGGATATCGAAAAGCACAACGATCCGGGCACGTTGCGCGTAATTTATCGAATCGACCCGGGGCCGGTGCACAAATTGATCAAGGTCGACATTACCGGCAACAAGAACTTCTTGGACACCAAGTCGCTGCTGGCGCGCATGCAGATCCAGCCTGCCACTCGATTCAGCCACGGACGCTACAGTGGAATCCTTTTGAAAAGCGATGTGGCTACGATTACAGGCCTGTATCGCTCAAACGGCTACCGGCAAGTGAAGATCGAGACAAACGTAGACGACAACTACCAGGGCGTTCACGACCAACTGGCAGTAAGCCTGAACATCGACGAAGGTCCTCAGACCCGGGTTGGCCTGTTTAACCTCGTCGGCAATACGAAGATCCCGAGTTCGGAACTTCTTCCGATGTGCCGCACCGAAGCGGGCCAGGCTTATTCCGAAGACGACTTGGCAGGGGACCGCGAGCGGATTCTCAACTACTACTTTAATAATGGATTTCCCAACGCCTCGCTGGAGATCAAAACGGATCCTACCTCCGGACAAGCCAACCGACAGGATGTGACGTACACCATTCTGGAGGGCGACCGCTTTACCGTGAACCGGGTAATGGTAGCTGGAACGGAACACACGCGCGAGTACGTGGTCGATCGCGAAGTCGAAGTACAATCAGGCCAGCCGTTGAGCCAGCAGGGGCTGCTCGACACGCAGACGCGATTGTATAACCTGGGGATCTTCAACCAGGTAGATACAGCGGTTCAGAATCCCGAGGGCAACGATCCACATAAAAACATCCTGGTGCAAGTGAAGGAGGCCAAGCGGTACACGTTCACCTACGATTTTGGGTTCGAGTTCGAGACCGGCCAGCCATCGGGATCGACTGCGCCTCAAGGGAGAACTGGCGTCAGCCCACGCGTCGGATTCGACGTCACCCGGCTCAACGTGTTTGGAAGAAACCAGACTTTGACGTTTCAGTCCCACGTAGGCCGACTGCAGCAGCGCGGTCTGGTCAGCTACACCGTCCCCAAGCTGTTTGACAGCGACAAATTCAAGCTGATTTACACCGTCTTCTATGACAACAGCCTGGATGTTTCCACCTTCACCTCGCAGCGGCTGGAAGGGAAGATCGACGTTCGCCAACAGATCGGCAACGCCGGCACTGCCCCGGGTTCCACGGTCGGGCCCAGTTCGATCACTTATCGCTTTGATTTTCGCCGCGTCAAGGCCAGCAACTTCGCGAAGGGTTTTTCCGTTGGCGAGACTCCACTTCTTTCCTTGCCCGCGCGCGTGGGAGGTCCGGGGCTGACCTTTATCCGGGATAAGCGCGACAATCCACTCGAGAGCACAAAGGGCAACTACTTCACGCTGGATATGTCCTTCGTATCGAGCTACTTGGGATCGGAGGCCGACTTTGGCCGCGTGCTTGCCCAAAACTCGACCTACCAGGCTTTTGGCGGGAAGGGGAAGGCCGGGCACCAGTTCGTGTTTGCGCGCTCGACCAGCATCGGCTTGCAGCAACCGTTTCACGGCACGCGGGTTGTGCCGCCCGGTGCTTGCCCGGTGAATCCGCAGACGAACGAGACCATCTGCCAGGGCTTTTCGCTCATTCCCTTGCCGGAACAATTCTTCGCGGGTGGCGGAAACTCTCATCGCGGATTTGGGTTGAATCAGGCAGGGCCCCGTGACCCCGGTTCTGGATTCCCGGTGGGTGGCACAGCGTTGTTCGTCAACAGCCTTGAACTTCGGTTACCGCCCGTAACGTTACCGCTTCTGGGAGAAGGCTGGGGATTTGCGATTTTTCATGATATGGGCAACGTGTTCACTGCGCAGCACGACATGGTAAAAGGTTTGCTGCGTTGGCATCAGGCAAACCCCCAGCAGTGCTTGTCTGGTGGTACAACGAACCAGCAGTGCTACTCGGACTTCAACAACTCAGGATATGATTACACTTCGCATGCGGTCGGAATCGGTGTCCGGTATAAGACGCCTATCGGGCCGCTTCGTTTTGATTTCGGATATAACCTGAATCCGACGTACTATTTCCAGACGTTTCCGGTCACGAATCCGTTCGGGGTACAAACCGGAAGCGTGTTGGAGTCTCAAAGGCTGAGGCACTTCAATGTGTTCTTCAGCATTGGTCAGCCATTCTAATGATGCGGGCGCGGACAATATTCATCACCCTCGCGGTGCTGGTTGTCATTCCGGCGATTTCCGGTGCGGTTCCCCATGCCCGTGCCGAAGTCATCGACCGCATTGTAGCGACCGTCAATGGGCACATCATCTTGCAGAGTGACTGGGATGAAGCGTTGAGCTATGAGGCCTTGCTGAGTGGACGCCCCGTCAGCGTGTTCACTGACGACGATCGCCGCGCCGTACTGGATCGCCTGATCGATCAGGAATTGCTGGGCGAGCAAATAAAGTCGGCCTTCTTCCCGCATGCCACCGAGGATGAGGCTGCCGAGAAGATTGCCGAAGCGCGGAAATTGTACGCTGAAGCCTCGACCACGGAAGGCTGGCGGTCCGTGCTAACGAAGTTCCGTCTCACCGAACCGGATCTGGTCGCCCACGTCCAGCAACAGATCGACTTGCTGCGCCTGGTGGATGCCCACCTGCGGCCGGCGGTGCAAATCGACTCCAAATCTATCGAAGCTTACTACCGCGAGAAGTTCGTGCCCCAGTTGAAGCAGGCCGGATCTGGGAACGTCCCCCTCGAGAATGTCTCCGGCAAGATTCGTGAACTGCTGACCGACGAGAAGGTCAACGAGATGATGGTCTCGTGGCTGCAGTCGCTGCGCTCGGAAAGCAAGGTCACGATGCCCGGTGCATCCGGATCTTTCCAGGGAGTGCAGGCGCAGTGACGGATCCGGCTCCCAAGCCGCGACGCCGTCGTAAATTTCTCCTGATCGGTTTAGGCTCCGTGGTCCTCCTTCTGCTTGTCGGCATCTGGTACACCACGACCAGTTCGTTTCAAAACTATGTCCGCCAGCGCATGATCGAAGAGTTGGAACGCATTAGCGGGGGGCGGGCTGAAATCGGCAGCTTCCACGTGGTTCCTTTTCAACTGCAGGTGGAGGTGAGGGATATCACCATCCACGGCGCCGAGCCTCAAGGCGACCTTCCGCTCTTTCATGCCGATCATCTGGTCGCGCAAGTCAAGGTGATTTCCTTTCTGCGCACTGAGTTCGGTTTCTATTCCCTGAGCCTGGAGCACCCGGTCGTCCATGTAGCGGTGGCGCCGGACGGAACCACCAACATCCCCGTTCGCAAAGCTCTGGCGCAATCGCGGAAAGATCCGATCGACCAGTTATTCGCGCTGTCCATCGATCATCTCTATTTGCGCAACGGGCAACTGCTCTGGGCCGATCGCCAGATTCCCCTCGACCTGAACCTGAGCGATACGCGGTTGCAGATGGACTATTCATTCCTGCGAGGCCGCTACGAGAGCCTGATTTCGCTGGGCAAAGTGGATACTGCCCTGCAGGATTTTCGCCCTTTTAGTTGGAGCACCAGCGTCGACTTCAGCTTGGGGACGAATGCGGCTGACGTGAGATCCTGGAAATGGAATTCGGGACGTTCGCAGCTCAAGGCCAGCGGACGCATCAGCAATTTCCGCAATCCCCACTTTGACGGCACCTACGATGCGCACCTCGACCTGGAAGAACTGGGGGCCATCGCGCGTCGCCATGACTTGCGCGAGGGGGTGGCGGAGTTCAAGGGAACGGGGAACGGCGATCTGGAGCAGTTCGCAACGAACGGAACGCTAGCTCTGCGCGACCTCGGGTGGCAGGACGACCAGATTGCCATCAAGAAGGCGAATGCGACTACGGACTATTCCGTTACCGATGACCAGATCAAACTCTCGAAGATGCAAGCCAAGCTGTTCAGCGGGAGCATGGCCGGCGACGCGCAAATCGACAATTGGCTGCACAACATTCCTCCGGTGCCTACCGCCAAGGTCAAGAAAGGCAACGAGAATCTCCCGGTCATGACGGCGGCGCGTCCGCCGGCAAAAAAGGGAGAGAAATCCAAACTCCCGGGAGTGCAGACCGGCACTACTCATTTCCGTCTGCGTGATATTTCCGCCGCCGAGGTCACAGCGGCTCTGACTTCTCCCGCGCATCCGCTGGGCGAGTTTCGTCCTGCCGGAGTCGCCTCCGGCACCGTGGACGTGAATTGGAAAGGATCTTTCAACGACGCGGACGCGGCTTTTGCTCTGGATGTGACTCCGCCCGCGCGTCCGGCGCCGGGCGATCTGCCGGTGACCGCACGGATTCAGGGTTTATACCACGCGGGGGATCAGTCCCTGCAGCTGGCCCAGTTCGTGGTGTCGACTCCGTCTTCCCGAGTGCAGGCTGCTGGCATATTTTCGCCCTCTTCGACGGTGAAATTTTCCATTGCGACGTCGAACCTGGAGGAGTGGCGGCCCTTGGTACGAGTGCTGGGCGGGCCCACAAATCTGCCGTTTCGGGTGAATGGCGATGCCACCTTCAACGGAAGCGTGGGAGGAACGTTCTCTTCTCCTGCGCTCAACGGCACGCTGGTGGCTCAGGATTTCGAATTCACCCTGCCGCCTGGCCTGCATACGACGCAACAATCGGTCCATTGGGATTCACTGGCTGCGATTGTGCGGTTTTCGCCGCAGGAACTCGACCTGCGCGGCGGATCATTGCGCAGCGGCGAGACTAGCGCCGATTTTGAAATCCACGCCACACTGCAAAGCGGCCAGTTTTCCGAGAATAGTCCGTACAGCGCCAGGGTAAATCTGCACAACGTGGACGTCGCCTCGACAACGGCGCTGGTCGGTTTTGACTATCCGGTCACCGGCACGGCTGACGCCTCCTTGCAGATCAGCGGAACCCGCGCCAACCCCCAAGTGCAAGGACACATTCACGCCACCAACGCGTCGGCATACGGCGAATCGATCGAGAATCTCGACGCGGATCTGCGCGTCACCGATGGTGAAACCGCTCTCAACGCCATTCATCTCACGCATCAGGATGCAAGCGTGGGAGGCAGCGTGGCGTTTACGCCCGCGACGCGCAACTTCCAGATCGATATCAAGGGCGAGCATTTCGATCTTGCCCGCATTCGCCAAATTCATCTCGATGAACTGCCGTTTGACGGCCGCGCCGACTTTACGCTCAAGGGCTCTGGCACGATCGATTCTCCTGCGCTCGATGCAGCCGTACACGTCCGAGACTTCACCGTCGATCGGGAACGGTCCGGCGACCTTTATCTGGATGCCACGACGCGCAACGGCGAAACCCGCGTTAGCGGGCATTCGGAATTTACCCAAGGCAGTCTGACGGTCGATGGCAAAGTCGCCATCAGCGGCGATTACCCGGCAGTTATCACCGCCAAGACCGACCACGTCGACCTCGATGCCCTGTGGCGCGCCTATCTTGGCCAACAGCTAACCGGGCATTCCGACGTGGTGGCTACGGTGACGCTGCAGGGGCCGCTCCGCTATCCGCGCCGTTGGACCTTGACTGGCGACGCCAGCAGCATCGCCGTCGAAGTGGAACATGCCAAGCTCCACAATGAAGGGCCGGTGCGATTCGTCTACTCGGACCTGACCGCCAACATCGACCCTGTACGCATGCTGGGAGACGGTACCGACATCACCGGACACGGATCGATTCATTTCGCCGGGTCGCGCGAAGTCGATCTGACCGCCGATGGTACGATCGATCTCAAGCTTCTAAGCGCCTTCGACCCAGACCTCAGCGCGTCCGGCTCGATGGTCGTGCACACCACAGTCGATGGTCCTCTCGATCGCGTGCTTCCTCACGGAACTATTGCGATCCAGAATGGCAGCGCGACGTACGCGGGATTGCCCAGCGGACTCAGTGAGATCAACGGCTCGTTGAACTTTACTCGCGACCGGATACACATCGATCAACTCACCGCCCGTACCGGCGGCGGTACGCTCGATCTGAAAGGCGATGCGACTCGATACAACAACCAGCTCAACTTCAACCTCACGGCGCTGGGCAAAGAAGTCAGGCTCCGCTATCCGCCCGGTGTCAGTTCCACCGGGACGGCGGAATTGCACTGGATCGGGACTCCGTCCGCGTCCACGGTTTCAGGCGATATCTTAGTCACGAAACTGGCGGTCACTCCTGGTTTTGACTTCGGCTCCTACCTGGAGCACACGCGACAAGCGGCGGGGATTACTCCGGCCAATTCTCCGCTCTACAACGTGAAGCTCGATGTTGGGGTGCGCACTGCGCCCGACCTGCAGATGAAGACTGCGGTGGCGCGCCTTTCCGGCGACGCCGATTTACGCGTCCGCGGCTCACTGGCTCGTCCCAGCGTGCTGGGCCGCGCGGAAATTCTTGAAGGCGACGCAACGTTCAACGGCATCAAGTTTCGCCTGGAGCGCGGCGACATTACGTTCGCGAATCCTGTCGCAATCGAGCCCCAAGTCAACCTGCAGGCCACGACTCACGTCCGCAACTACGACCTCGATGTTACCGTGACCGGGACCCCTGATCGACTGAATATCAACTATCGTTCCGAGCCTCCGCTGCCCAAATCCGACATTATCGCGTTGCTCGCCCTGGGCCGTACCAGTGAAGAGTCCGAGCAATTGCAGCAGCAATCGGGTCAAACGCTGTTCAGCGACGAAGCCACCAACCTGATCATCAACCAGGCCATCAACCAGACCGTCAGCAGTCGCATGCAGAAGCTGTTCGGCGTGAGCCGCATCAAGATCGACCCGCAGGGCCTGACCACCGAAACCAACCCCACCGCCCGCGGCCCGCAGATCACCATCGAGCAGGAATTCGCCAACAATATTTCGCTCACCTACAGCACCAACGTCTCGCAGAATACCCAGCAGATCATCCAGGGCGAGTATTACTTCAATCGCAACGTCTCCGTGGTCGGCACCCGCGATCAGAACGGGGTAGTCAGTTTCGACGTGCGCGTCCGGCGCCGCAGGAAATGATCTGCCTTCCGGGGTAGAATGTGCCGTCGCGCATTCCGGCGCGGACCTTTCCATGGCCACCGCACCCGAAGAAGCCTGGTATGCCCTCTTACGCTACCGCATGGTAGAGGCCCAATTGCGCTCGCGTGGCATCGGGGATGAGCGCGTACTAGCCGCCATGTTGCGGACTCCGCGTCACGAATTCATTCCAGAGCAGTTTCGGGGGCAGGCCTACGATGATCATCCGCTCCCGATCGGCGAGGGCCAAACGATTTCCCAGCCGTACATCGTGGCTCTCATGCTGGAAGCTCTCGCACTCAAAGCCTCAGATCGGGTTCTTGAAGTCGGCACCGGCTCCGGTTTTGTAACCGCGTTGCTGTCGCAACTTGCCGAGCAAGTGATTTCTGTCGAGCGCCACGCGTCGCTGTCGTGCAGTGCCCGGGGGACACTCGCCCGTCTGGGCTACAGCAATGTGAAAGTGATCGTCGGTGACGGCAGCATGGGATACATGGCTGCGATGCCCTACGACGCCATCCTCGTTTCCGCGGCAACGCACGAACTCCCACCTGCTTTGGCAGCCCAACTTGCCGACGGTGGCCGAATGATTATTCCCATCGGCCCTCCAGAGACCCAGCAGCTTAACCTGGTCGAGATGCACGGCGATCGTCTGCAGGTGACGGTCCGCGAGGGCTGCCGGTTCGTGCCGCTGATCGTGGGAGACGTAGTGAAATCCTAGCAATTGAGCGGACCGGTCGTCGCCGGATTACTGCATTACAATCGAAGAGATGCCCTTGCTGCACGATCTTCGCGTCACCCTGGAGATGATCAAATGGGAGCACTCTATCTTCGCACTGCCGTTCGCGCTTTGCGGCGCGATGCTGGCGGCCGGAGGCTTCCCTTCCACGCATCAATTGGCATGGATCATTGTGGCCATGGTCGCGGCCCGTTCGGCGGCCATGGCGTTTAACCGGTTGGCGGATGCATCCATCGACGCTGCCAACCCGCGCACCCGCACCCGAGCTCTGCCCGCCGGACAGCTCAACCCTTTCTTTGTCGCGACGTTTGTGGTTGTTTCGAGTGCGATCTTTATTCTGGCCGCATCCCAACTGAACCGCCTCGCGCTCTGGCTTTCGCCGGTAGCGCTGGCCGTGCTGCTCCTCTATTCCTATACCAAGCGTTTTACGCGCTGGTCGCATCTCGTGCTCGGATTCGCCCTCGGTATTGCACCCTCTGCGGCATGGATTGCGGTCCGCGGATCGCTCGACCTGCGGATTCTCCTTCTGACTGCCGCCGTTACCTTCTGGGTCGGCGGTTTCGACGTGCTCTACGCCTGTCAGGATTTTGACTTCGACCGCTCCAGGGGGCTGCACTCAATCCCACGCTACCTGGGGATTGCCCGCTCGCTGTGGGTCGCGCGCCTATTTCACCTGATCATGCTAGGGTTACTCGTCGCTCTTCTGGTTTCCTTCGGCCTCGGAATGCTTGCCATTGCCGGCGTAGCCGTGGTGGCGATCCTTCTGCTCTACGAACACTCCCTGGTTTCGGCGAACGATCTCAGTAAGCTCAACGCTGCCTTCTTCACCATGAACGGGATCATCTCGGTGCTGTTCTTTGCCTTCGTCGCTGGAGACCTGCTCCTGCGGAAATAGTCGCCCTGCCCTTCAACGCAGCTTCCGTGCCATAATCTTCTCCGGTCCTGGAGGACTCATGATCCGATTTTGCCTTCGCATCGCCTGCCTCGTCTGTCTAGCCGCGGCACTTTCTCTTGCGCAACAGGCTGCGTCCGAGCAGCCGGCGCCTCCGGGAAGTCCGGCAGACCTGGTACAGCGCGGCGAGAAGCTAAGCCGCGACGGCAAGCAGGACGAAGCGCTTGCTCTCTACCGTCAGGCGCTCGACAGATTGCCCGACATGTATCAGGCGCATCTAGAATCCGGCATCGCCCTGGATCTGAAAGGCGAGTATGCCGCGGCGCGTGAACATCTGGCCAAAGCTATCGAGGTTGCTCCCTCCGATTCCAAGGCACAGGCCTACCGCACCATGGCGGTCTCCTATGCCTTCGAGTCAAATGCTTACAAGGCCGCTGACTCCGAAATGCAGGTCTTCAACGCTCGCCTGGCCAAGAACGACACCGTGGGTGCCTCTGAGATCTGCAACGAACTCGCCCGGATTTATCTGGAATCCGGCGATCCCGATCACGCCTTCAAGTGGTACAAGATGGGCTACGAGACCGTCATCCGCAAGCCCGATCTGTCCGACTCCGACAAGAACTTGTGGATATTTCGGTGGGAGAGCGCACAGGCGCGCATCGCGGCCCGTCGCGGCAATGCCGATCAGGCGAAACAGCACGTCGCCGCCGGCAAGGCGGCTCTGGACAAGGCCAACAACCCCGAACAGTTGCGTTTCTATCCGTATTTGACCGGTTATGTGGCGTTCTACACCGGCGACTTCAAATCCGCGATCTCGGAGCTGCAGAAGGCGGACCAGCATGATCCCTTAATTCTGGCTCTGCTCGGCCAATCCTATGAAAAGTCCGGCGACGCGGCTCAGGCCAAGAGCTATTACGGCAAAGTTCTCGACGTGAACATCCACAACCTGACCAACGCCTTCGCGCGGCCTATCGCCAAAAAGAAGCTGGAAGGCGGAGCCTGATCGAGGCCTGAATCATTGCTTCGTCTGGAAGCCTGCGGGATTCCTCGTCTTTCAAATGGTTCAACCGGTTCGACCAACCCCGTGGACCCGGAGTTTCTGTGACTTCCCCTTCTGCCTGCGATATCATGAATTGATGCCCGTATCACCCGCACTGCACGCATTTCAGACCGATGATGCTCGCCTCCGGCCGATCTACGACAAGGTCATGGCGGGTGAGCGCCTGAACGCCGACGACGGTTTAGCTCTCTACCGCACCGGTGACGTGCTGGCCGTGGGCTGGATGGCCAACCACGTCCGTGAGCGCCTGCATGGCGACAAAGCGTATTTCAACGTTAACCGGCATATTAATCCAACGAACGTCTGCGTCGCCGCCTGCCGCCTGTGTGCCTTTGGCCGCAAGAAGGACACGCCGGGCGCCTACACCATGGCTTTGGAAGAGGCCTTTGAGACCGCCGCTTCCGGCTACACCGAGGCTGTCACCGAGTTCCACATTGTCGGCGGACTGCATCCCGACCTGCCCTTTCAGTACTTTCTCGATCTCTGTGCCGGATTGAAGCAGCGTTTTCCGCAGGTCCATCTCAAAGCGTTCACCATGGTGGAAGTCGCCTACCTGGCGCGCCGCGCCAAGATCTCAATTCGCGAAACGCTGGAACAACTGAAAGCTTCGGGCGTGGACTCACTGCCGGGTGGCGGTGCGGAGATTTTCGCCGACCGCGTGCGCCACATCATCTGCGACCACAAGATCGACGGTAGCGAATGGCTGGAGACGGCGAAACTGGCGCATCAGATCGGGCTGAAATCGAACGCGACCATGCTCTACGGCCACGTGGAAAACGACGAAGACCGCGTCGACCATCTGCTCAAGCTACGGGAGGTGCAGGACGAAACCGGTGGCTTCCAGACATTTATTCCGCTGGCGTTCCATCCCGACAATACGCCGCTGCAGCATCTACCGAAGACGACAGGCATGCTCGACATGAAGCAGATCGCGGTTGGCCGCCTGGTGCTCGACAATTTCCCGCACATCAAGTCGTACTGGCAGATGGTTGGGTCGAAGATGGCGCAGATCTCGCTGCGCTTCGGCGCCGACGACATGGACGGCACGGTGATCGAAGAAAAGATCTATCACGATGCCGGTGCGACCACGCCGCAAGGCATGCGCCGCGAAGAACTGGAGCGCCTGATCCGCGCCGCCGGCCGCGTGCCCGTCGAGCGCGACACGCTCTACCGCCCGGTCACGCGCACGGAAACCTCGGTCACGGTTGCGGTGTAGCCGTCAGTTTGTGCAGATCTTCCGCTGACGCATTCAGCAGATTCCTCAGAACCGCAACTTCCGCGGTGATTCCCGTCTTCAACGAAGGTTCCACGACCGGAGCAAACAGCGGCGAGTGATTCGAAGGCAGTGCCGGTCCTCCGGCTCTTTCTTGCTTCCACTTCTCCGGGTCCGCGCCGCCGAGCGAAAAGTAGAGAGAAGGAATGCCGGCTTCGACGAAATAGGCGTAATCCTCGGAGGGGGTGATGGCTTCGGTCGCGATCACGTTTTCTTTGCCCAGCGCAGCTTCCAGCGGCGCTCGCAGACGCTCCGCGAGCTTTGGATCGTTATAAACAGCGTCCGTGCCCGACACTCGTTCGATCAGAGGCTCTTTGGCAACTCCTCCGGCCTGCGCCTCGGCTTTCACGATTCGCGTAATGGCCGCTAGAACCTGCTTGCGCACATCGTCCTTGTAGGTGCGCACCGTGAAGCCGAACTCCGCCTGGTCTGGAATGATGTTCGGCCTTTCGCCGGAGTGAATGTAGCCCACCGTCAAGACCGCCACTTCTCCCGGTTTGACCTCGCGGGCGTTAATCGTCTGCAGCGTCAGAATCGTGCGCGCGGCGATTACGATCGGATCCACGGTGGTGTGCGGCGCGGAGCCGTGGCCCCCCTTGCCGTAGATCGTGACCCTCATGGCGTCGGAATTGGTGTTATAGATGCCCGGCGTGATGCCAACCTGGCCGGCCGGCAGAGCGTTGGCGACGTGCAGGGCGATTCCGACGTCGGGCTTGGGAAAACGCTGCAACAGGCCGTCCTCCAGCATCGCTCTGGCGCCGCTCACTCCTTCCTCGGCGGGTTGGCCAATCAGCATCAGCGTGCCATGCCAGGTGTTCTTGCTGTGCACCATAATCTCGGCTGCACCCAGAAAGGCTGCCATATGAAGGTCGTGCCCGCAGGCGTGCATCACGTGCACATCCCGCCCCGAGTCATCCTTAGTGACGACCTTGCTTGCATAGGGAAGGCCCGTCTTCTCTTCCACGGGCAGGGCATCCAGTTCCGTGCGCAGCATGACGATCGGCCCCGTGCCATTTTTTAGAATCGCGACGAAGCCCGCCCCGCCGATGTGCTCGGTGACATCGTAGCCGGCGGAGCGCAGACGGGCTGCCAATTTAACGGCCGTCTGCGTTTCGTGTTTAGAGAGTTCCGGGTGTTCGTGCAAATCGAGATAGAGCGCGTGAGTATCGGCATAGACGCCGTCAATTTCTTTGGAAGGGGACGTCTGAGAGGACACAGATTGTGCGGCAAGCGTTCCGAAGAGAGCGAGGCAGAACAGTTTTTCCAGAATCATCGTGCCTCGGATCATAACGATCTCCTGCCCGTATGCCAAGACAGACGGCGCAAAACTTCTCTGGAATTCGCGTAAACCCCTTTTGGGAAATATTTGCCGAGATCGCGAATCAGGAGTTTCAAATTCTGCGTTTGCCTTTTTCCACCGGGTGTACAATTCGCCTTAGAGAAGGTTCTGTAACGGCACTTGGTTTGCGCGACTTCGTACTGCAAGGCCGAGGCGCTCATGAACGTTCACGTCAGCTATCGTCTTCATAAACTGCCTGCCCTCGAAAAAGACGTCCAACACCAGATCGAAAAACTGCAAAAGCGCCTGCAAGTCTTCCGCCCGGAATTGATCCACCTCAAAGGGGTCATCGAGCAGATCTCGCCCCGCGAGGGCATCAGTGTGTCCCTGAACCTGAGGTTGCCTTCGGGGCAGATGGCGGTGCAGACCTCGGCTGCGAACGCACCCGCTGCGGTCAAGAACGCGTTCGAGGACCTGTTGCAGCAGGTCAACAAGCACAAGCAATTACTGCGCGCTTCCCACAAGTGGCAGCGCGGACGGAGGGGCGGTCCACCTCGCCTCGGCAAGGCGGTGCGCGAGGTTCCGTTCGAGGATACGATCGCCGCAGTGTTTCCGGCTACGATCTCTACCGACGATGTCCGTTCCTATATCAACGCCAACCTTGCCCGGCTGGAGCGGTTTGTGGAGCGTGAGATCTATTTTCGCGAAGCGCAGGAAGTCATTCCGGCTGACACCCTGACCAAAGAAGAAGTCATCGACGAAGCGATCGCCGCTGCGCTCGACGAAGGCGCGGAGAAACCAGAGCGGCTGGCGCTGGAACCGTGGCTTTACCGCCTTGCCCTGCACGCGCTGGAAAATCTTTGCCGCTCCGATGAAACCAACGGCCATGCCGTGCCGCTTGAAGAATCTGCCCGCCCCCGCAACGTGAAGGGAAGCGACGAGCCTGAACTGCAGTTCCATCAACCCGACGAGTCGATCACCGGGGCAAGCGTCATTCCTGACTCGCGCCTGGCGACTCCCGAGCAGATCATGGCATCCGATGAAATGCTGCGCTTGATCGCTTCTTCCCTGCGCGATCTTGGGTCCGATACTCGCGAAGCATTCATTTTGCATACCATTGAGGGCTTCACCATCGATGAGATTGCGGCGATCACCGGGCACCCCTCAGACCGCGTGATTTCGGCCATCACGACCGCGCGCGACCACCTGCGCAGTTCTCCCAGCCTGGCGCAAGCGTTTCCCGGGCGTCTGGCTCCGACCGGCGCCGCCTGATCCACTACCTCAGTAGTTTAGGAGGATTCTCCATGACCATGTCTCGCGAACAAATCCGGGAATTAGCTGAATTTGACGACGCAAAATCCTCTGCGGTGAGCTTCTACTTCCAGCCTTCGACGCCTCGCAACAAGGCGCACAAGGAAGACGCGATTCTAGTCAAGGATCTGATTCGCGACGCCATGAGCCGCGCGAAAAAAGACGCTGCCCGCGCGGACCTGGAGCGCATTCTCCACCTGATCGGAGACCTGCGTACCAACGGCACCCATGCCAAGGCCGTCTTTGCCTGCGCCGCTGGCCGCATATGGCAGGAATACGACTTGCCCGCCGTGTTCGCCAGCACACGTCTGTTTGTCGATCGCCGCTTTCATCTCACGCCGATGGCTCACCTGCTCGGTGCCTTTCCACGGCTGGGCGTGGTGCTGATGGATCGCCATCGCGCCCGCATCTTCGATCTGCGGCTGGGCGAACTGGTCGAGCGCGAGGGATTTTTCCAACCGCTTTCTCGCAAGGGGCGCAGCGACGGCTATGCCGGTTATGATGGCGGACACGCGCAGCGCCGCGTGGACGACGAGGCTCGCCAGCACTTCAAGACCGTTGCCGAGACCCTGAAGCAGTCGATCGAGAAGGGCGTCTTCGAGAAATGGATTCTTGGCTGTCAGGACGCACACCGCTCACTGATTGAGGCTCAGTTGCACCCCTACGTGAAGCAGGCGCTGCTGGGCCGGTTCCAGGCCGATCTCGGCCGCGTAACCGGCGATGAGATTCGAGCCCATGCCCAGCGCATCTTCGAGCAGTGGCGAGACGACCGTTGTCGCGAACTGGCCGGCCAGGTGTTGAATCAGGCGCGCAGCCGGGCGCGCGGCGTCACCGGGTTGAAGCAGGTGTTCAGCGCACTCGAACGGGGCGAGGTGCAGACGCTTCTAGTGGGGGAAAACCTGCAAGCCCACGCGGTGGAATGCGTTGCATGCGGTCACCTCGACGCCCATTTGGTGGAAACCTGTCCCGATTGTGGCCGCGCCACCCAGCAGATCGTCGATGTGGGCGAGGCGTTGCTGCCGCGTGTGATTCGTCGCGATATAGAACTGTTTTATGTGAAGAGCGATCCGGAGTTCGATCGCATCGGCAACATCGCGGCCCTGCTCCGCTTCCGCGCCAGCAACCTACAGCCAATCAGTTCGACGGTAGCGGACAATTTGGCGAAAGCTGGCGCGGCTTATCCCGGACGATTGCGCCGCTTCGCGAGCCGCTAAAACAAAGAATGTCGCGCGCGTCGGCCCACGGAGGTAGTGGGTCAGCAGCAGAAGACCCACCACCCCCGCGGACGGTTGGTGATTCCGTGTGCCTGCCCGTGGTATTCTTTCGCCTTCCCCGTGCTGAACTCGTCTTCTGTTAGCGAACTCGTGTATTCCACGTTGTGCGCGAAGCGCCTGCGCCGAGCCGCCCCACCACCCTTGCATCGACTCTCGAGGAGGCATTCGTGACATTCTCGCGCCGTGACTTCGTCAAAACTTCCGTGCTCGGGGCCGTCGCCGCTGGAGTCGGCACGAATGCCGAGACCTCCACAGCCCATACACCGCCAGCGGCCGATGCAGCGAAGAAGCCCGTCATTATCTGCGCCCATAACGGACGCTCCTATGTCGAAGCCGCCTACGATTTCCTCAAGAACGGCGGCGACACATTGGACGCTGCGATCCGCGTAGTCAAGGGGCCGGAGGATGATCCCAATGACGACTCGGTAGGCCTCGGCGGCCTGCCCAACGAGGAAGGCGTGGTGGAACTCGACGCTTGCTGCATGCACGGTCCCACGCGCCGCGCCGGTTCGGTCGGTGGGGTCCGCAACATCAAGAATGTTGCGCTCGTTTCGAAAGCCGTGATGGAGCACACCGGCCATGTCATGCTGGTGGGCGAAGGTGCCGAGCGCTTCGCGGTGGCCATGGGATTTCCGCGCGAGAATCTGCTCACGGAGCGCTCACGCAAAATCTGGATGCTCTGGAAGCAGCTCCACTCCGACCGCGACTGGTGGGGGCCGGGCATTGCCGATCCGCATTGGCGTCCTCCGGCGGAAGAGCCCAAGACGCAGTCCGAACTCTGGCGCGACCGCATTGAGCAACTTCAGCAGCGCGCTGCCGATCTCGGAATCGAGCCGGAATATCAGATGGCAGCGGTCCGTCGCGTGCTGTTTCCTCCCACGGGGACGATTCATTGCTCGGCGCTCAACGACAGGGGAGAAATATCCGGTGTTACCACGACCAGCGGGCTGGCCTTCAAATTGCCTGGCCGTTGCGGCGATTCGCCGGTGATCGGGGCCGGCTGCTACACCGATCAGGATGTGGGTTCAGCCGGTGCGACCGGCGCCGGGGAAGAGAACATCAAAGTCGCCGGTGCGCACACCATTGTCGAGAACATGCGCCGCGGCATGTCTCCGCAGGAAGCCGGCATCGACGCCCTCAAGCGCATCGTTCGCAATTACAACGGCGATATGACCAAGCTTGGTTACATGGATATGACCTACTACGTTCTCCGAAAAGACGGTGCTTACGCCGCAGTCTGCCTGTGGGAAGGGTACTCGCCCGGCAATCCGCACAAATTCGCGATTCACGACGGGACGCTGCGCTCGGAAGTCGCCACGCCGCTACTCAAGGGATATTCGCGCGACTGGCCGCCGTTCCCGCCGATCCCGGAAGACTTGAAGAAGGGCTCGGAGTACGTGAAGTAAGGCATCAGGCGAGAGAACTTCGGCCCGCTTGGCCGCGCCGTTCTAGTCGCGCGGTCTCAAGGTACTCAAGCGTCGTTGGCCGATAGCGCATTCATCCAGATGAACCATCAACTTTCAGCTAAAACCTCACCTTAAAATCCGGACTCTTCTCGAGGTGGATGCTCTCCACGAAGCGCACTTTGCCTGTGCGCAGCGTCATAATCACCGAAGAAGTTCGCGTTCCTTCGCCGAAGAAGCGAACACCTTTCATCAGCGCTCCGTCGGTCACGCCGGTTGCCGCAAAAATAATCTGCTTGCCCGGAGCCAAGTCTTCCGCTTCGTAAATCCGGTTCTTGTCTTTGATCCCCATCCGCTCCAGGCGTTCTTCCTGCTCGGGCTTCACCACTAGCCGGCCGAGCATGTATCCATTCAGGCACCGAACGGCTGCGGCCGTAATCACACCTTCCGGTGCACCACCCGAACCCATGACCGCATGTACGCCGGTGCCAATCACCGCCGATGCAATGCCGGCCGAAAGATCGCCGTCGCCAATCAGTCGAATGCGCGCTCCCGTGGCACGAATATCGTTGATCAACTTCTCGTGCCGCGGTCGATCGAGCACCATGACGACCAGATCTTCCACGTCGCGGTCCAGCCGCCGAGCGATGTTCTTCAGGTTGTAGGACACGGGGGCATCGATGTAGACCGCGTCTTTGCACGACGGACCAACGACAATCTTGTCCATATAGCAATCCGGCGCGTTGAGCAAACCTCCGCGCTCGGAAGCCGCCAGCACGGTGATGGATCCCGGTGCGCCCGTCGCACACAGATTCGTGCCTTCCAGAGGATCGACGGCGATATCGACTTCGGGCACTTCGGTGCCATCCGGAAACTCAGCGCCGACCTTCTCGCCGATGTAAAGCATCGGTGCCTCGTCGCGCTCACCCTCGCCGATCACGATGGTCCCTCTCATCGGGATCGAGTCCATGGTTTTCCGCATGGCTTCGGTGGCGACATGATCGCTGAGCTTGCGTTCTCCCTTTCCCATGGTGCGGGCCGACGCGATCGCCGCCACCTCTACCACCCGCAGAAAGCGCGACGCCAGGTCGCTTTCAATGTTTTCTCCGAAACTGCGCGCTTTGCCCTCGGGACGAGTCTGTGTGGCCATGGGGCCCTCCCTGCTGAAGAATGTGTGGCGCCGGGTTGAGACTATAACGTACTGGAAACCAGAATCAAAACCTCCTTCCGCCGAATCGTTTTTCTGCAGGCGACCATGGAAGAACCCCGGAGCCAAAGGCCGGAACGCCGTGGTATCCTCCTAGCTCAAATCCAGCGCCATGCCCGATGCCCGCCCACTCACGATCCTGTGCATCACCACTTACGAAAAGGGTCAGGAGTTCATGCGGGAGTGCAAACGTCAGGGCTGGCGCGTCATTCTGCTGACAGCCGAAAAGCTGCGCGACGCCGACTGGCCTCGGGAGAGTCTCGACGATACGTTCTACCTTCCAGAAAACATCGCGCTCTCCGACACCGTTTCCGCCGTGACCCATCTGGCACGGACGAATAAGTTGGACCGTATCGTGGCGCTCGACGAATACGACATGGAAACCGCCGCGACTTTGCGCGAGCACCTGCGCATCCCCGGCATGGGATTGACCACCATGCGGTACTTCCGCGACAAGCTTGCCATGCGCATGCGGGCCCTGGATCGCCATGTGCGCGTTCCGGATTTCGTTCCGGCGGTCAATCACGACGACATTCGTTACTACCTCAGCCAGGTGCCGGGCCCTTGGGTCCTGAAACCGCGGCAGGAAGCTTCGGCCATCGGCATCAGGAAATTTCAGAATCCTGATGAGCTATGGCCGCTGCTCGATCAATTAGGCGACAAGCAGTCCACGTATGTGCTGGAGAGATTCGTTCCCGGAGACGTCTTTCACGTCGATTCAATCGTGTCGGAGAATGAGATCGTCTTTGCCAACGTCAGTCAATACGGCAAGCCACCCATGAACGTGGCGCACGGCGGCGTGTTCACCACGTTTACTGTGTCACGTGGCAGCGAAGCCGACTCCGGCCTGCGCGCCATCAACCGCGATCTGATCGCCGCCCTGGGCCTGCTGCGGGGCGTGGCCCACGCCGAATTTATTCGTGCCCACTCCGACGGCGAATTCTATTTTCTGGAGTGTGCCGCGCGCGTGGGCGGCGCCTACATCAACGAAATGGTGGAAACGGCTACCGGAATCAATCTATGGCGCGAGTGGGCGCGCATCGAAATCGCCGGCGAGACCGGCGGTTATACGCTGCCACCAACTCGCGCAGATTATGCCGGCGTGATTCTTTCGCTTGCCCGCCAGGACGATCCCGACACTTCTGCCTACAACGATCCTGAAGTCAGCCTTCGCATCAAGAAGCATCACCACGCAGGATTGATCTTGAAGTCCGCTGATCCCAACCGCATTCCGGCGCTGCTCGCAACTTACGCAGAGCGCTTCGTCGTGGACTTTATGGCGGTCCAGCCTCCTCGCGACAAACCGACCGCATAGCTGTTCGCATCTAATTTGTCGGAGCTTCTCTGGTACCATCTCGTCCATGAGCACCGTCACCCCGGAACCGGGCGGCGATCGCCCGGCCGAGCGCAAGGAACCAACCTACCTGTTCACCGAAAAGCACGTTGCCGAAAAAAGCGAAATCGCGCGCCGTTTCCTCGACACGCGCGAACGCCTCAACGTCCACGTGGAGAAAGCGAACAACTTCCTGGTCAAGCGTTTCTACAACATCGACCACAACACGTATTTGGAAGGCTCTCTGCCTGCGAAAACCAAAGAACTGATGGGCATGGTCGCCTCAGCCTGCCTGCGTTGCAACGACTGCATCTTCTATCACGCCATCCAGGCGTACCGCCTGGGTGTCACCCGCGTGGAACAGGAAGAATCCCTGAACGTCGCGCTGGTAGTGGGCGGCAGCATCGTGATTCCCCACCTGCGCAGGGCCTATGAATTGCTGGAAGAGTTGTACGCCTAAAAAGGTAGTGAGCCTTATTTCAGTTTCCCTGCTTGCGGTGCCATTCCCTTTTCTCTCCACTGGCGAAGTTCGCTGAAGGCCCGCTCGATTTCCTCCGGCGTGATGTTGCAGTGGCCGTCGTGCTCCACGAATTGCAGTACGAACAGATCGCCATTGCCCGCGGTCCGCGCCAGTTGGGCGTAGGTGCTGGGTACGGAAGGGGACACCAATTGATCGTAGGTTGTATGAATGGCCAGCACGGGTTTAGTCAGGTGTCCGGTAGGCGTGTAGTAGCGCTGCACGTAGCTGAGCGCGCCCGGATCGGCCGCATACCGCTTCACATGCTCGTTCACCGCGTTATCGTCGTTCGTGCCCACGTAGATCGTGTTCCGATTGTCGAATGGATTCCCGCCGGCGCGCTGTTCGATATCTTTCAAGACCCAGGTGGCAAACAGAAGGACGAACGTCAGGTCTTTGTCGTTGTGAACGCTGACAAAGCTGCGCAGCGCAGCCGCCGCCTGCGGATTCGAGTCGAGCGAAGCTGCAACCTTCTTGCCGAGATCGTCCGACATCTCGTAGGCAACCGGCACCTTCGCCGGATCCGGCAGAACGTCGGGGAAGTAGTAATCGAAAAGAACCCTCAGATCGAAACGCCGGCTGTACCGGGAGAGCGTATCGGTCACCGCGCCGCATAAGTCGAGGGCACCGACATACGGTGACGGATTCTGCTCCATCGTCATGAGCGTGAGCTGTCCGCCCATCGAATGACCCACAACGTAGGTCTCGGTCGGATTTCCGTAATGTTGGATGAAGTACTTCCGCAACGCCTCGGTCTCGGGGATTGCCTGCTCTAACGCCAGTCCGCCCTTCGAGTATCCCGACTGAACCACCGCGTATCCATTTTTCGTGAAGACAGCGAGCGTGGCCTGGAGCGGCTTCGCCTGATCAAAAATGCCGCCATGATTCTCCGCGGAATAACCGTGGTAATACACAATCAGCCCGTGGTTCCAGTTTTCTGGAACGTCAATACGAAATTCGGCGGCTTCCAGCTTGCCGAATTCCGTCTTGGCGAAGGCAAAGGGCGCAGTCAATAACATCAACGCGAAGGCGAGCTTTTTCATGCAGATCTCTTTCAGACAGAAGTCCCTTGAAGAAAATGGTTCCCGATGGCCTGATAGGAACTAAAACGCGTCAATCCCCGTAATGCTCTGCCCGATGATCAGCGAATGCACGTCATGCGTGCCTTCGTAGGTCTTCACCGACTCCAGATTCATCAGGTGACGCATGATCGGATAGTCGTCAGCAACGCCGTTCGCACCCAGAATGTCACGCGACAGCCGGGCGCATTCCAGCGCCATCCAGACATTATTTCGTTTGGCCATCGAGATGTGCTGCGGCTGCACCTTCCCGGCGTCCTTCAGTCGGCCCACCTGCAGAACGAGCAACTGCGCCTTCGTGATCTCGCTGATCATCCACGTCAACTTGTCCTGTACCAACTGATGCGAGGCGATCGGCTGATCGCGCCACTGCTTGCGCAGCAGAGAATATTGCAGCGCGCAGTCGTAGCACGACATGGCGGCACCGACGGCACCCCAGGCAATCCCATACCGCGCCTGGTTCAAGCACATCAGCGGCGACCGCAACCCGCCCGACTTCGGCAGCAGATTCGACTCCGGCACGCGCACGTCTTGCAGCGAAAGCCCGGATGTCACCGATGCCCGTAGCGACCACTTGCCGTGAATGTCATCGGCCTTGAAGCCGCGACGATCGGTTTCCACCAGGAATCCGCGGACACGATCATTCTCGTCCTCGACTTTCGCCCAGATGATGGCGACATCGGCGATGGTGCCTGATGTGATCCACATCTTCTCGCCGTTAATCACGTACTCGTTGCCAATTTTTTTCGCACGCGTTCGCATGCCTCCAGGATTCGATCCGAAATCGGGCTCGGTCAGCCCAAAGCAGCCGAGTTTCTCGCCCTTCTGCATGGCTGGCAGCCAGGTATCCTTCTGCTCGTCGCTGCCGAACTCATAAATCGGATACATGCACAGCCCCGACTGCACGCTCACAAAGCTGCGCACACCCGAGTCGCCGCGCTCCAGTTCCTGCGTCATCAAGCCGTATTCCACGTTGCCCATCCCGGCGCAGCCGTAGCCCTTCAGCGATGCTCCAAAGAAGCCCATCTCGGCCATCGGCTTGACCAGTTCGCGCGGGAAACGCCCGGCGCGGTTGCATTCCTCGATGATGGGTATCAGATTGTCTTCGATGAACTGCCGCGTGGAGTCTCGCACCAGCCGCTCTTCCTCGCTGAGCAGGGAATCGTATTGCAGAAAATC
This sequence comes from Terriglobales bacterium, assembly GCA_037443605.1. Classification (GTDB taxonomy): domain Bacteria; phylum Acidobacteriota; class Terriglobia; order Terriglobales; family Acidobacteriaceae; genus Sulfotelmatobacter. The sequence goes on from JBBIOA010000022.1 coordinate 76,624, forward strand.
GACACCGCGAAATTTGATGGCTGACATGAGGAATCTCCTGATGAAGTGAATGCTGCGTCGGCGTATTCAAGCCTCCGGCAGTCGATGCGCGGAAGCGCCGCCCCACAGAACGGCCGCACGCCACAGGCAAACATATGACGGTAGCAGGCCGCACGAACCCGGTCAACGGGACCTACTCGCGTTTCCCCGCTCACTGGAAGCCGGGTTGAGGTATTCTGTTGCCGGTATTTTACCAGTGTTAAATCGTTTCAATAATCAGGCTTGTCGCCTGTGGTTGATCAGGGAGGCATCATGAAAGTTCGTCGAAGCCAAGGCTTTTGCTGTGTTTGGGTGATTGCGGTACTTTTGGCCGCCATATCGACATCGGCGCAGAAAATCACGGTCGACGCCGACCCAGGTCACGTAGCCAACACGTTCAGCCCCGTTCATTCCCTGGGTGCCGCGATCGACCGCTTGCGCACCGGCACTCCCGACCACCTGCTCAAAGATCCTCTTCTGCACGAAATCCTGGGCGCAGGATGGCAAACCGTCACCTACCGCCAGAACACCGAACTCATGGTCGAGGCCTGGCACTGGAATCCGGCAGGGAAGTGGAGCAATTCCGAAAAGCAGGAAGGCTATTTCGTGGGCAGCGCCGAACCCGGCGAGGAGATTCACAGCTCCTGGGCTTACCCGCTTCCGCATCGTGGATTCAGCCGCGGGGATGGCAACGGCTGGTCACGCCTCACCGATGGCGATGTTCATTCCTACTGGAAGAGCAATCCTTACCTCACGAAAGCGTTTACCGGCGAAGACGATTCGCTGCACCCGCAGTGGATCATGATCGATCTCGGCAGCAAGATTGATGTCAATGCGATCCGCATCGCCTGGGCGGACCCATTCGCGAAGAAGTACGCCGTGCAGTTCTGGACCGGCGAGCTTGAGCCTTTTTACGACGGCACAACCAAAGGCACGTGGCAGACGTTCCCGCTGGGCAATATCACTGAAGGCAAGGGCGGCACCGTCACCCTCAAGCTCGTCGACTGGATGATCCCCGTGCGCTACCTCCGCATCTGGATGACCGAATCTTCCAACACCTGCGACACGCACGGTTCAGCCGACAAGCGCAACTGCGTCGGCTACGCCATCAACGAACTCTACGTCGGATCACTGTCGTCCGACGGCTACTTCAACGATTACGTCACGCACTTCCCCAGCCGCAATCAGACGGTCACATGGCCGTCGTCGGTCGATCCCTGGACGGCAGCCTCTGACCTCGATCAATCCCGCGGCGACCAGGTCGGCTTCGACTTCTTCTTCAACTCCGGCGTCACTCGTGGGCTTCCGACCATGGTTCCCATCGCGATGCTCTACGCTACGCCCGAAGACGCAGCCAACGAAATTGCCTATCTCCACAAGCGTCACTATCCCATCTCGTACATCGAAATGGGTGAAGAGGCTGACGGCCAGCACATGCTGCCGGAGGACTACGCGACGCTCTACCTGCAGTTCGCCACCGCGATTCACAAACTCGTGCCCGAAGCGAAACTGGGAGGCCCCCCCTTTGAAGGCACTTTCGGCGACGTAGAGGTCTGGCCCGATGCCTCTGGAAACGTCTCGTGGCTCGGCCGCTTCCTCAATTACCTCAAGGCCCGCGGCCGGATGAACGACTTTACGTTCTTTTCATTCGAACACTATCCCTATCAGGATCGCCCGACGTACTCCTGGGCCGATCTCTATCCTGAACCGGAGTATGTCCACCACATCGTGCAGGTCTGGAAAGACGACGGCCTGCCTCCGAACATTCCGTTTTTCATGACCGAAGGCAACATCGGCGGGGGCGCGCCGCCCTCGTCCGTCAAGGCCGGACTGTGGCTCGCGGACTATGTCGGCAGCATGATGGGAGAAGGTGCCGGTGCGACCTACTATTTCCACTACATGCCGTATCCACACGACCAGAGCGGCTTCGGCAATTTTCTGTGGATTGACCAGGACTACAAAGTGACCGGCTATCCTCCACAATACCTCGCCGCACAGCTCATTGCGAAAGATTGGGTGCAGCCCATCGACGCGCCCCACAAGCAGTTCAAGGCATCGAGCGATGTCACGGATGCTGCCGGACACGCTCTGGTCACCGCGTATGTTGTCGAACGTCCCGATGGACAGTGGGCGGTCATGCTGGTCAATCGCGACGAATCCAGCGATCACGCCGTGAAATTGGCGTTCAATACGGGCAAGCAGGAAAAGTATTTCTCTGGGCAGGTTGAGCGCATCACTTTCGGCTCTGACCAATATCAGTGGCATCAAGAGGGAGTCGGCGGCCATGCCGACCCGGATGGCCCGGCGGCGAGGTCTACGGTCGGCGGAGGCGCAGACGTGGTCTATCAGGTCCCGAAAGCGTCCATCACGATCCTTCGGGGCCAGGTCGGACAATAACGCCTGAACGAAGAGGCAGGAGATTCGAGAGAAATGGGATGCCCCGCGCTCGCCGTTTTTGCGAGACGTGGGAGTTTTTGCAGCGTTCGATATGCGACAGGCGGGGATTTCAGCAAGACAGCCAGCGCGGCCTTCCTGTAAAATCGTTGACGACGGAAGAAATCAAGACGCAGCAATACTTCCCGAGTGGATCCCCAAATCTGGGGTTTGGACTAATTCATCCACATCAAGCCGCAATTTTCGACAGAGCGGCGCTGCGCACAAATTGCTTAGAAGATCAGGAGAAGCCCCATGGCCGTAGGCGCCAAGATTGCCAAGACTGCTGACCGTAAGAAAGTGATGGACACCACCAAGAGCACCGACTGCCCCAAGTGCGGCAAGTCCACCCGCATCGTCAAGCGGGTAAAGGATCGCGAACGCGGAGTCCCGGGCGGGATCTACATTTCCTGCTCAGCTTGTGAGTTCTTCGAGAAGCTCTAGGTCCCTGTCAGTGGCCGGAGCAGGAACGAGTCCCTAGCTCCGGTTTCTCTTTTTCTGAGTGGGCTTGCTGCGAAAGCAGAGTCGCCCGAAGGTCGCCCTCTGTGTCCCCCGTGCGCCTGTGGTGCAAAACGCTACCGGCAGAACCTCTGCAGATCTGGCGGAGGCGCCGCAGGAATCGCATCGAACTCGCCCGCCCATCCCGTGCACCCATGAGCGGTGACACCACGAGTCACGCTCCGCTCCATCTCGCGAGCCCGTGTCTTCGCCTGTTCGACCTGATTTGTTCCCAGTTCCGCTTCAAGCCCCTGCAGATCGCCCACAACGCGGCGATTGCCCGCGTCATTGCTCAAGAGCATCCAGATATAAGCCTCAAATTTGTCGACGGCAACCCCCTGTCCGTCTCGCAATAACCTTGCCAGTTGTGCTTGCGCCTGCGGCAGGCCCTGATTGGCGGCCTTGCGGAACCATACGCCGGCACCCGTAAAATCCTGACGCTCCAACTTCACTTGTCCCAGTAGATACTCTCCGAAGGCATCCCCATGGTCGGCAGCGCTCTGAAAGAATTGGCTGGCCTCGTTCAAGTCTCTCCCTGGGATCGCCCCGCCATAGATCATCCGCCCTGCCAGCCACTGCGCTAACGGATCATCTTGCTGGGCAGCCTTCTTATACCAATCAAACGCTTCCCGCGGACTCGCCGCACTGCCGCGTCCGGTTTCAAACAGGCACCCAAGAACCACCTGCGCCGGAGCGAATCCAAGCTCCGCGGATCGATGGAAGTATTCGATCGCATTCAGATCGCTTCCGGTCACCCCGCTCCCCATCAGCGCATTCATTCCTTTGTCGAAAAGCTGTGGCGCATTCAAGCCGGCGGTGACCGTCTGCGCATTCGTCAATTGAGACGCGACGGCAAGGCAAACAAGCAAAACGAAAACGAGTCGACCACGCATCCATACACCTCTGAGTGAATGGTGGTCGTCAAGGCAGACGGGGATCAAGTAACCAAAGGGATAGGCGGAAGTAATCGTCGGGTGCGCTTGGGCCTAGCCGCTGATCTGCGACAGAATGGCCCGCGCTTCCGCCGCTGGATCGGCAGCTGCCGTGATCGGCCGTCCGACCACGATATGGCTCGCTCCAGCAGCAATTGCCTCCGCCGGTGTGACCACGCGAACCTGGTCTCCCACGCTGCTCCCTGCGGGCCGTACTCCCGGCGTGACGAGGGCGAAGTCGTGGCCCAATTCGGCGCGCAGTGTTGACGCCTCTCGCGCCGAGGTCACGATGCCCTGGCATCCGTTCGCCAGCGCGATCGTTGCCAGCCGTACCACCGTGTCCTGCACCGTGCCGCGCACGCCGATCTTATCGAGATCGCGGTCGTCCATACTGGTGAGAACGGTGACCGCTAGCACCATCAATTGTGGCCTGACCCGTGCCGCTTCGACCGCAGCCCGCAACATGTTGCTGCTCCCCGAGGCATGCACCGTCAGCATGCTGACTCCCAGCTTTGCCGCCTCGCTGACTGCTTTGCCAACCGTGTTTGGAATGTCGTGATATTTCAGGTCCAGGAACACCTGCCGCCCCGACGCTACCAACTCCCGCACCACTTGCGGGCCTTCGGCAGTGTAGAGCTGCATACCTACTTTGTAGGTCGTTGCCGAGTCGCCAACCGCCGCCACGATCTTCTGGGCGGCGGCGGCGGTGGAAACGTCAAGCGCAACAATCAGTCGCTGGCGCGGATCGTACATCCGGCCACGCTGCGGGAGGCGGTTGGGTAAGACCGCTGTCATCCCGGCAAGTCTAACTTGTTTACGGAAGTTGCGCTACGGGGGGATGGTTGACGGCAACCGTCTGATAGCCGTTTCGCTGGGCGCGTGCGTTTAGCACGCTTGCTCGGGCCTGCTTGGGCACCAAGTCCAGCCGCACCCGTTGCAGTCCACGGCTTCGGAACTGCAATGCCTCTGCAGCGCCGTAGGATAGGTCGATGATCCGCCCAGGGACGATCGGTCCCCGGTCGTTGACTCGGACCACCACTGCCCGCCCATTGCGCAGGTTTGTCACCCTGACGTAAGTCCCCAAGGGGATCGTCAGGCTGGCCGCTGTCATGTCGTACATGTCATACGGCTCGCCGCTGGCGGTCTCTTTTCCGTCGAAATCTTCTCCGTACCAGGATGCCGTTCCTACCTGGTAGGGAGCCGTCTTGCCGGCCGGTTTACGGACGTCAGGTGGATTAGGGGTTGAACGAACTGGAGCCGGTTTCGCCTCCGAGATGTTCGGTCCCTGAGCCGCTCCCAGGCCGACGATCAATGACGCAATCGTCAGTCCATGAGCTATACGTCTTCGCATTCAGTTCTCCTCGCATACTCAAAAGTGCCCTTTGGCCGTAGGCTGGTTTTTGCTGCAGTTTGTAAATGCTATCGACGGGCCAAACGGAGTGTCAAGGCCATTTGGTGAGATTACTGATGACGGACTAGTAATACATTTCACACGTAACCTGTTGGTAATTTATGGTCATACGGAGAACTTCCTTTGTTTCAGTATGGTTACGTATTTATCATATGGTAAATAATCGCGAACCGGGTCCAAGGTAGATTTTACAACCTATTTAGAATCAACCACTTGCCGGACTATCGTCCTACAAGTGACGCTTTTTCAATGAGTTGTAGGCACTCTCTCGAGTCCGAGCCTCGAAACTTTTTTCTTCCCCCTCGGTTCAAAGGTAACTTCCCGAGCGCCGATGTGAGATTCTGAAGCCGAAACCGGGGTAGTATCAGTCTCTGACCTGAGTCAAAAGTCCATGGCCGAAAAACCGCCTGTCGTCCTCACCATTGCCGGATTTGATCCTTCGTCCGGTGCCGGCGTCACTGCCGATATCAAGACAATCGCCGCGCACGGGTGCTACGGAGTGGCCTGCATTACCGCCATGACGGTGCAGTCAACCTCGGGGGTGCGTAAGGTCGAGCCGGCGGATCCCTTGCTGCTGACCGAAACCCTCGAGGAACTCGCAAACGACATCGACATCGCCGCCGTGCGTATCGGCATGCTGGGCTCGGGCAAAGTGGCGAAGGCAGTCGCAGACTTCCTTGCTGCCAGCCGCTCTCGAGGCGGCCGTTCGGGAAAGCCATGCCTTCCCAACATTGTTCTTGACCCGATTCTTAAGTCTTCCTCCGGTGCGGATTTACTAGATGCTCCCGGGACTCGAGTTCTAATTGAAAGACTGGTCCCCTTGGCGGACGTGATTACCCCTAACGTGGACGAAGCCGCTGTTCTTACTGGCCTGAAAGTCAAGGACATCGACGACATGAAAGCCGCCGCCGCGCGACTCCACGAAATGGGCGCCTCAGCCGTTGTCGTTACCGGAGGCCATCTCGATAAAGCCATTGATTTGTTGAGCTTTACGACGAAGAGAGGGGTCGAGCAGGAAATCTTCAAGGCGGATCGCCAGCGTTCCAACTCAACCCACGGCACCGGGTGTGCCTTTGCTACTGCGATGGCATGCCACCTGGCGCTCGACCGCGGATTGGCCGAGGCCACTCTGCTGGCCAAGACCTATGTGACGGCTGCAATTTCGAACGGCCATCCGCTCGGCCGTGGCACCGGTCCGGTCCACCATCTGTACCGCATGAACCAGCAACGCCGTGCGGCGGCGCCCGGGGCGGAGCAATAACGTCTATACGTGGGATGGAAGCAAACCTACGCGGATGCTTGCCATGAAAGGTCTGTCTACTGATTCTGTTCCGGCGCCTTTTTCAGCAGGACTCCGGCTACAAAGGCGGCCACCGCAGCCAGCAGCCACTCCGCCCGGTAGAACTGAATCGCCTGCCAATCGACGTAAGTTCTCGCGGTCAGCAACCCAACCAATAGGGCTCCTGCCACGCACCCGATACCGACCACGAATGCGACCAGCGAGCCGGTGGAAAGCCCCACTCGCAACTTGATCTCGTCAAAATGCAGGTGGTGAAGCCACTCTGGAAAGTGGATTTTGCGCCAGACCTTCGCGATGGACATTCCCGTGAACAAGGCATGCAGCTTTCCGACTACCTGTTGCCACAGGCCCGCCATAGCGACCGCATCTTCGCGCGCCTCGCGACTCATCGCCTTTAGGCGTCGCCCGCCGCAGGTGTGGCAGAAGCTTGAGCCGTAGAGATACTCAGTTGCGCAACGTGGGCATACCTCCGCCATCGTTGGCGCGGCTTCGACTGCAGCGTCATCGTGGGTGACGGGTGGCCGCCAAAACTCGGGCTGTGTTTCGTGTGCGATTTCCGGCATAGAGTCCTACGGCAAAATCCTTAGGCTGTTCTTGGCATTCGCTCGGCCAAAGTCCGAGAAATACCTAAGTGCCATGAATGCAATTGCTTGCCCATCCGGACCGGGCTCGCCTGAGATCCCTTTACGAAATATTTACGCGCGCATGCGAGTAAAGAATGCCGCCGGCTAAGCGCCCTGAGCCTAGTGCGGGAAGACTCTCAAGAAGGAGGCTCCGAATCGCATCCCCACTTCACAGCCTCACCTCGGCCCGCCGAGTTCCATTCGGCAGACCGGGCGCAGACAACAAACTCAAGCTTCCCCGCACCGGGATCAGCTCTCTAACTGTCGAGGATTATAGGATTTCGCTGCGCCTCTGCCAGTTGGCGAAAAGGGAACATCGCTGACGTTCTTGGTTCGGCCACACTGCGCTTCGGAGATTACGCCCGGACTCTCCACGACCACCCACCCAAGCCCGGCCATATTCGTTTAAACTAGGCTGCATCCAACACGTAATGACCCCCTCTTTACAACGGCGGATGCATTTTGGGCTGGTTCTGGCGGCCCTCCTGCAATTGACCCTGGTCGCTGCCGCCCAGGACGCCCCCGCGACTCCGCTTGTCCACGGCGCGCCTCACGATCCCCAGACCACCGCCGCGTTCGATCACTTCTACGACATGGAGTATGACCGCTCGACGCGCGAATTCGAGAAACTCCTCGATCAGCATCCCAACGATCCTTTTGCCGTGAACCATCTTCTGACTGTGATCCTCATGCGCGACCTGTACGAAACCGGCGGCATGAACACCGGCGATTACACCAACGACAGCTTCATCGGCCGCGCTCCCCACCCCACCGATCAGAAGATCAAAGACCGCATCAAGGAACTCGTGCGCCGGGCGGAGGATCTGGAAGAGAAGCGCCTCAAGGCGAATCCAGGCGACGTCGATGCGCTCTACTGCCGCGGCGTCACCCGTGCACAGTATTCCGTATACACCGGCCTGATCGAACGTGCATGGTTCTCGGCCCTGCGCAACGCCGTGGGCGCTCGCCACGATCACGAGCATGTCCTCGAACTTGATCCTGCCTACCTCGACGCCAAATTGGTTGTGGGTACGCACAATTACGTGGTCGGTAACCTGCCATGGAGCGTGAAAGTCGCTGCAGCCCTTGCCGGACTCAGCGGGTCGAAAGAGAAAGGGCTTGAATATCTGCGGGAGGTAGCCAAAGGCAGCGGCGAGAACACCAACGACTCGAAAGTGGTTCTAAGCCTGTTCCTGCGCCGCGAGCACAAGTTTGACGAAGCTCTTGGTTACATGCAGGAACTCGCCGCAAAGTATCCCCGGAATCACCTTTTCCCGACAGAAGTCGCTAACCTGCAGCGCGCCTCCGGTCATCTGGATGAAGCCGAGGCCACCTACCGAAAAGTCTGGCAGAACGGACGGGAAGGTAAGTACGGCAACCTGCACTATGAACTGGCTGCCTGGGGCCTCGGAGAACTGCTTCGCAGCAAAAAGGACCTGGAAGCCGCCGCCTCCGCTTACGAACTGGTAAATCAGGCGCCCAACCCGGATCCCGACATTCTGCAGAAGGCCAATCTCGCCGCCGGTCAAATGTACGACCTGCTACAGAAGCGCGACCTCGCCATGAAAGCCTATCAGACCGTCCTGGCCGGCAGAACGGACAGTGGCCAGGCCGATGCAGCCCGCCGGTACATCAAGGACGCGTACCGGGAATAGGGGAACTTCGTGCCCTGCGGTGACGTATCCTTGAATGGGGAGGCTGACCCATGTACTGCAACTACTGTGGCAAAGCCATTCAGGATGATGCCAACGTCTGTGCCTATTGCGGGATCCGCGTCGGCGCTTCGCTAGCGCGCCGTCAGTTGCTTCGCCCCCGCCTCGGACGCAAAATCGGCGGCGTTTGCCTCGGTTTTGCCGAATACTTCGACATCGATGTGACAGTCGTGCGCCTGGTTTGGCTGGTGACAGCCATCATGACCGGCGTCGGATTCATCCCATACATCTTGGCTTGGATCATCATGCCCGAGGAGCCAATTGTGGTGTCCGCGCCGTTCCAGCCGCAGCCTGCTTCCGGCCCGCAAAGCTCGGGTTCGTAGGCCCGCTGGCGGCAAACTCAGAATGAGAGGCCTACGCCCGCCGTCGCCATATCGCTGCGCCAGTTGTAGAAGTTCCCGGGGTTCCCAAAGTTCGTGCGAAATTTGAAATACCTGGTCTCGTAGCTGCCCTTGATATACCACTTGCCGAAGTTCCGTCCCACCGTGCCGCGCACCGTGTATCCGTGGTCCAGGTTGGGGTTTGGATATCCGGTCGGCACGGTGAACTTGTAATGCGGACTGAATTCCGGTCCGCCCTCCGCACGCACGAACCAGCGATTGTCCGCACCAAACTTGTATTGAACAAATCCGGGCGGCTCCAGGATCCACATCCGCGGCCGGTAGAAAGTCGTGCCCACAATAATGCCCGACGGAATGTTCGTGCTCGGAGGCTGATAGAACCAGTGGATTTGCGCATGAAATCCCACCGACCAGTGTTCGCCGAACCGGAACGCCGGGCCCCCAAACACCGAAAATTCTTTGGCGTGCGTGTTCGTGTTCGAGGGAATGCGCACCTCGCCGCCCACCTCGATATCGGCTCCGGTCGTTTTGTCGGGGCTTTTCCAGACAATGCCTCTACCGTCAATGATTCCTACTCCGTCCTGATAGCGCGTGAGCGCGCCGTATCGGTCGGAGGTTAGCCCTCCACTGATCCCGAGCATTCCGTGTTGACAATAGGCCGGGAGCGCGGCCAGAACCGTCGAGAACACCGCCATGATGATCCGTTGAATTACCGCTGCCTGCCAGCGCTTCATCCTTCTGCTTTCCTCCGTAGGCCCCGAAAGACCAAACATGCAGTATATCCATCCCCAGCGCTTCCCGCTCGGTATCGACGAGCGGTTAGAAGGCGAAACGAGCAGATTTGGTTTTCTGTGGGAGGTTCTTCTGGGTTACCACGAAAGTGCAGTGGCCTTTTCCGCCAACTTGCGTGTAGATTGTCGGAGTCTGTCGGGGCTCATGAGCGTCGCGAGGTTGGCCATGACAAGCAATTCATCGACTCCCCAAAAATTCAAGCTCCCCACTTTTGGCAGCCGGGCTCTGGTTGTCTCCAGTCTGTTTACTCTGATATCAGGCGTGGCCTCGGTGACGCTCAAGCCGATCGTGTCGAAGCCTTGGGCGGACTTTTTTGTCGGTTTCGGAATCGCACTGCTTGTCTACGCGGCCGTGGCGATCACGCTGTGGCTGATCTCCGGACCGATCACCGCCTCCGATGAGCAGCGCGCGCGCAAAGGCGAGGACTCTGGCGATGGCGACCAGGATAGCGACAAGCAGGATGAGGAGAACTTTGCGCAAGCGCAGAACTTCGTGCTCAGAATCTTCGCCATTCTGCGATGGCTCGGCGTGGTGGGAATTGTATTGCTGGCGTCGGGCATGTCGGCTCCACTGCCTTGATGGAGCACAAGTCTTTTGCTTACTGCTCTTTACTGCGGTTGTAATTGTGGGTTGCGATGTGCCACACTTTGCTTGACGCAGGGTTGAACCCGGAAGCTTGGATTCGGCATCGAACGGGTTGTTAGGAGGGTCGAGTATGAGAGACACACAGGGTGTGATCGGTAGAATAATGGACACGCAAGGCGTCATCGGTCGGTAGACCGGCGATTTTGCGTCGTTAGTTCCTCCGGTTTGTCCCGCAGCGAGATCGCCGCACCACTCCGCGAAATCCGCAAATTTCAATTGTATTGAAATCTCCAATAAAAAAGGGCGAACAAAAATGTCCGCCCATCTCCTACGCAGCCCGAAGATCTGGAGGCGCTAGGAACCTTGTTTTTCGAAGAAGATCTCGGCCTTCTTCGCGGCGACTTTTTCCTTGCGATACGCGCGCGCAATGTCGCCCAGCGACACCGCTGGCGCGACCGGACCAAACTCCCAGAGCGGAACTTCACCATGCGCGAAAGTGTAGGTTTGGGGGGATCCGCCAACCAGCGGTTGTTCGGTCGCCATCTGATGCAGCGAGGCGTGTTGCGGGTGATCAGGCACTTGCAGCATTTGAGCCTGGTTGGAGGTGGTGGAAGCGGTTTGTCCGAAGGCCGCCACGGCGCACAACATGAACAGCGCGACAAGGATCGTTTTCATGGTGTTTTGTCCTACCCACCTCTTGGTGGTGCAACCCCCGTGCCAACCTTACGCATAATAGAATCTTGTACTTACCACTCGTTCGCCACCGCTGGCGCAACCCTTTGCACATGCAGGGGAATTCCCCACCCCACGCCCAAATCCCCGCCGGTTAGGAAAAATGGCGACGCCTTCGGCAAGTTCGCATTGCAGCCGACTGCGTCCCCGTTGTAAGGTTCGACTTAACCCCGAAGTCGAAAATGGATGTTTATGCAGCCCGCGAACGAACAAAATCCTGCGTCACACCGCCGGACGACAAATGCAAGTCTGCTCTCCATCAGTCTGGCCATTCTGATTTCATTTCTGCCGTCGCATTACGCGCAGGCACAGACTAATTGTGCCGAGGGAGATGGCGTCCTGGATACTGCTCCCCCCAAGAACCTCGCGGTGCCGGACCTCGTTCAGAAAATTGCCGCGCAAGAAACCAGGCTCCGCGATGCCCGCACTCACTACACCTTCACCCAAGATCTGATGGTGCAGACCCTGGATGGCACCAAAGTAAACGGCCAATTCCATGAGATCACGCTGGTTTCCTACGACGCCAAAGGCAAGCGCATCGAGAACGTGACCTATGGAGAGCAATCCACTCTGCGCGATGTCCAACTGTCGGCCGAAGACTGGGACGACATCCGCGTTTTCATGCCTTGGATGATGACCACCGACGATCTACCCGACTACAACGTGACCTATGCCGGACAACAGCATGTCGACGACCTCGATACGTACGTTTTTCACGTTGAGCCCAAGAAAGAGGAGAAGAACAAGCGGTATTATCAGGGCCGCATCTGGGTCGACCGTCAGGACCTGCAAATCGTCAAGCTGTGCGGCAAGAGCGTTCCCGAACAGGTTCACCGCAAAAAGCATCAGCCGCAGGACATTCGTCCCACCTTCGTCGCCTACCGGCAGCTGATCGACGGTCACTGGTTTCCGGCCTACGTCAGGGTCGATGACGAACTGCACTTCATGGCGCAGACCGTGCAGATCCGCGAGATCGTGAAGCTGAAGGACTACAAACAGGCCGCACCACCGGCCAAGCCGTAACCTCAGCATTTCAAGCAGTACTTGAACCGCGGCGCAAGGTGTGGTGTACTTTCCGCCATGGCTGAGGAAAAAGAAAAGAACCGCACCAAAGACATTGTGCTCTGGGTCATCACGGTCATTCTGGTCGCGGTAGCGATCTTCTGGTACAAGAAGTAGCTCGGTTTCTCTACCACGTTATCGCTCTGGCCGAACGTCCGTTGCCGGTTGATTGGTGGTTCCCCCGGTCAACCTCGTGTTTCTCCGTCTGCTGACCAGCCCTGGCAAGGGCTGCGTCCCGCCGTCAAAATGCCCTCGGTCCAGAAACCCTCCACAGTTACGAAAACAGGACAAAACACAAACAGATGAATTTTGCACCTTGACCTGGGTGTTCAATGCGAGATATCGCATACGCAACGGTGCCGGAGAATTGGGGTCTCTTCCGGCATGTTCCTGCGTTTTTGAAGTGGGTCTCAGCGTTACCTCGATTCGGAACGCAACTGAAATCTCAGCGAGACAGGAAGGTCTATGACACGGAAGACTGTTGTCTGTGTTGCGTTTGCGCTGCTGGCGAGCCTAGCGCCGGCCACCTGCACGTTTGCCCGGGACGTTGTCCTGCAACGTCGGTGAACGAGTGGTTGAGTTTCCAAGGTAATGGTTCGTTGTCGGTCTGTTCGAACGGCTCCTAACAAGCGTTGTCCTCCCCCAATCGCTAACGGCCGCTCCGCAAGGGGCGGGCTTTTTTCTGCAGCGGATGGTTCGAGGTTCCGATTGTTCTGCGTGTTATGAAAGGCGTCACCTTTGGAGCGCAGCCGTGCTTCGAACGGTGTGAAGGATCAGGCGAGCAATGGTCCCGGCTCTGGAACGGTGGGATGCGCATCTATCGATTTCCACCCTCCATCGGGTAAGATACTTCGGCTGCGGAACACACATATCAATCTGTGTTCCGCGGCACCACTACACATGAATCGCGAATATCACAAAGGTTATAGCCAGGAACTCAACCGGGACATGGAGGCGCTCGTTTTCGGGCACTCCGGAATGCCCCTGCTCGTCTTTCCCACTTCGATGGGGAAGTTTTTTGAATACGAAGACCGCGGAATGATCGGCGTTCTGGCACCGAAAATCGAGCGCGGCGAAGTCCAGGTCTTCTGCCCCGACGGGATCGACAGCGAGAGCTGGTACAACAAGGGCGCGCATCCCCGCTGGCGCGTTCTTCGTCACCTGCACTACGAGCGCTACATCCTCCACGAATTCCTGCCGTTCATCCGCTGGAAGAATCCCGCGTTGGGCCTGGCCGTCACCGGATGCAGCTTCGGGGGATATCACACGGTGAATTTCGCTCTGAAGCATCCCGACGTGGTCACGCACTGCACCAGCATGAGCGGCGCCTTCGACATCAAGCAGTTTCTCGACGGCTACTACGACAACGAATGCTATTTCAACAATCCGCCGGACTACCTTGCGAATATGTCGGACGACTGGTTTCTGAGCCGCTATCGCCAGATGAAGATCATTCTCGGCTCTGCGGACTGGGACATGTGCCTCGACCAGAACATTAAGTTCTCCGCGACCCTGAACAACAAGGCGATTCCCCATTGGCTCGACGTGTGGGGCGACAATTCAAAGCATGATTGGCCGCTCTGGCAAAGGATGGCAGCGAAGTATTTCTAGTGACCTAGGAACTTTAATGAACGGGAAGGGCACGGCTTCAGCCGCTGCGGGCCTTGCCCTCCGATATCAAGATCATTAACGGAGACTTCGTCGTGAAAAAAATCGGCTTCTTGTTCGGTATGGAAAATTCCTTTCCGCCCGCCGTGGTGGACCGGATCAACTCTCTCAAGATCGACGGCATCACCGCAGAGTTCGTCCAGATCGGCGGCATCCGCATGGACGAACCGAAGAAGTATGACGTGGTCATCGACCGCATTTCCCAGGACATCCCGTTCTACCGCGCGTGGCTCAAGAACGCCGCGCTGCACGGCACGATCGTCGTCAATAATCCCTTCTGGTGGACGGCGGACGACAAGTTTTTCAACTACGCGCTGGCGCACAAACTCGGCGTAGCCATTCCGCCCACCGTCATCCTGCCGCACCACAAGCATCCGCCCGACACGACCGAGCGTTCCATGCGCAACCTGATCTATCCGCTGAACTGGCAGGAGATTTTCGACTACGTCGGCTTCCCGGCCTTCCTCAAGCCCTATTCCGGCGGCGGATGGAAGCACGTCTACAAAGTGCACACGCCCGAAGAGTTCTTCCACAACTACAACCAGACGGGTGATCTGTGCATGACGCTGCAGCGCGGCGTGGAGTTCGACGAATACTTCCGCTGCTACGTGGTGGGACGCGAAAAAGTGCACATCATGAAGTACGATCCGAAGGCTCCGCACCACGAGCGCTACGTAAAGGGGAATCCTCCGCCGTCGTCGAAAGCCCTGCGCGACCGAATCGAGCGCGACGCGCTCACCCTGTGCAACGCTCTCGGCTACGACCTGAACACCGTCGAATTCGCCGTAGAGAAGGGCATCCCGTATGCGATCGACTTCCTGAACCCCGCGCCCGACGCGGAAATTACGTCGGTCGGCGAAGAGAACTTCCATTGGATCGTCAACGCCGTCGCAGAGATGGCCGTGAAGATGGCCCAGAGTGGCGCGAGCGCAGTGAAGGAAATGCGTTGGGCGGAATATCTCCGAGGTCGCTGATGGGCAAACGCGGGGAGTGAGTGTCAGGAAGGGTAGGCTTGCATGCGTAGCGGAAAAATTGCAAAAACGGTGGACGAATACTTGTCGCGCGTTCCTGAACCCGCCTGTTCCACGCTGAAGCATATCCGCAAGGTGGTTCAGTCGGTCGTCCCGAAGGAAACCACCGAAGTCATCAGCTACGGCATGCCCATGTTCAAGTACAACGGCATGCTGGTTGCTTACGCCGCATTCAAGAACCACTGCAGCCTCTTTCCCACCGGCTCGGGCGTGATCGAACGATTCGCCAAAGAACTTAAAGGCTACGCAACGTCGAGAGGCACGATCCAATTCCCCTCGAACAAGCCGCTTCCCGACGCTCTTGTGAAGAAGATTGTCAAAGCCCGCGTAAAAGAAAATAGGGAGTGGGACTGAGGCTCCCCGATGACGGGAAGATGCCTGAAACCTTGCAAGCCATTGATATACTGTTTAAGCCTAGTTCTGATGGTCCTCGTGCCTCGACGCAGGGGGAAGTAAGCGCAATCTCAGTAGGGTCAACACGAATCTTTGTTCTTCATGAGCAGCCCAAGGCTGCCCAATACGAGTCCTTATGCTGCCGACCTTCACACTCGGAATTGAAGAGGAATATCAGACGATAGACCCCGTCACGCGGGACCTGCGGTCGCATATTCAGGCCGAACTGCTGGAGAAGGGCAAGAAGGTCCTGCAGGAGCGCGTCAAGGCCGAAATGCACCAGTCCGTGGTCGAAGTCGGTACCGGAATCTGCAAGAACATTCAGGAAGCCAAGGCCGAAGTCAAAGACCTGCGCCGCAACATCATTCGCCTGGCCAAAGAAAACGGCCTGCGCGTGGCGTCGGTGGCGACGCATCCGTTTTCTGACTGGCGCACTCAGGAAATTCATCCCGACGACCGCTACAAGAATCTCGTCGAAGACATGCAACTGGTCGCGCGGGCCAACCTGATTTTCGGCCTGCACGTCCACGTGGGCATTGAGGATCGCGAAACCGCGATCCACATGATGAATCACGCGCGCTATTTCCTGCCGCACATTCTGGCTCTCTCCACCAATTCGCCCTTCTGGCTGGGGATGAACACCGGGCTGAAATCGTACCGCTGCAAGGTGTTCGACAAGTTTCCGCGCACCAATATCCCCGATTATTTTCCCAGCTGGGGCGAGTACGAAAATTTCATCAAGCTGCTCATCAAGACCAACTGCATCGACAACGCCAAGAAGATCTGGTGGGACATTCGCCCGCATCCGTTCTTCAACACCATCGAATTCCGCGTGGCTGATATCCCGATGCGCGCGGATGAGACCATTGCGATCGCGGCGCTGATTCAGGCGACTGTCGCCAAGCTCTACAAGCTCTACACCGCAAATCAGGGATTCCGTCTGTATCGCCGCGCTCTGATCATGGAGAACAAGTGGCGCGCCGCTCGTTACGGTCTCGACGGGAAACTGATCGACTTCGGCAAACAGATTGAGGTGCCCGCGCGCGATCTCGTGAATGAATATCTGGAATTCGTCGATGACGTGGTCGATGAACTTGGCTCGCGCGAGGAACTGAATTACATCCACAAGATGGTGGAAATGGGCAGCGGGGCCGACCGCCAGTTGCGGGTCTTCGAACAAACCGGAGACTTGAAAAAAGTCGTCGATTACATCATTGAAGAGACGGAGGCGGGACTGGAAGAGGCGCCCGAGGCCGTCAGAAAAGTAGGGTAATGCGCACTTCTGTCAATTCGAAACCGACCCACCTCGACCTGACTTCGTTTGATCCAGAATATAAGCCCGGCGCGTTTAACGCGGTCCACGTATGTCTGCGCATTCAGCCGCAGGAGCGCGTTTGCGTCATCACCGACCACGCCACTTTGGAAATCGCGGCGGCGATCGTTGCCGAACTGGAAAGGCTGGGCTCGCCCTATCATGCGTGGGTGCTGGAGGATCTTGCGCAACGTCCTCTGAAAGACCTGCCGCACGAAATCATCGAAGATCTGGAGCAATGCCAAGTATCGATTTTTGCCGTCCAGGCACAGACCAACGAATTGCGCTCGCGCATCCAGATGACCGATGTGGTCAATCGCCGCAAGATTCGCCACGCGCACATGGTCAACATCAACCGCGAAATCATGCTGGAAGGCATGCGCGCCGATTTCGCGCAAGTCGACCGCCTGAGCCAGAAAGTTGTGGAGATGGTGCGCAAGGCCTCGAAGGTCCGCGCCACGACCGACGCCGGTACCGACCTCACGGCCGACCTGAATCCGAACTACAAGTGGCTCAAGACCAGCGGAATCATCACGCCCGAAAAATGGGGCAACCTGCCCGGCGGTGAAATCTTTACGACGCCCGGAGAAGTGAACGGAACGTTTGTGATCGATGGTGTGGTCGGGGATTATCTCTGCGCCAAGTTCGGAAACCTGAAAGAGACTCCGTTGACGGTGCACATGAAAGGCAATCGCCTGACCGAAGCGCACTCTGACAATCGCGAACTAGAAAGCGATTTCTGGAAGTACACCCACACCGACGAAAACAGCGACCGCGTGGGCGAGTTCGCGATCGGCACCAACATCGGCCTGAAAGATCTGATCGGCCAGATTCTGCAGGACGAAAAGTATCCCGGCGTCCACATCGCCTTCGGCAATCCCTACGGCGCCCACACCGGCGCCAACTGGGATTCCACCACTCACATCGATGTGGTCGGCCGCAAATTCAATATCTGGGTCGACGACCAGCAGATCATGCGCGAAGGCAAGTTCCTGGTGGAAGCGTAGATCCTTCTCAACGACATGATGGCCGTTGCCGAAATTGAAGGAATGATCTTCCGTGAGGTTGGTTCGAAATCCGAGCTGTTAGAAATCCTTCGTTCCTGCGGCGCAGACAGCATCCTGATCGGTACCGACGCGGAGTCACCCCGAACGTGCTTCCTACTGGAACTCACTTACGCAGGTGCACACATTAAGATCGGGATGATTATGGGTTTCCACGGCATAAAGCCATCGTGGGCCCTATCTCCGGCCGAACACACGATTGCGATCGGGCATGATCTCACGGTCAGCTTTATTGATCTATCTGAGCATCGTCTGGTCTCGAGCCAAAAATTGGATGGCCCGTTCTACCAGTTGTTGCTGGAAGATAGCGGGGACCACTTCATCGCTCTGCACGAACTGGGAGTCGACAGGTTCGACTGCTCTGGCGCTCACCTGTGGTCCGTTTCAACTCCGGACGTAACGGAGGGCGCATACTTTCTAGGTGACAGGACGTTGGTTGTGAGGTACTGGGAAGGTAAGCATCTGCTCGTAGACCTCGCGACTGGACGTGATGATGAAGGGGGGCCGGGCGCGCTTGCGCCAGAGATCGAGAACCTCGGTAGAGCTTACGCCGCATTCAACGCCCGCAATATGGATCTCGCACTCGCTACCATGCAGCCCGATGTCGTCTGGCCGAATGGTATGGAGGGCGGCACCGTCCAAGGCCACGACGGCGTTCGCGCCTATTGGACTCGTCAGTGGCGCATGATCGATCCTCACGTCGACCCCGTCCGCTTCACGGAAGATGAATCCGGACGCATCGCAGTCAGCGTGCATCAGGTCGTTCGCGATCTTTCCGGCAACGTGCTGATGGATCGCATGGTCGAGCACGTCTACACGCTGAAAGACGGCTTCATCCAGAGCATGGACATTCGCGAGTAACCGTTCCATACTGCCTGCCTATGATTCCCGCGCTGCGCAGACAGTTCAACGCCGGCTTCACTCCTGAAAAATACCAGGCATTCCTCCGCCGCATCGACGAGATCAGCGGCACGCACGTTCAGTTCCGTCTCTCCGAAACTCCCTGCTTTTTCCCGAAGTCACTCCTCGATCGTATGGCGCTCGACGGCCAAGATCTGATTCGCCAGTTGGTGGACAATCCTGAATACCGCGCGAAATCGGACGAGGCTGTTCCGGCCGAGTATAGAGTCCCGAACGAGCCCGCGCATCCCATGTTTGTGCAGGTTGATTTCGGGCTTGTCCGCGATGCAGGTGGCTCTCTTAGTCCGAAGTTGGTCGAACTCCAGGCATTCCCCTCGCTCTATGCATACCAGGGCCCCCTCGCGGAAGCCTACCTCGATATCTACGATCTACAATCCGCCAATCTCAACTATCTCCTGAGCGGACTTGACACAGATTCATAT
Organism: Terriglobales bacterium; assembly: GCA_037443605.1. Taxonomy (GTDB): domain Bacteria; phylum Acidobacteriota; class Terriglobia; order Terriglobales; family Acidobacteriaceae; genus Sulfotelmatobacter. The sequence goes on from JBBIOA010000022.1 coordinate 95,874, forward strand.
CGCGGCATTCTCCGCCACGCCATCGTCGGCACTCATGATCCTGAAAACGTCATCCTGATGGAGATCGATCCCCTCCATCAAAAAACGCTCCCCGATTTTCTTCTCACCGAAAAACAACTCGGCGTGCGCCCAGTCAACATCGTCGATATAAAAAAAGAAGGCTCACGTCTCTACTACGAGCGTGACGGCAAGCGCATCCCCATCCACCGCATCTACAACCGCGCTATCGTCGATGAACTGGAGCGCAAGAACGTGAAACTCAATTTCGATTGGCGAGACGATCTCCAGGTTGAGTGGGCCGGCCATCCCAACTGGTATTTCCGCATCAGCAAGTTCTCCATCCCGTATCTCAAACACGAATCGGTTCCGAAGACGACATTCCTCGACCAACTCAAAGAGATTCCGCCCGACCTGGAAAACTATGCCCTCAAACCTCTCTATTCGTTTGCGGGCCTGGGCGTCGTGATCGCCCCGAAGAAAGAAGACATTGCCGCGATCCCTGCCGGCAAGCGTCCCTACTACATTCTCCAGGAGCGCATGCACTTCGAGCCAGTCATCGAAACTCCATTCGGAGGAACGAAAGCCGAAGTCCGCGTCATGTATATCTGGCTCGACGAACTGACACCAGTCCTGACCATCATCCGCATGGGCCGAGGCCTGCAGATGGGCGTCGATCACAACAAGAACATGCAGTGGGTGGGGGCCTCCGCCGGATTTTACGTCGCCGAGTGAGCGGCCACCGCGGCTTCTTTCCGTACAATCGTGGTCTCCAATTCCGCTCTGCCCGGCCGCATTACGTACATCTTCTCGCCCGCGAAGCGCACGGCCACTGCCTCCCCGCGCGCAAATTCTCCGGGCGAGTACCCCTCTGCTGACGTGGGATCGTATTCGCCCACAATCTCCTCGCCGTTCACTTTGACCACAATGGCCCTGCGCCTCTCCGGTGCCCGCTCGGTTTCGGCACGAATTTCTCGTTCCGCCCGCACCCAGTTTTCCACATCGTGACCGGGGGCCCGCCCGCTGCACTCGTAGATCTCCTCGGCCCGCTTTCGAATCGCCTCATGCAACTCGGCGCTTACCTCATCCCGCGACTTCGACTCATTGCCCATACGCCTGCTCCTTCTTCCTGCATCTTAGCGCGGCTGGCCCGAGGCGCAGTGCTGCGGATGCCTTCCAACTGGACGTGGCGAGGCCCAAAATGGCCTTCGTCCCGCAAACGGAAATCCTGTCGCACTTCTCTCCCCATGCTCCCTACCCGAATGGAAACAAGCCAGTTGACCGGAATCGGCCAGCAGCCTAACATTACCGCCGAGTACGCCTCTCATGATCGGCCAGCAGGTCTCCCACTACCGCGTCCTTGGAAAGCTCGGCGGTGGGGGTATGGGCGTGGTTTATGAGGCCGAGGACCTTAAGCTGGGCCGCCACGTCGCACTCAAGTTCATTCCCGAAAATCTTGCCGGCGACCCCAAGTCTCTCGAGCGTTTTACCCGCGAGGCTCGCGCCGCTTCCCAACTGAATCACCACAATATCTGCACCATCCATGGCATCGAGGACAACAACGGGCACCCCTTCATCGTCATGGAAAAGCTCGACGGGGAGAGCCTCAAGCAGCGCATCGCCGGTCACGCCATGGAGGTGGACAAGGTCCTCGACATCGGCGTGCAGGTGGCCGACGCCCTGATCGCCTCCCATGCCAAGAACATCGTTCACCGCGATATCAAGCCCGCAAATATCTTCATTACCCCAAGCGGCCAGGTAAAAGTCCTCGATTTCGGTCTCGCCAAACTGGTGCACCATCTTGGCACCGAAGATGACGCTGGAGCCGACAACTCCCTGACCGCCGTCGGCGTCATCCCCGGCACTGCCGTCTACATGTCACCCGAGCAGGCGCGCAGCGAAATCGTCGACGCCCGAAGCGACCTTTTCTCCTTTGGCGTCGTTCTCTACGAAATGGCGACCGGCAAGAAGCCCTTTGCCGGCAGCAACTCGCTGATGACGCTGGATGCCGTGCTCCATTCCAAACCCACTCCGCCTCGCGAGTTGAATCCGAAGATTCCGGTTGAACTGGAGGGCATCATCGGCAAAGCGATGGAGAAGGATCGCAACCATCGCTACCAGAGCGCCGCCGAGATGAAGTCGGATCTGGCCCTGCTGAAGCGGGAAGCGGAATCCGGCAACATCAAGAGCGGCACCCAGACCGTCCTGCGCCTGCGCGCCTCAACCAAGACATTCGGAACTTCCTCACGTCTGCAGACCTATCTGCTCATCGCCACGGCCGGGCTGCTGGTCACCGTGCTCTCGGCCGTCGGCGCCTGGTGGTTCAAGCACCGGGCCACCGCCAACGCCGAGGAGCGAAACGCTATCGCCGTCTTGCCCCTGCAGAACATGAACGGGGACTTCAACGTCGACTATCTCCGCTTTGCGCTCGCCGACGAACTGACCAGCGTCCTCACCTACTCGCGCACCCTCGAAGTCCGGCCTTCGTCGGTGACGCGCAGGTTTGTGGCGCTCGATGTCGATCCGAAAAAAGTCGGGCAGGAGCTGCGGGTCGGCCGCATCGTGCAGGGACACTTCATCAAGCAGGGCGACCAGCTGAACGTCACCCTGGAAGCCGTCGACGTTCCGACGGATCGTGTGCTATGGAACACTACCGTGACCGGCAGGGCGGACGACCTGATTGGATTGCACGATCAGCTGAAAGCTCGGATTGAGCACGGCCTCCTGCCCGTTCTCGGCGGCGGAGGTGGTGCGATTGAAGCCACTTCGCCACCCAAGAATCAGGAAGCCTACGATTTTTACCTGCGTGCCGTGGCGCAGCCGCACGATCCCAAACCCAACAAAGAGGCCATCAGGATGCTCGAGTGGGCGGTTGGCATCGACCCCAGTTATGCCCCCGCCTGGGAGGCTCTGGGCCAGCGCTACAACTTCGATTCCACCTTTGGGGGCGGCGGCGAAGAAGCCTTCCAGCGGTCCAATGCCGCTTTCGAGCGTGCCGTCTCGCTCGACCCCAACCGCGTCATGGCCGCCAGCAGCCTGATCACCAATCGCGTGGAGCGCGGCGATCTGGGCCGCGCCTTCGACGCGGCGACCGATCTGGTCCGTCGCCGCCCGCAAAGCGCCGACGCTCATTTCGCTCTCAGCTACGTGTACCGCTATGCCGGAATGCTCGATGAGTCCACGCAAGAATGCAACACCGCACGCCAACTCGATCCCGGCAATTTTACCTTCCGCTCCTGCGCCTGGTCGTTCCTCGAGAAAGGCAAGACCGATCGCGCCATGGACTTCGTGCACCTCGACGCCGGCTCCGAATGGGCTGCCTGGGTCACGCCGTATATCTTCCTTGCCGATGCAAATTTGAACGAGGCGCGCTCCGCCGCCCAGAATATGGCAAAGGCTGCCTACTATCACCGTGACTTGATGGAGGCCTGCACCGCGCCTCAGAAACCAGCCGACTTCGCCAAAATCGTGCGCGAATCCGAATCCTCCGTCATGGTCGAACCCGATGCCGAGGCCTGGTATCACATCGCCACACTCATGGCGGCCTGCGGCCAGCACGAGCCCGCTCTACGCTTGCTCAAAGCTGCTGTCCAGCAAAACTATTGCGCTTACTCGGCCCTGCTCGAAGATCCGCTGCTCAAGGATCTTCGCAAAGATACGAAGTTCAATGAGGTGCTCACGTCTGCCAGCAACTGCCAGGCGGTGCTGAAGGAAGGCAGACAATAGTGCGCAAGTTCGTACAATTCCAAGTTTTTGGGAGCCGTTTCGCGACGGCGTCATCCCGAACGCGCGCGTCCTCACCACTGCGCGGAGGGATCTCGCCTGCTTCCGCTTGTGGGGAAGAGTAACTTAAGACCATGCCCAAGATCACTCGACGCACTGTACTCGGTTCTTCGGTCGCCAGCGCACTCGCGATGGCCACGCCATCCCTCGCACTGCCCGACAACACTCCCCGCAAGAACCGCATCCACCAGTCCGTCTGCCGCTGGTGCTACCAGAAAATGTCCGTCGATCAGCTCTCTGAATATGCGGCGCAGATCGGGCTGAAGGGAGTCGATCTCCTCCAACCCGAGGAATATGAGATCCCCCGCCGCTACGGCATCCTCTGCACCATGGCTTACGCCGGAGGGGGCGACATCGGCAAGGCCATGAACCGCGTCGACCATCACGCTGCGATCGAGGAAGGGTTCCGCAAGAATATTCCGCTGGCAGCCAAAGCCGGCGTCCCCAACGTGATCACCTTCTCTGGCAACCGCGCCGGCATGTCCGACGACGAAGGCGCGCGCAACACCATCGCCGGCCTGAACCGCGTCAAGAAAATCGCCGAGGACAACGGCGTCACCATCTGTCTCGAACTGCTCAACAGCAAGCGCGATCATCACGATTACATGTGCGATCACACCGCCTGGGGCGTGCACGTGATGCAGGAAGTCAATTCCCCTAACGTGAAGCTGCTTTACGACATCTACCACATGCAGATCATGGAGGGCGACCTGATCGCGACCATTCGCGAGAATGTCCGCTGGATCGGCCACTTCCACACCGGAGGCGTCCCAGGCCGCCATGAACTTGACGGAACCCAAGAAGTCCAATGGGACGCCGTCATGCGCGCCATCGCCGACTCCGGCTACAAGGCGTACGTGGCGCACGAATTCCTGCCGACGGGAGACCCGCTGGTCTCCCTTCGCAAAGCTGCTGACCTCTGCGATGTCTAGTGTGGCAGTCCACTGTGGCGCGGGCACTCCTGCCCGCGTCTGCCGGGAGTGGCAAACCCCTTAGGATGCCCCATAGCCCGCCTCGAGATTGTCGAAGGGCTGCTCCCTTTGCGAAGACTTGGGAGCCACGCCGTCCCTCAAAGAATTTGCGTCAAACTGCCCTCTGGCCCCATCCTTGTACGGTGACATATTCCGGATCCGCCAACCAGCCGTGGACCAGGCGCGGCGCTTTTGCACTCCTTTTTGTTCTAGCGTTCGCGGCTGCTTCCACCGGCCAGACTCCCGACCTCAACGCTGATCCTCCCGGCTTCCTCTACCAAGGCGTGCCCGCGCCTCTCCCCCAGGATCAGGGCACGCCCGGCCTGCGTCTCGAACTTCTGCGCCTCGGCACGACCGCCCGCCTCATGCAGGTTGTCGCGCATCCGGATGACGAAGACGGAGGCCTGCTCACCCTCCAGGCACGCGGCCACGGCGTCAGCACGCTGTTGATGACTCTCAATCGCGGCGAAGGCGGCCAGAACAAAATCGGCAGCAATCTTTCCGACGTGCTGGGCGTGCTTCGCGCCGAAGAGCTGCTCGCGTCCGATCAGTACTACGGCGTGCAGGAGCGCTTCTCCCGCGTCGCGGATTTTGGATTCTCTAAGACCGCCAGCGAGACGTTTGAGAAGTGGGGCGGGCACGACATTGCTCTCGCCGACATGGTCCGCGTCATCCGCACCTTCCGTCCCGATGTTCTTGTCGCCCGCTTTTCCGGCACCGATCGCGATGGCCACGGCCATCATCAAGCCTCGAGTCTTCTGACCCGCGAAGCCTTCCGCGCCGCCGGCGATCCCAAGCGCTTTCCCGAGCAGATCGCTGCCGGCCTTCCGCCCTGGCAACCGAAGAAACTCTACATCGGCAATGTCTGCGCCTGGGGCGCGATGACCTGTCCCGACGCTGACTGGACCGTGAAATACAACACCGGCGAGCGTAACCCCGAACTGGGCATGGAATACATCCAGTTCTCCATGCAAGGCCTGCGCCATCAGATGTCGCAAGGCGCCGCTAACTGGACTGTCGACCCCGGTGACCGCTTCACTTTCTACAAACTCGTCGATTCCACGATCCCGTCTGCAGCAGGGAAGGACGGTCACGAAAAAAGTTTCCTCGACGGGATTGATGCTACGTGGAACGGTCTGTTGGACCGCTTGCAGTTCGAGGGCAAGATTGATCCGCGGATCGCAGCGGATCTCAAGGAGATCGCGACAAAAGTTGCCGAGGCCAGCAAAGATCCGAATGCCGCCGTCGCGCCGCTCGCAGCGGTGCGCAGCAAGATCGACGAGTTGCTTACAATCCTTCGATCCGGCGGCGGAGGGGATGCACACGATGTGATCGACGTTCTTGCGGAAAAGCAGCGCCAGGCCGAACGCGCCCTCAACCTCGCCCTCGGAGCAACTTTGACCGCGCATGTTTCCTCCGATAACAGTCGCAACATTCGCCCGGTCAAAGAATCCGATGCCCTCACCACCGTTTCTCCCGGCCAGGAATTCTTAATAGCCGTCACCTTCCATAATGGCTCGAAACTTCCGTTGACCATCGATCACATTAAGCTCGAAGTCCCCGCTGGTTGGAACACCATCAGCGGCAAGACGCGTCCCGAAACCGTGAAGCCCGGCGACGACCTCCACGCCGACTTTCGTCTACGCGTCCCCAAAGACGCCGCCTACACGCGCCCCTACTGGCATCGCGACGATCCCGAACGCGAAAGCCTCAATCACGTGGACAACGAAAAATATGCCACGCTTCCATTCCCGCCGCCTGCGTTGCGCGCGCGCGTGGAATACTCGCTTGGCGAAAACAAGACTCGCAATGGAATCGACGCCGTCGTCGAGACTCCATTCCTTGACGACTCGGGAAAACAACGCACCCGTCCGCTAGCAATCGTCCCTGCATTTTCTGTCATGCTTGAGCCCGGTACGCAGGTCATCTCCACTCACAACGGCTCAACCACCACCGTCGCCGTCGGCGTCACCAGCAATTTAAGTCGAGGAATCAAAGGCACGCTCCGCCTCGAATTGCCCGCCGGTTGGCGCTCCGAGCCGGCAGAGCAAGCGGTCGACTTCAAACATCGCGGCGAGAAGCAGGACTTCGCATTCAAGGTCATTCCTTCAGAGCTTAGTCCCGGCCGCGCAACCGTGCGCGCCGTCCTCGAAGCGGAAGGCGAAAAGTATTCCGAGGGCTATTCGCTGGTAACCCGCGAAGATCTCGGCAGCTTCTACTACTATCAGCCTGCACGCCAGCGCGTGAGCATCGTGGACGTCCATGCTCCGCACGACCTGAAAGTCGGCTATATCATGGGCGCCGGCGATGACATCCCCACCGTCCTCAAGCAGGTCGGAATGGATGTCACGCTGATCCCCGCAGAAAAACTCGCGACCGAAGATCTCAGCAAATATCAGACAATCGTGCTCGGCATCCGCGCCTACGACACGCAGAAAGACGTTGCCACGAACAATAAGAGGCTGCTCGAATGGGTCTCCAACGGTGGGACGCTTGTCGTGCAATACAACTCGGGTACGGGTGAGTTCAATGAGGGTAAGTTCACTCCTTATTCCGCCGACCTAAGCCGTGCGCGTGTTTCGGTCGAAGAAGCCCCCCTTCAGATTCTTGCGCCTAGCGATTCCATCTTCCACACGCCCAACGAAATCACTGCCGCCGATTTCGACGGCTGGGTCCAGGAGCGCGGTCTCTACTTCATGAGCAAGTGGGACGATCACTTCACCCCGCTGCTCGCCTGTCACGATCCCGGCGAAGAT